>CAVTUM010000022.1:0-167239 GCA_963737875.1 uncultured Alphaproteobacteria bacterium | reverse complement strand
TTTTCGTCTCCAGTGAAGACGTCAGCCAATGTGTCGGTAATCACGAGCCGGGCCTCGTGCGCTTTTGCAACGGCCAGAAGCTCATAAAATAACTTGGTGTGAAGAGCGCGGCCGGTCTCGAACGTCATCAGCGCGTTGTCATAGCCGAGCCGTGGCACCCAGCGTATCGCACCGAGATCGCGATAAGAACAACCATAATGATCGTTAATGTCCTGCTGGCGCAGGCGTAACTCTTCTTCATCGTCTTCGCAGTAATGCAAGACCGAGTTCACGGGAGGGTCGGCAACCCAAGCCACGACTGACCGATTGCGCACGAGGTCGCGAGCATCTGTGCTACTAGCGTTTTACCTTCGCCTCCGGCGCCGTAGAGGCCGGTCACTCGACCAAGAGGAATCCAATTGGTGACCAGCCAGCGCCGCTGAGGAACTGGCAGACCCTCGAAAACTGTGGGATTGATAACGTTCGACGGTTCGCCGTCGTGCCCGTTGATGTAATGCCTGCTTTGCAAATGTTTATTGGGAAGGCGCTCGGCTTCGTCCCTCAAATTAGGGTTCGTGTGCCAGAAGTCAGTCATCAGCCGCGCCCACGTGGCCGGCCTCGCCATCGCGAAAGGAGCGCTCGATCTTGGCCGCAATCTGGCTGACGACCCACTGTCGGCGCGGGTCGTAACTGATCATTTGCGTACCGGCATAGATCAGGGCGCGGCGTGCAAAGTCGGCGGGATCGCGCCGGCGCCGGCGAGCCGCCCGATCGAGAATGCTTCAGAGGCTAGCGTCTTTTCTTGTATGCCCGCTGGCGCACCGGCGATGTTGTGGCAGGCGCTATCCAGCGCGGCACGGGCGTACGGCGATAAGCCGTCGGTTGGCTCGACCGGCGGGTTGGTCCGCTCGGGCTGGGGTACGATCAGCCAATCCGGCATCGGCATCAGCGCCGTAGTGCCTGAATTTCAGTGCGGATCCCAACCGTAGCCACTATTTGGCGATGGCGCGATCACATAACCGCCGTCAGCCCGCACATCCAGACCGCGTCCGAGCTTACCCGCCGAACAGCGAATACCGCGTCCCTGGAGATCGAAATAGATATGCAAGCCGCCGCTGGGGGTGTGCGCGAGCCATGTGTTGGGCAGGATGGAGTGGCCGAGATCGTCGAGCGCGTCGAACCCGTTGATGTGGTCGTCCTTAACGTCGACGTCGAGCACAGCGAGCCGAGTGGACTGACCGGTCGGCAGGCCAATCAGCGCCTCAGGCCACCGCCTCCACCAGTCGGCAACGATCTTGGGTATCTTGGGCCGCGTCGAAATATCCGTGGTCGGTCAGGGGCTGTTTGCGTCGAACGCCTTGCCACTGGCACGGAAAAACTGGCTTGCCACGCTGGGTGGCGTATTTGAGAGCGGCATCCAGCGCCCCGAAATTGATGCCCATGACTGGTCAGCGGTCGCCGAAGACGTGCCCGGTACCAAGTGGCTTACCTGGCTCTCGGGATTGTGGTGGTGCGGCCGGCGCGATGTGTGCTGGCCGCTTTCCGACTGAACGGATGCGGGCATGCACCCACGATGTAACTTCGTCTTCAAACCATCCAACGATGCCGGGACCCGCCGAGAACGATCCTCTGCGGAAACTGCCCATCGCGCTGCCAGCGCCACAACGTGGCGTCACTGACGCCGGTTAACTCCTTGACACGGGCACGCCGTATGATCTTGCGCGTCTCTTGCTGGGCGGTGTGATTCTTCAATCGCGACACGGTATGCACTCCCTCGAAATGCCGAGGAATGCTGCTCCGTCAAAAAACGGAATGCATCAGTTGGAATTCCACTGGAATTCGTATCGCTGATCCGCTAATGTTTCCTGGAGCTTACCCGCTTCTTTTGGAATTCGGGACCCGATCGTCTTCCGCGCCATGCTCTCGCTGCAACCGACTTTCTCAGCGAGAAACCGGGCGCGCACCGTGTCATTCGCCATTACTGCCAGTTCGGTTTTGTAGTTGGAAATGGCAACTTTCAGCCGGAGCTGTTTGTCGCCATGCCGCCGCTGCCCACCACTACTCCTGGAAGGGACAGGCGGCTTCACCATCAAGTTGACGGCGGGCTTCACCACTAGGTTAATATAGTCGACTGCCAGGCCGCGATCAGTGTGAACCCGTATGGAGAGGCCGATAGGAAGTTCGATGAATTCCCAATTGGCCAAACTTAGAAATTCCGGGGGCAGCACCACAGCTTCCTTACGCGACCAGTCGCAACTCACTCGCTCACCGTGGAGCACTCGTCGCCCGTCGGTGAGGTCCGCGTACAATTTCCCCTGCCGAAACCGGTTCCACGGCCTTTGCGATTGATCGTCCGGTTCGAGGATTACGCGGCCGTGGCTCGTGACGCGCCCACGCATCCGAGGTGGTGCAGCAGACGCGAGGAACTCGTCCACGGGGCTCCACGGGCCTCCGGTTGCAGCGAGGGCTTCGCGCAATGATATGCCGTCGTTTTGCACGTGGCCTCCGCAGGCGCTCCGCATGTAGGAAAGCGGCAGAAGCTCGGTGCGGAACCGAGTGTTCGGGGATCAGCCTATCCGCCGCACCTCTAGCCTAACCGGCCAAACTTTTCACCGCGAGTTGCATCGCATTGGAAGGAACCGGACGCACTAAGGTTTCGACGAAGCGGCCCCATACCTCGAGTGCGGCCTTACGCTCGTCGAGATAAGCGTGGCGGTTGTAAACGGCCGCAACGCCACGGATAACGCCCGACTGGTGGTTAAGGATCCGATCGACGACGTGCGGTGCAATACCGTGGCGCGCCATGCCCGTTGTCGCGGTGCGCCGCAGATCGTGGAGCACCCAGTCGGTTGCGCCCATCTGGGCGGCGACCCTGGCCTTCGGGCGCCCGAGATCGAGCCCGGATGATCCTCTTGGTCCAGTAAACACCCGCTCACCCTGCCGCGGCAGTTGCTCCAACACCTCGATTGCCAGCGCGGAGAGGTGAACGACGTGCTGCTTCCCGTTTTTCGCGCGAGAGGCCGGAATGGTCCAGATGCACGCGTCGAGATCAACTTCGCCCCAGTTCATGCCCGTGACTTCGCCCCCTCGTTGGGCCGTCAACAGCATGAGGCGAAAGAGCGGGCAATATGGCAGGTCCAGCCGCCCCGCACCATTCCAGAAACGTTCGATCTCGACGTCGCTCAGGACGCGGTCGCGTGCCGTTTCCCTCGCCGGCATGCGCACCCCGACGGTCGGATCATTTTCGATGAGATCGTTGGCAACCGCCCAACGGCAGAACGTGCGCAATCGCGCCAGCGTTCGATTTGCCTGGACCCCGGCCCCGGCATTCTGCCCTCTGCGCACTCGCTCTCGCTGCGCCGCCTTATCGCCGATTAATTCCAGAACGTCGCCCTTGGCGACCTGGGTCAACGGCCGCTCGCCCCAGCGCGAGACCACATCATGCTCAAGGATGCGGCCCCACTCCTTCGCCGTGCTCGGCCGTAGATTGCGGGAACAATACTCTGCAACAAATCGACTTACGGCGGATGCGACCGAGTGCGCTGCGCGCCTCTCTGCAACCGGGTTCGCTCCAGCTGCGGCCTTTGCCATGCTTGCACGGGCGAGGGTCCGCGCATCGTCTACTTTCGGCACCCGGGCGAAGGTACCCAGCGTCTCCATGACCGACTTGCCCGCAACCCGGTACATGGCAACCCAAGATTTCGCGCCCTTGGCGGTGATCCGTAGCCCAAACCCCGGCAGCCCGCGATCCCAGTAAACGGTGCGGCCGGAGTTGGGCACGGACAACCTTTCAGCAGCGAGCTGCGTCAATCTGATCGTCGGCATGATCACTCCCGGCTAGCGTCGGGCTAGCTAAACCGTGTGATCAAGCATCCCCGATGCAGGACATTTCATCATTGCTCACGTTGTCAGAATGTCAAGGATGGCCGTGGAAATTTTGCTCAAAAACCCTAACGATCCAGCCAGATGTCTTCCATCCGCCAACCGTTGTAGATGCTGTTGACCATGATGGTCACGCCCTTCACCGATTTCTGCATGCAGGTGGCGTTGGTGGCGTGGAAGATGATCGGGCGGGCACCGTCTTCCTGCAGCTTCCTGTCGATTTCCCAAACCAGTTTCTTGCGCTTTTCCTGATCGGTCATCATCGACTGTTCGTCGAATTTCTTGTCGAGGTCAGGATTGCAATAGCCACTATAGTTGCGCAGCGAGCCGCACGCGTAATTCTCGTAGAATTGCTGGTCCGGATCGTCGACGCCGCTGCCGGTGTTGTTCAGGCCGATCTTGTAGTCCTTGCGGGTCACTTTGGCGTGCCAGTTGGCGGTCTCGATGGTTTCGAGCGTCGCGTCGATATAAATCTCTTTGAGTTGGTCGATCAGGATGACGGCAGGGTCGCGGAAGGTGGCGACGTTTCGGGTCGATACCTTCACCTCCAGCTTCTTGTCCGGTCCATAGCCGAGCTTCTTCATGATCTCGCGCGCCTCGGCCCGGTTTTTCTGCACGTCGGGATCGTAGCCGGGGATCGAGCGCAGCATCTCCACCGGCATGCCCCACAAGCCTTCGGGCGGCGGCAGCATCGCCGCGCCGATCTTGGCCTGACCCTCGGTCATGATGTCGATGAAGGTCTTGCGGTCAATCGCCAGCGCCAGCGCCTTGCGCAAATCGGCATTGTCGAAGGGCGGCGCGTCGCGGTTGACCAGCAGATTGGCCGTGCCGTTATTGGTCGCGAGCACGCATTTCGCGTCCGGCGACTGCTTGTTGATGTCGCGCACCAGCGGCGGCGTCACGCTGTAGGGCCATGTCATGTCGAACTGGCCGGCGATAAAGCCGAGGATCGCGGTCGAGCGGTTCGGCACGATGTCGTATTCGATGCCGTCGAGATAGGGCCGTCCCGGCTTCCAGTAATCCGGGTTCTTCGCAACCTTGATGTATTCGTTGGGCTTGAACTCGACGAATCTGAACGGACCCGTGCCGATCGGCTTCTGGCGCATCTGCGCCGGCGACACATGGCACGGATAGACTGGCGAGTAGCCCGAAGCGAGCAGCGTCAACAAGGCCGGCTGCGGCCGTTTCAGATGAACCACCGCCTCGTAATCGCCGTTGGTCGTCACGTCTTCGACGTTCTGGAACCACTCCCTGCGCGGGTTGATGCGCAGCTTTTCGGTGCCCTTGCCGGTCAGCAGGTCAAACGTGCATTTGACATCGGCCGCGGTAAATGGCTTGCCGTCATGCCATTTGACGCCGTGCCGCAACTTGAACGTCAAATCCTTGCCGTCCTCCCCCCAGTTCCAGCTTTCCGCGAGATCGGGGACGATCGACTGCAAGCTGTTCTGCGCCACATCCTGCTTGTACATGACGAGGTTGTTGAAGACGCCCATCATCGGCACGACAACAGAATAGGTCGCCTCTTCGAGGATCGACATGCTGGCCGGCGTGTCCCAGTGCTGCACCTTCAGGATGCCGCCCGATTTCTGCGCCAGCGCCGTCGGGCCGCTCGCCACGAAACAGGCGAGCACACCGGCTGCGATCGCCACGCATGATTTTACAGTCACTGGATTCCTCCCACCTCCGGCTTTGCGGGATTGGTCCCGTCTCGCCGATTGCGGGTGATAATGCTCGCATCGGGGGGCACCTGCCACCATTTCGCGGGGCGTAAAGCTGCAAGCTGGGGTAGCCTGACACCCGCCCAGGTGGGGGCCAGATGGAGGAATCAGCGATGTTCGAAGGATTTACCCGCACCGAGATCGAGACCTCTTCCGGTCCTTTTGGGCGCGCGCGCATCCACCTGCGGCACGGCGGCGACGGGCCGCCGCTGCTGCTGTTGCACGGCAACCCGATGACGCACGTGTCGTGGCACAAGATCGCCAACCGCCTCGCCGAGCATTTCCATGTCGTCTGCACCGATTTGCGCGGCTACGGCGACAGCGTCGGCCCTGACGATGCCGGCGAAAACAACATCAACTACTCGTTCCGCGCGATGGCGCAGGACCAGGTCGAGGTGATGGAAAAGCTCGGCTATCGCGAGTTTTTCGTTGCCGGGCATGACCGCGGCGCCCGCACCACGGCGCGCATGTGCCTCGACCACAAGGGCCGGGTGAAGAAAGCCGCTCTCATCGACATCCTGCCCAACCACCATGTGTGGACGCACACCTCGATGAACTGGGCCATCAAATCCTGGCACTGGTCGATGATGGTACAGCCCTACGACTTCCCCGAGCGCATGCTGGCCGGCATCCCGGCGCAGTATTTCATGGAGCAGAAGCTGTCAAAGCCGGGCATCGGCCTCGGCTTTTTCGATCCCGACGCGTTCGCCGAATATGTCCGCTGCTTCAACTGGAAGACAATCAAGGGCTCATGCGCCGATTACCGCGCCTGCGCTACCTGCGACTTTGAAATGGACACCGCCGATTTCAACGCCGGCAACAAGATCACCCTGCCGCTCATGGTGCTCTGGGGCCAGCGCAGCCACACTGAAAGCGTCCACGGCGACGTGCTCGCCGTATGGAAAGCCAATTACGCCACCGATGCCTGGGGCGGCGCCCTCCCCTGCGGCCACTACGTCCCGGAAGAGGCGCCGAACGAGACGTACGAGCATCTAATGAAACATTTCAAAGGGTGAGGTGCCGCAGGATGGGCTGAGCGCAGCGGAGCCCATCACCCTCGCGCGTCAAGGCCTCCGATGGGCTTCGCATTGCTCAGCCCACCCTACAAGAAAATCCAGTACTTCATTGTCATTGCGAGGAGCCGGAGGCGACGAAGCAATCTCGATCCGAAGGAGGCCCTGTCGGCACGAGATTGCTTCGCGGAGCCTGTCCTCGGGCGGCGTGAAGCGCCAACCCGGGGGCTCGCAATGACAATGGTTTTACAGTTGCGGGTCTATTGATGTTTGGCTCGATTTGATGGGTTGGCGCGCGGTTTCGCGCCCAGGCTGGAAACGGCAGGGCAACCATTTCCCTGATCGGCGCTGGTTCATCGCGGGCAAATTTAATCGCCGCCGAGCGGATTTGCCGGTGCTATCGTGACGGTGCCCACTCACGAGGATAACCGCCAATGCCCTATCAGACGATCGCGGTCAAAAAGCTGACGCCGCATATCGGCGCGGAGATTTCGGGGGTCGATCTGTCGCGGCCGCTTGGCAACCAGCAATTTCAGGAAGTGCACGACGCGCTGATGGAAAACCTGGTGATCTTCTTCCGCGACCAGAATTTGACGCACGATGAGCATAAGGCATTCGGGCGGCTGTTCGGCGAGTTGGCGATCCATCCGGCTTCGCGGCATTCGCCCGAGGGACATCCCGAAATCCTGACGATCCACGCCGACGAAAATTCGAAGCACGTCGCCGGCGAGGAATGGCATTCCGACGTGTCGTGCGATGCCGACCCGCCGATGGGCAGCATCCTCTATTTGACCGAGGTGCCGCCGGAGGGCGGCGACACGCTGTTCGCCAGCATGTATGCCGCTTACGACAAGCTGTCGCCGCCGATCCAGCGGCTCGTCGAAGGGTTGACCGCGATCCATGACGGTGAGCCGGCGTATCGCGGCCGCTTTGGCTATCCGATGACCGAAAAGGGCTTCCCGCGGGCCGAGCACCCGGTCGTCCGCACCCACCCGGTGACCGGCCGCAAGGCTTTATTCGTCAACCCGAACTTTACGACCGGCATCAAGGAGTTGAGCCGCCTCGAAGGCGACGCGCTTTTGCAAATGCTGTACCGGCACTGCGAAACGCCGGAATTCCAGTGCCGCTTCCGCTGGCAACCCAATTCGATTGCCTTCTGGGACAATCGCAGCGTGCAGCACCACGCGATGTGGGACTATTTCCCGCAACACCGCCACGGTTTCCGCGTCACGGTAAAGGGCGACCGCCCGTTCTACAGGGCATAGCGCCGGGCCCTCTCCCGCACCGCACCGGGGGAGAGCGTGGCGAGCGCAGCGAGACGGGTGAGGGTGGTTGGGCGGGGTTCGAGCCGGTTGCCGACGGGGAGAGAGGGAATTTTGCGCTTCTCTGATTCCAGG
The DNA here is from genome assembly GCA_963737875.1 of uncultured Alphaproteobacteria bacterium. Taxonomy (GTDB): domain Bacteria; phylum Pseudomonadota; class Alphaproteobacteria; order ATCC43930; family CGMCC-115725; genus DATARH01. Next base: position 159,250 of record CAVTUM010000022.1, on the reverse strand, counting down.
TACTAGGCGAGGGGGCGGTCGCCAGGCGGCCGCCTGCTTCTTACCGCGGCGTTCACCATATCTTCAGCGATCGCGGCCAGAGTGGCGATCGGGATGCCCGAGGCATCGTCCTCCAGGAAAGCGGTCCGCCTCTACGATGATTACTGACAGCCTGCCGGCCGACACGACTGGAGAGTTTCCGATCGTGGTGGTCGGCGCCGGTCCGGCCGGGCTGGTGCTCGCGCTTGAATTGCACCGGCGCGGCATCGACGCGCTGGTGCTGGCGGGTGGCGTTGACGGCTTCAGCCGGGAGTTTCAGGAGCTGGCCGACGCGGAGATCGTTGATCCGCTGCATCATGCCGAGATGCGGCAGGCGGTGCGGCGCTCGCTTGGCGGCACATCGCTGCTGTGGGGCGGCCGATGCGTGCCGTTCGACGACATCGACTTTGCCGCGCGGCCGCAGGCCGGGTCAAACGGCTGGCCGATCGGGGCGCAGGAGATCGCGCCGTGGTACGATGTGGCGCTCCCTTATCTCGATGCCGGCGAGAATGTCTTTTCGGCACCCCTGACCCCGGCGCCTCCGGCGGGCGAGGCTTGTTTCGACCGGCTCGAACGGTGGAGCGACGGCCGCAATTTGAGGCGCCTCCATGCGGCGGCGCTCGAACGCCAAACCGGCCCGCGCATAGTCCTCGGCGCGGTTGCCGTCGGCATCGATCTTGACCCGGTGAACGGGCGGGTCGATGCGCTCCTTGTGGCCGAGCGCGGCGGTGGCGTTCGGCGGTTGCGGGCGCGCGCCTTCGTGCTGGCCTGCGGCGGGCTTGAGACGACCCGGCTGTTGCTCGCCGCGCGCCTGCGCCAGCCACGCGCGTTCGGCGGGCCGGATGGCGCACTCGGCCGGTATTACATGGGGCATATCGAGGGCCGCATCGCCGAGATCGTGCTGACCTCGCAAACACCGGATAGCGAATTCGGCTTTTTTGTCGATCGCGGCGGGCGATATGTCCGGCGCCGCATCACGCTGAGCGCAGAGGTGCAGCAGCTTCACGGCCTGCTGAACCTGGCCGCCTGGCCGGACAACCCGCCGCTGAGCGATCCGAGGCACCGTAGCGCAATCCTGTCGCTGGCCTGCCTGAGCCTGCGCACACCCGGCCTGCGCGGCCTGCTTGCGGCGGAGGCCATTCAGCAAAAGCATTTGCGCGACAACCCGCCGGCGATCGGCCGGCATCTCGGCAATATCACGCGTGGTCTTCCCGAGGCGGCGCGCGAAGCGGCGAAATTTCTGTTTGGCCGCTATGTCGCGAAACCGAGACTGCCCGGGTTTTTTCTTCTCAATCGATCGCGCCGCTATACGTTTCTTTACCATGCGGAACAGGCGCCCAATGCGTCGAGCGTGGTCACGCTGACCGAGCGCCGCGATGCGCTCGGCCTGCCGCGCCTCAGGGTTGATCTGCGCTTCCTCGACATCGACGCTCAATCGGTGCTCCGCAGCCATCACATCATGGACCGTGAATTGCGCCGCACAGGGATCGGGCATCTCGAATACGCCTACCCCGAGGAAGAGCGGCAGCCGCAGGTTTTTGGGCAGGCGACGGACGGTTACCATCAAATCGGCACAACCAGAATGTCGGATGATCCCCTGACTGGCGTCGTCGATCGCGATTGCCGCGTGCATGGCACGCCCAATCTGTTTGTCGCCAGCAGTTCGACCTTCCCCACCTCGGGGCAGGCCAACCCGACGTTGCTGGTTGCCGCCTTGTCGGCGCGTCTCGCGGCCCACCTCGCCCGGTCGCACGTCGATCTCGCTGCGCCGCCAACCCGCCCCGCGCGGCGGGCCGCTCTTGCATCGGCCGATGCGCTGCAAGGATAGGTATGTGCTACCGTATGATGCTGCGGGATAACCAGACCCTTTCGGCATTGCCGCGCTTCGAGACCTGTCGATGATTTTCCTGGCCCGTCGTGTCGAGCAGGCCGCCGTCTTCGTTCTGCTCCTGATCATTGAAGGGGTGTTCTGGACACCCGCGACATTCTTTGCCGGCACGCATGTCAGCGTGTGGGCCAACGACCCCTATAGCACCGCGTTTTATGCCTCGCTGTTGACGTTTTGCGGCGCGGTCTGTCTGTTGCGCCCGGGTACGGTTCTGCCCGCTTTGCGCCTTGCCTGGCCGTTGCTGCCGCTGGTGTGCCTTGCCTATTTCAGCGCCGCCTGGTCGCAATTCCCGGAGGTCGTCTTTACCCGCACGACCAAGGTGACGGCGACAGCGGTGTTTGGCGTTTATCTGATCAGCCGCGGCGATCTGGGCGATGTTGTCGCGCTGTTGATCAAGGTGAACCTGGTGGGCGTTGCGGCCTCGGCCGCCATATTCCTCGTGGCGCCGCAGTTCGCGTACAGCATCACGGTGCCCGAATACGCGACGGCGTTGCGCGGCGCGTTCAGCGACAAGAACGCGCTGGGGATCAATGCCGGGCTGGGCGTGCTCGTCGGGGTCTACGCCTTTGTAAAGCATTACGGATCGCGGTGGGTCTCCGGTTTTGTAGTTCCCGCCAATCTGTTCCTGCTGTGGCAAAGCCAGTCCAAGACGCCCGTACTCCTCCTGCTCGTCGCGCTCTATGTCGTTTTTCTCGCGACGGCCGTGCGCCACCGCAGCCGTCCCGGGATGGTTGCCGCCTTTGTCTTGCTTGTGTTGGGGCTGGCCGGCGGCGCGATCGTCGTGAGTTCGTTTGGTGACTTGATGGTGACGTTGGGGCGCGATCCGACACTCAGCGCGCGCACCCGAATCTGGCAGGTTGTCATGCCATACATCGAACAGCGGCCCTATTTGGGCTACGGTTTCGGTACGTTCTGGATTCCGCAGAGCCGCGAGGTCAATCAGGTCTGGGCGATCCTAAGCTGGAGGGCGCCGAACGCCCACAATATCTGGATCCAGCTGGCGCTTGATCTGGGGCTGACCGGCTGTGCCTGTGCCGCCCTCGCCTGGCTCGCCGCGTTCGGTCGCGCTGTTCGCGTGCTACTGTCGCCCGCGGCGGAGGTCGTCTTCCCGCTGGCGGTCCTTGCCGCGATTTTTGTCGAGGGCCTCACGGAATATGCGTTTTTTTCCGAGGGCCTCTTATGGGTGCTGTTTGCCGCGCTACTCGTCCATCTGGGGCGTGAGGTGCAGGCGGCCCGCACGGCGAGCCGGGCCGCGGTGCCGTCGCGTCAATTCGCCTCGCCCCTCTCGCCGATTTTGGTGCAGCGCTGATGGCGACGGTCGCGGTGGACGACAGCAGCGGGCGCGCCGCGGCAGAGCGCTCGCCGGCGCGTCATGATTTTCAGACGATCCAGGCGCTGCGCGCGGTCGCCGCGCTGGTCGTCGTCGTTTTCCACGCGCTCGAGGCGTGGCAGCAGCGGATAGATGCGTCCGCGTTCCGCTGGCCCAACGGCTCCGCCGGTGTCGACATCTTCTTTGTCATCAGCGGCTTCGTGATGCTGATCTCGTCTCGCCGGCTGGCCCGGCGGAGTGATGGCTGGCGCGAGTTTCTGAGACGGCGGATCATCCGCATCGTGCCGCTCTACTGGTTGATCACCACCGTCAAGCTGCTCGGAAACCTCGCTTTTCCAGAGCAGTCGCTGCACGGGGCGATTACCCCCTACCATGTAATCGCCTCCTACCTGTTCGTGCCGAGCTATGACGGCAGCGGCGATATCGCGCCGGTCCTGCCGGTCGGCTGGACGCTCTCGTATGAGATGCTGTTCTACGTCCTGTTTGCACTGGCTCTGTTTCTCAAAGCCAATGTTCTTAAGGTCCTCGTGCCGATCCTTGGGGTGCTGGCGCTGATCTCGCCCTTCAGGACAGAATCCTGGCCCGCGGTTACCGATCTCGCCAACACGCTGGAGTTGGAGTTTGTTGCCGGTGTCTGTCTGGCGATGCTGGTGCTGCAGGGGCGCCGCCTCGGCGAGGCCTGGGCGTGGCTTCTGCTCGGCGCCGGTTTTGTCGCGATCGCGGTCCTGCCGGAAGGCGGGCGCGACCTGCGGGTTGTCACCTGGGGGCTTCCGGCGCTGGCGATTGTCGCTGCCGCGGTTTCCCTGGAAGAGCGGCTCCTGGGGCATTTGCCACGATGGCTGTTGTTTCTGGGCGATGCCTCCTATGCCATCTACCTCGTGCATTTCCTGGTCACCAGCGGCAGCGCCGTGCTGTTCGCGAAATTCGAGGTCAACGACGCGGCTTTTCAGCCGGTCATGGTGGTGTTCTGCCTGGCGGCGAGTGCGATTCTCGGGGGCGCCATCCACGTTCTGATCGAACGACCGCTCACCGACTGGCTGAAGCGGGTCGGCTCGGCGCCAAAAGACAGCCAGATCGCCGCACCGACCGCACGCCCGGCAAGCTTGCGCTTGGCGTCCGATCAATCGCGCCAGATATAGAGGCCTTGCGGATGTCGCGGCATGACCGGCATTCCGCGCGATTAAGGGTATTTTAGTGCTGTTGCTGTCTTATGCGCGAAGGGAGACGGAGCTGTTGGCGATCCGACGACGACACATTGACGGCCGTTGCGGCGCAACCGTTCTGCCAGGGAGCCTTTTATGGACATACTGACGCTGACGGAGTTGGCGTGGAAGCATACGCAGAACGCGGTTGCGGAAGAACTGTATCTCAAGACCGGCGTCGACCGGACGCGCCCGATCACCTTTTATGGCCTCGTCAACGAGCGTTGTAACGTCAAATGCCGTTACTGCGAATACTGGCGGATGAAGGCCTATAGCGACGAAATGACGATCGAGGAGTGGCAGAACGCCTTGCTCAGCATCAAGGATTTCGTCGGAAAGTTCTCGATCAATTTCAGCGGCGGCGAGCCTTTCATCAAGCCGGGGTTTATCGGCCTGTTGGCGTGGTGCCACGAGAACGCTATCTCGGCCGGCGTGACGACCAACGGCTCTGCCTTGACCGCGCGCAATGCTGCCAAGGTCGTGGCCGCGAGGCCGTTCAACGTCAACGTCTCGGTCGATGCCCCGAGCGCCGAGGTTCATGATTACCTGCGGGGCTATCCCGGGCTGTTCGGCAAACTCAGCGCCGGCATCAAGTATCTGGTTGAAGAGCAACGGCGCCAGGGTGTGGTTTTCCCGATCACGATCAAGCCGACGCTCGGCGCGCGCAATTTCCGGCATCTCCCCGCCTTGATCGAGTGGGCGCAGGAGATCGGCGCCACCAGCATCAGCCCGCAGCCGATGGGCCGCTGGACGCCGGAAACCTACGACGAATTGTGGATCGAGCAGGAGGACCTGGCGGAGTTCGAGCAGGTCATCGAAAAAGTCGTCGCGATGAAAAAGGCCGGCGCGCCGGTGCTAACCCCGGAGCACGTGCTGCGGCTGATGCCCGATCATTTTCGCGAGAAATCCGCGCCGCGCGAGCTGATGCCGTGCCGGGTCGGGCTGCGCAACTATTTCATCCGGACCAATGGCGATGTTCAGGTCTGCAATGTCGACTTTCCGGCGATCGGCAATGTAAAGCGGCAGTCGGCGCGTGAAATCTGGCGCAGCGACGACGCCAAGACCATCCGGGCCGACACTGTGGCCTGCGAAAAATTGTGCCTGATTACCTGCGTCTCGCAGAAGAATTTGGGCGACAAGGTGAAAATGGGCCTGCAGTTGCTCAGCGGCGCTCGCCGCCGCAATGCTCAACTGGAGATGCAGGACGCCTGACCTCACCCGACGCCTGATCTCACCCGCTTTTTCGAGCATGCTTTTCCGGAGTAGCAAGCGGCGATGCCGAGCTTTGTTGATGTTGCGATAATCGGCGCTGGTCCCTACGGGTTGTCGGTCGCGGCTCATTTGCGGGACCGCGGCATCGACCACCGGATTTTCGGCCAGCCCATGTTGGCGTGGCAGCAGAACATGCCGCCCGGCATGCACCTGAAATCGGACGGCGACGCCTCCGATCTGTCCGACCCCGGCAGCCGGTCGACGCTCGCCGCCTTCTGCCGCGACCGCGGCATCGCCCACGATCCGCATTTGATCCCGGTTTCGCTGGAGAATTTTGTCTCCTACGGGCTGTCGTTTCAGGCGAGTCAGGTTCCGCATCTCGAGACGAAACGGCTGGTAAGCCTGAGCCGCCCCGACGATGCCTACCGGCTGCAATTTGCCGAGGGCGAAACCGTTGCGGCACGCCACGTTGTCCTGGCGATCGGCGTGCTTCCCTTCAAACACGTCCCGGCCGGGCTCGCCCATTTGCCGGCGGAACTTGCGTCGCACAGCAGCGCCTATGGCCCCCTCGATCGCTTCGCCGGCCGGACGGTCACAGTGCTGGGCGCGGGTTCGTCGGCGCTCGACCTCGCGGCCCTGCTGCATGAGGTCGGCGCCCAGGTGACGCTCGTCACCCGGCGTCCCGAGCTTAAATTCCACGGATCGCCGACCGATAGGCCGAGATTACTCAAACGTGTATTGCGCTATCGCCCACCATCCAAGATTGGTGACGGTTGGGTTCTGCGGTTTTGCGACGATGCGCCTCACCTCATTCACCTGTTGCCGGAGCGGCAACGCCTTGATCTGGTGCGCCGCACCCTGGGACCCTCGGGCGGCTATTTCGTCAGGGATCGCGTGCTCGGCCGGGTCGATGTGCGATGTGCGCGAACGATCGAACGGGCTGACGATGCGAATGGCCACATCCGGCTTGTCACCGCGGCGGCTGACGGGGTCCGCGAGACGATCGAATGCGATCATCTCGTGATGGCGACGGGTTACCGGGTCGATCTCGCCCGTCTCGATTTTCTCGACAGGGCACTCTTGCCGGCGCTGCGGATGGTCGAGGGGACGCCGGTGCTGTCGGCGAACTACGAAAGCTCGGTGCCCGGACTGCACTTTGTCGGGCTTGCGGCGGCCAACAGCTTTGGCCCGGTGATGCGTTTCGTGGCCGGCGCAAAGCATCCGGCGTTCCGGCTGGGCCGTCATCTGTCGCATTCTCTGCCACGCAAACCAATGTCGGTTCCAGAGGTCGCGAAAGCTGCATAGGAAGGACGATGGCGCAGTTGGCAGAACCTTGGCCCGCGCCCGGCGCGGCCGGCGGCCCGATGGCGCGGACCGCCGCGGCTGAGCCGGGAGTCGAGCCGGGGGCCGAGCCTGTCGCGGGCAACCAGGGGACCGGCGTCAAACCCCGCTCTCCCGGACGCCGCCGCCTGCTATTGCTGGCCTCGCTTTATGAAATGCCCTACCGGGTTCTGGCCTGTGCGGCGGCCTGCGATGCCGAGGTTTTCGTGCTGGGCGATGCCGGCGCTCGCGGGTTGCGGCTGTCGCGCTATTGCAGCAGGTATTTCGATAGCGAGCACATCGTCAGCGGCCATTACGACGAGGGGCTGGCGCTCGAAATCAACTGTCTGGTGCGCGATCTGGGGATCGACATGGTGCTCCCCGGGGACGCACCGTCGACACGCGCGCTGATCGCCTGCCGCGCGCTGATCGAGACATCGTGCTTTCCGCTGCCCCCGCTCGATGTCTTTGACCGGCTCAACGACAAATGGGCCTTTGTGCAATTGTGCGATAGCCTTGGCATACGCTGCCCGCAAAGCACCCTCCACGCCGATGTCGCGACGTTGGCCGATGACATTGCGCGCGGAGCCATACAGTTTCCGATTGTCGCAAAGCCATTGGCGAACTCGGGCAGCCACGGTTGCTTTGTCATCGACCGCGACAATGTCGAACGACTCTCCGCGATCAACTACCGCCCGATCATTGCCCAGGAGTTCATTCCGGGCGAAGATATCGGCGCCAGCATCTTTGCCCGGTCGGGTGAAGTAACCGCGATCATCGGGCAACGCTTTACCGGCCGGGTGTATCATACCTTCCACCACGAAGGCATTTTCCGCGATGTTTCTCGCCTTGTAGAACATCTGGGGCTCGATGGTGTCTACAATTTCGATATGCGGCTGACTGACGACGGCGCGGTCTATTATCTTGAATGCAACCCGCGGTTTTTCTTCAAGATGAACATGTCGATGGCCGCCGGAATGAACTTTGTCGAGTACGCCTTTCCCGACCGGCTTGCCGCCCTTCCGAAGACGCTTCCGGACGGTACGAATGTTGTGATGCCGAATGCCCTGGCGCGGGCGCCGTGGCGCCTGTTTTGTGCGACCGCCCGGGAATGGCGGATGGCCCATCACATCTACGCGGATGTCCTGCCGCGACTGATCGAGCGCGTCGGATTGCTGCCCTGAGCCGGGCGCTGTTTAGACCGGCGGCAGTCGCATCATGGCAAGCGCTGCCCGGCCGTTAGGCCCATACGGGTTCGCCAGCAACTCCAGCATCTCCATGTGCCCGAAATTGTCGGCTGCGATCAGTTCCACCTGTTTTCCGGCGGCGCGGACCGCGGCCGCGAGATCGCGGGTGTGCTGCTGAAATTCCGGTCCGTCCTCGGTCCCAAAAGTGATCGTCAGCGGCACTTCCAGGTGTTCGAGGCGATGGCGCGGGCTTAACTCTACGTCCGTTTCTTCGGAGCCGCCGAGAAAGGCATAGTCCATCGAGCGGCGGATTTGCGTCATGTCGTACATGCCGCTCATCAACAAGCCGCCCTTGACGGTATCCGGCGGCAAGCCGAATTGCCCCTGCCAGTCGGTCACCATCACGACGCCGGCGAGATGCGCGCCCGACGAATGGCCGCCGATGTAAAGCCGCTCGCGATCGCCGCCGAACGACTCGGCGTTGTTGTAGACCCAGGCGATGCCGCGGCGAACCTGCTCCACCATGCCGCGAAGGTCTCCGCCCGCTTCCATCTTCTCCATGAAGTCGAGCGCGACGTAGTGGGCGCCGGCCTTGACGAACATTTCGGCGGGAAACGCATAGTCGCGCGCATGCCCTTCGCGCCACGCGCCGCCATGCACGAACACGAAAATTGGGGCGGCCGGGGAGTTCGCCGGGGAACTCGCCGGAAAAATGTCGAGTTGCTCGACCGGATTGGGCCCGTAAGCCCGGCGCAGCGGGGTGCCAAGGCGAACCCGCGTTTCGTCGCTGAGCGAGGCGATGCGACGGACGCTGCGCTGCAGGATCGGGCTGTCCACCATCCAGCGAAACCGCGATGCCATGCGGTGCGGGGTCAACACCCAATAGACCCCCCGGAAGATCCGGAAGGCCGCCGAGCGAACCGGTGTCGGCACCATCGCGACGGCGGTCCGCAGCGGTGCGGTCGCGCGCCAGCTGACGCTTTGTTCGAGGCTCGCCAGCGTTTCGCCCAGAGCGGCGATGCGCTGTTCCGCCGCGGCTTCCAATCCTGCGAGCCGTTCGTCGCGGGAAGCGAGTTCCGCCTTCAGCCGGTCGATTTCGCTGTGCGGGGCGGCGTCGCTGCGGTTGCCGGAAAATGGTCGGTCGTCCAAGGCCGCTTCGAGGCGCGCCAACCGCGGGCGAAGCGCCGCGATCTCAGCCTGCAAGGCCACGATCACAGCATCGGCGGGGTCGCTCCGGGCCTCGCCGGTGCTCTCTCGATCGGGCGCGGTCATCCGCGTAACTCCTCCACCAGAACCCGCGTCGGACACGGCGTCCGATGCCACTGTTGCCCGCGCTGCTGACCCTATGTAGGGAGGCATCGGTTCGGCAGGCTGCCTCGCCGGGGGAGTTTATTTGATCGTTAAGCGTTTTGGGCTAAAGAGGCGGCATGAACGCGTTGCGGAATGTTGTTGTGTTGCCCCGGCGCGTCTTGTTGCGATTTGGCATCTGTCTCCCGAGTTACCGGTACGCTCTGGTCGCTGTCGATCAGGTCGCGATCAGCCTGTTCAACTTTGTCGTGACGTTTTCGCTGGTGCACCTGTTGTCGGCCCCGCAATTCGGCACCTATGGCCTTTGGATCGCGGCCGCCAACCTGGCGATCGGGGTGCAGAGCGCATTGGTCTGCACGCCGCTCGGGGTCCACGCTCCGGCCCAGCGTGACGAGCATGATCGCGAGCGTCTCGAAGGGGCGCTCGGCACCGTCAACCTGCTGTTCGTCGGGTTCGTCGGGCTGGTTGTCCTGGGGGTGACCTTGTTTGGCGAGGCCGAATGGATTCCCGGGGACCTGCTGACCGCGCTTGCGATCCCGGCTTTTATCGCCGCTGAACTCTTTCGCGAATATTGCCGCAGCGTCGCCTTTGGCCATGACGACATGCCGCTGCTGATGATGGTGGATGGGCCTTATCTCGCGATTACGGCCACACTGGTCGCTGCGATGCTGTTATGGCCGCAGCATCTGGCGGCCCTCGGTCAGCTGTTTATCGGGTTGACCCTGGGCGGTGTCGCCGGGCGATTGTGCGCGTCGCTGCGCCTGCGGGTTCGCGTGCTCCGCCGCGGCTGGACCGGCGCGTACAGGAGCATCCTTGGCGAGTCGATGTGGATGCTCGCCGGGGTTGTGTCCACCCATATCCAGGCGCGCAGCTACGCGTACATCACGACCGGGCTGGTCGGCCTCGCGCAACTGGGCTCGATCAATGCCGTCGGGCTGCTGTTCCGGCCGGGGCAGACGATGCTGATCGCATGGCGACGGGCCGCGTTGCCGCAACTCGCGAATTTATGGGCCACCGGCGAGTATCGTGCCTTCGATCGGCGGCTGATCATGCCGTTGGTGGCGGCCGGCGGCGGGTTTGCCGTGTGGTGCAGTCTCTTGTGGCTGAGCTGGGGCGTGATCGAGCGCTATTTTCTGGGCGCGAAATATCCTGAAGCCCTGATGCTGCTGTTGCCCTGGTCCCTTGTGGCCGGCCAGGATGCGATCTCCGGCATCCTCTCGACCGGCCTCCAGGCTATTCGCGAATTTCGCTTCCTCGCCTACGTGACGATCATCTCGGCGCCGGTGTCCGCTGGCGCGACGATCGGGTTGACCCTCTGGCACGGTTATACCTGGACGCTCTATGGCTTGGCGATCGGCCAGGGTGTCAATATTGCGCTGATGCTGAGGCGGCTGTGGCAAGTGCGGCGGCCGCTCGTCGATCCGCCGGTGACGACAGCCAGGGGTGCCGCTACGCGCACAGCAGCCGGTTGACCCAGCCATCGCCGCCGGGAGAAACGGGGTTGAGCGCGACCACCGCTGTTCCAGCGGCGGAACCCGCTGCCCGGCCGCAGGCGGGGTCTCGTTTGACCCACCTGCCGGCGGTCGATGGACTGCGCGCGGTTTCGATCCTCCTGGTGATTGCCTCGCACTACCTGACCGACCTCATTCCGGGTGGTCTGGGGGTGACGATCTTTTTCTTCATCAGCGGATATCTGATCTGTTCGTTATTGCACGCCGAAATCCGTGATACCGGGCGACTGCGCTTTCGCTATTTCTACGCACGCCGCGTCTTGCGGCTGTGCCCGGCCCTGTATGTGGCAATTCTGGTGTCCGTGGTCACCTTCTACCTTTCGCTTGATGTGTTCAGCCCGTTTTCGATCAGCGCGGCAATCCTCTACTTGTACAACTACGCCGAGCTTTACGCAGGCGAGGTTGCCTATCCGATACCGCTATGGTCGTTGGCGATCGAGGAGCATTTCTACCTGTTGTTTCCAGCAACGCTATTGCTGCTCATCCGGTTTGCCGGTTTGCGCTCCACCATCGTCGTTTATGCCGGTGCGGCGCTCCTGGTTTTGCTGTGGCGGATAATTCTGACCAGTGCTCTCCATGCCAATTGGTATCGGATTTATATCGGAACGGATACGCGTATCGATTGCATTTTTTTTGGCGTGATACTGGCGCTGGCCTTGCAGGATGAACACCTGCGCACCAAAATAACGGCTGCAGCCGATACCCGCATGCTGGTTTCAGGTTTGTTGGTATTGGTGTTGGCGTTGGTTGTTCGAAACGAGTTCTACCGGCAGACATTTCGCTATACCCTCGAAGGGTTCGGGTTGTTCCTGATTATTGCGCCTGTGTTGACCGGAGCCATACCGGGAGTTTTCAAGGCGGTTATCGAGTTCGGCGAGCTGTCAATATATCGCAAAGCTGAGCTATTCCCTTTATCTCTATCATCTGGTCGTGTTGGATTGGCTGACCCGGTTGAATGTCATGGGAGAGGTCGGTACGTTGCTGGCTGCTGGCTTCATATCGGTGGCGTTATCGATGCTGTCTTACCATGTTGTCGAGTTGCCGATGCTGAGGCTGCGACGCTTGTTTGGCTCGCACGCAACCTACTAGCCGGATAACCGATCAAGTAGATACTGAGACGATTGGAGCTGGGTTTGAGCACGCGTCCGCTTTTCACCTCATCCACCCGAACCTTGACCCGCCGGACCTTTCTGGCGGCGGCGGGGCAGGCTGCCATCGCCGGGGCCGCGTTCGGCCAGACGGGCGGAGCCGCCGCGGCGGTGCCGTTGCGCCAGCTGGCGAAGGCGCGCGGTCTGATCTATGGCGCGGCGATCCTGCCGCAGGTATTTCCCAAGGATCAGGCGTATGAGGCGCTCGCCGCGCGGGAATGCGGCCTCTTCGCCTGCTCGCGTGCGCACTGGGATGAAATCGCGCCGACCCCGGATAAGGCGCTCTACGCGCCGATCGATCTCGATTTTGCCTGGGCGTTTGGAAACCACATGGAGTTTCTGGCCCAGGGGCTTGTCTGGCACGAGCGGCCGGCGCCCTGGTTCAAGGAACTTCCCGATCGAACCGCAGCGATCCAGGCGATCAAGGATTTCTCGACCAAGACGTGCCAGCATTTCGCCGGCCGCGTCTATGCCTGGATCGTCGTCAACGAGGCGATCCAGGCGATCGACGGCCGGCCCGACGGGCTGCGCAACAGCATCTTCATGCAAAAAATCGGTCCGGAATATATCGACCTGACCTTCCAGGCCGCGCGCGAGGGCGATCCGAAAGCAAAGCTCGTCTACAACGACTACGATCTCGAACTCGACATTGATTTCCAGGAAGATCGCCGCAAATCATTGTTGATACTGCTCGACGGATTCAAGAAACGCAACACGCCCGTCGATATCATCGGGCTCCAGAGCCATTTGCGCGCTTCGCTGTTTCCGCGACACTTCAACGAGCGCGTTCTGAGTAAGCTGCTCGACGAAATCGCTTCGCGCGGCTACGAGATTCAGCTCAGCGAACTCGATGTGATCGACAAGGGGGCGCCGTCTGACATCGCGCGGCGCGATGCCGACGTCGCCACGATATACCGCCGGTTCCTCGATGTGGCGCTGGCGCATCCCGCGGTCAAATCGGTGGTCACCTGGGGCATCACCGATCGCTATACCTGGGTCGGCGCGGACCAATACGCCGATACCCGCCGCACCGACGGCCTGCCGCCGCGGCCCCTGCCGTTCGACGCCGACTACAAGCCCAAGCCGGCCTACACCGCAATGGCCCAGGCCTTCGCCGCCGCGCCGCCGCGCTGACCCCGCCACATCGCCTAAACGCGTCGCCCGTCATCGGCGTCGAACAGCGAGCGCTCGACACCGGCCAGCCGGGCGATCCGCCGCACGGCGGGCGAGGGCTGGCGAAAGGCGAGCGGAGTCCCGGACTGCTGCGCGCGCTTCATCAACAGCAACCCGGCGCTGTCGACGAAGCGCAGGTCGGAGAGGTCAATCGTCAAAGCACCGCCAGCTTTCGCGCGCTGCTCGGCATGCGGCTGGGTGGCCAGCCACACCGAGTGAACATTTTCCGCCGTCAACTCGCCATGCCATGCGATGACGCCGTCGAGAGCAGCGTTCTCGGACACGGATTCAGCGCGCTGCCGACGCCGTTCGTCGATGAGGCGCCGGGCGCTGGCGAGGTCGGGCGCCACCGGGAATACGTCATCGAGCTGCATCAGCCGCAGCGCCCGGACAACCGCTGCGCTTGGCGCCAGCAGTACCAACTCGCCGTTGCCCGCACGGATGTCACGGCGCAAGCCAAGCAGGAAGCCGAGGCCGGTGCTGTCGATCGCCTCGATCGCGGCAAGATCGAGAACACGATCGCGGCCATCTGCGATCGCTCCCGTTGCGGGCCGCTTCTCCAGCCCGCTGGCGTGTCGCCCAAGCAGCCGGTATTGCGCCAGGAGCCGCCACCCGAAGACGCGGAAGTCGCGGGCATAGCGCGCCGCCAGCCGGCGCGGCTCCTGCAGCAGGCGAAATGCCCATTCGAGGCCGATCCGCTGCATCCATAACGGGGCGCGGCGAACATGGCCGGACAGGAAGTCGATGCTCGCGCCGATCCCTGCCGATACCGGCACGCCCAGGGTCCGGCTGTGCATCGCGATCCATTTTTCCTGCTTCGGGCAGCCGAACGCGACCAGCAGCAGGTCGGGCCGGGCGTCGCGAATCCGCCCGGTGATCGCCGCGTGATCCATGTCGAGCAGCGGCGCGAAGGGCGGCGAATAATGGCCGGCGACAACCAAGCCGGGATACTCGCGCCTGAGCCGGGCGATCGCGTCGGCCATGGATTCCCCGGTCGCGCCCAGCAGATACACGCGCAAACCGCGTTCGGCCGCAACGCGCAACAGCAACGGCACGAGGTCTGACCCGGCGACGCGCTCGGGCAGCTTGTGGCCGAGCAGCCGCGACGCCCACAGGACGGGGCTGCCGTCGCAGACCACGAGATCGGCGTCGAGCAGGATCCGGTGCAGCTCGGGATCATGCTGGGCCTGCACGAGGAAATCGACGTTGGCGGTGGCAAAATAGTGAGGCCGGCCCGACAGCATCATGCGGGTAATCAGCTCGATTGCCTCGCCAGTCGACACATCGTCGATCGGCACCCCGAGGATCGCGACGGGGGGCCTGGCCGGGGTGCAGCGTTCCCCCGGCAACGGGGCATTGGGGGCGCCCTGCGCTGTCACGGCCAGTCCTGCCGCACCGGCGTGGTGATGGCGGACATGCTGGCGATTTTACGCAAGGCGACGACGCGCGGGGAGGGGGCGGGCACCTGCGCCTCGATGTTGTTCGCGGCCCCGGATACGCTATCTTGCTGGTGCACTAAAGAATATTTTAACCGCATCCGGTCCAGGATCGCCCCGCGCTCCCCATCGATGGGGTGGCGGTGTTAGGCGATGGCTGGCCTGAGGGGTCCGTGCGGATGGTTGTCACCAGCATCATCATTCCGACCTATAAGCGCCCCGACACCCTGGTTCGCGCGGTAATGAGCTGCCTGGCGCAGGAGGGGGCGGAGCCCTACGAAATCATCGTCATCGACAACAATCCGGATGGCTCAGCCCGCGAGGTGGTGGCCGCGCTGCCCCGCGATGACCATGCGCCGATCCGCTACATCTCCGAACGCCGTCCGGGCATATCGCACGCGCGTAACACCGGCGTCGCGGCGGCCCAGGGCCGCTATCTCGCGTTTCTCGACGACGATCAGGCGGCTGATCCCGGCTGGCTGGCCGCGCACGTTGCGACGCTGCGGCGGTTTTCAGCCGGGGTATCGCTCGGGCTGATCCATCCCGATTTTCCGAGCGGGGCGGAGGTGCCTCGTGTGGCGCAGTGGCGCTTTACCCGTGACGAGCAGATGCCGACCGGATCATCGATGCCGAAGGGCTCGCCACTGCTCGGCAGCCCCGGCATCAGCAACACGATGATCGACCGCGAGCGCTGCGATTTGGGCACGCAGCCATTTGACCTGGCCTATGGCTTTGCCGGTGGCGAAGACACGCTGCTGTTCCGTCAACTCATGCAGCGCGGCTGCAAGATGGTGTGGTGCGCCGAGGCGAGCGTGCACGAAACGATCCCGGCGTCGCGGCTGACCGAGCGTTATCTGCTGCGGCGCGCCTTTAGCGGCGGGCAGGTTTCGGCCTCGACCTGGGGGGCGCTGCAACCACCGGCCCGCGGCAGGATGGTCGCGGTGATGCTGGCCGGCGCGGCGCAAGCCGCCTTGTTTGCAGTGCCGACGCTGGTCTGCCGCTTGATGCGGCATCCGCGCTGGCTGTCCTGCGCGGTGCAGCTTGCCGCCGGGCTCGGCAAGGTGTTCTGGTCACCCAAGACGCTGATGCCGCTCTATCGCGAGGACCGTCACGATCCGACGCGAACGCCTCCCCTCGACACGCGACAGCTTCCGGCCGAACGCTAGGTTTTACGAGAGCCATGTTCACCCTTTTTCCGTCATCTCCGCGAAAGCGCCTAGACGCCAATTTCGAGGGGAAATGCTCTCTTCCTTTGTCATTCCGGGGCCGAGCGAAGCGAGGAACCCGGAACCCAGGAACACGGACGGCGCCAAAAGGGCGAAGACGGTGTTCCTGGGTTCCGGGTTCAGCCCTGCGGGCTGCCCCGGAATGACAAAGCAGGGGTGCTTTCGGCCAAAGTCGGCGTCTAAGCGCTTTCGCGGGAATTTTGAAAAGAGAGGGGGATTCAACGTCATCCGATCATGCTCCAGAAGAGGTGTCGCATGATCATTGAGGATGCTTCGGGGCTCGGCGCACAGACCGCTCCGGTGATCGTGGTCGGCGCCGGCCCGGCCGGCATCGTGCAGGCGCTGGAGTTGCGGCGGCACGGGGTCGAGGTCGTGCTGCTCGCCGGCGGCATGGACGGGCAGGACCCGGCTTACCAGGAACTTGCGGATGCCGAGATGGTTGAGCCGCGGCGTCATGTGCCAATGCGCCTCGCAGTGGCCCGCGCGCTCGGCGGCACGTCGCTGCTATGGGGCGGCCGGTGCGTGCCGTTCGACGACATCGACTTCGCCGTGCGTCCCTATGTGCCGTTCAGCGGCTGGCCGCTGCGGCACGCCGATATCCGCCCGTGGTACGAGATCGGTCTGCAATATCTCGACGGCGGCGGCGCGATCTTCGCCAATCCATCGCCCGACGTGCCGAACACGGCGGAATGCCGCTTCGACCACCTCGAGCGCTGGAGCGACGCGCGGAATTTGCGACAGCTGCATGCCGCGCCGCTGGCGAACGATCAGGGGCTGCGTGTTTGCCTTGGCGTTGTCGCTGTTGGGCTCGACATCGATCCGGTGAGCGGCCGGATCGCGGGCGTCGTCGCGGTTTTTCCGTCAGGCGAGCAGCGCACGCTGCGCAGCCGCGCGGTCGTGCTGGCGTGCGGCGGCCTCGAAACCACCCGGCTGCTGCTCGCCGCACGCCGCGATCGGCCCGCCATGTTCGGCGGCTCGAACGGTGCACTCGGACGCTTTTACATGGGCCATGCCGAGGGGCGGATCGCCGATATCGTGTTGGCGCCGTCGGTGCCGCCGCGTGTCTTCAACTTCTTCGTCGATGCCGGCGGCCGCTACGTGCGCCGCCGCATCACGGTATCGGAAGAGGCGCAGCGCGAGCACGGGCTGCTCAACATGGCGAGCTTCCCGATCAACACACCGCTCGAAAACCCGGCGCATCGCAGCGCCATCCTGTCGCTCGCCTATCTCGCCCTCGCCACACCGGGCCTGGGGCAGGTGCTGGCGCCCGAAGTGATCCGCCGCAAGCATTTCGAGCACGGGGTGCGGCAGGTGCCGCAGCATGTCGGCAATGTCCTACGCGGGCTGCCTGTTGCGGTGCGGGAAGCGGCAAAGTTTCTGCACGGGCGGTATGCCGCACGGCCCCGCCTGCCGATGTTCGAGATCAGCAATTCCGCCGGCCGGTACGCATTTTTCTACCACACCGAACAGGCGCCCAACCCTGACAGCACGGTGCAACTCGGCGATATCAGTGACCGGCTCGGCCTGCCGCGGCTCCGCGTTGATTTGCGGTTCAGCGAGATCGACGCGCGCTCGGTGGTCGAGAGCCATAGGGTGATCGACCGCAACCTGCGCGAGGCCGGTATCGGGCATCTCGAATACCATGCGCCCGAAGGGGAGCGCGAGGCGTGCGTGCTGGACCAGGCATCTGATGGCTACCACCAGATCGGCACGACGCGGATGTCGGCCGGGGCCGGGAATGGCGTCGTCGATGCCGATTGCCGCGTCCACGGCACACCCAATCTGTTTATTGCCAGCAGTTCGGTGTTTCCGACCTCCGGACAAGCCAACCCGACCTTGCTGATCGCGGCCCTGTCGGCGCGGCTCGCGGAGCACATCGCCGCGGACCTTGCCGGTTTGCCGGAGGCCGAGCCGGCCGCACCGGCGCGGCGCGTCGTCGCGGCGGCCTGAGCATGGACTACGTCACGGTCGCGCCCGGGGTCGGGCCGTCGTCGCGGCTCGGCTTTGGCTGCGGCAGCATCATGGGCCGCGTCGGGCGCGAGCAGTCATTGCGCGCCGTCGCCGCCGCGCTCGATGCCGGGATTACCCATTTCGATGT
Organism: uncultured Alphaproteobacteria bacterium; assembly: GCA_963737875.1. Lineage (GTDB taxonomy): Bacteria > Pseudomonadota > Alphaproteobacteria > ATCC43930 > CGMCC-115725 > DATARH01. Next base: position 141,193 of record CAVTUM010000022.1, on the reverse strand, counting down.
CGCGCGGCTCTACGGCTATGGCGAGGCCGAGTTGCTGCTCGGCGAGGCGCTGCGCGGCAGGCGTGACCGGGTCGTGATTGCCAGCAAATTCGGGCTGGTGGCGCCGCGCGCTGCGACCGCGCTGCGCGGGCTCAAGCCCTTCGCGCAAAAGCTGTTTGCGGCAATTCCCGGCTCCCGCTCGCTGTTCCGGGCGATGATCGGGAGCGTGTCCGTCCCGGCCGAGCGGTTTTCGCCTGCCGCCGCACAGCAATCGCTGGATCAAAGCCTCGCGGCGCTAAAGACCGATTACCTGGACATCCTGCTTCTGCACGAATGCGAGCCGGAAGATCTGACCGGGGAACTCACGACGTTTCTCGACGCCCAGATCGCTGTCGGCAAGATTCGCGCCTACGGCGTCGCCTCCAGCGTCGCGACCGCTTCCAGCCTTGCTGCGGCCGGCCAGTACCCCGGCATGATCTTTCAGTTCATCAACAGCATCTGTTCGCGCGGGGCCGAGCGGTTGCCGGCGCGCGAACGCGCCTATATCGCGCACAGTCCGTTCCCCGGCGCCGACGGGCTGCGGCGGTTGCACGCGTCTCGCCCCGAGTTGTTCCGCCTGTCGAGCGGGCGGGTCGTGCAGGAAGCCGACATCTTTCCGATGATGCTGAGCTATGCCCTGGCGGTGCCGAGCGTCGGCGTGGTGATGTGCTCGATGCTCGACGACCGGCATCTGCGCGACAATCTGGCCGCCTACGAGCAGCCGCCCTTCACGCCGGAGGAGGTCGCGGAGTTCGCCGCATCGGTCGGCCGGTGCCCCGAGGCCCTGACCGAGATCGTGTGACGATGATCGAAGCGAGCATTGTCATCCCGACCTATCGCCGCCCGGAGGCGCTGCGCCGGGCCGTCGCGAGTTGCCTCACACAGCGCGGGGCCGGGCAGGAATGGGAGATCGTTGTCGTCGACAACAACCCCGACGGGTCGGCGCGCGTGGTGGTCGAAGACATGGCTGCCCATATCACCGTTCCGATCCGCTATGTCTGGGAGACGCGCCCCGGCATCTCGCACGCGCGCAACGCCGGGGTAGCGGCGAGCGCCGGCCGCTATCTGATCTTCCTCGACGACGATGAGGAGGCCGAGCCGGGCTGGCTCGCGGCACTGCTCGACACGGCCCGGGATTACGGCGCCGATGTGGTGGTCGGCGTGGTTCGGGCGAGCTTTCCGCCGGGCTGCCATCCCGGCGAACCCTATCCGAGCAGCCAGTTCACCCGCGATCTCGGGCTGACGACGGGCGCGCCTATCTCATGGCTCGCGGGCATTGGCAACGTGCTGCTGCGCCGAGAGACCTGCATCGAAGGGCCGGAGCCGTTCGATCCGAGATTCGGCTTGATCGGCGGCGAGGATGCGCTGCTGATGTGGCAGATCGAGCGGCGCGGCCGCAAGCTCGTGTGGTGCGCCGAAGCGATCGTGTTCGAGACGGTGCCGGAAAACCGCCTCGAACCGCGCTTTCTGCTGCGCCGCGCGTTTATCCGCGGCCAGGTCACGACATTTCTCTGCGCCACCCTGTCGTTGCGGGCCCAGACCGCGCGGATGATGGCGGTCGGCTGCGTTCAGGCACTGGTGTTCGGGGTTCCGGCATTACTGCTGCGCGCCGTCAACGACCGCCGCTGGGTGCAAATGATGGACCGCGCGCTGCTCGGCGTCGGCAAGCTGTTGTGGCACCCGTGGGTGCAGCGTTCGCTTTATCGCTAGTCAGAATGCACGGTGCCGGGTCGAAGCGCCCGTGTAGGGCGGACGAAGTCCGCCGGAGGCCGCTGCCGCATCGGCGGACTTCGTCCGCCCTAACCCGATTCAACCTGCTTGGATGTCGCTCTGGCAGGTCAGCCGGCGCGGCGGGTGGCTTCGACCGGCAGGCGCGCAACGATGTCGCGTACCGGCAAGACCTGAAGCTTTTCAGCGGTGTAGGAAGCGACTAGCTCCAGCTGGGCAGGGGTACAGCCCCACTCCGACGGTTTGTCGGTGACATCGTGCGTATAGAAGATGATCCAGGCGTCAGTGGCGTGGGCTTCGTCGATCGTGCGATAGAGCGCGGCCTGATCGAACAGTTGCGCGAACAGTGTGACGAACTCGCAAATCGGCCAGATCGACCACCCCGCGATTGACGCCTTCGGCGGTTCCGCGACACGACGAAAACCGGCTTTTCAGCGCGCGCCGTGCGGTCAGCGAGACGGAGCCGTAGGGGTAGGCGAAGCTGCTGGGAGCTTCGCCGCCGAGCGCCACGGCAATCTCCTGGGAGTTGCGGTCGACCTCGGCCACGATCGCGGCTGAGCCGGCGCGCCGGCAGCCGAGGTGGCTATAGGTGTGGCACGCGATCTCGTGACCGGCGCGGTGCGCCGCGGCGATGTCGCTGATCTCGAACATCGGACCAAAGTGGTTCTGTGTCCCGGCGAATTGCATCGCCGTGTAATAGGTGCCGCAGGCCCCGTACTTTTCGAGGATCGCGCCGCCGGTCTTCAGCGCCGATTTCGGAAAGTCGTCAAAGGTGAATGACGCGACACCTCCCGGCCACAGGATTTCGACTGGTTGACCCAGCCAGTTGATTTTCCGCGCCAAACGGGCACCAAAACTCGACCGCATTAACCGATCCGACAACAGTCAGGGAGGAATAGCGAATTCTAGCGGAATTTGGTTGCGGCAACATTAACAGCCTCACCGGCGGGTTGCGCCCGCGAATGAATCCGCTGACGGCGAACGAGGAGCGGCGTCGAAGACGTGGATAGCCGGGTCAAGCCCGGCCAAGGAGATGAGAGGATGTCTCCAAATTCCCTTTGCCCGGGACTCTTGATCCGGGCACCCACGTCTTTTCACTCGTATGGCCGTGATCCAAGGCGTGGGTCGCCACGTCAAGCCCGGCCAGGAGTGCCTGGCAGCGGCCGTTCCGCCGGTGGTCGCTTCACGTGAGCCGATCAGGCCTGTCAACACGCAGGCCGGCGGGGTTCAGCACCGGGAGACGCGACGCTCGGAACGGCGATAAATCCACCGATTGCGTTGCCCCGTCGGTGATCAGTTCGGCCATCGCTTCGCCGGTGGCCGGGGCGTTGAGGATGCCCCACACGCTATGGCCGGTGGCGATGTAGGCACCCTCGATTCCCGGCACCGGGCCGATCACCGGGATGCCGTCGCGCGCGATCGGGCGGTAGCAGGCCTGCCGCGCCAGGACTTTCGCGGTCGCCAGCACCGGCGACAGGTCGCAGCACATGCGGTAGAGGCGCTCGATCTTCTCGTCGTCGGGTACGACGTCGGCCGGGTTGACCGGGAGCGGTTCCTCGCCCGAGATGCCACAGACATAGGTCGTGCCGTCAGGTCGCGGGAAGAATTCCGGGGTCAGCGCCTCGCCGGGTCCCTCCTGGTATTCGAGGAAGGCCGCCTCGGCCGGTACATTGTCGGCGGTGTCGAACACGATGCTATGGCCCTTGAGGCCGAACACCGCCGGCAGGGGCAGCCATGCCGCGGCGAGGATCGACCACGGCCCCATCGCGATCACCACAGCATCGCCGGCAAGGGTCTTGCCATCGATATCGACGCCGGTGACCCGGTCGCCGTCGCACAACAGACCCGTCACCCGGCCGATGCGCAATTCGGCGCCCTGTGCCTGCGCCGCCTGCATCATCGCGGCGGTGAACAAAGCGGGGTGGACCTGCGCGGTGTTCGAGGGCGAACCGATCTGCTGGCTGACGATGACGTTATCCGACAGCCAGCCGACATCAATGCCGTGGCGGTGGCTGTAGGCCCATTGGTCGGCATGGCCGCCATAGGTGGTCAGCCGGCGATAGCCCCAGTCGCCGCCGCCGAGCCGCTCCGCCAGTTCGGCATGCAGCGCAAAACTGCGCCGCGCCAGTTGCTGCACCGGCGTGCCGTCGCACCATTCGGCGGCGAGAAATCCGCCGGATTTGCCGGAGGCGGCGCAGGCGATACCGGTGCGCTCGATGACTGTTACATCAACACCGCGGCAGCTCAGGAAATACGCGGTCGAGGCGCCGATAACGCCGCCGCCGCAGATCAAGACATGCATTCCGTGCCACCCGCCGGATTTGCTATAGCTCATCGATATCTGTGGGTGACATGCCGATGCAAGCAACTCTTCTTACCGTCAATGGCAGCGCGGTCAGCGTCGCCGCCGATCCCGACACGCCGCTGCTCGATGTCTTGCGCAACCATCTCGGGCTGACCGGCACCAAATTCGGCTGCGGCCTCGAACAATGCGGCTCGTGCATGGTGCTGATCGACGGCCATGCCGAGAAAGCCTGCGGCAAGCCGCTCGGTGTCGTCGCCGGCAAAACCGTGCTGACGATTGAAGGGCTCGGCACGCCGGAAAGGCCGCACCCGTTGCAGCAGGCGTTTCTCGACGAGCAGGCGGGACAGTGCGGCTATTGCCTGCCGGGCATTCTGATATCGGCGAAGGCTTTGCTCAACCGCAATCCGGCGCCGTCGCGGCGCGAGATCGCGCTGGCGCTCGACGACAATATCTGTCGCTGCGGCAGCCATACCCGCATCCTGCGCGCCGTCGAACGCGCCGCGGCGCAGATGCGCGCCGGAGTTTCGCCATGAACTCGACCCAAAGCCTACCGGCGTTGCTGACCGCCAACCCGCGGCTTGACCAGTGGGTGCAATTCGCGATGCCCGGCCGGGTGACGGTCTCGACCGGCCGGGTCGAGATCGGCCAGGGCGTACTGACCGCGATGCGGCAGGTCGCGGCCGACGAACTCGATGTCGCGCTCGACCGCATCCAGTTGCAGACCGGCGACACCGATCTGACGCCGAACGAGGGCTACACCTCGGGCAGCCAGTCGATCCAGTATGGCAGCATCGCCTTGCGCCTCGCTTGTGCCGAGGTACGTGGGTTGTTTCTCAGCGAGGCGGCAGCACGGTTGGGTCTGCCGCGCGCTGATTTGACGGTGCGTGACGGTGCGATGCTGCGCGGTGGCGAGCCGACCGGGCACGATTACTGGTCGCTGGCGGGTTCTGTCGATCTGCGCCGGAACGCGACCGCCGCGATGCCGGCGAAGCGCGCCTCCGAATACGCAGTCGTCGGGCAGGATGCGCCGCGAGTCGATCTCGCCGACAAGGTGTTCGGCGGCGCGGCGTTCGTGCACGACATGATACTCGACGGGATGGTGCATGCACGCGTCGTGCGTCAGCCGCGGCGCGGCGCGACGATCGCCGCGATCGATGAAGCGGCAATCCGCCGGGCCGCGAAAGGGCCGGTCGATATCGTGCGCGACGGCAATTTCGTCGCGATCCTCGGCAATGACGAGACGGTCGTCGAGGCCGTCGCAGCCATCGCACCGACGCATGTGACCTGGGACAATATCGACGCGATCAACCCGTTTCAGGAAGAGGCGCGCTGGCTGTTGCAGCAGCCCTCGATCGATCGCGTGATCGGCCCGCCCGAGCCGATCATTCCATCGCCGCAACGCTATGAGGCGACCTACACGCGAATGCACATCGCGCACGCCTCGATCGGGCCGTCCTGCGGCCTCGCGATTTACGAAAACGGCCATCTGACGGTGTGGACGCATTGCCAGGGCGTCTATCCGCTGAAGGCCGCGCTGGCGCGGTCGCTGAAAATCGACCCGGCGATCATCTCGGTGAAGCATGTGCAGGGGCCGGGCTGTTATGGCCACAACGGCGCCGACGATGCGGCGACCGATGCTGCCGTCATCGCCTTGCGCCGGCCCGGCACGCCGGTACGGGTGCGCTGGCGGCGCGACGAGGAGTTCGGGTTCGAGCCGGTCAGCCCGGCGATGGTGACGACGGTGCGTGCCGCGCTCGATGGGTCGAGCTATCCCACCGACTGGACCACCGAAATCTGGAGCGGCCGGCATTCGAGCCGGCCGGGTGGCGGCGGCAATCTGCTGGCCGCCGAGGCCCTGCCCGACCCGCCGCCGGCGCCCGCTGCGGTCGATCCGCCGGAAGCCAATGGCGGCGGCGGCACTCGCAACGGCGAGCCGCTTTACGATTTCGCGGCAAAGCGCATCGTGCATCATCTGGTCGCCGAGACGCCGGTACGCACCTCGTCACTGCGCGGGCTGGGTGCGACGATCAACGTGTTCGCGATCGAATCCTCAATCGACGAGATGGCCGAAAAGGCCGGCAAAGACCCGGTCGAGTACCGTCTCTCGATTCTCGCCGATCCACGCGCCAAAGCGGTGGTCGAGGCGGTGGCGCGGATGAGCGGCTGGCAGAAGGGTGCGCCGCTCGGCGCCGGGCGAGGCCGCGGCATCGGCTTTGCGCAATACAAGAACCGCGCGGCCTATTCCGCCGTCGTCGCCGAGGTCGAAGTGGACGAGAGCATCCGCGTGACGCGCTGCTGGTGCGCCACCGATGGCGGGCTGGTGGTCAGCCCGGATGGCGCGATCAACCAACTCGAAGGCGGCATCATCCAGGGGATCAGCTGGGCGCTCAAGGAAGGGGTGCGGCTCGACGCCGCCGGCATCAGCTCGCGCGACTGGGAGACCTATCCGGTGCTGCGGTTCAGCGAGGTGCCGGAAATCGAGGTCGAGCTGGTCAACCCGCTGACCGACAACCCGCCGCTCGGCATCGGCGAGGCCTCCGGCGGTCCGACCGTCGCGGCGATCGGCAACGCCGTCGCACAAGCGCTCGGCACCCGCCTGCGCGACCTGCCCTTGACCCGTGAGCGGGTCATGGAAGCCCTGTTAAAGGCCGGATGACGGCGACACGGGCGCCCTCCATCGACCCCCTCCAGGTATCGAAGAACGAAGTAACGGTTATTCATCCCGGTTGTGGAGTTCATCCCGCGGCACTCGGTCCGACGCGCGAAAGGCGGAGATGCGGTCCCGCAAGGCACGCTCTTCGCGTTTAAGCCGCTCGGTTTCGGTCTCGCCGGAAGCGAGGGCGCGAGGAAATGGGGTGTTTGCGGTCAACACGTGGACCTACGATTGAGTGGTCTCTGCTCGCACGTTAAGCTATCGGGTGGCTCGCTCATAATAACTCACAGGAGACGGCCGCTTGGACGGCAATGTCGAGAAGGTCCAAAGCCCTGGCGAACCGGCCGGCGCGGTGCCGGCGAGCGGGTCGTCGTCGGCGCGCGTCTCCGGCGACGGGCCGCCGCCGAAGCCCGCTTATCCACCGCCGGCGGCCGTGCCGACGCAGCACGGCGTCAACGGCATGCGCTTCGATTTCAACGAAGGCTGCCGCATTCTGGTGAGCGAAACGGCGCATCCGTGGCGGGTGCGGATTTCCGATCTCGACACCGGCAACATCCTCTACGAACAGATCTCAAGGCCGGCCGCATCAGCAGCACCAAACGCTATTATGTGCGGTTTGGCGTCGAGGCGTGGCAAGAGGGGGAAAGCGTCTTTCGCCATGAGTATTCGGCGAAGGACCAGCCGGTCCTGATCCAGTTTCCGGTCGGCACCCTTGGCGACACGCTCGGATGGTTCCCTTACGCGGTCAAATTCCAGAAAAAGCACGGCTGCAAGTTGACCTGCGCGATGGCCGACCGGCTGATCCCGCTGTTCCGCGCGAGCCACCCGGACATCGAGTTCGTCACGCATGAAGAGGCCGCGCCCGAGCGTTATTACGCGACCTACAGCATCGGGCTGTTCTTTGACGACAAGGACCTCGTCTTTCAGCCCTGCGATTTCCGCCATGTCGGGCTGCACCGCACCGCCGGGTACATTCTCGGCGTCGATCCGACCGAGGTCGCGCCCCGGCTGGCCTTCGACGACGACAGCCGGCCAATCTCCGAGCCCTATGTCTGCATCGCGGTACAGAGCACGACGCAAAGCAAGTGCTGGAATAACCCGCTGGGGTGGCCCGAAGTCGTCCGCTTCCTGAAGGAGGCGGGGTATCGCGTCATCTGCATCGACCAGAAGACGGTGCACGGCAGCGGCATCGTGTGGAACCACATACCGCACGGCGTCGAAGACGAAACCGGCGACCGCCCACTGCAGGAACGCGCCCGCTGGCTGCGCCATGCCGATTTCTTTATCGGCCTGTCGAGCGGTCTCGCCTGGCTCGCCTGGGCGGCGGAAACACCGGTGGTGATGATCAGCGGCTTTACCCACCCGACCAACGAATTCGAGACGCCGCACCGGGTCATCAATTTCCACGCCTGCAACAGCTGCTGGAACGACCCGCGCCACCGCTTCGACCACCGTGATTTCCTGTGGTGCCCGCGGCACGCCAACACCCCGCGGCAGTTCGAATGCACCCGGCTGATCACCGCCGAGCAGGTGAAGCAGGTGATCCAGCGCATTCCGGGGTTTGGAATCCATCGGCCGATGCTGACCCATAACCCGCAGCAGGTGTTGACTTATAGGGAGGGCGGGCTGGTCCCCCGGTGAGCCCGGCCGCTCCAGGGTCGGCGCATCGCCCCTTCTTTGCCGTCCTGCTCAATGCACGCCTGCCGGTATTTTACGGGTGGGTCGTGCTCGGGTGCCTGTGCTGTGCGGGGTTTGCGCGGCAGGGACCGGCGGTTGCGACATTGTCGATCTTTGTCGAGCCGCTCAGTCGTGAATTCGGCTGGTCGCGCACCGCGATTTCGGGCGCGGCCTCGCTCGGTGGGTTGCTCGCGGCGGTTGTCGCGCCGCTGATCGGTCCGGTGCTCGATCGCCGGGGGTCGCGGCTCGTGCTGTGCGCTGCGGTTCTGGTCAACGGCGTGCTGCTGATGGGGCTGTCTCTGACCACCTCATTGCTGTGGTTCTATGCGCTGTTCTGCCTCGCCCGGATGAACTGGGCGGCACCGTTTGAGCTTGGGCTGTACGGCGCGTTGAACAACTGGTTCGTGCGCCGCCGCGCTTTTGCCAGTTCGGTTGCGACGCTGGCGCAGATGGGCGGGCTCGTCGCGATGCCGTTGCTCGCGCAACTCGCGATTGTCCAGCAGGGCTGGCGCGCCGGCTGGCTGCTGCTCGGCATCGTGACGCTGCTGGTCGGGTTTGTGCCGGCATGGCTGTTGCTGGTGCGCAGCCCGGAGGATCTGGGGCTGTCGCCCGACGGCGCCGCGCCATCCGCGGCGGGATCGAACGGCGCAGCGGGCGCTGGCAGCAGGACCAGCGGCCCTGATTTCTCGCGATGGCAGGCGCTGCGCACCCGGTCGTTCTGGCTGCTGCTGTTATACGCGATGCTGGTTTATCCGGTGCAGGCGGGCGTGTCGCTGCATCAGGCGCCCTACCTGATCGAATGCGGCATCGAACCGACAATCGCCGCGACGATCGTCGGGACCTTCTCGCTGATGTCGGCGGTCGCCACCCTGGCCTGCGCCGCGCTCCCGAGCGGCTTGCCGGTTCGTTATCCGCTGGCGGTGACCGGCGCCACGCTGACGGCCGGCGTGCTGCTGCTGCTCGGGGTGACTTCGCCGCTGCAGGGTTACGTCGCGGCCGGCGTCTTCGGGTTTGCGATCGGCGGTGTCCTGACCTTGCTGCCGGTCGCCTGGGCGGATTATTTCGGCCGCAGGCATTTTGGCGCGATCCGCGGCATCGCCCTGCCGGCGCAGGTCTTGGCGCAGGCTGTCGGGCCGCTGATGTCGGGCGCCCTGCACGACCTGACCGGCAACTACCGGACCGGGTTGCAGTGTTTTGTGGTGCTGGCGCTACTCAGCACGTTGGCTGCGTTGGCCGCGCGCCAACCGCCGGCCACCATCTGAAGACGGCCACCATCTGAAGACGGCCGCCGACTGAATACGGCGGCGGTTCGATTTTCATTCCGCACTTCCGCTCCCGGACGCTACCTTTGCAGCGCCGGACGCTTGTGCGTCCAAAAAACAAGGCGGGCTTCAAGCTCGCCGCATGGGGAGGAATTTCATGTTGTCGTTGTGCCTGTCACGCCTGCGCCTTGTCTTGCTTTCGATCATGGCGCTGCTTGCCGGCGTCGGGACGGTGTCGGCGGCCGAGCCATCGGGCCGCGCCGTCATGGCCTGGCACGTCACGATTTCGCCAAGCTGGTTCGACCCGTCATCGGCGCCGCCGCAGATCACGCCGTTCGGTATGCTGTACGCCATCCACGATGCGCTGGTGCGGCCTTATCCCGGCCAGAAGCTGGGGCCGAGCCTTGCCGAATCGTGGACGGAGAGCGAGGACGGGTTGACCTACGAGTTCAAGCTGCGCGAGGGGCTGACCTTCCATAACGGCGATCCGCTGACCACCGAAGACGTGAAATTCAGCTTCGACCGGTACAAGGGCGCTGGGGCCGCAATGCTGCACGATCATGTCAAAGAGGTTGAAATCGTCGATCCGCGGATCGTGCGGTTCCACCTGACCGAGGCATGGCCCGACTTCATGACGTTCTATGGCACCACTGCCAGCGCCGCCGGCATCGTGCTGCCGAAGAAATACCTGACCGAAGTCGGTGACGAGGAGTTCAAGAAACACCCGATCGGCGCCGGTCCGTACAAGTTTGTTGCCAATAAACCGGGCATCGAGGTGACGCTCGAAGCGTTCCCCAAATACTGGCGGCGGGTGCCGGCGGTGAAGACGCTGATCATGCGCAGCGTGCCGGAAGCGACGACGCGCGCGTTGATGCTGCGAACCGGCGAGGCCGACATCGCCTATGCGCTCGACGGCCCGGACGCCGAGGGCCTTAAGAAGGAGCCGGGCATCCAGATCGTCGCGACGAAGCATGCCTCGATCTTCTGGATCGTGTTCGCAAAGCAATGGGACGAGAAATCGCCGTGGCACGACAAGCGGCTGCGGCTGGCGGCGAATTACGCACTCGACCGCAAGGGAATCAGCGAGGCGGCCTGCCTCAGCTTCTGCCCCCCGGCCGGGGTCATCGTGCCGCGCGTCATGGAATATGCGCTGCAGGTCGAGCCCGTGCCCTACGATCCGGCAAAGGCGAAGCAATTGCTGGCCGAGGCCGGTTATCCCAACGGCTTCGACGCCGGCGAGTTCGCCGCGATCCCCGGCTTTCCGACCGTGGCCGACGCCGTCGTCAACGACCTGAACGCGGTTGGCATCCGCGTGCGTCTGCGGTCGATGGAACGCGCCTCGTTTTATGCCGCGTGGCAGGAAAAGAAGCTGCCGGGACTTTATATGGCGGCTGCCGGCAATGCCGGCAATGCCGCCTCGCGCGTCGAGTCGTTCATCTATTCGAAGGGCGCCTACGCCACCGGCGGCTATCCCGATATTGACGAGTTGTTTCTGACGCAGTCCAAGGAGCGCGACCCGAAAAAGCGCGCGGCCATGCTCGACCAGATCCAGCAGATGACGATCGACCGCGTTATGTTCGCGCCGATCATGGATTTGCGGGCGCTGATGGGGGTCGGCCCGCGCGTCACGAAACACATGATCGCCGAGGTCTGGATGAGCGCCTTCCCCTCCTATGAGGACATGGAGGTGAAGGACTGACGTCTACCGGCAACCGGCCTCGTAGGATGGGCTGAGCGCAGCGAAGCCCATCGTTCTTCGCCCTTCGGCAAACGCAGCATGGGCTTCGCTTTGCTCAGCCCATCCTACGAGGCTGGTGTCCTACGCGGGCACTGTCAGCTTCAGGAACCGGGCGCCATCGGGTTCGGCTTCGAGGCTGCGCACTGCGGCGATCAGTGCCGGGGCGTTGACGAACGGGGCGCCGGCGGCGGCCAGTTCGGTGACCTTGGCGTCGAGTTCCGCATCTGTCATCGGACGGCCGGGCGTGCCACGCGAGTGGCGAACGTGCTCTGTGAGGGTCGCGCCGTTGGTGAGGCGCACCGTCACGATGGCGGCCTCCGGCGGGATGCTGTCGTCATCCCTCGCGGTGACCTTGGCGCGCAGTGCCAGGACCGCGGGGTCGTTGACGCAGGCATCGGTGTATTGCTGGAGGCCGGCGGCGCCTTCGACAAAGGCGGCGGCGATCGTGTGCTGCAGGCTGACCCGGGCGAGGCGGCCGTCGCTGATGTCGGGCCGATCGGTGCGCTCGCGCAGCAGCGGGTGGCCGCGCACCTCGATTGCGGCGATCTGGCTCGCCGACAGGTTGTGTTTGGCGCGAATTTCCAGGCAGGCATCGACGACCGGGAACAGCACCACGCCGCATGGGTAGGGCTTGTAGGCGTTGTCGAGCATGTCCCAGCGCTCGCCGAGCCCGTCGGTCAGCGCGGCGATGTTGACCGTCTCGCTGTTTGCCCTGGCAAAGCCGAAGCGGCCTTCGATCGGCTGTGCGGCACCGGTAAAGCCGGCTTCGGCAAAGAGCGCGCCGGCCAGCGCGTTGCGCGCTGCGTTGCCGACGCCGAGGCATTTCGACATGCTGCCGAGGCTTTCGACCAGCCCGGCCGATTGCGTTGCCGCGTGACACAGCGCGAACACCATGCGGGGTGCATCGACGCCGAGCAGCCTTGTGGCTGCGGCGGTGGCGCCGAAGATACCGCAGGTCGCGGTGATGTGCTTGCCGCGCCGGTAATGGTTGGGCATCACCGACAGCCCGACCCGGCAGCTGGTTTCGAGGCCGAGCACAAAGGCGTGCAGCAGCGCCGCTCCCGAGACCGGCCGCTGCTCCGCCAGCGCCAGGATCGGCGGTGCGACCGGCGCGCCGGGGTGCATCACGGTCGGCAGGTGCGTGTCGTCATATTCCAGCACATTGGCGGCGACGGCGTTGAGATAGGCGGCGTTCAGCATGTCCGGTCGCTCGCGTCGGCCGATCGCGGTTGCCTGCGCCGGCCCGAAAAACGGCGCCAGGATGCGCACCGACATCTCGGTCGCCTCGTCGGTCTGGCCGCCGAGCGCGCCGCCGACAAAGTTGAGCAGGCACCGCACACCTTCCCGCTTCACCGCCGCCGGGATGTCCTCCCAACGCGATGTCACCAGAAATTCAGCCAGCTGCGCGGTTGCCGGACGTTCATCGGGCATTGTTTCCTCCTTGGGCTCTCGGTGTCACCCGCTTGCTCGTCTCAGGCGCCGTGCCTATCGTTACTCCGGTGGATTTGCGAGGCAAAGACGACATGGCCGAGCCAGGTTCTGAAAACGGCGGGCAATTTTTCGATCGAATTACCTTCGAACCCGGAAAGATGGGGGGACGTGCCTGCATCCGCGGCATGAGAGTGACGGTCGGGCTGGTCGTGTCGCTGGTCGCTGAAGGACTGTCCTGGGACGAGATATTGCACGATTACCCGTATCTGGAACGTGACGATATTCGCCAAGCCCTCGCCTACGCCGCGTGGCTGGCGCGCGAGGAAGTGATCCCGGCTTGAATGGCGCGGAATGCGCTTTCTCCTCGACATGAACTGGCTCCGGCTTTGGCCGGTCGGCTGCGGGCGGAAAGTCATGATGCAATCCATGTAACGGATATTGGGCACGGTAATCTTTCCGATGACGACATCTTCCGCCGTGCCGTCGAAGACCACCGTATCGTCGTGACCTTCGATCTGGATTTTGGCGAGATCGCCGGGGCGACGAAGGCCTCGGGATCGGGCATCGTGCTGTTGCGACTGAAACGGGCAGGGCAGACGTATCTTTGGGATCGGCTTCGGACCGCAATCGCGGTTGCCGGTCCGGCGCTGGATGATGGCGCGATCGTGCTGGTCGAGGATGCTCGGATTCGAGTGCGGCGTCGGCGGCCCGACAACGAGATCGCCGAGCCGTAAGCGAAAGCTCGCAGGGAGGAACACATGAGTTGGCAGCCGGAACTGGATGAACTGCGCGAGCGCGAGCGGTTTTCGGCGCGGCTCGGCGGGCCCGACAAGGTCAAGCGGCAGCATGATGCCGGCAAGCTGACGGTGCGCGAGCGGATCGACGGGCTGGTCGATCGCGGCAGCTTTCACGAGATCGGTGCGATCGCCGGCCGTGCCGAATATGACGCTGACGGAAAGCTCGTCGAGCTGACGCCGTCGAACAACGTGTTTGGGCGGGCGATGATCGACGGGCGGCCGGTCATCGTCGCCGGTGATGATTTTACCGTGCGCGGCGGTTCGGCGGACGCGACGATCCGCGAAAAGGCGCTGATGTCGGAGCAGATGGCGCATGATCTGCGGCTGCCGATCGTGCGCATTGTCGAAGGTTCGGGCGGCGGTGGCTCGGTCAAGACGATCGAGACGACCGGGCGCGCCAACCTGCCGGGCCGGGTCGGCTCGAACCTGCCGTATTATTTCACGACGACGAATCTGGGGCTGGTGCCGGTGGTGGCGCTGGGCCTCGGCTCGGTGGCGGGGCTTGGCGCGGCGCGGATGGCGGCGAGCCATTATTCGGTGATGACCAGGGAAACCTCGGCGCTGTTTGTCGCCGGGCCGCCGGTGGTCAATGCCCTCGGTCAGCAGCAGCTCGACCGGTTCGAACTGGGTGGCTGGGAAATCCAGACCCGCTGCGGTGCGGTCGACCATGCCGTCGACACCGAGGAGGAAGCCTTCGAGTGTACACGGCGCTTTCTCTCCTACCTGCCGTCATCGGTCTACGAGGTGCCGGCGCGCGGACCGCGGACCGATGACCCGGCACGGCGCGAGGAAATGCTGTTCGAGGTGATCCCGCGCGATCGGCGCAAGGTCTACAAGATGCGTCCAATCATCGACGCGGTGGTGGACCAGGGCACGTTCTTCGAGATGGGCCGGATGTTCGGCCGCGGCATCATCACCGGCTTCGCCCGCGTCGATGGGTTGCCGGTCGCGGTGATGGCAAGCGACCCGTTCTTTTACGGCGGTTCGTGGACCGCCGATGTCTGCGACAAGATCATCCGGTTTGTCGATCTCGCCGAAACCTTCCACCTGCCGATCGTCTACCTGTGCGATTGCCCCGGCTTTCATATCGGGCTGGAGGCGGAAAAGAGCGCGACGATCCGCAAGGGCGTGCGCGCGATGGCGGCGGTCAACCAGTCGAGCGTGCCGTGGTGCACCTTTCTGGTGCGCAACGTGTTCGGGGTTGCCGGCGCGGTCAACCAGCCGTCGGGGCGCTTTTCGATCCGCTATGCCTGGCTGTCGGCGAAGCTGGGGCTCGTTGCCGCTGGAAGGCGGGATCGAGGCGGCCTACCGCGCCGAGATCGACGCCGCGCCCGACCGCGACGCCAAGATCGCCGAAATCGAAACCCGCCTCAACCAGTTGCGCTCGCCGTTTCGTACTGCCGAAACCTTCTGGGTCGAGGAAATCATCGACCCGCGGGACACCCGCAAGCTATTGGTCGAATTCGCCGGCCTCGCGGAACGCCTGCGCGAACCGGGCGAACGCAAATTCTGCATGCGGCCATAGCCCTTGTCTTCCCTGCCTTCCCTGTCATTCCGGGGCGGGCGCAGCCCGAACCCGGAACCCATGAACATGGTCCCCTATAGCTAGAATTACCGCCGTTGTGCGACCCTGGCCGGGTCCGCGTTCTTGGGTTCCGGGTTCGCCGCTATGCGGCGCCCCGGAATGACAGAACCGTTGTGCTTGAACGGAGAAAAACGATGTTGGAAGTGGAACGCCCGGCCGATCTGAAGGCCTATGAGGGCAAGGAAATCGGGGTCAGCGACTGGTACACGGTGACCCAGGAGCAGATCAACAAATTCGCCGATGCCACCGGCGACCACCAGTGGATCCACGTCGATATCGAGCGCTGCAAAAAGGAAATGCCGGGCGGCAAGCCGATCGCGCATGGCTGGCTAACGCTGTCGCTGGTGCCGCGTCTCGCTTCGACGCTTTATACGGTCAAGCACCGTTCGCGCGGCCTCAATTACGGTGCCAACCGGGTGCGCTTTACCGGCGCGGTGCCAGCGGGTTCGCGCATCCGGCTGCGCCTCAAGTTGAAGTCCGTCGAACCGGTCGAGGGCGGTGTGCGCATCACCAATGAGGGCACGATGGAACTCGAAGGCAGTTCCCGGCCGGTTCTCGTCGCCGAGACGATCGGGATTACCTACGACTGAAACTCGCGCGCTACCGCGGGAGCAGGCCAAGCAGCGCTTTTCGCAATTCGGGGATGGCCCCCACCGCCAGCCCGGCGGCAAGCGCGCCGCCGAGCGTGCCGTAGGGGTGGGCCCGTACCTTTGCGGCGGTGTGCTGTACTGCCAACGCCGCCAGTTGCGCGAGGGCGTCGTTGACGGGATTGGCGGCGGCGAGCGGAGCCGGAGCGACGGCGACCGGTTTGTGCCGGTGCATGACCTGCCGCGCCACCAGCGCGAGGATGCCGGCGAGCACCAGCCCGACCGCACCGACGATACCGGCGGCCCCCGCCGGCCCGACACTGGTGACGGCCAGCGCGAGATAGAGCGATTGCCCGAGGAAACACAGCGCGATCGTGCCGACGATCAGCGCACAGAGCCCCACGGCGGCTGTCAAGGCCAGCCGCGTCGCCAGCTCGTTCATCGACGGCGCCTAGCCGCGCCGCGAGTTGAGCAGCATGCCGAGGACCAGCCCGGACGCGAATGCCGCCAGCGCCGCCGCAAACGGCCGCTGCTCGATTTCCTGGCCGACCTGCTCGGCCTGCCGGCGCACCTCACCCCAGACCTTCTCAGCCGATTCCTGGGCCTTGCCGCCGGCCTGCGCGACACCGCTGGTGGCGAGAGTGCCGATATCGGCGGAGATTTTGGCGAAATCGGCGCGGAGCTGCTGGATGTCCGACTGTAGCGTTTCCAGATCCGGTTGAACTGATGCGGCCATGACGCCTCTCCTCAAGTTGCGGGTTTGATTACAACGCAATCCGTCAACAAAAGGTTCAGCAGGCCGCCCGTTCAGCGGCAGAAATGGTTTGGCGGGCTGGGTTAGCCGACCAGCACCGCTTTGCCGATGACCTTGCGGTCGATCACCACCTGAAGTGCCTCCGCCGCCTTTTCCAGCGGAAAGCTGTGCGAGATGCGGGGGCGCAATTTGCCCTGGCTCGCCAGTTCGACCAGCTTGCCGCATGTTTTCGCGTCCGACCTCGGGCTGGTTTTCGGTGACGCCGCCCAGCCGCACACCGATCACTTCGAGGCCCTTGATCAGCAGGTAGTTGGTGCGTGGCGTAGAGGGACCGCCGCCGAGAAAGCCGAGCACCAGAATGCGCCCGCCCCAACGCAGGCAGCGCAGCGACTCGTCGAACACGTTGGCGCCGATCGGGTCGTAGACGATGTCGACGCCATCGCGCTTGCCGGTCAGTTCCTTGACCTTGTCGCGCAACCCCTCGCGGTAATCGATCGCGTAATCGGCGCCTTCTTCGAGGCAGGCGGCGCGCTTTTCGTCGGTGCTGGCGGTGGCGATGACCGTGGCGCCGAACAGTTTTGCCACCTGGATCGCGGCGATGCCGATGCCGC
Source organism: uncultured Alphaproteobacteria bacterium (assembly GCA_963737875.1). GTDB lineage: Bacteria > Pseudomonadota > Alphaproteobacteria > ATCC43930 > CGMCC-115725 > DATARH01. The sequence continues at coordinate 124,047 of CAVTUM010000022.1, read as the reverse complement.
CGGCGGCACCGTTGATCAGCACCCATTCACCGGGTTGCAGCCGGCCGCGCTGCATCAGCGCGTGATAGGCCGTGTGGTGCGCGCCGCGGAACACCGCCGCCTGTTCAAGGCTCATCCCGGTTGGCACCGGATCGCAATCCTCGGCCCGGGAATTGCCGAGTTCGGCGAAGGCGCCGAGCCGGTGGCGGCTCATGATCTTGTCGCCGAGCTTGAAGCGGGTGACCCCGTCGCCGACCGCGATGACCTCGCCCGCGCCCTCGTTGCCGGGAATGAACGGCGGCTCCGGCCGGAACTGGTATTTGCCGGCCAGCATCAGCACGTCGACATATTGCACGCCGCGCGCCCCGATCCGCACCTGCACCTCGCCCGGCCCCGGCGGCGGCGGATCAGGCACCTCGCGCACCGCCAGCACCTCCGGACCGCCGAACGCCTCACAGACAATCGCTCGCATGCGCCTCGCCTCTCCAATGGTCGCGTGATGCTATCGCCGGGTGGGAATCCAGCGCAACCGGGGCGCTCGCTTGACGCGCGCAATGCCGCCAACCAATATCCGGCCGCGACATCGCAAGAACGTGCAGCGCCGCAAAAAAAATGGCGCGTCAGGGGAGGTTTACATGCGTGACAGGCGCGGTCTGGCGTCGCTTTGCGCGGCGCTGGCGCTGTTGTTGCTGCCGGCTGAAACGGCTGCCGCGGCGGATGCGATCAAGATCGGCTTTCCGATGCCGCTATCCGGGCCGACCGCGGTGTATGGCGTGCCGGTCCTGAAGGGCGCCGAGATGGCGGTCGCAGAAATCAACGCCAAGGGCGGCGTGCTCGGCCGCAAGCTCGAAATCCTGTCGCGCGACAGCAAGGCCAACGCCGACGAGGCGGTGCGCCTCGCGCGCGAGTTGATCATCAAGGACAATGTCGATTTTCTGGCCGGCACGCTGACCTCGGCCGAGGCGCCGGCGGTCTCGACGATCGCCAAGGAAAACAAGATCGTCTTCGTCGCGCCGATCGCGCAAAGACCATCCAGCTGACCGCGCCGCAAAACCTGCACCCCTACATCTTCCGCATCGCCTCCAACACCGACGATCGAAGGCCGCACGCCGGCCGCGATCGATGGCGAAATGGAAGGATGTGAAAAAGGTCGCGCACGATCGCGCCGGATTACGCTTATGGCCGCGACGCGGTTGCCGCCTTTGTCGAGTCATCTGAAGAAACTGCGGCCCGACATCGAGATCGTCGATCAGCAATGGCCAAAGCTCGGCGAGCCTGATTTCACGCCGTTCATCACCGCGCAGATGGGCAAGAAGCCCGATGCGGTGTATTGTGCGACGTGTTCGGCGGCGACTTCGTCACCTTCACCAAGCAGGCGACGCCGCTGCGGCTATTTCAAGGCGATCAACAACCGGCTGATCGACGGCGGCGAGGTCGGCACCCCCGATGAGGCGCAGGCGCTCGGCGCCGACTATCCCTACGGCATCATCGTCGCGACGCCTATGACCCGGTGGTCTGGCCGGCGGCAACGAGCCGCCCGAGCACAAGGAGTTCATCGAGGACCTGAAGGCCTTTATGAAATCGGATTACGGCTCGGGCTGGTCGATCCTGGGCTATCAGTCGATCGTCGCGCTGGCCGAGGGCATCAAGAAGGCCGGCAACACCGATTGCGACAAGGTCTCCAAGGCGCTGGTCGGCCTGACCTTCGACACGCCGGTCGGCAAGCGCACCTTCAACGTGAAGACGCACGAGACCTTCGCGCGGCGAATTCTGGGGCGAGATGGTCAAGGATCCGAACTATCCGTTCGCGATCATGAAGATCGCCGGACTACATCGACCCGCCGCCTTACCTGAACTGAGCTGACGGCGATGTCCTGGAGCCAGTGTCGCCCGCGAGCCGCCGTGGGCGGATCGCGGGCAGACATTCTGGGCACTCGCTGGCAGAGCTGAGCGCCGGTGGCGGGCTCGTTTCTGTTCAGCCAGTTCATGGGCGGCCTGACCGACCGCGATGTTCCTGTTCCTGATCGCATCGGGACTGTCGCTGGTGTTCGGCGTCATGCGCGTGATCAACTTCGCGCACGGCTCGTTCTACATGCTCGGCGCCTATCTCGCCTGGCAGGGCGTGCACTGGCTGCAGCCGGCAGGCGAGCGGTTCTGGCTGGCGGCGCTTGCCGCCGCGATCGGCGTCGCGCTGCTCGGCGCGGTCGTCGAGCGGCTGTTGTTCCGCTCGCTCTACGGCCGTGAAGAGCTCTACCAGCTGCTGTTCACCTATGCGCTGGTGCTGATCCTCGGCGATGCCGCCAAATTCCTGTGGGGCACCGACCAGCTTGTCGGTGTCGCCGCCGCCGATGCTGAGCGGCAGCTTCGAGATCTTCGGCACGCATGCAGCCGATCTACAATCTGTTCATCATGGCGCTCGGGCCGGCGATCGCGCTTCGGCTGGTGGCTGATGCTGAACCGCACCGGGCTCGGCCGGATGGTGCGGGCCGCCGCGATCGACCGCGAGATGCTCGACGCGCTCGGCGCCAATGTCGGCATGACTCTACACCGGCATGTTCGTGTTCAGCGCGTTCCTCGCCGGGCTTTCCGGCGCGCTGGTGACGCCGATCCAGAGCATCGTGCCGGGGATGGACGTGCTGATCATCGTGCAGGCCTTTATCGTCGTGGTGATCGGCGGGCTGGGCTCGTTTTGGGGCACGTTCTGGGGCTCGGTGATCTACGGCCAGGTGCTGTCGTTCGGCATCCTGATCTTCCCGAGCTTCTCGCTGTTCTCGGTGTTCGCGCTGATGGCGGTGATCCTGATCGTGCGGCCGTGGGGCCTGTTCGGGCGGCCGCTCTGATGAGCCGTTTCACGCGCCGCCGCATTCCCTGGACGCTGATCGTGTTTCTGCTCGCGCTCGACGTGCCGTGGCTCGGCTCGCGCTACGATACGTTCCTCGCGACGCAGATCGCGATCGACGCGCTCTTCGCGCGTGAGCCTCAACCTGCTGCTCGGCACGCACCGGGCTCGTCTCGTTCGGGCATGTCGCCTATTTCGGCGTCGGCGCCTATGTCTGCGGCATCCTGATGAAGACGCTACGGGCGTGCCGTTCCTGCTCGCGTTTCCGGCGGCGGGGCTCGGCGCCGCGCTGTTCGCGCTGGTCTTCGGCTATTTCTGCGTGCGCCTGACCAAGCTCTATTTCGCGATGCTGACCTTGGCGTTTTCGCAGATCGTCTGGGCCATCTGCTTCAAATGGAACGATGTGACCGGCGGCGACCAGGGGCTGCCGGAAATCCCGTTCCCCGATCTCGCCTGGATGGCGTCGATCCCCGGGCTCGGCGATCTGCGCATCGCCGAACAGTTCTATCTGCTCGCGCTGATCGTCTGATCGCGTCTGCGCTCGCGGTGCTGCGCCGGCATCGTGCACTCGCCGTTCGGCCGGGTGCTGACGACGATCCGCGACAACCCGGAGCGCGCCGCGTTTATCGGCGTCAACGTGCGCGCCTATCAGCTGGCCGCCTTTGTCGTCGCCGGCGTTTTCGCGGGGTTTGTCCGGCGCGCTGTTCGGCATCTTCAACCGCGGCGTCTTCGCCGATTACGTGTTCTGGTCGAAATCGGCCGAGGTCATGATCATGACGATCCTCGGCGGCATGGATCTCTTCTGGGGGCCGGCGGTCGGCGCGCTGGCGCTGGTCTGCTCAACCAGCAGATCACCGCCTACACCGAATACTGGCCGTTCGTGCTCGGCACGATCCTGCTGGTGCTGCTGTTCGTCTTTCCCGGCGGCATCCTCGGCGGCGCTCGACGCGCTGCTGGACCGCGCGCGGAGCCGGCGCCGCGATGCTTGAGATCGCCGGTCTGCTGCAAATCCTTCGCCGGCTTTCGTCGCGGTGTCGACGATGTCAGCCTTACGGTCGAGACCCGGCAGATCGCCGCGGTGATCGGCCCGAACGGCGCCGGCAAATCCACCCTGTTCAACCTGATCACCGGCCATCTGCGGCCCGACAGCGGCACGTGTCCGGCTCGACGGCCGCGACATCACCGGCGCGCCGCCGCACCGGATTTGCCGCATGGGCATCGGCCGCTCGTTCCAGCGCACCAACATCTTCACGAAGCTGACGGTGTTCGAAAATCTGCAGGCGGCGTTTCTGGTCCATCACCGCCGCGGCGGCAATTTCTGGGGCGCTCCGAGACGCTTCTATCGCGACGAGACCGAGGCCCTGCTCGACTCGATCGGTCTGCGCGGGCAGGAGCATACGCTCGCCGGCACGCTCAGCTACGGCAACCAGAAGCAGCTCGAACTCGGCCTTGCGCTGGCGAGCGACCCGCAGTGCTGCTGCTCGACGAGCCGACCGCCGGCATGTCGGCGACCGAAACGCACGACACGATCCGCCTGCTCGAGCGCATCGCCGGCGAGCGCGCGCTGACCCTGCTGTTCACCGAGCACGACATGGAGGTGGTGTTCTCGATCGCGCAGAAGATCGCGGTCCTGCACCAGGGCCGGCTGATCGCCGACGGGGCGCCCGCAGGAGGTGCGCGGCGACCCCGAGGTGCGCCGCGTCTATCTCGGCGAGCATTGCGAGCATGACGGCGCTGCTCGCCGTCGAGGACATCCACACCGCCTATGGCCTGAGCCGGGTGCTGTTCGGCGTCTCGCTGGAGGTCGCCGCCGGCGAATGCGTCTGCCTGCTCGGGCCGCAACGGCGTTGGCAAGACGACGACGATGCGCTCGATCATGGGGCTGACGCCGCCGATCAGCGGGCGCGTGTGTGGAAGGGCAGCGACATCGCCGGCTGGGCGCCGCACCGCGTCGCCCGCGCCGGCATCGGCTTCGTGCCGGAAGACCGCCGCATCTTCGCCGAATTGAGCGTCTGGGAAAATCTCGATGTCGCCGCTCGGGCCGCGCCGTCGCCCCGGCCACTGGACCATCGAAGACGGTCTACGAGCTGTTCCCGGTGCTTGCGACGAATTGCGCAACCGCCAGGGCGGCTTCCTGTCCGGCGGCGAGCAGCAGATGCTGACGATCGCCCGCACCCTGATGGGCAACCCGGAGCTGCTGCTGCTCGACGAACCGTCGGAAGGTCTGGCGCCGCTGGTGGTCGAGGCGCTGCGCGCTGAAGATCGGCGAACTCAAGCCGCAGGGCATGACGATCCTGCTTGGCCGAGCAGGGCGTCGAATTTTCGCTGTCGCTCGCCGACCGCGTCTATGTGCTGGAAAAAGGCACGGTGCGGCATTCGGGACCGGCCGCCGATCTGCGCGGACAAGGAGTTGCGCGAGCGGCTGATGGCTTTATAGGAAGGTCGCGCTATAGGAAAGTCGCGCTCCCGAGGGGAGGGCGGCGCTACGAGCCCGAGGCGAGCCTGGCGCGAATGTCGGGCAGATGTTCGCTGCCCCAGAACAATTCGCCGTCAACGACAAAGGTCGGTGTGCCGAAAACGCCGTCCTCCTCGGCGGCGCGCGATACCTGCTCGGCCTCGCGCGGTCCGTTACCGGCGGCGTATTCGGCAAAGCCGGCGATATCAGCGCCGGCCTCCTTCAGCACCCCGGCAACCACCGCCGCGTCTTCGATGTCGAGCTCGCGCTTCCAGAAACGCTCGAAGGTGATGCCGTTGTAGCGCCTCACGACATCGTCACCCTGCCGCTTCGCGTACAGCAGGCCGCACGCGGCGAGCGTCGAATCCCAGATTTTCTGCGGCCCGCGGATCGTCAGGCCCTGTTTCTTCGCCTGCCGCCGGCAATCCATGTAGAGGTACTTGACCCGCCGCCACTGGTGGGCATTGCGGTTCTGTTCGATGACCCGGCCGTTTTCGTCGAGCGTCGCCGACCCGAGAAAGCTCGGAATGTCGAGAAGGTAGGGCCGCCAGTCGAGCGTGACGGCGAAATCGCGCGCCAACCCGTAAGCCGGTCCCGTCGCCAGAAACGCATAGGGGCTCTTGTAGTCGATATAGACGGTGACGACGCGTGGCTCCGGCATGTCGGCGGCTCCCTTCTTTGGCATTGCAGATGCAGCCAAGCACTGCTTCGCTAGGCTGGCAACGGGGATGAGGGAGCGCGGACATGGCCGAACACACGGATCCGGCCGAACACACTGATCCAGCCGAACCCACTGATTCCGACGGGGCCGCGCGCGAAGCCTTGCGGCTGATCGGCCCCGACCCGCAGAACTGGGTGCCGGACCGGCCGGGCATCGACCACAACGTGGCGATCGTCGGCGGCGGGCAGTCGGGCTGTGCGTTCGCGTTCGCCTTGCGGCGCGCGGGGGTCGGCAAGGTCACCGTCATCGACATGGCAGATGACGAGCAAGGTGCGGGCATCTGGCTGAATGCCGCGCGGATGAACGTGCTGCGCACGCCCAAGACGCTGGCCGGGGCCGGAACTCGGCATTCCGGCGCTCGGCTTCCAGTCGTGGTACGAGGCGCGGCACGGGGCGAGGCCTATGCCGCGATCGTGCGCATTGCACGGCATGACTGGGCCGAATACCTCAGCTGGTATCGGCATTTTCTCGATATCCCGGTGCGCTACGGCACCCGGCTGGCGCGGATCGAGCCCGCTGACGGATGTTTCCGTTTGCATCTCGCCGCGAAGAGCGGCGGGACCATCGAAACCGCGCGGAAGATCATTCTGGCAAACGGCGTTGCCGGCAATGGCGGCCCGTACATTCCCGAAGCGCTGAGCGGGTTGCCGCGGCATCTATATGCCCATACCGCCGACGCGATCGATTTCGCCGCGTTGCGCGGCAAGACGCTGGCGGTGGTTGGCGGGGCAGCCTCGGCGTTCGATGCGGCCGGGGTGGCGCTCGAAGCCGGCGCCGAGGCGGTGCATCTGTTCGCCCGCCGCGCGACGCTGGCCGCGACGCCGATCTCGCGGGTGCGGGGCTATCCCGGCGCCTACGACAACTACCACGATCTGCCAGATGCGGTGCGCTGGCATCAGGCGATCCGCTTCCGCCGCGCCGGTTCGACCGCGCCCGCCGACGCGATCGACCGGGTGCTGCGTTTCCCGAATTTCCACCTGCATCTCGCGGCGGCGTAGAGACGACGCGGGAGGAGGAGGGGCAGATTGTCGTGACGGCCGGCGGTGCGCGAGTTTCACTTCGACTTTGCGATTGCCGGCACCGGCTATTTCGTCGACCCGCAGGCGCGCCCCGAACTCGCCGATTTCGCCGACCGGATCCTGCTGTGGCGCGACTGCTTCACACCGCCGGCCGGCGAGGAAGACCCGTATCTCGGCGCCCACCCCTATCTAGGCGCCGGCCACGAATACCTCGAGAAAACCCCCGGCACGGCGCCTTTCCTGCGCGACATCCACATCCACAACCCGGCCGGTTTTGTCAGCGTCGGCTGGCCGGTCGGCGACGTGCCGAGCATGAAACGCGGCATCCCCGCCGTCGCCGCCCGCATCAGCCGCGACCTCTTCCTCGCCGACCTCGACCTCCACCAACCCCGCCTGACCGCCGACGTGCCGCCCGATTTCGGGGAGGCGCTGTACGAGGCGGCGGTGTGGCACCGTCACGGGTGAGCGTAAGGGCACGGACCTCGATTGCAAGGCGATTGCGGCGGAACGCGACCGATGTCGAGACCCGGCTCTTGCGGGGATTGCGCGAAGCGTTCGCGGTGCGGGAGAGGGAAAATCAAGACACCAGCACCAGGAGGTTCTGCCCGGCCCAGGCGCCGTCGGCGGTGCGCCAGGTGAAATCGACGGCGCTGCCACTCGGTAGCGGCGCCGTGTCGAGCGCGGCGACGTGGAACCCGAGGCCGCTATCGACGGTCGGCGTATCGGCAACCATCTGCCAGCCGTTGCGGCCCCAATGCACGACCGACGGTGTGAGGAACGCGACGGCGAGCCGGGCGCCGGGCGGCATGCAGCCGATCGGCGCGTGCTCCCACCAGAATGCGTATTGCGCGGTCGGGCGGCGGCCGCTGTAACGCTGCCATACAGCGCGCGGCCGGTCATAGGGATGGCCGATATGCCGCGACACCAGCAGTTTGACGAACTCGGCATGGGCCCAGGCGAGCGGCGTCGCCGAGCCGGTGGGGCGGCCCGGACACCAGCCGGCGCGCCGGGATCGGGGCGGTGTCCCAGACCTGCTCGGGCAGCATGCCGCCAGGGCTGGCCATCGCCGCCATCGCCGCGAGGTAGGGCAGGGGATCATTGCCGGCGCACAGCTCGAAATGGCCGCGCTCGCCCGTTAGCAGAGGCCAGCCCCGGCCGACACCAGTGCCGTCATAGGCCGAGCCGTCGTCGTGCTCGCCGTAACCGTCGTCGCGGTAGCGGTGCCACACCGGCCCGTTCGGTGTGTCGGTGCGCAACAATGCGTCGGCCAGCCGCACCGACCCCTGGATCAGCGGATCGTCGGCCTGTCGCAACCCAAAGCGCACCAGCTGCTGAAACTCGTTGCCAATCTGCTCGTCGCCGCGCAGCCCGGCATCGCTGCTGCGGTTGCGGATCGGCACGATCGCGCTGTTGGCGCCGCTCTGCTCCAGGACCGCAGGCGGTGCGACTCGCACGAAATAGCCCGGGATGCCGGTACTGGCGCGCCAGCGGCGTATCGCTGACGCTCATCCAGGTTTCGATATGCGCATTCCAGAAATCGCCGAGCGCCAAGGCCCAGTCCCGCGCCGGCGGCGGCAGCAAGGCGGCGCCGGCGACAAAAGCGGAAACCGCCACCGCCATCGTAAACGGGTTGATCCCCTCGTTTTCCTCCCAGCGGTCCTGCGCGGTCGAGGGACCGGTGCGCGCGATATAGCCGAGCGCGGCCCGCACCATGTCCTCGACCTCGATGCCGCGCAGCGCGTCGCGGTCGTCGAGCGCCGCCGCCAGCAAGACCGGCAGGCCGGCCTCGTCGAGCTGGATGCCCTGCCAATACGGCTGGCCGCCCAGCCACTGGTTCTGGTGCCAGTGGCCGTCTTCAGTCTGGGTCGCGATCAGATAGCGCAGTGTGTTGCGAGCCTCGGGCTGGGCGCCGAGCGCCATCAACGCCACCGCGCATTGCACGAGGTCGCGCGGCCACACCAGGTGGTAGCCGCCGCGCTCGTCGCCGGTATCGCCCCACGGTACGCTGAGGCTGGCGACCATCGCGCCGGGGTAGGTCTTGTCGAGATGCGCCCGCAGCACGATCGCCGAGGTGACGACCTGCTCGCGGATGTTCGCCGGCAGGTCGAGCGTCGAGGCGCTGTGCTCGCTCGACCCGGCCTGCCAGCGCTCCCAATCGGCGATCTGCTCTTGCAGAACGTTGTCGAACGGCTGGATCAGGCTCGATATCGCCAGCGTTGCCGCCGCCTCGCTGCTGTTGCCGAACCCGACCGCGAGGATGGCGCGGCGCGGCAACTCGCCCATCATCGCCACATTGCCCGGCCCGGCCGTGCGGTACTGCCAGGTCATCGCGCCATTCCTCGCGAAATCCTGCCAGCCGTCGCTGCTGCCGACATAACCGACACTGGCGCGGCCGAAGGCGTCGCGCTGATGCTCGGTGGCCGCCGCGATCGCCATGCCGAACGGACCCTGCTCGGCCAACAACACGCGCCGGCCGCGATAGCTCTCCACGGCCGCGCTGTTGCCGTATCCGGTGGCGCCGAGATGCGGCGCCGCCAGCGCGTAAAGTCTGAGGTCATCACCGCCGTCGAGCCGGCATTCGATCAGCAGCACATCGCGGCGCGGATCGGGCGTGATGCGCAGGCATAATTTGTAGCGCGCGTGCTCGTGCAGGATTTCGAGCGCTGGCACGCCCGGCGCCAGCAGCCGCAGCGTGTAGTTCTGGTTGCGCTTAACCTCCGACCAGAACCCGTCCGCGCCGGCGACAATAAAGCCGAGGTCGCGGATTTGCGGGCTATCGACCCGCGGATAATAGATTTCGTTGACGATGCCGTAGCCCAGCGTGAACCACAGCCGCGCGGCCCCCAGCGCGCATCCGACAAAATCCTTGGCGCTGCTGGTCCAGGTCGGCGGAATGCCCGGGCTGCCGGGTGCGTCGCCGGCGGGTTCGGGGATTGAGGTATCAGTCATGTCCACGATCGTAGCGCCCTTTGCAGCGTCAGGCGCGGGTGCTGTTCTCAGCGCCTCTTCTCGCTATCTCGCCCTCTCTCTGTCATTGCGAGCCCACGGGTCCGGCCTGCGGCCGGCCCGAGGATAAACTCCGCGAAGCAATCTCGGGCGGAGGAGCCCCTTCCGCCCGAGATTGCTTCGTCGCTGCGCTCCTCGCAATGACAGGTAAGGCGGTAGGGATTAAGATCGGCGTACAAACGCCGTCGCGACAGGGAGATTGGCGATGCCGGCACGTACGGGACAGCAATACATCGATGGCCTGAAACAGCGCGACGTCGAGATCTGGCTCGATGGCGAGCGGGTGCGCGATGTGACGACGCATCCGGGGCTGTCGGGCGGGGTGCGGGCGATCGCGCATCTCTACGACATGCAGCACGACGCCGAATTGCGCGAGGTGATGACCTATACTTCGCCGTCGAGCGGCGAGCCGGTCGGGCGCTCGTTCGACAATCCGCCGACCCGCGAGGCGCTCGAAACCCGCAGCAAGATGATGCTGAACTGGGCGCGCGCGACCTGCGGCATGATGGGCCGCTCGCCCGATTTCATGAATGTGACCTTCGCCGCCTGGGGCGCGGCGGCGCGATTTCTTCGGCGAGAAGCGGCCGGAATTCGGCCGCAACATGCGGAACTACGTCGAATATCATCCGCGAGAACGACATCGTCCTGACCCACTCGCTGATCAATCTGCAGCGCAGCCGCAACGTCTCCGGCATGTTCAACCTGGAGGAAGGCACCGCGCTCGAAGTCGTCAAGGAAACCAGCGCCGGCATCGTCGTCAAAGGCGCGCGCATTCTGGCGACGCTCGGGCCGTTGTCGGACGAGATCGCGGTCTATTCGCCGCGTCTCGCGCCGCCACAGCGAGGACCACAGCCCGTTCGCGGTCAATTTCTCGATCCCCTGCGACACCCCAGGGCTCAATTTCCTCTGCCGCGACAGCTTTGATCTGGGCCGCTCGCATTTCGACCACCCGCTGGGCTCGCGCTTCGAGGAGATGGATTGCGTCGTGTTCTTCGACGACGTGCTGGTGCCGTGGGAGCGGGTGTTCCTGCTCTACGACGTCGACCGGCTCAACGCGACGCCGCATGTGACCCATTCGACCGCGCATTCGGCGCATCAGGGCGCCGCGAAGAACCTCGCCAAATGCGAGTTCGTGCTCGGCATCGCATTGTTGATGACGCAGACGCTGGGCAACGCGCACCTGCCGCACACCGAGGAGCGCATCGGCGAATTGATGCTCTACACCGAATTGATGCGCTCGTGCATGCGGGCCGCCGAGGCCGATGCCGCGATCGATCAGTGGGGCGTCATGTGCCCGGCGATCCTGCCGGTCGAAAGCACCCGCAACCTGATGATGACCGCCTATCCGCGGATGATCGAGATCCTGCACCTGCTGGGCTCGTGCGAGTTTTCTGATCCAGCCGAGCGAAAAGGATTTCGCCGGCCCGCTGGCGCGCGCGATATCGAGCAGTATCTCGCGACCGACAGCACGACGGCGCAGGAGCGGGTCAAACTGTTCCGCCTCGCCTGGGATGTCGCCGGCAGCGCCTTTGGCAGCCGCCAGGTACTGTACGAGCGCTTTTTCGCCAGCGACCCGCTGACCCGCGCCCGCGCGATGGCGGCGATCTATCCCGAAGGACGAGATGATGGCGCGGGTGCGGGAGTTTCTGGGCGACAGAGCAACGAAGAATGGTAGAGTGAGCACGAATGACCGATCAACGCCAGCGGAGGAAACCGATGGCCAAGCGACCGATGTATCTGCAGCACGTCAACGTCTATGTGCGCAACGCCGAGCGCTCGAAGGAGTGGTACGAGGACCTGCTCGGGCTGCATGTCTACGATTATCGGCCGGGCTGGGCCGCCTTTATGTCGGCCGACGAGGAGCAGTCGCACGAGGTCGCGCTGATGCAGTTGGGCGACGACGCGCCGTTGCAGCAGAGGCGGCCAGGTCGGGCTGAACCACATGGCGTGGCGGCTCGAAAGCCTCGACGACCTCAAGGAATTCTACGCGCGCATCAAGGCACAAGGGTCAGCCGATCGACCACATCGCCGATCACGGCATCTCGCTCGGCATCTACCTGCGCGACCCTGACGGCAACGGCGTCGAGGTGTTCTACGAATGCCGCGGGCCGAATGGCCGGTCGACTACCACATCTTTTCGAAGCGACATGGTCGGCCGCGGCCGCTTCCCCGGCCCGTGGGACGCCGAGATGGTCGACCAGCTCCCGGTGCCGCAACCGGTCGCAGCGGAATAGCGAGCAACAGCCCCTCACCCTCCCGCGCCTCGCGGCGCGGGCCCCTCCCTCTCCCCGCAAGCGGGGCGAGGGGAGATATTTCGCGCCCAGCTTCTTCTCCCTCTCCCCGCTTGCGGCAGGGGAATCGCAGATGAGTAATAAGGTGTTGCGCTGTGGTCGAATGTGGATTCTGAGCAGGGCTTTCCGGTTTGTGGAGGCCGTGGGTGGAGACCATGCTGTCGATCCTGCGCGAGGTTCGCGATCCTCGTGATTTCAATGCTCGGCATGAGCTTTCGGCGATGCTGTTCATCGCCTTGGCGGCGTCGCTGTGCGGGGCGAAGAGTTGCGTTGATTACGCCGATTTTGCCGCGGTCAACGAAGCTGATTTGTCGCAGATCGTCGATCTGCCGCACGGCGCGCCGAGCCACGACAGCTTCAGTCGGGTATTTCGCCTTCTCGATCCGGCCGAGATGGCGACCGTTCTGTCGCGCTTTGCGGTTGCCTTGCGCGAAGGCTTGGGGCTGGGAGCACCCAACGGCGTGGTCGCGGTCGACGGCAAGAGCTTGCGGCGGGGATATCAGCGCGGGCGCGCCTTCATGCCGCCGCTGATGGTGAGCGTGTGGGATGCCCAGACGCGGGTCTCGATTGCGGCGTGCCGGGCGCCGGGCGGCAATGAGGTCGCCGGAACACTGGCCCTGCTGAAGCCCTTGATGCTGAAGGGATGTGTCGTGACCGGCGATGCCTTGCACTGCCATCCGGCCATGGCCGAGGCCGTGCTGGCGACAGGCGCCGATTATGCGCTGGGTCTGAAGGGCAACCACGGCCCGCTTTACCAGGCGGCCGTCGCCGCTTTCGCCGAAGCCGACGCCAAAGGTTTTCTGCCGTGCCACGAAACCAGCGAACGCGGCCATGATCGCGTCGAGTGGCGCTGCGCCAGCGTGCTGCAATGCCCGCCGCGGGCGCCTGGCTTTCCCGGCCTGGCCGCGATCGGTCGCATCGAGGCCGAACGCGGCTGCGGCGACAAGCTCGCCACCTCGACACGCTATGTGGCGTTGTCGGCCCTGCTGTCGCCGGCGCGACTGATCGAGGTCGTGCGCGCCCATTGGAGCATCGAGAACCAACAGCATTGGCAGCTCGATGTCACCTTCCATGAAGACAACTCCAGAACACGAAAAGACAACGCGCCGCAAAACCTCGCCGCGATACGGCGCATCGCCCTCGATATCCTTCGTGCTCACCCAGACAAACGATCCATCGCACGCAAGATGAAGCGCGCTTCCTGGGACAAGGAGTTCTTCTATGACCTCTTCGCTCATATGCGATAGCCCTGCCGCTTGCGGGGAGAGGGCCGGGGTGAGGGGCGATGCCGCGCGACATCGCTAAAATTAAGAGAGACAAATGCGGACGTACAAAATTGCGGCGATGGGCGGCGACGGCATCGGGCCCGAGGTGGTCAATGCCGGTGTCGAGGTGCTGAAGGTCTGCGCCGAGCGTGACGGCGGCTTCGCGCTGGACTTCCAGAATTTCGACTGGGGCTCGGATTACTACCGCAAGCATGGCGTGATGATGCCGGCGGACGGTGCCGACCAGCTCCGCAGCCTTCGATGCGATCCTGTTTGGCGCGGTCGGGGCGCCGGATATTCCCGATCACATCACGCTGTGGGGCCTGCGCCTCGCGATCTGCCAGCCGCTCGACCAGTACGCCAATGTGCGCCCGACGCGGGTCCTGCCCGGCATCACCAGCCCGCTGCGGCATGTCAATGGGCCGGAGCTCGACTGGGTCATCGTGCGCGAGAACTCTGAAGGCGAATATGCCGGGGTCGGCGGCCGGGTGCACCAGGGCATGCCGATCGAAGCCGCGACCGACGTGTCGATGATGACCCGCGCCGGCGTCACGCGCATTTTTCGCTTCGCGTTTGAGCTCGCCCGGTCACGGCCGCGCAAGCTGCTCACGGTCGTCACCAAGTGAACGCGCAGCGCCATGCGATGGTGATGTGGGACGAGATCGCGCGTCGAGGTAGCCGGCGGATTTCCCGGACGTGACCTGGGACAAGATGCTGGTCGATGCGATGACGATGCGGATGGTCATGAAACCGCAAAGCATCGATACGATCGTCGCCACCAACCTGCATGCCGACATCCTGTCCGATCTGGCGGCGGCGCTGGCCGGCTCGATCGGCATCGCGCCGACCGCCAATCTCAACCCGGAGCGTACCGCGCCCTCGATGTTCGAGCCGATCCACGGCTCCGCCTTCGACATCACCGGCAAGGGCATCGCCAACCCGGTCGGCTACCTTCTGGACCGCGGTGATGATGCTGGAGCATCTCGGCGAGAAGCCGGCGGCGAGCCGGCTGATGAAGGCGGTCGAGCGGGTCACCGCCGACCCGTCGCTGCACACGCCCGATCTCGGCGGCAACGCGACGACGAAACAGGTCACCGCCGCCGTCTGCGAGGCGTTGCGCCGAGCTAACGATTGAATTGCCTCCTTTCTGTCATTCCGGGGCAGCCCGCAGGGCTGAACCCGGAACCCATGAACACGGAACTCGCCTTCTTTTCTTCGGCCTGTGTTCTTGGGTTCCGGGTTCTTCGCTTCGCGAAGCCCCGGAATGACACTAGCTTAATACGAATTCAGTAGGGCGCCCGAAGCCCAGGGGAGGAAACGCTGATGGTTGCATCACATTTCGCCGCTGCCAACACCCCGCATCTGGCGCCGCGGCCCGACTGGCTCGACAAACGCCAGGAAGACATCCTCGAACCCGACCTGCCGATCGTCGACCCGCACCATCATTTGGTCGACCGGCCGGAACACGGCCGCTATCTGCTGCCGGACCTGCTCGCCGACACCGGCAGCGGCCACAACATCATCGCGACGGTCTATCTCGAATGGCTGTCGATGTACCGCGCCGACGGTCCGGCCGAGATGGCGCCGGTCGGCGAGGTCGAGTTCGCCAACGGGGTCGCGGCGATGGCGGCGAGCGGCGACTATGGCAAGACCAAAGTCTGCGCCGGCATCGTCGCCTATGCCGACCTGGCGCTTGGCGGCCGCGGTCGAAAAGGTGCTGGAGGCGCATGATCGAGGCCGGCGGCGGCCGCTTCCGCGGCATCCGCTACATCTCGGCCTCGCATCCCGATCAGGCGGCCGTGGGGTTCACCGGTCATCCGGCCGGCAGGAATGCTGAAGCAGCCGAAGGTGCGCGAGGGCTTTGCCAGACTGGCGCCGCTCGGCCTCAGCTTTGACGCCTGGATGTACCACACGCAGCTCGGCGATCTGATCGACCTCGCGCGCGCCTTTCCGGCAGACGCAAATCGTGCTCGACCATGTCGGCGGCGCGATCGGCCTCGGCCCCTATACCGGCAAGCGCGACGAGGTGTTCGCCGCGTGGAGCGGCAAGATGCGCGAACTCGCGGGCTGCCCGAACGTCCACATCAAGCTCGGCGGGCTCGGCATGCGCATGTTCGGGTTCGACGTGCATCGCGGCGACCTGCCGCCGAGTTCGGAGCAATTGGCGGCGCTGTGGCGGCCCTATATCGAGACCTGCATCGCCGCCTTCGGCGCCGAGCGCGCGATGTTCGAGAGCAACTTCCCGGTCGACAAGGGCAGCGGCAGCTATCGCGGTGTTCTGGAACGCCTTCAAGCGCATCGCCGCCGGCTGTTCCGCAGCCGAGAAGGCCGCGCTGTTCGCCGGCACCGCAACGCCGCTTCTACCGGCTCGGCTAGCGCCTATATGTCTCGAATCGGCTGAGGGGCGGAATGTGGGTGCCCGGATCAAGTCCGGGCAAGGGGAATTCGGGGCCCCCCTCTCTCCCTCTGGCCGGGCTTGACCTGGCCATCCACGTCTTGGGTACAATCACAAAGCCAGTGCCGTAGGATGGGCTGAGCGCAGCGAAGCCCATCATCCTGCCGATCCAAGGGAAAGCGATGGGCTTCGCTGCGCTCAGCCCATCCTACGAGGACGAGCTTACTCGGCGGCGGTGGTGTCTGGCAGCGCTGCGCGGTCGCGCACCAGCGCCGCCACCATCACTGCCAGCTCCTGCTGGCGGTAGGGTTTGGACAGGCGCGGCAGGTAGCTCTCGCGGCCTTTCTGCAAATCGGCATAACCGCTCGACAGCGCGACCGGCAGGCCGGGCCATTCCTGGCCGATCCGGCTGGCGAGTTCGGCGCCGGTCATCCCTGGCATCGCGTGATCGGTAATGACCGAGTCGAAGCGCTCTCGGACCGCAGCAACTCCAACGCCCGCTCCGCGGAGATCGCCTCGACGACGGCATGACCCAAATCTTCGAGCATTGCCGAGGTGGCGGCGGCGACCATCGGGTCGTCTTCGACCGAGCAGCACGCGGCAGGGCTCGCGTCTTTCGTTGCCTGCCTGCGCCGCATCTGCGGCCGAATCGGCCGTCGGGTTGCGCCGACACAGGCAGCCATAGCTCGACTGTCGTTCCGTGCCGGGCTTGCTTTTGATGCGCATCGCGCCGCCGGATTGGGCGACGAGCCCGTCGACCATCGACAGGCCGAGCCCGGTGCCCTGGCCGGCGCCCTTGGTCGTGAAGAACGGTTCGGTGGCGCGCTTGAGCGTCGCCTCGTCCATGCCGACGCCGGTGTCGCTGCACCGCGATGCAGACATAGTCGCCGGCTGACAGCCCGGTGTCGTCGCCGGCGTCGACCTGCTCGGCGTACGCGCCGAGATCTTCAGGCGCGCCGCCGTGCGGCATCGCATCGCGCGCGTTCAGCGCGAGATTCAGGATCGCCAGTTCGAGCTGGTTCGGATCGACCCGGATCGCCGGCACGCCGGGCTCGAACGCCGTCGTTGATCTGGATCGCTCGGGCCGAGCGAGCGGTCGCAGCATCTCGACCATGCTGTCGACCAGCTTCGGATATCGACGGTCTCGGGCCGCAGCTCCTGGCGCCGGGCGAAGGCCAGCATGCGCTTGGTCAGGGTCGGCGCCGCGCTCGGCGCCCTGCATCGCGCCGTCGACCAGGCGCTGCAACTTCGGGCTCGTCGGGCACGTATTTGCGCAGCAGTTCGAGGTTGCCGAGCACCGCCATCAGCAGATTGTTGAAATCGTGCGCGACGCCGCCGGTCAGCTGGCCGAGGCTCTCGACCTTCTGCATCTCGTGCACCTGCGCCAGCGCCGCCTCGCGCTCGCGGGTGCGCTCCTCGACCCGGCGCTCCAGGTCGGCATTGGCCTGCGTCCAATTCGGCGGTGCGCTCGGCGACGCGGCGCTCGAGCTCGGCGTTCAGCGTTCGAGCTGCCGGGTCTTGCGGTAGAGCTCGGCGAACACCCGCACCTTGGCGCGCAGCAGCTCGGGAACGACCGGCACCGGCACGTAATCGACCGCGCCGGCCGCATAGCCGCGCAGCAGATCGAGATCGGTGACCTGGACCGCCGAGACGAAGATGATCGCGGTCTTCTGAAAGCGCGGATGCTCGCGGATCATCGCCGCCAGTTCGAAGCCGTCGAGATCGGGCATGCAGACGTCGATCAGCACGACCGCGACGTCGTGCTGCAGCAGCTGCTCGAGCGCCTCGTTGGCCGAGCCCGCCTTGATCAGGTTCTCGCCGAGTTCGCCGAGGATCACCTCGTAGCTCAGCAGCTTGGCCGGCTGGTCGTCGACCAGCAGAATGTTGACCTTGTCTTCGGTGCCCGCTCATGTGCTCACTGCCTCTCCGCCTAGCGGTGCAGCCACATCCGCAAGCGCCGACAGCAGCTGCTCGGTGTTGACCGGCTTTGCCAGATAGTCCGAGGCGCCGGCTTCGAGGCATTTCTCGCGGTCGCCCTTCATCGCCTTGGCGGTCAGCGCGATGATCGGCAGGCGGCGGAACGCCGGGTTGCTCGCGGATCACCTGCATCGTCTGATAGCCGTCCATCTCCGGCATCATGATGTCCATCAGCACGATCGCGAGGTCCGGCGTCGATTCGACGAGCGCGATCGCCTCGCTGCCGGTCGTCGCGGTCAGCACCTGCATGCCGCGCCGTTCGAGCACGCTGCTCAGCGCGAAGATGTTGCGCGCGTCGTCGTCGACCAGCAGCACCGTCCGGCCGACCAGGTCCTCGTCGGAGCTGTGCAGCCGCTCGATCATGCGCTGCTTGTCGTCCGGCAGGTCGGCGACGACGCGGTGCAGGAACAGCGCGGTTTCGTCGAGCAGCCGCTCCGGCGATTCGACCCCCTTGACGACGACGCTGCGCGCCATCGTGTGCAGCTGCGCATCCTCCTCGGGCGACAGTTCGCGGCCGGTGAAGACGACGACCGGCAGGTCGGCGAGCGCCGGGTCGTCGCGCATCTCTTCGAGCAGTTCGAAGCCGGACATGTCGGGCAGCCGCAGGTCGAGCACGACGCAGTCGGCGCCCGCCTCGCGCAGCGTCGGCGAGCGCCTCGGCGCCGGTGCCGACCGTGCACATGTCGATGTCGTCGTGGCCGAGCAGTTCGGCGATGCTCAGCTGCTCGGCCGGATTGTCCTCGACGATCAGCAGCCGCTTGCGGCGCGGCTTGACGAAGTCGGTGATGCGCTGGCAGCGCCGCTTCGAGGTCCTCGGTCGAGCTCGGCTTGTTGACGAACGAGAAGGCGCCGCGCGCCAGCCCGTGCTGGCGGTCCTCGTCCAGCGTGACGACCTGCACCGGGATGTGCCGCGTCGCCGGGTCCTGCTTCAGCTGGCTCAGCACGGTCCAGCCCAGCATGTCGGGCAGGAACACGTCGAGCGAGACCGCCGATCGGCTGGTATTCGCGGGCGAGCGCCAGCGCGTCGGCGCCGCGCATCGCGACCAGCACCTTGAAGCCCGGCGTCGTGCGCCAGATCGGCGAGGATGCGCGCGTAATGCGGGTCGTCCTCGACGATCAGCAAGGTCGCGTCGCCGGGCTCGATGGTCTGCGCGGTCGTCCGGCACCGGCTCGACCGGCGGCTCGGTCGAGCCGCGCTGTCGGCCAGCGCGTTGCCGAATCGGCGCTGCGCCGGCGGCGCGGCCAGGCTGCGCGCCGGCGCGGAGCGCCGGTGATAGCGCAGCGGCAGGTACAGCGTGAACGTGCTGCCGACGCCCGGCGTGCTGCGCAGCTGGATTTCGCCGCCGAGCAGGTTCGACAATTCGCGGCTGATCGCCAGGCCGAGGCCGGTGCCGCCGTATTTGCGGCTGGTGCTGGCGTCGGCCTGCTGGAACGCCTCGAAGATGATGCGCTGCTTTTCGGGCAGGATGCCGATGCCGGTATCCGACACCTCGAACGCGACGACGTCGGGCGCGTGGTTGAGCATCGGATGATCGGTGCTCCAGCCGCTGCTCGCGCGGTAGATGTTGAGCTTGACGCCGCCCTGCTCGGTGAACTTGAAGGCGTTCGACAGCAGGTTCTTCAGCACCTGCTGCAGGCGCTTCGAGTCGGTGGTGATGCTGCGGTCGAGCGTTGGGATCGACCTGCACGTCGAAGGCCAGCTTGCGGCTTTCGGCCTCGTGGCGGAACGGCCGCGCCACCATGTCGACGAGGTTGGTGAAGAAGATCTCCTCGACATCGACCGACACCGTGCCGGACTCGATCTTCGACAGGTCGAGGATGTCGCTGATCAGGTTCAACAGGTCGGTGCCGGCGCTGTGGATCGTGCGGGCGAATTCGACCTGCTTCGGCGGTCAGGTTGCCGTCCGGGTTTTCGCCGAGCTGCTGGCCCAGGATCAGGATGCTGTTCAGCGGCGTGCGCAACTCGTGCGACATGTTGGCGAGGAACTCGGATTTGTACTTCGAGGTCAGCGCCAGTTCGGTCGCCTTTTCCTCGAGCGCGCGGCGCGCCTGCTCGATTTCCTGGTTCTTCGCGCTCGACCTCGACGTTGCGTTCGGCGAGCTGCTGCGCCTTCTGTTCGAGCTGCTCGTTGGTCTGCTGCAATTCGCGCTGCTGCGTCTGCAATTCGCCGGCGAGCTGCTGCGACTGGGTCAGCAGGCCCTCGGTCTGCATCGTCGCCTCGATGCTGTTCAGCACGATGCCGATGCTGGCGGTCAGCTGTTCGAGGAACGAGATCTGCAGATCGGTGAAGGTGCCGACCGAGGCCAGTTCGATGACCGCCTTGACCTGGCCCTCGAACAGCACCGGCAGCACGATCAGGTTGTTCGGCATCACCTGGAAGAGGCCCGAGCGTGATCGGCACGACATTGTCGGGCAGTCTCGGTGATCAGCATGCGGCGCGCGTCGAGCGGCGCATTGGCCGATCAGCCCCTGGCCCGGCCGCAGCTGCTCGGGATGGCCGTCGCTGTCGCTGTCGGCGATAAGCCGACAAGCTGGCGCAGGCTGCCCTCGGGCTCGACGAGATAGATGACGCCGTTCTGCGCGTCGACCAGCGGCGCCAGCTCCGACAGCAGCATGCGGCCGACCGCGCGCCAGGTCGCGCTGGCCCTGCAGCATGTTGGTGAAGCGGGCGAGGTTGGTCTTCAGCCAGTCCTGCTCGGTATTGCGCTCCGTCGTCAGCCGCAGATTGTCGATCATCGTGTTGATGTTGTCTTTGAGCTCGGCGACCTCGCCGCGCGCCTCGACCTGGATCGATCGGGTCAGGTCGCCCTTGGTCACCGCCGTCGCCACCTCGGCGATCGCGCGCACCTGGGTCGTCAGGTTGGCGGCCAGCAGGTTGACGTTGCCGGTCAGATCCTTCCAGGTGCCGGCGGCGCCCGGCACGTTGGCCTGGCCGCCGAGCCGGCCTTCGACGCCGACCTCGCGCGCCACGGTCGTCACCTGATCGGCGAAGGTGGCGAGCGTGTTGGTCATGTTGTTGATCGTTTCGGCGAGCGCCGCGACCTCGCCCATCGATTTGACGGTCAGGTTCTGCTTCAGATCGCCGTTGGCGACCGCGGTCACCACCTTGACGATGCCGCGCACCTGCTCGGTCAGGTTGGCGGCCATGACGTTGACCGTGTCGGTCAGATCCTTCCAGGTGCCGGCGACGCCGGGCACCTGCGCCTGGCCGCCGAGCTTGCCTTCGGTGCCGACCTCGCGCGCGACGCGCGTCACTTCCGAGGCAAAGGCGTTGAGCTGATCGACCATCGTGTTGATGGTGTTCTTCAGCTCGAGGATTTCGCCCTTCACGTCGACGGTGATCTTGCGGCGACAGGTCGCCGCGCGCCACCGCGGTCGTCACTTCGGCGATGTTGCGGACCTGGGCCGTCAGATTCGCGGCCATCGAGTTGACGTTGTCGGTCAAATCCTTCCAGGTGCCGGCGACATCGGGCACCACCGCCTGGCCGCCGAGCCGCCCTTCGGTGCCGACCTCGCGCGCCACGCGGGTCACTTCCGCCGCGAACGAACGCAGCTGATCGACCATCGTGTTCAGCGTTTCCTTGAGCAGCAGGATTTCGCCGCGCACATCGACGGTGATCTTTTTCGACAGATCGCCGTTGGCGATGGCGGTCGCGACTTCGGTGATGTTGCGCACCTGGCCGGTCAGGTTCGACGCCATGAAATTGACGTTGTCGGTCAGGTCCTTCCAGGTGCCGCCGACGCCGGGCACCTGCGCCTGGCCGCCGAGCTTGCCTTCGGTGCCGACCTCGCGCGCGACGCGCGTCACCTCGCCGGCGAAGGCGTTGAGCTGATCGACCATGATGTTGATCGTGTTTTTCAGCTCGAGGATTTCGCCCGACACGTTGACCGTGATCTTGCGGCTCAAGTCGCCGCGCGCCACCGCGGTCGTCACCTCGGCGATGTTGCGGACCTGCGCGGTCAGGTTGCCGGCCATCGAGTTGACCGAGTCGGTGAGGTCTTTCCAGGTGCCGGCGACGCCCGGCACCTGCGCCTGGCCGCCGAGCCGGCCTTCGGTGCCGACCTCGCGCGCGACGCGCGTCACCTCGCCGGCGAAGCGGTTGAGCTGATCCACCATCGTGTTCAGCGTTTCCTTCAGCCGCAGGATTTCGCCGCGCACGTCGACGGTGATCTTTTTCGACAGATCGCCGTTGGCGATGGCGGTCGCGACCTCGGTGATGTTGCGCACCTGACCGGTCAGGTTGGATGCCATCGAGTTGACCGAGTCGGTCAAATCCTTCCACGTGCCGGCGACGCCCGGGCACCTGCGCCTGGCCGCCGAGCCGGCCTTCGGTGCCGACTTCGCGCGCGACGCGCGTCACCTCGCCGGCAAAGGCGTTGAGCTGGTCGACCATCGTGTTGATGGTCTCCTTCAGCTGCAGGATTTCGCCAGACACGTTGACAGTGATCTTTTTCGACAGATCGCCTTGCGCCACCGCGGTGGTGACTTCGGCGATGTTGCGCACCTGGCCGGTCAGGTTGGACGCCATCGAGTTGACCGAGTCGGTCAAATCCTTCCAGGTGCCGGCGACGCCCCGCACTTCGGCCTGGCCGCCGAGCTTGCCTTCGGTACCGACCTCGCGCGCGACGCGCGTCACCTCCGAGGCGAAGGCGTTGAGCTGATCCACCATCGTGTTGATGGTGTCTTTCAGTTCGAGGATTTCGCCGGACACATCGACCGTGATCTTTTTCGACAGATCGCCATTGGCGATCGCGGTCGATACCGCGGCGATGTTGCGCACCTGGTTGGTCAGGTTCGACGCCATCGAGTTGACCGACTTCGGTCAAATCCTTCCAGGTGCCGGCGACGCCGAGCACGTTGGCCTGGCCGCCGAGCTTGCCCTCGGTGCCGACCTCGCGCGCGACGCGCGTCACCTCGCCGGCAAAGGCGTTGAGCTGATCGACCATCGTGTTGACGGTCTCTTTCAGCTGCAAAATTTCGCCCGACACGTTGACGGTGATCTTCTTCGACAGATCGCCGCCGGCGATCGCGGTCGCGACCTCGGCGATATTGCGGACCTGCGCCGTCAGGTTCGAGGCCATCGAGTTGACGTTGTCGGTCAAATCCTTCCACGTGCCGGCGACGCCGGGCACCTGCGCCTGGCCGCCGAGCCGGCCTTCGGTGCCGACTTCGCGCGCCACGCGGGTCACCTCCGAGGCGAAGGAATTGAGCTGGTCCACCATCGTGTTGATGGTGTCTTTCAGTTCGAGGATTTCGCCTGACACATCGACGGTGATCTTGCGGCTGAGGTCGCCGCGCGCCACCGCCGTCGTGACCTGCGCGATGTTGCGGACCTGCGCCGTCAGGTTGCCGCACATCGCGTTGACCGAGTCGGTCAAATCCTTCCAGGTGCCGGCGACGCCGGGCACGATCGCCTGGCCGCCGAGCTTGCCTTCGGTGCCGACCTCGCGCGCGACGCGCGTCACTTCCGAGGCGAACGAGCGCAGCTGATCGACCATCGTGTTGATGGCTTCCTTGAGCTGCAAAATCTCGCCGCGCACATCGACGGTGATCTTTTTCGACAGATCGCCGTTGGCGACGGCGATCGTGACCTCGGCGATATTGCGGACCTGCGCCGTCAGGTTCGACGCCATCGAGTTGACCGACTCTGTCAGGTCGCGCCACACGCCGGTGACCTCGCGGACCTGCGCCTGCCCGCCGAGCTTGCCGTCGGTGCCGACCTCGCGCGCCACGCGCGTCACTTCCGAGGTGAACACGCCAGAGCTGCTCGATCATCGTGTTGACGATCGTCGCCAGCCGCAGGAACTCGCCCTGCAGCGGGCGCCCGTCGACATCGAGCCGCACGGTCTGCAACAGGTCGCCGCGCGCCACCGCAGTGATCGCGTCGGTCACCGCATTGGTCGGCCACAAGAGATCGTCGATCAGTGTGTTGACCGAATTCTCCATTTCGCCCCAGGCGCCGTTGGACAGCCCGAGCTTGACCCGCTGCCGTGTCTTGCCTTCGCGGCCGACGACCTGCCCGACATGTTCGAGTTGCTGCGCCATGCGCTGATTAGCGGCGACGATCTCGTTGAACGTGTCGGCGATCTTGCCGGCAAGGCCGGTTCTGTCGGGCGACAGGCGCACCGAGAAATCGCCGACCCGCATCGCCTGCAACGCCAGCAGCAATTGCCGCTGGTCTAAGAAATCGTCATTGGCCGCCGCGCCGTTGAGGTGGCCGTTTGCCGGACCGTGGGCCTCAATCGTCGCTAACGTTTCGTCGATGGCGGCGCCGGAGATTTCGGAATCGGCGGAGATTTCGGCAAGGCCGTCGGCGGTCGGCTCCATCTCAGACTCCCTTTCGACCCGCATCGGATGCGGGTGGGACAGACGCAGCAAGGAAAGGTTCTGATCGAGCGACCTCTGCGGTCATGCTTGAATGCATGTTTGAATTGCTAGAGGAATGTCGTGCTAATCATGAAGCCGTCAGGTCTTTCCCGCAATGCCAATAGCGGCTGAAGCGCGCTGGCTAACACCGAGCGCGCCGATAGGTTGCGTGCGCTCGGGAAATTTTGCCGAGCGCACGCCAGCACCCGCGAAGCGCCGCCAAACTCGTCAGTAATTCTCATCCAAATTTCCGCTGCCGCCGTGTCTTTGCAAGAGGCGGGGCAGCGAGCTTTATGGTTAACCAAGCGAAAATACGTCAGCCAAATCGCCCTCTGGTTACGGGAAAGTTATATGAATGAAATGTAACGTGATTGGTTTGCGGGAGACGGTAAGGTTTGCGTGTTCTGATGTGCTTTGCCTGGCCGACGCCGGCTTGTCACGGTACTGTTTGACGCCGTATTATTGAAGAGCGCCCTCAATACGATGGCAACGGGGCATCGGACAGAACGTCGGCGGGGGTGTCGTTGGCGTGGAAGAGACCGGAGGGCGTGTCTGTAGCGAGATGGCTGTTGATGCGCCAGCAGCGATGCAACGCTTGCGATTGATCTGCAACCTGGACGTGTATCGGCAGACCTTCCGGCATTTCCGGCTGTCTACCGATCCTCTCGCCGGCCTGGGAGCGTCGACTTCAACAAACCGCTAGGCGGGTTCCGTTTGACCGACGGTGACCGCGGGGATCTGCGATGAGTTCGACCAACTGGAATAACACGAGCGGCGGCAACTGGACTGACGGCGCCAACTGGGACAACGGCGTGCCGACAGAGGCCGACGACGCGACCCTCGGTTTGACGGGCGGCTATTCGGTCGTGCTCTCCGGCGGAGAAGCCGCGGCGGCGAATTCGCTGACGATCAGCGATACGAACGCGTCGCTGCAGCTCAACACAAATGGCGGATCATCGACCACACTCGCCGTTCAGGCCGGCCTCACCAACGGTGGCACGGTCGACCTCGACCGCTTTTTCGGAGAGGGCGGCAGCGACCTGACGATCGGCGGCACGCTCGCCAATGCCGGAGCCGTGTTCATCGGTAATACCGGGCTGTCGGCGGCGACGCAGTTAACAGCGACCGGGCTGGTGAATACCGGCTCGATCTTCGTCCAGGGCAACCCGACGAGCGGAACCAGGACGCAGGCGACACTCGACATCGCCGGGACGGTGTCGTCGGCGCTGAGCGGCCGGCTGTCGGTCGCGGGCGACGCGGATGTCGCGCTGGGCAGCGCCGTCACGTCGATTGGGTCGGGTGGCGAACTCGACCTGCTGGGCTCGCAGGCGCGGGTGTCGCTGGGGGTCGGGGCCGGCAACACCGCGCTGGCGGACCTCGCCATCAATGTCGGCATCCTCGATCTGGAGGGCGGCACAGGGTCCGGTGCGGGCGGGGCGTCGCTGACGACGACGGTGGACTTCGCCAATAGCGGCACCGTCGAACTCGACCGCTTTTTCGGGGAAGGCGGCAGCAGCCTGACGCTGGGCGGGACGCTTACCAACGCGAACTCGGTTTTCATTGGCAATACCGGACTGTCTGCGGCGGTGCAGGTGACGGCGGCCGGGCTGGTGAATACCGGCTCGATCTTTATCCAGGGCAATCCGACAAGCGGGACGGCGACGCAGGCGACGCTGGACATCACCGGGACGGTGTCGTCGGCGCTGAGCGGCCGGCTGTCGGTGGCGGGCGACGCGGATGTCGCGCTGGGCAGCGCCATTACGTCGATCGGTTCAGCAGGCGAACTTGACCTGCTGGGATCGCAGGCGCGGGTGTCGCTGGGAGTTGGGGCCGGCAACACCGCGCTAACGGGGCTGGGCAGCAATGCCGGCATCCTCGATCTGGAAGGCGGCACGGGGTCCGGCGCCGGCGGGGCGTCGCTGACCACAACCGCGGACTTCGCCAATAGCGGCGGCACCGTCGAACTCGACCGCTTTTTCGGCGAGGGCGGCAGCAGCCTGACGCTGGGCGGCACGCTCGCCAATGCCGGAATCGTGTTCATCGGTAATACCGGACTGTCGGCGGCGACGCAGTTGACGGCGGCCGGTTTGACGAACACCGGCTCGATTTTCGTGCACGGCAATCCGACCAGCGGGACGGCGACACAGGCGACGCTGAACATCACCGGGACGGTGTCGTCGGTGATGAGTGGACAATTGTCGGTCGCGGGCGACGCGGATGTCGCGCTGGGCAGCGCCATCACCTCAATCGCTTCGGGCGGACTCGACCTGCTGGGCTCGCAGGCGCGGGTGTCGCTGGGGATTGGGGCCGGCAATACCGCGCTGACGGGCCTTGCCACCAATCTTGGCGTCCTCGATCTGGAAGGCGGCACGGGATCCGGCGCGGGAGGGGCGGCGCTGACCACGACAGTGGACTTCACCAATGGCGGCGGCGTTGAACTCGACCGCTTGTTTGGTGAGGGTGGCAGCAGCCTGATACTGGGCGGGACGCTGAACAATACGAATACGATATTCATCGGCAATACCGGGCTGTCGGCGGCGACGCAGGTGACGGCGACCGGGTTGGTGGGTACCGGCTCGATTTTCATCCAGGGCAACTCGACGAGCGGGACCGCGACACAGGCGACGCTCGACATCACCGGGACCGTGTCGTCGGTGATGAGCGGCGAGCTGTCGGTCTTCGGCGACGCGGATGTCGCGCTGGGCAGCGCCATCACGTCGATCGCATCGGGTGGCCAAATTGATCTGGCGGGCTCGCTGGCGCGGGTGTCGCTGGGGGTCGCGGTCGGCAACACCGCACTGACGGGTCTTGCCACCAATGCCGGCATCCTCGATCTGGAAGGTAGCACAGGGTTCGGCGCGGGCGGGGCGGCGCTGACCACGACAGTGGACTTCGCCAATAGCGGCACCGTCGAACTCGACCACCTTTTCAGTGGGGGCGGCAGCAGTCTGTCGCTCGGCGGTACGCTGACCAATACGAACGCTCTGCTCATAGGCAATACAGGGCTGTCGGCGGCGACTCAGGTGACGGCGGCGGGGCTGGTGAATATCAGCTCGATTTTCGTCCAGGGCAATCCGACCAGCGGGACCGCGACGCAGGCGACGCTCGACATCACCGGCGCGGTGTCGTCGACGCTGAGCGGCCGGCTGTCGGTGGCGGGTGACGCGGATGTCGCGCTGGGCAGCGCCATCACGTCGATCGCGTCGGGTGGCGAACTCGATCTGCTGGGCTCGCAGGCGCGGATATCGCTGGGGGTTGGAGCCGGCAATACCGCGCTGACGGGCCTCGCCACCAATCTCGGCGTCCTCGACCTGGAGGGTGGCACCGGGTCCGGCGCGGGCGGGGCGGCGCTGACCACGACGGTGGACTTCGCCAATAGCGGCACCGTCGAACTCGACCGCTTTTTTGGCGAGGGTGGCAGCAGCCTCGTGCTGGGCGGGACGCTGACCAATACGAACACAGTGTTCATCGGCAACACCGGGCTGTCAGCAGCGGCGACCCAGGTGACGGCGGCGGGGCTGGTGAATACCGGCTCGATCTTTGTCCAGGGCAACACGGCTGCGACGCAGGCGACGCTCGACATCACCGGTGCCGCGGTCAATACCGGCAATATCGTCCTCGGCGGCGCCGCGTTGCTGAACGCCTCGTCGCTGACCGTGCAAAACGGCGGCCGGCTGACTGTCAGCGCCGGCGGCACCGCCGATGGTGTCATTGTCGGCGGCGGCGGCTTGGCGACCGTCATCGGCGGTGGTGCGATCGATGCGCCGGTGATCAGCGGCGGCGGTCTCGAACTAGCCGGCGGCGCCACCGTCACCGGCAACATCACGATCGGCGGTTTCGCCAGCGTGCTGCAACTCGACAGCAACAACCCGCTGCCTAACACGATCGCGGGCATGGCGCCGGGCAATCAGATCGATCTGCGTGGCCTGACCTGGAACCCGGCCAACACGGTCGATTTCACCGGCGGCGTACTGACGGTGTCGGGCGGCGGTGTGACGGACCAGCTGACGCTGACCGGCGTTGCGTCACGCACGGTCTTTGTCACCTCCGATGACGGGTCCGGCGGCACGCTGGTCGAGGCAGCCCCGCTGCCGTCCAACATCTTTTCCGGGACGTATGCGAACGGATTGGTGTTGAGCGATCCGGCGGTGCAGCAGCCGGCGGTTTTGACGTCGAGTGCGTTGGTGATGATTGGGGGGTCTTCGTACAACCGGGCGGTTTATGGGGAGAATGTCATCGGGTGGACGGTGATCAATTTCGGGACGGTGCTGGGGCAGGGGGTTGACAGCACCGGGATCGGGCTGGCGGCGGGTGGATCGGTGGTGAACGGGGCGCCGGGGATGCCCGGCTCACCGGTAACCAGCGCGTTGGTAACCGGGACGCAGAACGGGGTGGCGATCGAGGGGGCATCGGGGAGCGTCGTCAATTTCGGGACGATTGCGAGCACCTCGCAGGATACCGGGGTCGGGGTGCATCTGGCGCGCGGCGGGAGGCTGGTGAACGGCGCGCCGGGGTCGCCCGGGGCATTGGTCAGCGCGTCGCGGGTGGCGGCGTATCTCGGCGGCAATAACGGCGTGGCGTATGCCGGGGCGGCCGGGACGGTGATCAATTACGGGACGATGACGGGGTCGCTGTACGATGTGGTGGCGCTGGTGGGGGGCGGCACGGTCGCCAATTACGGGAGTATTGTCGGTCAGGGGACGGCGAGCGGCGGGGTGTATCTGTCGCCGGGCGGTTTTGTGCTGAATGAGGGGGTGATCATCGGGCCGGAGCGCGGGGTTTACATCACCGGCGGTCTGGGGACGGTGATCAACGAGGGGTCGATCGCGGCCACCAACGACAATGCGGCGGCGGTGGGTCTGGCGGCGGGCGGCTCGGTGCTGAACGACGCGCTGATCACGGCCTACCGGGTGGGGGTGTTTGGCGGGACGGCAGGGTCGCCGACATCGGTGATCAATCTCGGGACGATCGCGGTGACGGCGACCGGGACGCAAGGCGGTCCGGCGAGTTTCGGGGTACTGCTGCTTGAGAGTGGGGTGGTCGGCAATATCGGGGTGATCAGCGCGGTGCAGCCGGGCACCGGCCCCAACACCGGCGGCGTCGGGGTGGCGCTGGTGGCAGGCGGCGTGGTGACCAACGGCGTGGTGACCAACGGGGTCAGCGGCGGCGTGCCGGGGGTGATCGGGCCGGCGGTGATCAGGGGCGCCAGTTACGGTGTTCTGGTCAATGGCGGGGCGGCGTTTGTCAGCAATTACGGGACGATTGCCGGGGCGACCGGGGTGTCGGTGGCGATGGCGGCGGGCGGCTCGACAATCGTCAATGCCGGGACGATCAGCGGTTCGGGCGGGATCGCGGTCAAATTCGGGCCGGGCGAGGATGTGCTGGTGGAGGCGGCGGGGTCGGTGCTGCAGGGCGCGATCGGCAATTTGCAGGCGGGCGATGTGATCGACCTGCGGTTTCTGCCGTTTGTGGCGGGCGGCAGCGCGGCGCTGGGCGCCAACAACCTGCTGAGCGTGGTGGCGGGGGGTGCCACGGCCGGGGTGCAGCTTGACCCGGCGCAGAATTTTGCCGGGGTGGCGTTTGCCCTATCGGATGACGGGCAGGGCGGCACCGATGTGAAGGAGACGGTGTTCGGGATTGTCGGTCCGGGCCAGACGCTGGTGGTGTCGGCCGGGGTGACGCTGACCGGGGTGACGGTGCTGTCGGGCGGGACCTTGGACGTGCTGTCGGGCGGCGCGGTGATCACGACCTCGGTTGCGGGCGGCGGCACCGAGATCGTCGAGTTTGGCGGTCTCGACGTGTCGGCGACGCTGGCCGGTCTCGAAGAGGTGTTCGGGCTGGCGAGCGGCACGGTGCTGCTGGGCGGGGCGAGCCAGGTGGTGGAAGCCGGCGGGGTGACCCAGGCGGTGGTGCTGGACGCGGCGGCGGTGCAGACAGTGTCGGGTGTGGCGAGCGGCACGGTGGTCAGCGCCGGTGACCGCCAGATTGTGGCGTCGGGCGGGGTGGCGAGCGGCACGGTGGTGTCGAGTGGCGGCCAGGAGATCGTCCAGGCGGGCGGCACAATGCTGGTGCCGGTCATCAGCGGCGGCGGCATCAGCGGCGGCGGACTGGTCGATTTGCAGGCGGGCGGCGTGGCGGGCGGGGCGATCACGTTCAGCGGCCGCGGCGGCGAACTGGAACTTGACAGCAACGCGATGCCGGCGGGGCCGCTGGTCGGGTTTGACCGCGGCGATCTGATCGACCTGCGCGGTGTGTCGCCAGCCGGCGGCACGGTGAGTTTCGACCCGGCGAGCGGGTTTTTGACGGTCAGCGGCGGCGGGGTGGTCGATACGCTGGTGTTGCAGGGCGGGGTGACGCCGGGAACGGTGTTCCGGCTGGGCGATGACGGTCAGGGCGGCAGTCTGGTCGAGGCGGGGCCGCCGGCCCCGGGCGGTCTCGGCTTGCAGGCGAGTTCGGATAGCGGGGCGTTGGGCGACGGGATCACCAACGTGGCGGCGCCGCTGCTGCTCGGGTCGGGCGAGGCGAACGACACGGTGACGGTGTTTGACGGGACGGTGCCGGTGGGCAGCGCGACGGTCGAGGTCAACGGGTCGTGGGCCTCGCAGCTGAGTACGCTGGCGGAAGGCCAGCACACGCTGACGGCGCGGGAAACCGACCCGGCGGCGAATGTCAGCGGCCCCTCTGCGGGGTTCTCGCTGCGTCTCGACCTGACGCCGCCGGTGGCGGCGGTGACGGCGCCGCTGACGGTGCTGTGGAGCAGCGGCGCGGTGCCGTTCGGGATCGGGGCGCCGAGCGATGCGAACGACCTGACGAGTTCGCTGTCGGTGCTGGTGACGGGGGTGCCGGGGAACGGCGCGGTGACGCTGGCGGACGGGGTGACGCCGGTGACGCCGTTCGAGAGCCTGAGCGTGGCGCAGCTGACGGGCCTGGAGTTCATCCCCGGCGGGTCGGGCAAGATCGGCACGACCGGGACGTTCGGGTACACGGTGTTCGACCCGGCGGGGAATACCGGGGCGGGGAGTGCGGCGGCGTCGGTGGTCGCGGCGGGGGCGGCGAGCCTTTTCAGCTTTGTCTTCAGCTATGCCGACGGGCGCGACTACTACACCGGGACGGTGGCGGATAACGGGGCGTTTGGCTACCAGGTGGGGCAGACGCGCGCGACCGCGTCCGGGCAGTACATGATCGTCAACGCGCAGACGCTGACGACTGCGCCGGTGGGCACTGTATCGGTGCTGAACTATACGCATGGCGGGGCGGGGCAGGCCTCGGGCGTGCCGCTGATGACGGCGGCGGGCCAGCCGGACGGCACCGCGGGTCTCGGCAGCGAGGCGGATGCGGTGCTCGGGACCGACGGTCAGGCGCACCCGTTCAGCGCGACCTCGGAAGCGATGTTCGGGACGATCGCGCTCTACGGGTTTGTCTACACCTACGCCAACGGCGCGGCGTTCTACAGCGGGACGGTGGCGGATGACGGGACGCTGACGGCCGGCACCAAGACGGTCAGCGACAGTTCGGGCCGGGTATTGGGGACCTACACGGTGTTCGCCGACGGGGTGACGACGCGGGCGGGCGGCAGCGTCGTGGTGGATCGCTACAATGTCGGCGACACGTCTTTTCTGCCGATCCACGCGACCGCGGCGTCGGTCGATGGCAGCCAGGGTCTGGGGTCGGAACTGGGGTCGATCCCGGTCAACGGCACGGCGGTGCCGTTTGGGGCGGCGCAGGAGCCGGGGTTGCAGGCCAATATCGTGCCGGTGCCGGTGGTGCCGCCGCCGCCGCAGGCCGACATCTTCACCGCCGAGATCACCGAAATTTACAGCGAGGTGCTGGGGCGCGGCCCGCAAGGCGGCGAACTGGCGACCGGGACGAGCCAGCTGTCGCAGGGGGTCGATCTGGCGGTGATCCGGCAAGGTCTGGCGCAGTCGGGCGAGGCGCAGGGCGACCTCAACCAGCTGTACCAGCAAATCCTCGACCGCCCGGGCGACACCGCGGGGCAGGCGAATTACACCGCGCAATTGATCGATGGGGCGAGCCTGGCGACGGTGCAATTGCTGATCGCGCAATCGCCGGAAGCGCAGGCCGACATCAACCAGATTTACCTCGATGTGCTCGGCACCGGGGTGGACGGGTTCGGGCTGACCTCGTCGATGGGGGCCCTGGCGAACGGGTCGGACATCAACGCGGTGCGCAGCGCGGTGGCGCATTCGCCGGCGGCGGATGACAGCCTGTCGCAGCTGTTCCTCGGCACCATCGGGCGGATTCCGGACGCGGCGGAACTGGCCGGGATGGAGGACCAGCTGGGCGCGGCGGGGAGCGGCGTGTCGCGCACGGGATTGCAGAGCACGCTGGCGGCGAGCGGGTCGGCGGGCGGCTTTACGATGGTGACGGCGGGCCCCGGCAGCGCCATCCTGACGGCGCCGCCCAACACCCCGACCGAGTTTGTGTTCGGCAATATCGGGTTCGGAGCGGACACCATCACCGGGTTCGACCCGAGCCGCGACGCGCTCGTCATCTCGAGCGCCCTCGTCCCCGACCTCGCCACCCTGCAATCCGAAACCCGCCAGACCGCCCTCGGCACCCTCATTACCCTCTCCCCCTCCCAATCCATCACCCTCCCCGGCATCAACCTCGACACCCTCAACCCCAACGACTTCAGAATCGTCTGACCGGGCGAAGGAGACCGGGGCGCGGGAGCCTATTTGGCGGCAGCGGGTTTCAGAGCGGCGAGGCGGTCTTCGATTTCACGGCGCTCGGGCGCGGTGGCCGGCAGGGTGGCGAGGAGGCGGGTCCACAGCGAGCGGGCGTCGTCGCTGTGGCCGGCCTCCGCTGCGGCGAGACCGACATACCACAGCGCCATCTGGTTTTGCGGCTCGGCCTGTAACACCTCGCGCAAGACGGCGGCGGCGGGGGGTGGGGCGGTGTCGTTGCCGGCGGCGCGGATCAGCGCCTCGGCATATTGCTCCTTGAGTTCGATATCGTCGGATTTCAGCTTGACGGCATGGGCATAGGCGTCGCCGGCGCGCTCCGGCTGGTTCAGGACGATGTAGGAGCGGCCGAGACGGGTCCAGCCTTCGACATCGTCGGGCTGGGTTTGCAGCCGCGCCGCCAGCCTTTCGACCATGCCCTGGATCATCGCCTGGCGGTCTTCGGGCGAGGCGCCGGCGGTCGCCTTGGCGGCCGCGGCGACGGCCGCCGGATCGGGCGCGGAATTGGCTAGCGGCGTTGACCGTGGCCTGCGGCGCGGGCGGGGCGGCAGCGGCTTTCGGCGTTGTCGGGTCGATGCCCAGCGTCGCGGCGGTCTCTGTGATGCGCTGCCGCACCAGCGGCAGCCATTCGGCATCGGCCGGCGCTTCGGCCGCGAGGTCCTGCCAGGCCTGCAGCGCGCCCTTTGCGTCGCCCTGCTGCAACTGCGCCAGCGCCAGGTAATAGCGCGAGCGCGGCGCCGATCTCCGGGTCTTTCAGCGGCGGCCTCGAAGGCCTGTTTCGCCGCCGGGGTCACCGTGCCGCCGGCGGCCATGACCTGCGCCTCGCCCCAATCGCCGACGATGTCGGCGCGCTGTCCCGACAGTTCGGCGGCGCGGCGATAGGCGTCGGCGGCCTGCTGGAAATGCTCGAGGCTGATCTGCGAGCGCGCCAGCAGCAGCCAGCCGGTCAGATCGTCCGGCTGTTCCTTGAGATGGGCGGTCAGGCGCGTGACCGCCTCGTCCATGTCGATATGACCGGCATCGCCCGCCACCTGCGCCGGTGCCGGCGTCGCCGCGCGCGGCGAAAGGCTGGTCCGGCAGGGACGGCGAGCCGAGCTGCCAGTAGATCAGCCAGGCGGTGACCGGCAGCAACAGGACCGCGACCGCGGTCGACGGCAAGCACGCGGAAATTCGGGGCGGTGTCGCTCGCCGCCGGGTTCAGCGCAAGGATGCGGCGGCCGATTTCGGCGCGGGCGGCTTCGGCTTGTTCCGCAGTCAGCACGCCGCGCGCGATGTCGCGGTCGATCTCGGCAATCTGGTCGCGATAGACCGCGAGGTTGTAGGCGTCGCGCGACACCCCGCCGGCGCCGCCGCAACAGCAGCGGCACCAGCAGCATCGCCAGGGCCAGCGAGGTCAGCCCGACCAGCGCGACGACGAGACCGACGCTCATCTGTCGGCGCCCTCGTCGAGCAATGCCGCGAGACGCCGGTCCTCTTCGCGCCGTCAGCGGCGCCGGCGCGGCGGGGGAGGCGGTGCGGTAGAACCGGTAAAGGACGACCCCGCCGACCGCCAAGAGCAGGGCCGGCCCGCCCCACAGCAACGCGGTGTCGAGGTCGAAGGGCGGCTTCAGCAGCACGAAATCGCCGTAGCGGGCGCGGACATAGGCGACGACCTGCTCGTTGCTGTCGCCGGCTGTGATGCGCTGGCGCACCAGCACGCGCAGATCGTGCGCGAGATCGGCGTCGGAATCGTCGATCGACTGGTTGCGGCATACGAGGCAGCGCAACTCCCGGCCGACATCGCGGGCGCGCGCCTCCAGCGCCGGGTTGCGCCAGCATCTCGTCCGGGCGTACCGCCTGGGCCGGGCCGGCGATGACCGTACTGAGCAACAGGGCTGCCAGAGCCCAGGCTGCCGGGATTGTGCGGCTCATCGCGCGAGCCGGGCCAGCAGCGGCAGGATCGTGTTCGTCACATCGCCCTGGGTCAGCGGGCCGACATGCTTGTAGCGGATGCGGCCGGTGCGATCGACGACGAAGGTTTCGGGCACGCCGTAGACGCCCCAATCGATGCCGACCCGGCCGTCATCGGCGCCGATCCGCGCATAGGGGTTGCCGAGCGCGGCGATCCAGGCACGCGCCGGCGTCGGGCTTGTCCTTGTAGTCGATGCCGTAGATCGGCACGCCGCTGCGACCGCGCCAGCGCGATCAGCACCGGGTGCTCCTCGCGGCACGGCGCGCACCACGACGCGAAGGTGTTGACGAGGCTGACATGCCCGCTCAGATCGGCGGTCGAGAAGCCCGGCTCGCCCTCGGTCAAGGGCGGCAGCTTGAATTGCGGCGCCGGCTGGTCGATCAGCGGCGACGGCAAGACCATCGTGTCGCGTCCGAGACCGACATAGAACCCGCCGGCCAGCAGCGCGAAAATCACCACCGGCAGCAGGTAAAGCCAGCCGCGTCGGCTCATTCGGCCGCCTGTACCCCTGCGCTCGCGACCGGCCGGCTGTGCCGCGCCGGAGCGCCGATCCGATGCCGCCGGTCGGTCAGCGAGACAAGGCCGCCAAACGCCATGGCCAGCGCGCCGAGCCAGATCCACGGCACCAGCGGGTTGTAGTAAAGGCGCAGCGTATAGCCGCCTTTGCCGTCGGGGTCGCCGATCACCGCGTAAACGTCGGACAAGCAGGTTGGTGCGGATCGCGACACCGGTCGGGGTGCCGTTCTCGACCGGGTAGAAGCGCTTTTCCGGGTGCATCACGGCGATCTCGTCGCCGTTGCGCAAGCAGGCGCATGTCGGCCCGGATCGCGGTGTAGTCGGGCCCCTGGATGTCGTTGACCGCGTCGAGCGCGATCGTGTAGCCGGCAATCGGGAAAGATTGGCCGGGACGGCCGCTGACGATGCTTTCTTCGGTCCAGGCGGTCGAACCGGTGATGCCGGCGATCGTGATCGCCATGCCGGCATGGGCGAAGGTCATGCCCCAGGCGGAGCGCGGCAGGCGGCGGGCGCGCCGGAACACCGTGCCGGGCGGCTCGCTGAACAGGTGCAGCCGCTCGGCCAGTTCGACGCCGGTCCCGACCAACAGCCAGGCGGCGAGCCCGAGGCCGCAGGCGGCGCCGAGCGATGTCGCGCCCATCAGCGCCAGCACCGCGACGGCCGCCGCGGCGGTACCGAGAAACGCCCATTTCAGCCGGCTCAGCGCCGAATAGAGGTCGCCGCGCTTCCACGGCAGCAGCGGCCCGATCGCCATCGCGACCAGCAGCGGCACCATGATCGGGATAAAGGTCATGTTGTAGAAGGGCGGCCCGACCGAGACTTTCTGGTGCGTCACGACATCGAGCAGCAGCGGGTAGAGGGTGCCGAGCAGCACCGTCGCGGCCGCCGTGGTCAGCAGCAGGTTGTTGAGCAGCAGCCCGCCCTCGCGCGAAATCGGCGCGAACAGGCCGCCGCCGGCCAGCTGCGGTGCCCGCCACGCGTAGAGCAGCAGCGCGCCCCCGGTATAGACGCTCAGCAGCAGCAGGATGAAGACGCCGCGCCGCGGGTCGGAGGCGAAGGCGTGCACCGAGGTCAAGACGCCGGAGCGCACCAGGAAGGTGCCGACCAGGCTCAGCGAAAACGTGATGATCGCGAGCAGAATGGTCCAGCTTTTCAGGGCGTCGCGCTTTTCGACGACGATCGCCGAATGCAACAGCGCGGTGCCGACCAGCCAGGGCATGAACGAGGCGTTCTCGACCGGGTCCCAGTACCACCAGCCGCCCCAGCCGAGCGTGTAATAGGCCCACCAGCTGCCCATCGCGATGCCGGCGGTCAGGGCGCACCACGCGGCCAGGGTCCACGGCCGCACCCAGCGCGCCCAGGCCGGATCGACCCGCCCCTCGATCAGCGCGGCGATCGCAAAGCAGAACGAGATCGAAAACCCGACATAGCCGAGATAGAGACAGGGCGGATGAAACGCGAGGCCGCGATCCTGCAGGATCGGGTTGAGACCGGCGCCGTCGGCCGGCACCGGAAACAGCCGCTCGAACGGGTTCGATGTCAGCAGGATGAACAGCAGAAAGCCGAACCCGATCATCGCCTGCACCGCCAGCACGCGGGCGCGCAGCCCCGGCGGCAGGTTGCGCCCGAACAACGCGACGGCGGCGCCGAACAACGCCAGGATGAACACCCACAGCAGCATCGAGCCTTCGTGGTTGCTCCACACGCCGGTCAACTTGAACAGCATCGGCTTCATGCTGTTGGAATTGGCCGCGACATTGGCGAGCGAGAAATCCGACACGGCATAGGCGTGCATCAGCGCGAAAAACGCGGTTGCGACAAACAGGAACTGCGCCACCGCCGCGGGCCGGGCAAAGGCAGTCAGCGCGGCGTCGTTGCGCGCCGCGCCGATCAGCGGCACCACCGCCTGCAACGCGGACACGCACAGCGCCAGCACCAGAGCGAAATGTCCGATTTCGTCAATCATGCGCGTTCCGCAGCCAGCCAAAAGTGACGCGGGCGGGATACTACAGCAACGCCGGAGGCACGGCGCGTCAAACCCGCGTCATGCGACTTCGTGCGGCGGCCGACGGGCCGCTCCCGACCCTCTCCCTCGGGGGGCGAGGGGACGAGGGGACGAGGGGGCGAGGGCGCTTTGTCTTCCCTCTCCTGCACCGGGTCCCCGCTTGCGGGGAGAGGAATGGGGTGAGGTACTCCCTAACGGCGGAGCGCGGCTCCCTCACCCTGTCATTGCGAGGAGCGCAGCGACGAAGCAATCTCGGGCGGAGGAGGCCCCATCGGCCCGAGATTGCTTCGCGGAGCCTGTCCTCGGGCCGGCCGGAGGCCGGACCCGGGGGCTCGCAATGACACCTCTGTTGTTTAGGGGGCCACTCCCTAACGAGGGTGAGGTGGAGATTCCACCGGCCTCGGCAAAGAGGCTGGCTTTCTTAGACGCGGCGGGGGAGGGGGCGGCGCTCGACCTGGAAGGTCGGTTCCTTGCGCCGGATCGGCCGGCGGACGACTTCGAAATCCTGGCGCGGCGGCGGCTCGATTTCCGGGGTGCCGTCGCGGGCCATCTGGCTTTGCGACAGGCGCGGCGCCGGTTCGGGGGCTTGTGGCAGCAGGCGGCGTGGGGCCTGAGGCGCCTCCGAGACCTCGCGCGGCGGCCGACTGGGCGGCGGGGCGGCGCGGAACGGCTGGCGGCGTGGCGGACCCGCGGCGCCGTTCTTTGCCGCCGGCGGGCGCTTGTCGCGAGCCTTGACGTTGAGCTTGCAGCCGTCGACCTCGCTGCCGTCCAGCGCCGAGATTGCCTGGCTGGCGGCGCGGTCGGTCGCGATGTCGACAAACCCATAGCGCAGGCGCGCCCCGGTCGACGGGTCGCGCGCCACCGCGGCACTCAATACAATGCCGAATGGATCGAATACTTCGGCCAGCCGTTCGTCGGCAAAATCCGGTGGCAGATTGCCGACAAAGACATTGCCCTTGTTGCTACGCACCCACATGCATTCCGCCTGTCGCGGCACCCCCGCAGTTTCCGGCACGTTGCGATAGCTGGCTTTATGGCGTCAACTAGCCGGGCCGATATGGGCCCGCAATGCTGCATTGCAACGGAAGGCTCCTGCGACACTTTCGGGCTTGTTAATTCGGGTTGCCGGAAAGCGTTAAATGACGCCAGCATCTTTCAACCCGGCATCTTCACAACCCAAGTATCCGCCAACTTTGTGAAGGAACGACGATGCAAGCAATCAAACCGATCCCCGACGGCTACCGCGCCGTCACCCCGTACATGATCGTCGCCGACGGCGCCGCCGCGATGGGCTTCTACCGGACGGTGTTTGGCGCCGTCGAGCGGATGCGCCTGACCGCGCCCAATGGCAGAATCGGCCACGCCGAACTGGCGATCGGCGATTGCGTGATCATGCTGGCCGACGAACACCCCGAGCACGGCGCCCGCGCGCCGGGCGCGTTCGGCGGTTCGCCGGTGTCGCTGCACCTTTATGTCGAGAATGTCGATGCGGTGGTGGCGGCTGCCGTCGCCGCCGGCGCGACATTGACCCGGCCGGTACAGGACATGTTTTATGGCGACCGCAGCGGTGGGGTGACCGACCCGTTCGGCCATGTGTGGCACATCGCCACGCATATCGAGGATGTGCCGCCCGACGAGATCAACCGCCGCGCCGCCGCCGCGATGCAGCCGGGCTCGGGAGGAGGCGCATGATCCCGCGCGACCGGGCGCCGTTTTCGGCGATCGTCGACCGCCCGCCCCTGCGCCTGCCGGGCGACGCGCGGCTGGTTGTGTGGACGATCGTCAACCTCGAATTCTGGGACATATCGCGGCCGATGGCGCGGCAGGTGCTGCCGGCGCCGACCGGGCAGGTACTGCTGCCCGACGTGCCAAACTGGTCGTGGCACGAATATGGGATGCGGGTCGGCGTCTGGCGGTTTTTCGATCTGTTCCGCCGTCTCGGCATCCGCCCGACAGTGTCGATCAACGCGCGGGTCTGCGAGGATTACGAGCGGGTCGCCCGCGAGGCGCGCGATTCCGGCTGGGAGTTCATGGGCCACGCCTATGAGCAGATGCCGATCCATCGGGTCGAGGACCAGAAGGCGATGATCGAGCGCTCGGTCGGCGTCATCGAGCGCTTTACCGGGTCAAAGCCGGTCGGCTGGCTCGGGCCGGGGCTGACCCAGACCGAGGAGACGCCGGAGCTGCTCGCCGCCGCGGGCATCAAATATATCGGCGACTGGGTCTATGACGACGAGCCCACCGAAATCCACACCGCCAGCGGGCCGCTGGTCACGCTGCCCTATACGGTCGAACTCAACGACATTCCGATGATGATGGTGCAGCACCACGAGTTGCCCTATTTCGTGCAGCGCTGCGTCGATACCTTTGACCGCCTGTACCAGGAAGGCGCCCAGCGCGCCAAGATCATGGCGATCGCGATCCACCCCTACATCTCGGGCCAGCCGCACCGCATCAAGTACCTCGAATCCGTCTACGACCACATCGCCCGCCACCCGGGCGTGCTGCACTGGAACGGCATCGAAATGCTCGACTGGTACCAGTCTAGGCGCAAGTCTGATCTAGTCCACGCGGCCGGGATACCCGGCCTACCGGACAATTGAGATTAGCCCGGCAACCACGAAGACCGCGGCAGTGCTGGCCAACACATGGCGATCCCTGCCAGACCGCGCGCAAATTTAGGGTCACCCAACGTTCAGCAGAGGCTCGATCGCGGCGACTTTCTCGCCGATGCTGGCGCGGGCGATCTTTGCCTCGTAGTTCGATTGCAGGTTCATCCAGTATTTCTCGGTGGTCTGGAATGCACGTGCAAGCCGGAGTGCCATCTCGGCGCTGATGCCGCGGTTGCCGTTGAGGATCGCAGTGATCGCATTTGGCGGCACGCCGATGTGCTTCGCGAACTTCGTGGCGCTCAGGCCCAGCGCCTTCAGTTCATCGGCCAGGATTTCGCCGGGGTGGACCGGCGGCAGGTTGTCGGTCACGTAGGTCATGGTCGTTTCCCGTTCACTCGTAATGGTTGCTGATCTCGACATCGATCGCGTCGCCGGGCACCGTCAGAATGTCCCGCCCTTCCTCTGCAAGTTCATGCGGTCGCCAGCCAAAGCATAGCCGCCACTTACCGTCGATCCTGATGCTGTAGCGGCCGGCGGTTCCGGCCAGCGCCTCGAAGCGGTTAGATGGTGGGTTCCGCAGATCGATCAGGCACTCGGCAGCTTGCAATTTGGTTATCGCGATCACGGCCCGCTTGGCGCATTGCTCGAACGCCCGAACGCGCTTCCCAGCTAGGAAATCTGCAGTGCTCCGGTCAAGGCAACTGCGGATCGGCATGAGCCGTAATTTATTACGTAACGCGTAACAGATCAAGCCCGAAAAACGGCACTGACCCGCATTGCCGCTGACGCTCCGAGCCTCGGTCTCGCCTTCGGGCCGCCAATCCGGCAGTGCCTTGACCCGGACTGAGGCACTGCGCTCTCGCCGTCCCGCTTGACACCCGCGGCAAGGGCGCGTAGCACAGGTCCCGTCGTGGTGATTTGAGCCGACCGGCTTGCGCCCCACGTTAAAAAAGGCGCTAAAAGGTCGGGGAATCCGTAAAGCCCTGGCCCGCGCATGGACCGGGGTTTTTTGTGCCCGGCCGGCGGGGGTCGCGTGATGGAGTGCGCACCATGCCGAAGCC
Organism: uncultured Alphaproteobacteria bacterium; assembly: GCA_963737875.1. Taxonomy (GTDB): domain Bacteria; phylum Pseudomonadota; class Alphaproteobacteria; order ATCC43930; family CGMCC-115725; genus DATARH01. Next base: position 82,882 of record CAVTUM010000022.1, on the reverse strand, counting down.
GATCCTGCCCCCCGAACTCGCCGCCGAACTGGAACCCGCCACCCTGCTGGTGCGCGGCGGCAGCGAGCGAACCGCCTATGAGGAGACCAGCGAAGCGCTGTTCATGACCTCCGGCTTTGTCTACGGCACCGCCGCCGAGGCCGAGGCCGCCTTCAAGCAGGAGGGGTCGCGCTACGTCTATTCGCGCTACCGCAACCCGACCGTCACGATGTTCGAGGAGCGGCTGCGGCTGATCGAAGGCGCCGAGGCCTGCCGGGCCACCGCCAGCGGCATGGCGGCGGTGTTCGCGGCGCTGTTGTGCAAGGTGCGGGCAGGGCAGCGGGTGGTGGCAAGCCGGGCGCTGTTCGGCTCGTGCTCGTACATCGTTACCGATTTGCTGCCGCGCTACGGCGTCGAGACCGTGCTGGTCGATGGGCGCGATCTCGCGGCGTGGGAAGCGGCGCTGGCACCGGGCGCGGCTCTGTCATTCTGCGAAAGCCCGTCGAACCCGGCGATGGAGATCATCGATCTGGCGGAGGTGGCGCGGCTGACGCATCGCGCCGGGGGCATCTTCGTCGTCGATAACGTGTTCGCGACGCCGCTGTTGCAAAAGCCGCTGGCGCTCGGCGCCGATGTCGTCGTGTATTCGGCGACCAAGCACATCGACGGGCAGGGCAGGGCGCTGGGTGGTGCGATCCTCGCCAGCGAGAAATTCATCAAGGACGATCTCGGCCTGTTCTACCGGCATACCGGCCCGTCCCTGTAGCCATTCAACGCGTGGCTGCTGCTGAAGGGGCTGGAAACCCTCGAATTGCGGGTCGAGCGGCAGTGCCGCACCGCCGAGGCGATCGCCCGCTATCTCGAAGCGCATCCCCGCGTCAACCGGGTGATCTATCCCGGCCTGCCGAGCCACCCGCAATACGAATTGGCAAAGCGCCAGATGAAGGCCGGCGGCACGCTCGTCTGCTTCGATATCGGCGACGACAAGGAGGCCTGCTTCCGCTTCCTCGATGCGCTGCAGATCGTTGATATCTCGAACAATCTCGGTGACGCGAAAAGCATCGTCACGCACCCGGCGACGACAACGCATTCCCGTCTCAAGCCCGAAGCAGCGCGCCGAACTCGGCATCAGCGACGGGCTGGTTCGCCTCTCGGCCGGGCTTGAAGCCGAGGCCGATCTGATCCGCGATCTCGGCCGCGCGCTGAAATCTAATTAGCGATATAAAAATGGTGAATTATCCATTTGACGCCCATTGAATGTTGTAATTAGCTGAACCACGTCAGGGCTGGCGATCTGCCGGCCCTTCCGCTCGTTACAGGACGCGACGTGGCTCAGCTCGAGACAATCTCCAAACCCGAGGCCGTCAAGCAGCAGAGCCGCCAATTGCGCGGCCATCTCGCACGCGACCTCGCCGACACGGCACAGCCCTTCGACAAGGAGGGCTATTCCCTGCTGAAATTCCACGGAATTTACCAGGGATACGACCGCGACAGCGCCACCGAGCGCAAGCAGCGCGGCGACAGCAAGGTCTGGCAGATGCATGGTGCGGGTCCGCATTCCCGGGCGGCCGCCTGACCGCGGCCCAGTATCTCGCGCTCGACACGATCGCCGATCGCTATGCCAACGGCTCGCTGCGGGTGACGACGCGGTCGAGCATCCAGTTTCACGGCGTCGTCAAGCCCGGGCTGAAGGCGGCGATGGGCGAGATCAACGCGGCCCTGATAACGACGCTCGCCGCCTGCGGCGATGTCGTGCGCACCGTTACGACCACGCCGGCGCCGATCCGCGATGTGGAATACAACCGGATCGAGGCCGACGCCCGGCTGCTGTCGCACGTATTGCTGCCGAGCACCGGCGCCTATCACGAGATCTGGGTTGATGGCGAGAAATGGGATGACGCCGCGAAGCCGCCCGGGAGCGAAAACGGCGCCGAACCCGCCGACGCGCTTTATGGCGACCGCTATTTGCCGCGCAAATTCAAGGCCGGCGTCGCGATCCCCGAAGACAACACGATCGATGTATTGACCAACGATCTGGCGATCATCGCGCTGTGGGAAGACGCCCCGGAAGGCCGCTGCCTGACTGGCTATAATTTCTTCCTCGGCGGCAGTCACGGTATGACCCACAACAAGCCGGAGACCTATCCGCGCCTCGCGACCGCCGTGGCTTTTATCGAGCCGCAGGACCTGGTGGCGGCGGCCAAGGCCGCGGTCGGATTGCACCGCGATTTCGGTGACCGCGGCAATCGCCGCCACGCCCGCCTCAAATACGTCATCGCCGAGCGCGGCGAGGAATGGGCGCGCGAGCAGATGTCGGCGACGCTCGGCAAAACGCTGGAGCCGTGCCGCCCGATGCCGGATTTCCAGGTGCCTGACCATCTCGGCTGGCACGAACAGGGCGATGGTAAGCTGTTTCTCGGCCTTCCGATAGCCAAGCGGCCGGATTGTCGATAATGCCCCCGACTCCGCAGCGCGGCTGCGCACCGCGTTGCGTGAGATCGTCCGCCGCTTTGGCTGCAACCCGACCTGATGCCGAGCCAGGATATCATCCTGTCGCGACATCTCGCCCGCCGATCGTGCGCGATCGAGGCGATGCTGCGCGAGCACCAGGTGCGGCTCGCCGAAGATTGCTGCCGGCCGAACGCTGGGCGCTGGCGTGCCCGGCATTGCCGACCTGCGGCCTCGCGCTGACCGAGGCGGAACGGGTCAGCGGCGATATCGTCGGTGCGATCACCGGCGCGCCTCAAGCGCTGGGGGCTCGAAAACGAACGGCTCAGCATCCGCATCACCGGCTGCCCGAACGGCTGCGCCCGGCCCTATACCGGCGATATCGGCATCGTCGGCCGGATGCCCGGGCTATTACTCGCTGTATGTCGGCGGCGATTTCGAGGGAACGCGACAGAACCAGGCGATCGCCGAACGCCTCGACATTGCCGGCATCGCCGACGCGCTCGACCCGCTTTTTGCGCTGTTTGCGTCGTCGCGCCGCAACGGCGAAGGCTTTGGCAATTTCTGCCATCGCCTCGGCCTCGACGCCTTGGAGCAGGTTATCGAAGGTTTGCGCCGCAAAGCCGCCTGATCAGATCAGCCGGTTGGTTCGGCCCGGTTTCAGCGGGTCGAACGGAGACACTGCCTCCCCTACGCCAGATCGGCCACCGCATCCCGATAGCGGGTGATGGCGGCGAGGTGCTCCTCCGGCGTGCGGCCGGGGATGCGCGTATGGTTGGCGCTGGCATAGGTGGTGTGGACGGTGGCGTGGGTCACACCGGCGTTCTTCCAGAACGCGATTTCGCGGCGCCAGTCGTCGGGGCCGCCGGTGCCGGGGGAGACCCAGTACCTCCAGCCCCATCGCTGCCGGGTCGCGGCCGGCCTCGCGGGTCAAGGCGCGCAGCTTCTCGAACGCGGCGAGGGCCTTTTCGCCGGCCGGATGGGCCAAGGGCATGTACCCATCGCCATAGCGGGCGCAGCGGCGGAAGGTGGCTTCGGCATGGCCGCCATACCAGATCGGCACGCGGCCCGAGGCCGGGCGCGGGTTGATGCCGGCATCCTCGATACGGTGGAACTCACCGGTGAAATCGACATGCGGCTGCGCCCACAAGGCCTGCATGACCCGCACCTGCTCGGCCGAACGCTTGCCGCGATTGGCGAAATTCTCGTTCAGACCGGTAAACTCGACCTCGTTCCAGCCGACCCCTATCCCGAGCCGAAACCGTCCGCCCGACAGCACGTCGAGCGATGCCGCCTGCTTTGCGACCAGCACCGCCTGCCGCTGCGCCAGGATCAGCACGCCGACCGCGAACCCGATCTTTTGGGTGCACCCCGACAGAAACCCGAACAGCACGAACGGGTCGTGATACGCCGTCGCGCTTGTGCCGACCCGGCGTCCGCCGTGATCCTTGTCCGGGTTGGCGCCGAGCACATGGTCCGGCGCGACGAGATGGGAAAATCCGAGACCTTCGGCCGCTTGCGCGTAGTCGCGCAGCACCGCGGGTCCGGTGCCGATATCCCCGACCGGTAGTGAGCATCCAAGCTGCATGTACTGTCCTCCCTTGGGCAGCGCGCAGCTTACATCGTCTCGCCCCATCCGCCGCCAGCCGGTTGCGTGCTATCGTGTTTACCAAGGTGTAATCGATGCGGCGGGAGGTATGTCATGGCAGCGGGCGGCAGGATTCGGGTGGGGATTGTTGGGGCCAACCCGAAGCGCGGGTTTGCCTCGATCGCACATATGCCTGCGTTGCAGGCGCTGCCGGATTTCGAGATCGTCGCGGTCTGCACCTCGCGGCAGGAATCGGCCGACATCGCAGCGCGGCATTATGGCGCCGCGCTGGCCTTCGCCGACGCCGGGAGGATGGCGCAGCATCCCGATGTCGACATGGTCACGGGTCGGTAAAGGTGCCCGACCACATGGCGCCGGTCATGGCGGCGATCGAGGCCGGCAAGCACGTCTATTCCGAATGGCCGCTGGGGCGGAACACCGCCGAGGCGATCCGCATGCGCGACGCGGCCGACGCCAGAGGCGTGCGCCAGGCGGTCGGGCTGCAAGGCCAGACCTCGCCGGCGATCAACTATGTCCGCGACCTGATCGCCGAGGGCTATGTCGGAAAGGTGCTGTCGGCCTCGCTGATCGGCAACGCGGCGAATTGGGGGCCGACGATCGACCGCACCTACCAGACCGATTTTGCCAATGGCGCCAATCTGATGACGATCACCGGCGGGCACCAGATCGACGCGCTGTGTTATTGCCTCGGGGAGTTCCGCGAACTCAGTGCCTTCGCGGTCAGCCAGCGCGATCACATACCGCTCGAAGCCACTGGCGAACTGGTGGCGAAAAACGTGCCCGACCAACTGGTCGTCAGCGGCATTGTCGGCGACGGCGCGGTCGTCTCGTTCCAGATTCGCGGCGGCATGACCCGCGGCACCGAATTCCTGTTCGAAATCCATGGCGAGCGCGGCGACCTCGTGGTCAGCGCCACGACCGCGCGCCTCGATGCAGCGCCAGGAACTCGACGTGCAGGGTGCCCAGGGCAAGGGCACACCGCGGCCGACGCTGCCCATCCCGGCGAAATATCGCTGGGTGCCGGCCGGCGTGCCGGAGGGTCGGCGTATAACGTCGCGCAACTTTACACGAAGTTTGCCGCCAGCATCCGCGGCAACCAGCCGATGCGCCCCGGCTTCGACGCCGCAGTGACGCGCCACCGGTTGATCGACGCAATCGTGCGCGCCTCCGAGACCGGCCAGAAGCAGGTAGTGTAGCGCGCCGTACCGGCCCCGCGTCTGTGCGGGGCCAGGGTCAACGCGGCGGCAGGTGTGCGGCAAGCCGGCAAACCGCTAGCATCGCCGGCAATAAAGATGCTGGAGGAAACGCCGTGGCCGATGCCTTCGAACGCGCCACGATTCGCAAGGTGTTTTTGCGGATCGTGCCCTTTACCTCATTGCTCTACCTGATCTGCTACATCGACCGCATCAATGTCGGCTTTGCCGCGTTGACGATGAACAAGGATATCGGCCTCACCGCCGACCATGTACGGCTGGGGCGCCGGCATCTTTTTTTGGGGCTATTGCCTGTTCGAGGTGCCCAGCAATGTGATCATGGACAAGGTCGGCGCCCGGATTTGGATCTGCCGCATCATGATCACCTGGGGCCTGTTGTCGGGTGCGATGGCGTTCGTGACCGGGCCGACCAGCTTTCTGGTCGTGCGGTTTTTCTTCGGCGTCGCCGAGGCGGGCTTTGCACCCGGGATGTTCCTTTACTTCACCTACTGGTTCCCGGCGCAATATCGCGGCCGCATCATCGCCTGCTACCTCGTGACCCTGCCACTGGCGGTGGCCATCGGCGCGCCGATCTCGACCGCGCTGATGGAGCTTGATGGCATCTGGGGCCTTGCCGGCTGGCAGTGGCTGTTTATCTGCGAGGCGATACCGGCGCTGATCGGCGGGTTGGTGGTGCCGTTCTATATGACCGACCGGCCGGCCCAGGCACGCTGGCTGACCGCCGAGCAACGCGGCTGGCTGCAGGGCGTGTTGGATGCGGAACGGCGCGAGGTCGAGGCGGTGCGCGTCTTTACGCTGTGGCAATCGCTGATCAACCCGCGCGTCCTGATGCTGTCGGTCCTCTTTTTTGGGATCGGCATCGCCAGCGTCGGGATGGTCGCGTTCCTGCCGCAGATCATCAAGCAGCTCGGTGTCTCGAACATGACGACCGGCCTGCTGGTTTCGCTGCCCTATGTGATCGGCTCGATTTCGATGATCGCCTGGGGCTATGTCAGCGACCGGATGAACGAACGCCGCTGGAACCTCGTGATCTCGTGCGGCTGCGCCTTTGTCGGGATGCTCGCGGTTGGCTATACCGTTGGAACGTGGTGGGCATTGCTCGCGATGTCGCTGGCGACGATCGGCTTTTACGGCATGAAGCCGGTGTTCTGGCCATTGCCGTCACAATTCCTCAGCGGCACCGCGATCGCGGCCGGGCTCGCGGTGATCAACTCGATCGGCAATCTCGGCGGTTTCTTTGGCCCGATGCTGCTCGGCTGGGTCAAGGACAGGACCGGCGGCTACTCGGCCGGCATCTATGTGCTGGCCGGCTGCGCGCTGGTCTCGACGCTGCTGGCGCTCGCCGTTCCCGGCCGGGTACGGGCGGCGCCGGCTCGGCTCGGAGACGCTCCGGCACCGGCGGAATGAGGCGTTCGCGCGCCTCCTCGCCGCGATGCGCTGAACATGATGCGCTGAACCGGCATCGCCTAGGCCCCGGCATCTGCGCTACGATCCCCGCAGCTTCTGCTCGCTGGTGAAAGGCGCCATTCATGCCGGGTCCGTTGCACGGGTATCGCATTGTCGATTTGACGTCGAATGTGTCGGGGCCGCTGGGCACGATGATCCTCGGGGATCAGGGTGCCGATGTGATCAAGGTCGAGGCGCCGGAGGGTGACCACACCCGCGCCGGCGCCAACCGGCGCGGTGGCTTTTCGGCCAATTTTCTCAACAATAACCGCAACAAGCGTTCGATCGTCCTCAACCTGAAGGACCCGGCAGCACTCGACGCGCTGAAGCGGCTGGCCGCGACCGCCGATGTCTTCATCCAGAACTACCGCCCCGGTGTCGCCGAGCGTATCGGTGTTGGTGAAGCGGCGATCCGTGCCGTCAACCCGAAGATCGTTTACGTCTCGATCAGCGGTTTTGGCGAGAAGGGGCCGTATGCGCAGAAGCCGGTTTACGACCCGCTGATCCAGGGGTTCTCCGGTCTCGCGACGGTGCAGGCCGGCTCCGACGAGGAGCGGCCACGGATGCTGCGCACGATCCTCCCCGACAAGCTGACCGCGATCACCTCGTCGCAGGCGATCACCGCCGCGCTGCTCGCGCGCGAGCGCACCGGCGAGGGGCAGCACGTCCGCCTGTCGATGATCGAGGCGGTGCTCGCCTTCCTGTGGGGCTCCGACATGGGCTCGCAAACCTTTGTTGGCAACGAACCGCCGCGCCAGGAAGTGGCGAGCACAACTGACCTCGTCTATGAGACGCAGGATGGCTACATCACCGCGGCGGTGCAGACCAACAAGCAGTGGGAAGGACTGACCCGGGCGCTCGACCGGCCGGAATGGCTCGACGATCCCCGCTTCAAGACTCCGGCATTGCGCGGCGAAAACGTCGAGGATCGGCTGCGGTTGACGCAGTCGGTGCTAATCGACGGCACCTCGGCTGAATGGCTCGACAAGCTGACCAAGGCCGACGTGCCGTGCGCTCCGGTGCTGACGCGGTTCGAGGTGATCCGCCACCCGCATATCGAGGCGCTGGAGCTTGTGCGGGAATACGACCACCCGCAAGCCGGACGGCTGCGCCAGAGCCGCGCCGCCGCCCGCTTTTCGGGCACGCCGACCGAAATCCGCCGCGGCGCTCCGGCGCTGGGCGAGCACACTCAGGAAGTGCTGACCGAACTGGGATATTCCGCTGCGGAGATCGCCAACCTGCGCGGCGGTGGTGCCTCAAAGGCGGCGGCAGAATAGCCGGCCCCAGGAAGCGCCGACCGGCGCGCGCGGTAGCAATAGACACAGGTGTCATTAAACACTGGTGTCATTGCGAGCGCAGCGAAGCAATCTCGTGCCAATTGAGGCTAGTCCGCCCGAGATTGCTTCGTCGCTGCGCTCCTCGCAATGACAGTGGTGAGAGGAAATGGGATGATCGACTTCTATTACTGGCCGACGCCGAACGGCTGGAAGATCAGCATCATGCTGGAGGAATGCGGGGTCGAATACCGCACCATTCCGGTGAATATCGGCAAGGGCGACCAGTTCAAGCCGGACTTCCTGGCGATCAGTCCGAACAACCGCATGCCGGCGATCGTCGATCACGACGACCCCGACGGGCCATTACCCATTTTCGAATCCGGCCCGATCCTGCTGCATCTGGCGGAGAAAACCGGGAAGTTCATGCCGACCGGCCGCCGCGCCCGCAAGGAAGTCGTGGAATGGCTGTTCTGGCAGGTCGGCAATCTCGGGCCGATGGCCGGGCAGCTCAGCCATTTTGTCAATTACGCGCAGGGCGAGCACACCTACTCGCATCAGCGCTATGCCAACGAATACAACCGCTGCCTCGGCGTGCTGGAACGCCGCCTGGAGGGCCGCGGCTACATCTGCGACGACTATTCGATCGCCGACATGATCAGCTGGCCCTGGGTGCTGATTTCGAAGCCGCTGGGGCAGGCGCTCGACGATTTTCCGAATGTCGCGCGCTGGCGCGCCGCGGTGCGCGACCGGCCGGCGGTGAAACGCGGCGTCGATCTCGGCAAGGAATGGCGCCGCCAAGCCCCGCCGAGCGAGGAAGAACGCAAGATTTTGTTCAACCAGACCGCCGCATCAACCGTCACGCGCTGAAGGTGCACCACAGAGGCACCGAGGACACAGAGAGGTTGTCGGATGGTGACAGCGGTAAGCTTATATTATGCCTCTGTGTTCTCTGTGCCTCTGTGGTTTATCCGGCGGCACGGAACTTTGCCGCCGGGTGCGGTGCCGACAGATGCGCGCCGCGCGCCGAACAGTTTTTCGCGATAGGTGCCGGCGCGATAGTCGTGCTTGTAGGCGCCGCGCCGTTGCAGTTCGGGCACGACGAGTTCGACGAAATCCTCGAAGCTTTCCGGCGTCACCGCGTAGGCGAGGTTGAACCCGTCGATATCGGTGGCCTCGACCCAGGCGATCAGCGTGTCGGCGATCTGCTCGGGCGAGCCGACGAAGAGCGGCCCCCGGCCGCCGATCGTGACGTGCTCGGCGAGTTCGCGGACAGTCCACACCCGCTCCGGATCGTCCGAGGTGAACGAGGCGAGGGCGGAACGCATCGCCTCGGTTTCGATGTAGCGCAACTCGTCATCCGGCCGGAACCGCGAGAAATCCACCCCGGTCCAGCCCGAAAACAGGGCGAGCGCCGCTTCGGTATCGGCATAGCGCAGGTAGTCGCGGTGCTTGTCGCGCGCCTCTTTCTCGGTGCGGCCGGTGATGACGGTACACAATGTGAAGATCAGCAGGTCGATCGGGGCGCGGCCGAAGGCGACCGCGCGGCGGCGCAGATCGGCGACCTGCGGCGCGACGACCTGCGGGCTCGGCCCGTTGATGAACACGCATTCGGCATGGGTTGCCGCAAACGCGCGGCCGCGGGTCGAGGCGCCGGCCTGGTACAGCACCGGGGTGCGCTGCGGCGAGGGCTCTGACAGATGGATCGCATCGACCCGGTAGAATTCGCCCTCGTGGCGTATCGCGATGCACCTTGGCCGGGTCGGCAAACATGCGGGCGGCGCGATCGCGCGGCGCGGCGCCGTCCTCCCAGCTGCCTTCCCATAATTTGTACATCACCTGCATGTACTCGTCGGCGATCTCATAGCGCCGGTCATGCGCCGCCTGCGCCGACAGGCCCATGCCGGTGGCGGCGCTGTTCAGGTATCCCGTGACGATGTTCCAGCCGGCGCGGCCCTTGGTCAGGTGGTCGAGCGTCGACATGCGGCGGGCGAGCGGGTAGGGCGGCTCATACGACAGGGTGCAGGTGACGCCAAAGCCGAGATGCTCGGTCACCGCCGCCATCGCCGGGATCAGCAACACCGGATCGTTGACCGGCACCTGCACCGCATGGCGCAGCGCCGCGTCGGGCGAGCCGCCATACACGTCGTAGATGCCGAGCACGTCGGCGAGGAAAATCCCGTCGAACCGGCCGCGCTCCAGCGTCCTCGCCAGTCCGGTCCAGTAGGCGAGGTCGGTGTAATCGGCGGAGCGGTCGCGCGGATGCGCCCACAGCCCCGGCGACTGGTGCCCGACACAGTTCATCTCGAACGCGTTGAGGCGGATTTCCTTCATCTTCCCGGTCCGACGCTGCACTGGCGGGCCACCATACAACGCGGAACGCTCAGGCTGGGAGAAGCCCTTTCCTGTCTTGCGGGAGAGGCAAAATCAGCCGCCTTCGAGTTTCGGAATAAAGAAGACTTCGCTGCCCTGGCGAAGTTGCTGGAAATACCCCGGCTGATCGTGAAGCTGGCCGTCGATCGCGACCGTCGTCTCCTCTTCAAGATGTTCCCCGAGACCGGGAAACATCTTGTCGAGCGCCTTGATGACGGCGCGCAGGTTCTTCGCCTCGATGTCGAATTCACGCAGCCCGCCGGTATAGCGCCGGCTGAAACCGCTCGACAACGTCACATGCGCGGTCGTCATCGCCGCTTCTCCTTCAAAACTACCCGCTCGCTGTCATTGCGAGGAGCCGTCAGGCGACGAAGCAATCCCGATCCGCAGGAGGCTCCTGCCGCGACGAGGTTGCTTCGCCGAGCCGTCCCCGGGCCGGCCGAAGGCCGGACCCGGGGGCTCGCAATGACTGAACGCGAAGGTGTCTAATCGGCGCCGCCGGCGTGGTCGAGCGCGGCGCGCACCTTTGGCGGCGACATCGGCAGTTCGGTCATCCGCCGCCCGATCGCGTTGGCGATCGCGTTGGCGATCGCCGCCATCGGCGGGCAGATGTTGACCTCGCCGACGCCCTTGGCGCCGTAGGGGTGCGCCGGGTTCGGCACCTCGACCAGCACCGCCTCGATCATCGGCAGGTCGGAGGCCACCGGGCAGCGGTAATCGAGGAAGCCGGCGTTATCGAGCTGGCCCTTCGGATCGTAGATGTACTCCTCGTTGAGCGCCCAGCCGATGCCCTGCACGACGCCGCCCTGGATCTGCCCCTCGACATAGGAGGGGTGGATCGCCCTGCCGACATCCTGGGCCGCGACAAAGCGCAGGATCGTGACCTTGCCGGTCTCGGGATCGACCTCGACATCGCAGAACTGCGTCGCGAAGCCGGGCGCCTGGCCGCCGGCATTGACCGAGGCGGCCGTCGTGATCGGGCCGCCGGTCACCGCCGCCTTGCCGGCGATTTCGCTGCAGCGACATCGGCTTGAAATCGCCGACATTGCTCGATGCCGGGCGGGCATGACCGTCTTCCCAGATCACGCCGTCAACATCGACATCCCAGATCATCGCGGCGCGGGCGCGCAACTCGTCGATCGCCTTCTTGGCGGCATCGACGACCGCGGTGCCGGTCGCGAAGGTGACGCGCGAGCCGCCGGTGACGTGCGTGTAGCCGACCGACGCGGTGTCGGCGACGATCGCGCGCACCTGAGTGTAATCGACACCGAAGGTCTCGGCCGCCATCAGCGCCATCGAGGCGCGCGAGCCGCCGACATCGACGCTGCCGGTCGCCACCATGATCGTGCCGTCGGTGTTGACCTGCACGGTGGCGCTCGAATTCGCCGCCGCCGTTGAACCAATAGCCGGAGGCGACGCCGCGGCCCTGGTTCGGCCCGAGCTTTGTCTTATAGGCCGGGTGGTTCTTCACCGCCTCCAGCGTCTCGATATTGCCGGCATGGGCGAGCTTTGGTCCGTAGATCATCGGCGTGCCGATCTTGGCGGCGTTCTTCAGCCGCAACTCGACCGGGTCCATGCCGATCTTCTTGGCCAGCATGTCGACGACGCTCTCGACCGCAAACGCCGAGATCGGCGAGCCCGGCGCGCGGTAGGCGGCCGATTTCGGCCGGTTGCACACGACGTCATAGCCGACCGAGCGCTGGTTCTCGATCTCATAGGGCGCATAGGCGCACAGGCAGGCATTCATTACCGGCGAGCCTGGGAAGGCGCCGGCCTGGAACTTGTAGATGCCGTCGGCGGCGGTGATCTTGCCGTCCTTGGTGACGCCCATCTTGACCCACATCGAGGCGCCGGAGGTCGGGCCGGTGGCCTTGAACACCTCGTCGCGGGTCATCGTGATCTTCACCGGGCGACCGGATTTCTGCGACAGCAAGCGCCGCGACCGGTTCGAGGTAAATGACGGTCTTGCCGCCAAAGCCGCCGCCGATTTCAGCCGGCGCGCAGCGCACATCGCCGACCGGCTTGTTGAGCAGCTTTGCGGTCAGCGCGCGAACGACGAAATGGCCCTGGCTCGACGACCACACTTCGGTCTGCCCGTCGGGATCGACCCGCACGCAGCAGGCATGCGGCTCGATATAGCCCTGGTGCACCGCCGCGGTCTTGAACTCCTTTTCGATCACGAAATCGGCTTCGGCAAAGCCCTTATCGAGATCGCCGATCTGGAATTCGAGGCGTTTCGAGACATTGGACGGCTTGGTCGGCGTCGGCTCGACGCCGCGGGTGATCATGTCCTCGAACAGCAACGGCGCATCCGGCGCCATCGCTTCGTCAACGTCGATGACGTGCGGCAGCACCTCGTAATCGACCTCGATCAGCGACAACGCCTCTTCGGCGATCGAGCGGCTGGTGGCGCAGACCGCGGCGACCGCATGCCCCTCGTAATAGGCCTTTTCGCGCGCCATGACGTTGCGCGTCACATGCCAGAAATTCACCGCGACGCGTTCGGGCCCGATGTATTCGAATTTGTGGTCGGGGAAGTCCGCGCCGGTCATGACCGCCTTGACCCCCGGCAATGCCGCCGCCTTCGAGGTGTCGATCGAGCGGATGCGGGCATGCGCGTGCGGGCTGCGCAGGATCGCGCCGTGCAGATAGCCCGCCATGTTCATGTCGGCGGCGTACATCGCGCGCCCGGTGACCTTTGGCACGCCGTCCGGGCGGATTGGCCGCGTTCCGACCCATTTGTAGCGCGACGGGGTGACATCGTTCACGGCACTTCTCCTCATCAACCCGGATGGCTGAGCGGCCGCAAAACTCGCGCGACAAAGCGCGAAATACAAGGTTTAACCGTTATTCCCATCCGAGCATAGCGACTGCCCGGCATGACCTGCGCGAAACTTGCATGCGGGGTTGCGTGGATATCGCCAAAAGGGACGCGATCAGCGTTCACGCCAGCGGCGAAATTATGGCATGATGGGCTTGCAAGGGTGCGAAATCTAGGAAACTGACTTGGATAAGGAACGGAATTTTCGGCAACGGCGGCGCCGCGGCTTTGACGATCAAGAGTTTGAGCCGCCGCCCCGCGACTTTGGGGCGGCACCACGGTTCAGCAGTACGCCCAGCAGGCCACGCTTCGAAGAACCCTCAGGGCCGCCGATCGGGGCGGTCGTCAAATGGTTCAAATCGGAAAAGGGCTTCGGCTTTGTCGAGCTGACCGACGGTTCGGGCGATGCGTTCCTGCATGCCACAGTACTCGGACGCAATGGGATGACCTCGGTGCAGCCGGGCGACACGCTGGAAGTGCGGGTCTCGCCGGGGCAACGGGGACCACAGGTGACCGAGGTAATCAGCGTCGACACCAGCACCGGGAGCGCGCCGCGTCCGCGGACGGGCGGGTTCCGGACGGATGAGCGGCCCTCGATGGAGGCGACTGTCCAGGAGACCGGTACGGTCAAATGGTACAATGCCACCAAGGGGTTTGGCTTCATCGTCCGCGACGGCGGCGGCAAGGATGTATTCATCCATGCGTCTGCCTTGCAGCGGGCCGGGCTGATGGCGCTGAACGAAGGCCAGCGGGTCGTCGTCGATATCGCCGAGGGCAGCAAAGGACCGGAAGCCGCCGCGATCCGCTTGGCGTAAGCGGCTGCGTCTGGCGCGTTTTCAAGCGCCCCGATCTGGTGGATCGGGGCGGCACGGAACGATTGGTCTCGAAAAGTTTCCCTGCCGATTAATTGTCCAATATGCCGCCGTCTCATTCAGCGCTTGACCGGTTCGTTGCTCGGCACCGGCGAACGCCGTAGCGCGCGCGCTTTCTCACCAGCCTTTTCTGGTCATTCCGGCGAAAGCGCATTGGCACTGACATAGCTGTCATTCCGGGCAGCCCGCAGGGCTGAACCCGGAACCCATGACCACGGACGGTGGGAAATAGGGTGACGACCGTGTTCCTGGATTTCGGGTTCAGCCCTGCGGGCTGCCCCGGAACGACAGAAATGGGGCGATTTTCTTTAAAGTTAGCGCCTGTGCGCGAAAGCGGGATCCAAAGGAAGGCGACGGAGCTATTCCGCCGCCGAGACCCGGTTTTCCTCGCGGGTCAGCGATGTTGCCGGCCGGGGGATGCCGTAAAGCCGGGCGCAATTATCCCACAGGATCTTGCTGCGCTGCTCGTTGGTGAACTCGAGGCCGAGGAACTGCTCGATCGCCTCGGGGAAGGCGCCGTCGGAGTGCGGGTAGTCGCTCGACACGACAAAATAGTCGGCGCCGAGTTGGTTGACGGTGACGACCGCCGGTTCCTCGTCGACGTCGAGCGCGATATAGCACTGCCGCTTGAAGTACTCGCTCGGCGTCATGCTGAGCTGCCGCTCGCAGCCCGGGGCCGAATTTTTCCCACTGGTCGTCGAGCCGCCACAGCCACCAATGCAGCCACCCGGCAGTGCCCTCAAGGAAGGCCGCGCGCAGTTTCGGGTGCCGCTCCAACACGCCGCCGGTCGTCAGGCTGGCGATCGCGCCCATCAGTTCCACCGGGTTGCGGATCGCGTGCGCGATCGGGTGGAAATTCGCGTGCCCGACATAGCGCCGCCCGGCATCGTCCTTCAGCGCGGTATTGCCGGTCGGATGGAAGCCGATCGGGATGTTCAGCGCTTCGAGCGCATTCCACAACGGCTCGACCGCGTCGTCATGCAGGTGCTGGCCGTTGACCGGGTTTGGTGTGCCGATGATCGCGACCGCGCCCAGTTCGTTGACGCTGCGCTTTGCTTCCTCGACCGCCAGGCCGACGTCGTGCATCGCGACCTGGGCGGCGAATTTGAGCCGCTGCGGGTCGGTCTTGCAGTAATCGGCGGCCCAGTTGTTGTAGGCACGCGCCAGGGCGGCGGCGTAATCGGGCGGGAGGTCGTCATGGCACAGAATCTGCCGGCCGCGGGTGCCGTACATGACCGCGACGTCGATGCCTTCGATGTCCATCGCGGTCAGCGTCGACGGCGCGTCGTAGCCGTGCGCGCGAGCGACATTGAAATGCGGATGGCGGGCGCGGCTGCGGCGCCGCAATTCGCGGCTCGAGACCGTGGCGCCCTGCTGCATGTTGTGCGCCGGGATCGCGAGCCCCTGCACCTCCATGCCCATGATCGAGTTGGTATTGCCTTTGTCTTCGCTGTTGTCGTTGAGCTTTTGCCGCTGGCCGCCAAAAAAGGTCGGCGGGTTAGCCTTGTGCGGCCCGTCGAGATAGCGAGCCCACAGATCGTCGGGCTCCATCATGTGCAGATCGCTGTCGAGGACCAAATAGCCGTCGCGTGCCATGCTTTCCTCCTCCGGTTTGTAAACTGCCGCCAGTTCCGTCATGCCCGGACTTGATCCGGGCATCCCGGGGTCGAGCCCGGAGATGCCGGAAAGGTCCGACGCTAAACCCTATTCGACGGGAACGAAAATGCAGTGGCGCAGCTTGCCGTCGAGCGCCTTGGACAGATGGCCCTTGCCCGAGGTGTCCTCGACCAGGAAAACCTCGCCGGCGCCGATGGTGCGGACTTCGCCGTCGCTGGCGGTGATCTGTACGCCCGCGTCGAGATTGATGATGTATTGCCGGCGCGGCGCCGGGTGCCAGTCGAGGTCGTAGGTCGGCTGGACCTGGCGAAAGATGATGCCGGTCGCGGGCATCCGCTTTGACAACTTGCCGCCGGGGCCTTCTTCGACCCAGTCGACCTCGATGTCGCGGAAATGCGTCTCGCCCTTGTCGTCGACGTAGAGGTTGTGAATTCGCACGGCGCCGTCTCCCTGAAAGCCTGTAAACCTGGAGACGGGATATTAGCGGCGCCGACGCTCGCCGCGCCAGCGCCGCGACTGCAAGGCGGCCTAGCGGTATCCGTAATTGTAGGGGCTGCCGTAATAGTAGCCCGGCGGCGGGTAATAGGCCGGCTGCGGCGGTGGGTAGTAGGCGGCGGGGGCACCGTAATAAGCAGGCGCACCATAATAATAAGGCGATGCGATTGCCCGGAGCGGCGCGGTGACGATCGCCGCGGCGGTGCCGACGACCGCCGTCGCGGCGACGAATGGCCAGAAAAGCGGGAAGCCGTGACGGTAATGCGCCTCGGCGCTCGAGAACGGCACGGCGGCGAGCGCGCCGACCAGCGCGGTCGAAAGGGCAATCCGCTTCCAGAACATCGGGGTCTCCTGTCGTCGGGGGTACTTAAAGAAACGCAACTGTAGCGTCGCGTTATACGCGCAACCCGTCAAGCCTATCCCCGCAGTCCCGCCGGTTTTTGCGGCTCTGCATGGCGCGACAGCTTCTTGCGCCGCCGCGGCCTCGCCACGATGATAGCGGCGGCCGGCTTGGGGAGGTTACCGCATGGAATTCGGCAGCTTTATGGAGTTTCCGCCGGTCACCGGCGGCATGGACAGCGCGGCGTTCGACCAGGCATTGGCCGAGGTCGAGACCGCGGAGCGCGTCGGGCTCGATGCGGTGTGGCTGGCCGAGTTGCACGGCGCGCCGGAGCGTTCGGTGCTGTCGTCGCCGATGGTGGTGGCGAGCGCGATCGCGGCGCGGACCAGCAAGATCAAGATCGGCATCGCGGTGCAGGTCCTGCCCCTGTCGCACCCGCTGCGCCTTGCCGAGGAAGCGGCGACGATCGACCAGATCAGCCACGGCCGGCTGATCTATGGCATCGGCCGCAGCGGCGTCGTGCGCACCTATGAGGATTACGGCATTTCCTATGGCGAAAGCCGTGAGCGGTTTGCCGAGACGCTGAAGGTGCTCGGGCAGGCGTGGACCGAGCCGTCTTTCTCGCACCACGGCAAATACTACAATTTTGACAATGTTTCGATTACGCCAAAGCCCTATCAGAAGCCGTACCCTGAACTGCGGATGGCGGCAGCGAGCGCCGAAACATTCCCGCAGATCGGCGAACTCGGCTTTCCGATTTTTGTCGCGGTGCGGCAGGGGCCGTTTTCGCAACTTGCCGAGAGCATCAAGGCCTATCGCGAAGCCTATGCCGCCGCCGGTCATCCGGGCCGCGGCAAGGTGTTTCTGCGCGTGCCGGCCTATGTCGCCGAAACCCGCGAAAAGGCCCGCGCCGAGGCCAGGGAAAGCCTGATGGGCTTTTTCCAGTACCAGGCCGAACTCGGGCTCGATTCGGCGCGTCGTGCCGGCGGCGAAGTGTCGGTGCAGCGACTGCGCCGGGTCGAGCGGCTGCAGGCGCTGACCTATGACGAGGCGTTGGCGACGCAGGTCATCATCGACGACCCGGATGGCTTTGCCGCCCGACTGCGCGAAGTCGAAGAAGAAATTGGCCTCGACGGCATTCTTGCAGAATTGAATTGCGGCGGCCGCATCCCGCAAGACCGCGTGCTGAACGCCCTGCGGCTGCTTTGCACAGAGGTGAAGCCGCGCTTTCATTAAAGCGCAGGTTTCACTTCCTGCTGCTTTTTCCGCGTTCCACCGGAGATTTCGGACACGTGGTACTTGAGTGTCATATAATCAAAGGTTGGTGACGAAGATCAGGTTCGCTCGAGGTTTGCGATTTCGCAAGCTATGGAACTTACAATGCCGAGGTGAGAGGCGAGAGAAGGGAGGCACGCGGCTGAGCGGTCTGTTGTCTCGGCGCGTCGCGGCAGGGGTATTTGTAGAACGCCCTACTGAGGCCACCGGAAATCGGTTAAAAATTAATTCTGCTTTTAACCGTCAGTACCTTGCGGACCGGCTCAACCTTTGAGTCACCCAACCGCCAGTGCCAGGCCCTCACCCCCCCCCACGGCTGGCGGCGTAGGTCCCTCCCTCTCCCCGTGGCGGCGGAATCCGGTCAAGTTCGATCGCCTATCAAAATTCCCTTCCCGCGGGCTTGACCCGCGGGTCCACGTCTTTGTTGGCAAGCGACGCGAACCCAAGACGTGGATGGCCGGGTCAAGCCCGGCCAAGGCGTGTTAGGGCGCTGCGGTTCCACTTGGTCGAAGTCGGGCTAAGCGATTGATCCAGGCCCGGATTTCTGAGCGGCGAAGGAGTGTGAATCCCACGTGGCTTGACCCGCGGGTCCACGTCTTTGGCAGCAGGCGCTGCGACGAGGACGTAGATGCTCACGGATCAAGGCGGTGGTCTAAAGCGGCAGGTGGTACTTTCCGCCATCGCGGCTGACCTGCCCGGTTTTGGTCAGCGCGGTCAGTGCATTCGACACCGACATCTCGCCGCTCTTGTTGCCCTTCAGGCCCATCTTTTCGAGGATTTCACCGCGGCTCAGCCCTTGGCTGCCGCGGATCACCGCGAGCAATTCGTCGCGCTTGCTGCCGCGCCGCGTCGCCCGTTGGGCGCCGCGGCCGCGCGCCTGTCGTGTCGGTGCGGCCGCCTTGCCGGTCTTTGCCGATTTATAAGCCTCGATCGCCGTCAATTCGCGATTGATCTCAGCGAGTTTGCCGTCGAGCTGCTGTTGCTGGTTGAACACGCTTTCGCGTTCGGCATGCAACCTCTGCCGCTCGCGCTCAATGTATTCGCTGAAATGCATATCGGCCATCGAAACCTCCAAATCGATATCGTGGGGCGCTCTTGTGCCGGTATTGCCGCCGCGTTTCAAGAACAAATGTGTTAATATTGCATTTGCCGCACCGGAACGTCAGAGGCGTCAGCTATCATGTATCGCCTCCGCCGCGCCGGTACGGCGTGCAAGAACCCTGCAATCGCTGCTTTCAGAATTTCCCAACTCCTCCAACGCGACCTCAGAATTCGCCGCTGCGATAAGCCTCGTCGAGGCGTTTTGCATCGTCTTCGGACGGTTCTTCCCAGGCGTCGCCGCGGCGCCGCAAGGCGCCGGTGAAATTCGGCGGGCGCTTTTCGTTGAAGGCGCGGCGGCCTTCCTCCCCGTCGGTCGTGACCTGGATCAAAAGGTTGTTGATCAGGTTTTGTACATGCCATGCCTGATCGGTCGGCAGATCGCCAAACCGCACAACAAACTCCTTCATCATGCGCAACGCAACCGGCGGCATCTTGACGATGTGCCGCGCCATCGCTCCGCTCGCTCCATCAGCTGCGCGTGCGGCACGACTTCATTGATCAGCCCGATGCGCAGGGCCTCCTCGGCATCGAACGGTTCATCGGTCAGCAGCATCTTCATCGCATCGATGTAACGCAGCTGCTTGAACAACAGGCTGGCGCCCGGCCCGTTGCCCCACCCAGCCCTGCGTCGTCAGGGCGAACTTGAAGCGGGCATGCTCGGCGCTGGCGATGCGGATATCGGTCGAGGCCAGCACCATGTACATCCCGGCGCCGGCGGCCCAGCCATTGACCGCGGCGATGACCGGTTTCCACACGCGCGGGTAATGATCGCCCATGCGGCCATCGACACCGGTCTTCTGGCCATGCACGGTGCCGGCCAGCGGCCAGTAAATTCGTTTGGTGCGCAGATATTCGCGTTCTTCCTCGGTGATGTTCGGGCGCGTCGCGAGATTGTGGCCGCCGCAGAAATGCCTGTCGCCGGCGCCGGTCACGATCGCGCAGCGAATGTCGCGGTCTTCCCACACATCGATCCAGGCCGCCGAAATCGCGTCCGAGGTCGGCTTGTCGAGAATGTTGGCCTTTTCCGGGTTGTTCAGCGTGATGTAGGCGACGCCGTCGCGCTTTTCGTAATTGATCGGCACATTTCTCTCCCGCTGGCTCAGCCTCGATGAAGGGCGGAGCTTATCGCCCCGGTGCGGCGCCGGAAAGCAATGCGCCATCGTTGGCTTTCCCAAATCGGGCCGGGCCGTTACCTATTATGCCCGCTGGTGAAGGTTCGCCGACCCGGCCCTGGCAGCGCGATGAGGTCGGTGTGTTTCTTGTAGTGCTGTCTCTCTGCGGCTTTGCCAGTGCGATGGCGGGCCGCGTCCTCGATCCCGTGGTGACCGACATCGCCGGCGATTTCAGCGTGCCGGTCGCCCAGGTCGCGCTGCTGGCGACGGCCTACGCCATACCGTTCGCCGTCTTCCAGCCGGTGCTCGGGCCGCTTGGCGACCTGATCCCCAAGGCGCTGATCATCAAGGCGGCGATGGCACTGCTGGCGGTGTTTTCCGCCGTCGCCGCCTTCGCCCAGACACTCGACCTTTTGTTTGTCGCGCGGGTGCTGTCCGGCGCGGCGGGCGCCGGTGTCGTGCCGATCGGTCTGGCGTTGATCGGCGACCGTGTCGCACTGGCCGGGCGCCAGCTCGCGATCAGTCGGTTTGTCGCGGCGACATTATTCGGCCAGTTGCTCGGCGCGAGTTCGGCGGGTGCGGTGGCGAGCGCCTTGGGCTGGCGCGGCGTGCTGTGGTTCTCGGCCGGGATCACTTTGGCAGTTACGGCCGCGGTGGTGACGATGCTGCCAAGCGACAAGGCGATCGAGCGCCCGCCCGCACTGCGGCGCGGCGGCCGGTTTGGTGTCGCGCTCGAAAACTACCGCACGGTCCTGCGCAACCCGCGCGCCTTTGTCTGCTTTGGCGTTGTGATGGTCGAGGGCGCCTGCATCAATGGCTGCCTGCCGTTTATCGGCGAATACCTGCACAGCCTTGGCAAAGGCGGCGTGCGCGAGGCTGGCATCGTCATCGCCGGCATGGCGATTGGCGGGCTGGTGTTTGCGTTCGCCGTACCGTTGCTGCTGCGGTTTTTTCAGCGCCGGCAGATGATGGGGCTGGGCGGCATGTTTGGCGGCCTTGGCCTTGCCTGCATCGCGCTCGGCACCGACTGGCCGGTCGAGACGCTGTTCATGGCGGTGACCGGGTTCGGCTTTTTCATGCTGCACAACCCGGTGCAGACCGAAGTCTCCGAATTGGCGCCCACCGCGCGCGCCTCGGCGTTTTCGCTACACGCCTTCGCCTTTTATATCGGGCAGGCGGTCGGGCCGGTGCTCTACGCCCTGGGACTGCACACGATTGGCCTGTCCGCGAGCTTCGTGGTGGCGGCGATCTGCTTCTGCGCCACCGGCATCACGGCATACCGCTTGCTCCGCACCGTCTGATCCGCCGACGATAGGCGCCCGCGAACCAGGACAGGCCAATGCGAACCATCAACATCCTTGCCATTCAGCGCATCAGCGCCGCCGACCGCGCCAAGGTCGAGGCGACTGATGCGGCGCTCCACCTCGTCGATGCCGGCGGCTGGTTCGACGGGGAAATCCGCGACACCTGGCCGGAATACGCCGCCAGCCGCTTTCTGATGCCGGGCTCGACGGGCGTCGGCACGCGCGAGGAGCGCGGCCGGCTGCTCGCCGAGGCGGAGGTGGTGATCGGCGGCTGGCCGTTTCCGCTCGATCTGCGGGCACGAGCGCCGCGCCTCAAATGGTTCCACCAGCGCCAGGCCGGCGCGAGCAACCTGTTCGACAGCGATCTCTGGGGCAGCGATGTCGTCGTGACGACCTCGCGCGGCGTCGCCAACCCGCTGCCGATCGCCGAATACGCGGTGACCGGCATCCTGCATTTCGCGATGGGACTCAACCGCGCCGCCGCCGACCGCGAGGCCGGCAGTTTCAGCCACCGCGCCTACCGACCGCTATTGGTGCAGGGCAAGACCGTCTGCGTCGTCGGGGCCGGCGGCATCGGGCTTGAGGTCGGGCGGCTGTGCGCGGCGCTCGGCATGCGGGTGATCGGCACCCGCCGCATGCCGCAGCCGGGTGCGCCACTCCCGCCGGGCTTCAGCGAACTCGGCGGCGCCGATGCGCTCGACGACTACCTGCCGCAGGCCGATTTTGTCGCGATCTGCTGCCAGTGGACGCCGGAAACCACCGGCCTTTTCAACCGCCGCCGGTTCGCGCTGATGAAGCCCGGCGCCATCCTGACCAATGTCGCGCGCGGTGAAATCATCGACGAGGACGCATTGTATGAGGCGTTGCAGCAGGACCGGCTGCGCGGCGTCGCGCTCGATGTCTATGTCGGCGAGTTCGAGCACCTGCCGCCGGCGCGCCTATGGTCGGACAACCGGGTACTGATCACGCCGCATATTTCCAACGGCAGCGACGACGCCAAACATCACGGCGGTGTCGATGTGTTCTGCGACAACCTCCGTGCCTACCGCGAAGGCCGCCCGCTGTACAACGTCATCGAGTGGGAACGCGGGTATTAGGGATCGAGGCGGCTTTTCACGCGCAACACTTTCTCCCACGTCATCCCCGGTTTCGCACATGGCCACCGATATAGCTGTCATTCCGGGGCCGGAGCGAAGCGTAGGAGCCCGGAAGCCAAGAACACAGGCCGGTGAGAATAGGGCGCCGACCGTGTTCATGGGTTCCGGGTTCAGCCCTGCGGGCCGCCCCGGAATGACAGAAATAGGGCAATTTCTTGAAAGTTGGCGTCCAAGTGCTTTCGTGGGGATAACGGAAAGATGGGGCGTCAGAACGTCACCAGCAGGCGGGAGTGCCGCAGCGTCAGCTTGAGCGTGATCACACCCATCGTCAGCGCATAAAGGCCGATCCAGGTCGACAGGATGATGGTGTCGTTCGCGAGTTGCGACATCAGTGACCGGCCGAACACCAGCGAGGCGATGCCGCCCAGCAGCAGCAGATGGTCAGTGTCGCCGTCGCGCAGTGCGATGCAGGCGAGGGTCAAGGCAACCCCGCTGGCGACCGCCCACACCGTAATCGCGCTCGCCAGCATGTCGGGTGTTAAATCCGGCCACGCATACACCAACGCCGCCCCGACCAGGTCGATGCAGCCGCCGATCAACAGCGGCCACGCCATTCCGCGCGGCAGCCGCCATCCCCCCGGCGACAAGGCGAGGATGCCGTCGATGAACGCATACGCGGCGAGCAGCCGGACCAGCGCCGGCTGCGGCAGGTCAGGCCACAAAAACCCGATCGCAAACAGCAATGCGGCGGCGCTGCGCAGCCCAAAGGAATGCCGCCGGTCGCTCAATATCTCGGCGGCCATCACAGGTTGCGGCGGCGGCAAGGGCTCGCTGCCGTGGCGCGGCCGAAAATGCGTGTGTTCGTGCGGCGGAAACATAAGGAACGCGACATACACGGTTATTGCATGACGGGCCGCGAAATTATCACCCCCGGCGGCAAATACGAGATGCGAACTTTACGTCCTGCTTTTCCAAGCTGCCTGAACTGAGGACTCACCCATGCGCACCGAACTGATCTCGATCCGCACCGACACCCTGCCGCTCGACGGCCTCTATTACGAACCGGACGGCGGCCCGACCGCCGGCGCGGTCATGCTGTTCCATGGCAATACGATGAATTTTTATGTCGGCGCGCCGTGCTTTCTGCCGCCGGCGCTGACCAGTCTCGGTTTTGCCTGTCTGGCGTTCAACCGCCGCGGCCATGACATCCTGTCGATCCGAGACAGCCGCGCCGCCGAGGGCGCCGCGTTTCAGACCACCGCCGAGGGCATCGCCGACAACCGCTACGCCGCCGGCTGGATGGCCGAGCGCGGGTTTCCGCACCCGGTCGTGATGGGGCACAGCAATGGCGGCATGCTCGCGGTCAAGCACGTCGCCGACCACCCGCAGACGCCGGCGATGGTGCTGCTGTCGGCACATGGCGGCGGCACCGGTGCGGTCGCCAGTTCCAGCCAGGCCGGGCTTATGGCCGGCGATCGCTACGAGGAGATCACCGCGCAGGCGCACCGGATGGTCGCCGAAGGCCGCGGCAGGGACCTGCTGCTGATGCCGGGCTGGTGGTATGTCGCGACCGCCGAAAGCTACCTCGACCGCATGACCACAATGCCGGTCGTGCTCGACCTCGCACCGACCATCACCTGCCCGGTCCTCTACATCCGCGGCGACCAGGAATCCCCCGACCGCTATCCCGCCGAAAAATACCAGGCCCGCGCCGGCGGCCCCTGCGCTGTCGAGGTCGTGCCCAATTGCGACCATTTCTACGTCGGCCGCGAAGACCGCGTCACCGAACTCGTCACCGGCTGGCTGCAGCGCACCCTCGCCATCAGATAAAATGCAATCATCGTCGTAGGATGGGCTGAGCGCAGCGAAGCCCATCAAAAGCCGGTGCCGGAAGGGTGATGGGCTTCGCTGCGCTCAGCCCATCCTACGATGCTTGCCTGCGAGCGTTGGATGACCGCGGAACGCGAACCGGTCTCACAGTGTTCGCGTACTGACCGGATAGAGGCAGGTGCATCGTGACGGAACAGGTGGCTCGCGCGGCGGCGCGAACAAATTTCGATCATTTCGCGCGCTGGACCGAAAGCATTGTCGGATCGCCACTGACCTTTGCGATCGCGGTCGGGGTGGTCGTCGTGTGGGGCGTGTCGGGGCCGCTTTTTGCCTGGTCGGATACCTGGCAATTGGTCATCAACACCGGCACGACCATCGTGACGTTTCTGATGGTTTTTCTGATCCAGAACACCCAGAGCCGCGACACCCGCGCCTTGCAGCTGAAGCTCGACGAGCTGATCCGGGTCGATCGGAATGCGCGCAATTCGCTGCTCACCCTCGAAGAAATGTCGGAAACCGAGATCGCCGCAGTCCGCGCCACCTTCGACCGCCTCGCCGCGTCGGGCAACGCGCCGGCGGAGACGCCCGATACCGCCGCCGCTTCAGCCAACAGGTAGACGAAACAGCGTCATCAGCCACCGCTCTAATTTTGGCAAATCCGTCTTGTTCAGTCGCTAAACGGCGCGACCGCTGGAAGTTCGACTTCGAGCATCACCGTGCTGAGGCTCTTGCCGTGCACGTCCTGGTTCAGCGAAATCGTCACGCCGCCGCCAAGCGCGTTTTCGATGACGAAGTTGAAGGCGCGCAGATTCGGCAGCTCGTAGCGGGTGACCGGCCCCTTGGCGATATGCGCAAAAGCCTGCATCACCCGCGCCGGGGTCAGGTGCTCGCGCAGGATCGGATAGTGCCGCTCGTCATAGGCGATCACCGAGATGTTCGAGGTGTTGCCCTTGTCGCCGGCGCGGCAATGGGCGAGGTCGTAGACGCGGAGTTTCTGGCTCATGCCGCTCGCCCTCCACCAGGATCTGCGGGTTGACGTAACGGCGCGGCAACAGCACCGACTTGACCGCCAGCACCTGCCGCACCTGCGGGTCCATGCCGCCGCCGGCGCTGCCCGGGCCGTTGACGTGCAACGTGCGCACCTCGAACCCGACCGCATGCGCCGCCTTGCGGTCCTGCGCCCGGCCGGCGACCCGCAGCCGCACTTCGTAAGGCACCGGCCGGTCTTCGAGCGCGGCCGTGCAGGCTCGACAGGCCGATCAGGTCGATGCGGAAATCGTCGTAGGAAAAGCCGCGCATCTTCAGCCGGTCGCGCACGATCTCGCCGCCGAGCCGGGCGCGCGCGACCGCGTCGGGGCCGGCATAGGACACCTCGCCCTCGCCGATCCAGCCGTCGTAATAGCCGACCGTGACCTTGTAGGTGTCGGTGCGCGGCTTGGCCCGCATGCCCTCGACCCGCACCCGGTTCTCGCCGGCCTGGTGAAGGATCACGCCGGTGATGTCGAGCACGCAATCCGGCGTGATGTAGTTTGCCGGGTCGTGCATCTCGTAGATCAGCTGCTCGGTGCAGGTCATCACGTCGACGCGCCCGCCCGAACCCTCGGGCTTGCCGATCACGCACGCTGCCGTCGGCGCCGACATCGGCAAACGGAAAGCCGAGCCTGGCCAGGCCCTCGACCTCCTTCTTGCCGGGCCATGCGAAACAGCCGCCGGTCACCGACCCCGAGCATTCGAGCAGATGCCCGGCCACCGTGCCGGCGGCGAGGCGCGGCCAGTCCTGATAGTCCCAGTCGAAATGGTGCATGACCGTGCCGACAAACAGCGACGGGTCGGCGACGCGGCCGGTCATCACCACATCGGCGCCGGTGTCGAGCGCCGCCTTGACCGTGTCGGCGCCGAGATAGGCGTTGGCCGACACCATGCGCGGCAGCAGCGTTTCGAGCGGCTCGCCGGTTTCCATCAGCGGCAGTTCCGGCATGCGCTTGACGACCTCGCTGACATCGTCGCCGACCACGACGCCGCAGGAAATGTCGCGCAGGCCGAGATCGCGGGCCTCGCGGCGCACCGCGCGCGCGCCGCTCGCCGGGTTGGCGGCGCCCATGTTGCTGACGATGCGGATGTTGCGCTCGACGCAGGCCGGCAGGACCAGCGGCATGCGGTCATGCAGGCTCGGCGCGTAGCCCAGTTCCGGGTCGCGGCTGCGCGCCAGATTTTCGCGCGCGATCGTGCGCTCGGCGAGGCATTCGAAGACGAGGTAGTCGATCTCGCCGCGCTCGGCCAATTCGAGCGCTGGCTCCAGCCGGTCGTCCGAAGTGCCGGCGCCGCAGCCGACGCGGACGCTGTTGCGTTTTGCCATGTGGTTCTTCTTTTCCAGGCGTTGCCGCCGCGATCGTGGTTGATGGACCGGCGTTGCTCAAGCCTGCTATTTTGACAGCGCGACGAACACCCCGTCCCAATCCGCGGCCGGCGGGTTGGCGGTAAAGTAGTCGAGGCGTTCCTCGTATAGCCGATAAAGCCCGTCGAGCCGGGCGTCGCGGCCCTGACATTGGGTTAGCGCGGCGCGGGCGCCGCTCCAATCCTGCGCCCGATAGCACGCGAGCATCGCCGCATGCGCCTCGCTCAGCGCGATGAATTCGGCGCTTCGGGCGAAGCTGGGGTCGCCGAGCAATGTATAGATGCGCACCGCCTCGGCCTTGCCCTTGACCGCGAT
This sequence comes from uncultured Alphaproteobacteria bacterium, assembly GCA_963737875.1. GTDB lineage: Bacteria > Pseudomonadota > Alphaproteobacteria > ATCC43930 > CGMCC-115725 > DATARH01. The sequence goes on along the minus strand of CAVTUM010000022.1, from coordinate 55,965 downwards.
CAGGTCGAGTTCGAGCGCCGCCCAGGAGGGCGCGGCGTCACGCGTTGCCTCGCCGATAACGATCGCCAGTGCGTAGGTCTTGCTCTGGCCTTCGAGGCGCGAGGCGAGGTTCACCGCATCGCCCATCGCGGTGTAGGCAAAGCGTTCGTCCGATCCCATGTTGCCGACGACGCATTCGCCGGTGTTGAGCCCGACGCCGATATGTATCGGGTGGAACATCGCGGTTTTCGGACGCTGCCTCCGCCGCCAGCTGCGCGTTGATCCGGTCGAGTTCGGCGAGCATCGCGAGCGCGTTGGCGCAGGCGTTGTCGGCATGCGCCGGATCGTCGAGCGGCGCGTTCCAGAACGCCATGATGCAGTCGCCCATGTATTTGTCGATCGTGCCGCGCTGCGCCATGATCAGTCGGGTCATCGGGCGTCAGAAACCCGCGGTTGATCAGCCGGCTGAGCCCCTCCGGGTTGGATTTGAACTGCTCGGAGATCGACGTGAAGCCGCGGATGTCACTGAACATGATGGTCAGCATGCGGGTCTCGCCGCCAAGGCGCAGCCGCTCGGGATGGTCCGCCAGTTCGCTGACCAGATCAGGCGCCAGGTAGTGCCGGAACGCCGCCTGGATCTGCCGCCGCTGCTGGTTGACGAAACCATAGCGGAACAGCATCACGCCGGCCGTCGCGGTCAGCAGCGCCGCGAGCGGCGTCAACCACCGGCAGCCACAACCCGTGCTGAAACGCGAGTTGCGCGCCGCCCGCCCAGATCGCGATCGGCACCGCCACGCCCAGCCCGACGAGCGAGGTTGGCAACAGTGCCCCGGCAACGCCGATCGACAGCGCCAGCACCCCGACGCCTGCAATGATCAGCGTCGGCCAGGGCGGCGGGTTTTCCCCGATGAAATGACCCGACAGCAGGGTCTCGATGATCTCGGCGAGCCGTTCGGTGCCGGGGATCGGCGTGCTGTCGAACGGGCCGGGATAGGAATCGGCGACTGCCGATAAACGACGCGCCGACAAACACGATACGTCCCTGGAGTTCGTCCGCCGGCACCTTGCCCTTCGACCAGATCGACAAACGAATAGGTCGGGATCAGTGCCGCGCGGCCCGCGGTAGTCGATCAGCAATCGCATCGCCGGGTCGGTCGGGACGAACTGGTCGCCGAGATGGATGCCGTCGCCGAGCGCGAGCCCGACATCGCTCCATTTCACGCCGCGATACGCCGCCACGGCGCGCACCGGCAGCGACGGCGACAAAATCGCCACTGAACGGCAGTGCGAGGTAGTCGTACCGCGGCGCGCCGTCGCGATCGAAGGCAATGCTGACATGGCCGATGCCGTCCGCCGCCTCGGCCAGCGGCGACACCGGCAGCACCGATGATTTTGGCTGCAGCGGAAAGAACGGCTCGTTGATGCTCTGGTCGAGCCGCTGGTAGACCTGATCGGCCAAGACCGACGGCTCGTCGCCCTGCCTTGCCCTGAAAATCGAAAGCGACCGGCAGCAACACCTTGCCGCTCGCCTTCAGCGCTGCCGCGAAATCGGCGTCCGGGTCGTCCTCCGCGAGGCGCGTCAGAGCCTGCCTCTCGCGAGATGCCGGCGCCTGCGGCAGATCGGCGACCGCTGCCCGGATCGCCGCGCGCGCACTCGCCGGACAGCGGCTGCTCCGGCTCCGCGAACAGCAGGTCGAAGGCGATGACCCTGGCGCCGGCCTGGTCGAGCAATTGCAGCGCCTTGGCGTAAAGCCGCCGGCTGAGCGGCCAGCGGCCGAGCGCCGCGAGGCTGCGGTCATCGACCAGTATAACGGCGGTATGCGTCGGGTCAGCCTGCGCACCACGCAGACGAAAGCGCAGGTCGAGCGATGACGTCTCAAGACCGCGCAGCAGCGCCGGGTTGAGCGACGCGAGCCCCAGCACGCCGAGCGCCAGCACCACTGCGAGCGCGCCTTCGCGCAGACCGCGAGGCCACGAGGCTGCGCGCCACCGCACGATGCCGCCCTATTTGAGGTTGGTCCGGCCGATCACATCGGCGAACTCGGCATCTTCCCAACGCCGTGGCGGCACCGGATCGCGGCCGGCTTCGAGGCGGGCACCCCAGTGGGCCGGGATCGTTACGGCATGTCCCGTCGCGGTGCTCTTCATATCGACGCTGCCGGTCAGCACCCCGACCCGCATGCCGCCGGGGGTAGCGCCGACAAACCAGTCGGTCGAGCGCACCGCTGCGCTGCCCACCGCGGTATCGACCTCAAACGGCGCCGGCTGTGCCGTCGGCGCGACGACCGCGCGCAGCAACCCCTGCGCCAGCGTCAGCCTCGCCTCTTGGCGCTGTCCCGCACCGTTGACCGTCAGCGACGAGACGCTGACCCGTGTGCCGGAGGCGACCGACACGACCGACCCGTCTTCCAGCCGCAATTTCAGCTTCCCGTCAGCCGGCACGTCGATCATATCGCCGATCTGTACCGGCTGCCCGAGCTTGGCGGGGCTGCTGCCGACAAGGCAGGTGCCGTTGAGCCCGACCACCGTCCCGGCGGCCGCCGCCCAGGCCGCGTGCGCGGCCAGCAGCAGCACAGGCGCCAGCGATCTCAGACAGAGGCTGCGAAACATCATGTTGTGTCCCGTTTGGTTGGTGGGCTGGCTCGGCTGGTGTTAGCGGCCGGTCGGGTAGTTACCCCGGCTCGGAGAATCCGGCGAATAGGAATTGGACCGTCCGCCTGGATTATATGGCGTCGGCTCATAGCCGCGACCCGGCCCGCCGGGGTAGACCGGCCAGCGCGGCGGATAGGGAGAAGCAGGGTAGGGCGCCGAATAGCCTCCCGGCGGATAAGGCGCGGGGGCATATCCTCCCGGCGGGTAGGACGGCTCCTGGTATGGCGGCGGGTTGTAGGGGGCCGGTGAGGGTGCCGGCCCGGGGCCGGGCGAATAGGGGCCCTGGTCATCGCTGTGGCTCTGCTTCGGGCGCGGCTGCACCGGCGGACGTTTCACCGGGGCAGCGGCTTGCGGCAGCCGCGTGCGCACGATCAGCGCGTCGAACTCGTCGCTGCGCCATACGCGCGGCGCGGTCGGGTCTTGCGACCCGTCGATCCGGCTGCCGCGACCGGCTGCGACCGTCACCGAGTGTTTGCTCGCGGTGCTGGCGAACTCGATCGAGCCGGTCAGCACCGCAACATCCATCGATGTGCCGGCGGCTTCGACAAACCAGTCGGTCGAGCGCACCGCCGCGGTGCCAAGCGCCGTATCGACCTCGAACCGGGCCGGGCTGCCGGTCACCGGCGTCACCACCGCGCGCAGCAATCCCTGGGTCAGTCCCAGCTGCGCGTCCTCGCGCTGTCCCTTGGTGTCGGTGGTGTAGGTGGTGATCGTGACGCGCGTGCCAGGCGCCGCCGAGATCATCGAACCGTCGCTCATCCGCAGCCGCAGTTTGCCGTCGGTCGGCACCTCGACCGTATCGCCGACCTGCACCGCCTGGCCGAGCGCGAGGGGCTTTCGATTGCCGCCGCTTTCGACAATACAGGCTCCCACCAGCCCGACCACCGAGCCGGCCGGCCCCGCCGCGCGCGCCGGCGCGACGCAGGTCACCAGCACGACGAACACGAGCGCGCCGTAACGCAATGATTTTGGAACGGCGAGGGACGGGAGCCGCATCAGGGATTGGCCAGAAGCGGCCGGCCGATCGTCTCACCCGCGAGATAATCGAGCGACAGATGCAGCTGTGCGGTGACACCGATGCCGCGCCCGGTGGCGCGGGTCGCCGGGATCAGCCCCTCGATCGCCAATTCCCAGCCCTGGCCGGCATAGCTGACCCCCGGGCCAAACAACGCGGTCGTCCGCGCCCCGAAACTCGGGCCGCCGCCGGGCGTCGAGAACTGAAATTCGGTCATCGCCGTCAGCCCGCGCAGGATCGGCGGCAGGTCGAGCGCCGCAACCTTTGATAGCAGGTAGGGGAACGAGTATTCCACGACCAGCCCGCCGGTCGCGAGGCTGGGGCGCGGTCGGGCGTCGGCGATCTGATAGCCGACAAACCCCGAGACCGCGAGCGGCCGCGCATACCCGATGTCGAGATCGCCGAGGCCCTTGCCAAAATAGACCCGCGGCGTCGTCGCGCCCGAGGCGTAGGCGCCGACCGGTGCCGAACCGGTGCCACCGAATTCCCGGTCAAGGCCGAGGCTCATCAGGAATTCGTGCGGCCGGTTGTCGTAGGCGAGATATTTCAACTCAGTGTCGAGGTTCTGCCAGCCGGTGAGGGCGCCGCCACCGCTGGTGTCGAGCCGCGTGAAGGTGCCGTCGACCACGACACCGAGGCGTTCGGTCAGCGTCTTGCCGTAAGTGCCGGTGAAATTGCTCGAATGTGTCGGCGTTCCCGCCGCGCCCCCGGCCTGCGGCAGTGTCTGGCCGTTGATGTAGAATTCGTCGCCCGGTGCGATCTGCGGCAGCAGCAAAGTCGCCGGGAACAGGCGGTCGCCGGCGGCGCTGTAGGCGCCGGCCGGGCGCGGCCACAGAACGCAGCCAAGCAGTGCCGTCGCGGCCATTGCGCGGAAAAGCATCGCCCGCCCCGGCCATCTTGTTTGCCGGCTTTTTCCCACTTCCATCGCGCACTGACCATCCGCAACGTGCTCCGGCAGCCATCATTGCAAATTCCGCGTTGCGGCGGAACGAAGGCTTTGATCGCGATGGTCATATCCTTTGCGCTGTGAAACGTTTTATTTCCGCAACGCTGTGGCGCAGCAGGTTCCTGCGAAAGTATGCTGTCGCGAAGCGAGCCGGGCGGCAGGAGCAACGGGATTGATGCGCGAGCGGATTCTGGTGACGGGCGGGGCGGGTTATATCGGTTGCGTGATGCTGCCGGCCTTGCTCGATGCCGGTTATCATGTGACCCTGCTCGATCGCTTTCCGCAGGGTGACGCGGCGCTCGCCGATTGCTGCCGCTACGATCATTTCGAGCCGGTGAAGGGCGATGCCCGCGACTCGACAGTCTTGCGCCGGCTGATCGCCAAGGCCGACATCGTCCTGCCGCTCGCGGCCCTGGTCGGCGCGCCACTCTGTGCCCATGACCCGGTCAACGCCGTCACGGTGAACCGTGACGCGGTCATCACGCTCATCGGCATGCTGAGCCGGCAGCAGCGGCTGGTCTTCGCGACAACCAATTCCGGCTACGGCATCGGCGAGCGGGACAGCTATTGCACCGAGGAATCGCCGCTTGCGCCCGCTATCACTGTACGGCCGCACCAAGGTGGAGGCCGAGCGCGCGATCCTCGAAAGCGGCAACGGCATCAGCCTGCGCCTCGCGACCGTGTTCGGCATGTCGCCGCGCATGCGGCTCGACCTGCTGGTCAACGATTTCACCTATCGCGCCGTCAACGACCGCGCCCTGATCATTTTCGAGGGGCATTTCCGGCGCAACTTCATCCACATCCGCGATGTCGCCGGCGCCTTCCTGCATGCGCTCGCCAACTATCCGCTGATGAACAACCAGGCCTTCAATGTCGGGCTGTCCGAGGCGAACCTGTCAAAGCTCGAACTGTGCGCCCGGATCAAGGAGCAGGTGCCGCATTTCGTCTATGTCGAAGCGCCGATCGGCGAGGACCCGGACAAGCGTGACTACATCGTGTCGAACGCCAAGCTGGAGGCGACCGGCTGGCGCCCCGAATGGCCGATCGAACGTGGCATCCGCGAATTGGTGAAAGGCTTTGCGATGCTCGGCAATTCCCGCTTCGCAAACATTTGAGCCGGCGGCGATGCGTGTTCTGCTGACCGGTGCCAGCGGCTTTCTCGGCCGCCATACGAGACCGGTGCTGGAACGGCGCTACGGCCCGGACAATGTCGTCTGCGTCTCGTCTCGCGATGCCGATTTGATGGACCGGGCGCAGGTGGATCGCCTGCTGCGCGACGCAAAACCCGACGCGATCGTGCACTATGCCGCCTATTCCGGTGGCATCGGCGCCAACAAGACCAACCCGGCCGATTTCTACTACCGCAACACGATCCTGACCGCGCACATGTTCGACGCGGCGGCCCGGCACGGTGTCAAAAAGCTGGTCTACCCGATGGGCGGCTGCTCCTACCCGGCGGCGGCGACCAGCCCGATTGACGAAACCCAGCTGTGGACCGGCTATCCGCAAGAGGAGAGCGCCGGCTACTCGACCGCGAAGATGATGGGCACGGTCGCCGCCCGCAGCTATCGCGCGCAATACGGGCTCGACAGCACCGTCATCGTGCCCGGCAACATGTATGGCGAGTACGACAATTTCAGCCGGCTCGACAGCCATGTCGTGCCGGCGATGATCCGCCGCTATCACGAGGCGATGCTGGAAGGCGCCCGCGAGGTCGTGATGTGGGGCACCGGCATGCCGCAGCGCGATTTCGTCTACGCCGCCGATGTGGCCGCCGCGATCCCGTTCTTTATCGAGGATTTTCCCGAACCCGGCCCGGTCAACATCGCCTCCGGTATCGCGGTATCGATCCGCGAGTTGGCGGAAACCATCGCCGGGCATGTCGGCTTTCCCGGTGAGATTGTGTGGGACACCGGCAAGCCCGACGGCCAGATGGTCAAGATTTTCGCGGTCGAGCGCCTGCACGCCCTCGGGCTGTCATGCCCGACGACCCTCCACGATGGCCTCGCAAAAACGATACGCTGGTTCGCCGCCAACTACGCCGAGCGCGGCGACGGCCTGCGCCTGTGATCTACATTCTCGGCGGCGCCGGCTTTGTCGGCTCCGCCTTCGCCCGCCACTGCGTGAGCCAGGGCCTCGACCACCGCGTCATCACCCGCGCGAATTACAGCGAGTTCGCCGGCACCGCCTGCGACCTCCTGATCAACGCCAACGGCAATTCCCGCAAATACATCGCCGACCGCGACCCGGTCGCCGAATTTGACCAGTCCGTCCGTTCGGTCGCGGTATCGTTATCGGCCTTCACCGCCGCCCGGTATGTGCTGATCTCCAGCGGCGACGTGTACGACGACCCTTCAAGTCCCGCGACCACCGCCGAAACCCATACCCCCGACCTCGCCCGCCTCAGCCGCTATGGCCTGCACAAATACCTCGCCGAGCGGCTGGTCATCGGCACCCACCCGAACTGGCTGATCTTCCGCGCCGGCGGCTTTGTCGGCCCTGGCCTCAAAAAGAACGCCGTGTTCGACATCCTGACCGGCGGCCCGATCTGGCTGTCGCCGCAATCCGCCCTGCAATTCCTCCACACGGACCACGCCGCGGCGATCGTCATGGGATTTATAGCCGCCGGCCTATCCGGCGAGATCATCAACCTCGGAGGGCAGGGCACCGTCCGCCTCGCCGACCTGCACCGCGCCATCGGCTCGATCGCCGTGTTCACCGCCGACGCCCCGACCGTGACCTACGAGCTATCCCTGGCAAAGCTCGCCGGCCTCAGCCCAATTGGAATCCCGCATTCGCGCGATGAAGTCACCGGTTTCGCCGCAGCCTGGGTTATCAGCGATCGCAAAAAGTCGGGATGAAACGGAAGCGGCGATTACCATCTTAAGTTTTTGTCGTCCCTGCGAAAACAGGGACCCATCCAAGCGGCCGTTTGTGCGGCGGCAGGATGGGTCCCTGTTTTCGCAGGGACGACAAAAAGAGAGGTGGCGGCGCTGGTCGTGGATTGCTGATGCGGCGTGCTTCTTACGGTGGAGTCAGGTGCCGCTTTGGGTGGTAGGGGCTGCTTGGGTTCACGTCGAGATCGACGACCTTGACGCAGCCTTGCGGCTGACTGTGGCCGGTGCCGGAATACCATTTGCCGGCGCGGAGCTTGATGTCGCTGACATCCGCAAGTTGCAGGCAGCGCCATTGGCCGCCCGACGGCAGGACCGAACTGCTTTCCCCGCCAAACTGAAACGTCAGTGCCATTTCTTCACCGTTCGAATGCCCGAGAATGATCGGGCAAAGCTCCCGGCGATAACCGTTGTACGCGCAAAGAATTTGCTTCCGCTGCGTCAGGGCCTCGGCAAACAGCCGGTAGTTTTCGCTCGTCGCGGAATAGGTCACGGCTGGGCAGCCCGCTTGTGCAGCGCATCGAGCCAGCGATGCAGTAACGCCGCGTGATCCTCCAAATGTTCGTCGGTCTGTTTTCCGACCTGCTCGCGATACATGTGCACCGCGAGGTTACGTTCGCTGCCTAGCTTTATCGTCGAGCGTGCCAAGCGCCGCGGAAGCCTCGCCGAGCCGCCGCTCTAGCCTTTCCACTTCACCCCCTCGCGCTGCACCTCTTCGATCAGGCTAGAGGCGGCAGTTCGCAAATCCACGAGATCGACGTGATAGGGGACCGAACTTTCGTCGATCTGTTCTTCCAGCTGCGAAAAGAAATCCTCGGGGATGCCCTCGTGGGGCAGGATCGCGATGTCGATGTCACTATGCTGCATGACATCGCCGCGGGCACAGGAGCCGAACAGCCAAACCTCGGCGCCGTGCTCACCGAGGGCGCCGGTGACGATACGGCGCAATTCCTCGATCGCCCATGTGCAAGTCGGGTTCAGGCCTGGGTGATGTTCAGTTTTCGTCGTCATTGCGAGCGAAGCGAAGCAATCTCGCGCATTTGGAGACTCCCCCCGCCAGATTGCTTCGTCGCTGCGCTCCTCGCAATGACAATCCGATGTGAGCGATCTCTCAGTTTGCTCGCAGATGCCCAACTCGTTTGATGAATTAACTGGCGCGACGCCGTGCCGGCAGACGCGTCTTCAAATACGGCCGCAGATATTGCCCGGTGTGGCTGGCCTCGGTGCTGGCGACGTCCTCCGGAGTGCCGGTGGCGACGATCAGGCCGCCGCCGTCGCCGCCTTCGGGGCCGAGGTCGATCAGCCAGTCGGCGGTCTTGATGACTTCGAGATTGTGCTCGATGACCAGCACCGTGTTGCCGGTCTCGACCAGCGTGTGCAGCACTTCGAGGAGCTTTTTCACGTCCTCGAAATGCAGCCCGGTGGTCGGCTCGTCGAGGATATAGAGGGTGCGGCCGGTGGCGCGGCGCGACAATTCCTTCGCCAGCTTGACGCGCTGCGCCTCGCCGCCCGACAGCGTCGTCGCCGGCTGGCCGACATGGATGTAGCCGAGCCCGACCCGCTGCAACGTCACCAGCTTGTCGCGGATCGACGGCACCGCGCGGAAGAACTCGGCGCCCTCGTCGACCGTCATGTCGAGCACGTCGGCGATGCTCTTGCTGCGGAACAGCACCTCCAGCGTCTCGCGGTTGTAGCGCCGGCCTTTGCAGACGTCGCACTGCACGTAGACGTCGGGCAGAAAGTGCATCTCGATCTTGATGACGCCGTCGCCCTGGCAGGCTTCGCAGCGCCCGCCCTTGACGTTGAACGAGAAGCGGCCCGGCTGATAGCCGCGCGCCTTGGCCTCGGGCAGGCCGGCGAACCAGTCGCGGATCGGGGTGAAGCAGCCGGTATAGGTCGCCGGGTTCGAGCGCGGCGTGCGGCCGATCGGCGACTGGTCGATATCGACGATCTTGTCGAGGAACTCGACGCCTTCCAGCGCCGTCGAACGGCGCCGGCTGCTCGCGCGCGTTGTTGAGCCGCTTGGCGAGCGCCTTGTACAGCGTCTCGATGATCAGCGTGGATTTGCCGCCGCCCGAAACGCCGGTGACGCAGCAGAACGTGCCGAGCGGGATCTCGGCGGTGACGTTCTTCAGATTGTTGCCGCGTGCCCCGACCAGCCGCAGGATCTGCTTGTCGTGGCCGCGCGCGGCGGATCGCCGGCACTCGCGATCTGCCGCACCCCGGTCAGGTACTGGCCGGTGATGCTGTCCGGCGTTGCGCATGACCTCGTCGGGCGTGCCCTCGGCGACGAGATGGCCGCCATGCACCCCGGCGCCCGGCCCCATATCGACCAGCCAGTCGGCGGTGCGGATCGCCTCCTCGTCATGCTCGACGACGATCACCGTGTTGCCGAGGTCGCGCAGCCGCTTCAGGGTCTCCAGCAGCCGCGCGTTGTCGCGCTGGTGCAGCCCGATCGACGGCTCGTCGAGCACATAGAGCACGCCGGTCAGCCCCGAGCCGATCTGCGACGCCAGCCGGATGCGCTGGCTCTCGCCGCCCGACAGCGTGCCCGACGCGCGCATCAGGGTCAGGTATTCGAGCCCGACATTCTTGCAGAAAGCCGAGCCGCTCGTTGATCTCCTTCAGGATGCGCGCGGCGATCTCGCTCTGGCTCGGCGTCAGCGTCGCGTCGATGCCGGCAAACCAGTCGCCGGCATGCGGCAATCGACAGCGCCGCCGCCTCGCTGATGCTGCTTGCCGGCGATCTTGACCGCCAGCGCCTCGGGTTTGAGCCGGGCGCCGTCGCACACCTCGCAGGTCTTGGCGTTCTGGTAGCGGCCGAGTTCCTCGCGCACCCAGGACGCTGTCGGTCTCGCGATAGCGCCGCTCCATGTTCGGCAGCACGCCCTCGAACGGCCGGTCGGTCGAATACTGCCGCAGGCCGTCGTCGTAGGTCATCTTGATCGGCTCGCCGCCCGAGCCGTACAGGATCGTCGTCGCGCATCTTCTCCGGCAGGTCGCGCCACGGCGTGTGCATGCTCTGCTTGAAATGGCGGGCGATGCTTTCGCAGCGTCTGCGCGTAATAGGGCGACGAGGAATGCGACCACGGGCTGACCGCGCCGTCGCTGCAGGCTGCGGCTCTCGTCGTGCACGACCAGGTCGGCGTCGAAATAGAGCTTGGTGCCGAGCCCGTCGCAGGCCGGGCAGGCGCCGAACGGGTTGTTGAACGAGAACAGCCGCGGCTCGATCTCGGGGATCGTAAAGCCCGACACCGGGCAGGCGAATTTCGCCGAAAAGATCGTTGCCTCGCCGCTGTCGGCGTTCTCGGTGATCGCGATGCCGTCGGCGAGGCCGAGCGCGGTCTCGAACAAATCGGCCAGCCGGTTGCCGAGTTCCGGCCCGACCACCAGCCGGTCGACCACGACCGAGATGTCGTGCGTGAAGTTCTTCTTGAGGGCCGGGACCTCGTCGACCTCGTACATCTTGCCGTCGACCTTGACGCGCTGAAACCCGCGCTTCTGCAGGTCGGCGAGTTCCTTTTTGTATTCGCCCTTGCGGCCGCGCGCGATCGGCGCCAGCAGGTAGAGCCGCGTGCCCTCCGGCATCGCCATGACCCGGTCGACCATCTGCGACACGGTCTGGCTGACGATCGGCAACCCGGTGGCCGGCGAATACGGCACCCCGACCCGCGCCCATAAGAGGCGCATGTAGTCGTAGATCTCGGTCACCGTGCCGACCGTCGAGCGCGGGTTGCGCGAGGTCGTCTTCTGCTCGATCGAGATCGCCGGCGACAGCCCCTCGATCGAATCGACGTCGGGCTTCTGCATCAGTTCGAGGAACTGCCGGGCATAGGCCGACAGGCTCTCGACATAGCGGCGCTGGCCCTCGGCATAGACCGTGTCGAAGGCGAGCGACGACTTGCCCGAGCCCGACAGCCCGGTGATCACCACCAGGCTGTCGCGCGGCAGGTCGACATCGATGTTTTTGAGGTTGTGCTCCCGCGCGCCGCGGATGCGGATCTGCTGCATGGCAGCAAACTTAGCGTGCCCTCGGCGCCGTTTCCATGGGCACCGTCGGAAGATACGGATTCGCAGGGAAAACAATTAGTTAACGCAAAGAACGCAAAGGAGACGCAAAGCGCGCGATGGGGTTCGATGCCTTCGCGATCTTCGCGTGTCCATCGCGTCCTTTGCGTTAACTAATTGTTTTGACTGGGCTTCGCCCAAGGCAAATCAGCCAGCCGCCTGATCCCGGCTTGTCCGCGTCGAAGCGCGCTGGCACGGTGCCCGGCATGAACCCGGTGCTCGAAGAAATCCTGCGGACCGACCGTGTCCGGGACCATAACGAGGTCCAGCGCCCGGTGATCGGCCCGATGAGCCCGGAAGAGGGCGGGTTGATCATGCGGGTGTTCGAGGCGGTCAAGCCCGACACCTCGGTCGAGACCGGTTTCGCCTACGGCGTCTCGACGCTGTTTGTCTGCGCCGCGCTCGAGCGCAACGCCAAACCGGCCCGCCACATCGTCATCGATCCGCTGCAAAACATCGATTTCGAGCGCATCGGGCTGCTCAACATCAAGCGCGCCGGCTACGAGCATTTCGTCGAGTTGCGCGAGACCGGTTCGGAACTCGCCCTGCCGCAGCTTTACCAGGAAAACACCCGCATCCAGGCCGCTGTTATCGACGGCTACCACACCTTCGACCACGCGCTGATCGACTTCTTCTACATCAACAAGATGCTCGATTCTGGCGGCGTCGTGATCATCGACGATGTCAACATGCCGGCCCTGGCCCGGCTGGTCGCGCACATCACGACCTATCCCTGCTACCGCGTCTATGGCGGCACCGAGATGCCGCGCGCCCCCAACCCGCTGGTCAGCCTGCGCCGCCGCTTCAACCGCAAGGGCCTGTCGGCCCGCCACTCGCGCGACAACCCGAGCTGCGTTGCCCTCCAGAAAATCGCCCCCGACACCCGCGACTGGGACTGGCATGCCGATTTCTAGGGCCGCGCAGTTTCTTCCACGCATCCCGAAGTTTCGGCCCCTGCCGTATCGTTCGAGGCGGCGGCGGCTCTAGGATGCCGGCATGTCTTCGATCGCTACGACATCCTCGGTCACCTCGCCGTGGCGCGCGACAAGCGCAGCGCTGTGCGCCAACCTTGTCGGGATCGGTATCGCGCGGTTTGGCTATACGCCGCTGATCCCGGCGCTGATTGCCGCCGGCTGGTTTGAGCCATCGGCGGCGGTTTATCTCGGCGCGGCAAACCTCGCCGGCTATCTCGCCGGGGCGCTGGGCGCTCGGGCAGTGGCGGTCCGGCTCGACACCAACACCGTGCTGCGCGGCGCGATGCTGCTGACCGCGGCGAGCCTCTTTGCCTGCGCCTCGCCGCTGGGTTTTGCGTGGTTTTTCGTCTGGCGGTTTGTGTCGGGCTGCACCGGCGGGATGTTGATGGCGCTCGCAGCGCCCAGCGTCTTGCCGGGGATTCCGGCGGCACGGCGCGGGATTGCCGGCGGTGCGATCTTCACCGGGGTCGGCCTCGGGATAGCCGGGTCCGGGACGCTGGTGCCGCTGTTGATGCGCTGGGGGCTGGTCGAGACCTGGCTGGGCCTGGGCGTGGCGGCGTTGCTGCTGACCGCGATCTCGTGGCGGTTGTGGCCGGCACCGACACCACGCAGCGCGCCCGCCCGCGCCGCGCCGCCGAGATCGGCGCCCGCGCTGCGCGTGCTGTATGTCGAATACGCGCTGAATGCGGTCGGGCTCGTGCCGCACATGGTGTTCCTGGTGGATTTCGTGGCGCGCGGGCTGGGCCGCGGGCTGGCGGTGGGCGCCGCGTATTGGATCGTGTTCGGGATCGGGGCGCTGGTCGGACCGCTGGTCGGCGGGCATGTCGGCGACCGCATCGGGTTCCGCGCCACGCTGCGCTGGACCCTCGCGTTCCAGGCCGTGGCGGTGGTGTTGCCGCTGTGCGACGTGTCAGCCACGGCGCTGGCAGTGTCGAGTTTTGTCGCCGGCGCCTCGGTGCCGGGGATTGTCGCGGTCACCAGCGGCCGGGTGCGCGAACTGGCGGCGGCCGATGCGGCGGTACAGGCGGCGGCCTGGAGCTGGTGCACGATCGCCTTCGCAATCGGGCAGGCCATCGCCGGCTATGGCTTTTCCTTCATCTTCGCCCGCGCGGAGCACGCATACTCCGTGCTGTTCGCGCTCGGCGCGGCGGCGTTGCTGACCGCCCTGCTGGTGGATTTCGCCGCGGCTAAAACGCCGCGTCGAGAATCTCGCGGATAGCCAGGGGGCCGTCGATTTTGCGCGGGTTGGTGTGAATCCAGCGGTCGTGCATCGACAATTCGGCGATGCGGCCAAGCTGATCGACCTCGACGCCGACATCCCGCAGCCGCCCCGGCAGACCGAGCCCGGCGACCAGCTGCGCCACCGCATCGGCGGCGGTCTCGCGCGGCCGGCCCATCGCCTCGCTGACGATCGCCTGACGCTCGGGATTGACCGGATAGTTGTAGCGCAGGACATGCGGCAGCATCACGCACGAGGTATAGCCGTGCGGCACATGCGCGGTGCCGCCGAGCACATGCCCGATGCCGTGGCTGGCGCCTTTCGGCACTCCGGTCTGCGATCCGACCATCGACATCCAGGCGCCGAGCTGGCAGTCGAGCCGGGCGTCGAGATCGAGCGGGTCCGCCTTGACGCCGGCCAGCCCGCGCGCCAGCAGTTTCAGCGCATGCACCGACGCGCTCTCGGAAATCGGCTGGCATTCCGGCGAGCAGATATCCTCGACGGCGTGATCGACGGCGCGGATGCCGGTCGAGAGAAACAACCATTCCGGCGTGTGCAATGTGGCGCGCGGGTCGAGAATGACGCTGCGCGGCACCATCAGTGGGTGCCCGAAACTTTCCTTCACATTGCGTTCGGTGTCGGTGCAGCCGGCCGAGGCGGTGTATTCGCCCGCCGACAACGTTGTCGGTATGGAAATAGTGCGTACCGAGGGCGGCAGACTCTCCGGCCGCAGGCTCTTGCCGTCGGCGCCGACCACCGCCCGGTAGTTGTCGAGATCGGCGGGATCCTGGATATGGTTGCCGAGGCAGAAGGCGACCATCTTTGCCGCATCGGTGACCGAGCCGCCGCCCAGAGTCACCAGCAGGTCGCAGCCCGCCGCACGGGCGGTATTGGCCGCCTCGACGACATCCTTGCGCGGCGTGTGGGCGCCGATCCGTGCATGCACCCCGGCGATGCGGTTGCCCAGCGCCTCTCGAATTTCGCCGATCATGTTGGTTTCGCGCGCCAGCGTGCCGCTCGCCAGCAGGAAGATCGAGTTCGCGCCGGTGCGTTCGACCTGCTCCAGCAGGGCGGCAGCAAACGGCTGGCCGTAGACGATGCTTTCCATCGCCGGGAAGCGGTAGGCGCCAGTGAGCATGTTGTCGTCTCCTGAAGCCTGTTGGCCGGGGTTAACGCGCGAGGTAGCCGCCATCGACCGGCAGCGTGACGCCGGTAATGTAGGCTGCCATGTCCGAAGCGAGGAATACTGCCGGTTGTGCGATGTCCCCCGGTGTCCCGATGCGTCCGAGCGGAATGCGGCCGGTGAAATTGGTCATGTACTCGGCGTTCTGCCGCGCGTCGGCGTTGAGTGGTGTCGCGGTAAACCCGGGGCCGATCGCGTTGACGCGGATACCCATCGGCGATAACTCGATCGCCAGGGCCTGCGTCAGAGCCCGCACGCCACCTTTCGATGTCGTGTAGGCGGCGGAGTTCGGCAACGCGACAAAAGATTGGATCGACCCGATATTGACGATCGACCCTTTGGTCTCGCGCAACTGGTCGAGAAAGGCAGTGACCATGTTGTAGGGGCCGTCGAGATTGACCGCGAGCGTCTCATCCCAAAGGCGGCGCGTGTTGGCGTCCGTCACCTTGCCGCGACGGATCACCCCGGCATTGTTCACCAGGACCGAGATCGCACCGACTTCAGCGGCGATCTTGGCTGCCAGGGCGTCGCAGGCCTCGCGGTCGCTGACATCGCACGCGAGACCGACGGCATCGCCGCCGACCGCTTTCGCCGTGCGCACGGCGGCGCCGATGTTGATATCGACACTGACGATCCGGGCGCCAGCCTCGCCCATCGCGAGTGCAATGGCCTCGCCAATCCCCGATCCGGCGCCGGTGATCAGTGCGATCTGTCCGTCAAGCAAGCCTGGCATCGCTACCCGCCTCCTTTACCCTCTCCGCCCTTTGGGGCCCCTGAAGGGCAGAGCGCCGGCCAAGCCGCGGCAAAGATGCTCCCTCTCCGCCCCCAGGGCCCTGGGGGCGGAGAGGGAGTTTCCGTGCTACATCGCCCCTTGCTGGGCCCGCATCGCGCGGCGCTTGGCGATCGTCGGGGCCTTTGGGGCCTTCAACGGGTCCATCGCGGCGCCGCTCGGGCCGACCGTGTCCGCAAGGCTGTAGACCCACGAATCGCCGCCCATGACGTAGTTGCGGTTGGTCTGCGCCGGGTTGCGGTTGACCAGCGGCCGCGCGTAGAGCGGGTGCGTCATGCTGCGGATTTCGTGCTCGATCGTGAACAGCACCTTGCCGGTGTCGAGATCGACGATGTCCTCGAAACGATACTGGCAGCGGTCGCTCTCCTCGGTGATCAGGTCGAGCTTTTTGCAGCTTTTCGTGCGGGCCGCCGAAATCCTCGACATAGACCTGCAGGTGATGCCCGTCGAACGCCGGCAATTTCTTGTCGGTTTCGCGGAAGATCAGCTCCTGGATCGGCCCGACTTTGATGTGAGCCGCCTTGCCGTTGCCATTTTCGTGGATGTTGGTAATGCCGCCGAGGATTTCGCGATAGAAGCGGGCGATGCCCTCTGCGGTGCCGGTCGGCACGGTGAACTCGACATACGGAATGCCGAGGTTGATCAGGCCGAACCGCGACGTGTCGGGCTCGTAAAGGTGGAACTTGTTGCCCCAGGGGCAGGTTGCCTCGACGTAGTCGTTGTGTTCCTTGAAGGCGAACTTGGTGCCCTTGAGCAGCGGCTTGACCATCTTGAGCCGCTCGACCAGGTCTGCCCGGTTCGGGATCACGACGCCGACATGCCCACGCAGCACGAGCGCTTCGCCGGACGGCATGTGGAACTGGCTCTTGCCGACGTTCACCCACATGTTGTTGGTGCCGGGGAACAGGAACGGGTCGCGGGTCAGGCCAAGTCCCATCAGGTAAAAGCTGCTCGCCAGCCCCTGATCGGGAATTTCGACATTGACGTGTTCGAGCGCGGTGATGTTGCCGAGGTCTTCGGCCTTGCGGTTGAAGTCCATGAATCGATTCCCTCCGAAATTTCCTTAAGGCAGCCAACTGCACGGTCCGGGTATGCGACGGAGGCTCGGCTGCATGCGCCTATATCAAAACAGTTTTTCAAAGCGCTCGTCTACCGGAACCCGATAGCCGTCCGCCAGCCTGTTGGTCTCGTTTGCCATGCCGACAACGGCGATCAGTTCTGCGAGCATTTCCTTGCTCATACCCAGGCGTTTCGCCGCGGCGCCGTGCGATGCGGTGCAATAGGCGCAGCCATTGCTGACGCTGACGGCGAGATAGATCAGTTCCTTGGTCAGCGGGTCGAGCGCGCCCGGCGCCATGACCTCCTTTATGCTTTCCCAGGTACGCCGCAGGGTCGGCGGGTGATTGGCCAGCACGCGCCAGAAATTGTTGATCCAATCGGTCTTGCGGCTGGTCTTGATATCGTCAAAAACGGCGCGCACCTCATCGCTCGCGGCGCTTTCGTCGATCAGCGGGACTGTGGGCATGGGTTCCTCCGACTTCAATTCGCCATATCCGGCGCGCCCGGCTGCTTGTAATGCAGGGAGTGGCAGCGTAAGTCAGCAACCAGCTGAGATTTCAACCCGTGCCGGAGTTCGCAGATGGGTTTCAGGGTAGCGGTGGTCGGCGCGACGGGCAATGTCGGGCGCGAGATTCTGACCACGCTGGCAGAGCGCAATTTCCCGGCCGACGAAGTCGTCGCGCTGGCGTCGTCGCGCTCGATCGGCCGCGAGGTGTCGTTCGGCGAGGACGACATCCTGCAGGTGCAGTCGCTCGACACGTTCGACTTCAAGGGCATCGACATCGTGCTGTCTTCGGCGGGCAGCAAGGTATCCGCCGCTTTCGCGCCGCGCGCCGCCAAGGCGGGGGCGGTGGTGATCGACAACACCTCGCAGTTCCGCATGGACCCGGACGTGCCGCTGGTCGTGCCCGAGGTCAATCCGGAAGCGATCGCGCAGTACCAGAAGCGCGGCATCATCGCCAACCCGAACTGCTCGACGATCCAGATGGTCGTGGCGCTGAAGCCGCTGCACGACGCGGCAAAGATCAAGCGGGTGGTGGTGTCGACCTATCAGTCGGTCTCGGGTGCCGGCCGCTCCGTGATGGACGAATTGTTCAGCCAGACGCGTGCGATCTACGTCAACGACCCGATCAAGCCGGAATACCTGACCAAGCAGATCGCCTTTAACGTCATTCCGCATATCGACGTGTTCATGGATGACGGCGACACCAAGGAAGAGTGGAAGATGGCGGTCGAGACCCGGAAGATTCTCGACCCGGACATTTTGGTGACCGCGACCTGCGTGCGCGTCCCGGTGTTCATCGGCCATGCCGAGGCGGTCAATATCGAGTTCACCCGGCCGCTCAGCGCAGCCAAGGCGCGCTCGCTGTTGCAGGCGGCACCGGGCATCGTCGTGCTCGACGAGCGGGCCGACGAAGGCTACGTGACGCCGATCGAGTCGGCGGGCGAAGATGCGGTTTATGTCAGCCGCATCCGGCGCGACCCGACCGTGCCGCACGGCCTCAATATTTGGGTGGTTGCCGACAATCTGCGCAAGGGCGCGGCTCTGAACGCGGTGCAGATCGCCGAAATTCTCGCGAGCGAACATCTGCGCGGGACACGCCCGCCCGGCCGCCGCAACAATGTCGAGCCGTTGCGCCGCAAGGTGGCGAACGCCTAGGGAGCCAGTTCGCGGGTTCTGATGCGGTTTGAGGGGCTTCCGCCGCACGGAGGCAACGCCGCCGCATGACGGTATCGGCCAATTTCGTCGCGCCGGCGGCGCGGCGCGCTGACCGGTTTCTCGGGCGGCCGATCACGCCGCTGACGCGGCGGCGCCTCGATAATTTCCGCGCCAACCACCGCGGCTTCTGGTCTTTGTGGATCTTCCTCGCGGTATTCGGCGTCACGCTGTTTGCCGAGTTCATCGCCAACGATCGGCCGCTGCTGATCAAATACGATGGCGGCTATTACCTCCCGGTCCTGCACAACTACCCCGAGACGACCTTCGGCGGTGATTTTCCGAGCGAGGCGGATTACCGCGACCCGCACGTCGCCGGCCTGATTAACGCCAAGGGCTGGATCGTGTGGCCGCTGATCCCCTACAGCTACGGCACGATCACCGATGCGCCGGGGCCCTATCCGGCGCCGCCTTCGCGCAGCAACTGGCTCGGCACCGACGATATCGGCCGCGACGTCCTGGCCCGGCTGATCTACGGGTTTCGCATTTCGGTGCTGTTTGGCTTGGCGCTGACCGTGGTCTCGGCGGTGGTCGGTGTCATCGCCGGCGCGATCCAGGGGTATTTTGGCGGTCTGATCGACCTGCTGTTCCAGCGCTTTATCGAAGTCTGGTCGGGGATGCCGCAGCTTTATCTGCTGATCATTCTGGCGACCTTTGTGGAGCCGAGCTTCTGGGCGCTGCTCGGGCTGATGCTGCTGTTTTCGTGGATGGAACTGGTCGGTGTCGTGCGCGCCGAAGTGCTGCGCGCGCGCAATTTCGATTACGTCCGCGCCGCCCGCGCGCTCGGCCTGTCGGAAGGCGCGATCCTGTTCAAGCACGTTCTGCCGAACGCGATGGTAGCGACCGTGACGTTCCTGCCGTTCATCATCAGTGGCTCGGTGACCGTGTTGACTGCGCTCGATTTTCTCGGCTTTGGCCTGCCGCCGGGATCGCCCTCGCTCGGCGAGATGCTGTCGCAGGGCAAGGCCAATCTGCAGGCGCCGTGGCTCGGCATCACGGCGTTCTGCGTGCTGGCGGCGATGCTGACATTGCTGATGTTCATCTTCGAGGCGGTGCGCGACGCCTTCGACCCGCGCCGGTGAGCCCGTGAGCCTTCTCGAATTGCGCGATCTCAGCGTGACCTTCGCCGGCTGGCGCGACGCACCGCCGGTCGAGGCGGTGAAGCGCGTCTCGTTCTCGCTCGATCGCGGCGAAACCCTCGCGCTGGTCGGCGAAAGCGGCTCCGGCAAGTCGGTGACCGCGCTGTCGGTGCTCCAGCTGCTACCGTATTCGACGGCATCTCACTCGCCCGACAGCAGCATCAAATTCGCCGGCGAGGAACTGGTCGGGGCGCCGCCGGCGCGGCTGCGCGAGGTGCGCGGCAACCGTATCGCGATGGTCTTCCAGGAGCCGATGACCTCGCTGAACCCGCTGCACACGCTGGAAAAGCAGGTCGCCGAAACGCTGCTGATCCACAAGCACATGCCGGCCGCGGCGGCGCGTGCCCGGACCATCGAGTTGCTGCACCTGGTCGGCCTGCGCGATGCCGAAAGTCGCCTCGACGCCTATCCGCACCAGCTGTCGGGCGGCCAGCGCCAGCGGGTGATGATCGCGATGGCGATTGCAAACGAGCCCGACATCCTGATCGCCGACGAGCCGACCACCGCGCTCGACGTGACGATCCAGGCCCAGATCCTCGATCTGATGCGCGAGTTGCGCGACCGGCTCGGCATGGCCTTGCTGCTGATCACCCACGATCTGGCGATCGTGCGGCACATGGCCGACCGCACCTGCGTCATGACGCAGGGCGAAATCGTCGAAAACGGCAAGACTGCCGACATCTTCGCGCGCCCGCAGCACCGCTACACCCGCCGGCTGCTCGGAGCGGAGCCGAAGGGCAGGGTAGGGCCCGCCGACCCGGCCGCGCCGCTGCTGCTCGAAGGAAGCGACGTCAAGGTGTGGTTCCCGATCCGCCGTGGCGTGTTTCGCCGGATATCCGGCTACGTCAAGGCGGTGGATGGCGTGTCGCTGGCGGTGCCGGCGGGCACGACGCTCGGCGTCGTCGGCGAGAGCGGGTCAGGCAAGACGACGCTCGGCCTCGCGCTGCTGCGCCTGCTCGACGCCGAGGGCGGCATCCGCTTCGCCGGCCGCGATATCGCCGCCGAGCCGCAGCGGAAGCTGCGCCCGTTGCGCCGCGAAATGCAGGTGGTGTTTCAGGACCCATATTCGAGCCTGTCGCCGCGCCTGTCGGTCGGGCAGATCGTCGGCGAGGGGCTGCGGGTGCACCATATCGCGGCGAACGACGGCGAGCGGCGCCAACTGATCCAAGCCGCACTGACCGAAGTCGGCCTCGATCCCGCCGCCGCCGACCGCTACCCGCACGAATTTTCCGGCGGGCAGCGCCAGCGCATCGCGATCGCCCGTGCCCTGGTGCTGAAACCGCGCTTCATCGTGCTCGACGAGCCGACCTCGGCGCTCGATATGTCGGTGCAGGCGCAGATCGTCGATCTCCTGCGCGAATTGCAGACGCGCTACAGCCTCGCCTACCTGTTCATCAGCCACGATCTGAAGGTCGTGCGCGCCCTGGCGCATCGCATCATGGTGATGAAGGATGGCCGGATCGTCGAACAGGGCGATACCGAGCAGGTGATGAACGCCCCCGAACACCCCTATACCAAGGCGCTGATGGCTGCCGCCTTCGACCTCGCCGCCGTGCCGCACGAAAACGATCGAGCCGCAACATGATCAGGCGGATCAGACGGGCCCGGCGCCGCCTGTCATGCACGATGGCGGCAATGCTGCCCGCCGCCATCGTGCCGTGCGCCGCCTTTGCCGCGGCTGATGATGCGCCGCATCTCGACGGTGCCGGGATAAGCCTCGCCTGGGGGCTGCCGTTTGCCGGCATCCTCTTATCCATCGCGCTGATGCCGATGATCGTACCGCAATTCTGGCACCACCATTTCGGCAAGGTTGCCGCCTTCTGGTCGGCCGCGCTGCTGATCCCGTTCATCGCGGTGTTTGGCATCCCGGTGGCGCTCTACGAGATGGTGCACGCGCTATTGCTCGACTATGTGCCGTTCATCCTGCTGCTGTTCGCGCTGTTTGTCGTCGCGGGCGGCATTCGGATAACTGGCAATCTGGTCGGCACGCCGGGGACCAACACAGCCATCCTCGCCTTCGGCACCGCGATCGCCAGCCTCCTCGGCACCACCGGGGCCGCGATGCTGCTGATCCGGCCGTTGCTCCGCGCCAACGCGGACCGTCGGCGCAAGGTGCATGTCTTTGTCTTCTTCATCTTCCTGGTCGCCAATATCGGCGGGTCGCTGACGCCGCTTGGCGATCCGCCGCTGTTTCTCGGCTTTCTGCAGGGCGTTGATTTCACCTGGACGCTGCGCGCGATGCTCGCGCCGGCGCTGCTCTGCGCCGCCCTCCTGCTCGGGCTGTTCTACATCGTCGACCGCTGGGCCTCGCATGGCGACCCGATGGCCGTGCCGCGCCGGGCGGCGCTGCGACTGCGGCTCGAAGGCAGCCATAACCTGTTGCTGCTGGCTGGCGTGATCGGCGCCGTGTTGCTGAGCGGACTGTGGCGGCCCGATCTGGCGTTGAGCGTCTACCACGTGCCGGTGCCGCCGCAGGGCGTCGTCCGCGATCTCCTGCTGGCGGTGATCGCCTGGCTGTCGTGGCAAACGACGCCGCAGCAATTGCGCATCGAGAACGCCTTTACCTGGGAGCCGATCCAGGAGGTCGCCCTGCTGTTCGCCGGGATTTTTTTGACGATTGTCCCGGTGCTGGCGATACTGAAGGCGGGTCCGCACGGTGCGCTCGCCGACATTGTCGCCCTGGTTGGCGGCGCCGACGGGCAGCCTCACAACGCCGCTTATTTCTGGCTGACCGGCCTCTTGTCGGGCTTTCTCGACAACGCGCCGACCTACCTCGTGTTCTTCAACGTCGCTGGCGGTGACGCCGCGACCCTGATGGCGGAACCGCTCGCGAAGACCTTGCTGGCGATCTCGGCCGGCGCGGTGTTCTTCGGCGCCCTGACCTATATCGGCAACGCGCCGAACTTCATGGTCAAGGCAATCTGCCAGGAAAACGGCATCGCAATGCCCAGCTTCTTCGGCTACATGGCTTGGTCCTTCACCATCCTCCTGCCGCTATTCGCGCTGGTAACGCTGGTCTTCCTGCGCTCCTGACGCAACCGAGCCCGGCTTCATCCGGAGGGCTGATGGCTGGCACCTTGCAGTGAAGCCTGCTTAGATAATCGTGTTGCGCGATCACCGGAGCGCCGTCGCATGTCGAATGCCGAACCCTATCGCCTGTCCGCGACCGAAATCGCCCGCCGCATCGAGGGCGGCCAGCTGACCGCCGAGGCGGTCGTGCAAAGCTGCCTCGAACGCATCAGGGAGCGCGAGTCGGTCGTGCGCGCCTGGGTGCATCTCGACCGCGATGCGGCGCTGGCCGCCGCGCGCGCCAGCGATAAAAGCGGCAAGCCCGGCGTGATGAAGGGCGTGCCGTTCGGCATCAAGGATATTTTCGATACCGCCGACATGCCAAGCGGCTACGGCTCGCCGATCTATACCGGCTGCCGCCCGACCTTCGACGCCAGCGCTGTGTCATTGCCGCGCGCCGCCGGCGCGATCCTGATGGGCAAAACGGTCACCACCGAGTTTGCCAACCGTCACCCCGGCCCGACCTCCAACCCGCACAACCCTGAGCACAGCCCCGGCGGTTCGTCGAGCGGCTCGGCCGCCGCGGTCGGCGATTTCATGGTGCCGCTGGCGATCGGCACGCAGACCGGCGGCTCGGTGATCCGCCCGGCGGCCTATTGCGGCGTCGTTGGGTTCAAGCCGAGCTTTGGCCTGTTTCCGCCGGCCGGCATGCACATGAACACCGACAGTCTCGACACGGTCGGCGCGATGGCGCGCTCGGTCGAGGACATGGCGCTGTTCCGCGCCGCGCTGATGGCGATCCCCTACGAACCGCCGAAAATGCCCGACCGGCCGCCTCGCCTCGCCTTGTGCCGCACGCCGCACTGGAACGATGCGCAGCCGGAAGGCCGCTCGGTCCTCGAAGCCGCCGCGAAGCGCCTCGCCGCCGCCGGCGCGCAGGTCATTGACAGCGAATTGCCCGAAGGCTGCGCCGACATCTCCGACATTCAATCCAGGCACAGCTATTACGAGGCGCCGCGCAACCATGCGCCGGAACTGCACCGCCATGCGGCATTGCTCAGTGACGACATCCTGGCGAACGGCCGCATCGCCGCCGGCCGCAAGCTGACCCTCGATGATTTCCGCGCTGCGTGGCGGCGGGCCAATACGGCGCGCGCCGCCGCGGCGGAATGGGCCGGCGGGTTCGACGCGATCCTGACCCTGCCTGCGCCGGGCCAGGCGCCGCGTGGTTTGCGGAGCACGGGATCAGCCGTTTTCAATGGGTTATGGACGATTCTTTACATGCCGTGTCTGACATTGCCGGCCGATACCGGGCCAGATGGATTGCCAGTCGGGATCCAGCTTGTCGCAAAACGGCACCAGGATGCACGGCTGCTCGATGTTGGCCTGTGGGTCGAGCGCGCGCTGGGAGCCCGCCAATGAGTGCGAACAAACTCTCCGCCGCCGATGCGCTGACGCAGCTTCGCTCCGGCGCGCTGACCGCCGAGGCGCTGATGCAGGCCTGTCTCGACCGCGCCGAGGAGCGCAAATCGGTCAAGGCGTGGATCTGGCTCGACCCGGAACAGGCGCTGGCGCAGGCCCGCGCCGCCGACAAGGCCGGTCGTCCCGGCGGGCTCGCCGGGCTGCCGATCGGCGTCAAGGACATCATCGACACGGGCGATATGCCGACCGAACACGGTTCACCGATCTATCGCGGCAACCGCCCGTTCGCCGACGCCGCCTCGATCGCGCTCTTGCGCATGGCCGGCGCCACGATCATGGGCAAGACCGTGACGACCGAGTTCGCCAACCGCTTCCCCGGCGCCACGGTCAACCCGCACAACCCGGCTCACACCCCCGGCGGCTCGTCGAGCGGTTCGGCCGCCGCGGTCGCCGATTTCCAGGTGCCAGCGGCGCTCGGCACCCAGACCGGCGGCTCGGTGATCCGCCCGGCGGCGTTTTGCGGCGTCGTCGGCTACAAGCCGAGCTTTGGTGAGTTCACCCGCAGCGGCATCAAGATGCAGTGCCCGAACCTCGATACGCTCGGCATCATCTGCCGCAGTGTCGAGGATTTGCCACCGCTGCGCGCGGCCTTGACCGACGGCACGGTGCGGCCGATCGACCGTGGCGTGACGGCGCCGCGCATCGGCCTCTGCCGCACCCCGATCTGGGACCGCGCCGATTCCGCGACGCAAGGACTGATTGAACAGACCGCCTCCCGCCTCGCCGCCGGCGGCGCGAAAGTCACCGAGATCACGTTCCCGGCCGCATTTGCCGACATTCTCGAACATCATCGGCGGGTCGCCAATTTCGAGGCGGCGCGCAACTACGCCTATGAATACGAGCAACATTTCGACCAGGTCAGCCCAATCCTGCGCGACACGGTGCTGACGCCGGGCCGCAAATTGCCGCTCGCCGCCTATATCGAAGCGCTGGAAAAGGCCGAAGCCTATCGCCTCTATCTCGACGGTGTGTTTGGCGATGTCGATGTCCTGCTGGCGCCGAGCGCGCCCGGCGAGGCGCTGGCGGGCCAGGATTCGACCGGCGACGCCTCGTTCAACTCGATCTGGACGCTGGCCTGGACACCCTGCGTGACCCTCCCGGCCGGCACCGGCCCCAAGGGCCTGCCGCTCGGCGTCCAGTTGATCGGCCCCCGCTTCGGCGACGAAGCCCTTCTCAGCGCGGCCGCCTGGGCCGTCCCAAAACTCGGCAACGCGTAAGCGGGTCGCCGCCCCGGCGGGCCCGCATCTCCGCTTGCCGCCCGCCCGCCGGGGCAGCATGCTACCCGCATCCAACATCGATGGAGAGCGGAATGATCTACGAGCTGCGCGTCTATCACTGCGTGCCGGGGCGTCTGTCGGACCTGATCAAGCGGTTCGACACCATCACCGTGAAACTCTGGGAAAAGCACGCGATCCATCCGGCAGGGTTCTGGACCACGCTGGTCGGCCCGGGAAACAACGACCTGACCTATTTCCTGAAATGGGAGTCGCTGGCGGAGCGCGAACAGAAGATGGCCAAGTTCGGCGCCGACCCGGAATGGGTGTCAGCTCGCGCCAAGACCGAGGAAAACGGCCCGATCGTCGCCTCGATCACGAACCAGTTTTTGACCCCGACCTCGTTCTCGTCGGTGAAATAGCGGACATCCGCTTCGTTTCAAATGGAGGGCAACCATGATCTACGAATTGCGCGTTTATCACACCATGCCGGGCAAGTTGCCGGATCTGTTGAAGCGGTTCGACACGATCACACTGAAGATCTGGGAGCGGCACGGCATCAAACAGGCCGGTTTCTGGACGACGCTGGTTGGCGAGTTCGAACGCCGACCTCACCTACATGCTGCAATGGGAATCGCTCGCCGAGCGCGAAAAGAAATGGGATGCGTTCCAGGCTGACCCGGAGTGGATATCCAAGCGCGCCGAGACCGAGAAGGCCGGCTCGATCAACGCCCGGGTCGAGAACTCGTTCCTCGTGCCGACCAGCTTCTCGTCGGTGAAGTAGCACCGCAGTACCGCCCCTAGCCGCCTTGGCCGGGCTTGGCCCGGCCATCTACGAGAAGCTGATCGTCCGTTCGATGCTCGTCTCGTGGATGGCCGGGCCAAGCCCGGCCACGAACGATAGGGAGAGACGACGTGGCTAACGCCTTACGGGAAAAGATCGCGGGCGGCGGGATGGCGACCGTGATGTCGGCGCACAACCCGCTCTCGGCGCGGCTGGCCGAGGAGGCCGGGTTCGACGGCATCTGGGCCAGCGGGTTCGAATTGTCGGCGGCCTATGGCGTGCCCGATGCGAGCCTCCTGTCGCTGACCCAGCATCTCGATATGACCCGCGCGATCATCGAGCAGGTGACCCTACCGATGGTCGCCGATCTCGATACCGGCTACGGCAACGCGATCAATGTCGGGCAGGTGGTCGGCGCCTATGCCCGCGCCGGGTCGGCCGCCGTGGTGATCGAGGACAAGACCTTTCCGAAAGACACCAGCCTCCTCGCCGGCGGGCGCCAGGAACTCGTCCGCATCGACCGAGTTCCAGGGCAAGATCGAGGCGGCCAAGGCGGTCGGCGCGGGCCACGACCTGCTCGTTATCGCCCGCACCGAGGCGCTGATTGCCGATCTCGGCATCGATGAGGCGCTCAAACGCGGTGCCGCCTACGCCGAAGCTGGCGCCGACCTGCTGCTGATCCACTCGAAACGCAAAACGCCGGACGAGATCGTCGCCTTCACCGAGCGCTGGCCCGGCACGATCCCGCTGACCATCGTGCCGACCGCCTACCCCGACCTGACTGAAGCCAGGGCCCGTGCGCTGGGCAAGATCGGCATCATGATCTACGCCAACCACGCGATCCGCGCCGCCGTCACCGCGATGCGCGACATCTTCGCCGCGATCCGTCAGGACGGCGGCATCCACAACATCGACAAGCGCATCGTCTCGGTCGAAGACATTTTCGACCTGCAGCGCGTCCCCGCGATGAAAGCCGCGGAGAAGAAATACCTGCGGTAGCCGCTACAGGTCGCGGGTGCGGCGATCGAGAGCGCGTTTCCACACTGTGCTGCGCTCGTCATCGAACAGCAGGTCGAGTTCGGCCGGCGCGGTGAACCAGTCGTGGCGCTCGATCTCGGCTTCGAGCTGGCCGGCACCCCAGCCGGTATAGCCGACCGTAAACAGATATTTCTCCGGCCCCTGGTGATGCCCGATATCACGCATCACCGCGCAATCGGGGGTGACGCCGATGTGGTTGGTGACCGCGACCGTTCCCGGCCGGTTGTAATCGGCGGTATGCACCAGAAAGCACAATTGTGGCTGCACCGGCCCGCCGAGATTGAGGCGGATCGTGCCCTCGAGCGTCTTGTCCTCGTGGTCAGCGCCCTCGGCCCTGGCCATCAGCGTCGCGATCGAGCGCTGGTCGAGCGGGTGGTTGATGATGATGCCAAACGCGCCACGCTCGTCGTGCCGTACCAGCAGGATGACGCTGTGGTAGAAGCGTGGGTCCTGGATCGCGGCGGAGGCGACCAGCAACTGGCCGGGCTCCGGCTCCGGCTCGGGCGGGGCGGGCGCGTCGTCGGCGATGGCGGCAAACGTTGCAAAGATGGTCGCGATGCCGAGCAGCGCGGCGAGCCAGGGTGATGCCTTCGAGGTCATGCGCATTGTCATTGCGAGCGAAGCGAAGCAATCTCGTGCCAATAGTGCCCCATTTCCGACGAGATTGCTTCGTCGCCCTCCGGGCTTTCCGCATGACAAATCCTCAATCGGCAGACGACCTTCCCCTCGACCGGCTCGCGGACTGGCTGCGTCGCCATGTCGATGGATTTAGGGGCGGGGTAGCAGCCGAGCGGTTTACCGGCGGCCAGTCGAACCCGAGCTATCGCCTGCGCGCCAGCTCTGGCGACTACGTGCTGCGCCGGAAGCCGCCGGGGCCACTGCTGCCGAGCGCGCATGCGGTCGAGCGCGAGTTCCGCGTCATGCGGGCTCTGGCCGGGACACCGGTGCCGGTGCCGCAGGTCTACGCGCTGTGTGAGGACGACACGGTGATCGGCAGCGCCTTTTATGTGATGGAGTTTCTCGACGGCCGCATCTTCTGGGACCAGCGCCTCCCCGAGGTGACACCGGCCGAGCGCATGGCGATGTTCAACTCGATGAACGAGGTCATCGCCGCGTTGCACAGCGTCGATTACGCGGCGATCGGGCTCGGCGATTTCGGCCGTCCCGGCAATTACATGGGCCGCCAGATCGCGCGCTGGAGCCGCCAGTACCGCGCCTCGGAAACCGAAGCGATCGCGGCGATGGATCGCCTGATCGACTGGCTGCCGCAGCATCTGCCGGCGGAAAACGCGCCGGCGATCGTGCATGGCGATTACCGCATGGACAATCTGGTGTTCCACAAGACCGAGCCGCGCGTTATCGGCGTGCTCGATTGGGAATTGTCGACGATCGGCGATCCGCTCGCCGATTTCGCCTATCACTGCCTGACATGGCGGGTGACGCCGGAATTGTTCCGCGGCCTTGCCGGCATTGATTTCGCCGCCGCCGGCATCCCCGACGAGCCGGAGTACGTCGCGGCCTATTGCGCCCGCACCAGCCGCGAGGCGGTGCCGGAATGGGATTTCTACATGGTCTACAGCCTGTTCCGCATCGCCGCGATTCTGCAAGGCATCGCCAGGCGCGCGATCGACGGCACCGCCGCCAGCCGGGAGGCCGGAGAAGTCGGCCGCATCGCCCGCCCTCTCGCCGAGCAGGCCTGGGCCCTGGCCGAGTTCCCTGTAGCCCCTTCGCGGTTCGCCGAACGGATTTGAAGAGAAAGCCGACGCAAAGGGCGCGAAGGATACGCGAAGGACGCGAAGGCGGCTTTTTGCGCGCAGCGCTTTAAATTCACGCCGTCACTGCCGGAGGGATTGTTGCGCTTCGCGCGGTGCAACCGCCATCGCGCCCTTTGCGTCGGGGTTTTCTTCTCGAAGACACACCGCGGGTCGCCCAATAGCAGCGCACCGATCCGCCTGCCGCTTGACTTCGCGCCGCATAGCTGGCGGGATCGCCGGCAATCATAGCCGGCGACAATGGAGGGAACTATGGCGCGGCCGAATGGTGTGCGGGAAATCTGGGCAGAAGGGCGGGGCGGTCATCAACAGCTGGCTGGGCATTCCGTCGAGCTTCTCGGCCGAAGTCATGGGTCATGCCGGGCTTAACTCGCTGGTCGTCGATATGCAGCACGGTATGATCGACTACCAGACGATGGTGACGATGCTGCAGGGCATCTCGTGCACCAACACGGTGCCGCTGGTGCGGGTGCCGTGGAACGACCCGGCGCATATCCAGAAGGCGCTCGACGCCGGCGCCTACGGCATCATCTGCCCGATGATTAACAACCGCGCCGAATGCGAAAAATTTGTCGGGTCGATGCGCTATGCGCCGCTCGGTTACCGCAGTTCTGGCCCGATCCGCGCCTCGCTCTATGGCGGCGCCGGACTACCACATGAAGGCCAACGATATCGTCGTCGCGCTCGGCATGATCGAGACACAGGAAGCGCTCGACAATCTCGACGACATCCTGTCGGTCAAGGGCCTGGACGCGATCTATGTCGGCCCGTCCGACCTGTCGATCTCGCTCGGCTACAACCCCGGCGGCGACAAATCCGACGAGTGGATGATCAGTGCGCTGAAGAAAATCCTCGCCGCCTGCAAGAAGCACGGGGTACAGCCGGGCCTGCATTGCGGCTCCGCGGAATACGCCAAGAAGGGGATCGGCATGGGCTTCACCTTTGTCACGGTCGGCGGCGACACCCGCTTTGTGACGACGGGTGCCGCCGCGACTGTCGCCGAAATGCGCAACGCGCCAAAGCCGGGCGACAGCTCCAGCCCGTACTGACCGGAGGTTGCCCGTATTGACATGGAGGCTGGTTGACTGAAATCTATGTTGACGCCGATGCCTGCCCGGTGCGCGAGGAAGTCTATCGCGTCGCCGGGCGCCTCGGGGTCACGGTGCATGTCGTGTCAAACGGCTCGCGCCCGATCCGGCCGCCCGGTCTGCCCTATGTAAGGATGGTAATGGTCGGCGACGCGATGGACGCCGCCGATGACTGGATCGCCGAGCGCGTCACCGCCGCCGATATCTGCATCACCTCGGACATACCGCTGGCCTCACGCTGTCTTGCGCAGGGCGCCCGCGTTGTGCCGCCAACCGGCAAACCCTTCACCGAAGCGAATATCGGCAGCGCCCTGGCGGGCCGCGAAATCGCCCGCCACTTACGCGAAATCGGCGCCAGCAACCGCGGCCCCGCCCCCTTCACCAAAGCGGACCGCTCCCGCTTCCTCTCCGCCCTCGACAATGCGGTGCAGGCCGCGCTGCGGCCCTGACCCCCTGTTTGTCATTCCGGGTTCACCGCTTCGCGGCGCCCCGGAATGACAAACAGGGGAGGCGTTTAGCGTTTTTCTACCCCCGATTGCCCCTTGGGCCTCGACGTAGCAGACATAGATGGACTGGCTCGCTGCCATGAACAGGCGGTTGCGCTTGCGGCCGCCGAAGCAGACATTGGCGCAGCGTTCGGGCAAGAGGATGCGGCCGATCAGCTTGCCGTCCGGGGCATGGATCGCGACCCCGTCCTGGCCCTCGCCGCCGGAAAAGCCGCTCCACACATTGCCCTGAGTGTCGACGCGAAGGCCGTCGCCATAACCCGGCATCTCGTTGAAGAAGATGCGCCCATTGGTCAGCGTCTTGCCGTCGCCGGCGACGTCGTAGACGTATGTCGTCTTGTCGCCGGCCGGCGTGTCGACGACGTAAAGCCGCTTCTCGTCGGGCGAAAAGGCGAGGCCGTTCGGCCGCGCCTGCTGTGCCTGATCGACCACGACGGTCAGTTCGCCGGTCGACGGGTCGAGGCGGTAGACGCGAAATGGCAATTCCTGCGGTGCGGTATGCCCGAGATAGTTGCCACGTGTCCCGGCGCCATTGTCGCTGAACCAGATCGAGCCGTCGGATTTGACGACGACATCATTGGGCGCGGTCAGCTTCTTGCCGTCGAAACGGTCGGCCAGCACGGTGATCGACCCGTCATATTCGGTGCGCGTCAGGCGCTGCGCATCCATCTCGCAGGTCACAAGCCGACCCTGCCGGTCACGCGTGTTCCCATTCGCATAACCCGATGGGCGGCGGAACACGCTGACCGCGCCGGTTTCTTCCTCCCAGCGCATGATGCGGTCGTTCGGAATGTCGCTCCACAAGAGGTAGCGTCCGTCGCCAAACCACACCGGCCCCTCGGTGAACAGGCAGTCGCCGGCAATGCGCTGCACCGGCGTATTGCCGAGCACCATCGCGCCAAAGCGCGGGTCGAGAATCTTGAACGCAGGCATCGGGATAGCGGATCGGTTCGGGCATGGTCTCCTCCCGTTTTTCTGCGGGGCGAAGCCCCAGTATTTAACGCAAAGATCGCAAAGGAAACGCAAAGGTCGCAAAGACCTCCATCTCCTTCGCGTCCTTTGCGTTTCCTTCGCGCCCTTTGCGTTAAATTCTTACCTGCCTGCGGCGCCTAGGAGTTCGGGCCGCGCTCCATCGACACCGGCTGCCAGCGCCGCAGTCCGCTGCCGGCCAATGTGCTCGGGTTGACGCACGACAACGGCCAGCGGCCGGTCAATGCCAGCGACAGTTCCAGACCGACGCGGCGGCGGCGCGCCGGGTCGAACCGCGAGGTCGCCGAGGCGACATGCGCGGTCAGGACCACATTGTCCATGCGCAGCAGCGGGTTGTTGCCGCCCGGCGGTTCCTGTTCGAGCACGTCGAGCCCGGCGGCGGCGATCTTTTTCTCGTCGAGCGCCCGGATCAGTGCCGCTTCGTCGGTGGTCGGGCCGCGCCCGGTCGAAATGTAGATCGCGGTCGGCTTCATTTGCGCGAAATGCTCGTCGCGAAGCATGCGCTGGGCGCTGGCGGTGGCCGGCGAGTGCATTGAGATGATGTCGGCGCGCGCCAGCAGTTCCGGCAGGCTGACCGGCTCGACCCCGCGCTCGGTCATCACCATCTCCTCGACATAGGGGTCGTAGGCGATGATATGCAGCCCGAACGGCGCTGCCCGCAGCGCCACGGCCCGCGCGACGTGGCCGAACGCGATCAGCCCGAGGGTCAGCCCGCGCAACCGCGGAATCTTCAGGAGGGCAGGGCGACCCTCGGCCCAGCGGCCCTCACGCACCATGCGGTCCTGCTCGATGAGGCGGCCATGTGTCGCGAGGATCAGCCGCATCGCATGGTCGGCGACCTCCTCGATGAACGTATCCGGGCAGTTGGTGACCGGAATGCCCCTGGCGGTCGCGGCATCGACATCGACCGTGTCCACTCCGACGCTACCGAGCGAAATGATTTTGCACTTCGCCAGCCCGTCGATCATCTTTTTGGTGATCGGCCGGCCCTTGGCGTAGAGCGCGTCGGCATCCTTGGCGGCGGCGACGAATTCGTCTTCGGTGCCGGCCGGAATCTCGTAAATCTCGGCGTCGATCGGCGTCAGCGCTTCGAGTTCATAACCATAGCCGCCGCCGGCAACCGTAAAGCTGGCGCCGGCTGGCGTCGCAATCCTGTATTTGGCCAAGTGTCCCTCCCGGTAGACGAAAATCTGTGGCCGGATCAGAGCCGCCGGGAGCGCGCCTTGTCAATCGCCGCCCGCTTGCCCTGCCCGCACAACAAGCGAATTGACCGAGGCCGGTTCCGTCATTATCTCCTGTCCAGCTAACTAGCCAGAGTGGAGCGCGGCATGCCCGGAGCGGAATGGTCGTTGCAGGACGCGAAAAACAGCTTCAGCGCGGTCGTCGAGGCGGCGAGCAGCGGTGTGCCGCAGACCGTGACAAAGCGCGGCAAGCCAGCTGTCGTCGTGCTGGCGGCGGCGGAATATCAGCGCCTGCGCCGCAACGACGCAAAAGACCGTCCCTCTTTTGTCGAACACCTGCTGGCGTTTCCACAAGGCGATGATGAGGATTTCGAGTTCGAAAGGATCGACATCAAGCCGCGCGATATCGAGTTCTGATGTACCTGATCGACACGGTGGTTTTCTCGGAACTCTACCGGCACCGTCGTCACCCGGGCTTTGTCGGATGGCTGAGCGATAAATCGGAAGAGTTGTTTTTTCTCTCGGCGGTTACGATCGGCGAGATCGAGCGAGGCATTGAAATCCAGCGGCGACGTGACCCGTTGTTCGCGGCTTCCTTGCTGGTTTGGCTGGAGCGGAGCATCACCGTCTATGATGAGCGCATTCTTCCGGTCACCACCGATATCGCCCGGCGCTGGGGTCGCCTTACATCGCAGATCGGCCATGCCAGCGCCGACCTGATGATCGCCGCGACGGCGCTCGAACACGGCCTTACCGTCGCAACGCGCAATGTCCGCCATTTCATTCCGA
Source organism: uncultured Alphaproteobacteria bacterium (assembly GCA_963737875.1). Classification (GTDB taxonomy): domain Bacteria; phylum Pseudomonadota; class Alphaproteobacteria; order ATCC43930; family CGMCC-115725; genus DATARH01. The sequence continues at coordinate 22,477 of CAVTUM010000022.1, read as the reverse complement.
CCGGTGTCGCCGTCGAGGACCCGTTCGACAGGACGCCATGAGCCTTGTCATGTACGAGCGGCTTGGCGAGGGCGGGCGGCGGCCGAGCCCGTTTTCGTGGCGCATCCGCTATGCGCTGGCGCATAAGGGCGTCCCGGTCGAGTTTCGCCTCGCGCGCTTTGCCGATGCCGAAACGATCCGCGCGTTGAGCGGCCAGCACATGACCCCGATCGTCACTGATGGCGACCGAGTCATCCATGATACCTGGAATATCGCCACCTACCTCGAAGACCACTTCCCCGAACGGCCGTCGCTGTTCGGCGGCGCTGGCGGACGCGGCCTCGCGCGGGTCGTCAATCACTGGGCCGACCACACGCTCGGCGCCGCGATCCGCCGGCTGATCGCCGCCGATTTCATCCTCTGCCTCGATGCCGACGACCGTGACTATTACCGTCGCTCACGCGAGGCGGCCTTCGGCTGCACCCTCGAAGAATACTGCGCCGACCGTCCCCGCTGGCTCGCGGAGTTCGCGGCTGTCGTCGTCCCGCTTGAACGGACCCTGTCGGAACAGCCCTATTTTGGCGGCCCGACGCCGACCTACGGCGACTACGTGCTGTTCTCGATGTTCCAATACGCCCGCCTCGGCTGCCCGGAAGACTTCCTTGCGGCCGGCACCGGGCTGCGCAACTGGCGCGACGGCCTCGCCCGCGCCTTCAACAACCTCGGCCATCGCTACCCCGGCCATCCGGCAGCCGATTGACCGAAAGCCACGATTCGTCGCGGCCGCGTAGAGCATACTCCCGTCGCACTCGCTGCTACCTCCGGCGATTTACCGCAAATGCAGTAGGTTAAGGCCGCTCTTGGACCACATCTTGATTCGTTCGACCCGGCGCGCGACGATGTGTCGCCGTTGACCCGGCAGCGAGGCGTGGGAGTGATTTCGGCCTTGGGGGAGGCCTGATCCGTTTGGCGACCTGGGGAAAGGGCGCCACCCCGCCTCGCGCACCGGTCCTCCCTCGTCAGCCACCAATCTTTCATCCCGGCAACGCCCTGTGTAGGCTCCGCCCGCGGCAAGGCGGGGCAGGGTGGAGCGATGCTGAACCTGATGTTGAAAGGCGGCCGGGTCATCGATCCGGCGCACGGGCGCAACGAGATAACCGATATCGGGTTTGGCGATGGCCTGGTGGAAACCGTCGGCCAGGGCCTGCCGCTGCGGGCCGAGCAGACGGTCGATGTCCGCGGCCTGATCGTCGTTCCCGGCCTGATCGACCTGCATACGCATGTTTATTGGGGTGGCACCTCGCTCGGCGTCGACGCCGAGACCGTCGCCCAGCGCAGCGGCACGACCACCTTTGTCGATGCCGGCAGTGCCGGGCCGGGCAATTTCCACGGCTTTCGCCGCCACGTCATCGAGCCGTCGCCGTTGCGCATCCTGCCGTACCTTAACGTCTCGTTCCCCGGCATTTTCGCGTTTTCGCCGAGCGTGATGGTCGGCGAGGCGGCTGATCTGCGCCTGATCGACCTGCGCGAATGCGTCCGCGTCATCAACGCCAATCGCGACCTGATCGTCGGCGTCAAGGTGCGGGTTGGGCGCGGCGCCGGCGGCGCGTCCGGGGTGGCGCCGCTCGACATGGCGATCGAGGTTGGTGAGGAGGTCGGGCTGCCGGTCATGGCGCATCTCGATTTCCCGCCACCCTCGCGCCTCGACGTGCTGTCGCGGATGCGCCCTGGCGACGTGCTGACGCATTGCTTCCGCCCGTTCCCGAACGCCCCGGTGTGGCCCGACGGGCGCATCCGCGACGAGGTGCTCGAAGCGCGCGAGCGCGGCGTGATCTTTGACATCGGGCATGGCGGCGGCTCGTTCGGTTTCGGCACCGCCGAAATGATGCTGCAGGCCGGGTTCCTCCCCGACGTGATCAGCAGCGACGTGCACGCAATGAGCATCAACGGCCCGGCTTTTGACCAGCTGGTGACGATGTCGAAATTCCTGGCGCTCGGCGTCGATCTCGGTTCCGTCATCGCGGCCAGCACGATCACGCCGGCCCGCATTGTCGGGCGCCGCGACCTTGGCCATCTCGGCGTCGGCGCGATCGGCGACGCGACGATCCTGGAAATTGCCGAGGGTGACTTTGAATATCGCGACGTGCTCGGCGAAACCCGGCGCGGGCGCCATCAGCTGCGGTTGCGCGGCATGATCGTTGCAGGCTACCCGTGGCAGCCGTCGCAGCCGGAAACTCGGCAGCCATAAAGCCCGAAGACGCATCCCGCGGGGTAGGGTGGTTCGCCGCGCTTCGATTCGACGGCCCGCTGCGTTACCATCAAGGGCGCGTCGCGGGGTATCCGTCGGTGTCGAGCATTGTGACAGAGCAGGTGGTTAGCGAAAGTGCCGGTCTTGAACCGGGCGCGGCCGTGCTGCGCGCCGACCGCCCGGCCGGCATCGACCTTGGCGAGGGCGGCGGCGTCACGCGCTGGCAGCGGCCCTTTCCGGTCAGCTATGCCGCGCTCGATCTCGGCACTAACAATTGCCGCCTGCTGGTCGCGCGCCGCGCCGGCGGCGGATTTCGCGTCATCGACGCGTTTTCGCGCATTGTCCGTCTTGGCGAAGGGCTGACCGGCAGTGGCGAGCTGTCGGAGACCGCGATGGCGCGCACGATCGATGCGCTGCGCGTCTGCGCCGGCAAGCTCGACCACCGCCATGTCTCAATCGGCCGCTACGTCGCGACCGAGGCCTGCCGGCAGGCCCAGAATTGCGCTGATTTCCTCGAACGGGTGCGTGACGAAACCGGGATCGAACTGGAAATCATCTCGACCGCCGAGGAAGCCCGGCTGGTCGTGACCGGTTGTGCCCCGTTGCTGCAGCCGCGCATTCCCTACGCAATCGTGTTCGATATCGGCGGCGGCTCGACCGAGATCGTCTGGTTGCGCCACGGCGGCCCGCGCGGCCCGCACCCGCGCGTCGAAATCCTCGGCTCGATCTCGCTGCCGTTCGGTGTCGTGACCTTTACCGAGCGGTTCGGCGGCATCGAGGTGACGCCGACAATCTATCGCGCAATGGTCGCCGAGGCCGAGGCGGCTCTGGCGCCGTTCGAGAAATCGCACTGCATCCTCCGTCAGGTGCGCGCCGGGCAGGTCCAGATGCTCGGCAGCTCCGGCACCGTCACGACCCTGGCCGGCGTGAACCTCGCCTTGCCCCGCTATATCCGCGCGATGGTCGACGGCAGCATCCTGACCTTCAACCAGATCGAGATGGTGTCGCGCCATCTCGCCGGCCTCGACATCGCGGGCCGCGCCGCCAATCCCTGCGTCGGCCGCGAACGCGCCGACCTCGTGCTGTCGGGCTGCGCCATCCTCGACGCCATCTGTGCCACCTGGCCGGTCGGCCGCCTGCGCGTCGCCGACCGCGGCATCCGCGAAGGCATCCTGTTCGACCTGATGAACGGGCAAGGCGGGTCGGCTTCTTGACAAGCTGGCACGACCGACTGATATACGTCTCGCATTGTATATCCCTGGTGATGTCGTCCGATGCGTGTCGCGAAATGGGGCAACAGCCTTGCCATCCGAGTGCCTAACGCCGTCGCCGAGGCGCTGGAATTGAAGGAGGGTGACGAGGTCGAGGTACGCCTGGCCGGGCCTCGGACATTCGAGGTTGCCCGCGACGCAAGCCGTGACCGTGCCCTCGAACGCATTCGCGCGTTCCGTTGGCAGCTGCCCCCTGACTGGAAGTTCGACCGGGACGAGGCGAACGCGCGGTAACGGCATTGGCGATCGAGTTTCTCGATAGCAATGTGCTGGTTTACGCATTTTCCAGCGATGAACGTGCCGCAACCGCGCAAATGCTATTGCAACGCGGTTGTGCGATCAGCGTTCAGGGGCTGAACGAATTTGCAAACGTGGCGCGTCGGAAGCTGCGTCTATCATGGCCGGAAATTCGCGAGGCCCTCGCGGCGATCCGGGTTATGTGCCGGACGATTCGACCAATTGATGCTGATACACACGACATGGCCATCGACCTCGCCGAGCGATACGGGTTCGCTATGTTCGACGCGCTGATCGTTGCGGGTGCCTTGCAGGTTGACGCCCGAACCCTCTGGTCCGAGGACATGCACGATGGACTGGTCGTCGCTGGAAAGCTGCGTATCGCAAACCCGTTCCAAACGGCGTGAGACATGGCGCGTAGCGGGACCCCGGGCGGAGGAAATACCGGCGGCCGGCCTTTGGCCGTTCGCGTCAAAAGCGCGCGGCAGCGCAAGCCGTCCTCGACCGAGTGGCTGGCGCGGCAGCTCAATGACCCGTTTGTCGCCGCGGCAAAGCGCCAGGGCTATCGCTCGCGCGCCGCGTTCAAGCTGATCCAGCTCGACGAAAAATTCGGCCTGCTGGCATCCGGCCGGCGCGTGCTCGATCTCGGTTGCGCGCCCGGCGGCTGGACGCAGATCGCGGTCCACAAAGTCGGCCCGAGCGGGAAGGTCGTCGGCATCGACCTCAACCCCACCGATCCGGTCGCCGGCGCCATGGTAATGGCTGGCGATTTCCGCGACGAGCAAACCGCCGCCGAAATCCGCGAGGCGCTCGGCGGCGCTGCCGATATCGTGCTGAGCGACATGGCGGCGCCGGCTACCGGCCATTCCGCGACCGACCACCTGCGCATCATCGCGCTGGCCGAAGAGGCCTTTGCGTTTGCCGAGACGATTTTGCGGCCGGGCGGTGCCTTTGTTGCCAAGGTGTTCCAGGGCGGCACCGAAGGCACGCTGCTCGCGCAACTCAAACGCGCCTTCGCCGAAGTGCGCCACGCCAAGCCGGCGGCCAGCCGCGCCGAATTGGCCGAGACCTATGTCGTCGCCAAGGGTTATCGCGGCAACGCATAGCACCCCGGATTCCGGTTGCTTATCGCCGCAACTGGACCGACAACCTCGCGCACCTACATATCACCCAATGTCACCGACCAATCCGGAAGTGCGGGCGCGATGGAAATTCGGCAGGCGCTAACCTTTGACGACGTAATGCTGGTCCCGGCCGCGTCGAGCGTCCTGCCCGGCGATACCGATACACGCACGAAAATCACCCGCGAGATCGAACTCGGCATCCCGCTGGTCTCGGCCGCGATGGACACGGTCACCGAAGGCAATCTGGCGATCGCGATGGCGCAGGCTGGCGGGCTCGGCGTCATCCACCGCAACATGCCGATCGACCAGCAGGCCGCCGAAGTCCGCAAGGTCAAGAAATTCGAGGCCGGGATGGTGGTCAACCCGGTCACCATCGCGCCGGAAGAAACCCTCGCCGACGCGTTGCGGCTGATGGCCGACAACCGGATTTCCGGCATCCCGGTCGTCGAGCGCGGCAGTTTCGGCATGCCGGGGCGCCTTGTCGGCATCCTGACCAACCGCGACGTACGGTTCGCCAGCAACCCCCGGCAGCCGGTCGCGGAACTGATGACCCGCGACCTGATCACGGTGCGCGAAAACGTGTCGCGCGATGAAGCCAAGCGCCTGCTGCACCAGCATCGCATCGAAAAACTGCTGGTGGTCGATGACGAATACCGCTGCACCGGGCTGATCACCGTCAAGGACATCGAAAAGGCGCAGCTTTTCCCGCACGCCGCGAAGGATGAGCACGGCCGCCTGCGCGTCGCCGCCGCCGCGGGCACCGGCAAGGTGGAACTGGAACGGGCCGAGGCGCTGTTCGCCGCCGGGGTCGACATCATGGTCGTCGATACCGCGCACGGCCATTCGTCGCGGGTCATCCAGGCGGTCAACGAAATCCGCCATATGTCGAACTACACCCAGGTCATCGTCGGCAATGTCGCGACCGCGGCGGGCGCCCGCGCGGTCATCGAAGCCGGCGCCGATGCGGTCAAGGTCGGCATCGGACCGGGCTCGATCTGCACCACCCGCATGGTCGCCGGGGTCGGGGTGCCGCAATTCACCGCGATCGTCGATGCCGTCGAGGAATGCCGCAAGCACGGCGTGCCGGTGATCGCCGATGGCGGCATCAAGTTTTCCGGCGACCTCGCCAAGGCGATCGCCGCCGGCGCCGATTGCGCGATGCTCGGCTCCCTGTTCGCCGGCACCGACGAAAGCCCTGGCGAAGTCTTTCTCTACCAGGGCCGCAGCTATAAATATTATCGCGGCATGGGGTCGATCGGCGCGATGGCGCGCGGCTCGGCCGACCGCTATTTCCAGCAGGAAGTCACCGACACGCTGAAGCTGGTGCCGGAAGGCGTCGAAGGCCGCGTCGCCGCATAAAGGCCCGGTCGGCAACATCGTCCACCAGCTGATCGGCGGCCTCAAGGCGGCGATGGGCTACACCGGCAACCGCACGATCGCCGAGATGCAGCACAACTGCAATTTCGTGCGCATCACCGGCTCGGGCCTGCGCGAAAGCCACGTCCACGATGTCGCCATCACCCGCGAAGCCCCCAACTACCGGCACGACATGTGACGCCTCTCCGGCGCTCGCGCCTTCGTTTCATCGCTCGCCCCCGTCCCCCACTGTCATTGCGAGCGCAGCGAAGCAATCTCGATGGCATGAGCCGACCCTGCGTCAGCCGCCTCACCCCCGTCTGCACGAGATTGCCGCGTCGCCCTGCGGGCTCCTCGCAATGACACCGGTCGTTGAGCCGACCCCGCATCAGCCGCCTCGCCCTTTTCTGCACGAGATTGCCGCGTCGCCCTGCGGGCTCCTCGCAATGACATCGGTCGTTGAGGCGACCGGGGTCGGCTTGGCCGCCTCCTCTCTCGGCTGCGGGCGCCTCGCAATGACATCGGTCGTTGAGGCGGGGGCGGCATGACCCCCGCCGCCCGCATCCAGGCGGCGATCGACGTTCTGTCGGCAATCGACGATGGCAAGCGCCCGGCCGACGACACCGCCGCCGATTATTTCAAGCGTCGCCGCTACATCGGCTCGAAAGACCGCGGCGCGATATCCCTGTACATCTACGCCGTGCTGCGGCACCGCGCGCCAATCGACTGGTGGATCACCCGCGTCTCGGAAGCCACCATCACGCCGAACGCCCGCACCCGCATGATCGCCGTATTGCCGCTGATCGACGGCTGGGCCGCCGACGACATCACCCAGAGTTTCGACGGCAGCAAATTCCGCCCCGCAACCCTGTCCCCGCCCGAAACAAAGCTGGCCCTCGGCCTCCCCGGCCGCTCGCTGACCCACCCGGAGATGTCGCGCGCCACCGCAGCCGGCCTGCCGGAATGGCTCGAACCCTATCTCGCGAAACTCTACGGCCGCCGCCTCGCAGACGAGATGGCGGCGCTGAACGCCACCGCGCCGCTCGACCTGCGCGTCAACGCCCTCAAAACCGACCGCGCCGGCGCCCAACGCGCTCTCGCCCTCGAAAACGTCCGGGCCGAGCCAACCCCTTGGTCCCCGCTCGGCCTGCGCCTCACGCACCGCGTGCCGCTTTCCACCCTCGCCGCGTTCAAGGACGGCCTCATCGAGGTGCAGGACGAAGGCTCGCAACTTGCCGCGCTGCTCGCCGACGCCCGCCCCGGCATGCGGGTCGTCGATTTCTGCGCCGGCGCCGGCGGGAAGACGCTGGCCCTCGCCGCCGCGATGAAAAACCGGGGCAAGCTCGTCGCCTGCGATGTCGCGGAATGGCGCCTCGAACGCGCCGGCGTGCGCCTGCGCCGCGCCGGTATCAGCAATGTCGAGCGCCGCGCCCTGACCAACGAGCGCGACCTCTGGGTCAAGCGCCACGCCCGCACCTTCGATCGCGTCTTGGTCGACGCGCCGTGCCTCGGCATCGGCAGCTGGCGCCGCAACCCCGACGGCAAATGGCGCACGACGCCCAACGACCTCGCCGAACTGGTCGTTCGCCAGCAGGACATCCTCGCGAGCGCCGCGCGCCTCGTAAAACCCGGCGGCCGCCTCGTCTACGTCACCTGCTCGCTATTGCGCGAGGAAAACGAGGCCCAGGCCGAAGCCTTCCTCGCCGCCACCGCCGATTTCACCCTCTACCCCGCCGCCCGCGCCTGGGAAGAAACCATCGGCGGCCATTCCCCCGGCGGCGACGAGTACCTCCGCCTGACCCCGGCCCGCCACGGCACCGACGGCTTCTTCGTCGCCCAGTTCCAGCGCGCCGCCAAAGCACCCCCCGAAGAACAACTCAACGCGGAGGACGCAGAGGGCTACGCAGAGGACGCGGAGGCGACGTAAATTCCTACGCGTCCTCCGCTCATCCTCCGCGCCCTCTGCGTTTGAACCTACCGAGGCCGCCGCCTATGACAGCCCCATCAAGCCAAGACCGCATCCTGATCCTCGATTTCGGCAGCCAGGTCACCCAGTTGATCGCCCGCCGCGTCCGCGAAATTGGCGTCTATTGCGAAATCTGGCCGTTCACCGCCAGCGAAGACCGCATCCGCGACGTTCGAACCCCGCGGCATCATCCTGTCCGGCGGCCCCGCCTCGGTCACCCAGACCACCACCCCGCGCGCCCCCGATATCGTCTTCCGCCTCGGCGTGCCCGTGCTGGCGATCTGCTACGGCATGCAGACGATGTGCACCCAGCTCGGCGGCCGGGTCACCCTCAGCGACCGTCAAGAATTCGGCCGCGCTTTTATCGACATCGCCGGCGAGTGCCGCCTGTTCGACGGACTTTGGCCGCAGGGCGCGCGCGAGCAGGTGTGGATGAGCCACGGCGACCGGGTCGATGCGATCCCGCCCGGCTTCCGCGTCGTCGCCGCGACCGACGGCGCCCCCTACGCCGCGATCGCCGATGACGACCAGACGGTTTTACGGCTGCCTGTTCCACCCCGAGGTCGTCCACACCCCGCAAGGCGGCGCCCTCCTCAAAAACTTCACCCACAACGTCGCCGGCTGCCGCGGCGACTGGACGATGGCCGCCTTCCGCGCCCAGGCGATCGACCATATCCGCGCCCAGGTCGGCAACGGAAGGGTCGTCTGCGGCCTCTCCGGCGGCGTCGATTCCGCGGTCGCCGCCGCCCTGATCCACGAGGCGATCGGCGAAAACCTGACCTGCATCTTTGTCGATACCGGCCTCCTGCGACTCGGCGAGGCCGACGAGGTCGTGCGCCTCTTCCGCGGCCATCACAACATTCCGCTGATCCACCGCGACGCCGGCGACCAGTTTCTCGCCCGCCTCGCCGGCATTACCGACCCCGAGCAGAAGCGCAAGACCATCGGCGCCCTGTTTATCGATGTGTTCGATGCCGAGGCGCGCCAGATCGGCGGCGTCGATTTTCTCGCGCAAGGCACCCTCTACCCCGACGTCATCGAGTCGGTCAGCGCCACCGGCGGCCCGTCGGTCACGATCAAGTCGCACCACAATGTCGGCGGCCTGCCCGAGCGGATGAACCTGAAACTGGTCGAGCCGTTGCGCGAACTGTTCAAGGACGAGGTCCGCGCCCTCGGCCGCGAACTCGGCCTGCCGGCGCATTTTGTCGACCGCCACCCGTTCCCCGGCCCCGGCCTCGCGATCCGCATGCCCGGCGAGGTCACGCGCGACAAACTCGACATCCTGCGCAAGGCCGACGCCGTCTTCCTCGATGAAATCCGCAACGCCGGCCTTTACGACGCGATCTGGCAGGCCTTTGCGGTGCTGCTGCCGGTGCGCACGGTCGGCGTGATGGGCGACGCCCGCACCTACGATTTCGCCTGCGCCCTGCGCGCCGTCACCTCGACCGACGGCATGACCGCCGACTACTACCCGTTCCCCCACGAAATCCTCGGCCGCGCCGCCACCCGCATCATCAACGAAGTCCGCGGCATAAACCGCGTCGTCTACGACATAACCTCAAAACCGCCGGGTACAATCGAGTGGGAATGATTTTGGCCCGTCCGGGGCTATCCCATGGCACCCTGGAAACCTCCATAACATACTAATAAACAAAATAAAATCAACCGAAGACGTTCGGAGGCCATCGGCCGGCAGAGATCGCGGCTGACGGCCTCCCTGACGGTGCGCTTGCCTATTGCGAATTTCGATTTCGTCCGATACCGTCAGAGTGTGAGTGGCCCTCTGACGGTCTTTTTTTCTCCATAACTTGCTGTAAGAAAAAGAGATTTCGCCACGAGGACGCCCGAAAATGGCCTGACGGTCTTTTTTCGTGGAGGCGGCTCAAATGCTGACGGATGCAGCTCTTAAACACCTGAAACCAAAAGAGAAAATTTATAAGGTGACGGACCGGGACGGCATGTATGTGCTGGTGAAGCCCTCGGGGACCCTCACTTTTCGGCTGGACTACCGGATGAACGGGCGGCGTGAGACCGTCACGTTCGGCAAGTACGGGCCGGCCGGGCTGTCACTCGCTCGTGCGCGCGAGCTGTGCATCGACGCGAAGCGGGCGATCAGCGAGGGACGATCGCCGGCGATCGAGAAGCAGCGCGAGAAGCGCCGGCTCCTGGAAGCGAAGAGCTTTGGCGAGTTCGGTGAGAAGTGGCTGACCGCGGCGCCGATGGCGGACAGCACGCGGGCGATGCGCCGGTCGATCTTCCAGCGAGAACTGCTGCCTAGGTGGCGCAGCCGACTGCTGACGGAAATCACACCGGATGACCTTCGGGCTCATTGCGGCGCTATCGTCGAACGCGGCGCACCGGCGACGGCGATCCACGTCCGCGACATCGTCAAGCAGATCTACGGCTTCGCGATCCTGCACGGCGAGAAGGTCGCCAATCCGGCTGACGATGTGGGGCCGTCTTCGATCGCGACCTTCGTGCCGAAGGACCGGTCGCTCTCGCCGACCGAGATCAGGATCATGCTCAAGCTGATCGAGAAGGTGGCGACGCTGCCGACCATCCGGCTCGGCATGCGCCTCTATCTGCAGACCATGGTGCGCAAGAGCGAGCTGCAGGACGCGATCTGGGACGAGGTCGATTTCGAGAACGCGGTCTGGACGATCCCGAAGGAGCGGATGAAGCGTTCGAAGGCGCACAACGTGTATCTGTCGCGGCAGACGCTCGACATCATGATCGCGCTGAAGACCTGCGCAGGGAATTCGCGATACCTGTTGCCGTCACGGTACGACGCGGATGCACCGATGTCGCGTGCGACATTCAATCGTGTCACCTACTCGGTTGTTGAGCTTGCGAAGAAAGAAGGTTTGCCCCTCGAGCCGTTCACGGTTCATGACCTCCGAAGGACGGGATCCACGCTGCTTAATGAACTGGGCTTCAACAGCGACTGGATCGAGAAGTGCCTTGCGCACGAGGACGGCCGTTCGTCACGCGGCGTCTACAACAAGGCAGAATACGAAGTTCAGCGCCGCCATATGATGCAGGAGTGGTCGGATATCATCGACGCCTGGGTCGCGGGCAAGAAGCGCGTGCCAGTACTTATCCCCCCTTCGATGCCGCTGCTAGAGCCCGACCCGGCTCTCGAACCGGCCGCGATCGGCGTTGCCTGACGTCGGGAGACTGCGCGCGGACAACTGGGGTTGATCGGCGCGAAGCCAGCCAGGCTTCGACCTCCGCGAGGTCCCAGACGACGCAGCGGGGCGAGAGGGCAAAGCGCCGCGGAAATTCCCCACGCTGCTCCATTTCGTAAATGGTGCTGTCGGCAAGCGGCACGATTTCGCGCAGCTGTTGGCGTCGAATTGTTCGTATGACGGAAGTCTGTGGTAGGGACTGCACAGTCGATCTCCCTCGCGTTCAACTCCGACCAATTGAATCCGATCGTCGTCGAAAGGTGAAGGTGCCAAGTCGGCGTGTTCGGGGCCCGGAGGGCTGTGGGATATAGATCGGATGGGGCGTCGGTTCAGATCGCGCTGGTTAGGGTCGGGGGGTTAAATCCCTTCGCCCGCTCCAGATTTTCCAATACCAAAGAACTATCCAGACGGTCGCCGAGGCGACTCCACCAAACCGAAAGCATCAATCAAAGGGCGGTGCTTCAGCTTTTTGGCAGATCGGCGATCGGAGGTCGGACACCAATGTGACTTTCCAAGGTTTTCCCCGCGCCGATCGGTAGGTCAACTCGGACAGTCAGTCCCCCGCCTTTCCGAGTAGCGAGGCTAATGTCGCCGCCGTGCTCCCAGACGATCGAGCGGGTGACGGAAAGGCCGAGGCCGACCCCACCAGTGCTAGTCGCTTGAGTCATTCAAAAAGGGGGTAGAGCCTCTTGAGTTTGACGCGTGCGTTGTCGGTTGTGAATTGCCAGTCGGCTTTGGCGTGATGCTTGTCGCGATGGTGCTGCCAGGCGGCAACTTCGGTTTCGAGAGTATGCTTGTCGGGAATGCGGCGGCTCAGAGTCCGCCCGAGCATCGGGATAGTTGAGTTAGCCACGGGCGAGACGTCGCGAGAGTAGTTTGACGCTGGCGATATAGAGCCAGGCTGTGGCGGTTTTGACGGTGGCTTCGAAGTCCTTGGCGAGGCGGCGGTTGCGACCGAGCCAGGCCAGGGTACGTTCGACCACCCAGCGCCTGGGGAGCAGCACGAAGCCCCGGGCGGCATCGGACCGCTTGACGATTTCGAGGGTCCAGGTGCCGTGTGCAAGCAGGGCACTGGCGAGTTTTTCGCCGGCATATCCGCCGTCGGCGAAGACGTGGCGCAGCCAGGGATAGAGCCAGCGCGCGGCCTTCAGCACGAGCGGGGCCCCGTCGCGGTCTTGAACATCGGCCGGATGCACCACGGCTTTGACGAGAAAGCCATTGGTGTCGGTGAGGATGTGGCGCTTGCGGCCCTTCACCTTCTTGCCTGCATCGAAGCCGCGCGGTCCGCCGGCCTCGGTGGTCTTGACCGACTGGCTGTCGAGCACCCCGGCGCTGGGGCTGGCCTGGCGCCCCATCGCCTCGCGCGCTGCCATCACCAGCGCATGGTTGATCCGCTCCCAGGTGCCGTCGTCGCGCCAGCGATAGAAATAGCCCTGTACCGTCGAGACCGGCGCAAACTCCTTCGGCAGCAAGGTCCAGGCGCATCCCGCCGACAAAATATAGAGAATGGCATCGACGACGTGGCGCAATTCGACCTTGCGAGGCCGTCCCAGCCGGCGGCGGGATGGCATGAAGCCCTCGATCAGCGCCCATTCCGCATCCGTCATACTGCTTGAATACCGCCCCCCGGGTCGCCGATACTGCTTGCGAGTGATGTCAGTCCACATCTTGCGACCCCGGTTCTGTTTCGCACCAAAACCGAATCACAAGTCACTGATATCACTCAACTCATTTCCGGGTGGCCTCTCAGGCATTGGGTGGTCAGAACCGCGAGTTCGGATTCGGCCATGTCGAGCCAGCTTCCATGTTTGGGCGTGTAGTGCCATTCGAACCGCTGGGCGAGGCGATGGGCTTCGGGAGCGGGGAATGTGGCGTAGAGAGAAGCCTTGGTATGTGTGCTGAGATTGTCTTGAACCAATACGATTTTTTCGGCGTCGGGAAAATCGACGTCAGATAGTTCCTTGAGCACATGCGCGTAGGCGGCGGCGGCGTGGTGGTCGGTGATTTTGACGCGGCGCCAGCCCTCCAGCGGCGCGAACATCATGAATAGATTGGCCACGCCGTTACGCTTGTATTCGTAGTCGTGTCGGACGGCTCGTCCAGGCTTGGCGGGGATCGGTGCGCGCGTCTCGATGATCAACTGCTTCGATGTCTCATCCAGACACACGAGCGGACGATCAGGATCACGCGGATTTCTGGTAGGTATCCAGCACGTCTTCCATAGCGGCGACGAAGCCGGCGCTGGCCTCCGGCGGGATCACCCATTGCCGATTGCGGTGAGGTTTGAGAATGTTTTTTTGAGTGTCCGTCCGATCGTATTGTTGCTGGCCTTCTCGATGATGTTCAATTCGACGATCTTCTCCTCGAGCAGGCGCAGGCTCCAACGGGCGAAACCTTCGGGAGCCGGCGAGCAGGTCAGAGCGATCAATTTGGCCTCCGCCGCCCCGTCGAAAATCCGCGGACGGGCGGAGTTCGGATTGTATTTGCGGCTCAGCGTCGCCTCGAACTCTTCCTCGACGAGTTGCCGCCGAATGCGGCCGATACTGTTGATGCTGGTGTCCAGCGCCGCTGAGATCGCGCTGTCGCTCCAACCCTCGCCCGCCTCCGATACATCCGCATTCAGCAGGATGCGCGCCCTCGTCAGCAACGGCGCCGAGCTCTTGCCCGCGTGGATCAAAGCTTCGAGCCGAGCACGCTCCTCGCGGCTCAGTCGCACCACGTATTTCTTGACCGCAATTTCTCGACCTGACACGAATCACCTCCATCGCTACATCCAGGCGACAGTGATTCAGAAAAACACAACTTATTCCATGACGCGGGCGACTAGGGAAACACTGAAATAAGCCGGCTTGCGTGGTTCGGCATGGAGCAGAATCTGCTGGTGCGTTGAGGTCCGGGGGCGGGGCGATGCAGCGTCAGGGCAGCTTTTCGCAGGTTGAGTACGCCGGCAAGAAGAAGCAGACGCGTCGCGACAAGTTTCTGGCCGAGATGGAACTGGTGGTGCCCCCGGCCTTCGCCGGGGCAGGCTCCGGGCGCGGCTGGTGGAGCGTCTGCGGCCGCTCTACCCGAAGGGTGAGCGCGGCCGGCCGCCGATTGGGCTGGAGCGGATGCTGCGGATTTACTTTGTGCAGCAATGGCACGGGCTGGCGGACGAGGCATTGGAAGATGCGCTGTACGACAGCCAGGCTTTGCGGGGCTTTGCCGGTATTGACCTGACCCGCGACCCGGTGCCGGACGCGACGACGCTGTTGAAGTTCCGCCACTGGCTGGAGCAGCATGATTTGGCCAAGGCACTGTTCGATGAGGTCGGGGCGCTGCTGACGGAGCGCGGTCTGTTGATGCGCCAGGGAACCATCGTGGATGCCACTATCATCGCCGCGCCGCCCTCGACCAAGAACAAGGAGAAGGCCCGCGATCCGGCGATGCACCAGACCCGCAAGGGCAACCAGTGGTATTTCGGGATGAAGGCCCATATCGGGGTCGATGTCGCCTCAGGCTGCGGATTCCGACGATAGCGGACAGCGATTCCGATCGAAGCCGGACGCTGATTCCGATCCAAGGCGGACAGGGATTCCGATGATCCCGTCCAGGGTCGTCGTCGACGTGGCTTATCAGGGCACCGAGTCGAGGTTAACAGGGTTTGGGGTTGAGGAGTGAGGCGAGGTATTTGGGGTCCCAGCCGGCGAGTTTTCGGCGGGTTTTGATGCTTCGTCTGTCCTGCGCGCGTCTGACGATATTGATGGCGAAGTGGCGGACCACGGCCATGTTTTTGGCGCCGTGACCGGCACGCAGACGGGACTGATCCTCCTTGAAGGTGACGTCGAGGACCCAATGGAGGCAGTTCTCGATGCCCCAATGCAGGCGCACTGCTTGAGCAAGGCGCAGGGCGGTGAGGGGTGCCGAACTGATGTAATAGCGCCGTGCTGGTTTGTCCTTTGCTTTCGACGGTGGCTTCGACCATGGCGATGGCGGTCAGCCTGGCGAAGCGGGGTTCATCGGGGTAGCGGCGGTCACCGGACAGCCAATCGATGGTGTGGCTGACGACATGACGCCGGGTCTCGATCCGGCCATGGCCTTTTTCGGTCTCGCTGGCGATGTCGATCTGTGCCGCCGGTGCGTCGACGAAGTAGCGCTCGATCTCGCGCTGCAGCGTGGGCTGATTGCCCTTGACCGCCAGCAGATAATCGCCGCCGGCCTCGGTGATGGCGCGTGCGATGGTGGGATTGCAGGCGATCGCGTCGATGGTGACAAGGGCGCCGTTCAGCGCCAGCCGCGCCAGCAGCGTGGGAATGGTCTCGCTCTCGCAGGATTTGTCCGCCACCGCCTCCTGACCGAGCACGAGATTGTGCGTCGTGGCGAAAGCCGAGACGAGGTGGAGCGCCGCTTTGCCGCGCGAACGGTCATGGCTGCGGCGCGAGGTCTTGCCATCACATCGCGATGAGGTCGGCTGCGTCCGGCCGCAGTTCGCCCGCCCAGGCCATAAAGCAGGTCGAGAACAAATCCGGATCCATCCGGTTCATCAGCACCCGCAGCCAGTCGGTGCACGGAATGCCGTGGTGATAGGGGCTGAAGCGGCGCAGAAAATCGAGATGTGCCTCGCCCCACGCGACGATGTCGTCATAATCGTCACAGCTGGCGATTGTCGCGGATACCACCAGCAGCAGAATCTCGGGCAGCGGATAGGCTACTTTCCATTGCGGACGCGCGTCCGTGATCGCCGCAAAATGCTCAAGCAGGCTGCGCGTGCGCGCCTTAACCAACACCTCGTCCATCGCCGGCTCCTCATCAATCGAAGCCTCAGCGAATTACGCTTTCGCCTTTCGGGGAATCCCCATGCGCCGGCAAG
The DNA here is from genome assembly GCA_963737875.1 of uncultured Alphaproteobacteria bacterium. Classification (GTDB taxonomy): domain Bacteria; phylum Pseudomonadota; class Alphaproteobacteria; order ATCC43930; family CGMCC-115725; genus DATARH01. The sequence goes on along the minus strand of CAVTUM010000022.1, from coordinate 6,262 downwards.
CTCAAATCGACATTAACCTGACTTCGGTGCCGTGCGTGGCTTATGGAGTCAGTTGACTGCTTCGGCGTCAAGCATGAGCGCGTTGGCAGCCCGTTTGCGCAGGGATTCTCCTTTCAGCAGCAGGCGGTGGGCGTTGTGAACAAGCCGGTCCAGCACAGCGTCGGCGATGGTGGGATCGCCGATAACCTCATGCCAGTGATCGACCGGTACCTGGCTGGTGACGATGGTTGAGCCGCGCTCGTGGCGATCGTCCATGATTTCCAGCAGGTCGCGGCGTTGCTCGCCGGTGAGCGGTGCCAGACCCCAATCGTCCAGGATCAGCAGCTGCACCCGGCCGAGCGTCTTCAACAGCCGCCCATAACGGCCGTCGCCGCGTGCCAGGGCCAATGCTTCGAGCAGCCGAGGGACCCGATAGTAGGAGACTGAGCGATTGTCGCGGCACGCCTTGTGACCGAGGGCGCAAGCGATCCACGACTTGCCGACGCCGGTTGGGCCGATCACCAGCAAGTTCTGTTTACGGTCGATCCAGTCACCGGCGGCCAGCTTGTGGAACAAGGTTCGGTCGAGGCCGCGGGGCGCTCGTAGATCAACGTCCTCGACGACCGCCTCCTGCCGCAGGGCAGCGAAACGCAGGCGGGCGGCCAGCCGCTTGTTCTCGCGCTCCATGGTCTCGCGGTCGAGCAACAGCGCCAATCGCTCCTCGAAGGCCAGTGCCGCAATGTCAGGTTGTCGTCGCTGATCATCGAGCGCCTTGGCCATTCCGGTCAGCCCAAGGGCCAGCATGCGTTCCTGAGTTGGGTGAGCGAGCATCGGATCTCCTTTCAATGCCAGGGGTCAATGGTAGTAGCCGCGGCCACGGATGTTGGCGTGCAGCAAGGGGGCAACGTCCGGTGCGGCGGTGTCGTGGAACGCCCGGTCGAGGCCGGTCTTCAGGATCGAGGCGATTGAGCCGTAGCTGCGCGCCCCGATGGTCAGGCCGCGTTGGCAGGCTGCTTCAAGCCGTTCCGCGCCATAGGTCTTGGCCAGGCGCAGGATGCCGAGGCAGGCACGAAAGCCCTGCTCGGGATGTGGCTTGGTGCGCATGATGGTCTCGACCAATGCGGTCGTGCTCGGCCCGATCTCGGCGGCAAAAGACAGTATCCGCGCCGGCGTCCAGCTCGCGTAACGGCGATGCGCGCTCGGCATGTGCTCCGGCGTCGTCGTGTGCCGCCGCTTCAGCGCCGATCGCGGGTGCGCCGCGACACGCCGGCCGGCATGGAAGACCTCGATCGTCGTGTCGGTGATGCGGGCCTCGACCACTTCCCGGATCAGCCGCGACGGCACCGAATAGAAATGGCCGTGCACTTCGATGTGGTAGTCGGGGGCCACCCGGCATCGCCGCCACTCGGCGTAGGTGTAAGGCTCCGCCGGCAATGGCAGCAGCGCGGGCCGGTCGATCGCGTCGAAGAATTCCCGCCGGCTGGCGCCGAGCTTGCGCATCAGTCGGGCATTCAGATCGCCCAGCACTTCTCGGATTGCCTCGTTCAGCTCGCCGAGCGACAGAAACCGGCGGTTACGCAGGCGCGCCAGGATGAAGCGCTCGACGATCAGTACGGCCACTTCCACTTTGGCCTTGTCGCGCGGCCGCCGAACCCGGGCCGGCAGCACAGCGGCGCCATAATGGGCCGCCATCTCCTGGTAGGTGCGATTGATGCCGGGCTCGTAGCGACAGGCGGCGGTGACGCCGGCCCGCAGGTTATCGCAAACCAGCAGCTTCGGCGCGCCGCCGAGAAACGTCAGCGCGTTGACGTGGGCGCCGATCCAGTCGGCGAGCCCTTCACTCCAGCGAGCTTCCGCGTAGGTGTAGTTGGAGGCGCCCAGCACCGCGACGAAGACATGGGCCGGCCGCACTTCGCCGCTCCCTGCGTCGAACACCGGCACGGTGTCACCGGCGTAATCGACAAATAGCTTCTCGCCGGCGACATGGGTCTGGCGCATCGTCGCGCTGACGCCTCGCCGCCACTCGATATACAGATCGCAAAACCGGCTGTAGCCGTAGCCGTCCGCATGATCGGCGCGGTACTCTTCCCAGAGCAGGACCAGGGTCACGCCGCGGCGCCGCAGCTCCGCATGGACGTGCTGCCAATCCGGCACGGCCCGGGTCGGCACCTTGTTGAGACCGGCCGGGAGGAACAATCGACGTTCCAGTTCGGCATCGTCGATATCGGCCGGCACCGGCCAGGTGATCCCGATAACCGAGGTCCGTCGCAAATACTCCGCGACCGTCGTGCGCCCAATCCCGACCGACCGCGCGATCGTCCGTACGCTCGCGCCACACGCGTACTTCAGCCGCAATACTTCTCGCACTTTCCGCATCGACAATCTCTCGCCTGGCATCGCTGTCCCCCTTGGCTCGGAGGACCACGCTACCGGTCATCGGATCGTCGACTTCGACCCTGGATACCCGCCCCTCAGGGCTGTCCGGGATCAATCGGAATCACTGTCCCGCTTCCGTCGGAATCAGGGGCCGCCTTGCGTCGGAATCACTGTCCGCTTTCCCTCGGATTCCGCACTCAGGCGTGGTGCACACGGTGGTCGGCACCGCCGCCAACGAAGCCGACATCAACCAGATGGCAGCGGTGCTCCACGGCAAGGAAGAGGCTGTCTTTGCCGATGCCGGCTATACCGGGGCGGAGAAGCGGCCGGAGCATGAGGACCGCGACGTCTCCCCGGATCGCGTCCGGGGCAGGCTCTGGAACATCGCGATCAAGCGCGGCATCATCAAAGCCTTGCCCAAAGGCCTGCGGGATTTGGCGGCGCCGGTGGAGCGGGCGCTATCACAGGTGCGGGCCTGGGTCGAACACCCGTTCCACGTCGTCAAAAACCTGTTCCGCCACAAGAAGCTGCGCTATCGCGGCCTGGCCAAGAACACCGCGCAACTCCGCACCCTGTTCGCGCTGGCTAATCTGGTGATCGTCAAGAAGACGCTCCTCGCTCAAGCCTCGGCCTGACGACGCCCGGAATCTGCCTCGATCCCGCAACAGCACAGGGAAAACCCGCCGAACCTGCAAATTTCCACCCCGACATGGCGTAAGCTCAGCGCCAGTTTCAGAAATTTACGCCGCACCGGCCAGCCGTCACGCATCTGTCCATTGTTCAGCGTTTCCCTAGGTCCTGCCGGAGATCATCTCCAACCGGAGGTCCCAGGTTGAGAATGTTCTTGCAGTCAGCCGAAAAGCCGGAGCCGAGGAACAAGATGCAAGACGATGTATCGATCTCTGTGAGCACGGGGCCGTCGCCTTTTTCTAGCTTGGGTGCAGATTCTACTCGTGGGTCACCCGCGTAACCAGGGGACCGGTCCTTAGCATGATGCTGCGTTCGCAAGGGCGCAGCCGAGCCACCGCGGTCCGCTCGTAGAGCTATTCTACGCCATCCAACACACGACCGCCTGTGGGCGACGGCTGCTGCTACGCAGTTAGGGCACCCAAGGGGGTGGCGATCTGGATGCCTGGCGACATCACCATCCCCCTACGCGAACCTTCTTCGCCACCGTGATCCCCGACAGCCGCTGCCGTCCGGCAGCCTTCGACACGATCACGGAGGTTCCCCATGTCGTCCAATCTCGCCGGCTTGCCGCAGCGCTATCTGCGCACGCCCGAGTGCATGACGACGATTACGGTGGCCGCTTGACGACAACTACGATGGCCGGTTGGGTTTCGCTGAGGCTGTGATGATCAATGTTCCCCCGCGATCGCGGGGGAACATTGATGTCCGGCAAGCGGGTCACTGACCGCCAGGTCAGGCGGTATATGGACTCACGCAAAGACGGACACAGCCAGGCGGCCGCAGCCGTCCGTTCTGGGTTGAGCGAGCGCAGCGGGCGGCGGATCGAGAAAGCCCCGATCCTGCCAAGCCAGCGGGATCGGACGCGGCGTTATCGCACGCGTCAGGATCCCTTTGCCGAGGTCTGGCGTGCGGAGCTGGTGCCGATGCTGATCGGCATGCCGAGTTTACGAGCGACAACACTGCTCGAAGAGTTGCAGCGTCGCCATCCCGCCCGCTATCCCGACCGCCTGCTGCGCTCGCTGCAGCGCCGGGTGGCGCATTGGCGGGCGACCGAGGGGCCGGAACGCGAGCTGATCTTTCGTCAGGAGCATCCGCCGGGTCTGCAAGCACTTTCGGATTTCACCGACGGCAGCGGCCTTGGCGTCACCCTCGGCGGCGAGCCGTTCCCCCATCTGCTGTATCATTTCTGGCTCGCCTTCAGCGGCTGGGAATACGTCAAGGCAATCTGCGGCGGCGAGAGCTTCACCGCATTGACCGAAGGCGTGCAAGAAGCGCTCTGGCAGCTCGGCGGAGTACCGCGCACGCACCGCACCGACCGGCTCTCGGCGGCTTACCGCAACTTGTCGAACCGAGACGACGAGGCGGCGCGCTATACCGAGTTCTGTCGCCATTACGGCATGGAGCCGACCCGCAACAATGCCGGCGTCAGCCACGAGAATGGTGCGGTCGAGGCCTCGCACGGCCATTTGAAGACCGGCCTCAGTGAGGCCCTCGAATTGCGCGGCGCGCGGGATTTCCCCGACCTGGCTGCCTACCAGGCCTTCCTCCAGGAGTTTATCGCCCGTAAGAATGCCCGGCGGCGGGAAGAGGTCGCGGTCGAGCTTGCCGCGCTGCTCCCACTGCCGCCGTATCGCACCACGGATTTCTCGAGCGCCACCGCGACGGTGACGCGATCGGGCACAATCTCCGTGCGCAACGTCCTCTACACCGTGCCCTCGCGCCTGGTCGGCTGCCGCGTCAAGGTGCATATCGGAGCCTGTCCTCGGGCCGGCCGGAGGCCGGACCCGGGGGATGACCGCCTGGTTTGCTATCTCGGCACCACACCGGTGCTGACCGTGGCGCGGCGCTACTTCAAGCGCAACGGGCCGCCGCAGCGGGTCGTCGACTATCGCCACCTGATCGGCGCCCTGATCAGGAAGCCGCAGGCCTTCCGGCATTCGGTGTTTCGCGACGAACTGTTCCCAAGCCCGATCTTCCGCCGCGCCTGGGAGAGGCTCGATCAGCGCCTCGATCCGCGCAAGGCTTGCCGAGTTTATGTCGGGCTGCTGCATCTCGCCGCCATGCAGGGCTGCGAGGCGGCGCTCGCCGATCATCTCGTTGCCGTGCTCGACGCCGGCGACACACCCGATCTCGAAGCCGCGCGCGCCGCCATTGTTCCGCCAATCCTCACCGCTGCACCCACCGTGATGGTGACGGCGCCCAATCTTGCCGCCTACGACGAGTTGCTGCGGATGCCAATCCTGGGAGGTGCCGCATGAGTGACGTCGATGCCGCCAAGCTACCAGTGATGCTGAACGCACTACGCCTGCCGACGATCAGCCGGATCTGGCAGGACTTCGGCGCCCGTGCCGATCGCGAAGGCTGGGGCAGCGCCCGTTTCCTCGCCGCGATGTGCGACCACGAACTCGCCGAGCGTGCCGCCAGGCGCATCGCCCGTCATATGGCCGAGTTCGGACTGCCGCATGGCAAAACCTTCGCCACCCTCGACTTCGCCGCCGTGCCCACCATTCGCAAGGCGCATGTGATGGCGCTGGCCGAGGGCGACGCGTGGATCGAGCAAGGCGGCAACCTGCTGATCTTCGGCCCAGCGGCACCGGCAAGACCCATCTGGCCGCCGCTTTCGGCACCGCGCTCGTCGATAAGGGTAAGCGGGTGCTCTTTACCCGTACGACCAACCTCGTCCAAAAGCTCCAGGCGGCGCGGCGCGATCTCGCCCTTCCCGGAACCCTGGCCAAGCTCGATCGCTTCGATGCGCTCGTCCTCGACGACCTCGGCTACGTGCGCAAGGACCAGGCCGAGACCAGCGTTCTGTTCGAGCTGATCGCTGAGCGATACGAGCGCCGCAGCCTGATCACCACTTGCAACCAGCCCTTCAGCGAGTGGGATCAGATCTTCCCCGACCCGGCAATGACCGTGGCCGCGATCGACAGGTTGGTGCACCACGCCACCATTCTCGAACTCAATACCGAGAGCTACCGGCGCCGCTCCGCTCTCGCTACCAGCGCCACCGCCGTCACACGCGCTTAATCGGCGCCGCTAATTGTCGTCGGCCTATCGCAGCGCCGACAGATCGTCATCAGAAACCGGCCAACCTAATTGTCGTTGACCGGACATCACAATTGTCGTTGCACACCCGAGGCCGCACGGTTCGTCGGCCTTTCCATCCGCACCCTCGAAAAGCACCGGATCTACGGAACTGGCCCGCGTTATTCGAAGC
>CAVTUM010000021.1:0-178785 GCA_963737875.1 uncultured Alphaproteobacteria bacterium | reverse complement strand
TGACCAGGCCTTACTTCGGCGACCAGCCATAGGCCTTGGCGCACGCGCCACCCATCAGCATCGCCCGCTCACTGTCGCTCAGCCGGTCAGTCTTGACGAAGGGCTCGACGGCCTCTTCGTAGTTGACGACGGCAAAGGCGCGCGTCCAGTCCGTGCCCCACAGGCAGCGGTCGAAACCCCAGGCGTCGAACACGCGCGCCAGCGGGTCCCAAATGTCCGGGAACGGAAACGGCTCTTTGGACAGCGTGCAGGCGCCGCTGACCTTGATTACCGCGTTCTTGCGTTTGGCAAGGTCCAGCACTTTCGGCAAATCGGCCCAGGGCTGCGGCGGGGCGGGCGGCGTGCGGGGCTGCAGCAGGGCCAGATGGTCGATGATGAAGCGGGTATCGGGGTGGCGGTCGATCAGCGCCGCGCCAGCATCCACGTTTCCCCAGCACAGCATGTTGACCGGGAAATCGTATTTCACGGCCGCACGCATGATCCGGTCGAGGCCCGGGTCGGCCGGGTCGCGCTTTGCCTCCGGCGTCATCATGATGCGGATACCGACCGTGCCCAGCGTGTTCTTCCACTCGGCGATGACATCGGCCACCGCGGGATCGTCCGGGTTCACCGGCTTGACGAGCGCGAACCGGCCGGGATGAGCCTTCTGCACCTCCACCGCATAGCTGGCGTCGTATTGGTACATCGAAAAGGCGGAGATGAAGATCGCGCCGTCCACGCCGACCCTGTCCATCGCCGCCACCATCTCGTCGCCCGTGACGTGATCGGGCCAGTTCGGGACATTGTGCCAGGGCCGCTTCGGCGTGTTCGCCTCATACACGTGGACCTGGGAGTCGATAATCGCCATCAAGGCAGCTCCTCTGCGCCAAGAAAGATCGGTATCGCAACAGGTTGCACCCGGCTTGTCCAGACCCGGATTGAGCCCTATCGAGCGCGCTCTCATCTTGGCGCATTCGCGGCTACTGTCACACGAAGCCCCGCCGACTCGTCGGGCGGGCGGCGATCTGGGAGGAGACGGTTATGCGCACTCAGGCCGAGAAGGGCCGCTTGTTTCAGGAACTCCACCAGCGCCGGGAAATTCTGATCCTGCCCAACCCGTGGGATGCCGGCACCGCGAAGCTGCTCGCGTCGATTGGTTTTGAGGCGCTGGCAACCACCAGCCTTGGCATGTCCAACGCGCTGGGCCGCATCGACGCCGAGGGCTCCGTCAGCCGCGCCGAACTCCTGGAGAACTGCCGTGTTATCGCCGAAGCTACCGACCTGCCGGTCAACGCCGATCTGGAAAACGGCTACGCCGATGATCCCACAGGAAGCCGCAACCATCCTGCGTGACGCGGCGGAGATGGGCGTTGTTGGGGGCTCGATCGAGGATTGGAGCGGCGAGCGCATCTATGATTTCAACCACGCGGTCGAGCGCGTCGCGGCCGGCGTGGAGATGACCCGCAAGCTGCCGGTGCCGTTTACGTTCGTCGCCCGGGCAGAGAATTTGATCCGCGGCCGGCCCGATCTCGACGATACGATCAAACGCCTGCAGGCATTCGAGAAGGCCGGCGCCGACGTGCTTTACGCCCCCGGCCTGCGTGATCTCGCCACCATGCGTACCGTCGTGCAGGCGATCGGCAAGCCATTGAACGTGGTGATGAGCGCCGCCGATCCCGCCCTTAGCGCTGCCGAAATGGAGGCGGTCGGCGTGAAGCGGCTCAGCGTCGGAGGGGCATTATCGCGGCTCGCGCTGGCGGCCTTTATGAAGGGCGCCCGCGAGATGAAGGAGCAAGGCAGGTTCACCTGGGTTCACGATGCCATGCCAACGACGGCGCTAAAGGCGGTGTTCCGCGGCTGACTCGCCAAAGATATCCGCGGCTATGACAGGACAAATCCTTCGTAGCCGCGCGCCGCGACTTGCGTGCAAATCTCCCGATACCGCACCATGCCGCCGGCGTAGGGCATGAACACCCGCGGCTTGCCGGGGATGTTCGCGCCGAGATACCAGGAGTGCGTCGCCAATGGCAGCACGGTCTTGCTGGCCATTTCGTTGACCTCGGCGACCCATTTGTCCACCGAGTCCGGCGCGCGCCTCGATCCGCTCCAGCCCCTCCGCCTGCATGTGCCTGATGCAGTCGGTGATCCAGTCGGCGTGCTGTTCGATCGCCACCGGCATGTTGCACAGCACCGACGGGCTCCCCGGGCCGGTGATCGTGAACAGGTTGGGGAAACCCGCGACCTGTAGACCGAGATAGTTGCGCGGCCCCGCATCCCACGCATCCTTCAATGCCACCCCGTCGCGGCCGCGGATATCCATGCTCAGCATCGGGCCGGTCATCGCATCGAAACCGGTGGCGAAGACGATGATATCCACCGGATATTCGGCCTGGGTCGTGCAAACCCCCGCCGAGGTGATGCACTCGATCGGCGCTGCCTTCACGTCGATCAGCGTGACGTTGGCGCGGTTGTAGGTTTCGAAGTAGTCGGTGTCGATCGGCGGCCGTTTCGCGGCGTAGGGATGATCGATATCCGACAGGATCGCGGCGGTTTTCGGGTCCGTCACGATCGAGCGGATTTTGCGCTTGATGAAGTCCGCCGCGGTGTCGTTGGCGCGCTTGTCGACCATCATGTCCTGAAACGCCGCGCGGAATTGCAGGCCGCCGCGTTCCCAGGCTGCCTCGTAGATTTTCTCGCGCTCCTCCGGCGGGGTTTCGACAGCGAGACGCTCCTCGATGCGAAACCCCATGCCGTTGAGTGTTTCGCGCGTCACCGCCCGGATGTCGGGGGCGTGATCCTTGATGTATTGGCGGAACTCCGGCTTGAGCGGCGCATTGCGCGCCGGCACCGAGTAGTTCGCGGTGCGCTGGAACACGGTCAGGTGCGCCGCCGACGCCGCGATCACCGGGGCGGCCTGGATGCCGGTCGAGCCGGTGCCGATCATGCCGACCCGCTTGCCGGTGAAATCGACGCCCTCATGCGGCCACTGGCCGGTATGGTACCAGTCGCCCTTGAAATCCTTGAGACCGGGGAAATTCGGCACGTTCGCCGTCGACAGGCAGCCGACCGCGGTGACCAGGAATTTAACGACGTAGGTTTCGCCCTGTTCGGTGCGCACCCGCCAGCGGTTCGCCGCCTCGTCGTAATGCGCCGCGACGACGCGGGTGTTGAACTCGATGTCGCGCTTCAGGTCGAATTTGTCGGCGACAAAATTCAGATAGCGCATGATCTCCGGCTGGCCGGGATAGCGCTCGGACCATTCCCATTCGCGCATCAGCTCGGGCGAAAACGTGTACCAATAGACGTGGCTTTCGGAATCGCAGCGCGCCCCTGGATAGCGGTTCCAGTACCAGGTGCCGCCAACGCCGCCGCCGGCCTCCAGCGCCTTGACGGACAGGCCAAGGCGGTCGCGCAGGCAGAACATCTGATAGAGGCCCGCGAAGCCCGCGCCGATCACCAGCGCATCGAGTTCTGTGGTCGTCGTCATGTCGGCTTCCTCGACGGGTGACCCCTACAGGGGCGTTGAGAGAAGGCTTGGCACCGCGAAGGTGTCGAGCAGCACCAGCTTGTCTCGAAATCTTAGGATACCAGCCTCGGACGCGATGCGGTCGCGGTAAAGGCCGGTGGCAAACAGGCGGGTCTCACCCTCCTGGTCGGTCTGGTACACGGCAAATGGTGTCTCGACGCGCGTTTCTCCACCATCCTCGCCCACGAGGCGCGGCAGGCCGATCACATGGCGGTCGGTGTGGATGTTGTATTTGTTGGCTTCGCGGAGCGCGCCGATCCGGTCTTCCAGCACCGCCCGGCTGTCACAATAGACCAGCCCGGCCGGCAGCCCCTGTCGATCGTTTTCGCTCGGCATGATGTAATAGGTGCAGCGTTCCGCGAACAGGCCGAGCCAGGCATCGAAATCGCCCAGATCGATCAGGGCACCGTAGGCGGCGTATAGATCGTACAGCGCGAACCGATCCACCATCGACGCTCGGGTCATCGGATGGCACCGGCCGGCTCGATCCCCAGCAACTCGGCATAGTAGGACCAGAAACCACGCAGCGGTACATCGGTGACGCGGTAGTCCCGGTCGGAAATAATCCCGGCGCCACCCAGTTCGATGACCGAGGCGCTGTCGGCGTCGGGCCGTGACGCCCGGTGGGCGATCTCGATCGCCTCGCCATCCTCCATCGACACCAGCCCGGCCGGGCCGACAAGATTGGCCTGGCGCAGGCGGTGCAGAACCATGTCGGGCGGATCGTCCTCATAGCCCAGCATCGTCTGGAAGATTTCCACCTCGTCGACGCCGCGCGGCCGGATCTGGCGCACCGCCAGGCTGTTGCTGATCTGCACAAACACCGCGCCCGGAAATACCGAGGTGATGGCGATGTTGAGCGGGTCGGCGCGCTCGCGGCGGAAGCGCACCAGTTCCGGTTCTTTCAGCGACAGGTAGTTGCTGCGCACCCGGGCGTCGCTGTAGGCCTCGGTCGCGAGTTCGGCGGTGTCGCTTTCGGCTTCCGCCCAGGTGATATTGTGGCGATGGCGGGCATCCATCCGCACCCCGCCCACCTGTGTCGAGCGATCCAGCCCGAACGTCACAAGAAACTCGTGCAACAGGCTGGCATGATAGTTGTCGCGGGTGTTTTCCGCGTACAGCTTCCAGTTCGCCCGGATGCGCTGGCGGTTGTAGCCGAGCACCCGCACCGGCCGGTCGAACAGCCGGCGCAACTGTGCCACGACCGGCGCGCCGAGATAGTCTTCGAGCGGCTCGGCGTTGTCGGCGAGCGTGCCGAACAGCGCGCCGTTGATTTCCGCTACCTGCAATTTGCGCAGACCATGCGCCGCCATGTCGAACCCGGCATCCATCCCGCCCTGGCCGCGGATGCCGCGGCGGAACGGCAGCGAGCGCAGATGGCCGTCGAGCCCGTAGCACCATTGATGATAAATGCAGGTGTGCTCGGTCGCATTGCCCGACAATTCGCGCCGCACCAGTGCGCCGCGATGGGCGCAGCGGTTGACGAAGGCGTGGACCATGCCCTCGGCGTCGCGGTTGACGATGACCGGGGTGTCGCCGACATAAGTCGCGCGAAAATCGCCGTTGCCGGGGATTTCCGCCGCCAGGGCGAGAAAGCTCCAGGTTGGCCCGCGGAAGATCTTTTCCTGCTCCCGCTCGTAGGCCTCGCGATCGTGGTAGAGCCGATAGGGCACCCGACTGTAGTCGAGCGCCGGCCAAATCTCAGCGGTCAGCATCGCTTCTCTCGCGCAAACGGCCTCGGTCGCCGATCGTAGTCGAGCACCCCCGGCGCAGCAACGGGGCCCGTCCGCCTCGCGGCGCAGGCTGTGGAATTGGCGATCAGGTCCGCATGAAGCCTTCGATCTCCTGTTCCGCCCAGGCGATCGCCTTGGCGATCGACTCACCCTGCTGCGTGCAATGGGCCACGAGCTTGGTCATCGTCGCCTGGGCGTACATCTGATTGCCGATCTTTGGCGGTGCCGGGGCGCAGGCGATGGCAAAGCTCGTATCGCTGCGCGGCGGGTAGTTGCGCAGCGTGCCCTTTGGCGGGCCTTCGTCCGCCCAGACCTTGAAGTCGCGGAATTTCTCATAGAGCGGCACGTCATAGCCGTGGCTGGCGGTGACCAGCGCCTCGACCGAGGAGCGCTGCGACAGAAAATTCAGCAGGCTTTTTGCCGCCGATTTGTTTGGCGAGAAGTTCCAGATGCCCCAATACCAGGGGAGCGCCGCCTCGATCCGGCCCAGCGGGCCTTTCGGCGGCGGGAAGGTCCAGAGCTGCTCGGCGATTTGCGGCGCATCGCGTACCGCCACAGCCCAGGCCGAAGGCGGGTTCAGGATCAGCGAGCCCCTGCCGGAGATCAAATAGCGGTTGTTGCTGGCATTGTCCCAGGCGTAGACCTCGGGCGGCACGTAGGGCGCCAACCGCTTGAACCAGTCGAGCGCCTGCTTCACCGGGTCCGAGTTGACGGTGATGTTGCCGTTTTTGTCGACCAGTTCGGCGCCGTAGCTGGCGAACATCGCGCCGACCCAATCCACCGAATCCGGGGTCACGCCGAGCGGCAGGCCGAACGGGTTGCCGCCTTCGAAGCATTTTTGCGCGGCCGACAGAAATGTCTCCCAGCTCCAGTTGTCGGCCATTTCCTTGTCGGGCACCCCGTCGGCAGGGTACATCGCGGTGATGTCGATCCCGGCATGACGCTTCATCAGGTCGATGCGGGCGCAGCACGGCAGCGTCGGGCTGCCGGTCGATACCGGCAAGGCCATCCAGTGCCCATCGAATTTGCCGAGATACTCTGCCGTCCAATCGAGCTTGCCATTCTGCTCGACCAGCGGCGGGATCAGGTCGTCGACAGGTTCGAGGCGATCGACCTGGCCCGAGACGTACCAGCTTGGGATGGTCGCGATATCGTGGCCGGAACGGGCCTGGCCTTCCGCCGCCACCGTCAGAAAAATCTTGTCGCCGTTGGTGCTGACGAAATCGAGCTGCAGCTCGACCTTCTCCTTCGCCGCCCATTCTTCGCACAGCTTGCGCATCGCCGGCGGTACGCTCGGCACCGGGTGATCCCAGAAGAACGCGGACAGTTTTCCAGCGGCGTGAGCCCCGTGGACGAACGGCAACGTCGCAGCCGCCGTCGCTGCCGTCGTCTGGAACAAGCGCCGCCGTGTCAGCCTGACTGCCGTCATCACGCAGTTTCCCCCGGTTAGCGGAACCAGCGCTCGGACATGACCAGTTCGACCTGCTTGTTTTCGACCGAGTCGCCCCGCATTTCGCTGCCGTCGGGGTTGATCCGGCCGTGCCGGTCGACGCCGTCGAACGCGGCAGCGCCGATGCGCACCATCACCAGCGGCTCCTCGCTCGTCGCTTTGAACCAGTAGAACGTGCCATGCGGCAACAGCACACCCTCGTTTTGGCCGATCGTCCTGGTCTCGTCGTTCGGACCGTAGAACGTCGCCTCGCCCTGCAGGACGACAAAGGTGTGGTCTTCGTTGGGATGGGCATGCAGACCGTTTTCACCATCGGCGGCATAGGTCTTGAGCACCACCCACATCTTGTCCGACGCGGCGACCGGCGTATCGGTGCGGCCCTGCCGGGGAAGCTGGGCTTCCAGCTTGAAGAAGGCCGGCCTCGCCTCGACAATTTGCGATTTGACCTTGGCGCGAAGGTCTTCGGGGCTTTGGGCAATGGCCGCGTTTCCGTCCGGTGGCATCTGGCTTCCCTTCCCTTCGGTTTCAGAAAGGCTAGGCGCGCCTTCGGCCGCTTGCAACCGGCGAAGCCATGCGACGGAACGCGTTACCGATTGGGAGCGGGGCGATTAACCAAAAGATACTCAAGCCGGGTGACATGGCGCGCCGCGCGCTTCATCATTCCCCTCGGTGCGAAAAAACGAGAAGCGGATTGAAGGGGATGAAGCTGCCATCGTTCGGGCACGACGCCCGGGTCAATACGCTGATCTGCTGTGGCCATACGCTGTCGCATTTCTACATCCTGATGCTGCCGACAATGTTCCTCGCCTGGCAGAAGGCGTTTGGCGTCTCGTTTGCCGAACTCGGCATCTCGGTCGCGGTGATGTCCGGAATGACGGCGGTGGTGCAAACCCCGATCGGCTTTCTCGTCGACCGTTTCGGCGCGCGCAGCTTTCTGATCGGCGGCACGCTGCTGATGACCCTGTCGATCTCGCTGATGGGGCTGGCGACGTCGTTTTGGCAGATCGTGGCGCTGGCGATGCTGTCCGGGCTTGGAAACGCAGTGTTCCATCCGGCCGATTACGCGATCCTGTCGGGTTCGATCCACCCGTCGCGGCTTGGCCGTTCGTTTGCGATCCACACTTTTGTCGGCCATGTCGGGTTTGCCAGCGCACCGCCGGTGACGGCGGCTCTGATCTGGCTGATCGGCTGGCGCGCGACCCTGCTTTCGGTCGGCCTGATCGGCATCCCGGTGACGCTGGCGATCATCTGGCAGAGCCGCATCCTGGCCGACCAGAAACGCATATCGCCCACCCATGCCGGCAACGCCGCCGGTGGCGCAAAAATGCTGCTTTCGCCCTCGATCATGCTGTTTTTTGGATTTTTCATGGCGTCGTCGATGGCCGGCGCCGGCATCCAGTCATGGCTGATCACGGTGCTGCACAGCACGCATGGTCTGACCGTGGAGGCCGCTTCCTCGGCGCTCACCGGCTTTATGGTGGGGACAATGAGTGGCGTCCTGGTCGGCGGCTGGGTCGCCGACCGCACCGACCGCCATTTCCTCTTTGTCATGGTTTTGACCGTGGTCGGGTCGGCCTTGATGCTGTTGGTCAACCTCACCGTGTTGCCACAGGTGGCGACGGTGGCATTGCTGTTTCTGACCGGGCACCTGATCGGCGCCAGCCGCACCCCGCGCGACGTGATGGTCAAGGATGCCGCCCCGCCGGGGCAGATCGGCAAGGTATTCGGCTTTGTCAGCTCCGGCCTTGCGCTGGGCGGCGCGGTGATGCCGGTGCCGTATGGCATGCTGATCGACGCCGGTCGGCCCGAGATGGTACTGGTCCTGGTTGCCGGATTATGGCTGGCGAGCCTGCTGTTCGCCGGCAGCGCCCGCGCCAACTCGCCGCACGAGGCGATCCCGGTGCCGGCGGAATAGGTTGCCGGCCGAATAGGTTGCCGGCCGAATAGGTTGCATTGGCGCCAGGGCGTAACACGGGAGAGGAAATATGGAGCGCAAAAAGGCGTCGGATTTTCCGCAAGAGCTGCTCGACCTGTTCGACGGCTATGTGCATGGCGGGCTCAGCCGCCGCCAATTCATCAACAGGGCGCAAAAATTTGCGATCGGCGGTGTGACCGCGGCAGCGCTCTTCCAGGCGCTCAAGCCGAATTATGCCTGGGCCGTCCAAGTTCCACCGGACGACAAGCGGATCAAGGTCGAACAGGCCACCGTGCCGTCGCCGCAGGGCAACGGCAGCATCAAGGGCTATCTGGCGCGGCCGGCCGATGCCACGAAACTGCCCGTAATCCTCGTCATCCACGAAAACCGCGGTCTCAATCCATACATCGAAGATGTGGCACGACGGCTTGCCGTCGCCAATTTCATCGCCTTCGCACCGGACGCGCTGACGTCTCTGGGCGGCTATCCTGGCGATGACGAAAAGGGGCTGGCGCTTTTCGGGCAGCTCGACCGCGCCAAAATGACGGAAGATTTCCTGGCCGCGGCGATCTGGTTGAAATCACGGCCCGACAGCACGGGGAAACTCGGTGCCGTCGGGTTCTGCTTTGGCGGTGGCGTCGTCAATATGCTGGCGGTTCGGATGGGCCCGGATCTTGCCGCCGGGGTGCCATTCTACGGAACCCAGCCGAGCGCCGCCGAGACGGCCAGGATCAAGGCGCCGATCAATGCGCAATATGGCGAACTCGACAAGCGGATCACCGATGGGTGGCCCGCCTTCGACACCGCCCTGACAGAAGCCCACGTAGCCCATGAGGGGCACATCTACAAGGGCGCCAACCACGGTTTTCACAACGACACGACCCCGCGTTACGACGAGGCCGCCGCCAAGGAAGCGTGGCAGCACACCCTTGACTGGTTCAACAAATACCTGCGCTCATAACCGAGCGGCCCGCCGGAACCAATCGGATTGAGGCGCGTTACAGAGCGCACGCGTAACGGTAACGGCGCGACGGATATTCAATCACACGGTAGTATCGCATTTGCACGATTGAGGTGATCAGAGAGTCACAACGACTTCCCCAAAAACTGTCCCACCTCGCCTATTTCCCCCCAAGTAGGAGAGCATACAATGCATAAAGCCTATGGTTGCGCCATCGCTGTAATCGCGGCAGTGGCATGGATGGCGCCGGCTCACGCCAAATCCATGAGCTATAGCGTCCATCATCACCGCTATGTTGAGAGTCCCGCGGCAAATAATTACCGAAGCGCCCAGTATGACTACCGGCTGCAGACCAATCTTCGGTTCCGCCATTATCGCATGTGGAAAGAGTGTCATACGATTGACTGGGCTCCGCTGCATGGCGACTGCCTCGCTTCGTTCGACCAGTACGAGCCGATCCTGCGATAGTCCGAGGGGTGCCGCGGAGATCGCCGGCGCCCGGCGATCGGCCGCCGCACCACTCGGCATCACCGCTGCGATTTCTTGCGGCGCATCCGAAAACGGATCGAGAAGACTGTCGTCAGGGCCTAGACTGCCAGCCGGCGGCGGCTGATGCGCCGCTGGCGGTTTGTGACGATGGGAGGACCCGCGTGATGTTCAGGCTTTACTATGCTCCCGGCACTTGTGCGCTCGCGACGCACATCGCGCTGGAAGAGGCCGGTGCGCCCTATGAGGCGATCCTGGTCGATTTCGGGTCGCAACGCCAGCGCAGCCCCGAATATCTCGCGGTCAACCCGAAAGGGCGCGTGCCGGCGCTCGTCACCGAACACGGCACGCTGACCGAAACGCCCGCTCTGCTATGCTTTGTGGCCCAGAGTTTCCCGGCCGCCGAACTTGCTCCGCTGTCCGACCCCTTCGCGCTGGCGCAGCTTCAGGAGTTCAACCTCTATCTGTGTGCGACCGTGCATGTTGCGCACGCACATGGCCGGCGCGGCACAAGATGGGCGGACGACGCCGCAGCCATCGAGGCGATGAAGCGCAAGGTGCCCGCGACGATGACCGAATGCTTCGAGTTGATCGAACAGAAGCTGGTGAAAGGTCCGTGGGTCATGGGCGACCAGTACACGATCTGCGATCCCTACCTGTTTACCATCGCCTCATGGATCGAAGGCGACGGTGTCGACACCACCAAACTGCCTCGCGTGATGGCGCATCGCGCCCGCATGCTGGCGCGCCCGGCGGTGCAAAAGGCCGTCGCCGCCGAAGGCACGCAGGTTCACTGACAGCCGGCTCACTGACACCCAACTCACTGACAGGAGATGGCCATGCCTGATTCCATCGATCAACGTCCGCCGGTCGCGGTCGGCCATGTACGCCTTAATGTTGTTGATGTCGGCGGCGCCGCGCGCTGGCTCGAGACGGTCGGGCTGCGCCCGATCGTGACGCTGGACGAGTTGGCGGTGCTCGAACTGCGCGGCGGCACGCATGTTGTCGTTCGCGGCACCGAACAGCCGCCGGAGCCGGGCGCCGGCGCGCCCTTCGACCTGATGGTCGATGACATCGATGCCGCACACCGTGACTACGCCGCGAAGAGGTTGTCGCCCTCGGCGGTTCGCCGCGGCCGCATCCACAATTCGTTCGACCTTCCCGGTCCCGATGGATGGACCTTCACGGTCAACTCCTCGCATGCGAGCGGCCAGCCTGTCTGAATCCCCAGCCTGTCTGAATCTATGGCGCCTCGGCATCTGACGCATTTCGTGGTGGTTGGCGCCGGGGCGGCGGGCCTGATGGCTGCCTGCGAACTGGCGCGCGCCGGCAGGAAAGTGACCATTCTCGAGGCGCGCGACCGCTGCGGCGGGCGCATCTGTCCGCTCTCCGCCGAGGAGTTTGGCTACGCGGCGGAGGGCGGCCCGGAGTTTGTCCACGGCGCGGCGCCGGTGACGCGAGCCGTGATGCACGAGGCCGGCCTGTCGCTGTCGCCACGCGGGGGGACGCGATGGAGCGTCCAATCCGGCACCCTGTCGCGCGCCGACCCGGCAATGCCGCACGCTGCCCGGTTCTACCAGCACCTGGAGGCGGTGAAGACCGATCTGCCGATCGCCGAGTTCCTGGCGATGCATTTCGCCGGTCGGCAATACGACGCACTGCGGCGCTCGGTCACGCGTACGGTCGAGGGCTACGATGCGGCCGATCCGCACCGCTTCAGCACGCTGGCGCTGCGTGAGGAGTGGATGGCTCGCGACGATGGCGAGCACGGGCGGCTCACCAAGGGCTACGGCGCGCTGATCGAGTACCTCGCAGCAGAATGCCGCCGGCACGCAGCGGTGATCCATCTCGGCGCCGCCGTCACCGCGATTGCCGAAAGCGGCGACGGGATTGCCGTGCACTGTCGCGGCGGTGCGGTTTTCGAGGGCGATGCCGCGATCCTGACGGTGCCATTGCCGCTCCTCACCGAACTCATGCTGCCGGCGGCGGCACACGCGCGCGCGGTGACGGCGGCGGCCGATATCGGATACGGCAACGTCGTCAAAATCCTGCTGCGCTTCGCGACGGCGTGGTGGTCCGATCTGGGCGGGCGAGACCTGTGCGGATCTGTCCTTTCTGCGGTCGGAAGCAGCGGTCCCGACCTGGTGGACGCAATATCCCGCCGCCTATCCGGTGCTGACCGGCTGGCTGGCTGGCCCCAGGGCCGACCGGGTGGCCTCGCTCACCCCAGCCGACCTTGTCGAACTGGGGGTCACCTCGCTCGCCGGGAGTTTCGACCTGCCTCCCGACCGCATCAGAAAGAGCCTGGTTGCGTCGCGCGCCCTCAACTGGGGCAACGACGCCTTCGCACGCGGCGCCTATTCCTACGCCACCCCAAAATCCCGCGCCGCGCAATCCCTGCTGAAACAATCGGACGCCGGCGCCGTGTTCTTCTCCGGCGAGGCGCTCTATGCCGGACCGGACATGGGCACGGTCGAAGCGGCACTGGCGAGCGGCCAGGAAACCGCGCAGGCCATTCTGGCAGCTTCTTCAGCTAGTGCATCAGTTTGATTGTAAGACGAAACCCGGGGTCATCGTGGGTTCTAAACTATGAGGGTGGTCGTCGGAGGTTTTTTCTCGCAATGGTTGCGGCACCCGCACAACTCATGAAATGGTACGGTGCACGGGAGAACAACAAGCTGGGGGCTACCGCATGGCTGGTGCGCCATCGGCGACGCTGCAGGGTTGGGCAATGCCAGCCTTACGCACGCCACAATGGGATCACACATATGTAACAAGTTCATGCGGACTTGTTGGCCCTTGGGGCTGCTACGGGCGAAGCGCTGGTGGCGCGATGTTAATAGCCGGCACAGGTAGTTCGGCCATTGCAGACTGCTTGGCGCAGCCCAATCCTGATGCAGCAGCCATAAGGTACGATTTTACTGGCGTTTGCCACCAGATGGCAAACCGAATTCTGCATCCGGCTAATGTCGCTGTGGATAACTGTCGCGGGTACGCCGTCTCGTTTACGCTCTTTGATGATTACGGCCGCGGAGCGTGGCTGCAGCGAAACGCGTGTTACCCACCTGGAACAATCTTTGCGCCAGGGCGACACGGTGCCGCGCTTAGTATACTTGGCAGCGGCGCCCCTGCCGTGACCGCCGATCAGGCGACCGCATCAACGACAGGGAACCAATTGGTAAGAGGTATCGTACATCTTGCAACAGTGAATGACGCTGTTGCTGCACAGGAGGCTACTGAAGTGGCTAGACTGTCGGCATTGGCCCAAAGGGCGCTAGGCCATCATCTTGAGCCCGGTACGCTTAAGAATTTGAAAGCTGTTCAATCCAATCTTCGGGACGAACAAGCGAATCTTGTTAAGCTATTTGATGCTGGCCGGATTTCTGCTGACGAGTATTTAGCCAGGGTCGAATGCTGTCGCGGCTGCAATGCAGAGAAATCGTGAAGTGCTCGGAGATGAGCGGTTTCAGGCGATTTTTGGAGAAGCTGGAAAAAACCCCGAAGGGTTGATTGACCGCGACGTCTTTTTGAAGAGTGCGCGCCGATCATAAAGCCGGAATTCCTCGGGATCGGTCCCGATATTTTTGCGCGATCAGTCGATCCTCGAACCGGGGCACACTACGCTCTTCCGGCGTCGTTTGCGGAGCGGCAATGCGGGGGTTAAGCTGACCCATCACCCAGGGAGGAATTTTGCGATGATGATCGACATGCACACCCATTGGCGGCCCGTCGAGACTGCGGATGCGTTGCGGGCGCGGACGCGGGAGCCGCGCATTGTGCGCAATGCGGACGGCGTCGAGGTGCTGAAGATGCCGCGGATGGGCGAAGAGCCGCTTGCCAAGGCGTTTGACGATGTCGAGTTCCATCTTGACCGGATGGATCGTCAGGGGGTCGGGGTCAGCGTGCTGTCGCTGCTCGGCTCGTTCTGCTGGGTCGAGGCCCAGCCGCTGGACGTGTCCGGTCCGCTGTGCCGCAAGATCAATGACCGGCTGTCGGCGATTTGCCAGGAGCATCCCGGCCGGTTCGCCGCCTTTGCCGCGCTTCCGCTGATCGACCTGTCGGCCGCTGCCGCCGAGTTGGAGCGGGCGCTGGCGCTGCCGGGTGTGGTCGGCGCGCAGATACCGGGCAACGGTTTTCTGACGAGCAGCGACGCCCAGGCGATGCGGCCGGTGCTTGAGGTCGCGAACCGCCACCATGCGGTGCTCTTTATCCATCACGGCCCACGGCCGGGCGACGCGTTTCCCAAGGTCGGCGGCGACACCGACAATGCGCGGCGCCGCAACGGCACGCTCGACATGCAGGCGAGCCTGTCTTCGGTGATGGTGACGCTGTGCCTGACCGATTACCTCGCGGACTACCCGGAGGTGACGGTGGTTGTCCACAACCTCGGCGGCAACATTCCCTACGAGGTCGAACGGATGGACCATCGCTGCCTGCTCGACACGCCGAGCGAAGAGTTGCCGTCGTCGCGGTTCCGCAAGGCGAAGGTCTACGTGGATTGCAACTCGTTCGGCCCGCGCGCGATCGAAGCGGCGGTAAGCCTCTACGGCGCCGAACGGATTGTCTGCGGCACGGACGGCACCGCGTTCGGTGTCGACTGGACGCAGAAGGCGCTTGCCGACGCGCAGATCAGCGACGAAGCGCGCGAGCAAATCCTGAACGGCAATGCCGCCGCGATGCTGGCTCGCGCCGCAAGTAGCGTGCACGCCCAGCGAGCCGCCGCCGAATAATCTCTCGTCGTGGCGGGAGCCTCCGCCGCAGCGGAGGCTCCTGTTGCTACCCGCGCTATTCCGCGGCAGCAAGGTTTGGTGTGGGATCGAGCGGCAATCCCGGATGGCCGGTCAGCCTCCTGCCTTCCTCAGACATTTCGAGAGCCTGCTTCCGCACCGCCGGCAAAATGGCGGCAATCTTTGCCACGTCGAGATCGGCCGCGACGCCGGGATAGCCGGCCCGCTCGATCATCGCCGGCAATTTTCCGGTCTCGAACTGCTCCAGCGTCCACGCCAGCGGATCTTCGACCAGCGTCCGGTCCCAATAGATCCGGTGGTTTTTGTTGCGCGGTCCGTAGTGATAATGCGCGCCGTTCCAGAAGTGATCGAACGCCAGGAGTTCGGTTTCTTCCGTGTAGGGCTTACCCGGCGTCCCGCCGATATCGCCCAGAACGTGGATGGCGAGGCCGCCATCGCCCATCGGCAGCCGCCGCATCTCAAGCCCGAACCGGATGATGCCGGCCTCGAAAATATGGGTGCCGCGGTTATGTTTGACGGTGTTGCGCTTCGCCGCATAAAGCTGCCGGGCGCAGGCTTCGACATCAGGCAGGACATCCTGCACTGCCGCGAGATCGGTCGCCGCGGCGATCTGCGGATAGCCGGCCGTTTCCAGCATCTTTGGCAGCTTCGCGCCCAGGGTTTTGACGGTCCAGCCGATCGGGTTTCCGTCGGCGATCGGGTCCATCCGGAAAATCTTGGTGCGCTTGCCTTCACCCAGCATCGCCGGGCCCTCGAGTTCAAGATCCGCGTTTTCCGGCCCATAGACGTAACTTTTTTCGAAATCGAAGCAGTTGAACCGCAACAGGGTGGTCTGGTTGCCGTCGACCTCGGCGGCCACCATGATGGCGACGCCCTGATCCGCGTGATCCTGGATGTTGCCGTCCCAAAGCTCGTGCCTGACGCTGAATGTCAAGGGGCCGGCCGTAAACCGCGTCTTCTGTACGACTTCCAACATGTCCTCACTCCTTCTCCGTCGCCTCGTACAAGTTTATAAGCCGCTGCCGGGATTGCAAAAGCTCATCGCGGGACTTGGCCTGATCCCCTTGCATAACAGACACGTGCCGGTCACAGCGCCTTGCACGATCCGTCGCACTCGTCGGAAAACAGGCTCATGCCGCAGGCGCAGGGGCCACGATGCCCGGCAATGTTGGTCTTGATCGTCGGGGCAAGCTGCTCGGGCGTCCGCTGTCGCCGCAACTCTTCCATGCGGGTGCGGATTGTCTCGAAATCGTCGGCTGCTCGCGACCGTGACATCACACCCTCACACCCGCCGACCCACACTGCCATGCGTTATACCAAGCGAGCCCGACGCGGCAAATTGCGCGCGGGGGGTGACGTGAACGATCATCGCCCCTCTTTTCGATAAGCCGCCTTCCGATAACCTGCCTTCCGATAAGCCGCCTTCCGATAAAGCGGGCCGGCAGTATAGTTGCGCGAAGTCACCGAACGGAGAATGGCATGGAAACGCGCGCCGCGGTCGCCCACAAGGCTGGCCAGCCCCTGACGATCGAAACGGTGCAGCTCGACGGGCCGCGCGCCGGCGAGGTGCTGGTCGAGATCAAGGCGACCGGCATCTGCCATACCGACGCCTACACGCTGTCGGGCACCGACCCGGAGGGCCTGTTCCCGGCGATCATGGGACATGAGGGCGCCGGCATCGTCGTCGATGTCGGACCGGGCGTCACGACCCTGAAAAAAGGCGACCACGTCATCCCGCTCTACACGCCGGAATGCCGGCAATGCCCGTCCTGCCTGTCGCGCAAGACCAATCTGTGCACCGCGATCCGCGCCACCCAGGGCCAGGGGCTGATGCCCGACGGGACCAGCCGCTTCTCGCTGGGCGGCGAGAAGATCTACCATTACATGGGCACGTCGACCTTCGCGAACTTCACGGTGGTGCCCGAAATCGCGCTGGCGAAAATCCGCGAGGACGCGCCGTTCGACAAGGTCTGCTACATCGGCTGCGGCGTTACCACCGGCATCGGCGCGGTGATCAATACCGCGAAGGTCGAAGCCGGGCGCGAAGGTCGTGGTGTTCGGGCTCGGCGGCATCGGGCTCAACGTCGTGCAAGGCGCGCGCATGGTCGGGGCCGAGATGATCGTCGGCGTTGACCTCAACCCGCGCCGCCGCGACTCGCCGAGAAATTCGGCATGACGCATTTCGTCAACCCGGCGGAAGTGCAGGGCGACCTCGTGCCCTACCTGGTCGATCTGACCAAGGGCGGCGCCGATTTCAGCTTCGAATGCATCGGCAACGTCCAGCTGATGCGGCAGGCACTGGAATGCTGCCATCGCGGATGGGGCATCAGCGTCATCATCGGCGTCGCCGCCTCGGGCCAGGAGATCTGCACGCGGCCGTTTCAGCTGGTGACCGGCCGCATCTGGAAGGGCACCGCGTTTGGCGGCGCCAGAGGCCGCACCGATGTTCCGAACATCGTCGACTGGTACATGGACGGCAAGATCAATATCGACGATCTCATCACCCACACGATGCCGCTCGCCGCATCAACGAGGGCTTCGACCTGATGCACGCCGGCAAGTCCATCCGCAGCGTGGTGATCTACTGATCGGCGCCTACTGATCCGCGCCTACTGATCCGAGGCTGCCGGGCGATTGCGGAAACGTCTGAACAGGCGGCGCCACCACGGCAAATCCTGTTGCGACATGACCGGCGCGGAATGCTCGGACGGGTAGCTATAGGCCGGGAACGGCGCGGGCGGCGCCTCGTCTTGTGCGACAGCGGGCGGTGGCGAGGCTGTCGGCGACGGTGATGGCGGCGATAGCGGTGACGGTGATGCCGGGGGAGGCAACGGCTCGACCGGCGGCGCAAGCGTGGCAGCGGCCGCCGCGCGGCTCGTGACGATGTAGCGCAGAAAGGCGCTCTGCTTGGCGTTAAGCTCGACAAACCGGCCGGCGCTGCGATCGCCGTCGGTATAGAGTATGCGGGCCAGCAGCTGCGTGCTGACCTCGTCATCATCGAGTCCCAGTTGCAGCGTGATCGGCACCGGCGTATTCGGCGCGACGGCCGGTCCCCCCAGGATGGCAAATCCATCGACCGACAGATCGAGCAGCTCCGCCGGCTCGCCGGCGATATGGACCTCCGAGGTCAATCCGACCCGGCGATAAAGCCTGCGGTTTCGCACCGATTGTGCGTCGGCCGGCAAATAGTCGTCGACGTTTGCATCAGGCTCGACCGGATCGGCGGAGGCCGGATTGGCAGGCTCGGGGTGCTCGCGGGCGGCCTGCGGCGCGCCGAGCGGGCGCTGCGGCATCCGGAGGTGCGCCTCCAGGATCGCGTCGTCGTGCCGCGCTGCCGGCGCGGGAGGTGCTGCTCCATTGAGCGGCGACAACAGCTCAACGAGCGGGGCTTCATCAGCCGCGGTCTCGGCGAAATCGACCAGCGCGTACTCGTCCTTGGCCGGCGCGATGGCTTCCGGTTCCCAGCGAGGTTCGGGCGCCGGTTCGGCAAAGGGGCCGGCAGGTTCCGCTATTCCGGGCTCGGACTCCCCCGGTTCGGGCTTTGCCGGCGGCGGGCTCGGGGGGGCGGTCACAACGAGCGCTTCCGGCTCGGCAAAGCCGACGGTCAGGGATTCGCCATCAGGCGGCGGCGGTTCGGCGGCGGGCACTATCGACACGATCCGGCCGTCCGGTTTGCCAAAGGCGAACAGCGAATGCGGAATGGCGACCGATAAGACGGGCACAGTCACCCAGCCGGGGACCCGCCAGCGCTGCGGCGGCGGCGCCGGCGGTTTGCGCCGGGGTCCGGGCTGTTCCTCAACGGGTGACGCCGCCGGCGACGACAGTACAAGCAACGGCGGCGCCGCGGGCTCCAGTGCCAGCTCCGACCAGTCGGGCTCCTCGTCGAACCCGAAATCGACCAGTTCCGACGTGTACTCGATGGGCGCCGTGCCGATCGCTTCGCTGCCGAACACGACCGCCGTGTCATGCGCCAGGTGAGCCGCGCGAGCCGTCGCAATCGGCGATGCCGTGTCAGACGGGGCCGTGTCTGAGGGTGCCGCAAACAACTCGCCCCACGCCACCGGTTCCGTTTCGCCTTCCTCCAGCGCCGGAACCTCCACCTCCCACGCCGGGGCAGGTCCCGGTTCGGGAGCCGCGACGATGGTCGATGGTGCCGCCGCGGGCGACTCGACGGCGACAGCCTCCGGCTCCTCCGGTTCGACAATCGCCATCGCCGCTTGCGCAACGGCAAACAGTGTCGCCGGTTCCGCCGGCGCGGATACCGTCGGCCTCTCGCCGATGATGGGGAGCGCAGGCTCTGGCGCGGCGGGGGCCGCCGGTTCGGCCACGATTGGTTCAGCCATGACGGGTTCAGCCATGACTGATACGGCGGCGGTCGGCTCGATCGCGTGCGTTTCGTGCTGGACCGGAAGCTCGGCGGCGGGTGGCGCTTCGATCGGCGCGGGTGCCGGGGCCGGTGGCGGGGCGGAAGGTTCCACGGCAGGCGTAACGGCGATCGGCTGGGGTGTTGGTGGCGGCTCGACCGGCGGCGGCGGGGCCTCGAGCGGCAGGGGTGCCGGAGGTTCGGCCTGGGCCGGCGGCAGGGAAGGTGGTGCAGCGGCCGGAGCCGCGACATCGCCTCGCGCCCGCGCGAACAGACCCGCGGCGAGCGATGGGCGCGGCGGGGCCGGCGGTTCCTCGGGCCGTTCGACGACGTCGGCCAGCCAGCGCGGCGTCGCCGCTGGTGTCGGGGCCGCGGCCGGCTGCGGCGCCGATGCCGGCGGGGGCGTCGGGTCTGGATCGGACAGGCGACGGAACACCGAACTGAGCGGCGTTCGGGTTTCCGTCGACCGGCGCGGCTGCGCGGCTTGCGGCTGGTTCGAATTCACATGCTACCGGAGGTTGGGAACCCCTTCGGCGCGCCCCAACCTATGGCAGCAAGGGCGAGGCCGCACCGCATCATAGCGGATCGCATCGGCCATGCCATATTCGATTCCGGGGATATGGCGGCCATATCCCCGGCAGCCTATACAGGCGCTCATATGATACCAATCACCGATACGCTGGCGCTCGACGACGGAGAAATCAGCGAGACCTTTGTGCGCGCGTCAGGTCCGGGCGGCCAGAATGTCAACAAGGTCGCGAGCGCGGTGCAGTTGCGCTTTGACGTGCGCAACTCGCCATCGCTGCCACCGCCGGTGCGCCAACGACTGGAGCGGCTCGCGGGGCAGCGGCTGTCGCTGGACGGCACCATCGTCATCATGGCACAGCGCTTCCGCTCGCAGGAGCGCAACCGCGAGGACGCGCTCGACCGGCTGGTTGCGCTGATCCGCCGCGCCGCAACCCCGCCGCGCCCGCGCCGTCCGACGAGGCCGACCGCCGCTTCCCGCGAACGCCGCCTCACCGCCAAGGCGCAGCGGGCGCGAGTGAAGCAGCAGCGCGTCGTCCGCCCCGATTGCTGACGAACCGCGGGGGCCTGTTTTTATTTCTTTTCTTTCTGTCATTCCGGGGCAGCCCGCAGGGCTGAACCCGGAACCCAGGAACACCGTCGTCGCCCTTTTGGGCGCCGTCCGTGTTCTTGGGTCCCGGGTTCCTCGCTCCGCTCGGCCCCGGGATGACAACTGTTAGTGATCGGGCTCAGGGCAGGTCCAATTGCTGACGAACCGCAGGGCCTTCTTGCCTTTCTTTCTGTCATTCCGGGGCCGGAGCGAAGCGTGAGGAACCCGGAACCCGAGGAACACGGTCCGGTGATAATGCGGCGACGACCGTGTTCCTGGGTTCCGGGTTCAGCCCTTTGGGCTGCCCCGGAATGACAGCTCTCTTGGGACGAGATGATGCAGGTCTCGGGCTCAGGGGTCGAATTCGCGGTCCTTGCTCGGGATCAGGTCGTAGGGCAGCGCGAATCCCGGCATGTCCTTGATGCGCCGGGCCCAGGCTTCGAGGTGCGGCCAGTTCGAAATCTCGAACCCACCCTCCGCCATGAACACCATGCGGCCCCAGCAGCCGATATCGGCGATCGTCGGATAGTCACCGACCAGAAACGGATGATCGGTGACGGTCTTATCGACGAACGACAGGGCGGCCTCGGCCCGCGGCTGAAATTCCTTGATGACCTCGTCGTGCATCTTGCGGAACCGGGCCGAATGGCGGATCCGCGCGACGGCGGTGATGTGATCCGCCTCCCACGACAGCCACTCACGCGCGCGCCAGCATTCCTGCTCGGTCTTGCCTTCGAAAATCCCGGTCTCGCGCGTCAGGTAATCGAGGATCACATTCGACTGAACGATCGTCAGCCCGCGATGCCGTAAGGATGGCACGACGCCATAGCGGTTGACCGCCAGATACTCCGGCTCCTTCTGCCTGCCGATCTTCAAATTCACCGTGCGGAACGAAAACGGCAACCGCGCCAGCGCAAGATACAGCATCGGCTTGTAGCTCGAACTCGACGTGAAGCTCCCATAGAGGGTCAGGCGGTCCATCGGCCCATCCAATCAAAAAAATTCCT
The DNA here is from genome assembly GCA_963737875.1 of uncultured Alphaproteobacteria bacterium. Classification (GTDB taxonomy): domain Bacteria; phylum Pseudomonadota; class Alphaproteobacteria; order ATCC43930; family CGMCC-115725; genus DATARH01. The sequence goes on along the minus strand of CAVTUM010000021.1, from coordinate 157,503 downwards.
ACAGCTTCGCCAGCATCGCCTCGGCGCTGGAAACGCCGTATTCGCCGGAGGGTTCGACGTTGAGTTCGGCGATCTTGCCGTCGTCGACGATCATCGAATAGCGCTGCGAGCGGATGCCCATGCCGGCTCGAGGCGTCGAACGCCAGGCCCATCGCCTCGGTAAAGTCGCAGCTGCCGTCGCCGAGCATCACGACCTTGTCGCCGGCGCCGTGTTCCTTGCCCCAGGCGCTCATCACGAAGGCGTCGTTGACCGACAGGCAGGCGATCGTGTCGACGCCCTTGGCCTTCAGCGCCGCCGAGTTGGTCACATAGCCCGGCAGGTGCCGCGACGAGCAGGTGCGGGTATAGGCGCCCGGCAACGCGAACAGCGCCACCTTCTTGCCCTTGAAGAAATCCTCGCTGCTGACCGCCTGCACACCGTCGGCCGTCTGGTAGCGCAGCGTCACCGACGGAGCCTTGTCACCGACCTTGAGTGCCATGATTTTTTCTCCCTCTCAGGTCTGCGGAATTGTGAAAACGGCCTTGCCGGCAATCCGCCGGCCGAGCAGCAGCGGCCCGATGCGAGGCAATTCGTGCCAGTCCTGCTCGACGATGCGCGGCCTAAGCGAGCCGTCCGCCACCAGCGCCGCGAGCAACGCGAGATCGGGGCCGAACCGCTCCTCCGGCTCGCAGGTGAAATAATGGAAGCCCTGGATGCGGGCGTTCTGGTGCTCGGCGAAATCGCGGAAATTGATCGGCGTCGGCTCGCCCGACGAATTGCCGAAAATCACGACGACGCCCTTGTGGTCGATCTTGTCGAGCGCCGCCGTCAGCGAGGTGCCGCCGGCGCCTTCGAGGATCAGCGCATAGCGGCCCGGGGCGTCCTCGATGCGCGTCACGATCTCCTCGGCGCCGAGCCCGTCGATGACCCGCGCCCGCTCGGCATTGCCGACCACGGCCGTCACCCGCGCGCCGGAACGCACCGCGATCTGCACCGCGAGGTTGCCGACCCCGCCGGCCGCGCCGGTGATCAGCACCCGCTTGCCGAGCAACGGCGCGCCGTGCCGCAGCGTGCGCAATGCCGTCAGCCCGGCGACCGGCAATGACGCGGCGGCCCCAAACGACACGTTGTCGGCGATCGCCGCCATGCGGTCGCCCGGCACCGCGGCGCGCTCGCACCAGCCTTCCCAGTCGCACAGCGCGACCACCCGCGTGCCGGCCGGCAACCCGCTGCCATCGGCGGCGGCCTTCACACGACACCGGCAATATCCTGCCCCGGCCGCCAGCCTTCCGGCCGCACCTGGAACAGCCGCAACTCGCCGCGGTTCAGCGAAAACGCGTGCACCGCGACCAGCGCCTCGTTCGGCCGCAATTCCGGCTCCGCGATCTCGCGGATCGCCACCGGCTCCGGCCCTCCCGGCGTATTGACGATAGCGAGCATGAGCCCTCCGTATTGCCCTCTCCCGCATTGCGGGAGAGGGAGGGACCCAGCGCAACGCGCTGGGAGGGTGAGGGTCTGACCAAGACCAACCACCCTCACCCGCCTTCGGGCACAGCCCTCAGGCACCCTCTCCCGCGGTGCGGGAGAGGGAAGTCGGACGACGTCAGTTCAGCCGCAGGTCGGTGATGTGCTTCGGATCGGGCTTCAGTTCGCCGATTTCGACGCGCCGGACGATGTCGGTCAGGATCGCGTTAGTCGGGGCCGGGATGCCGACTTCCTCGCCCTTCTGGACGACAAAGCCGTTGATGAAGTTGATCTCGGTACGGCGGCCCTTGAACATGTCCTGGCCGGTCGAGGGGCGATGCTCGCCGCCGCCGCGGTTGGCTTCGGCGACCCGATGGTCGTCGATTTCCTTCTGCGCCGCCGCATCGCCTTCGCCGGCCTTGGCCAGCGTCTCCGGGTCCATGTGGCTGACCTCGTCGAAGGTATAGCCGAGCGCCTGGCCGACCCGGATCGCCTCGCTGCCGAGCCGGTTCGAGAAATGCCGCAGCACGTCGTTCTTGACGACCTCGCGGCCGATCAGCCCGGTGCAGGCCGACAGGCCGTTGCCCATGACATTGGTCACCAGCTTCGACCAGCGCTCGCCCCAGATGTTCTCGGTGACAAAGGCGCTGTCGGAGTGGGCGAGCAGCCCGCAGACTTCCTTGGCACGGTCGGTGACGCGGCCGTGCACCTCGCCGACGCGGAACACCGTGTGGCGCGTCCCGGACTTGCCGGCGGCGCGGCGAATCTGCCCCGGCGCGTGCAGCTCGACGGTGATCGAGCTGGCGATCGAACCCAGCGTCTTGCCCCAGCCGACGACGCCGGCGATCGTCTCCTCGTTCATGCAGTTCTGCAACGAGACGCAATAGCCGTCCGGCGCCAGATACTGCTTGATCATCATCGTCGCCCAGGCCGTGTCGTACGACTTGGTGCAGATGAAGGCGATGTCGAACGGCTTTTCCTTGCTGACATGCTGCACCTCGGTGATGTGGAGCGCGCGCACCGGCACGGTGAACGGCTCGACCTCGCGGATGTGGGTGATCGTCAGCCCATGCTCGTTCATGTGGTCGACGTGCTCGGGCCAGAAATCGATGAAGGTCACGTCCTCGCCGGCCTGGACCATGTGCGCGCCGGCATAGCCGCCGACCGCGCCGGTGCAGACCACCGCAATCTTCTTACCTGTCGCCATCTGCCTTCCTCCACGTTGTTGCCGGCGATCCTAGTACGAGCCGGCCTCGCGGGGGAAGCGATGCCCCGTATTCGGCACGGCAGCATCCGGCATGGCTGCGCTGCGCCCGGCTGGGAATTGGTGAATTTAACGGCGCTTGCGGCGCGAGGGGGCCGGGGTGGGGGCGCGCCGTTGTCGCGGTGGCCGCCGGGTGGTGGTCTCGGTCTTGCCGGCGGTGCTCTTTTTCTTTGCGGCGGGCGGTTTCGGCTTGGCCGGCTGCCCGCGCCCGCCGTTGCGGCCGTTTGCGACGGCGCAGCCGCGCCGCGATCCAGCGTAGCGCGACGATGCCGTGCCCGTCGGCAAACAGCCCGACGGGCAACAGCACCAGCCCAAGCGCCATCACCGCGCTCGACGGCAGTTCGGCCTGCGGAATCTCCCCGACGACCGCGACAAAGCCGGCGGTCAGCCCCAGCCCGAAGACGAGCAGCGCCGCCTTCGTGTACCGCATTCCCGGCCAGCGCAGTCTCATGTTCCAACCGATCGCGAGGCGCGAGGCGCCTCGCTTTCGTCAAGCCGGGTACAGTGCGTCAGCCTAGCGAAATTTCGGGTAATTGGTGTCGTCGATAAAGGCTTCGTCACCTTCGGTCGGCAGGCTCTCGGCGTAATCGAGACCGGCCTGGATGTTGTCGCCCCATATCTCGCGCGGCAACTCGTAGAGCACCTCGACGCCATAGCCGTTCGGGTCGCTGATATAGAGGCTGTGGGTCATGCCGTGATTGACCCGGCGGTGAAACTTGACGCCGTTCTGGCGCAGCCACGCGAGCTGTTTCAGCCAGGCTTCGCGGTTCGGCATCGTGATCGCGATATGGTTGATCGCGACCGGCCTGTCGAACATCTCCCAGTTTTCCGGCGGCTTCGGCAGGTTCGGGTTTTCGACCAGCGCGATGTCGTGGTGGTTCATCTGGCCGTTATGATCGCCGCTATAAAAGCGCATCGGCCGCCGGCCCGACCGGCCGACTTCCTTGAAGCCGAGAATTTCGGTCCAGAATTTGTGCGACTCTTCGATGTCGCGCACATTGATCACGAGGTGATTGATGCCGCCGGGGGTGACGGCTTCGGCCGGGCCGGGAGCGACTGAAGAGGTGCCGTCCGCCATCGTAGGTTCTCCGTTCAACTCAGATTCGCATTGTTGAACTATAGGCCGGCGGCCCGCGATTTCCAATGGACCCGTACCCGGCACCAAGTGGCCGAACGCGGAGCCGGCGATACCTGACCCGCCCGATGGTGGGGGCGACATATAATATCGACCGGGCTATAAATTCGGCCTCCGCATGAGGCAGGTCGCGAGACAGGCGATGAATTTGTTCAAGGAACAGGGCGTCAAGGATTACGCGGCGGCGGCCTCGCAAATCCCGGTCATCGATTTCGGCGCGGTGTTTGCCGGCGAACCGGGTGCGGTGCAGGCGCTGGCGCCTGCAGGTACGGGACGCCTGCGAGAATGTCGGCTTTTTCTACGCCTTCGAATCATGGCGTGCCGGAAGCGCTGATCGACCGAGCCTTCGCCGCGTCGCGCCAGTTTCACGCCCTGCCGATGGAACAGAAGCTCGCAGCTGCGGCTCAACGAAAACAATATCGGCTATCTGCCGATGAACGCCTCGGTGCAGGGCGCCTCGACGATCCACAAGGCAACCCGGCCGAACCAGAACGAGAGCTTTTTCGTCAGCCACGATCGCGGCCCCGACCATCCCGATGTGGTCGCCGGCACGCCATTGCGCGGGCGCAACCAGTGGCCGGCCGGATATGCCCGGCATGCGCGCCGACATGGTCGAATATTTCCGCGCGCTCGGCGCGATGTGCGACCGCATCCTGCCGGTCTTTGCGGTGGCGCTCGACATGCCCGAGGATTTCTTCGCGCCGTACTTCGCGAACGAAGGCCACGCCAATCTGCGGTTCCTGCACTACCCGCCGCAGGATGCCGACGAGGACAATCTGTTCGGCCAGGCGCCGCATACCGACAACAGCTTTATGACCGCGCTGGCCCGCACCGACGTGCCGGGCCTCGCGGTGCGGCTGCCGTCCGGCGAATGGCTTCCGCCGCCGATCATCCCCGGCACGTTCCTGATCAATCTCGGCAACATCATGCGGCGCTGGTCGAACAACCGGTTCCTGTCGACGCCGCACGGCGTGCTGAACGAATCCGGCACCGACCGCTATTCGATCGCCTATTTCCACAGCCCCAACCCAGCCAGCGACGATCGAATGCCTGCCGAGTTGCGTCAGCGCCGACAACCCGGCGCAATACGAGCCGGCGGTTTACGGCGACCTGGTGCTGGCCTTCTACCGCGCCAATTATTTCCACCAGAAAGGCCACCAATCCGCGGCGGCCGAGATGGTACAGGCGGCCGAATGATGAGCGATACCCTCGATTTCACGATCACCAGGCTGTCGCCGCATACCGGCGCCGAGGTCCGCGGCCTCGATCTGCGCGAGCCGGTCGATGCCGACGACACGCGCGCGCCTCAACCGCGCCTTTGTCGAGCATTCGGTGCTGGTGATCCGCGACCAGAAGCTGAGCCCGGCGCAGTTTCTGACCGCCGTCGAGCTGTTTGGCGAGGTCTTCCCGCAGCACAACACCAAGTTCGCGCTGCCGGAATGTCCGATGATCCATTACATCTCGAACCAGGATCGCTACCCCGACGGGAAACGCTATATCCCCGGCGCCGGCTATCACACCGACCATTCGAACGCGGTCGCGCCGCCCAAGGCGACCGTGTTGCACGCGGTGCAATTGCCCGACAGCGGCGGCGACACCCAATACGTCAACATGCACGCGGCGTATGACGGGCTGTCGGCAGCGATGCAGGCGCGCATCGCCGGGCGCAAGGCGATCCATGTCTATCAGAGCCGCTACAGCGAGCGGAAACTGATGGCGCTACCCGACAACGCAAAGGTGCCGGATTCGGTGGCGCACCCGCTGGTCCGCACCCATCCCGAAAGCGGCCGCAAGGCGATCTATCTCAACCCGATCCGCACCGAAGGGATCGTCGATATGGATGACGGCGAAAGCCTGCCGCTGCTCGACGAGTTGCTGGCGCATGCGGTGCAGGAGAAATACCAGTACCGCCATCGCTGGCAGCCGGGTGACATCGTGATGTGGGACAATCGCTGCCTCTTACACAAGGCCAACGCCGATTACGACATGAACCAGATGCGCTACCTCTACCGCGTCATGCTCAAGGGCGACGCGCCGCGGTAGACCGGCGATGAGCCTCGCCGTCTATGCCCTGACCTGCGGCCACCTGACCGGCGATTTCGACCGACTGATGGAGGGTGGCGAAGGCCAGGTGCGGGTGCCGATCCCGGCTTTTCTGATCGAGCATCCGAAGGGCACGGCGCTGTTCGACACCGGCATCCACCCGGATTGTCAGCACAATCCGCGCGGCCGGCTTGGTGACCGCCTCGCCGATCTGTTCGATTTCGACTATCACCCCGGCGAGGAGATCAGCGCCCGGCTGACCGCGCTCGGACCGTGATCCGGCGAAGATCGACCTGATCATCAACTCGCATTTCCATTTCGACCATGCCGGCGGCAACGCCCTGATCCCGAACGCGACGATGCTGGTGCAGCGCCGCGAATGGAATGCCGGGATGGACCCGGACACGGCCGCGCGGCGTGGCTTCGACCCGCGCGATTTCGATCTCGGCCACAAATTGCGGCTGGTCGATGGCGAGCACGATGTGTTCGGCGATGGCTCGGTCGTGTGTCTGCCGACGCCCGGCCACACGCCGGGCCACCAATCGCTGAAATTGCGCCTGCCGGGTGGCGATACCGTGCTGGCCGCCGATTCCTGCTATTTCTGTCGCACCTTGCGCGAACGGCGCCTGCCGCGCTTCATGCATGACCGCGACCAGATGCTGGCCTCGCTCGACCGCCTCGCGGCGCTCGAAACCGCCGGCGCGCGCATCATCTTCGGTCACGACCTGGAATTCTGGAAAACCGTGCCGCAGGGACCGACGCCGCTGTCGTAGTGCAGAGCGGTTAAGCTCGATCTTCTTTTTCGGCATCACGCGAAAGCGCAGAGGCGCCACTGTCCCTCTCTCTGTCATTCCGGGGCCGAGCGGAGCGAGGAACCCGGAACCCAAGAACACGGACCGTGCCAAAAAGGCGAAGACCGTGTTCATGGGTTCCGGGTTCAGCCCTGCGGGCTGCCCCGGAATGACAAAAGTGGGTGCTATTCGACCAGTTCGGTCTCCACCGGCTCGATCAGCGGTCGAGGGAGGGCGCGGGAGGAAGGCGAAGGTCAGCTTGTCGGCCTCGGTGTCGGCCGACACCATCACGACGCCGCCCTTTGCCAGCTGGCCGAACAGCAATTCCTCGGCGAGCGGCTTCTTGATGTGCTCCTGGATGATGCGGCCGAGCGGGCGGGCGCCGAAGAGCGGGTCGTAGCCCTTTTCCGCCAGCCATTCGCGGGCGCCGGCGTCGAGTTCGATCGTGACGTTGCGGTCGGCCAGCTGCTCTTCGAGCTGCAGCACGAACTTGTCGACCACCCGGCCGATCGTCGACGGCGCCAGCGCCGCGAACGAGATGACCGCGTCGAGCCGGTTGCGGAATTCCGGCGTGAACATCCGGTTGATCGCCTCCTGGTCGTCGCCCGCGCGGATGCCGCTGCCGAAGCCGATCGCCTGCTTGGCCAGTTCGGAGGCGCCGGCATTGGTCGTCATGATCAGGATGACGTTGCGGAAATCGACGTTCTTGCCGTTGTGGTCGGTCAGTTTCCCGTAATCCATGACCTGCAGCAGGATGTTGAACAGGTCGGGATGGGCCTTCTCGATTTCGTCGAGCAGCAGCACCGAATGCGGATGCTGGTCGATCGCGTCGGTCAACAGGCCGCCCTGGTCGAACCCGACATAGCCCGGCGGCGCGCCGATCAGCCGCGAGACCGTGTGCCGCTCCATGTATTCCGACATGTCGAAGCGGGTGATCTCGATGCCCAGCGTGCGCGCCAGCTGCCGCGCCACCTCGGTCTTGCCGACGCCGGTCGGGCCGGAGAACAGGTAGGAGCCGATCGGCTTTTCCGGGTCGCGCAATCCGGCGCGGGCCAGCTTGATCGCCGAGACCAGCGACTCGATCGCCGGGTCCTGGCCGAACACGACCATCTTCAGGTCGCGGTCGAGGTTTTTCAGCACCTCGCGGTCGTCGCGCGACACGCTCTTCGGCGGAATGCGCGCCATCGTCGCGATGCAGGCCTCGACCTCCTTGGCGGTGATCGTCTTGCGCCGCTTGTTTTCCGGCACCAGCATCTGCGCCGCGCCGGTCTCGTCGATCACGTCGATCGCCTTGTCCGGCAGTTTGCGGTCGCCGATGTAGCGGTGCGACAGCTCGACCGCCGCCTTGATCGCGTCGGCGGTGTAGCGGACCTTGTGGTGCCGCTCGTAATACGGCTTGAGCCCGCGCAGGATCTTGATCGAATCCTCGATCGTCGGCTCGTTGACGTCGATCTTCTGGAAGCGCCGGACCAGCGCCCGGTCCTTCTCGAAATAGTTGCGGTATTCCTTGTAGGTGGTCGAGCCGATGCAGCGGATCGCGCCGCCGGCCAGCGCCGGCTTCAGCAGGTTCGAGGCGTCCATCGCGCCGCCCGAGGTCGCGCCGGCGCCGATCACGGTGTGGATTTCGTCGATGAACAGCACCGCGCCGGGCTGCGCTTCGAGTTCCGACAGCACCGCCTTGAGCCGCTCCTCGAAATCGCCGCGATAGCGCGTGCCGGCGAGCAGCGCGCCCATGTCGAGCGCGAAGATCGTCGCGTTCAGCAGCACCTCGGGCACTTCGCGCTGCACGATGCGGCGCGCCAGCCCTTCGGCGATCGCGGTCTTGCCGACACCGGGGTCGCCGACATAGAGCGGGTTGTTCTTCGACCGGCGGCAGAGGATCTGGATCGTGCGGTCGACCTCGGCCTCGCGGCCGATCAGCGGGTCGATCTTGCCGCTCTTGGCCTTCTTGTTGAGGTTGACGCAGTAGGCGTCGAGCGCGTCGTGGTTGCGCTTCTGCCCCTTTTCGCCGCGTTCCTCCTCCTCCGCGCCCTGGACGCGCCGCGTCTCGGAGCGGCCGGGCGCCTTGGCGATGCCGTGCGAGATGTAATTGACCGCGTCGAACCGGGTCATGTCCTGCTCCTGCAGGAAATAAACGGCGTGGCTCTCGCGCTCGGCGAACATCGCGACGACGCACGTTGGCGCCGGTCACCTCCTCGCGGCCCGACGACTGGACGTGGATCGCGGCGCGCTGCAACACGCGCTGGAAGCTCGCGGTGGGTTTGGCGTCCTCGCTATGGTTCGACACGAGGTTGTTAAGTTCGTTATCGACATAGGTCAGGACGTCGCGGCGCAGCCGGTCGAGGTCCACGCCGCAGGCTCGAAATACCGCGATCGCGTCCTGATCCTCGGTCAGCGCCAGCAGCAGATGTTCGAGGGTGGCGTATTCATGCCGCCGCTCATTTGCGTGAGCCAGGGCCCGGTGTAGTGACTTTTCCAGATTACGTGAGAGCACAGCCGCTCCCTTCCTTTGGATGGGGGACTAATCTTTCTCGAGGGTACATTGCAGCGGATGTTGGTGCTGCCGTGCAAAATCCATGACCTGGGTCACCTTGGTTTCGGCGACCTCGTATGTGTAGACACCGCAGATCCCGACCCCGCGCCGATGCACGTGCAGCATGATGCGGGTCGCTTCCTGCCGGTTCTTGCTGAAGAACCGTTCGAGAATGTGGACGACGAACTCCATCGGGGTGTAGTCGTCGTTCAACATCAACACTTTGTACATGGCCGGCTTTTTCGTCTTCGGCTTGGCCTTGACGATCACGCCAGTGCCAGGGCCCTCCTCGCCGCCGCGTTTTCCGTTGTCGCTCATGTCGATCCGAGCTGATAGCGATGTGCTCACTCCCGATGATATTGGCTTTGCCGGCTCGCGGGAAAGCCCCTTCCTCGGTACGGCAGGCCCGTCCCCGGTAATTAAGACTGAGCATGCGCTTATTCGCTGCGATATGGCCGACTCAATAAACCCTCGATCATCACGTCGATCGCCATGCCGTGATGCAGCACCGCGTCAACCGCCGCGACGACCGGCATGTCGATGCCGAAACCGGTGGCGAGACGGTTGACCGCATCGGCGGTCGCGACGCCTTCGACGACCGCGCGCTGGCCCTGCCAACGCCTCCTCCAGGCTGGCGCCGCGCCCCAGCGTTTCACCCAGACGCTGGTTGCGCGATTGCCCACCCGTGCAGGTCAGGACCAGATCGCCGAGCCCGGACAGGCCGCTGAATGTTTCCGCCCGGGCGCCCTTGGCGACGCCGAGCCGGATCATCTCGGCGAGGCCGCGGGTGATCAGCGCGGCGCGGGCGTTGTCGCCGAGCCCGCGCCCCTCGACGATGCCGCAGGCGATCGCCAGCACATTCTTGACCGCGCCGCCGATCTCGCGCCCCGCATCGGGTCCAGCGACGAATACGGCCGGAAGCGCGCGGTGCCGAGCGCGGCGACAAATTCGCTGCGCGAGATCGCGCGTCGCGGCTGGCGATCGTCGACCGCGGCCGGCAGCCCGCGCGCCACCTCGGCGGCAAAGCTCGGCCCCGACAGCACCGCGACCGGCGCTTCGGGCGATGACCTCGCGCGTCGACTTCCGACATCGTTTTCAGCGACCCGGTCTCGATCCCCTTGGCGCACAGCAGCAACGGCAGCGCGCCGGGCAACAGCGGCGCCAACCCGGTCAAGCACGGCACGCAGGAATTGCGCCGGCACGACGAGCAGCACCGCTTCGGCGTCGGCGACCGCCGCTCGGCATGTCCGCGGTCGCGACGATCGCCGGGTCGAGGGATACGCCGGGCAGCAGCAGCGGGTTTTCATGGCGGCGGTTGATCGCCTCGACCACCGCCGGGATCGCGCGCCCACAACGTGACACTGACCGTCCGGCGCGGCGCCGCGACGGTCGCCAGCGCGGTGCCCCAGGCGCCGCCGCCGATGATCGCCAGCCGCTTCACCGCGCCGCTGCCGTGGCATTGCGCCGTTGGCATTGGCGTCGAGCGGCCAGCGCGGCCGCGACCGGCGCGTCGAGCCCGTCGGTCAGCCCGAGGCGCAACCGCTCGATCCCGGCCCAGGCGATCATCGCGCCGTTATCGGTGCACAGCGCCGGCGGCGGCGCGACAAAATCGAGCCCGGCGCCGCTCGGCCAGCGCGGCGAGGCGCGCGCGCAGCCGCTGGTTGGCCGCGACCCCGCCGGCGGCGACGAGGCTTGTCCCGCCGGGTGATGCCGGCGGAACCAGGCGATGGCATTGGCGGTACGGTCGGCCAGCGTGTCGCAGATCGCCAACTCGATCGCCGCCGCGAGATCGGCGCACATCGGCCGGCGTCGATGCGCGCGTCTGCCGCACCGCGGTCTTCAGGCCGGAGAACGAGAAATCGCAGCCCGGACGCCCCTTGAGCGGCCGCGGCAGGGCATAGCGGCGCGGATCGCCGTCGCGCGCCGCCCGTTCGATGGCCGGTCCGCCGGGATAGCCCAGGCCCAGCAGCTTTGCCGTCTTGTCAAAGGCCTCGCCGGCGGCATCGTCACGGCTGGCGCCGAGTTGGCGGTATTGCCCAATTTCTGTGCAGGCAAGCAGCTGCGTATGCCCGCCCGATACCAGCAACAGCAGGTATGGAAACGCGACATCGTCAGACAGCCGTGCCGCGAGCGCATGCGCCTCAAGATGGTTGACCGCGATGAACGGTTTTCCTGCTGCCCAGGCCAGACCCTTCGCCGCCATTGACCCGACAATCAAACCGCCGATCAACCCCGGCCCGCAGGCCGCCGCGACCGCGTCGATCCTGCCGATATTGGTTTCGGCCTCTGCCAGCGCGCGTTCGATCAGCCCGCGCAGCAGGTCGAGATGGGCCCGCGCCGCCACCTCGGGCACCACACCGCCGTAGGGCGCGTGCTCCGCCAGTTGCGAATGGATCAGATTGGCACGGATATGCGGGTGCGGCCGGTTCCCGGCCACCGCCACTGCGGTCTCGTCGCAGCTTGTCTCAATACCGAGGACCGTCAGCCCGTCGCCCATGTGACGCAGATGGCAGCGTGCGGGCAAATCCGCAACCGCGCATTCGGCGGGGTTGTATTGAGGCCGGATCATATCCCGCCGGCTCACACGCTCGCGCGCAACAGCCGCAGGCGGCCGGGCAGGCGGCACAGGATGGTGGTACCGACGCCCGGTTCACTTTCGATCGCGATCGTACCGCCGTGCAGCTCAACGAGGCTCTTGACCAGCGACAGGCCGAGGCCCGAGCCGAGTTCGCGGGATTGCGGGTCGCCGCGCTCGAATTTCTCGAACACCCGCGCCTGATCCGCCGCCGGGATGCCGATTCCGGTATCGGCGACCGCGAGGATCACGTCGCCGCCGTTGTCGATGCGGGCTTCAAGGCGGATCGAGCCGCCTTCCGGGGTGAATTTGGTCGGCGTTCGACACGAGGTTGAACAGCGCCTGCTTAAGGCGGCGTTCGTCGGCCTCCAAGGCGCCGATATCCGGCGGGCAATTCATCGTCAGCGACAGGCTTTGGGTGCGGGTGCGCTCGCGGCTCAGCGTCATCACCGATTGCAGCATTTCGCGGATATCGACCTCGGCGCTTTCCAGCACCATGTAGCCGGCTTCGATCGTCGCCAGGTCGAGGATGTCGTTGATCAGCCCCATCAGCCGGTGCGAGCTGTTCGAGAATGCCCTGGCTGTATTCGAGCTGGCGGCGAGATCAGCGGCCCGAAATACTGGTTTGCCAGGATTTCGGCGAACCCGATGATTGCGTTCAGCGGCGTGCGCAGCTCGTACGAAACATTGGCGATGAACTCGCTTTTCAGCCGGTCGGCGGTTTCCAGTGCCTCGTTGCGCTCGCGCAGCGCCCGCTCGACGCGGATCGTGTCGGTGATGTCGACACAGGTGAAGAGCGTGTTGCCATCGGGCAGCGGCACGGTCGCCAGCTGCAGCACCGAGCCGTCGCGGCGGTCGAGCCGGCCGTTCCAGTCGGCGCCTGCGCCGTGACGCAGGCGATGATCTGCCGCGCGCCGCCGGCCAATCGCCGCCATCGTCGTAGAAGGCGCGGGTCTTTTCGACGATCTCGCTGAAATGCGGTTCGCCCGCGACATCGTCGCCCGACAGGTCCCAGATCTCGCGGTAGGCCGGGTTGTGCAGTTTGAGGCGGCCGTCGCTGCCGAACACGGCGATGCCTTCGAACAGATTGTCGAGCGTCTCGCGCTGCACCGCGATCAGCGTGTTGTAGGAGCGTTCGAGCGCCAGACGGTCGGTGACATCCTCGTAGATGAAGATCAACCCGCCGAGCGGGTGCGGCGACACCGAGGCGCTGAGGGTTCGCCCGTCGGGCAGGTGCATCAACTCGGTCTGCGGCTCGATCAGCGAGGTGAACATGTCGAGCTGCTGCCGTTTGAAGGCGCGGAAATCGGCATATTCCGGCATTCGCCGGCGTTCCCGCAGCCGTTCGAGCAGTTCGTCGAGCGACGGTTCGCCGACCAGCCAGTCCTCTTCGAGCCCCCACAAGGTGGCAAAAGCCGAATTGAAAAAGCTCAGCCGCTTGTCGGCGCCGTAGATCGCGACCGCGGCATGGATGTTTTCGAGCATCTGGCCGTGCGCGTTGACATGGCGTGACAGCTCGGCCTCGGCATTTTCGACGTCCGTCCGGTCGATGGCCAAGCCGATCGTTCCGCCGGCGCCGTCCGGCACCTCGGTAATGTCCAGCAGGCGCCGCGAGCCCGATATCACGGCGTGCAGCCGGTTGCTCGCCGCCGACCCGCCGGCCAGCAGCGGCCCGGGCCAGGGCGAGCATCCGGTCGGGGACCAGTTCGCGTCGATTGCGCCAGCACCGCGGCGCGTGGCAGGTCGAGCGCTGCGGCGTAGGCCAGGTTGCAATCGGCGATGCGCAACGCCGCAGTCACGCCGCCATACCGGCATCGGCAGCGCATCGACGCGAGCCCGCGAGGCCCCGGCGTCGGCCGATGCTGCGGCACGGGCGTGCTCTGCTTCGCGCAGAGATGACGCGTCGGTGATCCAGATCGCCATTTCGCCGCCGGCGGTGGTGCTGGCTTCGATCTGGTAGGCCCGCCCGGCCGGCGTCGAGACCGCCGCCGCGAAGGGCCGGCCATCGCGTCTCAGCCGGTCCAGCGCTGCGGATAGCCGGGCAGCGTCGGCGGCGTCCAATTCGCCGAGAAAATCGGCGAATGGCTTGTCGTCGCTTCCCGGGACAGGGCGGACCAACGGCGTCGGTGCGTCAGCGCCCTCCGGCCAGCGATACCCCCGCAGCGGCAGGGCGCCGAGCAGATTTTCGGCGGCTTCGCGCTCGCGGGCGATGGCATTGCGGCGCTGTACCGCATCGTTCAGCGCACCACGGGCCCGCCACCACAGGCCGCACAATACCACCGTGACAACAAGACAGAGCGCCGCAGCGAACTCGATCATCACAATGTGCCGCGCCGCGCCCTCAATCTCCGGTCGTTGCAACGTTAACGAAGATTGACGAATTCGCGCAGCAAAAGAATAACGGGTTTAACGGCGGCGACATGCGACCGCTGCGCGGGGTTCCGAACGAAAACCGGGAGCGGCGTTGCGCGCCGACCCCGGTCTCACATCTCATCGGATTTGCCGCGGCGGGCGCGGCGGCGAATGCTAGTAGCGGTAATGCTCCGGCTTGAACGGGCCGGCGGTCGCGATGCCGAGATATTCGGCCTGGGCCGGGCTCAGCCGGGTCAGCTTGGCGCCGAGCTTGTCGAGGTGCAGCGCGCGACCTTTTCGTCGAGGTGCTTGGGCAGCACGTAGACCTTGTTTTCGTACTTGCTCGTGATTGGTCCACAGCTCGATCTGCGCCAGCACCTGGTTGGTGAACGACGCGCTCATCACAAAGCTCGGATGGCCGGTGGCGCAGCCGAGATTCACGAGCCGCCCCTTGGCCAGCACGATCAGCCGCTTGCCGTCGGGGAAAATGACCTCGTCGACCTGCGGCTTGACCTCTTCCCAGACATAATTGCGCAGCGAGGCGATCTCGATCTCGCTGTCGAAATGGCCGATGTTGCAGACGATGGCGCGGTCGTGCATCTGGCGCATGTGGTCGAGCGTGATGACGTCGACATTGCCGGTCGCGGTGACGAAGATGTCGCCGATCGGCGCGGCGTCTTCCATCGTCGTGACCTGATAGCCCTCCATCGCCGCCTGCAAGGCGCAGATCGGGTCGATCTCGGTGACCATGACGCGCGCGCCCTGGCTGCGCAGGCTCGCCGCCGAGCCCTTGCCGACATCGCCAAAGCCGCAGACCACCGCGATCTTGCCGGCCATCATCACGTCGGTGGCGCGCTTGATGCCGTCGACCAGGCTTTCGCGCACGCCGTAGAGATTGTCGAATTTCGACTTGGTGACGCTGTCATTGACGTTGAACGCCGGCACCTTGAGCGTCCCGGCCTTCATCATCTCGTAGAGCCGATGCACGCCGGTCGTGGTCTCTTCCGACACGCCGCGCACGTCCTTCAGCAGGTCGGGGTGCCGCTCATGCAGGATCTTGCGTCGCGTCGCCGCCGTCGTCGAGCACCATGTTCGGGCGTCCAGCCGCTGGCCGGTCCGGGGCCGCGCAGGGTCTGCTCGATGCACCACTCGTATTCCTCCTCGGTCTCGCCCTTCCAGGCGAAGACCGGGATGCCGCGCGGCGGCGATCGCCGACGGCGGCATGGTCCTGGGTCGAGAAGATGTTGCACGAACTCCAGCGCACCGTGGCGCCGAGCTCCACCAGCGTCTCGATCAGCACCGCGGTCTGGATCGTCATATGCAGGCAGCCGACGATGCGCGCGCCCGGCGAGCGGCTTCGCCTGCGCCGAATTCGTCGCGCAGCGCCATCAGCCCCGGCATCTCGGTCTCGGCGATCGCGATCTCGCGCCGGCCCCAATCGGCCAGCCAGATATCGGCAACCTTGTAATCGGTAAACTCGGGCATCGACCGCTCCTGAAATGGCGGCCTCACGACCGCATTCACATATAAAGATATCTTTATATGCCCACATGCAAGGGTAAAGCTCGCCGCACCACGGAAGCCGGCGGGTCCTCACGCGGATCATCACCAAGTCGAGGAGTAGCCTGAGTCAGAAGTAGCTTGAGCCAGCCAGCCTGTTCCTCCGGCTGTGCGCGGCGTCTCGTGGATGGCCGGGCCAAGCCCGGCCACAAACGAAAAGAGGTGATTTGCATGGGAGTGGCGTAGGTGCGGGGTCGGCGCCGCACATAAGCCGTTGGTTGTATTGCCGCGTCCCTCTCAACCCGTTCGTGGCCGGGCTTGGCCCGGCCATCCACGAGCGGGCGCGAGTTGCCCAAAACGCTGGAGTCCACAGGACCTAGGCGCGAGGGTCGTGCCTCGGATAGCATGATGGATGATCAGGGTCTTTTACCGCGCGTCCCAGGATCGCGGTCGCATCCTCCATATCAGGCACACGTCGCGGCGGCGGCCTTGGCTGGGCAGCTGACGGTTAGGCCTCCGCTGTCGCGTTGAAATCGTCGAGCAGGGCGGCGATGCGGCCGGAATCGGACGTGGTCCATGATGGCGCGGGCGCGGCGGGTGGCGGCGACCATGTCGAGGCCGCGGATGCGCTGCTTGACGCGCGGGATGTTGCGCGGCGACATCGATAATTCGCGCAGGCCGAGGCCCGAGCAGCAAGGCGGCATAGCGCGGCTCGCCGGCGATCTCGCCGCACACGCTGATCGGGATGCGGCGGCGGATCGCGGCTTCGATCGCGAATTGCATCAGCCGCAGCACCGCCGGATGCAGCGGATTGTAGAGATGCGCGACCTGTTCGTCGCTGCGGTCGATCGCCAGCGTGTACTGGATGAGGTCGTTGGTGCCGATGGCGAAGAAATCGGCCTCGGCGGCGAGCGCGTCGGCGGCGAGCGCGGCGCCCGGCACCTCGATCATCGCGCCGAGCGGCGGCAGGGTTTCGGGGATTTTGACGCCGCGCCGCCGCAGCCGGCGGGCAATCTGCTCCATCGCCTCGCGGACCCGGCGCATTTCGCTGACCGTCGTGATCATCGGCAGCAGGATGCGCACCGCGCCGCCCGCTCGCGGCGCGCAGCATCGCCGCGAGTTGGGTGTCGAGCAGGCGGCGCTCCTTGAGCGACAGCCGGATCGCGCGCAATCCGAGCGCCGGGTTGGCGGCCTCGGCGGCGACGTAGCCGGCCAGCGCCTCGGGCAGTTTGTCGCCGCCGACATCGAGCGTCCGCAGCGTTACCGGCTTGCCCTCCATGCCGCGCACCAGCGACGCGAAGAATTCGTACTGCTCGTCCTCGCCCGGCAGGTCCTCGCGGTTCATGTAGAGGAATTCGGTGCGTACCAGGCCGAGTCCGGCCGCGCCGTTGGCCATCGCGTGATCGAGTTCGACCGGCAGTTCGAGATTGGCCTCAAGCCGGACCTCGATGCCGTCGCTTCGTGATCGCCGGCAGACGGCGCATCCGCCCGAACTGGCGCCGTTCGCGGGTAACGACCTCGCGGCGCGCCTGATACTCGACCAGCGTGTCGGGCGACGGGATCGATGATGACGATGCCGGCGGTGCCGTCGATCACGACTTCAGCATCGCGGCGGGTACGCCCCATCAGCCCGGTGACCGCCAGCACCGCCGGCAGGCCCAGCGCCCGCGCCATGATCGCGGTGTGGCTTTCCGGGCCGCCGAACTCGGCGGCGAACCCGCCGATGCGGCGCGGGTCCATCAGCGCGGTATCGGCCGGCGTCACCTCTTCGGCGAGGATGATGGCGCCGCCGCTGAGCCCGGAATAGGCGACGTAAGGCCGGCGCAACAGATTGCGGATCAGCCGTGATCCGACAACGCGGATATCGTCGATCCGCGCCGCGAGATACGGGTCCGACATCGCCGCAAAGCTCTTGGCGATCTCCTCGATCTCGATCTGGATCGCCCGCTCGGCGTTGATCCGCTGGCGGGTGATACGCTGGTTGACGCCGCGGATCAGCCGCGAATTGGCGAGCATCGCGAGATGCGCGTCGAGCACATAGCCGATCTCGTCGGCCGCCGAGCCGGGCAGCGCGGTGGCGCGGCTTTTGAGCTTGCGCAACTGCTTGACAGAAGCGGCGACGGCGTCGGCGAAGCGGCCGCGCTCCGCGTCGATCCCGCCTTCGGGAATGCGGATGCTCGCTGACCGGCAGGTCGCCGCGGTCGCCGATATAGGCCGGTCCGATCGCGATCCCCGGCGAGACGCCGATGCCGGAGAGCCTTGTTTCCTGTTGTGCCGTGGCTCCCGGCGTCTCGTCAATCCTCATCGAACTTGCATTCGATGAGGCGGGAGAGCGCCTCGACGGCAGCGCCGGCATCGTGGCCGGTCGCGCTGATCTCGACCCGCGAGCCCGACGCGGCGGCGAGCATCATCAACCCCATGATCGAGCGGCCGGACACCGCGGTGCCGTTCTTGCGCACCGAGATGTCGCATTCGAACTGCGCCGCGGTCTTGACGAAGCGTGCCGCGGCGCGGGCATGCAGCCCTTTCTGGTTGCAGATTTCGACCGTGCGCTTCGCCGAGGGCGGCATCGGGCGTGGCCATCATCGCTCATCGGCGCATCCGCCAGCAATTGCGAGGCGACGTTGATGTATTTGCGCCCCGCTTCCTGGGCCCCGAGTACGGCCCGCTCCAGCGTTTCGTTCTGTCGCAGGCTCGCTAGCTTGATCAGCATCGGCAGATTGACCCCGGCAATGACCTCGACCTTACCGCGATCCATCACCGAAATCGCCAGGTTTGATGGGGTGCCGCCGAACATGTCGGTCAGCAGCACCGCGCCGTCACCGGCATCTACCTCCGCGACCGAGCGCAGGATGTCCTGCCGCCGCTGCTCCATGTCGTCATCCGGGCCGATGCACACGGCAGCAATCTGCTCCTGTGGGCCGACCACGTGCACGAGGGCTGCGACGAATTCGTCGCCAAGGCGCCCATGCGTCACCAGAACCATGCCGATCATCGATGCTCCGTCGCCCGCCGCCCCGGGGTAAGGTGCAGCCATCCGGCGACATCAGCCCATCGCGTGGTGCCGCCGGCGCCGCAGGTCAAGCTCACGATCGCAAACGCAGTATGGTTACGCAGCGCAGGTGCCACTTGCCGCTCGCGCCCGGGACATTTGGGGGGTGCCCTGGCGGGAGTGTTGGAGTCTCGACATCCGATATAGCGCCGCGCGCGGCGTTCGTCATCTGGCATAATGGGCATGCGACCGCAGGCGGACCCATTTAGAGGGTAAACGCCACTTTATTGGGCGAACGCCGGGGGCCGCATCATTCCTTCAGCGTCGCCTGCCGACCGATCCCGGTCAGCGCTCCCAACATGTAGTGCAGCTTTGCGACACCGGAAGCCTCGAAGGGCGGGATCGCCGTCACCGCCACGTCTATCCCCAACAGCCGCTCGCGCCGTCGGGCCGGCATCCTCTCGATAAGATTGGACGGAACCAGATCCGCGATCATCGCCAGCGGCGCCTCGGCGAGCGCGTCAATGCGCAGGATTCCAAGGCCGCGCACCTCGATCAGCCCGGCGATCGCCGCCGGCGCGCGCACCAGGATCGCTTCGTCCCGGCGCTCCAGTTCGCACTGGTCGTCGGCAACCAACTGCGCTCCGGCGTCAATCAGCCGCAGCCCGAGATCAGATTTTCCCACCCCCGAAAAACCGCGCAACAACACGGCATGGCCCTCGATCGCGACGGCGGTCGCGTAAATCAGCATCTTGTCGCTCATGGCGGACACCTTCCCCGGGGGTTAAGGGTGGCAGGCTTGTGCACGGCGCGTAGGATGGGTTGAGCGAAGCGAAACCCATCGCGTCCCTAGAGATAGCCGCAGCACTTGAACTCGAAGGTCAGAAAAAACGCGAGGGCGGCGAGGGTGGACAGCAGGTGGGCGGAGAAGCCGATCCAGGCGATGACCATCGCCGGCCACGCTCCCCGAAACGCCAAGACCGATGCAACCACCAGGATCGCTTCGGCGCAGCCCCAGATCAGCCCCTGGTAGTCGAGCAGGTCGCCGGAGGCGCCGGTACGGAGCACCGCGATTTCATCGGGTAGGGTAGGCGCGATAAAGAGCAGCACCGCGGCGGCGAAGGCCAGATTGACCACAAGAACCGGCTGCATGCCGCGCCGGCGCAGCAGCACGCCGATCATCGTTCCCGTCTGCACCAGAATGGCCGCAATGGTGGCGGCGTAGAGGGTCGTGTTCGACATCGCTCCCTCTGCCGGGAAACCCCGCGGCAATCGTGGTCCCGTTACAGCGTCTCGCCACGCGCCAGTCGCGGGCGGTCGCCGAGCGTTCCCATTGCGTGCCGCATCAGCAGGCGTTTCATGGGCGGCAGGCGGTTGACCAGCGCCAGCCCGATATCGCGGGCGAGGCGGATCGGTGGGATGGTGTTGGAGAACAGCCGGTTGAGGCTGTCGGTGACGGCGGCGAGCATCAGCGCGTCGCTGCGGCGCCAGCGCTGATACGGCTCCAGCACCGCGTCGTCACCGATATCGAGGCCGAGACGGCGGGCATCGACGATCAGTTCGGCGAGCGCCGCGATGTCGCGGATGCCGATATTGAGGCCCTGCCCGGCGATCGGGTGGATGACATGCGCCGCATCGCCGACCAGCGCCAGCCGCCGGGCGACATACCGCTCCGCCTGCATCAGCCCGAGCGGGTAGGACCAGCGCGGCCCGACCGGTTCGAGCGCCCCGAGAAAGTCGCCGAACCGCGCAAGCAGTTCGTTAGCAAAATCGGCGTCGGGCAGGGCGAGCAGGCGCGGCGCCAGATCGGCGTGTTCAGTCCATACGATCGACGACCTGCCCCGGCGCACCTGCCCGCCTTCTCGTTGCGGCTCATCGGTCATCGGCAGGATCGCGAACGGACCGGCCGGCAGGAAATGCTCGATCGCGATGCCGGCGTGCGGCCGCTCGTGCGCAACGGTTGTGACGATGCCGGTCTGGCGGTAGCGCCATTCGGTGGCGCGGATGCCGGCGCCGCGGCGCAACGGCGAGTTGCGGCCCTCAGCCGCCGCCACCAGCCGCGCCCGCAAACTGGTGCCGTCGCCCAGCGTCGCAATGGCGCCGGTGTCAATCGCGCTCATTCCCGCGATGGTTTGCGGCGTCAGCAGCCGCAAATTCGGCAGTGCGGCGGCATGCTCGAACAGCACCCGGCGCAACACCCGGTTTTCGACGATATAGCCGAGCGGCGGCGGGTCGGCGGCGGCAGGGGCGAGGTCGCGGTGGTCGTAATGCAGGAACAACGGCGAATTCGTCGTCGGCGACGCGGATTTCGCGGATCGGCTCGGCCTCGGCGGCGATATCAGGCCATAAGCCAATGCCGTCGAACACCAGCCGCGAGCCATAGGCGATCGCCGAGGTGCGGCCGTCGAAGCGCTGGTCGAGCATTGCCTCAGGCAGTTGCGGATCGACAATCGCGACCTCGATGCCCGCGCCGGCACAGGCGACGCCGAGCAGCATGCCGGTCAGTCCGGCCCCCGCGATGATCAGCTCGGCATCGTCCATCGCCGCAACATGGCGGCGGGCAGGTGGCGAGTCCAGCAGCGGCAATCCTTCCGCCAAGGCAGCCAATCGCGTAAGGTCGCTTGGAATCTTCGCCGGGGAATACCAGCCGGCTGGATCGCCCAGGGGACTATCGCGTGCCGCTCAACCCGCAGCTCGACACCCTATCCGACTACCCGTTCGAGGCGTTGCGCACGCTGTTGAACCCGGTGACGCCGGTCGTCAACGACCCGCCGATTTTGATGTCGGTCGGCGAGCCGCAGCACCAGCCGCCGGCCTTGCTGACTGAAACGCTGATGGCGCACGCGCAGGAGTGGAACAAATATCCGTCGATGGCCGGGACGCCGGAATTGCGTCAGGCGATCGCCGACTGGCTGACCCGACGCTATCGCCTGCCGGCCGGCGCGGTCGATGCCGAACGCAACGTGCTGACGCTCGCCGGCACCAAAGAGGGGCTGTACCTGTTTTCCAGCCTCGTCGTGCCGCGCCTGAAGGCGGGGCAGCGGCCGGTCGTGCTGGTGCCGAACCCGTACTACCTCGTCTATAACGGCGCCGCGACGATGGCCGGGGCCGATGCGGTGTTTCTCGACGCGACGCGCGAAAACGCCTTCATGCCCGATCTCGCCGCGATCCCGCGCGAGACGCTCGAACGCACGGCGCTGTTCTACCTGTGCTCGCCGGCCAACCCGCAGGGCGCGATCGCCAGTCTCGACTATCTGAAACAGGCGATCCGGCTGGCCCGCGAATACGATTTCGTGCTGGCGGTCGATGAGTGCTACGCCGAGATCTACGACCAGCTGCCGCCGCCGGGAGCGCTTGAAGCCTGCGCCGCGCTTGGCAGCGGGTTCGATCAATGTTGTGGTGTTTCATTCGTTGTCGAAGCGGTCGAGCGCGGCCGGGCTGCGCTCCGGCTTTGTCGCCGGCGACCCGAAGCTGATCGGGCATTACTCGCATTTGCGCGAGCTATGGCGGCTGTCAGGTGCCATTGCCGATCCAGGCGGCGGCGACCGCGCTATGGGGCGACGAGGCGCATGTCGAGGCAAACCGCGCGCTGCTACCGCCGCAAATTCGACATCGCCGCCGGTGCGCTGGAAGGCCGCTTCGGGTTCTATCGGCCGGATGGCGGGTTTTTTCTGTGGCTCGATGTCGGGGATGGCGAGGCGGCGACGGTGCGGCTGTGGCGCGACGCGGCGATCCGCGTGCTGCCGGGCGGCTATACCGCGCGCGCCGCGGACGGCCGGGAAAACCCCGGCAGCCGCTATATCCGACTGGCGATCGTGCACGACGACGCGACGCTCGATACCGCGTTTTCACGCATCCGGCGCGTGTTGTAACGCATAACCCGCCACGTTTCGGCTGGGGGGCTGGGACGCGGCGCTGATCAAAGGGGGCAAGGGGGATGCCCAGAACCGCACAGGTTGGGGTTCGCGGCTTCGGCCATCGCTGGCGAGGCTGGCGTATTGAGACATTTGGCGGGCTGAGACACCGCGCGTATGAAGGGCTTGGCGGCGCGCTGGTGCTGGCGAGCTTTCTGGTGCTGCTCGCCTTGCTGACGTTCAACCCGGCGGATGCGTCACTCGATACCGCGGTTGACGGCCCGGTGCACAATTATCTCGGGCATAACGGTGCGACGATCGCCGATGTGCTGATCCAAAGCTTTGGCCTCGCGGCCTATCTGGTGCCGGCCGTCTTGCTGGGCTGGGCCTTCAACCTGATGTTGCAGCGGCCGATCAGCCACCTGCCGCGGCGCCTCTTGATGGTGCTGGCGGCGCTGGTCCTCGGTGCCGCCGCGTGCGCGATCCTGCATCCGCTTATGGCGTTGCCGGCGGGGGCCGGGGGCACGATCGGCTGGGTTTTGCTGAACCTGGAGACACGTGCCGGTTTTGAGCCGATCGCACTGCCGCTGGCGATGCTCGCGGCGGCGCTGGTCGGGCTCCTGCTGTTGTCGATCGTCGGGTTGTCGCCCGGCGACTGGCGGGTTCTCGGCAAAGGCGCCGGGCGCGGCGCCAGTCGGTTTGCCCGCGCCTCCGGGCATGGCACGGCGCTGGCCGCCGCGTTCAGCCAGCGCGTCGCCCAGGGTGCGTGGCACGCCTGGCGCGAACGCCGCGGGGAGGAGGACGAGCCGACATTCGGCCCGTCGCCGCAGGAGCGTGACCCGCGCATGCGGCCGGCCGGCAACCCGCGCTCGGTGGTCACGCCGCTGCCCGACCGCCGCGAACCGCATCTCGGCCGCGCCGCCGCTTCCCCCGCCGCTGCGTCGCCGGCACCCGAGGCCGAGCCATCGGCCGGGAGGCTTGTGCGGCTGGTGATGCCGCGCGCCAAGCCGGCGCCCGCAGGCAGGCGGGCCGAGCAGGATTCACAACCCGCCCTCGACCTGATCTCCGACAGCGAGCCGCTATTGCCGGAACTCGGGCTGCTGACCAAGGCGCCGGCCGGGCGCGGCGAGGCCATCGACGAGGAGGCGCTGAGCAAGAACGCCCGCATGCTCGAAGCGGTGCTCGAGGATTATGGCGTCCGCGGCCAGATCGTGCAGGTGCGCCCCGGCCCGGTCGTAACGCTTTACGAACTGGAGCCGGCGCCAGGCATCAAGGCATCGCGGGTGATCGGCCTCGCTGACGACATCGCCCGCTCGATGAGCGCGATTTCGGTGCGCGTCGCGGTGGTGCCGGGGCGCACCGTGATCGGCATCGAACTGCCGAACCAGAAGGCCGAAACGGTCTATCTGCGCGAGTTGCTCGATTTGCCGGCCTATGAAAAGCACACCGGCCGCCTCGCGCTCGGTCTCGGCAAGGATATCGGCGGCGAGCCGGTCATCGCCGATCTCGCGCGCATGCCGCATCTGTTGATCGCCGGGACGACCGGGTCCGGCAAATCGGTCGGCATCAACACGATGATCCTGTCGATCCTCTACCGGATGCCGCCGGAGCGCTGCAAATTCATCATGGTCGATCCGAAGATGCTGGAATTGTCGGTCTATGACGGCATCCCGCATCTGCTCTCGCCGGTCGTCACCGACCCGAGAAAGGCGGTGATGGCGCTGAAATGGACCGTGCGCGAGATGGAGAGCCGCTATCAGAAAATGTCGAAGCTCGGGGTGCGCAACATCGAGGGGTTCAACCAGCGCATCCGCGAGGCGGCTGCCAGGGGCGAAAGCCTGATCCGCAAGGTGCAGACCGGCTTTGACGCCGAAACCGGCACCGCCGGTCTTCGAGGAACAGCCGTTCGATGCCACCGAACTGCCGCTGATCGTCGTCATCGTCGACGAGATGGCCGATCTGATGCTGGTCGCCGGCAAGGATATCGAAGCCTCGGTGCAGCGCCTGGCGCAGATGGCGCGGGCTGCCGGCATCCACATCATCATGGCGACGCAGCGCCCCTCGGTCGATGTCATCACCGGCACGATCAAGGCCAATTTCCCGACCCGCATCAGCTTTCAGGTCACGTCCAAGATCGACAGCCGCACGATTCTCGGCGAAGGCGGCGCCGAACAGCTGCTGGGCCGCGGCGACATGCTCTATATGGCCGGCGGCGGGCGGGTGACGCGGGTGCACGCGCCGTTCGTGACGGATGAGGAGGTCGAGCGCGTCGTCTCGTTTCTAAAGATGCGCGGCGAGCCCGACTATATCGACGAGATCACCGAGGATGAGGGACCGGGCAACGCCATCGATCCGTTCGGCGACGACGAGGTCAGTTCGGGCGACGGTCTTTACGATCAGGCGGTGGCGCTGGTGTGCCGCGAGCGCAAGGCCTCGACCAGTTTTGTGCAGCGGCATCTGCAGATCGGCTACAACCGCGCCGCCCGCCTGATCGAGAAGATGGAGGTGGAAGGCGTCGTCAGCACCGCGAACCACGTCGGCAAACGCGAGGTCCTGGCCCGGAACATCGAGTGACCGGCCCCGAACGGGAGACGACAAGACGGCGCGCCGCATTGAAGCCGCCGGCATCGGGATTATGTGCCCGGCAGGCCGCCGTTTTTGGCGGCAGGAGCCGGAGAACCCTGCGGATGACATTGCTTCTGCGACGCCGCCATCTGCTTGCCGCGTCGCTGTTCCTGATCGGCGGCGGTGCGACGGCCGCATTCGCCGCTGCACCCGCACCGGCGCCGCTGTCGCCGCAGGACACGCTCGAACTGCAGCGGATTGCCGCATACCTGAACGGCATTCGCACGATGGGTGCCCGGTTTCAGCAGACCGCCAACAATGGCGGAGTCAGCACCGGACATGTCTGGGTGTCACGCCCCGGCCGCATGCGTTTTGAATACGCAAACCCGACGCCCAATATTCTGCTCGCTGACAGCGCCAATGTTTACTACTGGGACAGAGAACTGAACCAGACGTCAAAATATGAATTACGGTCTACGCCAGCCTGGTTCTTTTTGCGTGATCCGATCAACTTTGGGTCCGATGTGGTCGTCACGCAATTTCAGCGCAACGGTGCTTTTGTTTATGTCACAGTCGTCGAAACGGCGCAGCCGGATGCCGGATCGCTGACCCTGGTGTTTAACGAAAATCCGATCGTATTGCGGCAGTGGATCGTCGTCGATCAGCGCGGCAAGACCACCAACGTCACCCTGTCCGACCTGCAGTTCGGTATGGCGTTGGACCCCAAGCTGTTTCAGTATCAGTATCTCTTTTCCGGAACCAACCGCTAAGAGCCAACAAGAGCGAGCCTGATGCCCGGTCGCAGCCTTCCGATTATTGGCATCCCGTGCTGCCTGCGCACGATCAACGAACGCATCTTCCACACCGCCAGCGAGCGCTATCCGCACGCGATCATCGACGCGGCCGGGTGCATTCCGATCATGATCCCGTCGATCGGGCCCAGGCTCGATCACAGTGCGCTGCTCGATGCGATCGACGGCCTGCTGTTGACCGGCAGCCCGTCGAATGTCGAACCCAGCCATTACGGCGGCCCGCCGAGCATGGAAGGCACGCTGCACGACCCGGATCGCGACGCCACGACCTTGCCGCTGATCCGCGAGGCGGTGCGCCGCGACATGCCGGTGCTGGCGATCTGCCGCGGCATCCAGGAACTCAACGTCGCGCTCGGCGGCACGCTGTTCCAGCGCATCTTCGACATGCCGGAGCGCGTCAACCATCGCCGCCGCCGCGGGAATTTCACGCAGGACGAGCGTTATGGACCGGCGCACAGCGTCACGCTGACGCCCGGCGGTTATCTGGCGCAACTGGCCGGCGCGACCGAGATCATGGTCAATTCGCTGCACGGCCAGGGCATCGACCAGCCGGCGCCCGATCTCCGGGTCGAGGCCGTGGCACCCGACGGACAGATCGAGGCGGTCAGCCTGCCGGATGCCCGATTTGTCGTTGGGGTGCAGTGGCACCCTGAGTACAAGCCGCTGGAAAACCCGTTTTCGCGAGCGCTGTTTGCGGCATTTTCAGAAGTCTGCCATGCAACTTTAGCGGGCGATGCGACCAGCCGTCGCGCTGCCTGAGGTTTACAAGCCCGAAGTTCCCGATTAGTTCATGCGTTTTTCGCCGAGAACGCATGCGCGAAATGCATTTCGTTCCGGCGACTCCATCCCTACTTAAGAGTTCAGAAGCGGAGAGGAGCAAAAACCCTCTTGTGAACCGGCCCCGTTTCCCCTGCGGGTCCGGTTACATCCCCCAAGCGCTTCTGCAAAGCAGGCGCCCGGTCTTCCCCCCGACCGGGCGCCGTTTTTTGTTGTACCCCGTTTCCCCCACCTTGCCGACCGCTCCAAGGACACGGCAATCTGCCGCCCCGCTTCCCGCGTGTGGATAAAGCCGTGCGTCTGATTACCTGGAACATTAATTCGGTTCGGCTGCGCATCGACCTCGTGCGCCGGTTGCTCGAAGAACAGCAGCCCGATGTGCTGTGCCTGCAAGAGACCAAGACCCCGGACGATTTGTTTCCGCGCGAGGCGATCGAGGCGGCGGGCTATCGGCACATGCTGGTGCATGGAATGAAGGGCTATAACGGCGTCGCCATCCTGTCGCGCGAGCCGCTCGCCGGCCCCTCAACCCGCTCGTGGTGCGCCCGCAGCGATTGCCGGCATGCCATTGTCGAACTGCCGAACGGCGTCGAACTGCACAACATCTACGTGCCGGCCGGCGGCGACATACCCGATCCCGACCTCAACCCGAAATTCGCCCACAAGCTCCAGTTTCTCGACGAACTGACCGCGTGGTTCAGCGCCGAGCGCAACGCCGGCCGCCCGATGATCGCGGTCGGCGATCTCAATATCGCGCCGCTCGAAACCGATGTGTGGTCGCACAAGCAATTGCTGAGCGTCGTCAGCCACACACCGGTCGAGGTCGAGCGGCTCGCCGCGATGCAGCGGGCCGGCGGGTTCATCGACGCGGTACGCCATTTCGTGCCGGCGGACCAGCGTCTCTACACCTGGTGGAGCTATCGCAACCGCGACTGGGCCGCGAGCGACCGCGGCCGCCGTCTCGACCATATCTGGGTCACCCCACCGCTGCTCCCCGCCCTCACCGCCGCCACCGTCCACCGCGACAGCCGCCATTGGACGCAAACGTCCGACCACGTACCCGTGATGATCGATTTCGGCGGCTGAGTTCGATCCTGGAGCGGCATTTGACCAAATGGACGCCGCGCTAATAGCGCCGCAGCAACCCGACGAGGCGGCCCTGCACCTTGACGCGGTCGGGGCCGAAGATGCGGGTTTCGTAGGCCTTGTTGGCCGGTTCGAGGGCGATCGAGGCGCCGCGGCGGCGCAATCGCTTCAATGTCGCTTCCATGTTGTCGATCAGGGCGACGACGATCTCGCCATTCTCGGCGGTTTCGCAACGCTGGATGATGACCGTGTCACCGTCGAGAATACCGGCCTCGATCATGCTGTCGCCGGCGACTTCGAGCGCATAATGGTCGCCGCGGCCGATCAGGCTGCCGGGGATCGCGACCGAACTGGTCTGGTCGCGCAACGCCTCGATCGGCGTGCCGGCAGCGATCCGGCCGTAGAGCGGCAGGTCCACCGCGGCGGTATCGGGGGCGACCGGCGCACCGGGCAGCGCCGAGGCGAAATCCCCGCGAATCACGGTTGGCGAAAACCGTCCGCGCCCGGTGCCCGACGCGGCGGCTTCCTCGGGCAGCTTGGTGACTTCGAGGGCGCGGGCGCGGTGCGGCAGCCGGCGGATGAAGCCGCGCTCCTCAAGCCCGCTGATCAGCCGGTGAATGCCGGATTTCGAGCGCAGGCTCAGCGCGTCCTTCATTTCATCGAAGGACGGCGCGACACCGGTAGCGGCCAACCTCTGGTTGATGAACATCAAAAGTTCGTGCTGCTTTTTCGTCAGCATGGCGGCTCTCCCGCTGCGGGAACAAACCCTAAACAGATTCGTTGTTCTACTTTGGTTCGCCGATGAGGTCAACCCTGACGCGGGATAATGACAGGGTAATCGGGTGAAAGGACCCGTGACAAACGCCTGAAAGGCTGAATTTGTTGTGCTCCGCTGAGTGGCAGGTGGAGGACGCTGATGGGTTCCGAGGGGGCAGGGTTTGCAGCGATTGCGGAGACGACGAGTTTCCTTCACCATTTCAGCGGGTTGCCGGACCATCGTCAGGCTGGCAAAGTGGATTATCCTCTGCCGGAAGTCCTGCTCCTGATCCTTCTGGCGGTTCTTGCGGGGGCGGAGGCGTTCACCGACATCGCGCGGTTTGGCGAACGCAAGATCGAACTGCTGCGACGGTTTCGGCCCTATGTGAACGGCACACCTTCGCATGATCATCTTGGCGATATCTTCGCCACGCTCGACGCCCGCGCCTTTCAGCTTTGCTTCGTGGCCTGGGTCGCCGCGCTGACCAACACGCCCGCCGAGGTCATCGCGATCGATGGCAAGACCTCACGGCGCTCGTATCAGAGGAAGGGTTCGAAAGAGGCGATCCACATGGTCTCTGCCTTCGCGGCCCGGCAACGCATCGTGCTCGGCCAGGTCAAGGTGAGCGAGAAGTCGAACGAGATCGTCGCGATCCCGGCGCTGCTCGACATGATGTCGATCGAGGGCGCGGTGGTGACGATCGATGCGATGGGCTGCCAGCGCGACATCGCCACCAAGATCATCGAGAAAAAGGCCGAATACATTGTCGCGCTGAAAGGCAATCAGGGAACCCTGCGCGAGGATGTCGAGGTCTTCGTCGACGAGCAGAAAGCCTTGAAATACAAGGACGCCACGATCAGCACGCACGAAACAGTCGACGCCGATCACGGCCGTATCGAGACCCGGCACTACACGATGATCCACGATCTCGACTGGCTGCGGGCGCGCCACCAATGGCCCGGCCTGAACGCCGTCGTCGTGGTCGAAAGCCGGCGCGAAATCAACGGCAAGATCACCAACGAAACCCGCTTCTACCTCACCTCGCTGGGGCTGTCGGCCGCCGCCGTCGGCCCGATGATCCGCGCCCACTGGGCCATCGAGAACTCCTTGCACTGGGTCATGGACATGGTCTTCCGCGACGACGAATGCCGCGTCAGAACCGACAATGCCCCAGCCAATTTCGCCACCTGCCGGCACATCGCCTACAACCTCACTCGAAAAGCCCCGGGCAAGGATTCCATCCGCCTGCGCAGAAAAACCGCAGGATGGGACGACGAGTATCTCGCAAGTCTCATCGCCGCGTGATTTCCTTCACCCGATTCCCCTGGGGTTTCCTCCACTTCGCCGGACAGGATTTCTTCGATCAGCTTGTGCAGCACGAGACCACGTATCCGGCCCGCGCCGACCGGAAGTTCGGCCTCCGGCGCCTCATTGAGCTCGACAGCCACCGCCTCGCTAACGGGCATGCGGTCCGCATCGTGATCGCTCGGCCGAAGCCAGGTGAGCCGGGTGGTGCGAAGGCTGATGGCAGCGGCTTCAGCCTCGAAACTTTCTGCTGTCTGCAAATTCGGCGCCTCGATAGATGGCGTCGCCGTAACCGCAGGCGGCAGCTTGGCTACATCGAGTGATGGCAAGGTGCTGTGCGCCAGATCGACGATGCGCGCCCAGGAATTGGCCGCCGCGCCGGGCAACACCGGCAGGACGAGGAGATCGCGGGCGCGTGTGCAGGCGACGTAGAGCAGCCGTTGCTGTTCGCGCAGGAGGCTTTCGTCATCCGCCTGCATCGCGAGCCGAAGATCGGGAGGCGCCGCCTCGCCGACGATCCAGTGAAGCGTGTCGTCGGACGGTCGGTGCACAAAGGGCTCGGGCGACCGGCGCTGCGTTGCCGTATTGACCGGGATTACCACCGGCCATTCGAGGCCCTTGGCGCTGTGCATCGTGACGAGTTCGATGGCGCTGTCCTGCGCATCGATCCGGCCTTCCGGAGAGGCTTCGCGGGCCGCCCAGGCGGTACCGAGATCGCGGGTCAGGCGCTTCAGGCCCCTCACGCCGTAGGGCCGCGCGCGCTCAAGAAAGGCGTCGAGGTTCGCCAAAGCGCGGGCGCAATCCTCGCCGGGGCGCGACGCGAGAATGGGCCGGATCATTAGCCGCTCAATCGCTTCGGACAGTAGCAGCATAGGCGTTGTCGACCGAACGCGCCGCCGAAGGTCGCGCAGGATCAGCAACATCTCGCGGGCAACCGGATGCGCAACAAGCTCAGGGTCCGTTAGAAGCGAGAGGCGAGGCAGCATCTCCGGGCGGTTCGGGTCTGGCGGCAGCGCGGCTGTGATGTCGAGCAGCTCTTCCTCCGACAGACCTACGAAAGGCCCGCGCATGAACGCGCCCAACGCGAGCGTGTCCGCGGCTGGGATACAGGTCGCCGATAACCTACGAAGCCGACATGCAGGCCCCCATGACCGACAACTAACTTGTTAGCCGAAAAACCGTCCACCAAAACGGGGCAACCTCACTCACCGAGGGAGTTATGGCGGCGACATTTGAGGGTTGGATCAATCCGCCTGCTTTGTCGCCGGAACGGCTCGTGCAGGAGCAAGAGCTCGAAGCGCTTAAACAGCGGAATGCGGCGGCGCGCGCCGAGCGGGACCAGTCCTGGGTGGAATTCGTCGACAGGCTGCGCGCGGACCCCAACCAACTTCGCGAAATCCCGGCGCCAACGGCCGAAGGCGTTGATACCCGCCTCTATCATCTTTGGCTCCTGCTGTCAGAAGCGGTCGATGCAAACACGCGCTACGCCATCGACACCGTAGCGCCACTCGAACCGATGCTGGGCCCCGAAGTCGCCGCGGCGCTGCGCGACGCGTTAATCAGGTTCTGGCGGCAATGGCAGCCTAAGTTGAAGAGCGAGCGGTCCGCAAACGAGCGGAACCGCATCCTCGGGTTGGACTGTATGGGCATCGCGGGGATCAGCCTCGAAGCCGCGGGGAACACGCGCTGGGCGGAGCAACTGTCCTCGGACGAAGCCTCGCTTGCCGCCGCTTACGGAACCCTTGAGCTGAACGGTTTCCCGGCGTGGTTCGCAGGGCTGGCGGCGGCGAAACCGACCGAAGTTCGGGATGTGCTTCGGCGGGAAGTCGAGGCCGAAATCAATGACCCGGAGCCGCGTGATAGGTGCGAGGTGCTGGAAGATATATCGCGCGCCGGCACAGTCGTCGCGGAGTTGGTTGCACCGGTGCTCTACACCCAACTTCGGGATCGCCCAGATTTTTCTCGATGCCGCCGTGCCGGTCATATTGCGGATTATCGTCGAGGGGCTTCGCGAGAGCCGGGCGGAATTTGCAGCTTTGGCGATTGAAAGGTTCAAGGCGGCGGACGCCCGATTGGGGGCGCTTTATCTGGGCGCGGCATTTAGTGTGAACGGGGACGCGGCGACCGAGGCCCTTATCGAACGGTTGGATGGGCTGGCCCCGCGGGCACAAACAGAACTGATGCAAGGCATATTGCCTGACTTGTTCGGTACGGGGTTTGGCCGCTCGCTGGAGCGATCCGCGCCGCTTAGCTTTGCGACGCTCGAGCGCCTGGTTAGGATAGCATTCCGAACCATTCTCTACGAGGAAGATAGAAACCGGGCCAACGGCGAAGTCTTTTCTCCCGACGAGCGGGACAATGCCGAGCACGCGCGCGGCGCAGCCTTCAAGCAGTTGATTGACACGCCGGGGCGGGCGACATTTGCAGCCATAGGTCGGCTTGCAGCCGACCCCAATTGCCCGATCGACCGGAACGTTTTGCGGGACCGCGCTAGTGAACGCGCGCACCTGGATGCCGAGAGTGGGCCTTGGCTCCCCGGCGAAGCCGCGGCTTTTGAAGCGGCCGCGGAAGCCGCGCCGAGCACCGCTGTGGATGTACAGCGTACGGTGCTCCGTCGGTTTGACGATCTGCAGCACGATCTCCTCCACGGTGATTTTGCTCAAGGGCCGACCCTCCAAGGTCTCCCTGACGAAACGGCAGTCCAGAATTGGATTGCTCAAGAGCTGCGCCGACAGCAAGGCCGCGCCTATTCGGTCGAGCGCGAGCCCCATGTTGTTGGGGAGAAGGAACCTGATGTTCGTCTGCGAGCAAGAGCGACGGACGCCAGCGTAGCTACGGAAATCAAGGTGGCAGAAAGCTGGAGTATTCGCCAGTTAGAGGAAGCTCTCGACGTTCAGCTGTGTGGTCGCTATCTCCGTGCGAGGGGCGGGCGGCATGGAGTACTTCTCCTCGTACATCAGCACGCGCGCCCCCGCGGTTGGGAAGACCCGGATACAGGGGCGTTTCTGAATTTCGGTCAAGTAATCGAGCGCCTATGCCGCCTCGCGGTCGAGATAGCTAGTGCGTCGCCCGATGCGCCGCAGCCGGAAATTGCGGTGCTTGATGTATCAAGCTGCATCGCGCAGCAAGCAACCTGACGGGGAGCGTGATAGAGCGAGCTGTTATAGTGCTTCCCGATCGGCCAAAGGATCGGCCAAATCTATGCTTGTATTCAAAATAACTGTAGTTATTTCAAGCAGTTGATCTGTCCTTTAGATCGGCCAAATTTCCTGTTCGAATTGCTCCAACATCGGCCACGAGATCGGCCAATTCCCCTTGTATTATCCCGATTATGTCTTTAGTAACATTAAGTTAGCATGCTTAAAAAATCGGCCAAAAAACCGCTCATTGAGAGCGTGGATCGCATCGAGCTAGCACGCCTCGAAGTGGTGCCGGAAACCTTGTCGGATGCCGTCGCGGAACTGGCGGCAGCCTCGGCGACGCTTGGCCGCGCACTCCATCCGCACACAGCCAGCAATCTCGCCGCGCTCGTGCGCATCATGAACAGCTACTACAGCAATCTCATTGAGGGACACAACACGCGGCCGCGCGATATCGAGCGCGCGCTCGCTGGACAATTCGATCGGGACCGCGAGCGCCGCAATTTGCAAATTGAGGCCGCCGCGCATGTGCGGCTCCAGGCCGAAGTGGATCTGATGGCCGATCGTAGGCCTATCGAACCGGCCTCGACCGATTTTATTCTGTGGCTGCATCGGGAGTTCTATGACGGCGCACCCGAGGAGATGCTTCGCGTGCAGGGCAATGGGCGTGAGTTTCTGATGGAGCCCGGCGAATGGCGCTCGCGCGAGGAACATGACGTTGCCGTTGGCCGGCACATTCCGCCTTCGAGCACGCGCGTTGCCACTTTCATGGCACATTTTGCCGAGCGTTATCGCTTCCAAGGCCTCGGGATGGCCGCGCGTATTCTTGCCATACCGGCTGCCCATCACCGGTTCAACTACATTCATCCGTTTCCGGATGGGAATGGCCGCGTCAGCCGATTGATGAGCCATGCCATGGCACACATGGCCGGCATCGGCGCGCACGGCTTGTGGTCGATCTCGCGCGGGCTTGCGCGTGGCCTGGAGAGCCGCGGCGATTACAAGCGGATGATGGACCACGCCGACTCGCCCCGGCAGGGTGATCTCGATGGCCGTGGCAATCTCTCGGAACGCGCTTTGGTCGAGTTCAGTTCGTGGTTCCTACGCGTCTGCATCGATCAGGTGAATTTCATGTCGGGCTTGTTCGAACTCGACACGCTGGCGCGCCGCCTGCGCGCTTACGTCGAGCGGAGCGAGAAGCTCCGGCCCGAGGCAGCTCGATTGCTGGAGGAGGCGCTCATTCGGGGCGAATTCGAGCGGGGGGAAGTGCCGCGAATTACAGGACTCCCGGAGCGCACCGCGCGGCGCGTCTTCAACGACGTGGTCGCAGCCGGCCTATTGGCCTCCGATACTCCGAAAGGGCCGGTATCGCTGCGCTTTCCAACCGATACGCTCGACATGCTGTTTCCGCGCCTCTTTCCGGAAAGCTAGCCCATGGGCGCCAGGCCGAGCCTACGCTTTAGAGATCAAATCGCACGACTAAACCTCTGGCGTCGCGGGTTGGCGCTGTCGTCGAAGCTCGACGAATCGGGCCAATCATGTTCGATCGAGAGGGGTCGCTCTTTCGCCTGCAGGCTCGCGACCTGAGAGAGAGGAGCCGATAGTCGCGCTATCAGCGCGCCTCCTGCGGCGCGGCGGCGATCGGCTCCCAGCCGGGAAGACCCAGGAGAATGCGATCCGCATTCTTGACCGGGGTCGCATGGCCGTAGTGGTCCTCGATCATCTTGACCGATGTGCCCATCTGCTTCGCGAGGAAATACACATCTACGCCTTCCGTAAGTCGGAACGTGGCATAGGTATGCCGGAAGCAATAAGTGCTACGCCGGCTGCCCGAGGAGCTGTGCTGCAGTTCGGATTCGATTAGCAGCCGCTCGATCAACGAATAGTAGAGCGTCCGCGCCGGTACGCCTTGTTCGTTCACGAACACGAAGTCGTCCGGCTCGGTCCATGTTTTAGCGGCACCCGGAGTTGAAGATGAACCCTTCCGCAACGCCTCCGACGCTGATTGGGCCGCTCGCTTCTCTGCCATCTCCGTGAGCAAGTCGCGGATGCGGTCGAGATACGTAGCGACGCTTTCTGGGGCGACCAACGTACGGAACTTGCCCTTTCCCCGCACGTCGATGCGAACAAATCGCCGGCCCTGCCGGTCCGTTTGGGTGGCGATGTCGCGCCATCGCAGATTTTTTGCTTCGGAGGGCCGCATGCCCGTGTTGGCCATCACGAGGATGAAATTGTAGGTCACGGTCCGTGACCAAGTTTTCACGTCGTTTTGCGCGCCCTTGATCCAGGTACGCGCGAACGTGTGAAGCTTGCGGTATTCCTGCGGGGTGAACTCCTCGCGCCTGGTCTTGGCGAGGGGCAGCTTCCCCTCAAAAACCTGACTGTCGCGGATGTAGCTCTTGCCAGCGGCAAAATTCATGACGGAGCGGAAGGTCGCCATCTCGTCGCGGATGGTGCCGTCGCTGACCCGGCCGCCGGACCGGCCTTTGCCGGTCTTCTGGCGCCAGGCCGGGAAGCTCTTCCACCGATCCTCGCCGAGTTGGGTGATCTGGGCCGTGCCGACATAGGGATTGAGCTGGGTCTTGATGTGGGAGTGCATGACCCGCCAGCGATGGAAGGTGATCTCGCCGGCCTCCGAGCGCGCCTTCTGGAATTTGGAGAACTCCTCGGCAACCTCGCTGAAGGTTTTGTCGAAGACGGGGATCTCATGCTTGAGGCGGAAGCGTATCTCGGCGTCGTGGTCGAACGCCTTGTCACGCGCCTCGTTGAGGTCAGCCGTCTTGAGGCAGACGGTCTTGTAGCGATCTTCCTTCGGGAGCTTGATCCGGCAATACCAATGCCGGTGCTTCACGTCCGCACGGCGAAAGACGAGAAGGCCGGGTTTCAGTTCGTGCGGCTCGAGGACTTGGGGCATGGGATCGAGTATGCGGAATCCGAGGGAAAGCGGACAGTGATTCCGACGCAAGGCGGCCCCTGATTCCGACGGAAGCGGGACAGTGATTCCGATTGATCCCGGACAGCCCTGAGGGGCGGGTATCCAGGGTCGAAGTCGACGATCCGATGACCGGTAGCGTGGTCCTCCGAGCCAAGGGGGACAGCGATGCCAGGCGAGAGATTGTCGATGCGGAAAGTGCGAGAAGTATTGCGGCTGAAGTACGCGTGTGGCGCGAGCGTACGGACGATCGCGCGGTCGGTCGGGATTGGGCGCACGACGGTCGCGGAGTATTTGCGACGGACCTCGGTTATCGGGATCACCTGGCCGGTGCCGGCCGATATCGACGATGCCGAACTGGAACGTCGATTGTTCCTCCCGGCCGGTCTCAACAAGGTGCCGACCCGGGCCGTGCCGGATTGGCAGCACGTCCATGCGGAGCTGCGGCGCCGCGGCGTGACCCTGGTCCTGCTCTGGGAAGAGTACCGCGCCGATCATGCGGACGGCTACGGCTACAGCCGGTTTTGCGATCTGTATATCGAGTGGCGGCGAGGCGTCAGCGCGACGATGCGCCAGACCCATGTCGCCGGCGAGAAGCTATTTGTCGATTACGCCGGTGACACCGTGCCGGTGTTCGACGCAGGGAGCGGCGAAGTGCGGCCGGCCCATGTCTTCGTCGCGGTGCTGGGCGCCTCCAACTACACCTACGCGGAAGCTCGCTGGAGTGAAGGGCTCGCCGACTGGATCGGCGCCCACGTCAACGCGCTGACGTTTCTCGGCGGCGCGCCGAAGCTGCTGGTTTGCGATAACCTGCGGGCCGGCGTCACCGCCGCCTGTCGCTACGAGCCCGGCATCAATCGCACCTACCAGGAGATGGCGGCCCATTATGGCGCCGCTGTGCTGCCGGCCCGGGTTCGGCGGCCGCGCGACAAGGCCAAAGTGGAAGTGGCCGTACTGATCGTCGAGCGCTTCATCCTGGCGCGCCTGCGTAACCGCCGGTTTCTGTCGCTCGGCGAGCTGAACGAGGCAATCCGAGAAGTGCTGGGCGATCTGAATGCCCGACTGATGCGCAAGCTCGGCGCCAGCCGGCGGGAATTCTTCGACGCGATCGACCGGCCCGCGCTGCTGCCATTGCCGGCGGAGCCTTACACCTACGCCGAGTGGCGGCGATGCCGGGTGGCCCCCGACTACCACATCGAAGTGCACGGCCATTTCTATTCGGTGCCGTCGCGGCTGATCCGGGAAGTGGTCGAGGCCCGCATCACCGACACGACGATCGAGGTCTTCCATGCCGGCCGGCGTGTCGCGGCGCACCCGCGATCGGCGCTGAAGCGGCGGCACACGACGACGCCGGAGCACATGCCGAGCGCGCATCGCCGTTACGCGAGCTGGACGCCGGCGCGGATACTGTCTTTTGCCGCCGAGATCGGGCCGAGCACGACCGCATTGGTCGAGACCATCATGCGCACCAAGCCACATCCCGAGCAGGGCTTTCGTGCCTGCCTCGGCATCCTGCGCCTGGCCAAGACCTATGGCGCGGAACGGCTTGAAGCAGCCTGCCAACGCGGCCTGACCATCGGGGCGCGCAGCTACGGCTCAATCGCCTCGATCCTGAAGACCGGCCTCGACCGGGCGTTCCACGACACCGCCGCACCGGACGTTGCCCCCTTGCTGCACGCCAACATCCGTGGCCGCGGCTACTACCATTGACCCCTGGCATTGAAAGGAGATCCGATGCTCGCTCACCCAACTCAGGAACGCATGCTGGCCCTTGGGCTGACCGGAATGGCCAAGGCGCTCGATGATCAGCGACGACAACCTGACATTGCGGCACTGGCCTTCGAGGAGCGATTGGCGCTGTTGCTCGACCGCGAGACCATGGAGCGCGAGAACAAGCGGCTGGCCGCCCGCCTGCGTTTCGCTGCCCTGCGGCAGGAGGCGGTCGTCGAGGACGTTGATCTACGAGCGCCCCGCGGCCTCGACCGAACCTTGTTCCACAAGCTGGCCGCCGGTGACTGGATCGACCGTAAACAGAACTTGCTGGTGATCGGCCCAACCGGCGTCGGCAAGTCGTGGATCGCTTGCGCCCTCGGTCACAAGGCGTGCCGCGACAATCGCTCAGTCTCCTACTATCGGGTCCCTCGGCTGCTCGAAGCATTGGCCCTGGCACGCGGCGACGGCCGTTATGGGCGGCTGTTGAAGACGCTCGGCCGGGTGCAGCTGCTGATCCTGGACGATTGGGGTCTGGCACCGCTCACCGGCGAGCAACGCCGCGACCTGCTGGAAATCATGGACGATCGCCACGAGCGCGGCTCAACCATCGTCACCAGCCAGGTACCGGTCGATCACTGGCATGAGGTTATCGGCGATCCCACCATCGCCGACGCTGTGCTGGACCGGCTTGTTCACAACGCCCACCGCGCTCGACTGCTGAAAGGAGAATCCCTGCGCAAACGGGCTGCCAACGCGCTCATGCTTGACGCCGAAGCAGTCAACTGACTCCATAAGCCACGTCGACGACGACCCTGGACGGGATCATCGGAATCCCTGTCCGCCTTCGATCGAAATCAGCGTCCGGCTTCGATCGGAATCGCTGTCCGCTATCGTCGGAATCCGCAATCGAGTAATACCAACCGCCTTAAATTGTGACCGATGCCCAATCCCGGGTGGTTATTGAAGCTACCCGGGCGGTATCGGCAAGGAAGCGGTTCCAAGCGTTGCAGCATGCGTCGAGGATGGCTTCGTAACTGTCCCAGACCCGCATGCTGAGCTGATTGCCGCGAAGATATTCCCAGACGTTCTCGATGGGATTGAGTTCGGGTGCGTATGGCGGCAGCCGAAGCAGGCTGAGATTGCCGGGCACAGTCAGGCGCTCGCCCGTCTGGTGCCACCCGGCACCGTCACAGACCAGCACGGCATGGGCGTCGGCGCTGACCTGCCTGGCAATCTCGGCCAGGTGTATGGTCATCGCTTCGCTGCTGACCCAAGGCATGATGATGGCGGCGCCCACGGCTCGGCTCGGGCAGATCGCACCGAAGATGTAGGCGGAGGCATGGCGGTTGTCGCGAACCGCCGCCGGACGCGAGCCACGCGGCGCCCACAGATACGACAGCGTGCCTTGCTGGCCGACGCGCGCTTCATCCCCGGCCTTCGCCGGGGCAGGCTCTGAAACCAGATCTCGATCCTCTTGCCAGCGGCCTGCGGCGGCAGGATCTCCGCTACCCGAGCGGCAAAGTTTTTTTAAAAACCTCCTGCGCCTCGGCATCCTTCTTCGGGTGGTAGGGCCGCGGCTGCAACCGCCTCAGTCCCATCCGCCGCAGCAGCTTGCCCACGGTGCGCTCGTGCACCACCACCGCGTAGCGCGCCTCGATTGCCGAGCGCAGGTCGATGCAGCGCCAACGAACCACCCCATCGCTGGCCAGGTCAGGGCCGGCGAGAACCAGCTCCTTCAGCTCCTCCATCTGGGCCGGCGACAACGCCGGCGGACGGCCGCTGCGCCGGGCATCGCTCAGCCCGGCAATCCCATCGGCGTTGTAGCGGTGCACCCAATCGCGCAGTGTCTGCCGGTCCATGCCGCAGGCCGACGCCGCCTCGGTCCGTGAGGCTCCCTCCAGAACCTCGGCGATCGCCAGAACACGGCACGCTACCCGACTATCGCCGCATCGCGACGCTCGTTGCCGAAGCTCCCTCGCCGACAGCTCCCGCCGCGTCACCTCGATCCCACGACCCATGATGCCCTCTTGCGAAGCAAGACCCCGCAACAGAGAATCGCACCCCAGGCCAAAGGGGAATCCCTAAACGTCGGGCGAGTCGGGAATTTCGGCGGTTGGTATAAATCTGTCCAGATTCTGTCCAGGGGGAAACTGCAAGTGGTTGATTTTACGTATCTGTCCAGAGGTTGTCCAGGGCAACGTTTATAAAAATATCGTTATTTGTCAATGAGTTATAATTGTCTAAGTATCACATAGATGTATTGGTAGGCAGCCATCTATCTGAAATCCTAACTTTATCCCGGTGTGAAATTCTGCGGCGGCCGGCGGCGCGCCGGAGCCCATATAGCCGATATATGGCTCGCTCTTCCGATGCTTGCACCAGCTTTCGAGCCGCGCGTCCCGGCGGTACAACAACCTGTGAGAAGACAGGAGGACATCATGGTCTTCGCGCTATTGGCATTGATCGTCGGCGTGATCGGCGGGCTGCGCGCGTTTACCGCCCCGGCGGCGGTCAGTTGGGCAGCCTATCTCGGCTGGCTGCCGGTTGGTAATACCGCGCTCTCCTTCATGGGTTCGGTGTGGGTGGTGGCGATCGTGACCGTGCTGGCGCTCGTCGAGTTCGTCACCGATCAGCTGCCGAACACCCCGAGCCGCAAGGTGCCGATGCAGTTCGGGGTGCGCATCGTCCTGGCTGCCCTGTCGGGTGCGACCATTGGCGCGGCGTTTGGCGGGCTCGTCTGTCGGCGCGATCGCCGGTATCGTCGGGGCGGTGATCGGCACGCTTGGCGGGGCCGCGGTACGGGCGAGGCTCGCAGCCGCGTTCGGCAAGGACGCGCCGGCAGCCTTTATCGAAGACGCGGTCGCCATCGTCGCGGCGATCCTGATCGTGGTGGCGGTCCGATGAGCCGGCGCTTCGACGCGATCATCATCGGCGCCGGACAGGCCGGGCCGCCGCTCGCCGGGCGGCTGACCGCCGCCGGCATGTCGGTGGCGATGATCGAGCGCCACCTGTTCGGCGGCACCTGCGTCAACACCGGCTGCATGCCGACCAAGACGCTGGTGGCCAGCGCCTATGCCGCGCATCTCGCGCGGCGCGGCGCCGATTTCGGCGTTGTGATCGATGCGCCGATCCGCATCGACATGGCCCGCGTCAAG
Organism: uncultured Alphaproteobacteria bacterium; assembly: GCA_963737875.1. Taxonomy (GTDB): domain Bacteria; phylum Pseudomonadota; class Alphaproteobacteria; order ATCC43930; family CGMCC-115725; genus DATARH01. Next base: position 116,778 of record CAVTUM010000021.1, on the reverse strand, counting down.
GCGCGCGCCGCGACGGTGTCGGAGAGGGCGCGCACCGGCGTCGAGCAATGGCTGCGCGGCATGACCGGCTGCACCGTCATGCAGGGCCACGCCCGCTTCGAGCGCCGCCGACACGATTCGGTCGGCGGCGAAAGCCTCAGCGCGCCGCGCATCTTCATCAATGTCGGCGGGCGCGCCGCGGTGCCGGCCATGCCCGGCATCGACGAGGTGCCGTATCTGACCAACACCTCGATCCTCGCGCTCGACCGTCTGCCGCGCGCACCTGGTCGTCATCGGCGGCAGCTATATCGGGCTCGAATTCGCGCAGATGTATCGGCGGTTCGGCGCCGAGGTGACCGTGGTCGAGATGGGGCCGCGCCTGATCGGCCGCGAGGACGACGACGTGTCCGACGCCATCCGCGGAATTCTCGAAGGCGAAGGCATCGCCGTGCGCACCGCCGCCGAGTGCATCCGGCTTGGCGCCCCACGCACAAGGGCGTCGCGGTTGGCGTCGACTGTGCCGAGGGCGACCCCGAAATCGTCGGCTCCGACGTGCTGCTGGCGGTCGGGCGGCGGCCCAACACCGACGATCTCGGCCTCGACAAGGCCGGAGTCGCCACCGACGCGCGCGGCTATATCCAGGTCGATGACAGCTCTCGCACCAACGTGCCCGGCATCTGGGCGCTGGGCGATTGCAACGGCCGCGGCGCCTTCACCCACACCGCCTACAACGATTTCGAGATCGTCGCCGCCAACCTGCTGGATGGCGAGACACGCGCGGGTCAGCGACCGCATCCCGGGCTATGCGCTCTACATCGATCCGCCGCTCGGGCGGGTCGGCATGACCGAGACGGCAGGCGCGCGCCAGCGGCCGCAGCTGCTCGTCGGCATCCGGCCGATGAGCCGCGTCGGCCGCGCGGTCGAAAAGGGCGAGACGCAAGGCTTTATGAAGATCGTCGCCGACGCGGCGACGCAGCAAATCCTCGGCGCCGCGATCCTCGGCACCGGCGGCGACGAGGCGGTTCACGGCATCCTCGATGTGATGAATGCGCGCGTGCCCTATCCGGTTCTGCAGCGCGCCGTGCCGATCCATCCGACGGTATCGGAACTGATCCCCACTCTGCTCGGCGAGATGCGCCCGGTGAATTGAAACGGCGGGGTGGCCTTGTCACGACAGCCCGTACAAACAAGTGCTGGCAAACAGGTACTGGCGCCGATGCGGCGGCGCGGGTTCCAATGCGCCCGCCATACTTCATGCCAAGGTGACCGATGGTAGAGGCATCTCCTTCCCCCACCGCCGGTGCGACCGGGCCTGTGGCGACCGAGACGGTGGGGGCCCCGGCCCGACAGACGCGCTGGCGGGAGTGGGCACTCCGGCTGGCCATTCTGGCGACTGCCGGGGTGATTGTGTGGCTGTTCGCGACGCAATGGGACCGCTGGGTCGGCGGCAATATCCGCCAGGTGACCGATGACGCCTATGTGCGCGGCGACATCACGCCGCTCAGCGCCAAGGTCGAAGGCTATGTCCGCAAGGTCGCGGTCGACGATTTCGAGCCGGGTCAAAGCCGGCGATGTGCTGGTCGAGATCGAGGATGACGATTACCGGGCCCAGGTCGCCCAGGCAGAAGCCGATCTGCTCGGCGCCGACGCCGCGATCGACGAACCTCAAGGCGCGCAAAGCGGCGCAGCACGCCGCCGTGGCGGAAGCCCAGAGCGCCATCATCGCGACCCAGGCCGATGTCGATCGGACCCGGGACGAGGCGGTGCGCCAGCAGGCACTGCTGGCAACCACCTACGGCACGCGGCAGAAAGTCGAGCAGGCCGACGCCGACGAGAAGCGCTTGGTCGCGACGCTCGCCAGCAACCAGGCCGAGCTCGATGCGCAGCAGCGCCAGATGGCGGTGCTCGACACGCAGGAATTGCAGGTGCGTGCCGAAGACAAGGCCAAGCAGGCCGACGCTCGATCTGGCGAAAATCAGTCTCGGCTATACCCGGATCGCGGCGCCGATCGGCGGCGTCGTCAGCGAGCGCGGCGTGCGCACCGGCCAGTACGTCCATGCCGGGAACGCAGGTGATCGCGGTCGTGCCGCTCGACAATGTCTGGGTTCTCGCCAACTACAAGGAGACCCAGCTGACCCATGTCGCGATCGGGCAAAAGGCCGAGCTCCGCGTCGATACGTTTCCCGGCATCGTGATCCCCGCCCATGTCGACAGCATCGCCCCGGCCAGCGGCTCGCAATTCAGCCTGCTGCCGCCCGACAACGCGACCGGCAATTTCACCAAGGTCGTGCAGCGGATCCCGGTCAAGCTGCGGCTCGACCCGGACAATCCGCTGAAGGGGCATTTGCGGCCGGGCATGTCGGTCGTCGCGACGATCCTGACCGATACGACGCCACCCGCCGCCATGACCGTCAAGCGCTACGGCGTGCCGCGCCCGCGGCGCCGCTGCCGACCGTAAGCGGCGAGCGAATACCCGCTGATCGGCGTCGCCGCCGTCATGCTCGGCGCTGTGATTTCGACGCTGAACTCGCGGATCACGACCACCGGGCTTGCCGATATCCGCGGCGCGCTCGGCCTCGGATTTGACGAAGGATCCTGGATCAGCACGGTTTTTTCGGCGGCGCAGATGCTGGTGACGCCCGCCGCGGCGTGGATGAGCACCGTGCTCAGCACACGGCGCGTCCTGTTGTGGACCGGCGCGATCTTCGCGGTGTGCTCGCTGCTGCCGCCATTCATGCGTGACTACGATACGCTGATCGCGCTGCAATTCGTGCGCGGCCTCGCGGTCGGCGCCTTTATCCCGGCGGCGCTTGGCTTTGTGCTGCGCAGCCTGCCCTCGCGCTGGTGGATCTGGGGGATCGCCGCCTATGCGTTCCGCTTTGTCTTTTCCCAGAATATCGGCGGCGCTGTCGAGGGCTGGTACGCGGATAACGGGCATTGGGAATGGATCTTCTGGCAAAACACGGTGCTGACCGCCGGTGATGATGGCTGCTGGTCGCCGATCGCGATGCCGCGCCGGCCGATCGATCGCGAGTTGCTGCATCGCACCGACTGGACCGGCATCGTCTATGCCGGCCTCGGCTTTGCGCTGATTTATGCCGGGCTGGACCAGGGCAACCGGCTCGATTGGCTCAATTCGGGCCTCGTCAGCGGCCTGCTGCTCGCCGGCGCGCCTGCTGGTCGTCGCGTTCGTGGTGCGGGAAGCCCGCGCCGCGTTTCCGCTGATCCATCTGCGCGTGCTGATCCAGCCCAACATCGCCGGTACCATCGCTGCTGATCTCGATCTTTGGCTTTGGCGTCGACGGCGTCGTCATTCGTGCTGCCCGACTACCTGACCCGGGTACAGGGGCTGCGCGCCTTGCAGATCGACGAGGCGCTGAACTGGATCGCGCTGCCGCAATTCGTGCTCGTGCCGCTGGTCGCGTTGCTGTTGCAGCGGATCGATGCGCGCCTGCTGCTGGTCTTCGGGTTCTGCGATGATCGCGATCGGCAGCTGGCTCGATACCGGGCTGACGCATGACTGGGTCAGCGACGATTTCATGCGTCTCGCAACTGGTGGAGGCGGTTGGCCTCGCTTTCGCGATCACCGCGCTGATCACCTTCGCGATCGCGAACATCACCCCGCCGCAGGCCGCGGCGATCGCCGCCACGGTTCAGATCGCGCGGCTGTTCGGCAACGAGATCGGCAGCGCCGTGATCCAGACCTTCGTGCGCGTGCGCGAGCAGCTGTACTCCAACCTGATCGGGCTGCACGTGCTCGGCGGCGCCACCGCCGTCGATGACAGGGCGGCGCAGCTGGCCGCGCCGTTCGGCAGCCGTCCGACCGGGCTGGGCGACGCCGCCGCGCAAGGTGCCGGAACGCTGGCGAACCTCGTGCGGCGCGAGGCCTATGTGCTGGCCTATATCGATGCATTCTGGCTGATCGCTTGGGTGTCGGCCCTCGGCATCCTGCTGGTCCTGCTGCTGCGCCGCCCGCCGCCGAACCCGCTGACCCCGCCGCGCATCGCGTCCTGAGGCGGCATCGCGTCCTGACCGGCATCGCGCCTCCGCCGTGATTTGCAGAGAATATCTGGCGGTGCGGAGCTTGAGCCCCCATATCTCCGCAAGAAATGCGGAGAATATCGTACATCCATCAGCTGCCGGACTGGCCGAGGTTCACCTGGGACCAGGCGATCCTGGCGCAACCACTCGCGGCTGTAAGGCATCGGCAGGGACGGCTGATCGGACGCATGGAGGGCTTTGGGTTCCCGTTGCGCAACGAGGCCGTGCTCCAGACACTGACCGAGGATGTTCTGAAATCCAGCGAGATAGAGGGCGAACACCTTGATCTCGGGCAGGTGCGGTCCTCGATAGCCCGGCGATTGGGAATGGATATCGAAGTGGCCCCGGTCGATCGGGATGTCGACGGCATCGTCGAGATGATGCTCGACGCCACTCAGAACTACCATCAGCCGTTGACGACCGAACGCCTGTTCGGGTGGCACGCCGCGATGTTCCCGACCGGGCGCAGCGGGATGACCCGGATTGTGGTCGGAGATTTGCGCGACGATAACAGCGGACCGATGCAGGTCGTGTCGGGGCCGATTGGTCGCGAACGAATCCATTTCGAAGCGCCAGCCGCCGCGCGGCTCGAAAGCGAAACGATTGGCTTTCTCGACTGGTTCAACGATGAGCCCGGTGGCATCGATCCAGTCCTCAAAGCCGCGGTCGCGCATCTCTGGTTCGTCACAATCCATCCGTTCGATGACGGAAATGGCCGCATCGCGCGTGCCGTCTCCGACATGGCATTGGCCCGTTCAGAGCAGACGGCACAGCGCTTCTACAGCATGTCGGCGCAGATACGGCAGGAACGGCAGACGTACTACAATTTGCTCGAAGCCACCCAGCGACAAGGCAATCTGAATATCACGGGATGGCTCACCTGGTTTTTGGCCTGTCTCGGGCGCGCCCTTGATCGCTCCGAAGAGACGCTGGCCAACGTGCTTCGCAAGGCGCGCTTTTGGGAACGGCACGCCGATACCGTGTTCAACATGCGGCAACGCGCCATGCTCAACCGTCTGCTCGATGGCTTTGAAGGGAAACTGACCTCGTCGAAATGGGCAAGGCTTCAAAAATGCTCGCAGGACACTGCATCCCGCGACATTGAATATCTGATGCAGCATGGCGTGCTGAGCCGAGACGCTGGCGGCGGTCGCAGCACCGGATACAGGCTGATCGACGCATAGCCGAGCCCCTCGCCGCAGTGCCAACGGCACTGTGAAATAAGCGCTGGACCGCGGCGCTCGCGGCGGGTTGAGTTCCGCCGCGTTGAATGGGTCAGGGAGGGGATGTCATGCTGTTTACGTGCAGACCGCCGGGGGCGCGGATTCCAGGGCGTTTTCCCGGGCCGCCGCACCCTCGGGGCAAGTGGTTCACCCTCGACATCCACTGCCATGTCAGCAGCCAGAAGGCGGCGGCGCTGGTCGCTGACAACGAGGATGTGAGCCGCTGGTTTCTCGAAACCCAGGCGAGCCCGGAAAGCCAGGCGGTCAACCAGGCCAATGGTGTGCGCACCCGCATCCAGGGCAGTTCGCCCGAGCAGCGCATCGCCGACATGGATTTGATGGGGGTCGATATCCAGGCGATTTCGCCGGCGCCGCGCCAGACCTATTACGGCGCCGACGCCGAACTCGGCCTTGCCTGCTCGCGAATCCTCAACGACGAGATTGCCGAGATGTGCGGCCGCTACCCCGACCGCTTTGTCGGGCTCGGCACCGTGCCGTTCCAGGCACCGGACCTCGCGGTCGAGGAACTCAACCGCATCCACAAATCGCACGGGTTTCGCGGCATCGAGATGATGACGCATGTCGCCGGCGAGGACCTGTCGGAACAGAAATTCCGCAAGATTTTCGCGCGCTGCGAGGAATTGGGGCTGGTCATCTTCATGCACCCGGACGGGTTTACCGAGGCGCGCCGTTTCAAGGACCACTACCTCGCCAACGTGATCGGCAACCCGTTCGACTCGACGGTTGCGCTGCACCACCTGATCTTTGGCGGGGTGATGCAGGACTACCCGAACCTGAAGCTCGTCGTGGCGCATGGCGGCGGCTATCTGCCGGCCTATTCCGGGCGTATCGACCATGTCGCCGCGGCCCGGCCGGATGCCTGCCATCACCTGCGCCACATGCCGACGACCTATCTGAAGCGCATGTATTTCGACGCGCTGGTCTACACGCACCACCAGTTGCAGCATCTGGTCGATGAATATGGCGCCGACCATATTCTGGCCGGCACCGACTACCCGGCGGACATGGGCGAAACTGACCCGATCGGCTTTATCGAGCGCACCCCGGGTCTCGACGACACCGAACGCCGCGCCATCCTCGGCCGCAACGCCGCCCGGCTATTGAACCTCGAAATCCCGCCTTTGCCCGCGGGGTCGTAGAAAAGAAAAACCGACGCAAAGGACGCGAGGGACACGCAAAGGGCGCGAAGGCGACGTTACCGCGCGAAGCGCAACAATTTAGAGCGGAATCCGACCAGGTTCGATCCCCATCCAAATTCCCCTCCCGCGGACGTGATCCGCAGGTCCACGTCTTTGTTAGCAGGCGACAGGAACTGAATCCACGAGACCGCGTGAGTTGTCGGACACCAGGGCATTGGAATTTGCTTTAGCATCGGCGGCCACAAAAAGCGGGGCCGGGAGTGCTCGTTCATAGCATCTTCGATGTGCTGGCATTTGCCGTGGCGTTGCTTGTTTATCGGCTTGTGCCGGTGGCGGCGCCGGGGGTGCCGGCGCAGCCGTGGCAGGTTCATTCGCTGTACATCGCGGTGGCGTCGTTCGGGGCGACCAGCGGCGCCTATCTGGCGGGTTCCGCCAATCTGTGGCTGACCGGCATCTCCGGGGTTGGGCGCAGCATCGAGGGCGCGCTGGCCGGCGCCATCGTTGCGATCGAATTGTTGAAATGGCGCGGCGGCGTGCGCGGCTCGACCGGCCTCAGGTTTGTCGCGCCGTTGGCGGCGGCGATCGCGGTCGGGCGGATCGGGTGTTTCTTTGCCGGGCTCGACGACATGACCTACGGCACGCCGACGACCCTGCCCTGGGGCACCGATTTCGGCGACGGCATCGCGCGCCACCCGGTTCAGCTTTACGAGGCCGCGGCGATGGCGGCATTCTTCCTGGGGTTTCTGTTGTTGTTGCAAACAGAAACCATCGGGCGAGCCGGTTTCTACGCGTTTGTCGCATTTTACGCGGCGCAGCGGTTCGGGTGGGAATTCCTTAAGCCCTACGGCACGGTGATCGGGCCGTTCAACCTGTTTCACCTGCTGTCGCTGGCCCTGGTCGTCTACGCGGTTGTCTTCGCCTGGCGGGAGTTGCGAGAACCATGTCGATATCGACCGGCCCTGCCGACCTGATCGCCCCGGCCAGCGTCCTGGTGCGCAAGCCGCGCCCCTACATCTTCCATGGCCAGACCACCTCGCTGTGCGAGGCCTGTCTGACGCTGGTGCCGGCCAAGGTCATCGAGGAGAACGGCGCGGTTTATTACCAGAAGCGCTGCGCCGAGCACGGCGTGCAGAAAACGCTGGTATCGAGCGAGGCGCGTTACTGGAAACGCTGCCGCGATTTCCTGAAGCCCGGCGATGTGCCGCTGAAATTCCACACCCGCATCGACAAGGGCTGCCCCTACGATTGCGGTCTGTGCCCCGACCACGAACAGCACAGCTGTCTGGCGCTGCTCGAAGTCAACGAGCACTGCAACCTGACCTGCCCGACCTGCTTCGCGGATTCGTCACCCGCCAAGACCGGATCGCGCAGCCTCGCCGAGATCGAGGCGATGCTCGACCTGCTGGTCGAAAGCGAAGGTGAGCCGGACCTTCTGCAAATCTCGGGCGGCGAGCCGTCGATCCACCCGCAAATCCTCGACATCATCCGCGCCGCCAAGCGCCGGCCGATCCGTCACATCATGCTGAACACCAACGGCATCCGCATCGCCAACGACCCCGATTTTGTCGCGGCGCTGGCGGAGATGAAAAAGGCGTTTGAAATCTACCTGCAGTTCGATGCGCTGTCGGAAAGCGCGCTCAGAACGCTCCGCGGCGCCGATCTGCGCCGCGTGCGCGAACGCGCCCTTGACGCGCTCGATGCCGCCGGCATCTCGACGACGCTGGTCTGCGTGATCCGCAAGGGCGTCAATGACGGCGAGATCGGCGATATCCTGCGCTATGCGCAGACGCGCCCCTGCGTGCGTGGCGTGACGTTTCAGCCGGCCCAGGATGCCGGGCGGAACACCGGCTTTGATCCCCAGCGCGACCGCATCGTGCTGTCGGAAATCCGCCGCGCGATCATCGACCAGTGGGGCGTGTTCGGCGAAGATGATCTGATCCCGTTGCCGTGCAATCCCGAAGCGATCTCGATCGGCTATGGCATGCGGGCCGGCGGCGGCCATGTCGAGCCGCTGACGCATCTGTTCCCGCAAGACGTGCTGGTGCAGTCGGCGCCAAACGCCGTCACGTTTGAGAGCAACCCGGAAATCCGAAAATTGCTGATTGAACTGTTGTCATTGTCCTGCGCCGGGCAGCAATCGGCCAATGTATTGCACGAGGTCTTGTGCTGCCTGCCAATGGTCGAGTTGCCGTCGGAGATCGGCTATGACCGGGTCTTTCGGGTGACCGTCGTCAGCTTTCTCGACCGGTTCAATTTCTGCCTCGCCGGCGTCAAGCGCTCCTGCATCCATTTCGTCACCGGCGACGGACGGGTCATCCCGTTCGACACCTACAATTTGTTTCACCGGCCGGGCCTGCGCACGGTGAGGACAGACGCGTGACCGGCGGACAGATCGCCGCGCTGATCTTCGCCATCCTGCTGCTATTGCCGGGCGGGTGTTTTCTGATCTTCGGCATCGGCTTCGCGACCGACCGAAGCAGCTATTCCGATGTCGCCTATGTCATGCTGCCGATCGCGGCTGGCATTCTGGGGATCGCCGGCCTGTTGTTCTGGGTGGCATTCCGGCGTCGCGGCCCGTCCGGCCAGCCTCTGGCGTCGCCCGAATGAGTGGCGGGCAGATCGCGGCGCTGATCTTCGCGATCCTGCTGCTGTTGCCGGGCGGCTGCTTCCTGATCATGGGCATTGGGATGACGTTCGATACGCAACGTGACGCGATCGAACAGGACCTGGGTCCTCTGGGGCTGATTGTCGGCACGGGGCTCCTGTCGCTGACCGCGTTGCTGTTCTGGCTGGCGTTGCGTCGCCGTCGCGGCGCACCCCAATCGACCGACGTGCCGCCCGCGGTTTGACAGAACCGGCGCCGCGTTCCATACCATCCCAGGCCAGACGGTCGGATGGCCGCTCTTGCCAGCGATGGCAAGGGAGGAAAGTCCGGGCTCCACGGAGGCGCGGTGCCGGTTAACGGCCGGCGGGGGCGACCCCAGGGACAGTGCCACAGAAAGCATACCGCCGAGCCCATGCCGTCCCAGCCGGTTCCGGTTTGGGATTTCATGGGCGGTAAGGGTGAAATGGTGCGGTAAGAGCGCACCGCGGCGTCAGCAATGACGGCGGCGATGGAAAACCCCACCGGGAGCAAAACCAAGTAGGAGCGGCAGGCATGGCCGCGAGGCCATGCCGGGCGGGCCTTCGCGCCGCCGCTCGGGTCGGTTGCGCGAGGCGCTCGGCAACGAGCGTCCCAGATGAATGGCCATCCCCGTCTTTCGGGGCGGGACAGAACCCGGCTTACAGACCGTCTGGCCTCTCTTTCCCTCTCCCGCACCGCGGGAGAGGGTGCCGGAGCGCGCAGCGTGGAGGCGGGTGAGGGTATCGCAGCTTCACGACCCTCACCCGCCTCGCCGCATCGCGGCGAGCCACCCTCTCCCGCAATGCGGGCGAGGGAAAAACAACAACATCTTGGGCCTATTGAGGCTCGAACTACTACAATCAGGGATCGTAGCAAGTTGCCTCGACTGCCGGCGAGTCTGGCGGCATCGGCTGGTGTACCCGCGCAGTATCGCGCATGTCTTGCCAGTCAAGAACAAACAGAGAACCCGCCTCGATGTCTGTTACCGGTCCATGTCCGGTGTAGACCACATGGTGTGGATTGAATTCATCGACTCCGGGAACATTTAGAATCGTCATCTTTACTGAGAATCAGTTTGACTCCCAAGTTTTCCCATGATATCCCATCTCTACCCATTGGCGAACGCCGTCGTTCTGGGGGGAACATGATGGCGCAACCGAGCCCGCCTCTTGTCGGACGCCTTTGGGGGAGCGTTGGGGGAAGAAGTGGAGCTGTTCTATTCCACTTATGTGAATAAGGTCGACCGCAAGGGGCGAGTTTCAGTGCCGGCGACCTTTCGCTCCACGTTGGCGTCTAACAAGACACCGAATCAAATCATCATTTACCCGTCCTTTCAGCTGCCGGCCCTCGAATGCAGCGGTAGTGATCGCATGGAAGAAATGCAGGAGCGGGTCGAAGTCACTGCCGCAATTCTCGGAAGAATACGAGAATCTATCGCAACTCTTCGCCGATTCGCACGCCTTATCGATCGATACCGAAGGACGCATCGTGATGCCGGAGCGGCTGAAAGAAATGATCAACGCTGCCGATGAAATCGCGTTCGTCGGGCGCGGCAAGACATTTCAGCTCTGGCAGCCGGCTGCCTACGAGGAACACAGCATCGCGGTGCGCGAGCGCTCGCGCCGCCAGGGCACCACCCTGCCGCCGCGCAACCCCGCGCCGCGCCCGTTGTGATCGCATCGCCATGACCGCATCGCCATGATCGGGGCGCCATGACCGGAGCGCGTCGCAACAAGGCCGCCAACCGGCCGCGCCGCGCGGTCCCGCCGGTGACGGCGCCACATGTCGATACCGAACATGTTCCGGTTCTGCTGGATGCCGTGGTCGCGGCCTTGGCGCCGCGCGACGGCGCAACCTACGTTGATGGCACCTTCGGGGCCGGTGGCTACAGCGCCGCCTTGCTGGCGGCGGCGCGGTGCCGGGTGGTCGGGATCGACCGCGACCCGGCGGCGGTGCGGCGCGGCGCGGCGCTGGCGGCGTTGCATCCCGGCCGGTTAATACTGATCGAAGGCCGCTTTGGCGACATGGAGCGGCTGCTGACGGATTTCACGGCCGGCGCAATCGCCGGCGTCGCGCTCGATCTCGGTGTCTCGTCGATGCAGCTCGACCAGGCCGAGCGCGGCTTTTCGTTCCGCTTCGACGGCCCGCTCGACATGCGCATGGGCGGCGACGGGCAGGATGCCGCGGACCTCGTCGCGCGGCTGCCGGAAGAGGAACTCGCCGCGATGATCCGCGAGTTTGGCGAGGAGCGGTTTGCCCGCCGCGTCGCGCGCGCCATCGTCAAGGCGCGGCAGAGCACTGACATCCGGCGCACCGGCGAACTGGCCGACATCGTGCGCGGCGCGATCCCGACCCGCGAACCCGGTCTCGACCCGGCGACCCGCACGTTCCAGGCGCTGCGCATCGCGGTCAATGACGAACTCGGCGAACTCGACCGGGGCCTTGTCGCGGCGGAGCGGGTGCTGGCGCCCGGCGGCCGTCTCGCGGTCGTCGCGTTTCATTCGCTCGAAGATGCCCGTTGCAAGAATTTCCTGCGGCAGCGCAGCGGTCTCGGCGGGGCGGTCTCGCGCCACGCACCGATCGGGCCGGCGCCGCTGCCACCGAGTTTCAGGCTGCTGAGCCGTCGCCCGGTACGGCCGGGCGAAGCCGAGATCGCGGCAAACCCGCGGGCCCGGTCAGCACGGCTGCGCGCCGCCGAGCGCACCGACGCTGCGGCCTGGCCGGCGGCCGCGGCGACACGGGAATTTTCCAAATCTGGCGTCGGAGGCCGGGCATGACGAGCAGGCTTGGCGCGATCTTCTGGCGGGCTGCTGGTCCTGATCAGCGGTTTTGCCACGTTCAGGGCCAAATACGCGGTGCAGAACATCGAGGACGAGGCCAACCGGGTACGCAAGCACACCACCGCCGAGCAGCAGGAAGTCCGCGTCCTGACCGCCGAGTGGACCTATCTGAACCAGCCGGAACGCCTCGCCGACCTGAACCGCCGTTTCCTGGGGCTGACGCCGATTGCTGCGGCCCAGCTGCAGCGGCGCATTGAGGACATTCCGCTGCGCCCGGTCGTGGCGCCGCCGCCGGAACCGGTGCCCGAAACGACAGAGGCCGCGGCCGGCGAGCCGGAAGACGCCGCACCGGCGGTCGCACCCGATGCGCCGGCCCTCGCAGCCCTGGTGCAGGCGGTGGCGGCGGCGCCCTCCGCCCCGGTTGTATCGGCGCAATTGCCGCCACCGCTGCCCTCGACTGCGGCCAGCCCGATTACGACCGCGTCGGCCGCCACCGTGCCTGCCACGGCGGTCCGCGCCGCAACAACCCCGGTGGCCGCGACCCCGGCGCCGCCGGTCGTGCAGGCGGTGCTGCGGGCGACATCCGCCCCGGCGCCGCGGGTGCAGCTGGCAAAGGCTGTCACACCGGCGCACCGCGGCCCGGGTTCGCTTGACGCGCTGGTCGCACAGATTGCGGAGGCCCGATGATGGCCGAGCCGCAACGCATCGAGGAAAATCCCTGCCGGCCACGCCACTTCCGGCCATTGCCGCCGTGCGCGCCGGTGGTGTCCGACGAGCGTGCCGCCGCGGCGCTGGAAACCTGCCGCTCGCGGCTGGTCGCCACGGCGGCGCTGTTCGCGGTGGCGTTTGTCGTTATCGCGCTGCGCCTCCTCGACATCGGGGCCTTCGCCGGCACCCCGACCGACCCGCTGCATGCCGCCGGGCGGCCGCATGTGGCGCCGCCGCCCCCGGCGGCGCGGGCCGATATCCTCGACCGCAACGGCCGGATGCTGGCAACGACGCTCGACAGCCCGTCGCTCTATGCCGATACGCGGCTGATCGGCGACCCGGAAGAGGCGGCTCGCGCCATCCTCTCGGTCCTGCCAAAGCTCGATCCGGTCGAACTGCGCGCCAAGCTGAATTCGGGCAAGAGCATTCGCCTGGGTGCAAGCGCCGCCTGACGCCGAGCCAGCAATACGAGGTCAACCGGCTCGGCATTCCCGGCCTCAATTTCGAGCACGAGATCAAGCGGGTCTATCCGTTTGGCGATCTCGCCTCGCATGTCGTCGGATTCTGCGGGATCGACAATAACGGCCTCGCCGGCATCGAACGGGCGCTCGACAGCACGGTCAAGGCCAGCAAGGAGCCGATACAGCTATCGCTCGACGCCCGCGTCCAGTTCATCCTGCACGAAGAACTCGCCAAGGTGATGGCCGATTTCAGCGCCAAGGGCGCCGCCGGCATCATCATGGACGTGCGCACCGGCGAGATCATCGCGATGGTGTCCTTGCCGGATTTCGACCCGAACCATCCGACCCGGCCTGACGGCGCGCAAACCGCAGCCGAGGTCAAGGACCGCGTGTTCAACAAGATCACGCTCGGCGATTACGAGCTGGGCTCGGTGTTCAAGACGTTCAACACCGCGATGGCGCTTGACGGCGGCACCGCGACGATCACCAAGCAGTACGACGCGGCGCACGACATCAAGATCGGCCGCTTTACCATCACCGATTATCACGGCAAGAAACGCTCGCTGAGCGTGCCGGAAATCTACATGTATTCGTCGAATATCGGCTCGGCGCGGATGGCGCTCGAAGCCGGTGCCAACCGGCAACGCGATTTCCTGGCGCGGCTCGGCCTCTTGAAGCCGGTGCCGATCGAGTTCGACGAGGTCGCCAAGCCGCACTATCCATCGGTATGGCGCGAGGTCAATGTCATCACGATCGCCTATGGCCACGGTATCGCGGTTACCCCGCTGCACGCGATCACCGCGGTGTCGGCGATTCTCAATGGCGGCATCCTGCGCGCGCCGACACTGCGCAAGCTGGCGCCCGGCGCGCAGCCGGCGGGAGATCGGGTGATCTCGCAAAAGACCTCGGACCAGATGCGCAAGCTGATGCGCCTTGTCGTGCAGTACGGCACCGCCAAGCAGGCCGCTGCGCCTGGCTATGTCGTCGGCGGCAAGACCGGCACCGCCGAAAAGAACGTCGGCGGCCATTACATCGAGAAAAAGCTGCTGTCGGACTTTATCGGCGCCTTTCCGATGAACGACCCGAAATATGCCATCTTCACCCTGGTTGATGAGCCGCATGGCACAAAGGCCAGTCACGGGTTCGCGACCGCCGGGTGGACGGTGGTGCCGGCGACCGGCCGCATCATCACGCGGATCGCGCCGCTATTGGGTGTGCCGCCGGTCGATGAGAACTCGCCCGCCATCACCAAGGCACTGACGCTCGAAAGCCTGCAGGGCAAGCGGTTTGAAGATTACTGAGCTGATGCGCCCGGAAGTCTCCCCCTCCGGGCTTCGCACGCTCGCCGATCCCGAGATTGCCAATCTTGAGATTGCCAATCTTGAGATTGTCGGCATCACCGCGGATTCCCGGCAGGTTCGGCCGGGCTTTCTGTTTGCCGCATTGCAAGGGGCACAGCGCGACGGGCGCGCCTTTGCCGGCGCCGCGGTGGCGCAGGGCGCGGTCGCGATCCTGACCGACGACCCGGCGGCTCTGGCGCTCGATGGCGACAGCCGCAGTCGTGTCGCGATCCTCGCCGACCCCAACCCGCAGCGCCGCCTCGCCTTGCTGGCGGCGCGGTTTTACGGGCGGCAGCCAAGGACGATCGCCGCGGTTACCGGCACCAACGGCAAAACCTCGGTGGCGCATTTTGCGCGGGAAATCTGGACCGGGCTCGGCACGCCGGCCGCGAGCCTCGGCACGCTCGGGCTGGTGTCGCCGGCCGGTCGCCGCCCCGGCGCGCTGACAACCCCCGATCCCGTCGCGCTGCATCGCGACCTCGCCGGCCTCGCCGCGCAGGGCATCGAGCATGTCGCGATCGAGGCATCGAGCCACGGGCTGGCACAATACCGGCTCGACGGGATGCAGGTTGCGGCGGCGGCCTTTACCAACCTGACCCGCGATCACCTCGATTATCACGGCGATATGGCGTCATACCTGGCTGCCAAATCGCGGCTGTTCAGCGAGCTTCTGGTGCCGGGCGGCACGGCGGCCCTGAACGCCGACAGCCCGGAATTTGCCGGGCTCGCGGCGCTGTGCCGATCGCACGGGCACCGTGTCATCGCCTACGGCATTGCGCCCGATGCCGAATTGCGGCTGCTCGACCGCCTGCCGCGCCCTGCCGGACAGCGCCTGTCGCTCACCGTGTTTGGCGCGAGGCATGACATCGAACTGCCGCTGGTCGGCGGCTTCCAGGCGATGAACGTGCTGGCGGCGCTCGGGCTGGTGATCGCGACCGGCGCGAGCCCCGATGCGGCGGTCGCAGTCCTGCCGCGGCTCGACGGAGTTCCCGGCCGCATCGAGATGGTTGGTGCCACGACTGTTGGTGCCACGCCGGGCGGTGCGCCGGTGTTTGTCGACTACGCGCACACGCCGGATGCTCTGGCGACCGTGCTGGCCGCGCTGCGTCCGCATGCGGCGGGGCGGCTGGTGGTCGTGTTCGGCGCCGGCGGCGACCGGGATCGCGGCAAGCGGCCGCTGATGGGCCAGGTCGCCGCCGACCTCGCCGATCTCGTCTACGTCACCGACGACAACCCGCGCGGCGAAGACCCGGCGGAAATCCGCCGCGCCATTCTGGCGGCGGCCCCGCGCGCAATCGAAATCGGCGACCGGCGCGCCGCGATCGGCGCCGCCATCAGCGCCCTGCGCAATGGCGATGTGCTGGTTATCGCGGGCAAGGGCCACGAGAGCGGACAGATCGGTCGGCGACACGGTGCTGCCGTTTGATGATGCCATCGTCGCGCGCGAGGCGCTGGCGGCGCGGGGACGCGCGTAATGCTTCTTCGATGCTCGCGGTGACGCGTCACGGTGGGTTGTCCCACCCTTGCGATCTGTCTATGCCTAACCCTCTCGGTCGCGTCGGGCGCATCGACGAGCGGCTGTACCCGTTCGCGATGCCCGCCGAACCCTGATCGCATGTTTTATCTGCTGTACTCGCTATCCGACCAGTTTCACGCCCTTAACGTCCTGCGCTACATCACCTTTCGCTCCGGCGGCGCGGTTCTGACAGCGCTGCTGATCAGCTTTATCCTCGGTCCGCCGGTGATTGCGTGGCTCCGGTCGAAGCAGGGCGAAGGCCAGCCGATTCGCACGGACGGACCGCAGAGCCACCTGATTCGCAAGAAGGGCACGCCGACCATGGGGGGATTTTTGATCCTCCTGGCCCTGACGGTATCGACGGTGCTGTGGAGCGATCTGTCCGACCCGTATGTCTGGGTGGTGCTGATGGTCACCGTTGCTTTCGGGCTGATCGGGTTTTTCGACGACTACCAGAAACTGACCAAACGCTCGCATCGCGGCGTCTCGGGCCGCACCAAGCTGCTGGTCGAGATGGTGTTCGCCGCGATCGCCTGCCTCGTGCTGTCCTGGGTCATGCCGCAGATGCTCGCCAACTCGGTGGCGGTGCCGTTCTTCAAGAACGTGCTGGTGTCGCTGGGCTGGTTCTTTCTGCCGTTCGGGGTGGTGGTGATCGCCGGCGCGTCAAACGCGGTCAACCTGACTGACGGGCTCGACGGGCTGGCGATCGGGCCGACGATGATCGCCGCCGCGTCCTTTGCCTTCATCTCGTACATGGCCGGCAATTTCGTCTATGCCAACTATCTGCAACTGCACCATGTGCCGCGGGCCGACGAACTGATGGTGTTCTGCAGCGCGATGGTCGGCGCGAGCCTCGGGTTTTTGTGGTTCAACGCGCCGCCCGCCAGCGTCTTCATGGGCGACACCGGCTCGCTGGCGATCGGTGCCGCGCTCGGCACGATCAGCATCATCACCAAGCACGAACTGGTGTTGGCGATCATCGGCGGGCTGTTTGTGCTCGAAGCGGTGTCGGTGATCGTGCAGGTCGCCAGCTTCAAGATGACCGGCAAGCGGGTGTTCCGCATGGCGCCGTTGCACCACCATTTCGAGCAGATGGGCTGGGAGGAACCGAAGATCGTGATCCGCTTCTGGATCATCGCGATGATCCTGGCGATCGTCGGCCTCGCCACGCTGAAACTGCGGTGAGCGCGCGATGATTATCGTCGACAGCTTTGCCGGCCGCCGCGTCGCGGTGCTCGGGCTGGCCCGCTCCGGGCGGGTCGCGGCCGCGGCGCTGGCTGCCGGCGGCGCCGAAATTGTCGCGTGGGACGACAAGCCGGCGGCGCGCGAGGCGGTCGCCGGCACGCTGCCGTTGGCCGATCCGGCGGCGCTCGACTGGCGCGGCATCGCGGCGCTGGTGCTGTCGCCGGGCATCCCGCTCGACCTCCCGGCGCCGCACCCCGCCGTGCTGCGGGCGCGTGAGGCCGGCGTCGAGATCATCGGCGATATCGAACTCCTCGGCCGGGCACAGCGCGCGGCGCGCTATGTCGGCATCACCGGCACCAACGGCAAATCGACGACGACCGCGCTGATCGGCCACATCCTGACGATCGCCGGCACACCGACCGCAATCGGCGGCAATCTCGGCACGCCGGCCCTGTCGCTGGCGCCGCTCGGCGCCGATGGCGTCTATGTGCTGGAGAACAGCTCGTTCCAGCTCGACCTGATCACGACTCTGGCCTTCGACATCGCGGTCCTGCTCAACATCACGCCCGACCATCTCGACCGGCATGGCGACATGGACGGCTACATCGCCGCCAAGCGGCGCATCTTTGACCACCAGGACGACGGCGCGACCGCGATCATCGGCATTGACGACGCAATCTGCCGCGAATTGTACGAAGAGTTGCAGCGCTCGAACCCGGCCCGCATCGTGCCGATCTCGGTGCTGGAGCCGGCCCCCGGCGGGGTTTATGTCGAGAACGGCAGGCTGATCGACGCACTCGACGGACAGCCGGTTGCGGTGCTCGACCTCGCCGAAGCCGAGCGGCTGCCGGGCACGCATAACTGGCAGAACGCCGCCGCCGCCTACGCCGTGGCGCGTGCCGTGGGCATTGCGCCGGCGGTCGCGACGCACGCGATCCGCTCGTTCCCTGGTCTGGCGCATCGACAAGAACTTGTGGCTACACTCGATGGTATCCGCTATATAAACGATTCGAAGGCCACGAACGCGGATGCTACCGAAAAGGCGCTCGCCTGCTATGAGGCGATCTATTGGATCGCCGGCGGGCTGCCGAAAGCCGGCGGAATCACCTCGCTCGCGCCTTATTTCGGGCGGGTCCGGCACGCCTATCTGATCGGAACCGCAGCAGAGGAGTTTGCGGCGACGCTCGGCAGCACGGTTCCCTATAGCCGCTGCGGCGATCTCGCAACGGCGCTGACCGCAGGCCAGCGCCCAGGCGCGCCGGGACCGCGTCGCTGGCGCGGTCGTGCTGTTGTCGCCGGCCTGCGCCTCCTACGACCAGTTTCCCCATTTCGAAGCCCGCGGTGACGCCTTCCGCACCCTGGTCGGCGAGTTGCCGCGATGATGTTCGCCCGCATCGACCAGCGCCCGGTCGCCCGCTGGTGGTGGACCGTCGACCGCTGGACCCTCGGCGCGCTGCTGCTGCTGATCGGCTTTGGCGCCGTGATGAGCATGGCGGCGAGCCCGGCGGTCGCCGAGCGGCTCGGCTATGCGCCGATGCATTTCGCCGAACGCTCACTGGCTACGGTGCCGGTCGCCCTGGCGATCATGTTCGGCGTGTCGTTGCTGTCGCCGCGCACGATCCGCCGCATCGCGTTTATCGGCTTCGGCGTTCGCCGTCGTGCTGTTGCTGCTGACCTTTGTGATCGGCGCCGAGATCAAGGGCGCGCGACGCTGGATCAACTTGCCCGGACTGTCGTTGCAGCCGTCGGAATTCGTTAAGCCGACTTTTGCGATCGTCGCCGCCTGGCTGTTCGCCGAACAGAAGGAGCGGCCGGGTTTTCCCGGCAACGCGATCTCGATGGTTCTGTTCGTCATGCTGATGGGTCTGCTGATCAAGCAGCCCGATCTCGGCATGGCGGTGGTGGTGGCGGCGGTGTGGTTCGCCCAGTTCTTCATGGCCGGGCTGCGGCTTTACTGGGTCGTGGCCGGCGTCGATGGCGGGTGCCGCCGGGTTTGTCGGCGCCTATCTGTTGCTGCCGCACGTGACCAGCCGGGTCAACCGCTTCCTCGATCCGGCGGCCGGCGATAGCTATCAGGTCGATCGCTCGATGCGAGGCCTTTGCCAATGGCGGTCTGTGGGGGCGCGGGCCGGGCGAAGGCACCGTCAAGGACGTGCTGCCCGACGCGCATGCCGATTTCGTGTTCGCGGTCACCGGCGAGGAATTTGGCGTCATCGTCTGCATCATGGTCGCCGGGGTTTTCGCGTTTATCGTGCTTCGCGGGTTTTCGCGGTTGTTGCAGGAGAACAATCTGTTCGTCCTGCTGTCCGCGACCGGACTTCTGGTCCAGTTCGGGTTGCAGGCGATCATCAACATGGCCTCGACCCTGCACCTGATCCCAACCAAGGGCATGACATTGCCGTTCGTCTCTTACGGCGGCTCGTCGATGCTGGCCCTGGCGCTCGGCATGGGAATGGTGCTGGCCCTGACGCGGCGCCGCCTCGGTGGGGGCGATTTGTGAGCCCGGTCTTTGTGCTGGCGGCCGGCGGCACCGGCGGGCATCTGTTTCCGGCCGAGGCGCTGGCGGCGCGGCTTGTCGAGCGTGGCGCCGCGGTGCATCTCGCGACCGACCGGCGCGCCGACGCGTTTGCCGCCGCCTTGCCGGGAGTCGCCATCGCGCGGGTGCAGGCCGGACGGCTTGGCGGCAACCCGATCGATACCGGGCTGGGCCTCGTGCAAATGACGATCGGCTTCTTTCAGGCCCGGCGGCTATTGCGCCGCATCGACCCTGAGGCGGTGGTCGGGTTTGGCGGCTATCCCTCGGTGCCGACCATGCTGGCGGCGGCGCAACTCGGCGTCCCGACCGTGATCCACGAACAGAACGCCGTGCTGGGTCGCGCCAATCGCCTCCTGGCGCGGCGCGTGAAGCGGATCGCGACCGGCTTTCGCGATACCAGCTTCATCCGCGACGCTGATGCCGCGCGGGTTGTCTATACCGGCAACCCGGTGCGCCCGGCGATCCGCGCTGTCGCTGGCGCCGAATACCACCTGCCGCGCAACGGTCAGCCGCTCGAACTGGTGATCCTCGGCGGCAGCCAGGGCGCACGGGTATTTTCCGACATCGTGCCGGCGGCGTTGAGCGCGTTGCCGCACGGGTTGCGCGAGAGGCTCAGGGTCAGCCAGCAGGCGCGGCCGGAAGATCGCGAACGCGTCGCCGCGCAATATTTGGAGGCTGGCATCACTGCCGACGTGCAGAGCTTTTTCACCGACGTACCGGAACGCCTGGCGCGGGCGCAACTGGTGATTTGCCGCTCCGGCGCCTCGACCGTGGCGGAACTCGCGGCGGTCGGGCGGCCGGCGGTGCTGGTGCCGTACCCGCACGCGACCGACGACCACCAGATGGCCAATGCCCGCGCCTTTGCCAATAGCGGCGCCGGCTGGGTCATCCCGCAGCCAGTGTTCAGCGCGCCGATGCTGACCAACTACCTGGTCGAACGCCTTGCCGACCATGCCGGTCTGACCCTGGCGGCGGCGCAGGCGCGGCGGTTCGGCGCCGACGACGCAGCAGACCGCCTGACCGCGCTGGTCCTCGACCTGCTCCGCAAACATCGCCGGCATGCGGGAGGCCGTGGCATGAGATCGCTCCCGGAATCGATCGGGCCCATCCATTTCGTCGGGATCGGCGGCATCGGCATGAGCGGCATCGCCGAGGTGCTGCACAATCTCGGCTACCGGGTGCAGGGCAGCGATCTGCCGGACAGCGCCAACACGCGCCGCCTCGTCGGGCTCGGCATCCCGGTCGAGATCGGCCACCGCGCCGAAAACCTCGACAGCGCCGAGGTCGTCGTCATTTCGTCGGCGGTGAAATCGCGACAATCCGGAGGTTGTCGCGGCGCGGGCGCGGCGGCTGCCGGTGGTGCGGCGCGCCGAGATGCTGGCCGAACTGATGCGGCTCAAATGGGCCGATCGCGATCGCCGGCACGCACGGCAAGACCACAACCACCTCGATGATCGGCGCCCTGCTCGAAACCGCCGGGCTCGACCCCACCGTGATCAACGGCGGCATCATCAACGCCTATGGCACCAACACCCGCCTCGGTGCCGGCGACTGGATGGCGGTCGAGGCCGACGAGAGCGACGGCACCTTTACCCGGCTGCCGGCGACGATCGCGGTCGTCACCAACATCGACCCCGAGCACCTCGATTTTTACGGCGATTTCGCGACGTTGCAGCAGGCCTTCGAGACGTTTGTCGGCAACATCCCGTTCTATGGGTTTGCGGTGCTGTGCATCGACCACCCGGTCGTGCAGGGCATGATTTCGCGCGTGTCGGAGCGCCGCCTGCTGACCTACGGGTTCAGCCCGCAGGCCGATATCCGCGCCATCAACGTCCAGCTATCGCAGCGACGGCAGCCGCTTCGACGCGGTGATCGCCGACCGCACCACCGGGCAGGACCGGGTGATCCCCGACCTGTTTCTGCCGATGTTCGGCGAGCACAACGTGCAGAACTCGCTGACCGTCATCGCGATCGCCGAGGAGATGGGGCTCGGCGACGATGTCGTGCGTGCCACGCTGCGCAACTTCAAGGGCGTCCGCCGCCGCTTTACGAAGACCGGCGAGTGGAACGGCGTCTCGATCATCGACGATTACGGCCACCATCCGGTCGAGATCGCGGCGGTGCTGAAGGCGGCGCGCGCGATCGCCTTGGGCCGGGTTATCGCGGTCGTGCAGCCGCACCGCTATACCCGGCTCGCCAATCTGTTCGACGGGTTCTGCACCTGCTTTAACGACGCCGATGCAGTGCTCGTCGCCGACGTCTACGCCGCCGGCGAAGCGCCGATCGACGGCATCAGCCGCGACGCGCTGGTCGCCGGCCTGACCGCGCACGGCCACCGCAATGCGCGACTCGCTGCCCGACCCGCGCGACCTCGCGGCGATCGCTGCGCGATCTGGCGCGGCCCGGCGACATCGTCGTGTGCCTCGGCGCCGGCTCGATCACCAACTGGGCCAACGCGCTGCCCGACGACCTCGCCGCCTCGACCCGCGGAGTCGGGTCGCGTGACCAGCGGCCTGCTCTCGCGCTTGCCGCCGCCGCGCGGCCGGCTGACCGCCGATGCGCCGATCGGGCCGCTGACCTGGTTCCGCGTCGGCGGCCCGGCCGAAGTGCTGTTCCGCCCGGCTGATGCCGACGATCTGGCGGAATTCCTCGCGCGAAACGCCTGCGGACATTCCGGTCACCGTGATCGGTGTCGGCTCGAACCTCCTGGTGCGCGACGGCGGCATTCCCGGCGTGGTGGTGCGGCTGGGGCGCGGCTTCGCCGACATCGCGGCTGATGGCTGTGACCTCAAAGCCGGTGCCGGCGCGCTCGACCTGAACGTCGCGCTGACTGCCGCCGAGGCCGGGATCGCCGGACTTGAATTTCTGTCCGGGATGCCCGGCACGATCGGCGGTGGCTTCCGCACCAATGCCGGTGCCTATGGCAGCGAGTTCAAGGACGTGCTGGTGTCCGCCGACGCGATCGACCGAGCCGGCCAAAAACACCGGGTCGACGTTGCCGAACTTGGCCTGTCCTACCGCCATTCCGAGGCACCCGCCGACTGGATTTTCACCGCCGCGCGCTGTGCGGTAAGGGCGGCAGCAGCACGGCAATCGCGGCCCGCATGGCCGAAATTCAGACGGCGCGCGAGGCCGCCCAGCCGATCCGCGCGCGCACCGGCGGCTCGACCTTCGCCAACCCGCCGGGCCATCAGGCGTGGCGGCTGATCGATGAGGCCGGCTGCCGCGGGCTCCGCCGTGGCGGCGCGATGGTGTCGGAGAAGCACACCAACTTCCTGATCAACACCGGCGACGCCACCGCCGCCGATATCGAGGGGCTCGGCGAGGAAGTGCGGCGCCGTGTGCTGGACCAATTCGGCGTCACCCTCGAGTGGGAAATCCGCCGCATCGGCGTCCGCCGCGCGCGCCACGGCGGCTGCCCGACCGGCCCTGGCGAGGGCCGGATGAAAGCTCGCACAGCCCGCGCCGCCGCCGGCCGCCCCCGCCGCCAGCACCTTGCGACGGCTGCGGCGGCGGATCATGCCCCGCCTGCGGCGCGGCATCTGGTGGGCGGTGCCGATCGTGCTGGTCGCCGGCACCTTCGCCGTCACGCTGATCCGCCGTTCCCCGAGGACAGGCGGCGCTGGCACAGGTCGGCAATCGCCTGCTGGCGATGACCGCCGGGCTCGGGCTCGTCGTCGAGAACATCGAGGTCGCAGGGCCGCGAGACGACCGACTCGCCGACGATCATGGCGGCGCTGGCCGCCGACCGCGGCACGCCGATCCTCGGCGGTCAGCCCGGCCCGCGCCAAAGCAGCAGCTCGAAACCCTGCCGTGGGTGCGCTCGGCGGCGATCGAGCGGCGCCTGCCCGATACGCTGTTCGTGCGCCTCGTCGAACGCCAGCCGCTGGCGGTATGGCAGCACGAGCGGAAGCAGGAGTTGATCGACCGCGACGGCGAGGTGATCCCGGTCAAGGACCTCGAGCCGCTTCGCCAAGCTGCCGACCGTGGTCGGCGACGACGCCGACAAGACCGCGACCGCGCTGCTCGACATGCTGGCGCGGCGAACCGGAACTCGCGGCGCGGGTCACGCGCCGCGGTCCGGGTCGACGGGCGGCGCTGGAATTTGCGCATCGACGATGCGATCGACGTGCTGCTGCCCGAGGAAGAACCGGCCGACGCCTGGACGCAGCTGGCGGCGCTCGAACGCACCGACAACGTTCTGAAGCGCGACGTTCAGACCGTCGATCTGCGGCTGCCGGACCGGCTGGTCCTGCGGGTCGCCACGCCGGCGCCGCCGGCGCAAGACGCTGCGCCAAAGAAACCCCACCCGCCGGGGAAGAGCACATGAGCAAGAGCGCCGCCTCCGAACGGCAGCACGATCCTGGCGGGCGGTCTCGGCCTCGCCGATGACGGGGCGCGACCGCGCGCCGGTGCCGCTGCGGCCGCGCGGCAGCCTGATCGCCGCGATCGATGTCGGCAGCACCAAGATCTGCTGCTTTATCGCGCGGGTCGAGGCCGCAGCCGCGCATCCTCGGCATCGGCCATCAGATCGCGCGCGGCGTGCGCGGCGGCACGATCATCGATCTCGACGCCGCCGGCCATTCGATCCGGCCGCGCGTGCACGCCGCCGAGGAGATGGCCGGCGAGACGCATCGAGCCGGCCGTCGTCAACCTGTCCGGCGGCTACGCCGCCTCGCGCATCGTCAAGGCCGAGATCGACCTCGGCGCGCGCGAGATCACCGACGCCGACATGCGGCAGGTGCTGGAGCGCGGCTATCCGATGCGCGAGGCGCCGACCGTCAGGTCATCCATTCGATCCCGGTCGGGTTCTCGATCGACGACAGCCGCGGCATCCTCGACCCGCGCGGCATGATCGGCGAGCGGCTCGGCGTCAACATGCACATCGTCACCGCCGCCGGCGCCAGCGTGCGCAACCACACCGCCGCGGTCGGCCGCTCCCATCTCGAAGTCGAAGCGCTGGTCGTCAGCCCCTACGCCGCCGGTCTCGCCTGCCTCGTCGAGGACGAGATGGATCTCGGCGTCACGGTCATCGACATGGGCGGCGGCACGACGACGATCGGCGGTGTTCTTCGGCGGCAACCTGATCTTCGCCGACGCGGTGCCGGTCGGCGGCGCTGCATGTCACCAACGACATCGCCCGCGGCCTGTCGACCCCGCTCGGCGCATGCCGAGCGGCTGAAGGCGCTGTTCGGCAGCGCGATCTCCTCGACGCTCGACGAGCGCGAGATGATCGCGGTGCCGCAGATCGGCGAAGAGGAAGACGGCCACGTCAACCATGTGCCGAAATCGCTGCTGGTCAGCATCATCGCGCCGCGCATCGAAGAAACCTTCGAGATGGTGCGGAACCGGCTCGAGGCCAGCGGCTTCGACAAGATCGCCGGCCGCCGCGTCGTCCTGACCGGCGGCGCCTGCCAGCTGCACGGGGTGCGCGAACTGGCCGGGCTGATCCTCGACAAGCAGGTCAGGATCGGCCGTCCGACGCGCATCAATGGGCTCGGCCGAAGTCGACGCACGGCCCGGCTTTTTCGACGGCCGCGGGGCTGTTGCTTTTCGCGGTTTCGGAGCGTGCCGAATCGCCGCGACCGGCGCGGATCGCGCGGGGCGGGATTTTCGGGCGTGTCGGGCAATGGATGCGCGAGAATTTTTAAGTTTACTTGGATTTTTTCTTTGTCAGCGGGTACCTCGCTTGCAGCAACAGGGTAGTATCGAGGTCCCGCTTGGCGGGGCGCAAGCAGAACTTGGGAAGCCAGTCTCGCGTCCGGTCCGCGGCGATCGGAACGAGGGGGGCCGGTTCCGAGGGCGTGATCACCGGGCCGCATCTGAAACAGCCGCGCAGGCGTGGAGGGCGACACCATGATCAATCTCAGCATCCCGAGGGACGAGCAGGAGCTTAAGCCGCGCATTACCGTCGTCGGGGTTGGCGGCGCCGGAGGCAATGCCGTCAACAACATGATCCGGTCGAACCTGGTCGGCTGCGAATTCATCGTCTGCAACACCGACGCGCAGGCGCTGCAACTGTCGGCCGCGCCGCGCAAGATCCAGCTCGGGATCGGCGTGACCCGCGGCCTCGGCGCCGGCGCGCGGCCCGATGTCGGCCGCGCCGCCGCCGAAGAGGCGATCGACGACATGATCGAGTCGATGCAGGGCTCGAACATGGTGTTCATCACCGGCGGGATGGGCGGCGGCACCGGCACCGGCGCGGCCCCGGTCATCGCGCGCGTCGCTCGCGAATCCGGCATCCTGACGGTCGGCGTCGTGACCAAGCCGTTCCACTTCGAGGGCATCCAACCGGATGCGCCTCGCCGAAACGGGCATCGAGGAACTGCAAAAATACGTCGATACGCTGATCATCATCCCGAACCAGAACCTGTTCCGCATCGCCAATGAGCGCACCACGCTCGCCGACGCGTTCAAGATGGCCGACGACGTGCTGCATGCCGGCGTGCGCGGCGTCACCGACCTGATGGTAATGCCCGGCCTCATCAACCTCGACTTCGCCGACATCCGCACCGTGATGAGCGAGATGGGCAAGGCGATGATGGGCACCGGCGAAGCCGAAGGCGAACGTCGCGCGATCGACGCCGCCGAGGCCGCGATCAACAACCCGCTGCTCGAAGACGTGTCGATGAAGGGCGCCCGCGGCGTCCTGATCAACATCACCGGCGGCACCGACATGACCCTGTTCGAGGTCGATGAGGCGGCCAACCGCATCCGCGAGGAAGTCGACCCCGACGCCAACATCATCTTCGGCTCGACCTTTGACGAAAAGCTCGCTGGCAAGATGCGCATCTCGGTCGTCGCGACCGGTATCGAGGCCGATCTGGTGGCGGAACGGCAGAGTGCGGCGGCGAACCGGAGCGCTGCCGGCAACGATCCCAACCTGCGCGACACCGGGTCGGGCTATACCCAGCCGATCCTGACGCAGAACGCCGCCAACCCACCGGTCGCGCGCAGCGAAGGCGCGGCCGCGCCGGTGCGTGCCGAAATGCCCGCACACGGTGAAGCGCCGACTGCCGAGGCGGCGGAAAGCGCCGCGGTGCGCAGCGGCGCGTTCATCGCGCCGCGCGCGGTCGACGCGGGACCGGGCCGCCCGGTGCCGGCAGCTCAGCCCGCGGTCCCGGCCGCTGCCCGCGAAGCCGCCCGGCCGCGTGGCCGGGTGCCGAGCCTGATCGAGCGCGTCACCGGCGTCGGCCGCCGGGCGCCGCCGGTCGTCGCCCCGCCCCGCCGCCGCCGCACCCGCTCCGGCAGCGGCACGCCCGGCGCAGGCGCAGCCCCGTCTCGCCCCCCTGGAACCGGAACAACGCCCCGCCACCAGCAAGGAAGACGACCTGCTCGACATCCCGGCCTTCCTGCGCCGCCAGGCGAACTAGGCGTCGGGCTAACCAAATCAACGCTTCGACGCCGCCCGCTTCCTGTCGCCCCACTGAGGGGCGCCGTCGTCGCTTACTACTCGGCCGCCAGCGCGCCTTCGACCCAGCCGTCGAGGTGGTGCGCGGTGGCTTCGGCGTGCAGCAGAATCATCGACAGATGGTCGCCCGGCACCTGCGCCACGTCGACGCCGCCGGCCCGGCCGCGCCACGCGCCGCCCGGGTCTTCCGGCGCTCCGTTCTGCCGGGTTTCCGGCTGCACAAAGGCGATGCGGCCGAGATAGGGCAGCGGCCGGTATTTCGCCTTGGCGGCGATCATGCCGGAGCGCAACCGCAGCAACGTCTCGGACGGCGTCAGCCAGGTCGGAATGCGCGAGACCGGCCGCAGTCCGCGGCGCATCCGCAGGTGATCGACAAAACTGTGGACCAGCCGGTTGGCGTAGGCCGGAAGTTCGCCTGCACTGCGGTCGGCGAGCAGGCGGCCCTGCGCCCGGACGCGCGCCGCGAGATAGCGCAGCCACGCGTTGAGCGGCCAGTAGCGCGGGTGCGGATGGCTGTCGAGCAGCAGCAGCCGCGTGTCCTTGCCCAGCGCCTGCAGCTGGCGGGCCAGCTCGAACGCGATCAGACCGCCCAGGCTGTAGCCGACCAGCAGGTATCTTCCCTGCGGTTCCGCCTGGAGGATCGGTTTGACAAACAGCGCGGCCATCGCCTCGATCCGATCGAGCGCAGTATCGTCGGCGGCAAGGCCGGGAAGCTGCAACGCATAGACCGGGTGGTCGCATTCCAGATGCCGCGCGAGTTCCGTCAGCTCGCCGACATGCCCGCCCAGACCGTGCGTCAGGAACACCGGCGGCCCCTTGCTGCCGGGTTTCAGCAGCACCAGCCCGGAGGCGTATGACCTGGCAGGCGACGCCGCCAAAGCGGCGATGCCGATAAAGTCTTCGATCAGCCGGGCCATGTCGCTCGGCCGCATCGCCAGGGCGAACTCGACCAGCGGCAATTGCACGCCACAGCGCTTTTCGATGTCGCAGACCAGCATCAGGAGGCTCAGCGAATCGCCGCCGGCCGCGTCGAACGCCGTGTCGGCGTCGAACGAGGCGCGGCCGAGTGCCTGTTCCCAGGCCGCGGCGATCTGGCCGACCAGGCCGTCGGCCGCAGTCGCATTGGCCGGCGCGTATCGCGCGGCGGTGCGGCGCGCATCATCGACCTTGAGCAAGGCCGTGACATCGATCTTGTGGCCCGGCAACAGCGGCAAGGCATCGACCGGGTTGATCCGGGCCGGCTGCATATAGGCCGGCAGGCTCTGCCGCAACTCGGCGCGCAGCTCGTCGAGTGCTGTTGGGGGCGCATCCGGCTTCAGTACGACAAAGGCGACAAGCGTGGAAATATCACCGTCATGCCGCGCGACGATCGTCGCGTCGGCGATGTCGGGTGACCGGCGCAGGGCGCATTCGATCTCGTAGGGCTCGACCCGCATGCCGCGGATTTTGACGAGCCGGTCCTGGCGGCCGAGCACGGTGATCAGCCCGTCGGCGCGCCGCCGCACCAGATCGCCGGTGTTGAGGATGCGCGCTTGCAGGTCGTCGGGGTCTTGGGTGAAACGGCCCGGCACCAGCCGGCCGCCCTGCCACTCGCCGACCGCGGTATAGCGGCTCGAAATGCTCAGTTCGCCCGGTTCGTCGATGCCGACCGGCTCGCCGTCGTCGTCGAGCATCGCGTAGCGGTAATCGGGCAGCGGATAGCCGACCGCGACGCGGGCGCCATCGGCGGTTGCCGACTGCGCGAACCCCGGCACGAACCAATGGCACATCGCCGGCGCCTCGGTCGCGCCATAGGTCACCAGAAACAGGCAGTCGGGCGACAGATGCTGCCGCATTGCCTCGACATCGACATGCAGCAGCACATCGCCCGCGGCATGCACGCAGCGCAGGCTGGCGAGCTTTTGCGTGGCGCCGTCGAGCCGGCACAGGCTGCGCAACAGGGCGGGGGTGGCGAGCAGCGTCGTGGCGCCGGTGCGTTCGATCGTGTCGAGCACGACGCCGATGCCGCTGCGCTGCAGATCGAGCTTGATCAGCATCGCGCCGGCGAGCAGCGCCTCGAACATCTGCAAGAGGCCGGCCACAGTGCAGGGCGAGCCGAGCGGCATCATCCGGTCGTCGCTGTTCAGGTGCAGCGCATCGATCAGCTGGCCGGTGCGGTGCGCGAAGGTGCGCTGCGCCAGTGCGATGCCCTTGGGCTGGCCGGTGCTGCCAGAAGTATAGACGATCAGAGCCGGATCGTCGGGCGCCCAGGTAATGCCGGCCGGCGGCTCTGCCGGGAGGCTTTCGTCGAATGCCGCGGTAATCGAAACGATCGTGACGCCCTCGGGCGCCGCCTCGGTGTCGGCGACGATCAACGCACCGAGCCCGGCATCGGCGATGATCGCGGCGTTGCGCGCCGGCGGATAATTGCTGTCGAGCAGTACGCAGGGCAGCCCGGCCGCGAGGCAGCCGAGCACGCCGATCGGATAATTCGCGTCGTTCGGCAGCAGCACGCCGACCGGCTGGCCCGGCGGCGACACCGTGACCAATTCCTGCGCCAGGCGGCAGGCGCCGTCGCGCAGCTGGCCGTAGGTCAGCTGCCGCGTGCCGTCGTCGATCGCAATGCGCTCGGGCGCCGCCGCGGTGATCTCGGAGAAGCCGGTGAAGATCGGCTGCTCGATCCATTGCCGGTTGAACCGGCGATAGGGCCGGGCGGTCGGCCCGTTCAGGTCGAGCGGGTGGCGCGGCAAGTCGAGCCAGCGATTCGGCGTTGCCGCCTCGCTGCTGCCCGGGTTCGCCAGCGTCAGGACACCATCTGCCATAGACAGCCCTCATCGAGCGATGACAAAAAATGCTCCGCGGGATTTAAGATTACCCTAACGTTACCAGGGAAACTGCGGCTTTGACAGCCGCCGCGGGCCGCCTTGCGGCAGTCGGGCGGGCCGACCGGGACACCGGCGCCACGGTGCAATAATCGGCAACAATCGTTGATTTGTGGCTGGCGACTCGGCCGCGATAGTTTGCGCACCGGGATCGTTGCATTCTGAAGCATTGCGTGTTGGGGGATATGAAAATTGCGCCACAGCGAACGCTGGGCTCCGTAATCGGTTGCACCGGGATCGGGCTGCATTCCGGCCTGCCGGTCACGATGACCTTGCGCCCCGCCCTGCCGGATACCGGCATTGTGTTCCGCCGCCTTGATGCCGGCGCGGAAATCCGGGCGCACTGGTCGAACACGATCGAATTCGGCTCTCTCGACGATGCTGACCAACGGCGAAGGCATCAAGATCGGCACGATCGAGCATCTGATGGCGGCGCTGGCGGGCAGCAGGATCGACAACGCGATCGTCGAACTCGACGGCGGCGAAGTGCCGATCATGGACGGCAGCGCGGCGCCATTCATGCGGCTGATCGAGCGCGCCCGGGTGGTCGCGCAGGATGCGGCGCGGCGCGCGCTGAAGGTGCTGCGGCCGGTCACGGTCAGCGATAATGGCGCCTCGGCGGCCCTGCTGCCCGAGCACGGGTTTTCGATGAGTTTCGAGATCGAATTCGACAACCCGCTGATTCGCCGCCAGGACATCGCGCTGACCTTTGACGCCGACACATTTGACTGCGAATTGGCGCCGGCTCGCACCTTTGGCCTGCTGGACGATTGGCCGCGGCTCAAGGCGGCCGGGCTGGCGCGCGGCGGTTCGCTCGATAACGCGGTCGTCATCAGCGGCACCAAGGTGCTGAACGCTGGCGGGCTGCGCTTTGCCGACGAATGCGTGCGGCACAAGCTGGTCGACGCGATGGGTGATCTGTATCTCGCCGGCGGCCCGATCATCGGCCAGTTCCGCGGCCAGCGCTCGGGTCACGCGCTGACCCGCCGGCTGCTGATGGCGCTGTTCGCCGATCCCAACGCGTGGTGCAGCACGACGATCACCGAAAGCGTGCCGGTCGATACCGGGGCGTGGTCGGAGGCCTTGCGGGTCGCCCGGGCTTAACGCGAGCACGGGCCTGACGCGAGCACGGGCCTGACGCGAGCACGGGCCTGAACGCGAGCACGGGCCTGACGCGAGCACGGGCGCTGACGCGAGCACGGGCCTGACGCGAGCACGGGCCTGACGCGAGCAAAGGACTGGCCCGGCATTCCCGCAGGCGCCGCGTTTCGTGGTATAAGCGGCGGCGATAAAGTGTTTTCGGGTTTGAGAGCGCCAATGCGTCTGTCGTTTTTGCTGCCGCGATTTGCGGCTGCCGTGCTGTTGCTGGCACTGGTGGCGTGCAGCGGCGACTCGAAAAACCAAGTCTATGTCGAAAAACCGGTCGATGACCTTTACAACAAGGCGATGGACGCCCTGGTCGACGAAAATTACAACACGGCGGCCAAGACCTTCGACCAGGTGGAAAGCCAGCACCCGTATTCAGTGTGGGCCACCAAAAGCCAGCTGATGCAGGTCTATGCGCTGTACCAGGATGGCCGCTATGACGAGGCGATCCTGGCAGCGGAGCGCTTTATTCAGCTGCACCCCGGCAGTCGCGATGTTGCCTACGCGTATTACTTGAAGGCGGTCTGCTATTACATGCAGATCACCGATGTCGGCCGCGACCAGAAACTCACCGAACTCGCCTTGCGCGCGCTCGAAGACGTGGTGCGCCGCTTTCCCGACAGCAAATACGCCCGCGACGCCAAGCTGAAGCTCGATTTCACCCGCGATCACCTTGCCGGCAAGGAGATGGAGATCGGGCGGTACTATCTGAAGCGGCAGGAATACCTGGCGGCAATGAACCGCTTCAAACGCGTCATCGAGAATTACCAGACGACGACGCACGTGCCGGAGGCGCTCGAAAGGCTCGTCGAGTGCGATCTCGCCCTCGGCCTCAACAAGGAGGCCAAGGAGAATGCAGCGGTGCTCGGCTACAACTACCCCGGCAGCCGCTGGTACACCGACGCCTTTGCGCTGGTCAGTGGCGGCACGGTTCCCAGGTCGAATGACAACTGGTTCAGCAGTCTGTTTTGACCCGGTTCGGTTTCCGCCGGCACCCGGCGCCACATTAAAAAAACTTAATTTCGGGTTGGGCCGCTCCTGATCTATCTCAGGCGCGGGTCATTGTTGCGCCCCGCGTGCGAAATGCCGGGCCGGACGCGTTTGAGGCGTTGTCATGGCGGCGGGGGAACCGGGAGGGTTCAAGGCATGTTGCGACGGCTTTTCGCTGTCTCTTTCCTGATCGTGTTTGGCGCGGCGGCTGCAAACGCGGCCGATTCGCCGGTGACGGGGCTGTATCTGACGACCAGATACCCGGCCATGACCGTGCGCGCCGGCGAAACGACGACGATCGACGTGTCGGTGCACAATTACAAACTGCCGCCGCGATCGCTGACCCTCAGCGTGCCCGAAATCGCGGCGGGCTGGAAGGCGACGATCCTTGGCGGTGGTCAGCCGGTCGCGGCCGTGCAGGTTGGCCCTGATAGCGAGGAACGCCTGCAACTGCGCCTCGAGCCGCCGGCCGGCATCGGCCACGGCGAGTATCATTTCACGGTCGAAGCCAGGGATTCGCAGTACGATGAGAAACTGCCGGTCACGTTGATGGTCGGCGAGGAAGTGCCGGCGAAGCTCAAACTGACGACCAACTTCCCGGCCTTGCGCGGCACCGCGACGACCTCATTCAAGTATCGGGTCACCGTCAACAACGACAGCGGCCGCGACGCGACGGTCAACCTCACCGCCGATTCGCCGAAGAACTTCCAGGTCAGCTACACCGAGGCCTATGGCAGCCAGCAGATCACCAGCATTCCGATCGAGGCGGGCAAGTCGAAGGATGTCGAGGCGTCACTGACCATCCCGCGCGAAACCAATGCCGGTGACTACAAGCTGGTGCTGCATGCCAAGACCGAGGCGGCCAGCGCCGACCTGCCGGTAACCTTGACGATCGTCGGGCAGGCGCGCCTCTCGGTGTCGGGCGAAGGCGGCCGGCTCAGCGGCGATGCTTACGCCGGCAAGGACAGCGAACTGACTGTCGTGCTGCACAACGATGGCACCGAGGCGGCCCGCGATGTCGAACTCAGCGCGTCGGCGCCGGAAGGCTGGAAATCGTCGTTTGATCCAAAATCGCTGCCGCAGCTTGCCGCCGGCGGGACGCAGAACGTCAAGGTGACGCTGGTCCCGTCGGACAAGGCGATCGCCGGCGACTACCAGACGACGATCCGCGCCAGCGCGGCGGGCGGCCTTTCGGAATCGGCCAATTTCCGCCTTACCGTGCTGACCTCGACCCTGTGGGGTGCGGTCGCGATCGGGGTCATCGCCATATCTCTGCTGGTCGTCGTGTTCGCCGTCGCCCGCTTCGGCCGCCGCTAGGAGCGGGATGATGGCTGGCGAGGTGGTGATCCGCGCGGAAGGGCTGACCAAGCGATACGGCGCCAATATCGCGGTCGATCACATCGATTTTGAGGTCAGCGCCGGCGAGATCGTCGGCATTCTCGGGCCGAACGGTTCGGGCAAGACGACGACGATCCTGATGCTGCTCGGCCTCACCGAGCCGACCGGCGGGCGGGCCGTCGTCGCCGGGTTCGACCCGTTGCGCGACCCGCTCCAGGTCAAGCGGCGGGTCGGCTACCTGCCGGACCAGATCGGTTTTTACGACGGGCTCTCGGCCCGCGACAACCTCGCCTATACCGCGCGGCTGTTCGGGTTGACACGATATGAATTCGACGAGCGATTTTCCGAAGCAATGGCCCGCGTCGGACTGACCGAGGTCGAGCGCCGCCGGGTCGGCACGTTTTCGCAGGGCATGCGGCAGCGCCTCGGCCTCGCCGAAGTGATGATGAAACGCCCGAGCGTCGCGATCCTCGACGAGCCGACCACCGCGCTCGACCCGCATTCGACGCAGGAATTTCTCGAGATGATCCGTGGCCTCAAAGCCGACGGCACCGCGGTATTGCTGTCGTCGCACCACCTCGATCAGGTGCAGAGCGTGTGCGACCGGGTGGCGTTGTTCAACCGCGGCAAGATCGTGCTGTCGGGCACCGTGACCGAACTGGCCGGGCAGGTGCTCGGCGGCGGTTATGTGATCGATGTCGAAGCGACCGGCGACGATGTTTCCGCCCGGCTGCAATCGATCCTCGGGGTGGTTCGCGTGCAGCAACTCGGCGGTGACCGGTACAGGGTCGATTGCCGGCATGACATGCGGGCGGAGATCGCACGACGCCTGGCGCCGGATGTCGAATTGATCGGCATCCATTTCGCCACGCCGAGCCTCAATGAGGTCTACAACCGCTATTTCGAGGAGGCGCGGCATGCCGCCGAATAGCATCCCGGCGAACGGCCCCCCGGGCCGCTCTCGCCGCGGCTCACCGTGGACCGGT
This sequence comes from uncultured Alphaproteobacteria bacterium, assembly GCA_963737875.1. GTDB lineage: Bacteria > Pseudomonadota > Alphaproteobacteria > ATCC43930 > CGMCC-115725 > DATARH01. The sequence goes on along the minus strand of CAVTUM010000021.1, from coordinate 82,494 downwards.
CTCGGCGCGGTTATCGCCAAGGAAACCGCCGACCATCTGTCGAGCGCGCGGATGTGCATCCTCGAAGCGCTGGTGTTCCTGACCGCGATCACCGCCGCCTATCAGGCGATCCGGACGATCCGCGCGACGATCGGCGAGAGCCCGTTTCTGTTCCTGCGCCTCCTGACCTTGTCGCAGGACCCGCTGCCGTCGTTTATCGCGCTGCTCGGGTTTCTGATCCCGCTGGTCGCGATCGCGCTGGCGTTCGATGCGATCAACGGCGAGTTCAACCGCCGCACCCTCAGCCGCATCCTGGCCCAGCCGATCTACCGCGACGCCTTGCTGCTCGGCAAATTCTTCGCCGGGCTGCTGTCTCTGAGCATCGGCTTGATTTCGCTGTGGCTGCTGGTGCTGGGGCTCGGGCTGCTGCTGCTCGGCGTGCCGCCCAGCACCGAAGAGACCATCCGCATGCTCGGTTTCCTGGTCGCGACGATCGCCTATGGCGGCGTCTGGCTGGCGGTCGCGCTGCTGTTTTCGGTGATTTTCCGCGCCCCCGCGACCGCGGCCCTGGCGGCGATCGGGGTGTGGCTGGTGTTTTCGCTGTTCTGGTCGGTGATCACGCCGCTGGTCGCCAATCTGCTCGCCGGCCCGTCGGAAGGCATGTTCGGGCCGCGCCTTGCCTATCTGCAAACCGAGACGATCATCGATCGCCTGTCGCCGAACACGCTCTACGCCGAAAGCGCGATGGCCCTGTTGCAGCCGGCGACGCGCGCGCTCGGCCCGGTGCTGATCAGCCAGTTGCAGGGCGCCCTGCTCGGCGCACCCCTGCCGGCGTCGCAGAGCTTCATCCTGATCTGGCCGCAACTGACCGGCCTGATCGCCGCCGTCATCGTCATCTTCACGATCGCCTACGTGATCTTCCAGCGCCAGGAAATCCGCGCGTAGCCGGTGAGTACCGTAGCAACCATTAAACGTGCCGGCGTTATTTGAGGATGACGCCGTGCTCGCCGCCGTCAAGGACGCGGTGCGCCGCTGCGCGGTGGCCTTGCGGCCATCCTGGACGGCGACTGTGCGCGGCGTCCTTGGGGAAGCCGGGTCGGGACGAAGAAACGGGCTGTTTGGGCCGAACCAAGAAACGGCGTGTTGGCGTTATACCAACCGCCGAAATTCCTGACTCGCCCGACGTTTAGGGATTCCCCTTTGGCCTGGGGTGCGATTCTCTGTTGCGGGGTCTTGCTTCGCAAGAGGGCATCATGGGTCGTGGGATCGAGGTGACGCGGCGGGAGCTGTCGGCGAGGGAGCTTCGGCAACGAGCGTCGCGATGCGGCGATAGTCGGGTAGCGTGCCGTGTTCTGGCGATCGCCGAGGTTCTGGAGGGAGCCTCACGGACCGAGGCGGCGTCGGCCTGCGGCATGGACCGGCAGACACTGCGCGATTGGGTGCACCGCTACAACGCCGATGGGATTGCCGGGCTGAGCGATGCCCGGCGCAGCGGCCGTCCGCCGGCGTTGTCGCCGGCCCAGATGGAGGAGCTGAAGGAGCTGGTTCTCGCCGGCCCTGACCTGGCCAGCGATGGGGTGGTTCGTTGGCGCTGCATCGACCTGCGCTCGGCAATCGAGGCGCGCTACGCGGTGGTGGTGCACGAGCGCACCGTGGGCAAGCTGCTGCGGCGGATGGGACTGAGGCGGTTGCAGCCGCGGCCCTACCACCCGAAGAAGGATGCCGAGGCGCAGGAGGTTTTTAAAAAAACTTTGCCGCTCGGGTAGCGGAGATCCTGCCGCCGCAGGCCGCTGGCAAGAGGATCGAGATCTGGTTTCAGAGCCTGCCCCGGCGAAGGCCGGGGATGAAGCGCGCGTCGGCCAGCAAGGCACGCTGTCGTATCTGTGGGCGCCGCGTGGCTCGCGTCCGGCGGCGGTTCGCGACAACCGCCATGCCTCCGCCTACATCTTCGGTGCGATCTGCCCGAGCCGAGCCGTGGGCGCCGCCATCATCATGCCTTGGGTCAGCAGCGAAGCGATGACCATACACCTGGCCGAGATTGCCAGGCAGGTCAGCGCCGACGCCCATGCCGTGCTGGTCTGTGACGGTGCCGGGTGGCACCAGACGGGCGAGCGCCTGACTGTGCCCGGCAATCTCAGCCTGCTTCGGCTGCCGCCATACGCACCCGAACTCAATCCCATCGAGAACGTCTGGGAATATCTTCGCGGCAATCAGCTCAGCATGCGGGTCTGGGACAGTTACGAAGCCATCCTCGACGCATGCTGCAACGCTTGGAACCGCTTCCTTGCCGATACCGCCCGGGTAGCTTCAATAACCACCCGGGATTGGGCATCGGTCACAATTTAAGGCGGTTGGTATTAGACTTGGCCATCTTCTTCGACCCTTCCTTGAATGCGAACCCAGGGTTCCGTCAACCATTCGGGTCCGATGAAGAGCCGACCGCGATCCTGCTACGCGACAGCCGAAAAGGCTTGGATGGGCAACGATCCGACGATCGGCGGCCCGGTCCGGGAGGCCTCCCGGACCGGGCCATTCCTCACGGAACGCACGCAGTCTAACCACACCAGCTGATACAAGGATGGGCTGAGCGCAGCGAAGCCCATCGCTTCCGTTGGATCGGCAGAAGATGGGCTTCGCGGTGCTCAGCCCATCCTACGAGAGCCTGGATTAGCCGCGGGTGACGTAGCCGTAGCGCAGATTGCTGCGGCCGCCGCCGTTCGCCTCGTAATCGGCCTTCATCGCCGCGAAACGATCGTGGCCGACGATTTCGGCGTGCTTTTCCAAGCCCATAGAGCCGGGCCGAGTTGCCGCTGAAGACCGCGGTCTTGATCGGCCATCGGCCGGGCCGAGCGGCTTGAAACCGTGCTGCTTCTGCATGTCCTCGGGGATTTCGAGGCGGCGCAGCCCTTCGATCTGCCATTGCGGCGCGCCGGTCCACACCGCGTCGGTGCCCCACATGATGCGGTCGGGCCCGAGACCCTTGACCAGCATGCCCATCAGCGCCGCCGACGAGGCGCGGCTCGCGCCACCGCTGGTCCAGGCGAACAACTGACCGAGATCGCCATAGACGTTGTTGACCCCGATATTTTTCCGGGATCTCGGCGAGGTCGCTGGCCCATGAACTGCGCCCGGTCTTGTCGAACTCCGCCATGCCGTCCGCCGGATTGCCGCCGACCCAGCGATAGGCCGAGTGGTAGACGAGGAAATTGAGCTGCGGCCAGTCCTTCGCCGCCTTGCCGATATCGCTGACATCGGCGTACGGCAGCAGGCCGCGGAAATTTCTCCGCGACCGCCGGCGCGAACAGCCCCTTGTGGATGCAGACGTTGCGGATGCCCGGTCTTCGCGATCTTTTCGTAGAACGGGTACATCAGCTTTTCGTCGTCGGCGTGCCACGGATGGGCGGCGAGTTCCTTGTGGGTGTTGTCGCCGACGGTATAGCCCTTCCACGAATCCGGCTTGAACCGCTCGACCGCCTCGTCGACCTGGTCGAGCCAGCCCGGCCTGCCCGGCGTGAAGGTGAAATGCGCCAGCATGCGCCGCGAGCCGGCCTCCTTGTTGACCGTCTCGCGGGTCTTGAACACCTGCTCCTGCGGAATGAACCAGTCTTCCGGCACGTCGGACGGCGAGTTGCGACAGCAGCGCCACCTTGGTGTCGCTGTCCATGTACATTTCTTTGATATAATTATTGTATTTCAGGTCGTCGATGGTCTGTTCCTTCGTCCGCGAGATCGCTTGTTCCAGCCGGTCTTGCCGACCGCCTCGCGCCTTGCGACAAACCCCATCAGCCGTGTGTCGTCGCGCAGGAAATGCGTATGGCCGTCGATGACCATCTGGCCGGACAGCGCCGCGGCGCAGCTGGTTGGCCAGTTCCGGCGTCGCCGCCTCGGCCTCGCTGGCGTCGAACAGCGGCCCGAACACCTGGTTCATCGCGACAAACGACGCCGCCATGCCGGCGGCGGTCTGGAAAAAGCGGCGGCGCGACAGCCCCTGGCTGCTTGCCAGCACGCCGCTCATTTCCTTGAGCCGCGCCTCGACCTCGCGCTGCTGCGCGGTCTGCGGCACCGGCAGATATTCGTCGCTGGACACGATCTGCGTCGGCACCGGCGACGGAAAGGACGAGGTTTCCGCCGGTAACAGTTGGCGCAACTGTTCATCGCTGAGAAACTTCATGGCTTCCTCCCGGACGTTGATCGTGTTTCCGCGACTTTAGCCGACCGCGCCGCCTCACCGCAAACGCCGGTCTTCCGGCGATAGATTGACGCTTGCGGCAGGCCGCCCGTAGGCTCGCCGGACGTGATGGTTCGGAGGAAATGATGCGCAAATGGTGGCTCGGCGTGCTGGCAACGGCTTTGGTCGTGGGAACCGCGGGGTTGGCCGGTGCGGCCGAAGTCCATGCCGACATCCATAAGGCGACGCCGACCGGCCCCGGTGACGCACTCGGCACGGTGACGATTACCGATAGTGCTGGCGGTGCGGTGCTGAAGACCGCGCTCAAGGGGCTGCCGGCCGGTGCGCACGGCTTCCACATCCATCAGAACGGCTCGTGCGACCCCGGCACCGCGAACGGCCAGCCAGTGCCAGCCGGCGGCGCCGGCGGGCATCTCGACCCGCAAATGACCGCCAGGCACGAAGGGCCGGAAGGCAGCGGGCATCTCGGCGATCTGCCCGCTCTGCAGGTGGCGGCGGACGGCTCGGCCAACGTCACTCTCACGGCGCCACACATCAAGGATGTCAGCATGCTGCGCGGCAAGTCGGTGATGATCCACGCCGGCGGCGACAATTACAGCGACCAGCCTGCCCCGCTCGGCGGCGGCGGCGCCCGCATTGCCTGCGGCGTCATCCAATAACGGCGCCAAATGACCGCGGGTTGTGCTTTACTGGTCACCAGGTAGAAAACCTGGGAGGACGGTTATGCGATACCTGATACTCGCCGCGGGTTTTTTATTGCAGCTGACCGCTGTGGCTCAGGCCGATCCGCAAAAATTCACCAGCACGGAAACCGCGACCAAGTTTTGCAGCGCCGCCAATGTCGTCTGGTTCAACCCGGACTCGAAAAATCTATTTCCCGTCGGGATCGCCGTATTACGGAAAGACCAAGACGGGCGGCTATACCTGCAAGGCGCTGGCCGAGAAAGACGGCTATAGGGCCGCCAAATGAGGGCGCGCGAGAGCCGGCCGGCGCCCTAGCAAGAAATTGCGCTCGATGCTACCGCAACGGCGCGCGGCCCCGTAGAGTAGGCGGCGATGACGAACCGCCGCGACCTCTATCCGCCGATCGACCCCAACCGCACCGGGCATTTGCGGCTCGATTTGCGCCACATGATGTACTGGGAGGAGAGCGGGAACCCACGCGGGCCGGCGATCCTGTTTCTGCATGGCGGCCCCGGGGCCGGGGCGACGGCGGTCCATCGGCGGTTTTTTGATCCGACGCATTGGCGCATCGTCATTTTCGACCAGCGCGGCGGTGGCCGCTCGACGCCACTGGCTGAAACCGAGGGCAATACGCCTGATCATCTTGTCGAGGACATCGAGCGGCTGCGCCGCGAACTCGGCATCAGCGAGTGGGTGATCTTTGGCGGGTCGTGGGGCTCGACGCTGGCGCTGCATTACGCGGAGACGCATCCGCACCGCACCGCCGGGCTGATCCTGCGCGGCATCTTTCTGTGCCGGCAATCGGAGATCGACTGGTTTCTTTACGGCATGCGGGCGGTGTTTCCCGAGGCGTGGCGTGCCTTCGCCGGGTTCCTGCCCGAGGCGGAGCGCGGCGACCTGCTTGACGCTTATTACCGCCGCCTGACCGACCCAACGCCGCGGGTGCACATGGCGGCGGCGCGGGCGTGGAGCGTCTACGAGGGCGCCTGCTCGACGCTGTTGCCGAACCCGGAGACGATCGCCGCGTTTGGCGAGGACCGGCTGGCGCTCGGGCTGGCGCGGCTCGAGGCGCATTACTTCACAGCATCACCTGTTTCCGCCGGAACAGGACCTCGTGGCGCGGATCGGGCGCATCCGGCATCTGCCCGGTGTCATCGTCCAGGGGCGGTATGACATGGTGTGCCCGATTCGCAGCGCCGACGAGTTGGCGCGGGCCTGGCCCGAGGCGGAATACGTCATCGTGCGCGACGCCGGGCATTCGGCGATGGAGCCCGGCACCCGCGAACAGCTGGTGCTCGCCACCGAGCGCGCCAAACGCTGGCCGCGCTGACCGCCGGCGGCTGCCGATCGCCGGGAGCCGCGCCTGACGCTGTGGTTTCGCTTGCCGGCATGATTATCGCCTCTAAATGGCGCCGCCGCTAACAGGCACCGCACATTCCGGGCAGGCGGGTCGCGCCGCAGCCGTGAGGGGGACCGGGTGAGTCGATGCTGGGCGGAGCGTGGGCGACGATCGGGAAGCGGACGGCGCTGGCAGTCGTATTGCTCGTGACGGCGCTCGTGTTGGCGCGGCCGGCCGCGGCACAGCTGACCTTCGGGTCGCCGAGCGACCCGGCGCGCCTCTCGCTCGGCATCGGCGCGTTCGACATCACCCCGAGCCCGTCGCATGCCGATGCGAAGACCGCCGGCGAGTTCCGCGGCGAATACCATTTCGGCGACGTGCTGTGGATCATCGCGCCGTTTTTCGGCGGCTCGGTGACGAGCGACGGCGCGTTTTACGGTTATGGCGGGTTCGGGTTCGACATCAACTTCACGCCGAACATCGTCTTACGCCGAATGCCGCGGCCGGGTTTTTCGAGCGCGGCTCCGGCACCAACCTCGGATCGTGGTTCGAGTTTCGCACCGGCGCCGAACTGGCCTACCGCTTCGACGACATGTCACGGCTCGGCCTGTCGATCACCCACACCTCGAATGCCGGGCTCACCAAGCGCAATCCGGGTGAGCAGTCGCTGCTGGTGATGTTCAGCATACCGTTGCGTTGAGCCGTGCGGCCGGTCGTCGTCCGCCTCCCGTTCGACCCTCATCTGTCGCGGCTGCCCGCGGCCACGCAGGCCGCGCTGTGGATGCTGCTCGGCGGGTTTTGCGCGGTGATGATGAATGTGCTGATCCGCATCGCGGCGGCGCGCATGCACCCGTTCGAGGTGACGTTTTTCCGCTGCCTGTTCAGCCTCGCGCTTTATGCTGCCATTCATCGTGAAGGCCGGGCTCGGCGCTGTTGCACAATTCGAAGGTGCTGCTTTTTACGCTGCGCGCCGCGGTTGGGCTCGTGTCGATGCTGACCTGGTTTTACGGCATTACGCTGGTGCCGCTGGCGACCGCGACGGCGGTCAATTTTACCGCGCCGCTTGTTTGCGACGATCGGCGCCGCGCTGATCCTGCACGAAGATGTCCGGTTGCGCCGCTGGTCGGCCGTTGTGATCGGATTGATCGGCGTCCTGGTGATTTTGCGGCCGAGCAAGGACTCGTTCGACCTCGCGCTGCTGCTGATCCTGCTGTCCGCGGCGGCGGCGGCGATGAACAACATCACGGTCAAGTATCTGGTGCGGAGCGAGCGGCCGAACGTCATCGTGGCGATGTTCGTCGTCTACCTGACGCCGCTGTCTTTGCTGCCGGCGCTGTTCGTGTGGACCTGGCCGGATTTTCACACGCTGTGCGCGCTGGTCGGGCTGGGCGCGATCGGCACGATTGCGCATATCGCGGTGGCGCGCGCCTATCAGGCGGCCGATGCCAGCGCCTGCGCGCCCTATGAATTCGTGCGGCTGCCTTATGCGGCGCTGGTCGGCTACCTGATGTTCGGCGAGGTCACCGACATCTGGACCTGGGTCGGAGCCGCGATCATCATCGGCGCCTCGATGTATGTCGCGTATCGCGAGGCACATGTCGCGCGGCACGGCCGACCCGAGGCGGCGCCAGAACCGGCGCGCTGACGGATCGGGGGAGGGCGGCGATGGATGTTCAGGGTCATGCCGCGCTGGTCAGCGGCGGCGCCTCCGGGCTGGGGCGGGCGACGGCGCGGGCCCTGGCGGCGAGCGGCGCCAGGGTGGCGATCCTCGACATTAACGAGCCCGCCGCCATCGAGGCTGCGCGCGAAATCGGCGGGCTCGGGCTGGCCTGCGATGTCGCCGATGCCGCCGCCACCGAACGCGCCGTCGCGGCGGCGCGCGACACGCATGGGCCGGCTCGGATCGCGGTAGCCTGCGCCGGGATCGGACCGGCGGCGCGCATTGTCGGACGCGACGGCGCGATGCCGCTCGACCAGTTCCGCCGGGTCATCGAGATCAACCTGATCGGCAGCTTCAACCTGCTGCGCCTCGCCGCCGCCGACATGACCGGTCTCGATGCGCTCGACGATGGCGAGCGCGGCCTGATCGTGCTGACCGCCTCAATTGCCGCCTATGAAGGGCAGATCGGTCAGGCGGCCTACAGCGCCTCGAAAGGCGGCATTGTCGGGCTGACCCTGCCGGCGGCGCGGGAACTCGCGCGCAGCGGCATCCGCGTCATGGCGATCGCGCCCGGCATCTTCGCGACCCCGATGCTCCAGGCCCTGCCGCAAGACGTGCAGGACAGCCTCGGCGCCAGCGTGCCGTTCCCGAGCCGCCTCGGCCATCCCGACGAATACGCCGCGCTGGTGCTCGATATCTGCCGCAACCCGATGCTGAACGGCTCGGTCATCCGCCTCGACGGGGCGCTGCGGATGGCGCCGCGCTGAGCGTCGGCAGCCACGCACCCAGCCGGCGGCAGGCTTCGCCGATGTCTTCGGTCGAGCCGGCGAAGGAGAGGCGCAGCCAGTCACCGCCATGCACCGGGTCAAAGTCCCTGCCGGGGGTCGTCGCGACGCCGATTTCGTCGAGCATCTGGCGGCAGAAGGCCTCGCTGTCGCGGGTCAGCAACGAGACATCGACATAGAGGTAGAAGGCGCCTTCGGCCGGGGCAAAGCGGGTGAGGCCAGCGCCCGACAACGTCGCGACAAGCCTGTCGCGATTGGCCCGATAGCGAGCGACATGGCCGTCGAGTGCGTCGCGGCAGCCGAATACCGGCAGTGCCGCAAGCTGCGACAGCGCCGGCGGCGAAATGTAGAAATTCTGTGCCAGGCATTCGACCGAGCGGGCGAGATCGGGCGGCATCACCATCCAGCCGAGCCGCCATCCTGTCATGCTGTAATATTTCGAGAACGAGTTGATGACGATCGCCTCACTGCCAAAGGCGCGGGCGGTTTGGGGCGCGGTTTCGTAGGTGATCCCGTGATAGATCTCATCCGAGACGAGGCGGATGCCGCGCTCGCGGCACCACGCGGACAGCCGCCCCAGTTCGTCGGCTGGGATCATCGTGCCGGTCGGGTTGGCCGGGCTGGCAATGATCAGCCCGGCAATGTCGCCGGCCTCGGCGAGCAGTTCGGGGTTGGGCTGGTAATGCGCGTTCTCGCCGACCTCGATCAGCACGGGTTCGAGGCCGAGCGCGCTGAGGATGTTGCGATAGGCCGGATAGCCCGGCGCGGCCAGCGCGACCCGCTGCCCCGGCTCGAACGCGGCAAGAAACGCCAGCTGAAATGCCGCCGACGAGCCCGTGGTGACAACGATTTCGGCAGGATCGACCGCGACGCCGTATCGCGCGCGGTAATGCCCGGCGATGGCCGCGCGCAGCGGCGCGATGCCGAGCGCGTCGGTATAGCCGATGCGGTCATCGGCGAGCGCGGCGCGGGCCGCGTCGAGCACCGCCGACGGCGCCGGCGTGCCGGGCTGGCCGAGTTCAAGATGGATCACCGAATGTCCGGCGGCTGCGCGCTGGTTGGCAGCGCGCAGCACGTCCATCGCGATAAACGGCGGGACAAGCCCGCGGCGAGAAGGGCTGAGAGGCATGACGGCCATGTTGCATGGCCGCGGAGATGGTTGCCAGCGGCAAGCCGGTTTCGCTATGACGGGCCAATCGTCGCGCCCGGAACATTTTGAACTGGAAACTCAACGGATGGCTGACCTGAAAACGCCGCTTCGCCTCCTCGGAATGTCGGGCAGCCTGCGGGCCGGCTCGTATTCGAATGCCGTCCTGGCGACGCTGCGCGAGAAATTCGCCGGGCGGGCCGATCTCGAGGTTTACGACCTTGCACCGGTGCCGCTCTACAACCAGGATTTCGAGGGCGAGAAGCGGCCCCCGGCCGTGCAGAAGCTGCTCGCCGACATTGCCGCGGCGGACGGTCTCGTATTATGCGCGCCGGAATTCAACCACAGCATCCCGGGCGTCTTGAAAAACGCGATCGACTGGGCCTCGCGCCCGGCCTTTCAATCGGTGCTGGCCTACAAACCGGTGGCAATCATGGCAACCTCGCGCGGGCCGCTGGGCGGCGCGCGCTGTCTCGAACACATGCGCGTCGCGCTCGATTCCTGCCTGTCGCGCATCACCCTGGCGCGCGAGGTCATCATCACCGCTGCCGAAACCAGGATCAAAGACGGTCGTCTCATCGACGAAACCTGCCTCAGTTTTGCCGGCGCCGCGATCGAGGCGCTGATTTCCGAAATCCGCCTGTGGCACACGGCGCGGGTCGAGTAGCATCTCGTCGTGGCAAATGATGTGGCAAACGACACTGTTCTGTGCGCGATCGACGCCCGCGGCGTCGCCTCGGTCACGCTGAACCGGCCACAGGTCAACAACGCCTATAACGGCGACTTGATCGACGGGCTGATCGAGACCTTCGCGCGGCTCGATGATGAGCCGGGCGTCCGCTGTGTCGTTGTGCGGGGCGCCGGCAACCATTTTCAGGCGGGCGCCGATCTGGGATACCTCAATCACCTGCGCAGCGTATCGCTGGCGGAGAACCATGAGTTTTCGCGCCGCACGGTCGCGGCGATGCGCGGCCTCGAATTGTGCGCGCGGCCGACGATCGCGCTGGTGCATGGCGGCTGTTTCGGCGGCGGGGTCGGTATCGCCGCCGCCTGCGACATCGCGGTTGCTGCTGATGATGCGGTGTTTGCGCTCGCCGAGGTGCGCTGGGGCATAACTCCGGCGCCAATCATCCCGTTGCTGGTCGATCGCCTGGGCGCGCGGGCGACCGGACGGTTGGCGCTGACCGGCGAGCGCTTCGACGCCGCGACGGCGCGCGACATCGGCCTCGTGCACGAGACCTGCCCGGCAGCAGACCTCGAAGCGGTTGGCACCCGCCTTGTCGATCACCTGCTGTTGGCCGGCCCGGAGGCGGTCGCGATCACCAAAAAGCTGATCGCTCTATCGGTCCATACTCCGCTGGCTGGCGCCTTCCACGACCGTATCGTCGACGAAGCCGCCGCCCGCCGCCGCAGCGCCGAAGCCGCCGAAGGCCTCGCCAGCTTCCTCGATAAGCGCCGCCCCCGCTGGTACCCGGGCACCTGAGGCTATGAGAAAGGCGCTGATTTTCGCTGCTGTCATCGAGGTGTTGACGGGATTGGCGGTGCTGCTTGTTCCGTCGCAGGCCGGCCGGTTGCTGCTCGGTGAGGTGCTCACCGGCACCGCCATCCCGGTCGCACGCGTGGCGGGCATCGCCCTCGTCGCGCTGGGAATCTCGTGCTGGCCGGGCCCGCCGGTGGCTGGCATGGTGGTCTATGGCGGGCTTGTCGCCGTCTATCTCGCCTATCTCGGCGTGGCCGGCGGTTCGACCGGCATCCTCCTATGGCCAGCGGTTGCCCTGCACCTGGTCCTCACGGCACTCCTGGTGCCGGGCATCAAGAAGAAATGACCGGTCTGCGAGTTGGTGTGGCGATGGGGCAATTCGGCTTCAATTTTCGGGTTTCGTTCCCTGGGTAGGCTATGCTAAGTCCCTGCTCCCGCTCAGACGGAGAGGTGCCGGAGCGGTCGATCGGGGCGGTCTCGAAAACCGTTGTGCCCTTTGCGGGGCACCGAGGGTTCGAATCCCTCCCTCTCCGCCAGTCCCTGAATCGGACTTATCTGAACAGTCCGCCCGCGAGCCGCCGCCCCTCAAATCAGCTCAGGTGCTGGGCCAGAACGGCTTTGCCAGTGCGAGGTCGGCCGGGAAGACGGTGATCGGTATACCTTGCTGCCATTGCGCGAAAATCATCGGCACATCGACCCGCCGACCCTTCTCGTCGAATTTGATCGGTCCGGGGAAACATTGTGCTGCCCGTCCCTTGGTCAGGTTCATCGCGCGGATCGCCTCGCCCACCTTGACCCGGTCGGCGGAGCCGGCGGCTTCGATCGCCTCGACCAGGATCGCCGGATGCCCATAGCCGCATAGCGCGTCCTGGGTCAGGAATGGTTCGCCGGTCTTTTTCTTGAAGCGTTCGATGAACTCCTCCTGGCCCTTCGCCGGCCAGTTGGCGACGCTGAACAGTAGTCCTTCAAGCAGTTCGGGGCCGATTGTCTTCAAGAGTTCGGGCGAGCCGAACGGCGCGCCATTGCCGACCAGCGGCACCTTGCCGTGCGACAGCTTGAACTCGTCGAGCTTTTCCAACACCAGCTTGCAGTCGGGCATGGCCGAGGTCAGCAGCACGAGGAACCCGGGCTTGGCCGAGCGTACCTTCTCGATCAGCGGCGTCGCGTCGGAGAGCGGCGGCGTGAAGATCTGGTCGACCACCAGCTTCAGCCCGAGCTTTTCGAGCCCGCCCTCGCGCAGCGGCTTGGTAAAGCTGACCGGGGAAGCCGTATTGTCCTGGATGATGCCGACGGTTGTCGGCCTTTTGCCGGTGGCGGTTTCGGCCAGCTTGAGCGCGGTCGGCAGGGTTTCCGCCGCCTGACGCTCCGCTGTCGGCGATGTCTGGAAAACGAATTTGAAGCCGCGATTGGTGATCGCGTCGGAATAGCTGAGCGTGAGCCACGGCAGCGACGCACGCTCGGTTACCTCGGTCACCGCAAGGGTGAAGGAACTGAGCCAGGAGCCGGAGCCGCCCGCCAGATCGGGCACATCGGACAGCAACCGTTGCGCCGCGTTCTTGGCCTTTTCGGTGCTGTCGCCGGCGTCGGCATAGATGATCTCGAGCTTGGCGCCGCCCAACGCCTTGATGCCGCCGCCGGAATTGACGTCGTCGGCCAGAATCTCGGCGCCCATCCGCAACAGCTGACCCTGTCGTGCCCACGGGCCTGACATCGGCGCGATCAGCGCGATCTTCACCGTCTTGGCCTGGGCCCGGCCAATCGCCGGCAGGGCCAGGGCGCCCGCCGACAGGGCGAGGCCCCTGGTGACGGCTCGTCTGGTCGGTGTCTTCATCATGATTCCCTCCCGCTAAGTCGGTGTCATTTGGCGGCTTCGCTAACCTGCTGAGCCCATTTCTTGCCGAGATAGGCCTCGATCACCTCGTGATTGCGGACCACCGTCTCGGGCATGCCGCTGGCGATCAGGCGGCCGTGATCGATGACATCGAAATGGTCGACCAGCTGGACCATCGCCTGCATCGTGTGCTCGATGATGAGGATCGTGACCCCGTCGGCGTTCAGCTGGCGGATCGCCCCGAGAATGCCGTCGAGATCGTCATGGCCGAGCCCGGCGAGGGTCTCGTCGAGCAGCATCAGCCGCGGTTGCGGCGCCAGCGCGCGCGCCAGCTCCATCAATCGCAGTTCGCGCGTCGTCAGTCGGCCGGCGACGGCATTGGCGCGGGCGCTCAGCCCGACGCGATCGAGCGCAGCCGCCGCCAAACGCCGCGCGGCGGCATCGTCGGCCGCGCCGACAAAGGCACCGACGATGACGTTTTCCAGCACGGTCATGCGCGGAAACGCCCGCACGACCTGGAACGTCCGGCCGATCCCCCGCTGGCACACCCGGCTGGGCCGCAGCCCGACCAGCGGTTCGCCGGCAAAGCTGATGGTGCCGCGTTCCGGGCGCGAGAAACCCGTTGATGACGTTGAACAGCGTCGTCTTGCCGGCGCCGTTCGGTCCGATGATGCCGTAAAGCCCGCGCTCGGGAACCGTGAGGCTGACCCCGTCGAGCGCCCGCAAACCGCCAAAGGAAATGCTGACGTCGCGCAGCACCAGGAGGTCGCCGCCGACCGGCGCGCGCTCTTCGCGCGCAAGGGCCGGGATGGCAGCGCTGGCGACCGGCGGCACGGCAGGCTGCGGCCGCCGTTTCGACCAGTAGTCGCGAATGCGCCAATAGACGCCCTCGGGAGCGCTGAGGATGATGGCGATAATCGCCACGCCGTAGACGACGCCCTGAATGCCGGGCAGCACATTGCCGAGCTTGGCGTTGAGCCCCTCCGCCAGCGGCACCAGCACCACCGCGCCGATGACCGGTCCCCACAGCGTGCCGACCCCGCCGAACAGCGCGAGGATCAGCGCCTGGGCCGACACCAGCATCCCGAACACCGCCTCCGGCGTCACCACCAGCAGCACGACGGCGTAAAGCCCGCCCGCCATCGCCGCCAGCGCGCCGCTCAGCATCAGCGCCAGCATCTTCCACCGCCAGGTGTCGATGCCGGCTGCCTCGGCTGCCGGCTCGTTCTGCTTGATCGCGAACAGCGACATGCCGAACCGCGAATTCTCGATGCGCAGCGAGATCAGCAGCGAAAAAACCAGCAGGCCCAGCGCCACCGCGACATACGCCCGCGGGTTGGTAAACTGCATGTAGAGGATCGGCGACTCCCGCTTCATCGGCAGCGGGATTTCCTGATAGCCCAGCCACTGAAAGACGTAGAGCGTCGCCAGCGGATAGGCGAGCATCGCCAGTGCGAAATAATGGCCGCGCAGGCGGAAGGTGGGAAACCCGATCAGCCCGCCGGCGAGGCCACCCACCACCGCGCCAAGCGGGATCGTCAGCCACGGCGACAGGTCAAAATGCAGCATGCCGAGCGCCACCGTGTAAGCGCCGAGCCCCCAGAACGCCGCATGGCCGAACGAGAAATAGCCGCTGTAGCCGCACAAGATGTTCCAGGCGACCGACAGCATCGCCCACAGCAGCACCTGGGTCAGCACCAGCTCGAAATAATCGCTCTGCAGCATCGCCGACAGCGCCAGCACCGCGGCGGCAAAGGCGACGATTGCCCACAGCTGCCGCTTCACGGCAGGCGCCATCGTCATGTGCGCTCGCTGAGGCGGCCGAACATTCCCTGTGGCCGCAGAAAGATGATCAGCAGGAAAACGACGAAGATCGCGGTGTTCTGCAACTGGTAGGGCAGTACCAGGGTGGACATCTGCTGGACGATACCGATCACCAGCCCGCCCCAGAACGCCCCGAGAATGCTGCCGAGCCCGCCGAGCACGACCCCCGCATACATGACGATGACGAAATCGAACCCGGTATAGGGCTGAAACGATTGCGACCCGGCGATAGTCCGCCGGCAATTGCGGTGATGCCGACCCCAAGGCTCCAGGCGATGCGATGCGCCTTGTCGACATCGATGCCCATGTAGAGTGCGGCCTGGCTGTTGTCGGCCGCGGCGCGCAATCCCTTGCCCTGCCTTGTGTGGCCAAGGTACAGGTACACCGCTATCGCCAGCGCGGCGGCGACCAGGAAACTGACGCAGCGGCCCTGGTTCAGCAGGACATCGCCGATCTCCCACGAGGTCCGCGACAGCGGCGTGCGAATGCCCGTCGGGGCCGAGCCGAACACGATCAGCCCGCCATTCTGCAGGATCAGCGAGATGCCGAGCGTCGTCAGGATCTGGCCGTAGGCGCCTTCTCCCTGGATCTGGGCCGCACCCGCGCCGGTCACCCGGGCCATGATAAAACGGTGCAGCACCCAGCCCAGCGCGAAGACGATGGGCCCCGCCAGAAACGCGGCGACGATCGGCCCGGCGCTGGGCCCGAAAAAGGCCGACAGGCCGGCCCCGGTCGCCAGATAAAACGCGGCGTACATGCCGAGCATCATGAAATCGCCCTGGGCGAAATTGATCACCCGCATCGCGCCAAAGATGATGCCAAGGCCAACGCACATCAGGGCATAGGTGCTGCCGACCAGGATGCCGGCGGCCAGCGCCTGCAGAAAATCGACAAGCGAAAATGACATGTGCGAACAACCGCCCCACAGCGATGCGGCAAGGTTCCTGCGCTCAGGCGCAGCTCTCCGTGCCTCCCCCCTCGCGTCACGATAGAGGCTCGCCCCCTCTGATGTCATGGGTTTTCCGCCTGTCGGCGGTGTCTTAGTTTGATTGTAACAGCCGCTGACCTGACTTGACGCGGCTAGCAGAGGGCGGGCGGCATTAGTCGCGCGGCCCGGCAATCTCCTGATGAGCGATAGGCAATTGCTCGGAATGCGGCGGCAAAACGTTTGGGAGGTACGGAATCGCGCCGTGTATGACGCGCTTATATACGATTTCCTGCGCTCGCCCACCATCTATCGTCGCACTAATAGATAGAGCAAGCGGTCTATCTATCCCGGCTTCAAACCTGGGAAATGTTATCGGCACGACTTCGGCCGTCGTCGTGATTTTTAACTGCACCTGTAGCTTCCCAAATATCTTGCCGTCCATTTTGAATTCAAATCCTATCTGATGGTCCCCGTCTTGGGCTGGGACGAATTCTCCATATAAAGCGATCGGTAATCGCACGGGCATTTCCGCCACGACGATGTCATTGCTGTATACACCAACCAGCGTGTGCTTGTTATGGACATCCACAACAACCATATCACACAATAGGAAATTGCGTAATTTATGCCGCTTTGCCACGTTCAGTCTGCTTATTTTAAAGGCACATGGGACCATTGCACATACGCGCTTGGCGAAGTGCTCGCTGTAACCACAGTGCGACCGGTCAGCATGGCAATATCTTCCGTCGTTTTTGCGGTGTCGAAGTCCGGCAAAATGTGGAAATTTTCCTTGCTTCGCTCGCTGTCGAAGACGACGCTGTATTCCATTTCGGCCCCCACGGCCCGGAGCAGATGATCAACGGTATCGAGGGTCCAATTGGATGGCCCTGACAACCAAGTGCTTATTAATGATGGCTTTTGACCCATCTTCTCAGCGACTTGTTTCCGAGTAACTCCACTTTCACGAGACGCCCCTTCCAGCGCCTTGATGACGGCCTCGTAAGCCCGGTCGCGGTTTCTTGCCGCAGAAACCACCATATCGTACGGATAAATCATGGTACCTTGACCTTTCGCGAGGCGTTCTCTGTGATGTATTTATCGTATCGAAAACGCGGGGAATCACTAAAAGGAGACAAAAGACCAGTGTTGCTCCAATATTCTTCGCAAACCAGCTTCTCATGTTCGAATTGCGATGACCACATTCCCCCTAATAAGGGACGTGGCGTGACATGTGTCCCCACGAAGACATTCGGCTTTATGAAGCGGCCAAATATACGCAAAGACGGCCTTGGTTTTCGGCTTCGTAATTCCCAATGCTCAAACTTTGGCGGCTTCAATTGCTTCATGAGATCGTCGGTAACGTACCGCCCCTCGATGAAATAGCTAATCGACGCCTCTAGCTGCGCCCAACGATCGCGCAATTTGGGATCGGTTTCGGTTCTCCCGATCTGGATTGCCGTATGCAGCGGCATGCACATCAGGAATGCTCTCGGTTCCGGCGCCCAAGCCACACTCGGTTTGGCGGGGATCAGTCTTCCCGCTCTGACAGCTGCCTTTATCGCGTCGTCGATTAACATATAATTGAACCGGACATCACCGCAAGGGCCACAATGTAAGTGAGATTTGACGCCTCTACGAACCCGCTTAAGATGAAAAAACGCTTGGTAGCCAAACCTGACGATGCGGATGAGCATGCGGCGGTTCACCCAGTCCACCAACGCGTTCAGCATGAAGCTGACGAACCACGCGGACATGGTCGCGATGTACGCGATTTAGTACAATTTGATCCAGGTGCCTAAGATGCGGCGGCCCTCGCCAGCGGTAGCGGCTGGCGTCTATAGGCGGTTTTGGTCGATGCAAGACGTGGTTGCGCTTGCTATGAGCGGCGAGCATGCCGAGCGCAAGGCGCCGAAGTTCGCCGACCGGCTGGCTGGCCGGTCCTGTTACACTCACAGTGATACACGGCCCGCCTGTCGTAAGAAGTGGGCCGATACGTGGCCGCGGGCTATGCTGCGGCCGGTTCCACCGGCGGCAGAGCACAGCGGCGATGATGCTTGCGATAGAAGGGCTTTCGGTCAGCTATGGCGGGCTCGCGGCGTTGCGTGGGGTTTCAGTTTCGGTTGACGAGGGCCAATTCGTCGCGATCGTCGGCCCCAATGGCGCCGGCAAGACGACGCTGTTCAAGGCCATTTCGGGCGTGGTCCCGGCCGGGTCTGGCGCGATCACCTATGATGGCCAGGACCTTCTCGCCATAGCGCCGCACGAGCGGGTGCATCTCGGGATCGCCCATGTGCCCGAGGGGCGCCAGGTCTTCGCCGCGATGACGGTGCTGGAAAACCTCGAGATGGGCGCCTATTCGACGCGCGGCCGCACGACCTGGCAGCGCAATATCGAACGCATCTTCACGCTGTTCCCGGTCCTGGCCGAGCGCCGCTCGCAACTCGCCGGGACATTATCGGGGGGCGAGCAGCAGATGCTGGCGATCGGCCGCGGGATCGCGTCGGCACCGCGGCTGTTGCTGCTCGACGAGCCGTCGATGGGGTTGGCGCCGGCGATCGCCGACCTGATCTTTGATCGCATCGCGGCCTTGCACCGCGAGGACGGGGTGACCTTGATCCTGGTCGAGCAGCGCGTCGCCGAAGCACTGGAAAGCTGCGATTACGGCTACGTGCTCGAAACCGGACAGGTCGTACTCGAAGGCACCCACCGGACCCTGACAGCCGATGATCGGGTGCGCCGCGCCTATTTGGGAATGTAAATTTGTGCCCGGCTGACGCCTCTCACCTGTCGAGCCGGACATCCTTCCAGTGCCGCCCATTGGCGGCGCCAGGGCCGCGCGGACACCTCAGGCGATACACGCATCGATAGTGGGGTTGGTGGCCTGACCCGGCATCCGTGTTGGCTACCGACGCCTTCGATTGCAGTCGTCGAAATAAGTTCTGATGTGAATAAATTCACACGCGATCCGTGCTGTTTGAGGCATCCTCAGCGCGCCGTCGAATGAAAATCTGTTACCACGACGCGCCGCGCCGGCACAGCTGATGGGGGGTTGGCTAATGAGACGACAGCACCCGCTTGGTGAGGAACGCTTCCAGAAACCTCCGGCCTTCACGTATGTCAGCGTGGCTTCGCGCCATTTGCCGCCATCAAGGTCGCGACTGTGACGGCTCGCTGGGAACTGGCCGCAGGGTTCAAATCCGCGGTGCCGGACGACACCGCTGCCGACCAGTTCAGCATGGCCGCAGACGGCAATATTTCCACCGGAGAACCCGCGCCGTCGGCCGCCGGCGCAGGCGGCGACGCGCCAGGCTGGTCGATGCCCGGCGTGCTGAATAACCCGATTGCCTTCAACAATTACCTGGTGCCGACCCCCGGCTTTGGCGGCCGGGCGAGAGCCAGTGCGGCGGACTCCGGTGGCGCCGATCCAGCCGCAGGCCCGCTGCCCTCGCAGTTGAATGCGACCTTCAGCCAGGATAATCCGATCAATGCATCAGCAGCCCAGGTTCGGCAGGCGCTGGGCGCCAACAACCTGAGTTACACCGGGGCCGGCATCACGGTCGGCGTGCTGTCCGACAGCTTTAACAATCAGGGCGGAGCGGCCGCGGACGAGAGCGACGGAGCCCTACCAGCAGCCGCTCACGTCAACGTGCTGGCGGACCTTCCCTCGGGTGGCGAAGATGAAGGCCGCGCGATGATGGAGGTCATCCACGACATCGCGCCGGGTGCAAACATCGATTTTTATTCGGCGGATATCGGCGCCGGCACCGCCCAGAACGGCCAGGACTTTGCCAACGCCATCCTGGCGCTGGCCAGGGCCGGCTGCACGATCATCTGTGACGACGTCACGCCCCCCGACCAGCCGTGGTTTCAAAGCGGGGTCGTCGCCAACGCCATTCAGACCGTCGAACAGGAAGGGGTCACCTACCTGACCTGCGCCGGCAACCAGGGCTTTCCGGCTTATCAGACCGCGTGGAACCAGACCTCGCTGATCTACGGCGGTCTCGCCTATGACGCAGTGAATTTCGGGACCGCGCAAAACCCGAATCCCTTTATCAACCTGACGTTTTCCGCCGGGGCCTCGGGCAACATCTATCTCCAATGGGATCAGCCCTGGGGCGGCGCGGTCACCAACCTCGAAGTCGATTCCTGGTTCTTGAGCGGCGGCCAGGAAACCCACCTGGGCGGTCCGTATACGCGCGCGGGAAACGCGTCATATGACCAGAACGACCCGCTGATCGCCGTACCCTTCAACAACGACACGAGTTCGCCGGTCACCTTGCAGATCAGCATCATCAATCTGGCGGGGCCGAACCCCGGTTTCCTCAAATTCGAGGCTTATGACAACACCGGCGGAACGAGCGTAACCATCAACGGCCAGAATACCGGCACCGTCATCGCCCAGCACGAATCGCCCTATGCCATCACCGTCGGCGCCGTCGACACCGGCAACACCCCGGCCCTTGGCGCCAGTCCGGCGGTCAGCGAGCCATTTTCGTCGTCCGGGATCAATACCGAATATCTGCTGAGCCCGGTTGGCGCGAACGGCACCGGCGGCACGCTGCTGGCGACCCCGCAGACCCTGCCGGGAGTCGGCCTTTCGGGCGTTGACGACATCGCCACCTCGGTCCCGGATATGGGCGGCGGCACCGATCCCAACACCGGGCAGGTCATTCCCGGCGATTTCTTCGGCACCTCCTGCGCCACACCGAGCATCGCCGCGGTCGTCGCTTTGCTGTTGGAGGCCGACCCGCATCTGCTGCCGGCTGGGGTGACCTACGTCCTGGAACACT
The DNA here is from genome assembly GCA_963737875.1 of uncultured Alphaproteobacteria bacterium. Taxonomy (GTDB): domain Bacteria; phylum Pseudomonadota; class Alphaproteobacteria; order ATCC43930; family CGMCC-115725; genus DATARH01. Next base: position 61,858 of record CAVTUM010000021.1, on the reverse strand, counting down.
CGACGGCCCAGATGGCCAACACCGCCGTCAGCGGCGCAGGGCTGGTCCAGGCGGGAGCTGCGATCAACCTCGCGCTCAGCATCCCGCCGCCATCGCTCGGCGGTGCCGGGAACACGGCATCGTTTCAACTCGTTGGCGGCAAGGCCGTGGTGATCGACAGCGGTTTGACCCTGACCGATCCCAGCAGCACGACCCTGGCGACGGCGACGATTTCGATCGGTAGTGCCTCGCTCTTTGCTGGCGATGTGCTGGCAGCGACGACGGCTGGCACGGCGATTACGGCCGCCTACAATGCGCCCACCGGTATGCTGACGCTGAGCGGCACCGACACGCTTGCCAATTACCAGACGGTTCTGCGGTCGGTGACTTACGGATCGACCAGCAGCAACCCGGCCAATTCCGAGGCCGACATCAGCCGCACGATCAGCTTTACGGCGAGCGATGCCGGCCAGATTTCGACCACGGTCAGCAGTACCGTCCTACTCAGCCTGCCGCCGCCGGCCAAATCACCGGTCGTGCTGAATGATTTTGGATGGGCGCAGGGATGGGGCAGCCCGGACAACCCGAGGATCATGGCCGATGTCGACGGCAATGGTTCGACCGACTATGTCGGGTTCGGCGCGTCGTCGGTCTTTATCGGCTACGGCGGCACCTTTAACAACGGCCAGGGTGTCGGCCCGGGATTTACCTCGGCGCTACCGGCGGTGCAGGATTTTGGCACCAGCGAGGGCTACACCGCGAATGTTCAGCGCGGCGTCGCAGCAACCGGCGCCGGGGTCGGCGATACGATCTACGGGCAGGGTTTTGTCGGGGTGTACTGGTACGCGGCGACGGCTTCGACGCCGCTGACCGATCTCAGCGGCAAGACCGTTAAAGAACTGCAATACCAGACCTCGCCGAACCTTTATGCCAATTTCGGCAGCCAGGAAGGCTGGACCCCGGATAACGGCTTTCAGATACTGAAGGCCGCCACCAGCGACGCCTATGCCTCGATCCTCGGCTTCGGCAGTGCCGGCATTGTCGTCGGGCCGCAGGCCTTCGCGCCGAATGCCACGGCCGCGGCCGCCTACGTCATCCCGCTCGCGGCAGGGAACAGTTCCGGTTGGGATCAGCAGGTCGACATCCGCACCTTTACCGATGCCGGCGGCAACACGATCGACCTCAACCATGACGGCATCGCCGATTTTGTCGGAATGGGGCCGCAGGGGCTGGTCTATGCGATGGGCAACAAGAGCGGCCCCGGCGGCGCCTATCAACTGGGTCAACTCCAGACCGCGCATATCAATGGCGGCAATACCGATCTCGGCGAGGCCCAGGGCTGGAACGACGCGACGACGCTGCGCTTCATCATCGGCGATCCCAAGACCGGCTTCGACGACATCCTGGCGTTCGGCGCCGCCGGCGTTTATGTCGCGATGGGCCAGGACCCGGCAGCGCATGGCGGGGAGCCATTTGGTCAGCTGTATCTGGCGATGCCCGATTTCGGGTCGAACCAGGGCTGGTCGGTCGCCCAGACGCCGCGCATCGTCGGTGACGTCAACGGCGACGGCGTTCCCGACATTGTCGGCTTCGGCGCCAACGCCACCTTCGCCGCGCTCGGGTCTCGCGATGCCAGCGGCAACCTGCACTTTGCGCTCGACCAGTCGCAGACGATCGGCGATTTCGGCTACAATGAAGCGTGGAGCGGCACCAACCCGCAAACCATCCGCGCCCTCGGCGATGTCGCCGGCAGCGGCCACTCCGACCTGATCCTCAGCGGCGCCTTCAACACCCAGGTCTGGCAATTCGGCTAGCGACCGTCCACCGGTCACAAAACACACCGCACCGGCAGCGGGCGCCGCCCCTTGTTGCGCCCGGCACGTGATCGTCGAATACTGGCGATGTGACGCGCTCGGGCCGCATGGCCCGATGGACGCCCAGGCACCAGGCCCATGGAGGAAGTTCGATGTCATTCTACCGAGGCATGACCTGCGAGAATGTGACCATCAACGGCGACAAGGGAGCGCCGATAACGGCGTACGTCGCCAAGCCATCGGGTCCTGGCCCCTTTTCGGGCGTCGTGCTGATCCACCATCTCCCGGGCTGGAGCGAGCTTTACATCGAGACGACGCGCCGGTTTGCGCATCACGGCTATATGGCGATCTGCGCCAACCTCTACGAGCGCGAGGGTGGCGGCAGCGACGGCAATCCTGACGATGTCGCCGCCAAGGTGCGCGCCGAGGGCGGTATTGCCGACTCGCAGATGGTCGGCGACACCGAAGCCGCCGTGAAATGGATGCGCGCGCAGCCCAATCACAACGGCAAGGTCGGTCTCATCGGTTCCTGCTCGGGCGGCCGGCACGCCTTCATCTACGCCTGCCAGCGGAAAGACATCGATGCCTGCGTCGAACAATGGGGCGGCCGCGTGGTGATGGGCCCGGAGGAACTCAACGCGAAGACGCCCGTCGCACCGATCGACATGACGAAAGACCTGAGCTGCCCACTGCTCGGCCTGTTCGGCAACGACGATCGCGCGCCGAGCCCCGAGCAGGTGAACCAGCACGAGGCCGAGCTGAAGAAGCACGGCAAGAATTACGAGTTCCACCGTTATGACGGCGCCGGCCATGGCTTTTTTTATTGGCACCGGCCGCTCTATCGGCCCGAGCAGGCGATGGATGGCTGGGACAAGATATGGGCCTTCTTCGGAAAAAATCTGGCGAAGTAGGAAACCCGGATATGTGCACATCCATCATCGAGATCGCCCGCGCGGAGGGCATGGCGAAGCGCGGGGACAAATGGTTCCCGCTCTCGCAGGCGGTGGTTGCGTATGACCACGCGCGCCATGCGCCGCTAGGCGACGTCATCACGCTTGACTTCATCAACACCGGCCTCGACGCCGGTGCGCGGGCGGGGATCGAGCTGACGCTGGAGACGGCCAAGGACCTGCGCGCCGCTCTCGACCGGGCGATCGCCGCCGCCGAGTTCGAGGAGGCGGAAGTGCGGGGCAAGGGAGCCGTGCTCAGCATGGTTCGAGCGGCCTGATACCAAAGGCAAGCAACCCGCGGTGACTTCGGGTGGGCCAGGTCTGGCGTCCGGTTGGACGCCAGACCTGCTCGCCGTGGTTTCTCGCGTATCCTGAAGAGCATTGGCGTCACCATCGACAACCTGCTTAAAGTTCTCTCGACGGCACCGGAACGGTCGCCCAAGGGAGGAGTATCTGTGGCCGGGCCTTCGGCATGTTGATCTATCTGGCGCGACGGCTCGGTTTGGCGCTTGTGACCTGTGTGGCGATCTCGGTGCTCACCTTTGTGATCATCCGATTGCCGCCCGGCGACTTCGTCGACGCCTACATCGCGAACCTCGCATCGAGCGGCAGTACCGTGTCGGCCGAGCAGGCCGTGGCAATGCGCCACGAATACGGGCTCGACCGCCCGGTGGTGGTGCAGTACGCGCTGTGGATGCAGCGCGTCGTGCAAGGCGATTTCGGCGTCTCGATGATGTGGCGGCGGCCGGTGACCGAGGTGATCGGCGACCGATTGTGGCTGACGATGGCGCTGTCCTTCGCGGCGCTGTTCCTGACCTGGACCATCGCGCTGCCGATCGGGATCTATTCGGCGGTACGGCAGTATTCGATCGGCGACTACGTCGCGACGATGCTCGGCTTTATCGGGCTGGCGATCCCCAACTTTCTACTCGCGCTGATCCTGATGTATTTTGGGTTTCGCTATTTCGGGCTCAGCGTCGGCGGGCTGTTTTCCGCCGAGTACGCGCAGGCGCCGTGGAGCCTGGGCCGGTTGTGGGACCTGCTGAAGCATGTGCCGTTGCCAGCCTGCGTGCTGGCGCTCGCCGGCACGGCGCAACTGATCCGCATCATGCGGGCCAATCTGCTCGATGAGTTGCGCAAGCCCTATGTCGTGACTGCGCGTGCCAAGGGGCTCACCGAGCGGCATGTCGTGTTGAAATACCCGGTGCGGGCGGCGCTCAACCCCTTCGCCAGTTCGATCGCCTATCTGTTCCCGTATCTCGTGTCGGGCAGCATTATCGTGTCGCTGGTGCTGGGTTTGCCGACGGTGGGCCCGCTTTTGCTGCAGGCGCTGGTGGCGCAGGACATGTTCCTCGCGGGTACGATCGTTCTGCTGCTCGGGATTATGACGGTGATCGGCACGCTCGTGTCCGACCTGTTGCTGATGTGGATCGAGCCGCGCATTCGCCTGCAGGGGCGCGCCTGATGACCGTCGCCGCCGTCGAGACCGGCGAGACGGTCGATCAGGTCGACGACCGTTTCGCACAGGCGTCGCAGCTCCAACTGACCTGGTGGCGGTTCCGGCGACACAAGCTGGCCTTGATCAGCCTGTTCGTCGTCGCGCTGTTTTACCTGGTCGCGATCTTCGCCGATCTGCTCGCCATTGCCGACCCGCATGCCACCGACTCCCGTCGCAGCTATATCCCGCCGCAAGCGATCCACTGGTTCGATGAGGGCAGGTTCCAGCCGTTTGTCTACGGACTGAAAGGCCTCCGCGACCCCAAGACCTTCAAGATCGCCTATGCGCCCGACCCGTCGCGCAAATTGCCGGTCACCTTTTTCGCGCATGGTTCTCCCTATAATCTGTTCTGGGTGATCCCGACCGACAGGCATCTGCTCGGCATCGAGGGCGGCCAGCCGGTGGATGGCATCTTTCTGCTTGGCACCGATCAGCTTGGGCGCGACCTCTATTCGCGCCTGATCGTCGCCACCCGTATTTCGCTGTTCATCGGGCTTGCCGGGGTCAGCCTCAGCCTCTTGCTCGGGGTATTGCTCGGCGGCATTTCCGGCCTTTACGGCGGCTGGATCGACACGCTGATCCAGCGCGTCATCGAAATCGTCCGGTCGATCCCGACCATCCCGCTGTGGATGGGGCTCGCGGCCGCGCTGCCCAATACCTGGAGCGTGACGCAGGTCTATTTCGCGATCACGGTCATCATCTCGCTGGTGGGGTGGACCGAACTCGCCCGCGTCGTCCGCGGCCGGTTTTTGGCGTTGCGCGAAGAGGATTTCGTGATTGCGGCCGAGCTGGCGGGGGCCGGGCAGCTGCGCATCATCTTCCGCCACATGCTGCCGTCTTTCGCCAGCCATGTGATCGCCGCGGTCAGTTTGGCGTTGCCGGCGATGATCGTCAGCGAGACCTCGCTCAGCTATCTCGGTCTCGGGCTGCGCCCGCCGGCGATCAGCTGGGGCATCCTGTTGCAGGATACCCAGAATGTGCAGGTCTTGGCAGGGGCGCCGTGGCTCCTGGCGGCGGCCATCCCGGTGATTCTGGTGATCCTCGCGTTCAATTTCCTCGGCGATGGCCTGCGCGACGCGGCCGACCCTTACGGTTAATCTTCCTCATGGCTGATATCCTGACGCTGCCCCACGGCGCGACCGCGCCGGCGGCTGCACCGCGCACCGCGAAACGAGTGCTGTCGGTGCGCGATCTGGCGGTCGAATTTCCCCTGCAACAGGGCAGCGTGCGGGCGCTCGACGGCGTCAGCCTCGACCTGCATGCCGGCCGGGTGCTCGGCGTGGTCGGTGAAAGCGGCTGTGGCAAGAGCGTCACGGCCCGCGCCATCCTCGGCATCCTCGACCGGCCCGGCCGCATCGTTGCCGGCAGCGTTCACCTCGACCCCGGCACGCCGGAGACGCAGGATTTGGCGGCGCTCGATCCCAATGGCGACGTTATGCGTGACATTCGCGGGCGCCGCATCGGCCTGATCTTTCAGGAGCCGATGACCGCGTTCAGCGTTCATTACACCGTCGGCAACCAGATCATCGAGGGCATCCGGGCGCATGGCGATGTTGGCAAGGCCGAGGCGCGCAACCGCGCGATCGAGCTGTTGCATGAGGTCGGCATCCCGCGCCCGGAGACGCGTATCGACGCCTATCCGTTCCAGCTCAGCGGCGGGTTGCGCCAGCGTGTCGGGATCGCGATGGCGCTTGCCTGCGCGCCGGATATCCTGATCGCCGACGAGCCCACCACGGCGCTCGACGTCACCACCCAGGCGCAGATTCTCGACCTGCTGCGCCGGCTACAGCGCGACAAGGGCATCGCGCTGATGCTGATCACCCACGACATGGGCGTCATCGCCCAGATGGCCGACGATGTGTCGGTCATGTATCTCGGCCGCGTCGTCGAGTTCGCCTCGGTGGACCGGCTGTTTACCGCGCCACAGCACCCGTATTCGCGTGCCCTCCTGCGCTCGGTGCCGGATATCAGGGCGACGCCGCGCCAGCGTCTCGCGACGATTGGCGGCGCGGTGCCGCATCCGGGGGCACGGCCGACCGGCTGCTCGTTCCATCCGCGCTGTCCGGAGGTCATCGCCGGTCATTGCGCCAATGCCGCGCCGCCGCCGGTGCCGCCCGACCAGGACGGCGCCTCGTGCTTTCGGGTGGAGATGGTGTCTTGAACACCGCGTTGAATATGGGCGCGAGCGCGGTTCTCGACGTCGCCGGGCTGCGCAAGCACTACCCGATCCGCAGCGGCCTGTTGCAGCGCGAGACCGGCCGGGTGCGCGCCGTCGAAGACGTCAGTTTCCAGATAAAGCGCGGCGAAACCCTGGCCCTGGTCGGAGAAAGCGGCTGCGGCAAGACAACCGTCGCGCGCTGCATTCTGCGGGCATTGCGGCCGACCGCGGGCGCCATCCGCTTTTCGCCGGAAGAGGGCCGCACGATCGACCTGGCGCCGTTGCCGCGGCGCGCGCTGCGGCCATTGCGGCGCCATATCCAGATGATCTTCCAAGACCCGTACGCGTCGCTGAACCCGCGCATGATGGTCGGCGACATCATCGCCGAGCCTCTCCTGGTCAACGGCGTGGACAGGACCGCGCGGCAGACGCGGGTGCAGGAATTGCTGGAACTGGTGGGGTTGCCCCGCTCGGCCCGCACCCGGTTTCCGCATGCCTTTAGCGGCGGCCAGCGCCAGCGCATCGGCATCGCCCGCGCCCTGGCACTCAACCCGACGCTGGTGGTTGCCGACGAGCCGGTTTCGGCGCTCGATGTTTCCGTGCAGGCACAGATTATCAACCTGCTGCTCGATTTGCAGGACCGCCTTGGTCTGTCGATGCTGTTCGTGGCGCATGATCTGGGCGTCGTGCGGCATGTCAGCGACCGTGTCGCCGTCATGTATGTCGGCCGCATTGTCGAGGTGGCCCCCACCGTCGCGCTCTATACGCAGCCGCGCCACCCCTACACCGAGGCGCTGCTCGCGGCGGTGCCGAAGGCCGATCCGGCGTTGCGCGCGGGCACCGCACCGCCGCGCGGCGAGGTCGCTGATCCCGCCAACCCGCCGCCGGGTTGCGCCTTTCATCCCCGCTGCCCTTACGCCATCGACCGCTGCCGCACCGAGGTGCCGCAATTGCGCGAGGTCGAAGGCAACTGGGCCGCCTGTCACCGCGCCGCCGAGCTGTCGCTGACCGGCGTCGTCTGAATACCAGTGAGGACAGAATGAGATTGATGCGTACCTTGGCTGCCGTCGCCTTGCTCTGCGGCACGGCGCTGCCGGCCGCGGCCCAGCAACAGGGGCTCGCGGATTCCGGGCTTGTCGGGAAATTCGAGAACCCGACGATCATTACCGACCCGGCACAATGGCCGACAAAATTTCACGAGGCGCCGCAACTCGCCGAACTGGTCAAGGCCGGCAAGCTGCCGCCGGTCGAGCAGCGCATTCCGCAAGAGCCGATGGTGCTGAAGCCGATCCGCAGCATCGGGAAATACGGCGGTATCTGGCGGCGCGGCTTTCTCGGGCCCGGCGACAGCGAAAACGGCAACCGCCTGCGCTCGGGCGACAAATTGCTGTTCTGGGACGAGACCGGCACCAAGATCGCGCCCGGCGTCGCCAAGGGCTACGAACTGAGCCCCGACGGCAAGCGCACCACGCTGTTCCTGCGCAAGGGCCTCAAATGGTCCGACGGCGCGCCGTTCACCGCTGACGATTTCATGTTCTGGTACACCGATATGTATCAGAACAAGGAGCTGGTTCCCGCAGGGGCGCCCGAATTTTCGGTCAATGGCAAGCCCGGCCGGATGATTAAGGTCGACGACTACACCGTCGCCTTTGAATTCGACGACCCGCAATACCTGTTTCCACTGCAAATTGCGGGCGACACCCAGGTCGGCGGCGGCCAGTCGCGGCTGCAATCGGAAAACCGCGAACTCGGGCTCTATGCGCCGGCGCATTACCTCAAGCAGTTTCTGCCCAAGAACAGCTCCGCCGAAGAACTGAACCAGAAGGCCAAAGCAGCCGGATTCGACAACTGGGTGCAGTGGTTCAAGATCAAGTCTGATTGGCGGCTGAACACGGAATTGCCGACGCTCGCCGCCTGGAAGATGACCCAGCCAATCAACACCCCGGTCTGGGCCATGGAGCGCAACCCGTATTTCTGGGTGGTCGATACCGAGGGCAATCAATTGCCCTATATCGACAAGGCGCAGTTGAACCTCGCCGAGAACCCGGAGGTCATCAATCTGCGCGCCATCGCCGGCGAGTACGATTACATGGAGCGGTTTATCGACCTCGCCAAGCTGCCGGTGTTCATCGAGAACGCCGAACGCGGTCACTACAAAATCCACCTCGACCCGACGCTCAACGGCAGCGACTCGGCACTGACCTTCAATTTTGCCTTCAAGGACGATCCCGAGATCCAGAAATGGATCAATAATGTCGAGTTCCGTCGCGCCCTGGCGCTCGGCCTCGACCGCGAGCAGATCAACCAGGCGTTCTTTCTCGATCTTGGGACACCGGGTTCGGTGGTTCCGGGCGACCTGATCCCGGAAAGCCCGGGCGGCGAGTGGCGCACGCGCTGGGCCGTGCTCGACGTCAAGAAGGCCAACGCGATGCTCGACGGCCTCGGCCTCAACAAAAAGGATGCCGAGGGCTACCGGCTGCGCAGCGATAACGGACAGCGCCTGCGTCTGCAGATCGACGTGGTGCAGTCCCTGATCCCAACCTGGCCGCAGCAGGCCGAGATGGTGGTGCAGCAATGGCGGGCGATCGGCATCGCCGCCGACATGAAACTGTTCGAGCGCAGCCTGTTCTATACGCGGTTGCGCAACGACCAGAACATGATGACGATCTTCAGCAATGGCGGGTCGGAAAACCTGTTTCTGCTGCCGAACGCCGAAATCGCGGTCGATCCGCAATCGAGCCATAACGGCACCGCCTTCGCGCTGTGGTATTCGAGCGGTGGCAAATCCGGCACCAAGCCGACCGACCCCAGCCTGCTCAAAGGCTACGAATTGTTGCGCTCGGCGGTCGGCCAGCCGGCGGAGGCGCGCGTCAAGACCGCCCAGGAAATCTGGAAGCTCGACGCGGATCAGGTCTGGCAGATCGGCCTTGTCGGCCTGTCGCCGGCCTATATGGGCACGCGGGTGGTCAACGAAAAACTCGAAAACGTCCCCGACCGTACCTGCACGTCGCAGCATTGCCGCACGCCGTGGGGCGGCCATCCGGAGCAGTGGTACTACCGCTGACGGCGGCAGTCCCAACTGTAGCGGCCGCCGCAGGCATGCCGGTTCAGGCGATTACCCGAAAACGCTGGTCATCGTCGCTCGCCATCTGATTGACGAGTTCGATCTCCCAGGCCAGGTACTCGCGCATCGCCTCCTCGCGGCCCTGGCCGCGTTCGCGGGCTGACAGAACCACGTCTTCCGGGTCGCTGGCCATATGGCTGGCGCCAGCCTCCAACGCGTAGCCGGCGCCGATCCATGCCTGCGTCCCGCCCGCCAGCACCGTGACCGGCACGGGAGCGCGGTGGCCGAGATCGGCGGCGGCCAGCCGCGCGAGGGCGCCATCCGACGACGTCAGCACGATCGTTTCGGCCTTTGGCAGCTTCGGCAAAACCTCGGCAAGACGCGAGCGGATCGCAAACCACGCGCCCGGAATATGCCCTTGGGCATAGCGCCGGCTTGTGTCGAGGTCGATAACGGCGACGCTGCCGGCGGTCAGCCCGGCATGCAGCGCGGCCGGTTCGAGGCTGCTGGCGACGGCGCTGCCGAGCCCCAGCACGTGCGGCACATGAGGGCCGCTGACCCAATCGCCATCCGGCGTTGCGACGAGCACCGCGACATCGTCCCAGCCCATCTGCTTCAGCCATGAGGCGGTCATGGTCGCGCGCACGCCATTGTCATCGATCAGCACGATGCGCGCGCCCCAGATCGCCACATGCGCGTCGGTTTCCTGAACCAGTTGCCCACCCGGCGCCGAGCGTGCCCCGGCAAGATGGCCGGCCTCGTATTCCTCCGGGGTGCGTACATCGAGCAGATAGAGGCTGCGCCGGTCCGCTTCGGCCCGCCACGCGGCGAGCGCCGCCTTGTCGATATGCCGGATGTCGCAGCGCGCGGCGACCTGCGCTGCCGCTTCGACAGCTGCCTGACGCCCGGATTCCGATACGTCCGGCGGCCGTCTCGTTGCGCCATGCACAACATCGAACCCGGCCAGGTGCCAGGCCATCGTGCCGTCCTTCAGCGACATGATCTTGTTGCGGAAGCCCGCATTGCGCAGTGCCTGGGCGCCGATGATGCTGCGGGTTCGGCCGCCGCAATTGACGATGATCGTGGTGTCCGGCGACGGTACGAGATCGGTGAAGCGATAGACCAGCTCGGCCCCCGGTACGCTGATCGCGGTCGGGATGCTGTTGTTGTGATATTCCTCGTAGGAACGACTGTCGAAAATCGCGATATCGGCGCCGCGATCAATCAGCGCCTTCAACTCGGGAGCGGAGAGATGGGGCGTGCCCGCCTCATGCTCGACGACCTCCGCGAACGCCTTGCTGGGGACGTGCACCCCGCTATAGAGGCGATGGCCGGCGGCCTCCCAGGCGGCGATGCCGCCGTCCAATACCGCGACATCTTCATAGCCCAGCGCACTCATGCGCTCGGCCGCCGCCACAGCAGAGCCGTCGCCATCATCGCACCAGACAACCGGGGCGCTGCGCCGCGGCACCAGATCATCGACCATCAATTCCAGCCGGCTCAGCGGCACACAGGAGGCCATCAGCAGATGCCGGCGCCCGAAGACGCCTTCCTCCCGGGAATCGAGCAACGCGATTTCTCCGCCGCCGTGCAACCGCGCCTTTAAGCCATTGGCGTCGAGGCGCTTGATCTCTCCGGCCATCGTCACTCCCCCCTGATGCACGGTCACCCCTGGGGCGGCGGGCGCGCGTCTGCGTCAGCCGGCCCGGGGGATATCACCTTTCAGATAATATACCCTCGAACCCGGCAACAATTTGAAGGAGACGCAATCAGGCCACTGCGGCCGACGGGAAGCGCGGCATGACCTTTTCGCAAAGCAGCCGCAATGAGGTCATCACCCGCTCGTGCGGGATCAGGCTGCCGCAGTTCATCTCCGCGAGAATGCCGTCGAGGCCAAGCTCCTCGTTGAGTTCGCACAGGCGATCGATCACCTGGTCCGGTGTGCCAACTACGACCTTGTCGCGCAGCGCCTCATCATAGGTGATGTTCTGCAGCCGTTGCCCGCGTTCCGCCCGCTGTTCGATCGCGCGGGCGCCGGCGCGCGTGGCCGACGCTTCAAGCTGCTCGCCGAGCCAGCGATAGAAATGCATGATGCTTTCTTCGGGCTCCGCGCGGGCCTGCTCGCGGGTTTCAGCGATGTAGAGCGGCAGCCGCAAAAAGACCTTGGCGCGGCCGGGATGGCCGGCGGCGCGAAACGCCTCGCGATAGGCCCGCAAATTGGGCCCGAGTTCCGACAGCGTCCCTTGCCGGACCGCGCCGAAAATCGGCAACCCCTGGGTCCCGGCCGCCGGAAAGCTGTCCGGGCTGTTGATCGCGATGCGGATTTCCGGGCCTTCCGGCCGGTACGGCTTTGGCATTACCGGGATGTCGTTAAACTGGAAATACTTGCCCTTGTAAGTCAGGTTTGGCTCGGCCCAGGCCTGCTTGATGATGTCGAGCGTCTCGGCAAACCGCTCCTGGCTTTCGGCGTAGGGAACGCCATAGGCCTCGTAGGTGCGGGGAAAACCGCTGCGCCCGACGCCGAAAATCAGCCTTCCGTGGCTGATCTGGTCGACGGTCGCCACTTCCTCCGCCAGCCGCATCGGATGGCACAGCGGCAAGACCTGCACCGCCGTACCGATCTTGATCCGTTTGGTCCGCGCCGCGATCGCCGAAGCGATCGTCAACGGTGCAGCCAGCACCGAACGGGTGGGGGCGGCGTGCAATTCGGCGAGCCACATCGCATCGAGCCCCCAGCGTTCGGCCGCGTCGATCTGCTCGAACGAGCGATCAAACGCCTCGGACGGGCTCAGGCCGGGAGTAATCGCAAACTCGTGGAACATCCCGAATTCCATCGGTCGCCTCCAATAAAATGAACTAAGAGGGCATGCCCTCCGGGATGGAGGTCATCCTGTATTTCCTCAGAACCAGTTGGCACCGCATTGCGTCGCGGGGATATCGTGGAGATTCGATAAAAGGTATCGATAATGGCTCATCCCAGAAATCTGAACCTGGCATTGCTGCGCAGCTTCTGTGTCCTGATTGCAGAGGAAAGCGTGTCGCGCGCCGCGGATCGCGTGGGGGTTGGCCAGCCTGCGATGAGCTATGCTCTCGCCCGGCTTCGCGAGGCCTTCGAAGACCCGCTGCTCGTCCGGTCACAGCACCGGATGGTCCCGACGGCGAAGGCTCTCGAACTGCATCAAGCGGTAAAGGACATCCTCGCCCGCATCGATCGGCTGCGGGCGCCGCCCGAGTTCGATCCGATGACAACACCGGTTCAGTTCACCTTCACGGCGACCGAATTCGTCGAATACATGATATTTCCGACGCTGATGCGCCGGCTCGCGGTCGAAGGACCCGCAATCAGCATTCTGGTGCGGCCGCCGCATCCCGAACGGGCGATGTCCTGGCTTGAACAGGGCGAGATCGATTTTCGCCTTGGTGCCACTGAACGCGCTCCGCCAGCGCTGCGCGGGCGACCGCTTTTTTATGATCATCTGGTCTCGATCCTGCGCCAGGGACATCCTGCCCTCGGACAGCCGATGACGATCGACCACTACGCCCGACTTGCGCATGTTCGCCCCGAGATCGAAGGCAGAAGCATGTCAGAACGCGCTGTCGAGGACGCGATGGGCGCCCTGCATCTCAAGCTGCGCCTCAGCCTGCGCGTGCGAAACTACCTGACGGTCCCGCACGTGGTGGCGCAGTCCGATCTGGCGGCCATCGTACCATCGCGCCTCGCCAGGGCTTTTGCGGAGGTGCTGCCGCTGACCGTATTCGAGCCGCCGTTCAAGCTGCCGACGATCCAGTTCTCGATTTACTGGCACGATCGAACGCACGGCAGTCCAGCGCATCGCTGGCTTCGCCGGTTGATCGCGGAGGTGGCGAAATCCGGCTGAGACCGGCGGCGATGGCGCCCACGCCGCCGCCGCTTGTGGTGCTTGTGCCGCGGTTTGCGGTCGGCATCTAATCCAGCGAACACCGGGAGAGGTCGGGTGATGCTGAACTGGCTGTACGAGTGCGATCTGGCGATCCTCTATTCCCTGACCGTCATCCTGATCGCCGGCGCGGCCTATCTCGGCATCCAACTCGGCCGACGGTTTCATGAAAGCGACAACGAGGGCGGCGATATCAGCATGCTGACGGGGGCGGCGCTGGGGCTGCTCGCGCTGTTGCTCGGGTTCAGCTTCTCGCTTGCCCTGTCCCGTTTCGACGTGCGCCGCACGATGGTCCTGGAGGAAGCCAACGCCATTGGAAGCACGGCGAATTTTGCCCTGATGCTGCCGGAACCGGTGCAGAAACCGATCCTGAGCCTGCTGCGGGACTATACCGCGCTGCGGATCGGCCTCGGTGTTCCATACGACCCGGCGAAGCTGGAGCGGGATGTTGCCCGGTCGTTGGACCTCCAGACGCGACTATGGCAGCAGGCGGTCACCGTGACCGCGGCGGCACCGCAATCGCTGCCAGCCTACCGTTTTGTCGCCTCGCTGAACGAGATGAACAACATCCATGAAAGGCGGCTGACCGCCCTGCGCTATCATGTCCCTGGCGAGGTCATGTTCATGCTGATCGGTGTGGCGATGGTGGCGTTGGGGTTCACCGGCTACCACGCGGGTGCGGCCGGATCATCGAAACAATCCCGCGCGACACTGATCATGTCACTCATGGTGGCGGTGGTGATCATGCTGATCGTTGATCTTGACCGGCCGGCCCGCGGCCTGATCACGGTGCCAAGTCAGCCGCTGGTTGACGCGGCGCAGAGCCTCCCGCCGTAAGGTGCTGAGGACCTCAGGCATCTCGATCCGGTACTGCTTTCGCGTGTTCAGATGAAAAAGCCGATTGCTCCGACCCTCAATGGTTCTCTCCTGGCGGCGGGCGCCGCGCATCCTCCCGACAGTCCGACGGTGGCTGATACGAAGGAAATTCCGCGGGGCACGCAGGCCCCAATGCACGCAGCGTCCGGCCGGCCGCGGATTGTCATTGTCGGCGCGGGTTTTGGCGGTCTCTCCGCGGCGGTGCGGCTCGCGCCGGTCGCCGCCGATGTCACCGTCATCGATCGCCGCAACCACCACCTGTTCCAGCCGCTGCTTTACCAGGTCTCGACCGCGGCTCTGTCGCCGGCTGATATCGCGGCGCCGATCCGCAGCATCCTGTCGCGCCAGACGAACACCGACGTGATCCTTGGTACGGTGACGGGCATCGATACCACAGGCCGGGACGTGCTGATCGGCGAGCGCCGCATCCCGTACGATCAACTGGTCATCGCCACCGGCGCCCGGGAATTCTATTTCGGGCATGACGAATGGGCGGCGGCGACATGCGGGCTCAAAAGCATCGAGGACGCGACAGCAATGCGGCGCCGCATCCTCGTCGCTTTCGAACGTGCTGAAGACAGCGGAGACGACGTCGAACGGCACCGGCTGTTGACCTTCGTCATCATCGGCGGCGGGCCGACCGGCGCAGAACTGGCCGGCGCGCTCGCCGAACTAGCGAAGGCGGCGCTGGCGCGCGACTTTCGCCATATCGACCCGACCACCGCGCGCATCATTCTGATCGAGGCCGGGCCGCGGTTGTTGCCGAGCTTTCCGCCGGCTCTGTCCGAGGTGGCAGCGCGAGCGCTTGCAACGGCTTGGCGTGGAGGTCCGGCTCGGCACCGCAGTGACGAACTGCGACCACGACGGCGTGATGCTGGGTGAAGGACGGCTCGAAAGCCGCACCGTAATCTGGGCCGCCGGGGTCGCCGCCTCGCCCGCCGCCCAATGGCTCGGCGTTGAAGCCGGACGCGGCGGACGGGTGCCGGTCGAGCCGGACCTGACGGTTGCCGGACACCCCGAGATTTTCGTGATCGGCGATACGGCGCAGGCTGCCGGTAGGAACGGACCGCTCCCCGGTGTGGCGCCGGTCGCCAAACAGCAGGGCGCCTACGTCGCGCGCGTCATCGCCGCGCGCCTTGCCGGAAAGCCCGCGCCCGCCGCGTTCCGCTACCGCGATTTCGGCAATCTCGCGACAATCGGCCGCCCACGCGGCGGTCATCGATTTCGGCTGGCTGCGCCTGACCGGGAGGCTCGCCTGGCTGGTCTGGGGCATGGCGCATATCTACTTCCTGATTGGCTTCCGCAACCGGCTTGGCCGTCGCGATCGACTGGCTATGGGCATACCTGACCTATCGGCGCGGCGCCCGGCTGATTACCGGACAGGACATGTGAGGCGCCGCAGCCGTGTGGGCCGGCTTGAAATAATCACCGCAGGTGTGGCGCCGTTCACAGATATCGGCGGCCAGAGCCGCCTATCCTTCCGGCCAACCGGGGATATGGCCCCGGCCAATCGAGGGCGAAGCGATGACGGTTATTGACACCCCAGGCGCCGCGGCAACGATCCCCGCGATGGCGCAGGACGACGACACGGCGATGCCGGACGAAGCCCTGGACGATGTGCACGGTGGCTTCACTGCCACCGGGCATGGCGCAATGCCAGTCGGCGGAACGGACCGGCCGGTGGGTATCATCGCGATTCTGATCGGCTAAGCGGCGCCGTTTTTTGTGTTCGGCAGTCTCCGCGGGCGGGGCGCCCCGATTAAAATCGGACAGCCGCAGGTCGGACCTGCTAGCTTCTAACGATGAGAGCCAAACAAAGCCTGCCGCGCGAGGAAGAAATGCGCGAGATGGAGCGCTTCATCGCCGAACGTGGCATCAAGCAGCTAAAGCCCGTTTTGCCGGGCGAAGAGGCCATTCACCCACCGCAGCGGCGCGGCAGGCGGTTTGTCGACCGTTCAAGCACTCCGAAGGCTCCGCCGCGCTGAAGCCGGCTACAGGCTCGATCCTCGCGCGACCACTCTCGCCCCTGCCCTATCCGCGTTGATCTCGTGTTCGCGTCTTGGAGGGCGCTGAAGATGAAGGGGTTGCTGCGAGCTGCGATACTGACGCTGGCCGTCACCGTGGCCGTGCCGGCGGTCGCCGAAACGCCCATGAACCCGATATATCGGACGGGTCAGCCGAAAGCGCCGGCGCCAGCGTCCTCAGTCGAGACCGCCTCCCCCGCCGCGACGCCTTCGCCTCTGACGGCGAACCCGAGAGCGGGGGAGATTCCCGTCGCGACAGCTCCGATCCCGCCGCCGTTACCCGCGCCACCTGCGGCAGGGGCCGAGCCCGCCAAAAGTACCGACGCCGCACGGCCTCGATCGGAGAAAGCCGCGCCTCGGCGGCCGGAGGCACGGCGGAAAACCGAAGTCGCAAGACCGTATTACGCACGCCGAAGTTACAGGCCCTATTTCGCCTACAGGTATCGGTATGAGGCATCCAATCGCGGGTGGGGTGGCGGCCAGTTCGGTCCGTCACCTTACTCATCGGGAAATTGAGGCGCCGGCGCGACCGGCAATCAGTCGCCACCGGCAACGGTTCTCGGAAAGGAGTGTTTCTGTTTGTGACGAGAACCGGACGCGAGTGAGTGATGATCCACATTTTTCGTTTGCTTGTTCCTGCGGTCGCCCTTGCCGCGCTCGGGATGCTTGAAAGCCCTGTTGCGGTCGCTCAAGGGTCGTCCGACCAGACGGCTCCCCAGAAGGTGCCGGAAGCGTCACAAGACCAGAAACCCGGCCAGACGCTCAGCGGCCAACTGAAGCAGAGCGATGGGGTGATCCATCCTCATCCAAGCGCCGATACGGAAGCAGTCCGCCCGACGCCGCCAACCGGCCCGAACAGCACCCCGGTGATCCCGCCGCCGGGGAGTCCGGGTGGCGACCAGACTGTTCGGCCCAAATAGCTATTGAACCAAATAACTATTTGAAATCGACCTGCGGGGTGTCTTGCGGCAAGATTTGCGGCACCTCGATCTGGATTTTGCTCGGATCGATTTTGGGGCCGGTGTCGAGCGAGGCCAGGACCAGGCCGGGGAAGGCGATCACCGCCGCGACCATCAGCAACTGGATGATCACGAACGGTACGCTGCCCCAATAGATCTGCGCCGTCGTGACCGGCGCGACCAGCCGGCCGGTGATGCGGTCGATCGTCTCGCGGCTCGGCGCGACGCTGCGGAAATAGAACAGCGCGAAGCCAAAGGGCGGATGCAGGAACGAGGTCTGCATGTTGACCCCCAGCAAGACGCCGAACCAGATCAGGTCGATCCCGAGCTTGTCGGCGACCGGGCGCAGCAACGGCACGACGATAAACGCCAGCTCGAAGAAATCGAGAAAGAAGGCGAGCACAAAGACCATCGCGTTGACAACGATCAGGAAACCGAGCTGGCCGCCGGGCAGGCTGGTCAGCAGATGCTCGACCCAGAGATCGCCGTTGACACCGCGGAAGGTCAGCGTGAACACCGACGAGCCGATCAGGATGAAGATCACAAAGGCCGACAGGCGCGTCGTCGAACTCATCGCCTGGCGCAGCAGCGACAGCGACAGGCGGCGCTTCGCCAAGGCCAGGATCAGCGCGCCGGAGGCCCCCATCGCGCCGCCTTCGGTCGGGGTCGCAATGCCGACAAAGATCGTACCCAGCACCAGAAAGATCAGCGCCAGCGGCGGCATCATCACGATGACGACCTCTTGTGCCAGCCGGCTCAGCAGCCGCAGCTTGAGGAACCGATCGGCAAGCGCCACGGCGTAGGTGCCGAGCCCGGCGAGCCCGGCAGCCCAGATCGGGTGCATCGCCCCGGTCAGCAGATACCCCGCGGCCACCGCCGCCGCTGTCAGCAGCGCGAGCGACGGGTATCCGGCCCCGCCGCCGGCCTCGCGCAGCGTCAGCGCCTCGGGCGGCAGGGCCGGCGCCGATGCCGGTTTGACGATCGTCATCACGAACACATAGACGGCATAAAGCGCCGCCAGCGACAGACCGGGGATGAACGCGCCCTGGTACATGTCGCCGACCGAGCGGCCGAGCTGATCGGCCATCACGATCAGAACGAGGCTCGGCGGAATGATCTGCGCCAGTGTTCCTGACGCCGCGATGACCCCGGCCGCAAGCCGGCGGTCATAGCCATAGCGCAGCATGATCGGCAGCGAGATCAGCCCCATCGAAATGACCGAGGCGGCCACGACGCCGGTCGTCGCCGCCAGCAAGGCCCCGACAAACACCACCGCATAGGCGAGCCCGCCGCGCACCGGCCCGAACATCTGGCCGATGGTTTCGAGCAGATCCTCGGCCATGCCGCTGCGTTCGAGAATCAGCCCCATAAAGGTGAAAAACGGGATCGCCAGCAGCGTGTCGTTGCGCATGATGCCGAACACGCGCTCCGGCAACGCCTGCAGCAATTCCGGCTTCAACAAGCCGAGATCGATCGCGACAATGCCGAACAGCAATCCGTTCGCCGCCAGCGAAAATGCCACGGGGTAGCCGAGCAGCAGCAGGATCACCAGCGACGCAAACATGAGCGGCGCCATGTTGGCGATCAGCAGGGCGCTCATGGTGGAACCCGGCCCGACATCTCCTCGGCGACCGGCTCGTCATGCTTTTCGAGCGGGTCGGGGATGTAACCGGCGAGAAACGCGATGCGCTTGATGATTTCGGACACGCCCTGCAGTGTCAGCAGCAGAAACCCGGCGGGAATCAGCAGTTTGGCCGGCCAGCGCAGCAGGCCGCCGGCGTCGCTCGACATCTCGTGCCGCGCATAGGAATCGACCAGCATCGGCCACGACAGGACCATGATGATGACCGCCATCGGCAGCAGGAAAAACAGACCGCCGACCAGGTCGATCGCGGCCCGCCATTTCGCCGGCAGATGGCTGTTGATCACATCGATGCGGACGTGTTCGTTGTGCCGCAGCGTGTAGCCGGCGGCGAGCAGGAACACCGCCGAAAACAGATACCATTGCAGTTCGAGCCAGCCATTCGAGCTGACATCAAAGGCATAGCGCACCAGGGCATTGCCGGCGCTGACCACGACCGCCGCAAGCACCAGCCAGGAAACCAGTCCGCCGACGCGGTCATTCAGCGCATCAATTGCGCGGCTCAGACGCAACAACAGCGTCACGGCAAAACTCCCAGAACATGCTTCGCGAACCGGAACTCGCGGCGCTGCGGCCCCGAACATTGCACCTGCGCCGGGCGCGCGTCGTTTGGTTAGACGGCCATAGCGGCCCCGCATGGCGCCTGTTTTCGATCCCGGTTGGGCTAGCCTATCGAACCGGCTATGCGCAAGATGATTTGCGATGCGCCGACGCGATATCGGCCGACGCGATATCGCCGACGCGATATGAAGGGAAACTGGTTATGGCTGACGACGCGCCGGCCGGCTCGGCGGCCCGCTATCGCACCAATCTCCAGGGCGAGGTCGAGGGCGCGGCGCTGTACCGTGTGATGGCCGAGGCCGAAGGCGACCCGCATCTGAGCGAGGTCTATCGCCGGCTCGCCGCGGTCGAGGAGGCGCATGCCGAATTCTGGCGCAAGCAGCTGGCGCGCATCGGGGCTGCCGCCGGCCGCCGCCGGCCCGGCTGGCGCACCGCGGCATTGGCCTGGCTGGCGCGCCGCTTCGGCCCGCAATTCGTGCTGCCGACGCTCTCCGCCCTCGAACGCCGCGACAGCAGCCAGTACGACCGGCAGCCGGAAGCAGTGGCGGGCGGCCTGCCCGGAGCCGAGCGCTCGCATAATCGCATCGTCGAGGCGATGGCCGCGGGCATTCCGGGCGGCCTCGCCGGCGGCAGCCTGGCACGGCTTGAAGGCCGGCACCGCTCCGGCGGCAACGCGCTGCGCGCCGCGGTGCTCGGCGCCAATGACGGGCTCGTGTCCAATTTGAGCCTGGTGATGGGCGTCGCCGGCGCCGAGGTGGCGGGCAACACGATCCTTTTGACCGGGCTTGCCGGGCTGGTCGCCGGCGCCTGCTCGATGGCGATGGGGGAATGGCTGTCGGTCACCAGTTCGCGCGAGTTGAACCAGCGGCAGATCGACATCGAGGCGGACGAACTCAACCGCATGCCGGAAGAAGAAGAGGAAGAAATGGTCCTGATCTATCAGGCCAAGGGCCTCGACGAGACGGCGGCGCGGGCGCTCGCGCGGCAGCTGATGAGCAACAAGAACACTGCGCTCGACACATTGGTGCGGGAGGAATTGGGGATCGATCCCGACGAACTCGGCGGGTCGGCCTGGGCAGCGGGCGGCACCTCGTTCGGCCTGTTCGCGGCCGGTGCGATCTTTCCGGTCGCGCCCTTCTTCTGGCTCGCCGGTACGCCCGCCTTGCTGGCGGCTCTCGCCTCGAGCGGCGTCGCGCTGGTGCTGATCGGCGCCGGCACCTCGCTGTTCACCGGCCGTCCGCTCTGGTTTTCCGCCGGCCGGCAGGTCGGGATCGGTTTTGCCGCGGCCGCGGTCACCTATGCGATCGGCCGGGCGGTTGGCGTCACGCTGGGCGGGTGACACTGCCCCAAGCCATGGTACGGTAAATGCGCGCCGCAAAGGCAATCGGTGAAATGCAAGTGTCAAACTAGCTCCGTACTCTGCAGCGAACGACCCGCGAGCGCGCTAGCGAAAAGGACGAGACCGATGAATGACGCGATGTCGCCGCTGGAATACGACTACGACCTGCTGGTGATCGGCTCGGGCCCTGCCGGCAAGCGCGCCGCGATCCAGGGCGCCAAGCTCGAAAAGCGCGTCGCCGTCGTCGAGCGCACGACCGTGCTCGGCGGGATCAGCGTCAATCTCGGCACGATCCCGTCAAAGACCTTGCGCGAGGCGGTGCTTGAATTGTCGGGCTACCGCTCGCGCGAATTCTACGGCGCTTCCTACACGGTCAAGCAGAACATCACGATGCAGGACCTGCTGGTACGCACCAACAAGGTCATCCAGCACGAAATCGACGTGACGCGGCATCAGCTGATGCGCAACGGCGTGGAGCTGATCGCGGCGTCGGCCTCGTTCTGCGGGCCGGATACGATGCGGCTCGATTTTGATCGATGGCGGCTCGGCGCGGACCGTGCGGGCACACCGCATCATCATCGCCACCGGGACCGACACGACGCGCGACCCTCACATTCCCTTTGACGGCAAGTTTGTCTTTACCAGCGACGATGTGCTGAAGCTCGATCGCCTGCCGCGAACCCTGTCGGTGGTCGGCGCCGGTGTCATTGGCTGCGAGTACGCCAGCATCTTCGCAGCGCTTGGCGTGCGCGTGACGCTGATCGACCAGCGGAACCGCCTGCTGCCGTTTGTCGACGAGGAAATCGTCGATACCCTCGGCTACCATTTGCGGGAAAACCGCGTGACCTTGCGGCTGAACGAGAGCGTGCAGCGCATCGAAGTGCTCGACGACGCGCATGGCAGCCGGGTCAGGCTGCATCTGGCGAGCGGCAAGACCATCATCAGCGAAAAGGCGCTGTATTCGGTCGGACGCACCGGCGCGACGAGCCGGCTGGCGCTCGATCGCTGCGGCCTTGCCTGCGACGGCCGTGGCCGGCTCGTCGTCGATGAGCATTATTGCACCGAGGTGCCGGGCTTGTATGCGGTCGGCGACGTGATTGGCTTCCCCGCCCTGGCCTCGACCTCGATGGAACAAGGCCGCCTCGCGGTGTGCCACGGCTTTGGGGTCGAGGCGAACAGCGTGCCCGGGCTGTTTCCCTACGGGATCTACTCGGTGCCGGAAATCTCGATGGTCGGCAAGACCGAGGAAGAGCTGACCGCCGATGGCGTTGCCTACGAGGTCGGCAAGGCGCGCTACCGGGAAATCGCCCGCGGCCAGATCATCGGTGACACGACGGGCCTCTTAAAGCTGATCTTCCACAGCGAAACCCGCGCGTTGCTCGGCGTCCACATCATCGGCGACGGCGCCAGCGAACTGATCCACATCGGTCAGGCGGTCCTCGCATTCAATGGCACGATCGATTATTTCATCAACACGGTTTTTAATTATCCAACCCTTGCCGAATGTTACAAGGTCGCCGCCTTCGATGGCGTCAACCGCCTCGGCATCTTCCACGAAACCGCGCTCGGCAACGCCCCGATCAGCGCATAGCGCGAGTTTTGCGGCGCGGCCTTTACTGCCGCGTTATGGTCCAGGTCCGATCACGATACCCGACGTAAACTTCCTCCTGTTCGAGGATGCCGCCAATTTCCGATGCAAGCTCGTTAAGCAGCGCGCGAACCGTGTCATCGTCCAGATCGCCGGCGTAGAGCGGCAACACCTCGCCGGTAAAGATTGCGACGGGTTCGCGGTCGTGGGCAGCATCAGCGTCCGAGCCCGCATAGACGACTTCGCCGCGAGCGAACATGCCCGAGAGAAACGGCTCGCCCCGGGCATGGCGCTCTCTCATCCAGCGATGCGCCGCACGGATCGCCTCTTCCAGATCATAAATCCTGCCTTGCGTGCCATAACCCGCACGTAACCCCCAGGTGATCTTGAACTCACGCCGGGGACCTTCGGAACCAGGAAGTGGGGAAAAGCTATTCATCAACTCAGCCGGTCAGTGCCTGGGAGGGAACGGCGAGCGCGCCACTGTGTGGTGTCCTGCCGCTGCCGATGATGGTATCAAAAAAAGCTGCATTGGGCGGGTCGCCCCCTATGTTCAACGGAGTGAATCAGATGAACGGCCGTAGTCGGTACAGCCTCCGCGTCGAAGGGGTAAAATATGGTGCGAGCTTCGGCACCGCTCTGGCGATCGCCATTTCATATACGACGAACCACTCTATCCTCTGGGCGATCATCCACGGCATCTTAAGCTGGCTCTATGTTATCTACTTCGCGCTGTTTCGGGCTTAGGTGCCGTAAGATGGGCTGAGCGCAGCGAGGCCCATCGTCCTGCCGATCCCGGGGGAAGCGATGGGCTTCGCTGCGCTCAGCCCATCCTACGAGGGTTAAACCGGACAATGGTGGGGTCAAGAAGTATGGATGCTTACAAAACCGGCCCCGGGGTGGCGATGGAATGCTCGATGAGTTCACGAGTGATAATGTCATAGGCATCATCCAGCGAGTCGGTAAAATGAAAAAGGTCGAGATCCTCAGGGCTGATTGTTCCGTAGCGTACCAGGGCATCGAAATTGATAATCTCATTCCAAAATCTTGTTCCGTACAGGATGATCGGAATGCGCTTGCGCATCTTATGAGTTTGCACGAGGGTTAATATCTCGAACAGTTCGTCCAGAGTGCCGAAGCCTCCGGGAAACAGTACGACCGCCTTCGCCAGATAGATAAACCAGAACTTCCGCATGAAGAAGTAGTGGAAGTGCATATGGAGTTCGCGGCTGATATAGGGGTTGTCGAATTCTTCATTGGGTATCGAGATTGTCAGCCCGACATTGTATCCTTTGGCCTCGGATGCGCCACGATTGGCGGCTTCCATGATGCCGGGGCCGCCACCCGTGCAGATAACAAACCGGCGGTCCTCGTCAGCCAGACCTTTCGACCATTCTGTCAGCCGGTGGGCAAGCGACCGTGCCGCCTCGTAATACTCGGACAACTCCAAGGCCATTTGGGCCGACGCCAGGCCGATGCCGGTCCTTTCCGCTTCGGCGACAGCGGTCGACGCAGCCTCGTGCGATTTGAGGCGGGCGGAGCCCATAAAGACGATTGTGTCCTGGATGCGCTGACGCTGGAACCGCGACAAAGGCTCCAGATATTCAGCCAGGATGCGCAAGGCGCGGGCGTCGCGACTATCGAGGAAGCGGGGGTTGTGATAAGCCTTCGATTGAGCCACGGCTCACCCCGGGTCCGACCGTGGCGCGGGAGCGACAAAAGCCGCCCAGACGCCCTCGGGATGCCAGATCTGTTCCATGTCCGCGCGGGCCTGCGCCTCGTCCATGTTCAACACGTCGCGCCGATATCGGTAGAAAAAGGCCGAAACCCGGTAATTCGCGATGCAATGGACATGCACGGGAACCTCGCTCAGCTGTTCCATGGCAGAGCGAAACCTGGCGAAGTCAGCGTCCGTCGGGTTCTGAAAATCCACCGGAATGTGGATGTACGTCATGCCGAGGCGACTGACGCTCGCGCGTTCGTCCGGCAGTGCCTTTTCGTGGGTATGCAGCCCCAAATTGACGATATGGCGGACGCCCAACGCATGGATATCAGCCAATTCAGGTTCGGTCGGCTGACCGGATGTCGTTATCCGAGCGTCGAGCCGGCGCCAGTTATAGATCGTATCAGGGTCGCCCATCGAACCCTCCATTATCCTCGCGCCGCCGCCCGCCGGCCGCACGATCCCGATCGCCTCGGCAACATTATCCGCAACATTATCTGGTCCCGGTCGCGGCTACATCAGCTTTCGCTGCTCGTCGATGTCCGACCAGACCTCGGACAGCGCGGCCGTATGCGCTTCGTCATCCGCGACGGCGTCAACGATGGCACTGCCCAGCATGTTAAAGGCATCTTCTTCGGTGTTGTTGATCTGTAAAACCCCGAGGGCTTCCGCGATATAGTCCCCGATAAGCTCCTGATCCGAAGTTGCCTTGGACCTCTCGATGCAGTCATCGATTACCGTCATGGGATTGGGGTCGCTCATGAATTTCCTCTGATTTACAGCTTCATTTCTGATAGAAGTAGTAGCAACCCAAAAGGGTTGCGAGCTTTTCTGATTGTCCTCAGCCATCAGCGTGATGGTCTTCTTGTCGCCGACCTCAAGCTCGCAGGTGCGCATGTTATCGCCGGTTTCGCATTGTTTGAGAGACCTGCCGATTTTTCTTTCAACCGTAGCGCGGGTTTTCTCAAAATTTGCATTAACTATCACGGAAAATCCGACACCCATCCCGACGCCCTCCGGGAACACCTGTCGGATGGGCAGCCCGATAACCGTCTGGCTTGATCTCGGAACAAAGAAGGCGTCGTTCTCATTTCGCAAAAAACCGGATCGGAAGTCATCGGCAAATTTCTTCAATTGCGTGGGATCATTTTTCTTCCATTCGAGCCAGGAATCCTGACACGTAGCCAGGCGCTCGATGCCGGGATTATCAATCGCCTGTGCCGGCGCAGCGGCGCTCAGGAGGATCGTCAGGGCCCCCGCCGATGCGGCGATTTTGCCGACTCGCCGGCGCGGAGCCCAGGCGAGCGCTGACGGCGGTTTGTCGTGCATCTTTTCTCCCACGCAGACCGGCGCCTGCCGCTAAGATGACAGCCAGAGTATCATCCGCAGACTCGATCACTCTTTGTTTCTTTGCCGTGTCATTCCGGGGCGCCGCGCAGCGGTGAACCCGGAACCCAAGAACACGGACGGTGCCATAAGGGCGAAGATGGTGTTCCTGGGTTCCGGGTTCAGCCCTGCGGGCTGCCCCGGAATGACAAAATGGGGGTGCTTCCGGCCAAAGCTACCTATGCGCGGGACTGACGAAAAAGAGAGGATGACTCGAGCGCATCGGATCATGCTCTAAGATGACAGAATACGATGAGGCCTCACTCATTGATCGCGAAGCCACACGAGAGGCTCCTATGAAGCTTCCACAGACCGGCGGGTGCCAATGCGGCAAACTCCGCTACGAGATCACCGAAACGCCCCAACTGGTCTACACCTGCCATTGTCGGGATTGCCAGCGTCTGACGAGCAGCGCCTTCTCCCTCGGTATCATCGTGTCGGAGGCCGGCTTCCGTTTCAGCGGTATCGAGCCGAGACCGCTCCAGCGCATGGCGGATAGCGGGCGAACCAACACAAGGTGGGTTTGTCCGGAATGCGGCTCCTGGGTGGCCAGCCCGCCGCGAGACGGGGTGCTGCGCATCAGGGCGGGTACGCTCGATGATACGTCATGGCTGAGACCGACCCGGCACATCTGGACCCGCAGCAAGCAGGCCTGGGTCAGCTTCGCCGAGGGCGATCAGATCTTTGAGACGCAGCCCCCGGCGTAAAGGCACGCGCGGGGTGGTCGAGAGGTGCGTCCAAGCGTAAAACCAAACCATATCGGAGGAGGATCCCATGCCGTTCTATGAAAAAGGCGATGTCCGCATTCATTACGAAGACACCGGCTCCGGCTTTCCGCTGCTGGTCATCCCGGGCGGCGGGCTCAACTCGACGGTCGCGGGGCTCGCGACCCATCCCTTCAACCCGTTCAATGAGTTCAAGGGCGAGTTTCGCGTCATCGCGGCGGATTTGCGCAACGCCAAGGGCGGCCAGTCCTCCGGCCCGCTTGAGGTTGACAGGCCGTGGGACGCCCATACCGACGACCAGATCGGCCTGATGGATCACCTCGGCATCCGCCAGTTCATGGTGCTGGGCTTCTGCATCGGCGGCCCGTTCATCTGGAACCTGCTGAAGCGGGCGGGCGACCGCGTCGTGGCGGCCGTGCCGGCGCAGCCCAGCGGCTGGCGCCCAGAGCTGCCGACCCTGTCCTACGACAGCAACATGAAGGGCTGGGGTCCGGAGTTGTGCGCCCGCCGGCCCGACATCACGATGGCGATGGTCGACAAATTCCTGACCAACATGTACAGCGCCCGCGCCGATTTCGTGTACACGGTGACGCGCGATTTCGTGCGCAGCGTCCAGACGCCGATCCTGGTGTTGCCGGACGACGTGCCGCCGCACCCGTACGCGGTAGCGATGGAGACCGTCCATCTCGCGCCGAACGCCCAGGTGAGCCTCTACCCGTGGAAGGACACCCCCGATAAGATTCCGCTGGCGGTGCGCCACATCCGCACCTTCCTCCGGGCATACCGACCTGCTGCTGCAGCGTCATCGATCGCAGCGGCCGCCCAGTAGGCTCAGCCGTCAGCCTCAGCGGCAATGCCCGGCTGAACCTCGCCTTGTGCCGGTTACCTACACCACCGGCACAAGGCATCGTTCGATTGCCCGTCACAATTCCCTTCCCGCGAGCTTGACCCGCGGGTCCACGCCTTTGTTGGCAAACGACGCCAACCCAAGACGGGGATAGCCGGGTCAAGCCCGGCCAAAGCGAATTGGGGGTGCGAGTCCACTCGATCAGAACTCCGCTCTGAAGTGGGCACAGGGGAGTACGAGATGAAGATCGGATTGGGCGTGGCGGGATTCGCTCTCGTCGCGTTGAGCCTTTGCATTGGCCGCGCGGCGCCTGCCGCCGAAACCCCGAAGCGCGGCGGTACGCTGACCTACCTCATACCAACCGACTCGCCCCCCAGCTTTGACGGGCACCGCGAATGGACCTTTGCCACCGCGCATACCGCAACGCCATTTTACAGCGTGCTGATCCGGGTCAACCCCGAAAATCTGTCGTCAACGACCGACTTTGTCTGCGATCTGTGCACCGCGGTGGCGGACCCGACCGACAACGGCACGACCTATACATTCAAGATTCGCTCCGGCGTCAAATTCCATGACGGGTCGGCTCTGACCGCCGCCGATGTTGCCGCAAGCTGGAACAAGATCGTCTTCCCGCCCGAAGGCATCATCAGTACCCACGAGCGGAACTACAGCATGGTGGACAGAATCGAGGCGCCGGACGCGTCGACGGTGGTGTTCCACCTGAAATTTCCGAGCGCCGCCTTTCTGCCGGCGCTCGCCGATCCAACATCGTGGATCTACAAGAAGGCGATCCTCGACCGGGATATGCACTGGTACGAGAAGAACATCATGGGTTCCGGCCCGTTCAAGTTCGCCGGCTACGAGGCCGGTCAGTCGATCAAGGGGGTACGCAACCCGGATTATTATATGCCGGGTCTGCCCTATCTCGACGGCTTTACCGGGATTTACGCTGACAAGCAGGCGGTGCGGGTCGATGCGCTTCGTGCCGACCGAGCTTCTATCGAGTTCCGCGGGTTCCCGCCGAGTGTGCGCGATGAACTCGTCACGGCACTTGGCGACCAGATCAAGGTCGAGGAGAGCGACTGGAATTGCAGCAACCTGATCACCCCGAACCACGCCCGCAAACCGTTTGACGACGTCCGGGTGAGACGGGCGCTGACCCTGGCGATCGACCGCTGGCACGGCGCACCCGGTCTGGCGAAGATTGCAATCATGCGAACGGTCGGCGGCGCGGTGTTTCCCGGCTCGCCGCTAGCCGCCAATCGCGAGGAATTGCAACAGCTCGCCGGTTTTTGGCCCGACATCGAAAAATCTCGCGCCGAGGCGCGCCGGCTCCTGCAGGAAGCAGGCGCCGAGGGGCTCAAATTCGAGCTGTCAAACCGAACGGTCGATCAGCCGTTCAAATACCTTGGAGCGTGGCTCGTTGACGAATGGAGCAAGGTCGGCCTGCACGTGACGCAGCGCGTCATGCCGACGGGGCCTTGGATCGAGGCCATGCGCGCCGGAAATTTCGATGTCACGATCGAAGGCGGCTGCGGCAACCTGGTCAATCCGCTGGCCGATGTCAGCAAGTACCTGCCGCATTCGGCCAACCCCGAGAATTACGGCAATTTTGACGACCCGGAAGAGGTTGCGCTGTACGACCGGATGCTGCGTGAACCCGACCCGGCGAAACAGCGGGTGCTGATGCGGCAGTTCGAGAAACACGTAATGGACGAGCAGGCGCACGAGCTGATGACCCTCTGGTGGTATCGGATCGTGCCGTACCGCTCCTACGTGAAGGGCTGGCACATCGGTCCCAGCCACTTTCTCGGTAATGATCTGACGCAGGTCTGGCTCGATAAATAGGGGGCGCCGACCGCCATGTTGCAAGGTGCGCCGGCGCGTCGGCCGGCGGCACCAGGAAACCGGCGGCTACTGTGCGGCGGCGCGCACGGCCGGGACATGTGCTTTGAGGAAGCTGCGCACCTTGCCGATAGTGCGCTGGCGCAGTTCCTCCGGCGTCCGCCACGGGAAGACCGTGATGTCGGAGTTCGGGGCCAGCGAGGCGACATCGATCGAGGTCTGCAGTGGGTGCGACGCCGTGTCGTCCGGCAGGACCAGGATCGGCGTGCGGCAATTCTTGATGAACTCGCGCGGCACGCTATAGAGGAAATCGGGCTGCGCCTGCCACAGGCTGTGGGAAAACTTGTCGAGCGTGTCCTGCGACACCTCGGGGCGGCGGGCGCGGAACTCGGGGAGCCAGTTGTCGGTGCTGTGCCGCACCATGACGCCTGGGTCTTCCGGCCGCTCGCCGACGGTCTGGCAGAACACCGCGGCCACGACGCGCTCCGGCGCCCGCTGCAGCAGCTTCCCGGCGAAGCAGCCGCCGATGCAGTAGCCCATGAAAAAGAATTCGCGGATGCCGAGATGGTCCATCAGCCCGAGCTGGTCGTCGGCAAAGGCGTCCCACGCCTTATCGACCGGCACCGGGCCCGTAGACTCGCCGCCATTGGCGTTGCGCTGGTCCATCGTGATGCAGCGGAAGTCGTTTTTGAACTCTTCCATCGCGTTGATGACCGCAGTCGGCCAGTTGCTGACGCGCGAATTGAGGCCGCCGCCCGGCGTGACCAGTAAGGGGAATCCGGTCCCGACCTCCTCGTAGCGAATGCGAACGTCGCCCTTTTGATAGAACGGCATGGCCATTTCCTCCGCTGTTGCGGCCGCCGCGCTCATCGCGGCGGCGGGTCCGAAGGCAGCGTTTTAAGCCAACCGGGCCGGTCAGCGGAAGCGTTTCCCGCCCCGGCGGCCCTGCAAGCGGGGGGAGAGGGCCGGGGTGAGGGGCCGGCACGGCGCTTCAACCCGACCGGGTTCGCGCTAAGCGCTTGATCCAGGCGCGTATTTTGAGCAGAAAAAAATGTGTGAGCCTCGCAGGGTCAAGCCTGCGGGAAAGGAATTTTGATCGGCGATCGAACTTGATCGGACTCCGATCTAGGATCGCGCGATGTCAGCTTTATCCACTCTCGGTTTCGCATTCTATGCGGCGGTGCTTCTCAGTGCGTTTGCTGTTCGCAGCGCGGCGGGATTTGGCGCGGGGTTGATCGCGATCCCGATGCTCGCCTTCATCCTGCCGGTATCGACCGCCGTGTCGGTTGCAACAGTCCTCACCACGCTCAGCTCGGTACAGCAAGTAAGCCGCGAGTGGCGCCAAATCGCCTGGCGCCAGTTTCTGGTTATCTTCTTATATTCGATGGTAGGTGTCGCATTAGGTTTGTATTTCATCAAGCTGCTTGATGAAGATGTCATGCGGAAGTGTCTGGGGGTATTTATGGTGATTTATGCCATCCAGGCCCTGTTTGCGATGGACACATCCCGCTTCCTCCCGGCTCGTTGGCATGGGGCCGTTGGTGCAGGCGCAGGCATCCTCGGCGGTCTGTTCAGTGCGTTGTTCGGCGCCGGGGCCGGGCCGATCTACGTGGTCTATTTCGATATCCTGCGGCTGGAGAAAGCGGTGTTCCGCGCCACGATGAGCGCCGTCGTGCTGCTCGGCGGGGCTGCGCGCATCGCAGGATATGGGACCTATGGGCTCTACGGACCCGCGACCATCACCCTGCTGGCGGTCGGTCTGCCGGTGATGATTGCCGGCTCCTGGCTGGGAGACCGGCTTGTCTACCGGCTCAATGCCCGGTCGTTTTCTCGACTGATAGCCGCTGTCATGCTGCTCAGCGGGATCACGCTGCTCGTGCGATAGGTCCCGCGGCCGGATTTCCGACGGCGAAAGACGCGTGTCCTCCGGGGCGACAAGGCGATTGACATCGTGGTGCAACCTGGCACCACGTCCCCCCTGGCACCACGTCGATGTCGCGCAGGGGCTGGGAGGCTGGGATGATCGGGTATGCCGAAGAGGGTGAATTTGGCGACGCGGTCGAGACGCTGGCGATGCTCGACGAAAGCGAGTGCCGGGCATGGCGCGAGCAGGTCTGCCTGCTTCGGCCGTATTGGGTGCAGCGCTATGCAAAGCTGCCGATGTATTCGCTCGGCGCCGCTCTCTATATCGACGCGCGTCAGGGCAGGGACCATTACCGCGACGCGACCGTCCGGTATAACGCCATCCTGCAAGAGCATTTCGCCGCCCTCTACGAACGGCTTGCCGAGGTGTTGTCACAGCGGCTCGCCGGGCCGGTGGCCTACGCACCCGACAAGGCGCTCCCCGGCTTCCGCATTTTCCATGCGCATCCGGCCCTGACGCTGCTATCGGCGTCGGTCCATGCCGATCTGCAATATCGCCAGACCGAGTGGCCCTGGGCCACGCAGATCAGCCGGCCGATCACCTTTACGCTGCCGCTGTCGCTGCCGCATCACGGCAGCGGGCTCCATGTGTGGGACGTCAACGTCCGGCAACTCGACGGCATCCCGAAACCGGAAGCGGCCCGCATTTTCCGCGAGGCGAACAAGCGGTTTGTCGAATACCGCCTTGGCCACCTCGCTTTGCAGTTCGGTCACGCGCTGCACCAGATCGCGACGCCGACCGACCTGATCGAAGGCGACGAACGCGTGACCTTCCAGGGTCACGGCCTGCTCTGCGACGGGGTATGGCGGCTCTATTGCTAGGTCCGCCCTCAGCCGTGTAGGGCGGACGGAGCGATTGGCGAAGTCCGCCAGAGGGCGCCGACACCGGCGGACTTCGTCCGCCCTACCTGCCTAATACGACGAGGGTTGCTCGTCGCCGGGTTGCGGTGCCGGTGGCGGCGACGTCGACTGATACTCGGCCTCTTCGCCGTCCTGCCCTTCGCCGTCGCCGCCGCCCTGGGCCATCTCGAGATCGGCCGGGGTGGTCGGGCGCGGCGGACCGCTGCCCTGCCCCTCGCCCTGCGCATTCATCACGCGGAAATAATGCTCGGCGTGCTGGTACAGGTTTTCCGCCGCAACCCGGTCGCCGGAGGCCTGAGCTTCCCGCGCCAGCGCGATGTAGCGCTCGAAAACCTGATAGGCGTTGCCGCGGATTTTGACGTTCGGCCCGTTGCTGTCGAACGTCTGGATGCGCTGTGGCATCCGCGGGCGGTTGCTGTTGTGGTGCTGGCCTTGGCCTTGGCCTTGGCCCTGGCCACCGCCACCCCCACCACCGCCGCCGCCATTACGACCGCGGGATCGCTTGTTTTGTCCTGGCCTCATGGCACCTGTCTGTCGCGGATGGATACTGGGCGGACACTCGGTCCGGCGGGAACGCTATGGTCGCGGCGTTGCTGTGGCGCCCCAGGCGCGGCGGCATCGCTCTCAAGCGGATTTGTTCCCGAACGTGGTCAGCGTAGACATGACTGGACCGTAATTCCAACTCTTTTTTGCCAAATACCGCGCTACGCTGGTGAGCGCGCCACGACGACCCGCGCGATCCCGGCCAGGTCGCGCCGCACGCCATCGGCCCGCAGCCCGGCCCATGACAGGATCGCGGCGATCGGCCCGGCCTGTCCCACCCCGATTTCGGCCGCAAAGAAGCCGCCGGCTCTCAGCAGGTGCGGCAGGTCGGCGGCAATCGCCCGATAGGCCGAAAGACCGTCGGTGCCGCCATCGAGCGCGCGCCGAGGATCATGCTCCCTGACCTCCGGTGGCAGGAGGTTGATTTCAGCGGACGGGATATAGGGCGGGTTAGCGACGATCGCGTCGAACCCGCCGGCGAGCGCGGTGCCCCAGTCACCAACAGCAAATCCGGCGCGTTCGGCGAGCCCGAGAGTCACGGCATTGCGCCGGGCCGTCACCGCGGCGCCGGGCGCCCGATCAATCCCGACGCCGAAGGCCTGCCGGTATTCGGACAATAGCGCCAGCAGCAGGCAGCCGGTGCCGGCCCCCAGATCGAGAAAGCGATAGGGCGCGGCGCGGTCGGGAAGATAGGCAAGCACTGTTTCGACCAGCGTCTCGCTGTCGGGGCGCGGATCGAGCGTGTCCGGCGACAACGCAAATTCCAGGCCCCAGAACTCGCGCTTTCCGATGATCCGGCTCAACGGTTCGCGCGCCACCATGCGGGCCAGCATGACGTCGATGCGGCTTTGGTCGGCGGCGCAAAGAGAGCGTTCCGGGTGGGCGAAAATCTCGGCGGCCGACAGGTCGAGCGCCGCGGCCAGCAAGCGTCGGGATTGTCGTCGTGGCTCGTCGATCCCTGCGGCGGCAAGCGCCGCTGAGGTCCGGCTTAACTCACCGCCGATTGTACTTGCGGCGAGACCCTCACCCGTCGCCGCGCTGCGCGCGTCGCCACCCTCTCCCGCGGTGCGGGAGAAGGAAATCATGCGTCAACCATCGCGAGTTTGGCGGCGCGGTCGGCGGCGGTCAGTTCGTCGACGATTTCGTCGAGCGCTTCGCCGGAGACGACCTTGTCGATCTTGTAGAGCGTCAGGTTGATGCGGTGGTCGGTAACCCGCCCTTGCGGGAAATTGTAGGTGCGGATGCGCTCCGAGCGGTCGCCGCTGCCGACCTGGCTC
The DNA here is from genome assembly GCA_963737875.1 of uncultured Alphaproteobacteria bacterium. GTDB lineage: Bacteria > Pseudomonadota > Alphaproteobacteria > ATCC43930 > CGMCC-115725 > DATARH01. Next base: position 28,359 of record CAVTUM010000021.1, on the reverse strand, counting down.
TTGCGGTCGGCGGCGCGCGCCGCGTCGCGCGCCTGCCGCTCCATCTCATAGAGCCGGGCGCGCAGCACCTTCATCGCCTTCGCCTTGTTCTTGTGCTGCGATTTCTCGTCCTGCTGGATCACGACAAGGCCGGTCGGCAGATGGGTGATGCGCACCGCGCTGTCGGTCGTGTTGACCGACTGCCCGCCGGGGCCGCTGGCGCGGAACACGTCGATGCGCAACTCCTTGTCGTCGATCTTGATGTCGACATCCTCGGCCTCGGGCAACACCGCGACCGTCGCCGCCGAGGTGTGGATGCGGCCGCTCGCCTCGGTTTCCGGCACGCGCTGCACCCGGTGCACGCCGCTTTCGAATTTGAGGCGGGCGAACACGTCGCGGCCGGTGATCGAGGCCGACGCCTCCTTCAACCCGCCGATGCCGGTCTCCGACACGTCGAGCAGCTCGAAGCGCCAGCCGCGCACCCCGGCATAGCGCTGGTACATGCGGAACAGGTCGGCCGCGAACAGCGCCGCCTCGTCGCCGCCGGTGCCGGCGCGCACTTCGAGGATCGCGTTGCGCTCGTCGTCCTCGTCCTTCGGCAGCAGCGACAGCTTGACCTTGAGTTCGAGGTCAGGAAGCTGCTCGCGCAGCGTCTGCACCTCCTCCTCGGCCAGCGCCTTCATGTCGGGGTCGTCGGACGCGGCCATTTCGGATGCCGCCGCCAGTTCCTCCTCGGCCCGGCGCAACGTCTCGATACCTTCGACGATCGGGCCGAGTTCGCTGTATTCCTTCGACAGCCGGGCGAATTCGGCACCGCCCATTCCGGCAACCGACAACGCCGCGCTCAGCTCGGCATGCCGGCGCGACAACTGATCGAGACGGGATTCGAGGACGCGGTCCATCACAGCTCAGCCGAGCGCTTTCAGATGCGCTGCGAGCGCGTCGAACCCGACCTCGCTCTGCGCGCCGCTGTCGAGGTCACGCACCGTCGCGCCGCCGCGCGCCAATTCGTCGTCACCGATCAGCACCGCGGCGCGGGCGCCGAGCCGGTCGGCCCGCCGCATCCGCCGCTGGATATTTCCCGAATACCCCAGTTCGATGACGAGACCGGCGCTGCGCAGTTCCTCGGCGAGCACCAGCGCGCGTGCTTCCGCGGCTGCCGCCGATCGGCACCAGCACGATAGGCCGCGCCGCTTTCGGCGGCTCGGCGATCGAGCAGTGCGAGGCGCTCGATGCCGGCGGCCCAGCCAACCCCGGCCATCGCTGGGCCCCCCATCAACTCGACCAGGCCGTCATAGCGCCCACCGGCCAATACGGTGCCCTGCGAGCCAAGATCGGTTGTGACGAACTCGAAGACCGTATGCGTGTAGTAATCCAGGCCGCGCACCAGTCGCTGGTTCAGGCGGTAGGCAATGCCGATGCTGTCGAGCCCGGCCCGCACTTCGGCGAAGAAATCGCGCGACGTGTCATTGCGAAAATCCTCGAAGCGCGGCGCCTCGGCGTTGAGCCGGATATCGCCGGGGTCTTTTGAGTCGAGGATGCGCAGCGGGTTGCTGTCGAGCCGTCGCTGGCTGTCCTCTGACAGATCAGACCGGCGCGCCGAGAAGTACGCAACCAAAGCGCCCGCGATAGGCCGCGCGGCTTTCGGGGTCGCCGAGCGTGTTCAACTCCAACACGACCCGCTCGCCGATACCGAGCCGGTTGAGGATGCGTTGGCCGAGCGCGATGACCTCGATATCGGCCTGCGCCTGCGGCACGCCGAGTATCTCGACGCCGATCTGGTGGAATTGCCGGAAACGGCCCTTCTGCGGCCGCTCGTAGCGGAACATCGGGCCGCTGTAGAAAAATTTGAGCGGTGTCGACTGTGTCAGGCCGTTGGACAATACCGCGCGCACGACCCCGGCGGTATTCTCCGGGCGCAGCGTCACCTCCTCGCCGCCGCGGTCGGTGAAGGTGTACATCTCCTTCGAGACGATGTCGGTGTGCTCGCCGATCGGGCGGGTGAAGACCTCGGTAAATTCGAAGATCGGCGTCGCGATTTCGGCAAAGCCGTAAAGTGCCGCGGTTTCGCGCGCGGTTTCGCTGACGTGACGATGGCGGCGCGCCGCTTCCGGCAAAAGGTCTTGCGTGCCGCGCGCCGGCTGCAAGGCTGGCATCATGGTCTCCCGGACAGGCGCGCGCCGGGGATCCGATCGGATGCGCCGGGTCGCGCGCGACTTCTCAAGATGGGGTCGGGCGGCAGCGCCCTCAAGCGCCGCGTGCGCAGGTCAGCGACCCGGCCCGCCAACGCGCCCAGACCAGCTAACTCACCCAGGCGGACTAATGATCAGATCGGCTAATGATCAGACGTCTCGTAACGGCGCGGCAGCGTCGAATGCTCGTTGGGGTCCTTGGTCCGCAGCGTATCCGACTGCGTCATCCGCACCGCGGAGATGTCGTCGTTGATGGCGTTGAGGTTCTGGATGTCGCTGGCCCGCTGCGGGCCGCCGACGGCGCAGCCGGCCACCACGAAGGCCACGGTCAAGACCAGCCCCAGGCGGGTCAGCGTCATTGGTTGTCTCCGGGGTTGTGGGGCCGGAAGGGCGCCCGTTCGTATAGGCTACCCTGAATGGAATAACAACCGCGCCCCCGAAACCGCAGCAATCCCGCGAAAATGTGCAAGGCGGCAGCGGGCTTTGGCGGCGCGTGTCGCGCGTCTATAGTGAGATATGGCCCGTCTCAGCGTGAACCTCAACAAGATTGCCCTGCTGCGCAACTCGCGCCGCACCGGTGTCCCCGATGTCGTCCATTTCGGCCGGTTGGCGATCGAGGCCGGCGCGGCCGGACTGACGGTGCATCCGCGGTCCGACGAGCGGCATATCAGGCGCAGCGACGTCCCGGCTCTCGCGGCGCTGATGCAGCCGTGGCGGCCCGGCTGCGAACTCAACATCGAGGGCTATCCCGACGAACGGCTGATGGAGATCGTCCGCGAGGCCCGGCCGGAGCAATGCACGCTGGTGCCCGACGGCCCCGGCGTGCTCACCTCGGAAGAAGGCTGGAAGCTCGACAACCGCGACACGCCTTTGGTCGTGCCGGCGATTGCGGCGCTGAAAAAGCTCGGCTGCCGGGTGATCCTGTTCGTCGATCCCGAACCGGGTGTCGTGGCCCGTGTCCCGGCGAGCGGCGCTGACGGCATCGAAATCTACACCGGCACCTACGCCGCCGCCTTCCGCGCCGGCAATGCCGCCGCCGAACTCGAAGCCTGCGCCGCGACCGCCGCCCGCGCCGCCGAACTCGGCCTGACGGTCAACGCCGGCCACGACCTCAACCTCGACAATCTGCCGCCTCTCGTCGCCGCTTTGCCGGCCCTGGCCGAAGCCTCGATCGGCCACGAACTCACCGCCGACGCCCTGATCATGGGTTTCTCGGCCGCCGTCGCCGCCTACAAGGCCGCCCTGGCGGCTTAGCGCCGTCAGATGTCGGCCGTCAGATGTGGATGGCGCGGCCGGCGACGGCGAGGGCAGCTTCCTTGGTGGCTTCGGGCAAGGTCGGGTGGGCGTGGCAGGTCCGGGCGATGTCTTCGGCGGAGGCGCCGAATTCCATCGCCAGGGCCGCTTCGGCGATCATCGTGCCGGCGTCCGGGCCGATGATGTGGATGCCGAGCACCCGGTCGGTGGCGGTATCGGCGAGTATCTTGACAAAGCCGTCGGTGTCGCCATTGGCGCGGGCGCGCGGGTTGGCGGTGAACGGGAACTTTCCGACGCGGTAATCGACGCTGGCGGCCTTTAGTTCCTCCTCGGTCTTGCCGACGGCGGCGGCTTCGGGCCACGTATAGACGACCGACGGGATCGCGTCGTATTCGATCGTGGTCTTCTGCCCGGCCAGCCGTTCGACCAGCGCGATGCCTTCCTCCTCGGCCTTGTGCGCCAGCATCGGGCCGCGGATCGCATCGCCGATCGCATAGATGCCGGCGACATTCGTGGCGAAATTATCGTCGCTGACGGTGATGCGGCCGGCGCGGTCGCGTTCGATGCCGAGCGCCTCCAGTCCGAGACCCCCGGTAAACGGCCGCCTGCCGATCGCGACCAGCACGATATCGGCGGCCAGGGCTTCGCGCTCGCCGCCTGCCGCCGGTTCCAGTTCGAGCGTCACCGCGTCGTTGCCGGGGGTGGCGCCGACCACCTTGGTCGAGAGCTTGAAGGCCATGCCGCCGCGGGTCAGCAGCCGCTGCATCATCGGGCCGAGTTCGCGGTCCATGTTGGGGAGGATGCGGTCGAGATATTCGACGACCGTCACCTTGGCGCCGAGCCGCGCCCATACCGAGCCCAGTTCCAGCCCGATATAGCCGCCGCCGATCACCGCCAGCCGCTCCGGCACCTTGTCGAGCGCCAGGGCGCCGGTCGATGACACGATACGCTGCTCATCGACCGTCACGCCGGGCAGCGGAATGCTTTCCGAGCCGGTCGCGATGACGATCGCGCCGGTCTCGACCTCCTGCGTCGCGCCGTCCGCGGCGGTCACCGCGACCCGGCCGGGTGCCGCGATACGCCCGGTGCCCTTCAGCCAATCGACCTTGTTCTTGCGGAACAGGAATTCGACACCGCGGGTCAACGCGGACACGACCTTGTCCTTGCGCGTCATCATTGCCGCGAGGTCGAGCCGCACCTCGCCGACCATCACGCCATGCTCGGCGAAACTGTGCCGCGCCTCATTGAACTTCTCGGAGGATTGCAGCAATGCCTTCGATGGAATGCAGCCGATATTGAGGCAGGTGCCGCCGAGGCTGGCGCGGGGATCGACGCAGGCGGTGCGCATGCCCAGCTGCGCCGCCCGGATTGCCGCGACATACCCGCCCGGTCCCGCCCCAATGATGACGATGTCGTAGCGCTCGGCCATATCGCTCAGCCCTCGGCGAGCGGGCGCATGACGCGGTACAGCGACGCCTTCGCCTCGAAGCCGACGCCGGGAATGTCCGGCAGCCGCACCAGACTGTTCTCGACCGGGCAATCGTCGGCAAACCCGCCGAACGGCGCGAACACATCGGGGTAGGATTCATTGCCGCCGAGGCCAAGCCCGACCGCGATGTTCAGCGCAAACTGATGTCCGCCATGCGGTACGCAGCGCCGCGACGACCAGCCATGCCGCGCCAGCATGTCGAGCGTGCGCAAATATTCGACCAGCCCATACGACAGCGCCGGGTCGAATTGCAGCACGTCGCGATCCGGCCGCAGGCCGCCGTGGCGGATCAGGTTGCGCGAATCATGCACCGAAAACAGGTTTTCGCCGGTCGCCAACGGACCGGGATAGCGCTCGGCCAGGATCGCGTGAGCGGTGTAGTCGAGCGGGTCGAGCGGCTCCTCGTACCAGCGCAGATTGTAGGGCGCGAGCGCATCGGCATAGGCCGCCGCCTCGTCGAGCGAGAACCGGCCGTTGGCATCGACCGCGAGATTGTCGCCGCTCCCGACCACCTTCAGCACCGCCTCGATGCGCTCGATATCCTCGGCCAATGGCACGCCGCCGATCTTCATCTTGACGCAGGCATAGCCGAGATCGTCCCGGTAATGCCGCATCTCGTCCTGCAACGCGCCGAGACCCTTGCCGGGGTAGTAATAACCGCCGGCGGCGTAGACCCAGGCGCGCGGGTCGGCTTCGCCATTGCGGTAACGATCGGCCAACAGTCGCCACAGCGGCTTGCCCTCGGCCTTGGCGCGCAAATCCCACAGCGCCATGTCGAGCACGCCCACCGCCACCGAACGCTCGCCGTGGCCACCCGGCTTTTCGTTGGCCATCATAATGGCCCAGGCCTTGGCCGGGTCGATCAGGCCCGCATCGTCGAGCAATGCCTCGGGCCGGGCCTCGGCAAGCCGCGGGATAAAGCGCTCGCGCAGCAGACCCTGCACCGCGTAGCGGCCGTTCGAGTTGAAACCAAAGCCGACCACCGGCTTGCCGTCGCGTTTCACATCGGTATGGATCGCGACGACGCTCGCGGTCATCTTGCTGAAATCGATATACGCGTTGGCGATCGCCGAACTGATCGGCTCGACACCGTCGCGGATTGCGGTGATGCGCATCGAATGGCCGCCGGAATCTCTTGAACCCGGCGCTCAATATGGCGGCAAACGTCTCGCCCTGCGAGGCGCATTCAACCGCAGGAGGCGTTCTGGCCTACTGGCCCTGTCATTGCGAGGAGCTGAAGGCGACGCGGCAATCTGGGGCGGAGGAGCCTCTGTCTGCCCGAGATTGCTTCGCGCTGCTCGCAATGACGGAGGGTAGAGTTACCGCGTTGAGGCGGCTCATAGGCCTCTCCCTACTGGCCCTGTCATTGCGAGGAGCCGGAGGCGACGCGGCAATCTCGGGCGGAGGAGCCTCTGTCTGCCCGAGATTGCTTCGCGCTGCTCGCAATGACGGAGGGTAGAGTTACCGCGTTGAGGCGGCTCATAGGCCTCTCCCTACTGGCCCTGTCATTGCGAGGAGCCGGAGGCGACGCGGCAATCTCGGGCGGAGGAGCCTCTGTCTGCCCGAGATTGCCTCGCGCTGCTCGCAATGACGGAGGATAAAGGTACGGCGTCGGCATAGGCTGAAGGCCCACGGGTGAGCCCGACCAAAGCGAATCTAGTGATACGGGTCGGCGGCGTCGCGCAGGCCGTCGCCGAGGAAGTTGAAGGCGAGCACGGTCAGGATCACCGGGATCACCGGCAGCATCAGCCAGGGATAGAGCGCGACGACGCTGATGTTCTGCGCCTCGTTCAACAGGACGCCCCAGCTGGTGATCGGCGGGCGCAGGCCGAGGCCGAGAAACGACAATGCGGTTTCGCCCAGGATCATGCCGGGGATCACCAGGGTCGCCGACGCGATCAGGTGGCTCATAAAGCTCGGCAACAGGTGGCGGCCGATGATGCGCGCCGGGCTCGCCCCCATCAGCACCGCCGCGGTGCAGAAATCCTCCTCCCGCAACGACAGCAGCTTTGAGCGCACGGCGCGCGCGAGATGTGTCCACTCGATCATGCCGAGGATCAGCGTGATGCCGAAATAGACCAGGATCGGGCTCCACGTCACCGGCAGGACCGCCGACAACGCCATCCACAAGGGCAGATGCGGGAAGGACTGGATGACCTCGATACCGCGCTGGATCAGCATGTCGGTCCAGCCGCCGTAATACCCGGCGATGCCGCCGATCAGGATGCCGAGGCTGAAGCTGATGATGACGCCGATCAGTCCCGACCGTCAGCGAAATGCGTGCGCCGTAGATGATGCGCGACAGCATGTCCCGGCCGAGCCGATCGGTGCCGAGCAGGAACAGCTGGCCGCCCTCGGCCGGGCACATCAGATGCATATCGCCCGCGACCAGGCCCCAATATTCGTATTTGTCGCCGCGGCAGAAAAAGCGGATCGGCTGGTATTTCTCGGTCGTCGGGGTGTAGACGCGCTGCAGATTGGTCATGTCGAGCTGGTAGTCGAACCCGTTGACATACGGCCCGGTCAGATGCCCGTCATGGATCAGGTGCATCGGCTGCGGCGGCGCGTAGATGAAATCGGTGTGGCGGCTGTCGAGCCCATAGGGCGCGAGGAACTCGCTGAACAGGATGATGGTGTAGAACGCCAGCAGCACAATTCCCGCCGCGACCGCCACCCGGTGCCGCCGCAGCCGCCACCACATCATCACGCTCGGGCGGGCGCGGTAATACCGCTCCTGCGACGGCGTCATCGCATCGGTGGCGTAGGCGTCAAACGGCGCGGCCGAGACGAAATGCGGCATCGGCTCAGCGTGGGCGGTTTTGGCGGCGGAGCGCGGCGGTTCCGACTGCGCCGCGCCGGTGGCGAGGCCGATTTCGCTCATCGCGGCCCGTCCGGCGTTCAGGCGGATACGCGGGTCGAGCACCGCCAGGGCGATATCCGACAGAAACACGCCGATCACGGTCAGAAACGCCATGAACATCAGGAACGAGCCGGCGAGGAACATGTCCTGGCTGCGCAGCGCCTCGAGCAGCATCGGCCCGGTCGTCGGCAGCGACATGACCACCGACACCACGGCAGCGCCGGAGATCACATGCGGCAGCAGCGACCCGATGTCGGAGATGAACGGGTTGAGGGCCAGGCGCAGCGGATATTTGAACAAGACCCGCAGCGGGTGCAGCCCCTTGGCCCGCGCGGTCACGACGTATTGCTTCTGCAATTCGTCGAGCAGATTGGCGCGCAGGCGGCGGATCATGGCGGCGGTGCCGGCGGTGCCGATCACGATCACCGGAATCCAGATATGGGCGAACACCGACAGCACCTTGCCGCCGGTCCACGGCTTGTTGACATAGGTCGGGTCCATCAGCCCGCCGACCGAAATCCCGAACCACACATGCGCGAAATAGATCAGCACCAGCGCGAACAGAAAGCTCGGCGTCGCCAGCCCGAGAAAGCCGAGAAAGGTCAAGACATAGTCACCCATGCTGTACTGGTGCGTCGCCGAGTAGACCCCGATCGGAAACGCCACGAGGTAGGTGAACACGATCGTGGTAAACGAAACGATAAAGGTCAGCAGCAGGCGGTCGCCGACCACCTTGTTGACCGGCAGGTCGTAGAGGAACGAATAGCCCATATCGCCGTGCAGCAGCCCGAAGGCCCAGTACAGGTATTGCTCCCATAGCGGCTTGTCGAAACCGTACTGCGCCTTGAGAAAGGCGATCTTGGCAAGGTTGGCCCCCTCACCCTGGCTTTGCAGTTCGGCGATATAGGTCGAGAAATAATCACCGGGCGGCAAATGGATGATCACAAAGATCACGATGCTGATCGCGATCAGCGTCGGGATCATGATCAGCACGCGGTGGACGAGATAACCGAGCATTCCACTCCCTACCGGCATCTGCCGGGGGTTTTATCAGCTATTCAGAGTCTAGCCGACAGCAACCAGGGTCGTATGCTTAAAACTCTGGCATGCGGGGTGGGGCATGCGGGGTGGGGCGTCTTCATCGTGCCCCGGCTTCGACGCGGCGCGGCCGCGACAGCTCGGCCGAAGGGCCGCTGCCGCTCTTGTCGAACCAGAAGCCATCCGGCTTGTAGATGCCGAAATGGGCGCCTGGGTCCCAATTATACATGCCGTCATCGGGCACGTTGCGCAGCCGGGTGTTGACGACGACCGGCTGCTGTACACCGGCGATAAGCCCGATCGAGTACACCTCTTTACTCCACAGGCTCAGCATGTCGTGCCAGATGCGGGCGTGCTCGTCGCTCCCCGAGGCGGCCATCCACGAGTTGAACAATTCCCTCAACCGCACCGCGTCGGGCAGGTCGGGCGCCTCTCCGGACTTGCCGCCGGTCTCGGCGTACTGGCCCCATTTCGGCCATTCGAGCTGCTGTTGCGAGGTCGGAGCGAATTCGGCAGGCGACATGTCTGGCGTCGCGAGGCCGTTTTCGATGCCCTTGTCGAGCGACATCAGGGTCTGCCCGGAAAACACCCGGCGGCGGAACAGGGTCAGTTGCATCGGCCGGGTAAACACCCGGATGCCGAGCCGGCGCCATGAATCGCGGATCAGTTCCATGACATCGGATTTGTCGGCCGATTCGCCGGAATCTTCGACGACGATGTCGGCCGGCCGGCCGTCCGGCAGATAGCGCAAATCCTCACTGCCGCGTTTCAGCCCGATCTCGTCGAGCAGCTTGTTGGCCTGGTCGATATCGTACCCACCCCAGGCGGAGCGGTATTCCGGCCGATATAACGGGCTTTCGGGCAAGACGGTGTTCTGGCCTTCGAGCGCAAGTCCGAAATAGATGACCTGATTGATCTCGTGGCGATCGATACCGAGCGACAGGGCGCGGCGGAACCGGACATCGCGAAACAGGGCACGCCATACCGGGTCCTCGGCATTCAAATTCGGGTAGAGCGCCAGCTGACTCCCCGGCCCGGTACGCCACAACATTACCTTGTAGTTGCCGGCCGACTCGCCAGCCTTCAGAAAGGTGTAGTCGTCAAAGCTCAGATAGCGGGCCTGCAGATCACTCTCGCCGGCGCCGGTCTTGGCGGGGATGATCTTGCTGCTGGCGATCGAAAAGACGACCCGGTCGATATAAGGCAACTGATGCCCGGCGCCGTCGACTCGGTAGTAATATGGGTTCCGCTCAAAGACGATACGGTCGGCCGGCGGGCGGGTTTTGAGAACCCAGGGCTCCAGCGTCGGCATGTCCGGGTTATCGTTGCGGTACATCGCATCCATCTTGGAATGCAATGCCGACCAGCTGCGGACCCCGACCTCTTTCACCAGCTCGGCGAGCGTCGCCTTGTCGGCGTATTTCTTGTGGAATTTCTTCATGAAGTGAGACGGGCAGTAGATGAAGGTCGGGTCGGCGGCGGCCAGCGCCGGCAGAAAGCAGCGGGTTCGGGCGCGACCACGTATAGCGCACGGTCTGCGGGTCGATGACCTCGAAGGTCGGCCGTTCGCCGTTGACCAGCAGCACCGCCGGCAGGCCCGACGGCGACAAATCGGGGTTACTCGCGACGTCCTCGAACCAGTAGCGGAAATCCTCCGCGGTGAAGGGCTGTCCGTCGGACCATTTGTGCCCGGCGCGCAGCCGCAGCGTGAAACTGCGGCCGCCTTGGACATCGACGTTTTCCAGCATGTCGGGTGCAAGCGCCAGAGCCGGGGTATAGCCGACCAGCCGGGCATAGCCGTAGACCACCATCAGGCGGGTGTCTTTCGGGCTCGACATCAGCATGCGCAATTCGCCGCCGGGCCGCCCGATCGTTTCGAGATCGGCAAATGCCGGCTCGCTCGGCATCCGCTGTGTCACCGGCGGCAGGGCGCCGCTCGCCACCTGTTCGGCGAATTCAGGCGTTTCCTGCAACAATGCCCAGGCCGCGCCGCCCGGCAGCATCAGCCCCAGCGCCAGTATCCAGGCGAGCAGCAGCCGGTGGCCAGAGGGCCGGCCGACCAAACAGCCGGGGCATCACGCGGTCCCCGCGAGGCTGGGTTCGCGCTGCGGCAATCGTTGCGGCATTGCGCTCGCTTCGACCCAGTGACCGCGCCCCACTTCGAACATCCTGACGGCGCATCCCGGGGCGCGGCGGAACGGTTCGGGCCACGCGGCGGGGCTGGAGGCGCGGTCCTCCATCAGTTGGGTGAAGTCGAGCCGCTGGTCCGGGTCGGGCACCGGCACCGCGTTGCGCAGCGCCTGCGTGTACGGGTGAACGGGATCGCGGAACAGCACGCCGCGCGGCGCGCTCTCGACGATGCGGCCGGCGCACATCACCGCGATGCGGTCGGCGATGTAATCGACGACCGCGAGATTGTGCGAAATGAACAGGTAGGTGAGCCCGAGCTTTTTCTGCAGATCGATCAGCAGGTTGAGGATTTGCGCCTGGATCGAGACGTCGAGCGCCGACACCGGCTCGTCGCAGATCACCAGCTCGGGCCGCAGCGCCAGAGCGCGGGCGATGCCGATGCGCTGGCGCTGCCCGCCGGAGAAGCTGTGCGGGTAGCGCCGCAGATCGCGGGCGTCTGAGCCCGACCAGGTTCAACAGTTCCACCACCATGTCGCGGCGGGACGCTGCATCGCCGATGCCATGGATCACCAGCGGCTCGGCGATGATGTCGAGGACGCTCATCCGCGGGTTCAGCGAGCCGAACGGGTCCTGGAAGATGAACTGGACGCTGCGCCGGAATGCCTTCAGCGCATCGCCTTCCAGCGCCAGCACGTCGATCTGGTCGCCCCGGTCGTTGAACGTCACCGTGCCGGCATCCGGCGTCAGGGCGCGCAGCAGGATCTTGCTCAACGTCGTCTTGCCGCAGCCGCTTTCGCCGACGAGGCCAAGGCATTCGCCGCGCGCGACACTCAGGCTGACCCCGTCGACCGCCACGATGGACCCGCCCCGCCCGACCGAAACAGCCCGCCGCCGCGCAAGGCGAAACTTTTGCGGATATCGACGCATTCGAGCAGCGGCCCGGTCGCGTGTTCGGGCCACGCCGTCTGGCGCTCGGCCATCAGGTGCGGCGACTCGCCGCTGCGAATTTCGCGGATCGGCTGCAGCCGCTCGCCGGGCTTCATGTCGAAGCGCGGCACCGCGCGCAGCAGCGCCTTCAGATAAGGATGCCGGGCCCGCTCGAAAATATCGTCGAGCGTGCCGCTTTCCATGATCTCGCCGTGATACATCACGACGATCTTCGTCGGCGACATTGGCGACGACGCCGAGATCGTGGGTGATCAGCAGCACCGCCATGCCGAGCTCGTGCTGCAATTCGTTGATCAGCTTGAGGATCTGCGCCTGGATCGTCACGTCGAGCGCGGTGGTCGGCTCGTCGGCGATCAGCAGGGCCGGGCGGCACACCAGCGCCATCGCGATCATCGCGCGCTGCCGCAACCCGCCGGACAGCTCGAACGGATAGCTGCGCCAGCCGCGCTCCGCATCGGGAAACCCGACGAGCCGCAGCATGTCGATGGTCAGTTCCCTGGCCTCGGCGGCGGCGCATTGCGCGGTGCAGCCGCAGCGCCTCGCTGACCTGGTCGCCGATCGTGTGCAGCGGCGACAGCGAACTCATCGGCTCCTGGAAGATGATCGATATCTGGCCGCCGCGGATCGCCCGCATCGCCGGGCCGTCGGCCGGCAATCGCACCAGATCGACCGGGTCGCCGCCGAGGCGCGGGTCGGCGAACAGGATCGAACCCCGGGTGATCTCGGCCGCTGCGCGGCAGAATGCGCAGGATGCTCTGGCTGACGACCGATTTTCCCGACCCGGATTCGCCGACCAGCGCGACGGTCGAGGCGGGACGCATGCGGAACGTGACGCCGCGCACCGCCTGGATCGCGCCACGCCGGGCGCGGCGAACCGCACCTGCAGGTCCTCGACCCTGCAGCAGATCGGTCATCGCTCGGCCTTCTGTTGCGGCACCCTGATGCCGAGCGCTTCGAGATTGGCGGCAGTGGCCTCGCTGAGTTCCAGGCCGCGCGCCGCTCGCAACCTCGGCGGCCTGCTCGCACCACCCGGTCGAAGCCCTCGATGCGGCTGTCGAGGTTGACGCGTGCCTGCCGGCGCCGAGCTGAGCTGCATCCAGCCGGCTGCGCCGGTCACGCCGCGTCGAGTAGTAGGCCAGCTTGAAGCGGTCGAGTTCGGCCCAGGCGATGCGGCGCCGCAGGACGCCCTCGGTGCGCAATTCGGTATCGGTCATTTCGAGACGGGTGGCGTGGCGCAGCACCGTGCGCAGACCGAAGACGCCGAATACGGCGGCAAAAGCGCCCAGCAATACCCCCGGCACGGTGCCGATCGGCACCGTCGCAAACAGCAATCCCGTCGGCACCAGCCCGGCCGCGGCGCGCAGGTAGTCGCCGGTCATCGCGCTCGCCGGGTAGCTGTGGCGCGTCGCCTCGGCGGGGGCGATGTCGATATCGGTCGTATCGGTCATTGCAGCAGCTCGGCGGGCGCGGCCCAGCGGACTGCCGGATGCGCGCGGCGTCACCGCGAGCAGCCGGTCGAGAAACGCCGCCGTCGCCAGATCCATGACCAGATGATGGGTCAATACCCCGACCGGCGTCGCGGCTGCCGGGTCGGCCAGCCGGGCGGCGCGCAGCCAACCGACCAGCCCGCCCAGCGCCGCCGTCTCGCCGACAAATCCGCTGTCGCCATGCCACGCGACGACGATCGACATGCACATCGGCCATCGCGAGGCCCGCCGGCACCTCGCGCCGGCCGCGCGGCGGGATGGCCGACAGGCCGGCGATGCCGTGAAGCGGCAGCAGCGGCAGAAATTCCGGCGCGATGCGGTTCCACGGCGGCACCAGCAGCGGCAGGGCGCGCGCGCCGAACAGCGACCGCAGCCGCGCCATCCCGGCACCGAGCTCGGCCGCGACGGGGCCGGGGTCGCGGCCTTCGGGGTATTCGCTTTTCTTGCCGGTCGTGGCGTGGTTTGCGTGCCGCCAGCCATGCTGCAGCACCGCGACGCCGGGCGCATCGCCCAGCGCGTCGGCCAGCTCGGGGTGCGCCAGGGCCGGGATCACCGCCAGCCCGACCGGCACATCGCCGGCGAGACCCAGCAGTTCGGCAAGCTGCGGCGTCGGCATGACGGCATCGTCGTCGCGCCACCACAGGGCGGCCACGCGTCCCGCCTGCCCCCAGCGATCGAATTCATCGGCGAGAGCCGCCCAGTCAGCGGTCGTTGCCGCAGTGACGCGCGGCAGATAACTCATTGACCGATCATACCCCGGCTCGCGTCCCCGACCAAACGCCTCGCAGCACCGCCGCGCGGAGCCAGCATCGCGGCGATGACTGCGGCCGACCGCGCCGCGCCATCGAGGCCGATCTCGATCGTGGCGGGGTTGCGCCGACGCGGCGCGCTGCATCGCCGCCGCAAGGGTTTCCGGCGACAGTTCGGCCTCGCGGACCAGCTCGACGGCGCCCAGCGCCGCCAGCCGCTCGGCCCGCAGCAGCTGCTCGGTCTCGCGGCCCGCGGCATAGGGCACGACCACCGCACGTGCCCGCGCCCGCAGAATGTCGAGCACCGTGTTGTAGCCCGCCTGGCTGACCGACACCCGGCAGCCGCGCATCAGGCCCGGCAGATTGTCGTGAAACCGCTCGACCGACACATTCGCGAGTGCCGTCGCGCACAGCGCCGCGAAATCCGCCTCCGGCAATCTGTTACCAGCAAACAGCCGCCACGTCGTGTCCGCGAGGCAACCGGCCCGGCGCGCCGCCAGCGCGGCCTTCAGCAATGTTAACCCGGCCGCGCCACCGCCCGCCGAGACGATGACCTGCATCCGTCACCATCTTCCGTGTCGCTCGGAGCCGCCGGACCGACATAGCCGGTATAGAGCAGCCGGTCCGCAATCTCCGGTGCCGCCGGAAAGCTCGCCTCAAGCGGCACCAGCGTCGGGTCGCCATGCACCAGCACGGCGTCGAAGTCGCGGCGCACGTGATTGACGATGTCGCGGAACCGCTTCGGATCGTCGCGCAAGATCACGATGTCACGCACCGAACAGACCACGCGGGACCGCGGCGTCCGCGCCCGGGCCGCCGCGATCAGCGGTTCCAGTTCGAAGCGGAAAGCATGGCGGGCAAACGGGAATCCCTCGATGACGACGACATCGGGTTTCGCCTCGGCGAATGCCTCGAGCAGCGCCGCCCGCCGCACCGCACGATAGGCATCGTCGAGCGGCCCGCCGGCCCCGTCGAACAGCTGAAAGCTGGCGTCGCGCGCCCCGATCGGCGGCAGTTGCACGAGGCGAATTGCCGGATGTCGCGGCAGCGCTACCGGCTCGCCGCCACTGACCAGCGTCACCGTGACGCCGAGATCGGCCAGCGCTCCGGCGATCCGCAGCGAGCGCTGCAAATGCCCGATGCCGAGCAGATACTGCACGTGAAACAGCACCGAACCGGTCACGCTGCCTGCACCACGCCAAGTCGCGCCAGCGCCGCCGCCAGTGCGGCCGATGCCGCCGGCAATCCGTGCGCTCGCTCCACCTTGGCCCGCGCCGCCGCACCCATCCGTGCCCGCATCCGGTCGTCGCACAAGCAGCCGCCGCACCGCAGCCGCAAAGGCGGCGGCATCGCCGGGTGGAGTCAGCAGCCCGGTTTCCCCCGCCGCGACGATGCCGGCAACCCCGCCGCTCGCGCCGGCGACAACCGGCAGCCCGCTCGCCTGCGCTTCGAGCAACGCCATGCCGAAAGCCTCGTTGATTGCCGGCCAGACGAACAGGTCACTCTCGGCAAGGGCCGCAGCGACTTCGCCCCCCGGCAACGCGCCGCGATAGCGAACCCGCGCCCCCAGCGGCGCCAGCATCTGCTCGACCGCGCCGCGCGCCGGTCCGTCGCCGACGATATCGAGCGACCATGACAAATCGAGCAGCGGCGCCAGCGCGTCGCCGAGCACCCGGTACGACGCGAGCTTGTCGCCCGGCCGCATCATTCGCCACCGCGATCAGCCGTGGCGCCCGGTTTGCGGGTTGGGCAATGCAGTAATCCGCGATATCGAGAAACGGCGGCAGCGCGGTCCAGCGCCCCGGATTCCGCAGCAACGGCAGCACGCCGTCGCGGTCGGCCGGGTTGAGCCCGAACACCACATCGGCCCGGCGCAACGCGTTCTCCACGGCGCGATGGCCGATCTGCCAGGGGCCATCGGCCCGCTTTGCGGCGTGCGACGCCTCGGCGACCACATAGGGGATGCCGAGCGCATCGCTGACCGCGGGCCCGAGCCAATCCGGCGCCTTGTAATAAAGGTGATAGGTGAACCACAGCAGCGGCGCCGCGCCCGGCTGGCGGCGCCACCGGCGCAGCAGCCGCTCCACCTCGTAATTCCCGACCGCCCCGATCCGCGCCTGTCGCAGTTCATCGCCCTCGCGGTCATGGCTGCGCAGCCGCGACGCGACAAACGGCTGATGCCCGGCGAGGCGCAGGGCTTCCAGCAACAGCCCCGCGACCCGGCGGTCGCCCGACGGCACCGGATGGTCGGGCGGCTTCAGCGGCGCATAAAACGCGATCCGCATCGGGAGGCTCGGGGTCGGTCAGTCGGCGGCCAGGGCGGGAGCACGCGCCGCGCCGCGCAAACCGAACAGCGTCGCGAGCGTGCCGATGCCGTGCCGCATGTCGAAATCCTGGCGCACCCGCGCCTCGCCCGCCATGCCGAGCCGCGCGCGCAGCGCCGGATCACGGATCAATCGTTCGAGCGCGGCCGCCAGGGCCGCCGGGTCGCCCGGCGGGACAAGCACGCCGGTCTGGTCGTCGGCGATCAGTTCGGCGATCCCCGGCAAGTGCGTCGAGACGCAGGCGAGGCCCTGGCTTTGCGCCTCCATCAGCACGTTGGGCAGACCGTCGCGGTCGGCGTCGCGCCCGATCTTGGCGGCGAGCACAAACAGATCGGCATCGCGATAGGCCGCCAGCACCTCGGGCTGCGGCCGTGCGCCGCGCCATTCGATGCGGTCGTCGAGGCCGAGCCGCCGCGCCGCGTCCTTCAGCCGCGCGGCCAGCGTCCCGCCGCCGATATGCACCAGCCGCCAGGCCAAATCCCGCGGCAGCAGCGCCAGCGCGGCGAGCAGATCGTCATATCCCTTCTTCTCGACCGCGCGGCCGACCGACAGCAGCCGAACCGGGTTCGCCGGATCGCTGCCGTCATTGCCCGGCGGCCGCGCCGGCGCCGGCGTAAAGCGGTCGAAGTCGAGCCCGTGATACGACAAGCGCGACCTTGTCGGGCGACGGCGCCAGCGCCGCGAGATGGTCGCGCCCCGCCTCGGTGCAGGTCACGGCCCATGCGGCCGAAGCGAGCTTGCCGCGCTTCTCCCAGCCCGGGCTGGTCCAGATGTCCTTGGCATGCGCCGAGACCGACCATGTCAGGCCGCGCATCAGCGCGGCGTAGCGGGTCACCGAGGCCGGCGTGTGCAGGAAATGGGCGTGCAGATGCCCGATATCCGGCGCCATCTCGGCCGCCAGCACCAGCGCCTGGCCAAAGCGGCGGACGCGGTTCGGTGTCGGGTCGCGCACCAGATCGGCAAGCCATGCCCGCCGCGCCGCGGCGTAGCCCGGCAGATGCCGCGCCCGCCGCCAGCCGCCAGCACCCGCCGCGGCTCGTCCTTCAGGTATTCCGGCAGATACAGCACCGGCGCGCGGATCCGCCGTGCACCGGATGGATCGCGCGGTCGGTCGGATGGCGCAGCGAGACGATGCGGATGTCGAGCCCGGCCTGCTTCGAGCGCCAGGATCTCCTGCGCGATAAAGGTCTCCGACAGGCGCGGATAGCCCTTCAGGACAAAGCCGACCGCTTGCCTGCCGCTGGCGCTCGCCGCCGGGGATCGTCAGAGCGGGCATCGTCAGACGTCCCGCCGGGCGCGCAGCCGGACGCGCCCGGCGCGCGGATGGGCCAGCCATTTGCGGGCAGGCGATCGACGCTCGCCATGCCGTCGAGCAGGCCGGGGATCACCACCGCCGAGGGGCGCGGCTGCTGCGACAATTGCAGCAAGGCAGCCGCCATCTTGCGCGGCTCGCGCGGCTCCTCGTCGGACAGCACCGACACCAGGCCGAGTTCGGCGGCGCGCTGGGCGCGGATGTATTGCTCGAGCCGCGGCGTGGTGCGCGGCACGATCAGGGCCGGCTTGTCGAACGACAGGATCTCGCAGAACGTGTTGTAGCCGCCCATCGCGACGACGCCGGCAGCGCGCGTCATCAGCGTCTCGAGACGCGCGTCGAAGGTGATCGCCCGCACCTTGGGCAGCAACGCCGCGCGGGCTGCGAAGGCCGCCTGATGGTCCGGCTGCATGAACGGCCCGAACACCACCAGCACCGGCGGCAGCCCGCCGGGATCGTGCTCGTAGGCGGCCAGCACCCAGTCGATCAGCTCGTCGCCGTCGCCGCCGCCGCCGGCTGTGACCAGCAGAAAATCCGCCGTCGGGCAGACTCGGGCCTCGATCGGCGCGTTGCCCGCCGCCGGCACGCTGCGCCGCAGGTAGCCGGTATAGATCATCCGCCGCCGCACGCTGGCCGGCAGGTCGAGCCCGGCCAGCGGGTCGCAGATCTGCGGCAGTCCGTAGACCCACAGCTCGTTGTAATATTCGCTCAGCGCCGGGATCGCGTTCTTGCGCTCCCATTCGGTTTCGAGCGCCTCCGGGTCGTCCATCACGTCGCGCAGGCCGAGGACCAGCGGGGTTCCGCGTTCGCGCAGCAGGTCGAGCGTCGGGCCGCACCTCGCCGCGCAGGCCGAGCGGCTCCTTGTCGACGAATCAAGATATCGGGATCGAAAATATCCGCGGTATGGCGGATGATCGAGGAGCGCATCGCCAGCGTCTCCTCGATGTCGATATGGAGGTTCAGCGAGACGTACTCGCCGTTGCGCAGCTTGATCACGCCGGGAATCCGCACAAAATCGACGCGGGAGCGGAAATCGAAGCTGCCGATGATCGGCGAGCCCGATAAGATCAGCACCGACAGCGAG
This sequence comes from uncultured Alphaproteobacteria bacterium, assembly GCA_963737875.1. Lineage (GTDB taxonomy): Bacteria > Pseudomonadota > Alphaproteobacteria > ATCC43930 > CGMCC-115725 > DATARH01. Next base: position 9,513 of record CAVTUM010000021.1, on the reverse strand, counting down.
GAATTCGGCATCGACCAGCGAATGCGCGATCGCCCGGCAGCGGCGCAGATGGCCGAGACCGAATGTGTCATGGCTGTAGATCAGGACACGCTTGTGATCGCGGCGGTCTGCCACGCAGTGCCTCCGTTCCTAGCGCCCCACGGCGGTATGATATGGGGTGACGCAAGGGCTGCGCCAGCATGTTTTTCCGAAGTTGCGCCGATGAAGGGCATGGCCGCCGTCGCGGCCTCGGTCGAGGAGGCACCGCGCCCCCGCATGCTGGCGCGTCTGTGGCAGCGCCAACGATGGCCGTGGCGCGCGCCGGTGGCGACCGACGGACCGGCGCCGATCGCCCGCGGACCTCGAACCGACGATCTATCGCTTTATCCTCCGGCACAGCCTGCGCCAGCAGATCGCATTGCTGGTGCTGACGCTCGCCTCGTTTCCGTTTCTGTATTTTTCGCTGAGCCTGCCGAAAACCATCATCAACCAGGCGATCCGCGAGCGACGCGCAATTTCCGCAGCCGATTTTTGGCATCGAATTCGAGCGGGTGCCGTACCTGATGGTGCTGTGCGGCGGCGTTCCTGCTGCTGGTGTTGGTCAACGGCGCCTTCAAATATTGCATCAATACCTTCAAGGGACAGCTCGGCGAGCGGATGCTGCGGCGCTTCCGCTATCAGCTCTACCAGCGGCTGCTGCGCTTTCCGCTGATCGTATTTCCAGAGCGCAACTCGTCGGCGCAGATCATCCCGATGATCACCGCCGAGTGCGAGTCACTCGGCGGCTTTATCGGCGACGCCTTCGCGCTCCCGGCCTTCCAGGGCGGCACGCTGCTGACGATCATCTTCTTCATGTTCATGCAGGACCCGGTGCTCGGCGGCGCGGCGGTCGCGCTCTATCCGATGCAGGGCTATGTGATCCCGAAATTGCAGCGCAAGGTCAACGAGCTCGGCAAGCGCCGCGTGCGCACCGTGCGCGAAGTCGCCGACCGGGTCCATGAATCGGCCGCCGGCATCGTCGAAATCCACGCCAACGACACGGTCAAGCTGCAGCTGACCGATTTCGCCCACATGCTGGGCACGATCTACGACATCCGGTTCGAGATTTACCAGCGCAAATTCTTTGTCAAATTTCTCAACAATTTCATCGCCCAGCTGACGCCGTTCTTCTTCTATTCGATCGGCGGCTATCTGGTGATCCGCGGCAGCCTGTCGTTCGGCGCGCTGGTCGCGGTGCTGGCGGCCTACAAGGACATGGCCTCGCCGTGGAAGGAATTGCTCGATTTCTACCAGCAGAAGGAAGATTCGCGGATCAAGTACGAGCAGATCATCGAGCAGTTCCAGCCGGCCGGCATCGTCAGACGGCCACTGCTGCTCGAAGAACCCGAGACCATTCCGCCGCTTCAGGGCGAATTGTCGGTCACCAACCTGTCGCTTGCCGAAGACGACCGCAACCGGGTCATCGACGCGGTCAGCTTTCACGGTGCGCCTCGACCGAGCATGTCGCGATCATCGGCCAGAGCGGCAGCGGCAAGAGCGAACTGGCCCTGCTGCTGGCGCGGCTGACCCGGCCGACCGGCGGCCGCATCACGATCGGCGGCCACAATCTCGCCGATCTGCCGCTCGCGGTTGTCGGCCGCCGCATCGGCTATGTCGGCGCCACGCCGCTATCTGTTTACCGGCAGCCTGCGCGACAACCTGCTGCTCGGCGCTGCGCCACCGCCCGATCCGGCCGGCGGAATACGATGACGCAACCGCGCGCCGCCGCGCGCGTCAGATCGAAGAGGCGCGCCGCTCCGGCAATATCGATTTCGATCTGCAGGCCGACTGGATCGACTACGAAGCCGCCGGGGTCAGCAATCGCGGCGAATTGTCGCGGCGCATTGCGCGAGATTCTGGACGCGGCTCGATTTCGACGAGGACGTCTACAATTTCGGCCTGCGCTGGCGCATTGACCCGGCCGGCGCAACCCCGAGCTGACCGCGACAGCTACTCGAGGCCCGGCACGAACTGGCCCGCCGGCTCGCCGCCGACGGCATCACCAAGCTGGTCGAGACCTATGATGCCGACCGCTACAACACCAACGCGACGCGTCGCCGAAAACCTGCTGTTCGGCACGCCGATCGGCCCGGTGTTCGAGTTCGAGGCGCTGGCCGACAACAATTACGTGCTGTGCCGTGCTCGACAAGGTCGGTCTGACCGACGACCTCGTCGAGATCGGGCGGCAGGTCGCCGAGATGATGACCGAAATGTTCGCCGACCTGCCGCCCGACCACGAGTTCTTCGAGCAGTTCAGCTTTATCAGCGCCGAGCGACCTGCCCGGCTTCGCCGCCATCCTCGGCGCCATCGAGAGCGGCGGCACCGCCGCCCTGCGGCCGGAGCAGCGGCAAAAGCTGCTGTCGCTGCCGTTCAAGCTGATCGCGGCGCGGCACCGGCTCGATGTGCTCGACGAGCGCGATGCAGCAGCGCATCCTCGAAGCCCGGCACGTTTTCCGCCGCGATCTGCCGGAGGAAGCGGAGGACCAGATCGAGTTCTTCGACCCCGAGCGCTACAACGCCGCCGCCTCGCTGCAGGACAACATCCTGGTCGGCAAGATCGCCTATGGCGAGGCCGACGCCGCCGGCGCGGGTCCCCGCGCTGCTGGCTGAAGTGATCGACGCGCTGTCGCTGCGCCCGGCGATCGTCGATGTCGGGCTCGACTACCAGGTCGGCACCGGCGGCTCGCGGCTGTCGTTGGCGCAGCGCCAGCGCGCCGCGATCGCCCGCGCCGCTGCTGAAGCGTCCCGACCTGCTGATCCTCAACGAGGCGACCTCGGCGCTCGACGGCCAGGCGCAGGCCAAGGTCAGCGAAGGGCTGCGCGTGGAAATGGCCGGACGCGGCCTGATCTGGGTGCTGCATCGCGCCAGTCTCGCCCGTAATTTCGATCGTATCCTGGTGATGAGCGGCGGCAAGCTGCAGGAACAGGGCAGCTTCGCCGAACTCGACCACAAGGAATTCGCTCGACCGCGCTTGCTGATCGCGGCGGAATGACAAATCGCAACAGACAGCGAACCGTCATCGGGAGGAATTAACGTGAGCCTGCAGCAGGAATTCGAGCTGCTTCGCCGGGTGCCGGTTTTTTGCGGAGATCGAACCTGCCAAGCTGAAGCTGCTGGCGTTCATGAGCGAGCGGGTCGGCTTCGACGCCGGCAAGACGCTGTTCCGCCAGGGCGATCGCGCCGACGCCGCCTATCTGATCATCGAGGGCGAGGCGGAAATCCTGGTCGATACCCCGACCGGGCCGGTCATGATCGCGACCCTCGGCGCGCAACGAAATTGTCGGCGAGATGGCGATCCTGTGCGATGTGCCGCGCACCGCGACGGTGCGCGCCAAAAAGCGGCTGGTCGCGCTGCGCATCGCCAAGGAGCCGTTCATGCGCATGGTGCGCGAATTTCCCAACATGGCGATCAGATCATGCGCGAACTGGCGCACCGGCTCGAACTGACCAACAACCAGCTGCTGACGGCGCTGTCGGAAGTCGCGCCGCCTGCAGCGACGAGCTCGGTCAGAACGCACGAGCATGTCCCGGCCGAATGAGCCGCCTCGACAGCTTTATCCGCCGCCTCGAGGCGCAGCGCGCCTGTCTCAACCATGCCGCCGAACTGATCCGCGGCATTGATGGCGTCGTGCTCGAATTGGGGCTCGGCAACGGCCGCACCTACGACCATCTGCGCGAATTGTTCCCGGACCGCGACATCTATGTCTGCGAGCGCCGCGTCGCCGCCCACCCCGACTGCGTCCCGCCGCCCGATCGCCTGATCCTCGGCGACATCCGCGAAAGCCTCGTCGCGGCCCGCACCTTGTTCGGCGGCCGGGTCGCGCTGGTGCATTTCGACGTCGGCACCGGCGACGCCGCGGCAAACGTCGCGCTGGCCGCCGAACTCACCCCGCTGATCCTGCCGCTGCTATGCCCCGGCGCGATCCTCGCGAGCGACCCGGTACACAGCAGCCCGAGCCTCTCACCACTGCCGCTGCCCGACGGCATCGCCCCCGGCCGCTACCACCTCTACCGCGCGGTGGTTTGATCAAAATTCCGCGCTAGAGCCTAACGGATCGCCCACCAGGTCGACGAGTGACTTGAGCCAGCGCCCCTCCGGCTATGCGTGGCGTCTCGTGGATGGCCACGGATCAAGAGTCCGTGGGCTGAAGGCCCACGGGCCAAGCCCGGCCACAAACGGATGGGAAAGCGTGGCAATGCAAGCTGACGGTCCATGCGATGCCGCTTGTCGCACCGCGCCACTCTCACGCAAATTTCCCCTTTCGTTTGTGGCCGGGCTTGGCCCGGCCATCCGCGAGCGGACGCGAGTTGCCCAAAGCGCTACAGTCCACAGAACCTAGGCGGACGACGCCAGCCGTTCCTTTTCCCATTCGGCTTTGCGGCGGTAGATTGTCGAGGGGTTGACTTCGAGCAATGCGGCGGCGCGCGGGACGTTGCCGTTGCAGGCTTCGAGCGCCTCCTCGATCGCCTCCTTTTCGATCTGCCAGAGCGGCCGGACCGTGGTGGGCGGAACGCGGCGCGGTTCGTTGGCGGGTAGCGGCCGGGCGGCCGGCGGGTTCGGGCGCGCGGCGGTGGTGCGGCGTCGAGGCGCGACAGCATCGCCGCGGTGACCATCGTGCCCTCGTTGAACAGCACGACGTTGCGCAGCAGGTTCTGCAATTCGCGGATATTGCCCGGCCAGGCATAGCGGGTCAGCGACTCGATCGCGGCGGCATCGAAATCGGCTGAAGGACTTCCCCTCCTCCTCGCCGTAGAGCGCCAGGAAGTGGCGCGCCAGCAGCAGCACGTCGCTCGTCGCGCTCGCGCAACGGCGGCATCGCGCAGGGCACGACGTGCAGGCGGTAATACAGGTCTTCGCGGAAGCGGCCGGCCTGCACCTCGGCCCAGGGGTCGCGGTTGGTGGCGCAGACATAGCGCAAATCGGCGTGCTCGACCTCGCTGCCGCCGACCTTGGTGTATTCGCCCGATTGCAGCACGCGCAGCAACTTGACCTGCAGCGACAAATCCATCTCGCAGATTTCGTCGAGGAACAGCGTGCCGCCGCTGGCCCGCGCGATGGCGCCTTCGCGGGTTGCCGACGGCGCCGGTAAAGGCGCCTTTGACGTGGCCGAACATCTCGCTTTCCATCAGGTCGCGCGGGATCGCGCCGCAATTCGACCGCGATGAACGGGCCGTCGCGGCGCGGGCTCAACTGGTGGATCGCCTGGGCGCAAAGCTCCTTGCCGGTGCCGCTTTCGCCGGTGATGAAGACGGTGGCGCGGCTCTTGGCGGTGCTTTCGATGACGTTGTAGACCGCCGCGCATCGGCAATGACGCGCCGATCAACCCGCAGAACCGGCCGGTCCGGGCGATGTCGCTGGCCGCCGCGAGGGTTTCCAGCCGGCGCCGTTCCAGCGCGTTCCTGACCGTGACGAGCAGCCGGTCGGGCGCGAACGGCTTGACGATGAAATCGTAGGCGCCTTCGCGCATCGCCTCGACCGCGACCTTGACCGAGCCGTGCGCGGTGACGACGATGACCGCGCAGGGCAGGCCGCGCTGGCGGATCGTGCGCAGGATTTCGATGCCGTTGGTGTCGGGCAGTTCGAGGTCGAGCAGGACGACGTCGGGGATCGTGTCGCTGCAATACGGCGAGCGCGCGGGCGCCGGTATCGGCGTCGAGCAGCTCGACATCGAGCTTTTTCAGCACCTCGTGGTAGAGGCGCAGGATCGAAGGCGTGTCCTCGACCAGCAGCAGGCGCGCTTTGGCCGTCATTCATCCCTCCTTCCGCACGCCACGCTGGCACCGCTGAAGCCGCGTAGCGGAATCATGGTTTCGAATGGCTGAACACCGGACGCGGGCTATATAAATCCCGCGCCGACGCCTCGCGGAAAGGACGCGCCGCCTGACCGACCAGCCAGCCCGGCAAACGCGCAAAGCAGCGCCCGACCAGACACTGCCGACGCAGCGCGCGGAGCGCGGTGCGTCGTGCCTGCCGCTCGCCATTCTGGCTGTTCGGCGCGCTGGTCGTCCTGCTGATCGTCGGCACTGTCTGGCTGCAGCTGGCCAGCGAGCGCGCGGCGATCCTCGACGAGGCGCGCAAGCACACCTCGAACCTGGCGCGCGCCTTCGAGGAGCATATCCGCCGCACGGTCAAGGAGGTCGACCAGACCCTGCTGGTGCTGAAGCGCGGCTACGAAAGCGACCCGGCGCATTTCGCGCTGTGGGAATGGCCCGGCAAGGAATTGCTGTTGCAGGATCTGCCGGTGCAGATCGCGATGGCCGACCGCGACGGGCGTGCATGGTCGGCACGACCGAAGGTCCCGCGCCGGTCACCGTGTCGGTGCGCAACGAAGATTATTTCCTCTACCACGTCAGACCACGCCGACAACTCGCTGTTCTCGGCAAGCCGATCGCCGGGCGCGGCGCCGGGCACTGGTCGATGCCGCTGTCGCGCCGTCTCGAACACGCCCGACGGCAGCTTTGCCGGCGTGCTGGTCGTGTCGCTCGACCCGTACCTATCTGGCGCGGTTCTACGAGACCGTCGATCTCGGGCCCGGCGGCACGGTGATGCTGGTCGGGCGCGACGGCATCGTGCGGGCGCGCGTCTCGTTCGCCCGCAGCACGCCGGACGGGCCCTACAAGCCGCACATCACGATCGGCGAGACGCGTGACGCTTGCAGCTGACCGGCGATGCGCGCGACCAGAGCCTGCATGTGCAAAGCGCGCTCGACAACGTCTCGCGCGTCGTCAGCTACAGCGTGCTGCCGCGACTATCCGCTGATCGTCGGCGTCGGGCTGTCCGACAGCGATCTGTTCGCCGAATACGAGCAAAGCCGGTCGCGGCTGCTCGGCGCCGCGGCGGCACTCGCGCTGGTCGTGTTCGTGTTCACGGCGCTGCTGGTGCGCCAATTGCTGCGGCGGCAGCGCTCGGAAGCGGCACTGGCGTCGCGCGAGGGCGAGCTGCGCGCACGAGCGCGAGCGGCTGTCGCACACCCTGTCCTCGCTGCAGATCAGCAACGACCGGTTCCGCGCGATCATCGAAACCGCGCGCGACGCGATCCTGACCGCCGACGATGCCGGCACGATCGATATCGCCAACCCGGCCGCCAGCCGCATCTTCGGCTATTCGCCGGCGCGATTGCGCGGCCGCAACATCGCCGATCTGGTCGCCGCCGAGCACTCGGCGCGGCTGCGCCATTTCCTGCTCGGCGTCGGCCGGCGGCGCCGCGCGAGTTTCGCGGCCGCCGGGCCGACGGCAGCGCCTTCGACATGGAGGTCGCGTTCGCCGATTTCTTCGACGCCGGCAGCCGCAAGACCGCGATCATCATCCGCGACATCAGCGAGCGGAAACGGTTCGAGCGCGAGATCGTCGCCGCCAAGGAGCAGGCCGAAGAGGCGAACCGCGCCAATCGCGAATTCCTCGCGGTGATGAGCCACGAAATCCGCACGCCGATGAACGGCGTCGTCGGCATGACCGGGCTGCTGCTCGAAACACCGCTCGACGGCGAGCAGCGCCGCTATGCCGAAATCGTGCGCGACTCGGCCGACCACCTGCTGTCGGTGATCAACGACATTCTCGATTTCTCGCGGCTCGAAGCCGACCGGCTGGTGCTCGACGCAGGTCGATTTCGAGATCGAGCCCCTGGTGCAGAGCGTTTGCGACGTGATGGCGCCGCACGCCTTTGCCAAGGGGCTCGAACTCGGCTTCTTCGTCGCGCCGGGCACGCCTGACTGTCGTCAGCGGCGATGCCGGCCGCATCCGGCAGGTGCTCTACAACCTCGTCGGCAACGCGATCAAATTCACCGAGAAGGGCGGTGTCGGCGATCTCGGTCGCGCCGCGGCCGGCCGCCGCGCCGGCAGCCCGCGAGGCACGCCGCTTCTGGTCCGCTTCGATGTCGCCGATACCGGCATCGGCATCCCGGCGCACGGTGCTGCCGAGCCTGTTCGAGCAGTTCAGCCAGGCCGATCCGAGCGTCGCGCGGCGCTATGGCGGCACCGGGCTCGGCCTGTCGATCTCGCGCAAGCTGGCGGCGCTGATGGGCGGCACGATCGGCGTCGCCAGCGAGGAGGGGCACGGCAGCCAGTTCTGGTTCACCGCCGCTCTGGCCGCCGGCCCGCCGCCGCGCCGCGGTGCCGCGACCGCTCGGGCCTCGCGGCGCAGCGCATCCTGCTGGTCGTGCGACAACCCGGTCAACCGCGAGATCATGACGCCACCAGCTTGCCGCCTGGGGCGCGATGGTCGACTGCATCGCGAGCGCCGGCCGCGTTCTGTCCCGCGCTGCGCCAGGCGGCGGCCGGCCGGCAGGCCTTCGCCGCCGCGATCCTCGATCACGCGACGCCGGGACTCGATGCCGTGGCGCTCGCGCGGACGATCGGCGCCGAGCCCGGCCTTGGCCGGGCTGCGGCTGGTGCTGGCGACGTCGCCGAGCACCGCCGAGCTCGCGGCCCGAGGCGCGCGCCGCCGGGTTCGCCGCGATACTGATCAAGCCGTGCTCGCCGGCGGCGATCTATGCGGCGCTGGCGCCGCAGCACCGCCGCGGCTGCGGCGGCGCGGCCGCAGTGCGCCCGCCGGCTGCGGCAGCCCCGCCGGGTGCCGCGGGGCTGCGCGTGCTGATCGCCGAGGACAACGCGGTCAACCAGGTCGTCGTCACGCAAGCTGCTCGAAAAGCTCGGCTGCCGGGTCGATGCGGTCGACAACGGCCGGGAGGCGGTCGAGGCGGTGCGGCCGCGCCCTATCACATCGTGCTGATGGACGTGCAGATGCCCGAGATGGACGGGCTCGCCGCGACCGCCGCGATCCGCGCCCTGCCGCAGCCCGATCGCCGCGACGTCTGGATCGTCGCGCTGACCGCCAATGCCTTCGCCGAAGACCGCAGCGCTGCCTCGACGCCGGGATGAACGATTTCGTCGCCAAACCGGTCAAGCCCGCCGATCTCGAGGCCTGCCTCTCCCGCGTCCCCGCCGCAGGTCCGAGCCCGCGCCGCCCTGGCGGCGGAGTAGGCTGTGCCTACCGTTCCGTCATTCCGGGGCAGCCGTAGGATGGGCTGAGCGCAGCGAAGCCCATCATCCTGCCGATCCCGGGGGAAGCGATGGGCGAAGGGAAGCGATGGGTTTCGCTGCGCTCAACCCATCCTACGAGGGTTGCACACCCGCTCGGTCGAATCCCGCGTTACTCCGCCGCCGCCGGGAAAGCCTGACGGGCGCCGAAGATGGCGGTGCCGACGCGGACGTGGGTGGCACCAAAGCGGATCGCGGTTTCGAAATCGGCGCTCATTCCCATGCTCAGATTGGCGAGACCGTTGCGGCGGGCGATCTCGCGCAGCAAGGCGAAATGCAGCGCCGGTTCCTCATGCGCCGGGGGGATGCACATCAGCCCGGCGATCTCGAGCCCGAGCCGGTCGCGGCAGTCGCGGATGAAATCGTCGGCGGCGGCCGGTAACACGCCGGCTTTTTGCGGTTCCTCGCCGGTATTGACCTCGATGTAACAGGGCAGGCGCCTTCCGGCGCGCTCCA
>CAVTUM010000020.1:0-100694 GCA_963737875.1 uncultured Alphaproteobacteria bacterium | reverse complement strand
CACCACGCTGGCGGTGGCGCGCATCCTGGGCGACGGGGTGCGGCAGCGAACGCGTGTGTTCAGCGAGCTGCAATCCCATTACGTGTTTGCCGACCGGTTTGGCCGCCCGGGCAAGGGTAACGACAAAGGCAAAGTCGAGGGTCTGGTGGGCTGGACCCGCCGGAACCTACTGGTGCCGGTGCCGCGGGCGGCAAGCTTTGCGGCGCTGAACGAGCAGCTGCTGGAGGGTTGTCGGCGCCGGCTCGGGGATCGGCTGCGCGGTCACGACGAGACGATTGGCGAACGGCTGGTGCGGGATCTGGCGGCGTTCCACGCCTTGCCGGCAGCGCCCTACGACGCCTGCGAGAAGAAGGCGGGCCGGGTCAGCTCGCTATCGCTGGTGCGCTATCGCGGCACCGACTACTCGGTGCCGACCGCCTACGGACACCGCGAGGTTCTGATCCGCGGCTACGTCCACGAGGTGGTGATCTCGTGCGGTGCCGAGGTGATCGCTCGTCATCCGCGCTCCTACGAGCGCGAGGACTTCGTTTTCGACCCGCTACATTACCTGGCTTTGCTCGAACGCAAGATCGGCGCTCTCGACCAGGCAGCCCCCCTGGTCGGTTGGGACCTGCCCGAGGAATTCGCCACGCTGCGTCGCTTGATCGAGGCCCGCATGGCCAAGCGCGGCAAACGCGAGTTCGTCCAGGTCCTGCGGCTGCTGGAGATATTCCGCCTCGAGGACGTGCTGGCCGGCGTCAGAGAGGCCATCGCCCGCGGCGTGATCGGCTTTGACGCGGTCAAGCATCTGGTGCTGTGCCGGATCGAGCGCCGGCCGCCGCGGCTCGACCTGACGGTCTATCCCTACCTGCCGAAGGCGACCGTGGCGATGACCTCGGCCAAGGCCTATCTCGACCTTCTCGCCGGCGCCTCCGGGCGCATCGTCATGAGCGACACGCCCCAGCTTCTGCTCGCCCATCATCTCAAGGCGCTCAAACTGCCGACGTTCCTGCGCGAATACGACAAGCTCGCCCAGCAATGCGCCGCCGAGGGCGTCGACCACCCGCGCTACCTGCTGCGCCTGGCCGAACTCGAACTGATCGACCGGGAACGGCGGATGGTCGAGCGCCGCATCAAGGAGGCACGGTTCCCGACGGTGAAAAGCCTCGACAGTTTCGACTTCACGGCGATCCCTTCGCTCAACAAGACATTGGTCCTGGAACTTGCCCGCTGCGAGTACATTGCTCGCCGTGAGAACGTCATCGCGGTCGGCAACAGCGGCACCGGCAAGACCCACATTGCGCTCGGATTGGGGCTGGCCGCCTGCCAGAAGGGCTTGTCGGTCGGCTTCACCACCGCGGCCGCCATGGTCCACGAGCTGATCGAGGCCCGCGACGAGAAGCGACTGCTCCGCCTACAGCGCCAACTGGCGGCCTACAAGCTGCTGATCATCGACGAGCTCGGCTATGTGCCGCTGTCGATGACCGGCGCGGAGCTCTTGTTCGAGGTCTTCAGCCAGCGTTACGAGCGCGGCTCCACCATCGTCACCAGCAATCTGCCGTTCGACGAGTGGACCGGCGTGTTCGGGTCCGAGCGGCTGACCGGCGCGCTGCTCGACCGGTTAACCCACCACGTCCATATCCTCGAAATGAACGGCGACAGCTATCGCCTCAAACAGAGCAAGCAGCGCCAGCGCCAGACGTAAAGTCCGACTGGCGCTCAGCCTGCCACGGTGCTCACTACGGGGAAGGTCCGGTGCTCGCCATGCTCGCGGTGCTGCGCGTGGCTCCGCTCCTCCCATCCCCTACGTTGCGCTCCGTGGCCACCGGGATCCCAGGTCGGGACGGGAAAGCAGGCTCATCAATCGAACTGGAAAGCTGAGTTCAGCGCGGCCCCTGCTTGAACGAGCACAGCCGAGGTCCCTACCATCGGTGACGCATTTTTACTCCGGCCCGCCGATGCATTTTCTCTCCGGCGTTGACACATTGAGCCAGGGATGGTGCTCGGCGTCCCCTTTGAGGGTTTCACCCATCTCCATTCTGATCGCGAAGCGCGCGTGAAGAAGGCGGCGGGCCTCCCGCACCTTCTCCTCATCGCCGACGATGGGAGCAAACCGGTTGAGCACTTCATCAATGGCCGCTTCGGATGGAGGCGGCTCCAGCGTAAGGAAGTTCGATACGGCGGCAGCCAACGCTTCGGGAGTATCGATCATTCTCTGAGCCTCTCGACGATACGGCGCGCCGCTTCCTGCTGCCGGTTGAACGGATCCATCAATGGGAGCCGATCCAAAAGGTTTTTGACCATGTCGGGTGAGTCGCTGAATGCTTAAATCAAGCGTCTAGCCAAATCTTCCAGGTCAGCCTCGGTTGCCGAATTGGGTTCAGCTACCGGGAGGTCGTTGCTGATCTGGACATGGATGTCATGGACTGGAACCGACTCCTCGATCAGCTTGAGCACTCGCTCAGCATCCCCTTCCCGGAAGGCTCCCGACAGCAGCGCCATGATGACGGGGTGGTCACGGTTTATCCGCCACGCCGCCGCACCGTCTCTCAGCTCATGCCGCGCCCACAATGAAACCTCATCCTGGGAAATGCGTCGTCCGCGAAAGCCATAAACCATGCGGCTTCGGTTCGCGACCGCGCCGACAATCCTTCGCAAATGCTCCCGCAATATGAGCGGAGGCTCGACCGTCGTTTTCCGGACATCGATTTTCCATATGTGATCCAGCTCGACCGGCACATCGACCCGTATTCTGGCCAGCCTAACGAGTTCGTCAGTAGGAACGATGCGGAACCAGCCACCCGGCACGACCAGGCGTCCGCCCCGGTAGATGTAGAACCCGTGGCCGAGCTTCAGACTTTCCCGCCCGCCAGCTCGATCGAGATCGTCACCTCTCAGCCTCGACGGAAACGGCAACACAAAAGGCGAGATGCGGACTGGATGATCTTCGACAAGGATCGTCTCGGCGTGAAGACTTTGGCCTCTGACATGCCCTTCCAGAAACGGATCGAGCTTGTCGAGAGGTCGATCGTTGAGCGCGATCGAGAAAGGGCCGGCCAGCTCCCCGGACAGAAAGCGATGGAACGAGAGCGCAAGCCAGTCGGCCGCACCGTCAATAACCACGTCCGCCCGCTGGACGGGGCCGGAGCCCGAACCAACAAGACGATCCAGCTCCTCCCAGATGACCGCTGTGCCGTGACCCTGTCGTTGAAGCGCCCCGATAATCTCCGGATCGATCGCGTCCTGCTCGGGCTGTTGAAGCCACCATGATTGCCGTCGATCGCACTCGTCTATGTCCCATCGTGCGATGGCGATGTCGTCGGCCTTCAGCGAAGCGACCGTGAGTCGCCGACACTGCGAGAGCGAGGCCGTCTTGAGGCCGAGCCCGAAGCGACCGAGGTCCCGACCTCCGCGCGGTTCTCGTGGGTCACGGCTGCCGAAGCGCATTGCCTCGATCAGTTCCGTCTGATCCATGCCGCACCCGTCGTCCAGCATCACCAGGAACGGCGTCGGCACGGGACGATAGCTGATGGCGATTTGATGCGCGTTGGCAGCAATGCTGTTGTCGACCAGGTCAGCAAGAGCCGCAGCGGTCGTATATCCGAGCGCCCGCAGCGATTGCATCAGCAATGGCGCGGTCGGCGGCAGCTCTTGCCCAGAGCGAACTATTTGGCGATCGCCCCCCAGCGAACGGATCGGAGACAGCATTGCGCGAAGCCCTGATGGATTAAATTTTCTACAGGAGCGACGGTTAACATCATCCTAACGCGCAAAGCGAAGATCTCCCGCATTCCGGAAGACCATTCGGGTCTCTACGCCGCTCGATGGGCGGAAATGCGTCATAATAAATGCCGTGCCGCTCCGTTCCGTGTGCGGGCGGTCGCCATCTGCAAGGAACCAGCACAACGCCGTACATCCGCCAAGAGAGAGCCCATCGGGGTGACATCATGTCACCCGAAACTCGCTCGCGAGTGATGGCGCGGATCGTGGGAAAGATACCGGGCCGGAATTGCTTCTCGCCGGTGCTCTGGCAAGCCGTGGTCTCGCCTGGGAGAACCACGCGCGAGACCTGCCGGGTCGGCCTGATTTCGTATTCCGGGAGGCCAAGGTGGCGGTCTTCGTCGACGGCGACTTCTGGCACGGGCGAAATTTCAATCAATGGCGGCACAAGCTCTCGGAGAAGTGGGAGATCAAGATTGCGTCGACTCGCCGCCGTGACCGTCTCAACGAGAGGCTTCTCAAGGCGCTGGGTTGGCAAATCGTGCGGATTTGGGAACACCAGATCGAGGGTGAGTCTGGCGCGATGTTCGGCCCGTGTCGTTCGAGCGGTCGAGCGAGCGAGCGCTGAACTGTTAATTCCGGAAGGGTTGACCCCAGCGTCGACGCCAGGCAGAGAGTAGAGAGAGAGTGGAGCACGGCGTTGCATGGCGATTCGGGTTCTTGATCTTTTCAGCGGCGGTGGGGGAAGCAGCTACGGCGCACGCGCCGCAGGCGCCGAACGTAGTCGGAGTGGACTTCTGGGATTGCGCGACCGCTGCCTATCAGGCGAACTTCCCGAAGGCTCGCGCAATCAACCTCCAGCTCGATGAGAACACCACCGCGTCGGCGCTCGGGGACATTGGCCGAGTAGACCTCCTGCTGGCCTCTCCTGAGTGCACCAGCCACACGTGTGCACGTGGTAGCCGGCCACCCGTTGAAAGCAGTAGGCTCACCGCGCGGTACGTCCTGAAGTTCGCGGAAGAGCTGAAGCCTCGCTGGGTGGTGATCGAGAACGTCACCCATATGAAGGGCTGGCAAGGTTATCGCCCTCTCCTGAATTCATTTGCGAGCAGGGGTACTACGTTCGCGGGATCGAAGTCTTGGACGCCTCTCGCTTCGGGGTTCCGCAGATGCGGAAGCGTCTGTTTATATTGGCTGATCGAGAACGCATTCCACCTAGAATACCTCGTCAGCGCGGTCGGCCTCCGTCCGCGAAGTCCATCCTCGATCCCGAAGGCACGTGGAATTCAAAGCCCCTGCGAAGCGAAGGACGCGCGCAAGCCACACACTAGATCGTGCCGATCGGGCCATCGCCGAACTCGGCAAGGAGAGGCCTATTTCTGATCGTCTATTACGGTACTGATGGTGCGGGCGGTTGGCAGGCCATGGAAACCGGCCGCTTCGGACGGTCACCACCCTCGATCGTTTCGGGTTGGTGACCTGGGATGGCAAGACCGAAATGTTGCGGATGCTCCAGGTACCGGAGCTGACCCGCGCGATGGGTTTTGGTGATGACTTCGTGCTGGACGCGGTAAAGCAGCGACGCGATCGGATCAGGATTCTCGGCAATGGTGTTGTCCCGCCTGTCATGCAGGCGATCGTTGAAACGCTGACCCGCCCTCTGTACTGATCAACAGCCGCGACGTGGCGAGGGTGTCTGTGGTGGTCGTACTTTTCCTCTTCAGGCCCTTGCGCGGGTGGCGTAGGCCGCGACTGATCTTCGGCTGTGATGGCCGGCCCAGGTGTTGGGTTGCTTGACGCATCTGAGACGGTCTGTCTCGAGGGTTGCGGCGGCGTCGGTGGCAGGGGGGTTGCTCAGCCTGCCGATGACGCACTTCCCTGCTCTGCTGGCGCTGCGCTTTGCGCTTGGGCTTAGAAATTGCAGACCGTAGGTACGCCCGAATCGCCGGTACTGCCTGGCATCGTGCCGGAACGGCACCCGCTGTTGGTGGCACCAATGTAGACCAAGATGTCGTAGTTGGCGGTGGTGCCGCTCGTCGCTCCACTGCCATAGTAGTGTGACTGTTGTCGGCGGCGAGAACCGCCGGTATGCTGGGGATGTACTTGGGCGCGAGCTTAGCGGCAAGCACCCCATCATTTATGACTACATCACCGTTCCCGGTACCGTTGCTGGTCGGGTAGCCGTTGTTGTCATTGTAGTAGAGCTCAAGAGCCGTTTTAAGTGATTTGATGTCTTCTGGCGCGCCGACCTCGCCCCTTAATGCGCGCGGTGCTGAGCAGAGCGAGAACGATTGCGGAAAGGGATCCCGATGATGGCGATGACGACGAGGAGCTCGATGAGGGTGAAGCCGCGACGGTGCCTCATACCTAGTAAGTCATTCTGCCGTCTATGTTTGGGGGCGGCGATGCGTGGCCCTTGGCGCCAAACATGAAGATCAGAATGGCGCTGACAACCGCGAGTATGAGGATGATTAATATGACCTTCTGGGCCCGCTGCTCGTCCTTCGCAAGTCCGAGATAGATGGTGAGGCGGGTTATTGCTGAGGGCTTCCCTGTCCCTGTTTGTTGTGGTCGGCCATATTCGGATGGCTCGTCGAAGCGGTACTGGCTTGGGGGCATGAGGACAGTATACCCCGCTCCCCGACGGGGTGAGGTCAGTGTGATAGCGGCTAAAATGAGCGAAAACGCAGCAACCGCCCAATCTGTTTGGGCAACTACCAGCCAGTGGCACCGGTAGTATAGACAGCGAAATCGGCCTCGCTGGGGCCCGAAGGACGTTTTTCCGGATTATTGGCGGTGGTGTACGTCTCGACGGTGCCATAGGCTAGGAGCATGTAATCTTTCCCGTCTGAATTGTAGAGGTAGCACTGCGATACAGGAGAAAATTGCAAGTCCGTCGGCAATCTAGAAATGTAGGCGGGAGCGAGGCCCGGAATGTATCCGCTCGCACCACTGGTCCCATGGCTACCGAAATTTCAGACACCCCCCACCACTGGTGTCCGGTAGAAGGGTAGTTATTGTTATTGGAGGTGGCATAGACTCGATGGCGGTCTGAAGCTGATGCAAGGTCGAAAGACGCACTGCGTCACGCGACTTCGCTCGTGCCGTGTTAAGGGAAGCAGAAAATCACGGACGAAAGGAGGCCGATGATAGCAATCACTACGAGAAGCTCGATGAGCGTAAAACCGCGAGAAGGAGAAGCTCTAACTATCATAGTTAGGTAGATGGAGTATACCCCGGCATCTGCCGCACTTCTTCAAGCGTAGGGGAATTGGAGGTGTGGCCAGTAAAGAAGGCCAAGTAAGCGATAATCACGAACGAGAGGATGACGATACCAACCAGGATTAGGTTGGCTTGTTTTTCGTCTTGAACAAGGCCGGTCGCCATGACCAGCCGTATTATTGCTGATGGCTGCTTCCCTACCTGTTGAGGGCGGCCATATTCGGATGGCTCGTCAAAGCGGTACTGGTTTGGCGGCATGGAGACAGTATACCCCGCTGCCCGGCGGGGTGAGGTGGGTGTGGATAGTTCCGTGGCGAGGGCGGTGATGGGTGGGGACGGGTAACGCCCCAAAGGGGCCATTCAGAGGGGGACCGATTGCCCGACGGCCACGCACTTCACTGTGGGAGCCCTTCGATAACACGCAGAGACACCATACCCCGCACGGCCTTTTCTGCCACCGCAGGATCATCGGTGATGACAATCCAAATCTCGAAGGTCCGCCCCATGTTCGGTAAAGACTCGGCCGACACGCGGACAAAGAATGCTTCTTCCATTGGCCTGCGCTCCGCCCCGATTTGGACCCTGCAATAACAGTCGCTGAAATCGAATGGGTTCCGGACGTGGGATACAGAGGGGCGGCCCAGAGAGCACGCCGATCGGCGCGACAACAGCGCGTGCCGAAAGGGCGGGCGCCACGGGCGTTGTCGGCGCCAAAGGTAGACGGCCAGGTAAGATCGGCATCAAGCCTGCCTCCGCAGCGCAAATCCGGCCTCGACGATGGCGTCAACGATCTTCACGGCGAGCCGGTGCGCGTCGCCATGCGATTCCGCCCGATCGCCGCGGCGATGATCATCGCGAGCTGATGACGGTCCTCCGGCGCGATCGCAGCTTGCCTTACCGGGCGCGTGTGCGGGCCGGCGTAGTAGGCGCCGCATTGGTCATAGATCGAGTGCGCGTTGACCCGGGGGCAATCGCGGGCGATCTCGGGTAGCAGGTCCGGCATTTTGGTGTCGGCGCCGTGCTGCCGCAGCAGCTTTGCCGTGCTGAGGCGGCCGAACCGTTCGCACTTCCGACAAGCGACCTCGATCATGCTGGCCTGCGCGGCGATCTCGCCCAGAGTGACCGCGCCGGATGCGCTTCCGTTTGCCATGAACACAATAGGAACATCGTTCCCGGGCGAGAGTCGATTCGCTTTCCAGCGTCTGTGTTCGCATATTTACGGAATGCCGAACCTGCCGAACCTCGACCCCGACGATTATCGGGACATCGCCCAGCTGCTGCGCGAGACGATTGCGGCTGATCGTACTTCGTGTCGCCCAGGATCAAGCGGCTGAAGGCGCTGCTGGCGAAGATCGAGCCGGCGCCGGAGCGAAAAGTCTTGCCGCCGCTGCCGCCGCCTGGGGAGCCGAGCCAGACGGCGCGAAAACTCAACCGGCGGAGGGCGGCGCGATGAGGGCGATAGTATTCGAGAATCGCGAGCAGCGAGCGGCTGCGTGAGCCCGGAAGCTCGTCAGCGCATTAGCGAACTTCGGTCGGCGTACGCGCCGGCCGCTATTGCCGCCCACCGCCCATCGCAATTTCCACAGTGTCATACAGTGTCAAAGTGTCAACGCACCGGACGCGCCCCGAAAACCCGCAGAAATGCTGAGGTTTCGGCGCCTGTCATTTACTGAGTGTCAACAGTGTCAACGTATAGAGAGATTTCGGAGAGGTGCGGAGCGGCCTCAGCTGTCCGCGCGATCTCGGGGCGTAAAGCGCAGGCAAAGCATTTTAGAGCCGCCGATCCACCCGGAAGCTATGAACGCGGCGGAACTTACCGGAGCGGCTCGCTGATGATCGATCACCGTCTACCTATTGGCAGGATTTATCCGATTTTCTGCATTTGGTCTGAGGCCGATTGCGGCGGGATCACCCTCACGGGGCAGTCGCTTAGCGGCGGTCAGTCCCTGCTTGCTCGGTCACGATCACATATGGTCCGCCGATGAGTAGGCGATGCGGCATGGCCGCGGAAGATCGTGCCGGCAATGTCCAGCCGCTCGGCGTATAGCGCCGGATATTCAATCTTCTCGATCTTCTTCCCTGCGACCTCAAGCTGCTCGACGGTGCGATCCAGCCATTGGGCAGCCCCCGGTGTCGTCGGCAGCCATCGTCATTTCGATCTGAGGCCCCCCAGCCTCGCTAATGTTCGACGGGACACAAACGGGACACCGGTTTCCGCCTTATCTAACAAGCCATTGAAATCATTGGCGTCCCCTACGGGATTCGAACCCGTGTTGCCGCCGTGAGAGGGCGGTGTCCTAGGCCTCTAGACGAAGGGGACTGAGGGCCGGCCGCGCCTAGATAGCGGGTGGCGCGGCGGCGGATCAAGCGGGCGCTGCGCCGCGGCCTGTGCCGCGCGCTATTCGCGGAAATTCAGGTATTGCAGCGGCTGCTCGATCTTGAGGCCGCGGATCAGGGTCATCGCGGCCTGCAGTTCGTCGCGCTTCTTGCCGGTGACGCGCAATTCGCCGCCCTGCACCGCGACCTGCACCTTGAGCTTGCTGTCCTTGATCTCGCGCACCAGCTGGCGGGCCAGCGTCGCGTCGATGCCCTGGCGCAGCGCGATCGTCTGACGCACCGTGTTGCCGGCGGCCTTCTCCGGGTTCTTGAAGTCGAGCGCGGCGGCGTCGACCTTGCGGCGGGTCAGGTGCACCTTGAGCAATTCGTGCATCTGCTTCAGCTTCAGATCGTCGTCGGCGACCAGCACGATCTCGCCCTCCTTGCGCTCGATCGTGCATTTGCTGCCCTTGAAGTCGAAGCGCGTGCGCGATCTCGCGGTTGATGCCGGCGACGGCATTGTCGACCTCGGCGAGATCGATCCGCGAGACGATGTCGAAGCTCGGCACGGCAGCATCCTTTGCCGGTATACGCAGGCATGCCATTAGGCGCACGCAATGGCCGCGATATAGCGCGCGGCGCGGCCCGATGATCAGGGGTCGACGCGCGTGCAAGGCGGCGGCCGCGGCGAGCGCCGGCTTCCGCCGCGACCGGCGGCGTCCAGCCCAGCAACGTTCGCGTCGCGCCTGTCGTCGACCTGCAGCGATCAGTGTCAGCCGCGACACCGCCGGGCCCCGAGGCCGGGCATGTCGCGCAGCACCGCGAACACCGCCTGCGGCAGCGGGAACAGCCGCGCGGTGCGGCCCTGCCCGTGCGCCAGGACGCGGATCAGCGCGGCGGTCGACACGTCGGCGCCGTCGGCGGCGAGCAGACCTGTCCGGCGGCGGCCGGGTGTGTCGCCGCGGTCGCCAGCAGATCGACGAGGTTGTCGACGGCGATCAGGCTGCGGCGGTTGTCGATCGCGGCGAACGGCAGCGGCAGCCCGCTGCCGGCCAGCCGCGATCAGCGCGCGGAAATTGGCGCCGACGCCGGGGCCGTAGACCAGCGGCGGGCGGATGATGACGAGTTCGAGGCGGCTTTCGCCGGCCACCGTCCGCAGCGCCTGCTCGGTGGCGAGCTTGGCGCGGCCATAGGCGTCGCCGGGCTGCGGCGGATCGTCGGCGCGGAACGGCCGGCCGGGCCGCGTCGCCTCGCCCATCGCCTTGATCGAGCTGAGATAGACCAGCCGGCGCACCCCGGCCCGCGCCGCGGCACGGGCGAGGCCGGCGGCGGCTTCGCGGCTCGGCATCGAGGACGCCGGCGTCGGCCGGCTGGTGCGCCCGCTGCGCCAGGTGGATCACGATCTCGACACCGCGCAGCGCCGCGGACCAGTCGGTGGCCGGGGTCAATCTCGCCGAGACATGCGGCTCGCGATGCCGGCATCGGCATGGCCGGGCCGCCGGCGGCGCGCAGCCCGGCGATCACCTGGTGGCCGCGCGCGGCCAGGCCGCGGCACAACGCCCGGCCGATAAACCCGCCCGCGCCGGTCACCAGGATGCGCGCCACCGCTCGTCTCCGTCGCCGATCACCCGCCACGGCAGCCAGATCGCGCTGCGACAAGCACGGGCCGCACTAAACAGGAGAATGCCGCCCGCGCGGCACTGCCGAGCGCATCAACGCCTTGCCCGAGCGCCGCCGCTCGCCGAAGCCTCCGCCGCCGCTCACCGCGACCCACAGCGGCGCGGCCGAAGCTGCTCTTTCTGGTCACCGAGGATTGGTATTTCTGGTCGCATCGCCTGCCGGTGGCGCGGGCGGCGCGCGATGCCGGCTTCGAGGTCGTCGTCGCGACCCGGGTGCAGCGAACATGGCGACCGGATCCGCGGCGAAGGCTTCCGGCTGTGCCCGCTGGCATGGCGGCGGCGCGGCGACGGCCTCGTCGGCGCTCTGCCGCGCGCTGGCCGCGATCGCCGCGCTGTACCGTCGCGAGCGGCCCGACATCGTCCACCATGTCGCGCTAAAGCCGGTGCTGTTCGGCGGCGCTGCGGCGCGCCTCGCGTTTCCGGTTGGCGGCGGACCGGCACGGGTCGCCGCGGTGACCGGGCTCGGCGCCGGGCTCGCGGCCGCAACACCGCTATCCGGGCTCGGCCACCGGCTGTTGCACCGATTGCTGCGGATCGCGGCGGCGGGCGGCCAGGTCATCGTGCAGAACCCGGAGGATGGCGCCGCCCTGGCACGCCTCGGCATCGGGCCCGGCGCGGATCACCTTGATCCGCGGCTCGGGCGTCGATACCGAACATTTCTCGCCGTTGCCGGAGCCGCCGGCGTCGTCGGTCACGATCGCGTTCGTCTCGCGGATGCTGCGCAGCAAGGGCGTGCTCGAAGCCGCCGCGGCGGTGCGGCGGCTGCGCGCCGGGGGCCTCGACCTCCGCCTGCTGCTCGCCGGGCCGACCGACCCCGACAACCACGATTCGCTCGACGATTCGGCGATGGCGCGCCCTCGCCGCCGAGCCGGGGATCGAATGGCTCGGCCGGGTCGAGGATGTGCGCGAGGTATGGCGGCGCGCCGCGATCGCGGTATTCCCGTCGACCTATGGCGAGGGCGTACCGAAAGCCCTGCTTGAGGCTGCGTCTTGCGGGCGCGCCATCGTCGCGACCGATATGCCGGGCTGCCGCGACGTGGTGCGGCACGGCGAGACCGGTCTGCTTGTCCCGCCGCATGACGCCGACGCCCTCGCCGCCGCGCTGGCGACGCTCGCCGCCGACCCGGCGCGGCGACGCGCGATGGGCGAAGCCGGCCGCAGGCTGGTCGAACGCGAGTTCGGCGAGGCCGGGGTCGCACAGCAGACGCTGGCGCTCTACGATCGCCTGATGCGAGACAGAAGCGCCGCGTTATGATCCGCCTGTGGCTCGGCATCGCCGGAGTTGGCGGCCTTGTCTCGGTGATCGCCGGCGCCATGGCGGCGCACACCGCCGGTGACCCGCACGCCGCCGAGCTGCTGCGCACCGGGGCGCTCTACGGCATGGTCCATGCCGCCGCGCTGGTTGGCGTGATCGCGCTGGCCCGGGGTGCCGCCCCCCGCGGCACCGCCATCGCACGCGGCACGATCGCCGTCGCCGGCTGGAGCTTTGCCGTCGGCATCGTGCTGTTCAGCTTCAGCCTGTTCGCAATGGCAGCAGGCGGCGCGCGCTGGCTGGGCTGGATCACGCCGTTTGGCGGCGTCGCGCTGATGCTCGGCTGGGCCGCGCTGGCAACACTGGCGCTGCGTCGCGGCTGACCTTCGGCCCGCATTTGTGACACACTCCCGCCACACGGCTGCCCTGACGCCAGCCACACGGACGCACCGATGACGACGCTGCTTTATACGCATCAGGCCTGTCTCGAACACGACCCCGGCGACTACCACCCGGAATCGCCGGACCGGCTGCGTGCCGTGCTCCGCGCGCTGGACGCACCGGAATTTGCCGGCCTGGAGCGGCGCGAGGCGCCGGAAGCGGGGCTCGACGACATCGCCCGGGTGCACCCGCGCGCCTTTGCCGAGCGCTTGCTGGCGGCGGTGCCGGCGCATGGCCATGTCGGAATCGATGCCGACACGATCATGTCGCCCGGCTCGGGAAAGGCCGCGCTGCGCGCCGCCGGCGCCGTCGTCGCGGCGGTCGATGCCGTGGTCGCAGGCGAGGCCGACAACGCGTTCTGCGCCGTGCGCCCGCCCGGCCACCACGCCGAACCGCGCCGCGCGATGGGGTTCTGCCTGTTCAACAACGTCGCGATCGGCGCGCTCAGGGCGCGCGAGGCGCATGGGCTGGCGCGCGTCGCGGTGGTCGATTTCGACGTGCATCACGGCAACGGCACGCAGGCCCGCTTTTACGACGATGCCGAGCCTGTTCTATGCCTCTACGCCACCAATTCCCGCTCTACCCCGGCACCGGCGCGGCGCACGAGACCGGAGTCGGCAACATCGTCAACCTGCCCTTGCCGCCAATGTCCGGGTCAAAGCCGTTCCGCGACGGGTTCAGCCGCATCGTGCTGCCTGCCCTCGAGGCGTTCGCGCCCGAGATGCTGCTGATCTCGGCCGGGTTCGACGCGCATAAGAGCGACCCGCTGGCGCAATTGATGCTCGATGAAGCCGATTACGCCTGGGTCACCGAACGCCTGCTGGAGGTCGCCGGCCGCCATGCCAGGGGCCGGGTGGTGTCGACGCTCGAAGGCGGCTATGACCTTGCCGCGCTGGGCGCCAGCGCCGCGGCGCATACGCGTGCATTGATGGCGGCATAGCGCGGCGCTGTGGTATTTTCATCACGAAGCGCGCTATTCGCGCATTGCGAGACGAACGGCGTGTCACATCCGCCTGTTCATTGTGTTGAGTAGGGACGCAAATGAGCGATCCGTCGGTTCCGCCGATATCGCGACGATGAGTTTCGAGGACGCCCTGGCGGAGCTGGAACAGATCGTGCGGCGGCTCGAAGCCGGGCAGGTCAAGCTCGACGACGCCATCGAAAGCTATGAACGGGGGGCGCAGCTGAAGCGCCATTGCGAGCAGAAACTCAACGAGGCGCAGCAGCGGGTCGATCGCATCGTCATCGGCCCGGATGGTGATGTCTCGGCGGCGCCGATGAAGCTCGACTGAGCCGGCGCATGCGAGGTGGTATGACAGGCGCTGGGGGAACAGCGTGACCGAGAGTTTGTGGCCGAATACCGCGACCGTCGCCGACGCCAGCGGTGTGACGGTGCGGCTGACCGACGCGCTGATCGGACGGCTGCTGAGCGTGCCGCCGGGGCTCGAGGCGCGGGTCTACGATGCGATGCGCTATTCCGCGCTAGCGCCGGGCAAGCGGCTGCGGCCGTTGCTGGTGCTGGCCGGGGCGCGCCTCTTCAGCGTCGCGCGCAGCAGCGCGTTGCAGGTCGCCGCCGCGATCGAGATGGTGCACGCCTACTCGCTGATCCACGACGACCTGCCGGCGATGGACAACAGCGACCTGCGCCGTGGCCGTCCGACCTGCCACAAAATGTTCGACGACGCGACCGCGGTATTGGCCGGCGACGGGCTGCTGA
Source organism: uncultured Alphaproteobacteria bacterium (assembly GCA_963737875.1). Lineage (GTDB taxonomy): Bacteria > Pseudomonadota > Alphaproteobacteria > ATCC43930 > CGMCC-115725 > DATARH01. Next base: position 86,368 of record CAVTUM010000020.1, on the reverse strand, counting down.
CGATGGCGTTTGAGGTGCTGGCGCATCCCGACACGCATGGCGACCCGGCGGTGCGCTGCGAACTGGTCGCCGCGCTGGCCGGCGCAGCCGGCGCAGCCGGCATGGTCGGCGGCCAGATGATCGACCTGATCGCCGAAAAGCAGACGCTCGATATCGGCGAAATCACCCGCCTGCAGCGGATGAAAACCGGCGCGCTGATTGCCTTTTCCTGCGAGGCCGGTGCTATTCTCGCGAAAGCGGGCGCGGAACAGCGCACCGCGCTACGCGGTTATGCACATGATCTCGGCCTCGCTTTTCAGATCGCCGACGATCTGCTCGATGTCGAAGGCTCGGCCGAGGCAACCGGCAAGCCGGTCGGTGCCGACGCCGCGGCCGGCAAGGCGACCTTTGTTTCGATCCTGGGAGTTGAGCGCGCGCGCGCCCAGGCCGGGCTCCTGGTCGACCAAGCCGTTGCGCATCTTGATTTGTTTGGGCAAAGGGCGGAACTTTTGCGACAAGTGGCCCGGTTTGTCATAACTCGGTCATCGTAGACCGCCGCGCCTGAGGAGCCAGACTTTGGATCAGAAACCCGGCCTCCATATCTCGAACCGGACGCCGCTGCTCGATCAGGTCAATGTGCCGGCGGACTTGCGGCGGCTGCCGGAGGTTGACCTGAAGCAGCTGGCCGACGAACTGCGTGCCGAACTGATCGATGCCGTGTCGATCACCGGCGGCCATTTCGGGGCCGGCCTTGGGGTCGTCGAGCTGACGGTGGCGATCCATTATGTCTTCAACACACCCGATGACCGGCTGATCTGGGATGTCGGGCATCAGGCCTACCCGCACAAGATCCTGACCGGGCGGCGCGACCGCATCCGCACGATCCGCCAGGGCGGCGGTCTCTCCGGCTTCACCAAGCGGTCGGAAAGCGAATACGACCCGTTTGGCGCGGCGCACAGCTCGACCTCGATCTCGGCCGGGCTCGGCATGGCTGTCGCGCGCGACTTCAAGGGCGAAAAGCGCGATGTGATCGCGGTGATCGGCGACGGCGCGATGAGCGCCGGCATGGCCTATGAGGCGATGAACAACGCCGGCTCGATGGATTCCCGCCTCATCGTGATCCTCAATGACAACGACATGTCGATCGCCCCGCCGGTCGGCGCGATGAGCGCCTATCTGTCGCGGCTGCTGTCGTCAAAATCGTTCCGCTCGCTGCGCCATCTCGCGGGCGAAGTGGCGCGGCATCTGCCAAAGCGGCTCGAACACGCCGCCCGCCGCGCCGAGGAACTGGCGCGCAGCTTCGTGACCGGCGGCACCCTGTTCGAGGAGATGGGCTTTTATTACATCGGCCCGATCGACGGTCATAACCTCGACCATCTGCTGCCGGTGCTGAAAAACATCCGCGACAGCGACGAGCTTGGCCCGGTGCTGGTGCATGTCGTGACCGAGAAAGGCCACGGCTATCTCTCGGCCGAGCAGGCCGACGACAAATGGCACAGCGTTGCCAAGTTCGACGTGGTGACCGGCGCCCAGGCCAAATCGACCTCGAAGGCCCCCTCCTACACGACGGTCTTCGCCAAATCGCTGATCAAGGAAGCCGAAAAGGACGACCGCATCGTCGCGATCACCGCCGCAATGCCATCCGGCACCGGGCTCAACCTGTTCGGTGACCGCTTCCCGAAGCGGACCTTCGATGTCGGCATCGCCGAGCAGCACGCGGTGACCTTCGCCGCCGGCCTCGCCTCCGAGGGCATGAAGCCGTTTGCGACGATCTATTCGACCTTCCTGCAACGCGCCTATGACCAGGTCGTGCACGACGTGGCGATCCAGAAATTGCCGGTGCGCTTTGCCATCGACCGCGCCGGGCTGGTCGGCTCGGACGGCCAGACCCATTCCGGCTCGTTCGACATCGGCTATCTCGGCTCGCTGCCCGGCTTCATCATCATGGCGGCGGGCGACGAGGCGGAACTCGTCAACATGGTCGCGACCTGCGTCGCGATCGATGACGGCCCGTCGGCCGTGCGCTTTCCGCGCGGCGACGGGGTCGGCGTGGTGATGCCGGAAATCGGTGTGCCGCTCGAAATCGGGCGTGGCCGCATCGTCCGCGAAGGCACCACCATCGCCCTGCTGAACCTTGGCGGCCGGCTCGCCGAGTGCCTCAAGGCAGCGCAGGAACTCGGCGCCTACGGCCTCTCCACGACGGTGGCCGATGCGCGCTTCGCCAAGCCGCTCGACACCGATCTGGTCACCCGCCTCGCGCGTGAGCATGAGGTCGTCATCACGATCGAGGAGGGCGCGATCGGCGGCTTCGGCAGCTTTGTGCTGCATCACCTTTCGGCGACCGGCCAGCTCGACCACGGCCTCAAAATCCGCACGATGATGCTGCCGGACGTCTTCCTCGAACACGATTCTCCGGCAGCGCAGTACGACACCGCCGGCCTCAACGCCCGCCACATCGTCGCCACCGCCCTCGCCGCCCTCGGCCGAGAAATCGCCGCCCAACCCGCCCGCGCCTAGCGTTGGCTCACTCTCCGGCCACCGCGCGTAGCCGGGCCCGAAAGCCGTTGAGGATCGACGCGACAATGTCCTCCGGGAAACCCGGCGGCAGCGCGCTGGTGACGCTGTCGATGGCCGCTGCTGATCTTGTTCGGACGTCTTCGAGCAGCGCCGGCACGACGGATGCCCTGATGCCGGCGCGCCCCGACGTCTGTACAAAGTGCCGCGGCAGGATGGTATCGATGACGTAATGGCGGTTGTTGCCCGCCGCCATCGCCAGCCGCATCTGGTTGCGGCGAAGATGCCCGGCATCGAAGCTGGGCTGCGCCGAGACCACGTCATAGAGCGGCGCCATCCGAAAGCGGCCACCGGGGGCGAGAAACAGGCTGAAATTTTTGGCATGACCATCGGTGGCGCCGAGCAGCCAGAACACGATGACCGCCTGCAAAAACAATCGCTGGTCCGCCGCGGGATCGTCGCTGCCGCGGAGCAAATCCAGGATGGCCGGAATGCCGGGGCCGCCGTCGGCTTCGTATTTCAGGGTCGGCGGCACGGATAGTGCCTGGCAGCAATCTTCCTGCGGCAGTCGCAACAGGCGCCCGTCACGGGTCCAGCGCCGGTCGAACCGCTCGATCACAAGCACGCGGCTGCCACCGAACTCCCCGATTTCGACCGCGGCGCTCGGCAAGCCCAAGGCAGCACAGAGCTTGAGGCACAAATATTCGTTTTCGACGCTGCGAGACAGATCGAGGCCGTTGGGAAGCCGGCCGATCTGCGGCTTTAGGATGTGCGTGGTCGCGGCGGTGCCCGTGGGCTTGTACCAGCTTCCGTCACGCCGAAGCAGCGCCATCTTTTTTTGCGCGCCGGCCAGCGAAATCCGGAAGTCGTCATCTTCGCCAAGCCCGAGAGGCGATGCCGCGAGGTCGCCGAGCAGCGTCGCAATCTCTCCATCGCTGACCGGTCGGCCCTCGACCGCACCCGCGGGGCCGGCGTCGATGCCGTCCGGCAGAAATTGCAATGCCCCGACACAATCACGGCCGATGGCGGTCAGCAGGCTATAAGCATCGACCCCCTCGGCGCAGACGCGCGCGGCAATTCGGCGCCGCAGCGCGTCGCCGTCAGGCAGCAGATTGTCGAAGACCGCAACGACAGGCGCGCCAATAAAGCGGTCTTCGCGCAGCGGCAGCGACAGCGAAACCGGCAGCGCATGCTCCCAACCCAGCCATGTCGGATCGTAACGGAAGTCGATCGCGCCGCTGGTTTCCCGATTCAGGCGCCCGACCAGCCGGCTGTTCAGAAACACTTTGAGTGGGTCATGCCGCCGTCTCCGCGCCATCAGAAGATGTCCTCGATCTCCTCGGCCATCTCACCCTTGGTGCGGGGCCGGACGACCAATTCCAGGTCGAGCGCCGCCAGGATCGTGCAAAGCGTGCGAAGCCGGGCGTTGACCTCTCCGGTCTCGAGCGCGGAAACAGTGGCTTGGCGCAGCTTTGTTTTTTCGCCGAGGCTGATCTGGGTCAGGCCAAGCTGCCGCCGTTGCTGTCGGAGAGCATGACCGATCTGTTTCGGGGTTCGGGCGATCTGTTCCATTGGGGGCTCCCAGCACGAATATACGCAGGAGCGTTTATAATATCAATATACGGGCAGAAGTATATTCGCGCACTATACGCTTAGCCGCATATATCCAATTTATACCCTGCCCCGTATAGCTGGCCCGAGAGACGCTACCGCGTCGGGACGGGCTTTTCGCCGCGGTAGTCGTAGAAGCCGCGGTCGGTTTTCCGGCCGAGCCAGCCGGCTTCGACGTATTTCACGAGCAACGGGCACGGGCGGTATTTGCTGTCGGCGAGCCCTTCGTAGAGCACCTGCATGATCGACAAACAGGTGTCGAGACCGATGAAATCGGCCAGTTCGAGGGGGCCCATCGGGTGGTTGGCGCCGAGCTTCATCGCCGCGTCGATCGCCTCGACCGAACCGACCCCCTCATAGAGCGTATAGACCGCCTCGTTGATCATCGGCAGCAGGATGCGGTTGACGATGAAAGCCGGAAAATCCTCAGCCGCGACCGGCGTCTTGCCGAGCCGCAGAGCGAGGTTGCGGGTCGCGGCAAAGGTCGGCTCATCGGTCGCGATGCCGCGGATCACCTCGACGAGGCTCATCACCGGCACAGGGTTCATGAAATGCATGCCGATGAACCTGCCCGGCCGGTCGGTCGCCGAAGCAAGCCGCGTAATCGAGATCGACGACGTGTTGCTGGCGATCAGCGCCTCCGGTTTCAGCGCCGGCACCAGCTTTTTGAAAATCTCGCGCTTGATTTCCTCTTTTTCGGTCGCAGCTTCGATGACCATGTCGCAATCGCCAAACGCGGCGTAATCCGCCGAGGTGGTGATGCGGTCGAGTGCCGCGACCTTGTCCTGCTCGTGGATGCGGCCGCGCGTCACCTGTCGCGCGAGCCCCCGGTCGATCGCCTGCAAGGCGTTGGCGAGTGCGGCCGCGCTGGCATCGGTGATGACGACTTCGAGCCCCGCAAGCGCACAGACATGCGCGATGCCGCGGCCCATCTGTCCGGCCCCGATAATGCCGATGCGCTGGATTTCGCCGCCCCTTTCGCTGACCAGGCCGTCGGCGGCGTCGCTCACTTCTGGAGCTTTCCAAGCTCCTCGTCGAGTTCCGGCACGATCTTGAACAAATCGCCGACGATGCCGTAATCGGCGATCTGGAAGATCGGCGCCTCTTCGTCCTTGTTGATCGCGACGATGACCTTCGAATCCTTCATGCCGGCGAGATGCTGGATCGCGCCGGAAATACCGACCGCGATGTACAGCTCCGGCGCGACGATCTTGCCGGTCTGCCCGACCTGATAATCGTTCGGCACAAACCCGGCATCGACCGCGGCGCGCGAGGCGCCGACCGCGGCGCCGAGCTTGTCGGCGACCTTTTCGAGGATCGGGAAGTTGTCGCCCGACTGCATGCCGCGCCCGCCCGAAATGATGACGCGGGCACTGGTCAGCTCGGGCCGCTCCGATTTCGACAGTTCGGCGCGCACGAATTCGCTCATACCCGCCGCGCCAGTGCTTTCGATCGGCTCGACCGTCGCCGAACCGCCGGTCGCAGCGGCTGGACCGAAGGCGGTGCCGCGCACCGTGATGATCTTGATCGGGTCCCTCGACTGCACCGTCGCCAGCGCATTGCCGGCATAGATCGGCCGCACAAAGGTATCGGCCGCCACGACCGCGCTGATGTCGGAAATCTGCATCACATCAAGCAGCGCAGCGACCCGCGGCATCAAGTTTTTGCCAAAAGTCGTCGCCGCCGCGAGCATATGGGTGTAGCCGGGCGCCAGCTTGACCAGTAGCGGCGCCCAGTTTTCGGCGAGCCCGTGATCGTAGGCCGCGTCATCAGCCAGCAATACCTTGGCAGCGCCCTCGATCTGCGCGGCGGCATCGGCGGCGGCGCGGCAATCCTTGCCGGCGACCAGCAGGTGCACATCGCTTCCGGCCGCCTTGGCGCATTCCACGGCGGCAGTCACCGCGTGCAGCACCGCCATCTTCGGCGCCTTGTTGTCATGTTCGGCAACAACGAGAACAGACATCAGATCACCCGCGCTTCATTCTTCAACTTGTCGACCAATTCAGCGACCGAGCCCACCTTGATACCGCCCTGCCGCTTCACCGGCTCCTCGACCTTCAGCGTGATCAGCCGCGGCGAAACATCGACCCCGAGTTCGTCCGGGGTCATCGTCACGATCGGCTTTTTCTTTGCTTTCATGATGTTGGGCAGCGATGCGTAACGTGGTTCGTTAAGTCTGAGATCGGTCGTGACAACCAGCGGCATCTTCAGATCGATGGTTTCCAGCCCGCCATCGACCTCGCGCGTCACCTCGGCCTTGCCGTCACCGATCGACACCTTCGACGCAAACGTCGCCTGCGGCCAGCCGAGCAGCGCCGCCACCATCTGGCCGGTCTGGTTGCAATCGTCGTCGATCGCCTGCTTGCCGATGATGACGATCTCCGGCCCTTCCCTGTCGATCACCGCCTTGAGCAATTTGGCGACCGCGAGCGGCTGCAATTCGACATCGGTCAGCACTAAAACGCCGCGATCGGCACCCATCGCCAGCGCGGTGCGGATCGTCTCCTGGCATTGCTGAATGCCGGCCGACACCACGATCACTTCATCGACCGTCCCGGCCTCGCGCAACCGCAAGGCCTCCTCTACGGCGATCTCGTCGAACGGGTTCATCGACATCTTGACGTTGGCGGTCTCGACACCGGTCTTGTCCGCCTTGACGCGAACCTTGACGTTGTAATCGACGACCCGCTTGACCGCGACCAGCGCTTTCATCCTGTCCTCATCGGGGGGTAGGCGGTGTGAGCGCGAAATAAGGCATGCGCCCGGAACGAAGGCAAGAGGCGCGGGCGCATCCGCGCCATCCTGGCAGCTCTCAACTCCGCCTTTGGTCCCGCAAGATCATGATAGCGTCGCTGCCGAGCGGCGATACGCGATTCTCTATCCTGGCCAGGTGACGAGCGGTAACGGAGCGCCTAATCGTCGCGCTCTCTGAACGATTATGCCCATTCGCGCCGTGACTGTTGACTGCGATGGCAAAGCCGTCAGCCTTTCTTACTGTGATGAAAGAGTGTTCCCTTTTTGTTCTTGACAGCCTCCGGAATGATCCCAATCATCGTCCGCTCACGGGTGCGCCCGAACTTCCGATCGACATGCCGTAAAGCGATTGTATCTCCCACAAGCGATCGCCGTGCCTAACCAAGATGACGAGAGACATATGCGTTCTTCAATGGTCCAGAAACTTTTCGTCGACCATGATGTGGTGATGGACTGCCAGGACAATCTCGACTTTATGCGGCCGCAAAAAGCGGAATCTATGCAGCTTATCGTCACTTCGCCACCCTACAATATCGGAAAATCGTACGAGTCCCGATCGCCGTTGGCAGAATACGTCAAGGGGCAGGCACAAGTGATTTCCGAGTGTGTGCGGCTCTTATCACCACGCGGCTCGCTTTGCTGGCAGGTCGGGAACCATGTCGATAGAGGTGAGATATTTCCATTGGATATGGTTCTCTATCCGATCTTTCAGGAGCATGGTCTACACCTGCGGAACCGGATAATCTGGCATTTTGAACACGGCCTTCATTGCAGCAAGCGCCTGTCAGGACGCTATGAGACGATTTTCTGGCTTACCAAGGGCAGCGGCTATACCTTTAACCTGGACCCCATTCGGGTGCCATCTAAGTACCCCGGAAAGAAGTATTTCAAGGGTCCCAAGACCGGGCAGCTTTCCTGCAATCCGCTTGGCAAGAATCCCGGAGATGTCTGGATATTCCCGAATGTCAAAAATAATCATGTAGAAAAAACGAGCCACCCCTGTCAGTTTCCGATTGAGCTTGTAGAACGCTTGGTTCTATCGCTGACAGAGCCGGGGGACGCGGTTTTTGATCCTTATATGGGCGTCGGGACCTCCGTCGTAGCCGCAATAAAACATGATCGGGTGGCCTACGGGTGCGATGTGGTGCAGGAATATGTAAATATCGCCTGGGATCGAGTGCATCAGCTGCGGGCTGGCACCCTTGCCACCCGCCCGATGGATCGGCCCGTCTATGATCCGACGAAACCATATGGCGGCCAACGTTGAAGATCATTTCGTATTATTCACATTTGAATGGTTGGGAGTTCCTGCAGGTTCATAAACCTGGCCTATGGGCAGAAATCCAGAATGTCATAGAAACCCTGGACGCCGCGGCCTGCCGAACTAAGATATCAAAAGAGGTCAGGACAAGAGATCGATTACTCTATTCCCCAATAGCGATGAATAGTGCAATGTCGGAGTTTTTTAAACGTCATAATTGGGGAGAAAGCAGAACATCGTACTGGGTTACATCCGATGCCAAACTGATTCGCAAGACCATGAATATGGCGCCAGCTCAGCAAAAAGCTGAGATCGAGGCCGCCGGACTCCAGCCAATATTTTCATATAATCAAACTGATTTTTTCAAAGAACGCGTAGCGGTTGAGGTGCAGTTTGGGAAATACTCCTTCGTAGCTTATGACCTTTTCGTTAAACATATGGCATTCTATGTAGGCGATGTCATTGACGTTGGCGTTGAGATTCTACCGATGAAAGTTCTGCAATCACAGATGTCGTCCGGCGTGGCATACTATGAGGGTGAGCTTTACAATTTAATTCGAGAGGGACGTGGCGTACCTGCTGTTCCGTTGATCTTAATCGGCGTTGCCCCGGAAGAAAGCCGGTCAAATCCGCGCCAAGGGGCCGTAAGTTCCTGATCGTGACCCATGATCTACAACTGTTGTTTGGTTGCATTTGAACAAGAGAAGCTTGTCCGCATTCGTTACCGGTTGCGCCACTCCGGCTTCCGCCGCTCCGCAAACGCCTTTGGCCCCTCAACATAGTCCTGGCTTTCGAGGTTGGCTTTGACCGCCGGGTAGGTCGTGCGCATCGCGGCTTGCAGGGTGGGTTCGTCGAGGCTTTTATACACCGACTGTTTCGACGCGCGGATCGCCATCGGCGAGCATTCGAGGATGAGCCCGGCCCAGCGTTTCGCCGCCGCCAATGCCTCGCCGGCCGGCACCACCTCGTTAACGAAACCGAGCCTCTCGCCCTCGGCGGCCGACACGCGGCGGCCGGTCAGGATCATGCCGAGCGCCTGTTTTTGCGGGATCAAGCGCGGCAGGCGGTGCACCCCGCTGCCGGCGATCAGCCCGACCCGCGGTTCGGGCAGGGCAAACACCGCGTTCTCCGCCGCGATGATGATGTCGCAGGCCAGCGCCGCCTCAAACCCGCCGCCCATCGCGACGCCGTTGACCGCGGCGATCAGCGGCTTTTCCAGGTCAAACCGGTGCGACAGCCCGGCAAACCCCGTCGATGGCCGCGGCGTGCGCCGGCCGGCGGCCTGCACCTTGAGATCGTTCCCCGCCGAAAACGCCCGCTCGCCAGCTCCGGTGATGATGCCGACCCACAAATCCGGATTGGCGGCAAACTCGTTCCACACCCCGTCGAATTCCCAATGCGCCTCGCTGTGCAGCGCGTTCAGCACCTCGGGCCGGTTGATCGTGACGGTACGCACCCGGCCTTCATCCTTGACGGTGCAAAAACGGTAATCGGGCATCTGGCAAATCTCCTGGGACACTTTGGCCCGACTTTATCACCTCGCCGCCACCGCGCCATTCCTGCGGGTGGCGGATTGCGCGCCGGCGCGTCCGGGCGCAGCTTTAGACCGTGTTGCTTCCAGTGCTGAGAGAGCGGAGCGGGCCATGAGCATTGCCCTGCGTCACCCGCATACCGGTGACATCAAGGTACTGCCGGAAGGGTGGAGCTGGGGCTGCTTTCTCGGCAGCTTCTTTCTCGGCATACCGCTGTTCCGCCGGGGCTTGCAGGTGTGGGGCGCGGTGATGGTGGTGTTCAACATTTCCCTGATGGTTACCGATGCCGTGCCGACCGACAGCGCGGCAACCCTGTATCTCTGGCTCACGGTTATCGGCGGCGGTCTCTGTCTCTTCCTCGGGTTCCGCGCCAACCAGATGGCGATCGACCGCTACCGCAGCCTCGGTTGGCAGGACGCTGGCGCCCTGCGCAAATTCTTCTGACCCAGGCGCGGCATCATCGACCGGTTGACCGGATGTCGATGTTCGTGTTATGTTCTAATCCGTGAGAGGTGATCGCCATTTGGCTGCAAATCCGCTGCAGAAGCAGCGAAAGATGGCGGCGGGTGGTCCCGATCTTGCGGCAGGCGGGAGGCTGGTCCGCGCGCCGCGCGATTGCCGCATGATTGCGGGTCGACGAGGATTGGCTGCCGTGGCGAGGGCTTTACTGCCTGCCGCTCCGGGATTTTACGAGAGCCGGGGTTTTACGAGAGGAAAGAACAATGGCCGCGATGCCGCAGCTAAAGAATACCGAGATGACCGATGCCGAATGGGAAGCACGCTGCGACCTCGCGGCGCTGTACCACGTCGTGAACTATCTCGGCTGGAGCGACACGATCAACACGCATTTCTCGGCGCGCGTACCGGGCGAACCCGATGCGTTTCTGATCAACAATTACGGCGAGATGTTCGACGAAATCACCGCGTCGAGCCTCGTGAAGATGGACTTTGACGGCAACGTGCTTGGCGAGTCCGGCAGGTTCAACAATGCCGGCTTCACGATCCACAGCGGCGTTTACAAGGTGCGCCCCGATGCAAATTGCGTCACCCACACGCATACCCGTGCCGGCGCTGGCGTGTCGCTGATCGAAAAGGGTATCCGCCCGATCAGCCAGGACGCGCTGCACGTGTACGACGATGTCGCCTATCACCCCTACGGTGTGCCGGCGACGACCGACGAATGCGAGGCGCTCGGCCGCACCTGCCAGCGCGGCAGCTGCGTCGTCCTGATGAACCACGGCCTCTTGACCTTCGGTCCGACGGTACACGGCGCCTTTCAGCGCCTCTACATGCTGGAGCGCGCCTGCGAACTCGAGTTGATCGCCCGCCAGATGGGTGTGCCGCCGGTGATGGTCGAGCCGCAGGTCGTGCAGGCCGCCGCCACCCGCATGCAATCAATCCGCGACACCGAAACCTACGGTCTGATGGACTGGCAGGGCATGGTCCGCACCGTCGAAAAACAGGGCGGAGACTTCCGCCGGTAACCCGCACCGGCCACGCAAACCGGCACCGTAGGATGGGCTGAGCGCAGCGAAGCCCATTGCCATGCCGCGTCTCCGAAGCTGATGGGCTTCGCTGACGCTCAGCCCATCCTACGAGTGGATTCCCGTTGCAACCCGCGAGTGTCGCTGTGTCGGGTTGCGATAATTTGATCGCATCGTCCGGAGTTGATGGGCTTCCGGCGGCTGGCCGGTGTAGGCTCCGCCGCGCCGGGGCGACCTGGATTTTGCGGGATAAAGGAAGATCGATAATGAGCGGGCATGCTTCCGCCGGCGCCAGTGCCGGCATTGTTTTCACCGATTGCGAATTCACCGCCAGCGTCAGTTCCGGCGCCAGTGCCGGCAGCGGCGGCGGCAGCGCGAGTGCCAGTGCGCAGGCACACGCACATTCCCACTCGCACGCCAGCCCGCGCTGGGAAGTCGTGATCGCCGGCAAGCGCATCAAGACCGTCGACGTGCACGCGCATTGCATCGTTCCAGATGCGGCGAAGGTCATCAACCACCCGCTCGAAGCACCGGGCCTCTTATGGGCCAATGTCAGCGATCGGCTGGCGCAAATGGACAAATCGGGCGTCGATGTCGAGGCGCTCAGCATCAACCCGTACTGGTACCGCGCCGAGCGTGACGCCGCCACCGACCTGATCCGCATCCAAAACGAGCAGCTGGCGGGCTTTTGCGCCGGCAATGCCGATCGTTTCGTGGGCTTTGCGACGGCGGCACTGCAATTCCCCGACCTCGCGGCGCAGCAGGTCGAACACGCGGTGAAAAATCTCGGGTTCCGCGGTGTCGGCGTCGCCGGCAGCGTCGCCGGCGAAGAACTCGCCAACCCGAAATTCCATCCGTTCTGGCAGAAATGCGAAGAGCTTGGCGTGCTGGTGTTCATGCACCCGCTCGGCACGCGCGAATTGGAGCCGAGCGGCCGGCTCGGCGGCAACGGCCTCCTGACCAACACGATCGGCAACCCGCTCGAAACCACGATCGCGCTGTCGCATCTGATCTTCGAGGGCACGCTCGACCGCTTCCCGGGCCTCAAGATTTGCGCCGCGCATGGCGGCGGTTTCCTGCCGTCCTATGCCAACCGCTCGGATGCGGTGATGACGCACCTTCCCGAACCGGGTCGGCACCTACCCGAAAAAGAAGCCGACCGAATACCTCCGCGGCGGTCAGCTCTATTTCGATTCGATCATGTTCACCGGCGAAGCCATGCGCCACCTGATCGCCGAGAGCCGGCATCGGGCATGTGTGATGGGCACCGACTATCCGTTCCCGTGGAACACCGCGCCGGTCGATCACATCCTGTCGATCCCCGGGCTTAGCGACGATGACAAGATCGCAATCCTCGGCCGCACCGCCGCCAGGCTGCTCGGCATCGAGTAGGCGTTCGCGCTCCCGGACGCCGGCCTCCCACCGCCCTGCGACGGCGGGAGGCCGCGGTTTTCTTTTCATCGGGCCCCACTATGATGCGGAGTGGGCTATGATGCGGGGCGGGTTCGCGCCGGAGGCGACATGAACGAAAATACGATCATGGTCATCCTGCTGATATTGATCGTTATCCTGTACCTGCTGCCCACCCTGCTGGCCTTTGCGCGCGATATTCCGCGGCGCAAGGCGGTGACCGTGCTCAACATCATCCTTGGCTGGACGCTGATCGGCTGGTTCGTCGCGTTCCTGTGGGCGACGCTTGAGGCGACCACGCCGGACGAGGTGTAGAGGCCGGCCGGAGCCGCAACGATGGCCGCCAGCAATGCTGCCTCACGCATTCCCGTCACGGTGCTGACCGGGTTTCTCGGCAGCGGCAAGACCACGCTGCTGAACCATGTGCTGAAACAGCCGGAAATGGCCGCGACCGCGGTCATCATCAACGAATTCGGCGAGATCGGGCTTGACCACCTGCTGGTCGAGAGCGCCACCGACGATGTCGTGCTGCTGAACAGCGGCTGCCTGTGCTGCACGGTGCGCGGCGACATCGCCGACACGCTGACCGATCTGTTCGTCAAGCGGGTCAAGGGCCGGGTGCCGTATTTCACCCGCGTGGTCATCGAGACCACCGGCCTCGCCGACCCGGCGCCGGTGTTGCACGCGCTGATCTCGGACCAGATCGTCGCCGAGCGCTACATGATCGACGGCGTCGTGACGACGGTCGATGCGGTCAACGGCGCGGGCACGCTCGACCGCCAGATCGAGGCGGTGAAGCAGGCGGCGGTGGCCGATCGGCTGCTGCTGACCAAGACCGATCTCGCCGACCCGGCGGCGCTTGCCGCGTTGCAGACGAGGCTGCGCGGCGCTCAACCCCGGCGCCCCGATTCTTGCAGGCGGCGCACGGTGCGGTCGATCCGCAGGCGCTGTTCGATCTCGGCCTGTTCGACCCGAAAACCAAAAGCGTCGAGGTGCAGCGCTGGCTGCAGGACGAGGCGGTCGCGGCGCAGCATAACGAACACGACGACGAACACGGCCACGCGCATCATCATGCAGCCCACGATGCCAACCGGCACGATGCCAACCGGCACGATGAGCGGATCAGCGCCTTTTGCATCACGCGCGAGCGGCCGATGTCGTGGAGCGCGCTGTCGGGCTGGCTCGACTCGCTGGCGTCGATGCGCGGCGACGATCTGCTGCGGGTCAAGGCGATCGTCGCGATCCGCGACCAGCCGGAGCAGCCGGTCGTCTTGCACGGCGTGCAGCATCTGTTTCACCCGCCGGTGCTGCTGCCGCAATGGCCCAGCGACGACCATCGCACCCGCATGGTCTTTATCACCCGCGACCTGCCGCAAGAAATGATCGAACGCAGCCTGACCGCGTTCGAGGAAGCCGACGAGCCGGTCTGATCCCGCGCAAGGAGCCCGCCATGGAACAGCAAACGATTGCCGTGCAACCGATCGCCGGGGCGATCGGCGCCGAACTCTCGGGGATCGACCTGTCGCGGCCGCTGCCGCGCGAGACGATCGGCGAGGTCAAGAAGGCGTTGCGCGACCACCTGGTGATCTTCTTCCGCGACCAGCACCTGACCCCGGCGCAGCATCTCGCCTTCGGCCGGCATTTCGGCGAGTTGCAGGTGCATGATTTCGTCGAGGGCATGGATGACAACGAGGAAATCCTCGAAGTCCGCAAGGAGGCCCACGAGATGCGTAATTTCGGCGGCGGCTGGCATACCGACGTCAGCTATCTCGAACGCCCGGCGCTGGGCTCGGTGCTGTATGCCCGCGAAGTCCCCGAGGTGGGCGGCGACACAATGTTTGCCAATCAATACCTTGCCTATGAAACCCTGTCGGACGGCATGAAGAAGATGCTCGACGGCATGGTCGCGGTGCACAGCGCGCGGCGGCCCTATGGGCTCAATGCCGCGCGAGCCCGCGACGGCAACGCGTCGTCGATGCGCTTTCTGTTCAGCAACGAGGCCGACGCCGAGATGGAACACCCGGTGGTGCGCACCCATGTCGATACCGGCCGCAAGGCGCTTTATGTCAACCGCAACTTCACGATCCGTTTCAAGGACATGACCGAAGCGGAAAGCGCCCCGCTGCTCGATTATTTGTGCGACCACGCCGCGCGCCCCGAATTCACCTGCCGCTTCCGCTGGCAGAAGAACTCGATCGCCTTCTGGGACAACCGCTGCACCCAGCACAACGCGATCAACGACTACAATGGCCGCCGCCGCGTCATGCACCGCGTAACGATCGAAGGCGAACGGCCCGCCTAGGCGGCGCTCACGACTTTGCCGGGGGTGCGGCGCCGCGGTTGATAAGCTGCATCAGCCCGTCGGCGGCGGAAATGGCGATGCTGTAGGACAGGTCGCCCCACGGGCCTTCGAGCGCCTTGGTGGCGACGTCGTTTTCCTGGCCGACCGTGCCGATCTCGGAGCCGTCGGCGCGGCGGACGTGCCAGGTAATCTTGACATGGCGGTTGCCGGCCTTGGGCGGCCCGATCTCGAACTCGGCCTCAACCGTCAGGTCGGCCTTTTCGCCGGATTCAGCGATCGTCACGTTCTGGCGCTTCAGCACGCTGCCCACCGCGTTCGTCAACGACACCGCGCCATCGCCTGTGGTGCCGGTAATCTTGCCGATCGTGACGCGGCTGTGCCCGGCAGGGCCATCCGCGGCCTCCTTCACCTGCTGCGGAGCCCGGTCTTCAAGCATCGAGGCTACCCTTGCGGCGCTGAGGTCGGCGATTTTTTCGATCGCGCTGTCGGTTCCGGCGAGCCAGTCTTCTGATTTCGAGGTGATCTCGATGGTCTGCTCGCCAATCAAGGTCCCGTCCGCCGCGTAGAGGCGCCACGATGCGGTCAGTTTCGTCTCGCCGGGCTTCTTCCCCCGGCTGGGCACGAGCTTGCCGTGAAGCTGGTAGCTGCCGATGCTGGTGGTCCTGTCGCTGGCCGGGATTTCGAGGTTGAGCAGCGAGTCGGCCATCGCCGGCGCGAGTTTGGTCGCGGTCGCGGTCGGCTCGCCCTCGATCGGCGCGATCGACACGCCGGCGACATCGCGGACATGCAGGAGTGCGGCCGGCGGCTTGTCGTCCTCAAACGGGTGCGGCAGAGGCTGGCACGCCGCGAGCAACGCGGCGAGCGCGAAGACCGTGCGGCCGCGGTGCCCCGGGCGGGTCAGAGCATCGCGCAGGTTGCGAGCAGGCCGAGTAGGCAAAAGAACCCGAACATGATCAGATGCGGCATCGTCGGCTACTCCCCGAGCGCGATCGCCGCGAGGCCGCGACCGTAATCGCCTTCACCGCGCAGGCAGGCGCGCCGATAGCTGAAAAACAGCGCCTCCTCGGCGGCGGTATCGTGCGGCGTGCGCTCGACCACCGCGAGGCCGAGCCGGCCCAGACGGTGCGCGATATAGCCCGGCAGGTCGAACAGGAAATGCCCGTCGCGCGCTGCCGGCCGAAAAAAAGCGCCGCTTTCGGGATCGACCGTTGTGAAATTTCCGGGAAACTCCGGCCCGACCTCATACGAGGCTTGCGCGATGCACGGGCCGATGCCGGCGTGGATGCGGCGCGGGTCGGCGCCGAGCGTTGCCATCGCCAGTACCGCCTCCTCCATGACGCCCGACAGCGTGCCGCGCCAGCCGCCATGCGCCGCCCCGATCACCCCGGCCTCCGGGTCGGCAAACAGCACCGGCGCGCAGTCCGCCGCCAGCACGCCAAGCACGATGCCCGGCGTGGCGGTGACCATGCCGTCAGCTCGCGGGTTGACGCTGCGATGCCACGGCGCGTCGACCGGGATGATCGTCGTGCCGTGCACCTGGTGGCAGGTGATCAGCCGGTCGGCTTCGAGATCGAAATGGCCCGCGGCAATCGCGCGGTTGCGATCAACATGTTCGGGGGCGTCGCGGGAGCCAAACCCGCAATTCAGCGAGGCGAAGATGCCGTTGCTGACACCGCCGCGCCGGGTGAAGAACGCGTGGCGGATCGGGCGGCGGCCGTCGGCGGCATCATCGAGCGCACTCAGCGTAATCATCCACCACCCATCGTTCGCGCCCGGCTATGCCGCCGCAAAGCCAGCCGGCTCCGGCAGACCCGGCGATGTCAGCGCCAGGGCCTTGAACAAGGTGCCCATCTGCGCCGGATCGATCAAGCGCCTGAGCCCGCTATCGAGCGTCGCACGCTGCGCCGGGGTCGCGCGCGCTATCAACATCGCAAGCCGCGCCTCGGCTCCGAGCGCGGCAAGGAATCGCCCCTGTGGCACCGGGCCATAGGTCTTGGCGCCGGCGGCCTGGGCGGCGGCGGCAAACGCCGCGAAATCGACATGCGCGCTCAGATCGGCGCGCCCCGGATCCGCCAGAACATCGGCCGCTTCATGTCGCCGGATCGCGGCGAGGGTGGGGCCGGACACGCTGGGGAAATAACCGTAATCGATGAACAGGGCGGCGCCGGGTTGCCGCTTAAGGTGCTCGCCAATCGTGGCCGCGAGCGCCGCCGCGGCCGGGCAGATCTCGACGATCGTGCCGGCCGGCACACCCCGAAAGGACGGCGGCACCAGCAGTGCAAGCGCGGGGGCTTCGGGGCCGTCGGTGAACACCAGGCGATCGGCCGCGTCGAGGGCGACAACTCGTTCGGCCCAGCCGGAAGCGCCGCGGACCAGCTGACGAATCGGCAGCGCGTCGAGAAATTCGTTGGCGACCAGCAGCAACGGCGCGTCGGGCAGATCATCGATGCTGTCGGCAAAGCGGGGGGCGGCATCGCCAAGGCGGCGTTGCTGCGCCTCCCGCAGCACCGGGCTCGCCTCGACCAGATACAGCGCCATCGCCTGCCGGAAACCCGGCACAGCAGCGGCGGCGCGCAGGAAATCGGCCATCAGCGTTCCCCGCCCCGGCCCGAGTTCGGCGACGATAACGCGCGGCGGCCGGCCCATATCCTGCCAGCGAGCGGCGCCCCACAGGCCGATCATCTCGCCGAAAATCTGGCTGATTTCGGGCGAGGTGATGAAGTCGCCAGCCCGTCCGAACGGATCGCGGGTCGCGTAATACCCATGTTTCGGGTCGTGCAGCGCCATCGCCATGAAGGCGGCCAGCGAGATCGGTCCTTCGCGGCGGATGCGCCGGGCGATCGTGGCGGCAAGCTCGCCCATCCCTCCGCCCGGCCTTTAGCTGGCGCCAGCCGCCGGTGGTGGCCGGCGGCATGCCCAGGCGGCGATCACAATCCCGGCGACCAGCACCGGGATCGACAACAGCTGGCCCATCGTCGTGCCGAAAAACAAAAAGCCGAGCTGGGCATCGGGCTGGCGGAACAATTCCCCCGACATGCGCGCCACCGCATAGCCGGCAAGAAACAGCCCGGTAATGATCCCCGGCCGCCGCCGCTCGCCGCGATGTTCGGCGTAAAACAGCAGCAGAAACAACAGCACGCCCTCGCAGGTCGCCTCGTAAAGCTGGCTCGGGTGGCGGGGCAGCGGCCCGCCAGTCGGGAACACCATGCCCCACGGCATGCTGGTCTCGCGGCCCCAAAGCTCGCCATTGATGAAATTGGCGATGCGCCCAAAGAACAGACCGATCGGCACCGCCTCGACGACGATGTCGGACAACGCAAAAATCGAAACTTTGCGGCGCCGCGCGAACAGCACGATCGCCAGCGTCACCCCGAGCGCCCCACCGTGAAACGACATGCCGCCATGCCACACATACAGCGCGTCGAGCGGATGCTGTGCGTAATAGCCGAAATTATAGAACAGCACATAGCCGATGCGGCCGCCGAGCACGACGCCGAGCGTCGCCCACATCAGGAAATCGTCGACATGCTCGCGCGACACCAGATTCGGACGCCGGTCCGCCAGCCGCAGGCAATAACGCCACCCGATCAGCAGCCCGACGATATAGGCCAGCGCATACCAGCGGATGGCAAACGGCCCGATCGCGACGGCTACGGGATCGATCGCTGGAAAAGGAATCGCGTAAAGCGGCATCGTCGCCGATTACCCGTGGAAAAAATTAAGCTGTAAAACGGTTAGACGGGCGCAGCGCTGAACCCGGACAGCGCGATCAGCCGGGACGCGGCGGCGGCAGCCGCGTGCCGATCGCCGGCGGATGAGCGCCCGGCGGCCAGGTGTCATAAAAATCGGGAACCGCCGGCACCATCGATACCGGGACATCAGTATAGGCCGGGATCGGCTGGGCGGTCATTATGCCGGCCGCGGCACCGATCGTTGCGCCGGCCTCCGCCCCGACCACCGCGCCGATTGCCGGGTTGATCGAGAGGGCCGTGCCGATGCCGACGCCGGCCGCGGTGCCGGCGATGCTGCCGATCAGGGCCCGCTCTGCCGCCTCGTCGGGGTCGACACGCGCCATCGAAAACGCAGACGAGCCATCGGGGGCGACACAGGCCGACAGCGCCGCCGCCATCCCGATCAGCACAACCCCCACCGCAAACCGCTGCATCGCATGCTCCCCGCCGTAGCGCGCAATGATAGCAGCGGCCACCCGATGGCGTCACTCAAACGATTGCGCGCAAACCCGCCATCGCGCGCCGCCCTGTCACTTTTTTGCCGCAACGGGTTATGCTGCAACATCGACCAGGAGACGGGCGGAGGGGAGTGGAAATGGCCGGAGACGCAACAGGCGAATATCGCGGACTTGCCCAGCGCGACGCGACCGAACTGGCGCAGTGGCTGGCGAGGCGGCCGACCGAAGCACCGCTGGAGCCGGATTTGCCCATCATCGACCCACACCATCACTTCTGGGATACGCCGCAGCGCGGCTGCTACCTGCTGCCCGAACTGCTGGCTGACATTGCCGGCGGACCACGCGGCGGCCACAACATCGTCGCGACGGTATTTCTCGAATGTCGCTCGATGTATCGCGCCGCCGAGCCGCCCCAGATGGCGCCGGTCGGCGAGGTCGAGTTCGTTAACGGCATCGCGGCAATGAGCGCGTCGGGCGGATATGGCCCGTGCCGCGTCGCCGAGGGGATCGTCGGGCATGCCGATCTGACGCTCGGGGCGCCAGTCCGTGAGGTGCTGGAGGCGGAAATCGCCGCGGGCGGCGGGCACTTCAAGGGCATCCGGCACGGCGTGTCGTGGGACCACCACGAATTGGTCGGCAAACACGCGTCACGTTTCGTGCCGCCGCATCAGGTGCTCGACCCGACCTTCCGCGAAGGCTTTGCCCAGTTGGCACCGCTCGGGCTCAGCTTTGAAAGCTGGCAATACCACCCGCAGCTGGCCGACGCGATCGACCTCGCCCGTGCCTTTCCCGACACGACGATCATCCTGAACCATGTCGGCGGCGTGCTCGGCGTCGGGCCCTATAACGGCCGCCGGCCTGAAATCCTCGCGACCTGGAAAAAGGACATCGCCGAACTGGCGAAATGCCCGAACGTCAACGTCAAGCTCGGCGGTGTCGGCATGACCTCGTTCGGCTTCGACTTCCACGAGCGCGACGTACCGCCTGCGTCGCAGGAGCTGGCGGCGGCGTGGCGGCAGTACATCGAACCCTGCATCGAAGCCTTTGGCGTCGACCGCTGCATGTTCGAAAGCAACTTCCCGCCCGACAAGCAATCCGGCGGCTACACCGAATTGTGGAACGCTTTCAAACACATCACCGTCGGCGCCTCGGCCGCCGACAAAACGGCGCTATATAGCGGCACCGCCGCCCGAATCTACCGCCTGACGGCGCCGTGAACCAGAGCCGGGTTCGACCAAGCGGGTCGCAGCCCTCGCAGCCCTCGTAGGATGGAGTTGAGCGCAGCGAAACCCATCGCTTCCCTCGGGGATCGGCGGAATGATGGGTTTCGCTGCGCTCAGCCCATCCTACAGCACTCAATGCCCGCTTCCTCCCTCGCTGCCGGAGAGCAGGCGGGTGGGGAAGCCGGCGGCGATCAGGGCGTCGATGATCGTATCGACGTGGCGGCGGTTTTGGGTTTCGACGACGACGTCGAGTTCGGCGCGCTTGACCGAGACGTCGTGAAACAGCCGCTGGTGGTGCACCTCGACGATGTTTCCGCCGAGCCCGCCGATGATCCCCGACACGCGCGCCAGCACGCCCGGCAGATCGGGCAGTTCGGCGCGCAGCCGGACAAACCGCCCGCCGCGCACCAGCCCGCGCATCAGTAACGATGCCAGCAGCCGCGCATCGATATTGCCGCCGGTCAGCACGATGCCGATTTTCCGCCCGCGAAACCGCGCCGGGTCGGCCAGCAAGGTCGCGACCCCCGCGGCGCCGGCGCCTTCAACGACCAGCTTGCTGCGTTCGATCAGCAACTCGACCGCAGCCTCCAGCTGTGCCTCATCGACCAGCCGCACATCGCTGACCAAGGCCGCGACGATGCGGCGGGTCAACTCGCCCGGCTCCTTGACCGCGATGCCCTCGGCCAGGGTCGGCGCCTCGGCCGGCGCGCCGGGGTCCTCGCCGCGCAGCACGCGGTACATCGAGGGGTAGGCGGCCGATTGCACGCCGACAATCTCGATCCGCGGCGACACCGCCCTGGCGGCGACGGCGATGCCGGAGATCAGCCCGCCGCCGCCGATCGGCACGATCAGTGCATCCAACTCCGGGTTATCTGCCAGCATTTCGAGCGCGATCGTGCCCTGGCCGGCGATCACCTTCGGGTCGTCATAGGGGTGCACCGGCACGAGGCCCCGCTCACGCGCCAATGCGTCGGCGGCACGGCGCGCATCGGTCAGGCCCCTGCCCTCTAACACTACTGTCGCGCCGAGCGCCTCGGTACGGTCGATCTTGGTGAACGGCGTGCCCTGCGGCATCACGATCGTCGCCGGGATACCGAGCCGCCGCGCGTGATAAGCGACGCCCTGCGCATGGTTGCCGGCCGACATCGCCACCACCCCGGCGCCGCGCTCGTTGGCGTTGAGGCTCAGCAATTTGTTGAGTGCACCGCGCTCCTTGAACGATCCCGTCGGGTGCAGCGTTTCCAGCTTCAGAAACACCTCGCACCCGGCCATCTGCGACAACGCCTCGGCGCGCACCAGCGGGGTATGACCGACCGCGCCGGCGATCGCCGCCTCGGCGCGGCGAATATCGGCAATTGTCACCGGCAGGTCGGTCATTTGGCGGGTTCCAAGGTCAGCGTGGCGACGGGTGTGGCCTTGCCCGGCGCGAGGTATTCGAACTGCCGCCAGCGCCGCAACAGATCGGAAAAATGCGGCGACAACGGGTTACCCGATTGTCCCGGTGTCGCGATCATCCGCGACTCGGTGGGCGCCGCCATGTCGGTGATGATGCGGAGCCCGGCGCCGAACCGCTGCTCGAACGGATGCGCCGGGTCGCGCACCGTCGTCGCGCCGCGATTGACGGTATCGAAGCCGCCGGCCACCGGCACGCTGACATGCAGCAGGTCCTTCACGACCGGGATGCGGTCGTACACCGCGTTCGGAAACAGCGCGACATGCGCCCGGCCCCACTGCCATTGCGTCATGTCGCCGCCATAGGCACGGCTCAGTTCGGCCAGCGCCCCCTCCAATGTCGAAGCAAGCAGGGCATTGCAGTTGGCCGGCGGCTTTTCGGGCGGGCCGCACCATTCCGGATGTCCGGTCAGCACTGCCTGCATGACCAGCGGCTTCAAATCCCAGGCATCGTCCATCACCTTGCCGAGGTGCCCGACCTGCACGTCGCGGGCAAAGGCGCGCAGCCATGCGCCAAACAGCAAGGGCTCGACCTTGTCCGCCTCCATGCGGAAATCCCAGTCGCGCAGCCGGTCGACCGCCTCGCGCGCAATGTCGCTCTCCGGCGCGATCCGGGTCATCAGCGGCACCAGGTGCCGCGCTGCGATCGACAGATTGTCGGCCTGCATTGCGGCGCTTGCGGCCGGCGATTGCGTTGGCCTCGCGGCCAGCATCTCGCCGATCCGTTCGGCCCGGTCGGGGATGTCCCAGTCGCGCGACAGGAAATAGCGGTAGGTGCTCGGCACGATCTGGTTGTTGGCGCTGATAAAATGCCCTGTCGGCGGGTTGCTCGCCTGCGGCAAATCCGCGAACGGAATATAGCCGGTCCAATCATACTCGCCGGTCCAGCCCGGCATTGGCAGCCAGCCATCGCCGTTCTTGCGGATGGGCACGCGCGCCGGGGCGATAAAGCCGATCGTGCCGCCGGTATCGGCGAAGACCATGTTCTGCTGCGGCCCCAGGAAATCCTCGAGCGCCGCGCGAAACTCGTTCCAGTCGCCGGCCCGATTGAGGTTCCACAGCGCATCGGGGGTGCGGTCGTCATCCACCAGGAACGTCGCCGCAAAGGCCAGCACATAGCCAGGATCGCCGGTATAGGTCGGCAGCGCGTCGGACAGCACCGGCCCATGCCGTGTCGTCCGCACCTGCATCACGACCGGTGCGGCACCGCGCACCGCGATCGTTTCCTGGCGCGTTATGAACGGCTCGCTGCCTTCCGGCGTCAGGTAATGCGTCGGGTCGGCCGGGTCGATCTTCTCGATAAACAGGTCCTCGACATCGCTGCTGGTGGTCGTAAAACCCCAGGAGATCTTGTCGTTATGGCCCAGCACGACAAACGGCGCGCCCGGTGCGGTGCCTCCGGCCATCTCGCGCTGCGGCGTCCTTATCCGCGCGAGATACCAGAACCCCGGCGTGCCAAACGCCAGATGCGGATCATTGGCGAGCAGAGGCTTGCCGCTGTTGCTGTGCGCACCATCGACCACCCAGTTGTTCGAGGCGTAGATCGGCCCCAGCACATCGAGCGGCGGCAGCGCCGCGTAGAGCGTATCGAGCGGCAATTGCCGGTAGATCGCGCCGAGTGCGGCGAGCGTCGTCGGCCCGTCCTTCGGGTAATTCGGGTAGAGAAACGCCAGCTCCTCCGGCTTCATCGAGCGCGCGAGGCGCGAGCGCAGCAGCTCATTGCGGTAATTGCCGGCGAGTTCGAGGTCCATCGACTTGCCCCAGACGAGCGAGTCGGCTGGCTTCCACGGTTCCGGGGCAAAGCGGAAGATCAGGAACTCCGGCGGCAACGCTGCGAAGGGACCGTGTCGCGTCGCGACAAAGGCATTGACCCCGGCCGCATATGCTTCGAGGCCGCGCTGCACCGGCGCCGACAGATGCGCAAATTCCGCCTCGGCCACCCGGTACATCCCGAGCACCCGCATCTGCCTGTCGATGCCGAGCGCCGCCTCGCCAAAGATTTCCGACAGCCGCCCGGCGCCATAGCGGCGCATCGTCTCCATCTGGAACAGCCGGTCCTGCGCATGGGCAAAACCGAGCCCGAAGACGGCATCCTCGTCATCGCCGGCGGTGATCAGCGGCACGCCGTCGCTATCGCGCGCGATCGTCACCGCGCCGTGCAGCCCCTTCACGGCGACGCTGCCCTCGACCTGCGGCAGTGACGTCCGCAGGTACAGAAAGACCCCGCCGGCCAGGAGCAGCACCAGCAACAGCGCGCAGCCAAACAGACGCCGGACAATCCGCCAGCCGGACCCGGTCCGCCGCGACCTCACTGCTTCAGGCCCAGCGGCACGCCTGCCAGACGCGTTACGTTATCGCCGCGGAGCATGCGCGAGCGTCTCGCTGGACGCGCCACGCCGCTCCAACCACACCCGCTCAGGTGTTGCGCCCGACCTGCTTGCCGGCCGAGGTGCCGGCGATCTTGCCGAACACCGACCCTGACACGAGGCCGGTGCCGCCGGGATAGTTATGATAGAACAAGCCGCCGACCAGTTCTCCCGCCGCGAACAGCCCGGCGATCGGCTTTTGCGCCGTGTCGAGCACCCGCCCGGTCGTGTCGATGCGCACGCCGCCAAACGTGAAGGTGACGCCGCAGGTCGTGCAATAGGCCTCGTAAGGCGGCTTTTCGAGCGGCATCGCCCAGTTGGTCTTGTCGATCTCCAGACCTTTGGTGGTGCGCCCGTCCTTGACCGTCGGGTTGTACGGGATGTCGCGCTGCACCGCGGCGTTGTAGTCGCTGACCGTCTTGATAAACGCCGCCTTATCGACCGGCGCGTACTCCGCCATCTTGTCGGCCAGTTCCTCGATCGTGTTGGCGGTCACCTTGGTGATCTGGCGGATGCGGTATTCGTCGCGCTGCAGATGCACGACCTGCTGGTCGAAAATCTGCCAGGCGAACTGATGCGGCTGGGTCAGGATTTCGCGGCCGTATTTGGCATAGGTGTAGTTGCGGAAATCGGCGCCTTCGTCGCAGAACCGCACGCCGTCGGCATTGACCATGATGGCGAACGGGTAGGAGTGCTTCTGGAAATTGTCGCCGACCGCGAGGTCGCCGAATTCCGGCGCGTTGTAGTCCCACCCGACCGCGTGGCAGCCCGACCAGTTGCCGTATGACATCGCGCCGATTTCCAGCGCCATCTTGATGCCGTTGCCGGTGTTGAAGCGGGTGCCGCGCACCTTGGCGAGGTCCCAGCCGGGTCCGAGATAGCGGGTGCGCATCTCGGCATTGGCCTCGAACCCGCCGCACGCCAGCACGACGCCCTTGGCGCGGATTTCGGTGGTCTTGCCCTCGACAACGGCGACGACACCGTGCACCCCGTCATCGTCATAAATCAGGTGCTCGCCGCGCGCCTCATAGGCCACCTCGATGCCGCGATCCTCGGCCGATTTGAACAGGCCTTCGACGAGGCCCGGCCCGCCGCCCCAGGCTTCGAGCGCGAGGCCGCCCCAGAACACGAACTTGCCGTCATGCTTGAAGGCCTGCCGCGCATACATCGGCGCAAAGCGGATGCCCTTGGAGCGCATCCACAGCAATGTCTCCTGGCTCAGCGTGATCAGCTGCTCGGCCATGTCCGGGTTCGACTTGTAATCGGTCAGGCGGCCGAGATCGTCGTAATATTTGTCTTGCGTGTAGGTGCCGAAATCGCTGGTCGCGATCTCGGTCTCGCTGAGGTCGCACAGCTTCTGCAAATCCTCGACGCCGTTATAGACAAAGCGCAGCGCCCCCGCGGTATAGCGGCTGTTGCCGCCGCGCTCGTCAAACGGCGCCGCCTCCAGCACCAGCACTCTCGCGCCCTGCTCCTGCGCCGCCAGCGCCGCGCATATGCCGGCATTCCCCGCGCCGACCACGACGACATCATATTCGCCCGCAATCATCCTCGTTTCCTCCGTCGGAGTTCGCTGTGGCCCGGAATAGCGCGGGGGCGGGGCGGGAGCAAGGACCGCGCGGCCCCAAGGGCCACGCCGGCTCTGGCAGCGGCGCATCTATCGCATGATACCAGTTAAATGCGCCGCCGCCCGAAACCCGCCACGATATTAGCCAAGAGGCCACCGGCTGCCAAAAGCTGGGGACCGAACAGGGGAGGGTGCCGATGCGCACGATCAATATTCAAACCGCCACCGCCGAACTATCCCGCCTGATCGACGCGGCCGGCGACGGCGAGGAAATCATCATCTCCCGCTCCGGCAAACCGATCGCCCGCCTGATGCCTCTCGCCGCGGAACCACCAGACCAAGTGGCGCCGACGCGAAAAGCCCGGCCGGAAGCCGCCGTTCTTTCAGCCCGCTAAGCGGCTTAATTCGCTGGAATAGTCACCGCAAACCTGTCGGCGGGGTTTTGATCGTGCGCCGAAGACGCGATCCCCCTCCCCTTACGGCTTGGAATTGAGATCGGCCGTGCCGCTGACGAGGTCCACCGGCACCGACAGGTGCTCGTGCACGACCAGCCACTTGCCGTCGATCTTCTTGAACACGTCGGTGACCCGGGTGGTGAAGTCGAAATCGTTGCCGTCCTTGGTCTTGCCGGAGGTGCGCTGAATGCTGTGCGCGAAAGCGAGATTGGTGTCGGCGCTCAACACGAAATCGCTCATCTCGAAGGTCAGCTGGCCGTCGATCGAGGTCAGGAACTCTTCCCAATCCTTGCGGTAGGCAGCGGCGCCGACGAACTGGCGCGGCGGCACGACGTCGAACACGAACAACGTCTCGTCGGGCACGTAATATTTCATGATGCCGTCGAGGTCCTTGGCCTTGACCGCGGTCACGAAATTCTGCTGCAGCGCCTTGATCGCCGCCTCGTCCGCGGCGTCGGCGCGCGCCGCCGGCGCCATCGCCAGCGAAAGAAAGATGACCAACGCGGCGACATGTCCGCCCTTACGCCAACTCATCGCCGAGCCCCCTTTGTCTTGATTTTGTCCCGCTCAGCGGGTGGCGCCCGGCTGCCAAAGCACGTCGCGCGCGCCGTTGCCGTTGACCCGGCGGCCCAGCACGAACAGGTGGTCCGATAGCCGGTTCAGGTATTTGACCGCCTCCGGGTTGACCGGCTCGACGGCGGCGAGTTCGCAGACCAGACGCTCGGCGCGGCGAACCACGGTGCGAGACAGGTGCAGGTATGCCGCCGCTGCGCTGCCGCCAGGCAGGATAAAGCTGGCGAGCGGCTGCAACCCGGCGTTCATCGCGTCGATCTCGCGTTCGAGCCGCGCGACCTGCGGTGCGACGATGCGCAGCGCCCCGGCGGATTTGCGGCCATCCTCCGGGGTGCATAAATCGGCACCGAGATCGAACAGCTCGTTCTGGATGCGGCTCAGCATCGCGTCGGTATCGGGGTCGGCGTGGAGCCGGGCGAGGCCGATCGTGGCGTTCGCCTCGTCGACCGTACCGTAGGCGGCGACACGCAGCGATTGCTTCGGCACCCGGCTGCCGTCGCCAAGCGAGGTTTCGCCGGCGTCACCGCCGCGGGTGTAGATGCGGGTCAGTGGGCCCATGCCGCGGCCTCAGTGATGCGTGCCGAGCAGCATCAGCAGCCCCAGCACCACCAGGGCCACGCCCTGCAGGATGACGCGCGACTGCATCAGCTTGTTCGACAGGCGCGGATCGCCGCCGCGGATCATCGTCACGACACCAACCCCGAGCACACCCAGTACGCCGAGCATCGCGAGAACGAGGAGAACCGTCAGAAAGGTCGACATGGCCCAGACATGATAGCGCGCCGGCGCGGTTTCACCACGCCCACATTGACGCTGTCCAGTTCAGAGCAGTCTCGCCCGTCGAACGACAATGGCAAAAAGCCCCGCGCAGATGATTATCGGCAACACGGCAAGAAATACGTACAGGATGCGGTGACCAATGCCGCCGACGCCCCCGGTCACTGCGCCGAGCAGCATGATCGCGACAAAGGCAAAAAAGGACAGACCGAGCCAGCAGACAAGAAAGGCGGACAGCTCGCCCCGCAAAAATCCCCGCGCAACGCCGTCCTTGATGAGGAACGCAAAGGGAACCGAGAGGATGCAGTAATCGTAGCTCAGCGCGTAAGGGCTCGCCGCCAATGCCCCGATGCCGATGGCTGCCGCTTTGAGTGAGTGCGGCAGTGGCCGCGCCCATACGACGCACACCATCGCCGCGACAATGGCGCTCACCGAAAGCTGCACCGCCCAGGCCACCGATGGGCTGATGCCTGCCTGCCGCAAAACGCCCAGGACCGAGACAAACCAGACGTTCCAATCGGACCCCTGGTTCAACCTCGTCCCTTCCTCGACGACACCCTCGATGAAGGACGGCCACAACTGGTAACCAAACGCGAGTGCCGCCGCCGCTCCGAACATGACACTCGCTGCTGTCGCGCTGACCACGACGCGCCAGTTGCGTGAGACGGCCAGTGCCAAGGGGAACAGGATGCCGAATTGCGGTTTATAGGTCAGGAGGCCGAGAAAAACGCCGGATAGCACCGGCCGGCGCTCCATAGACGCAAGCGCGAGGCCGAACAGCCCGGCAGTGAGAAATCCGTTGTGGCCAAACAGAAGATTGAGCGCGACGGAATACGTCGTCAGCGCGGCAACAACCGCTATCGGGCGCGGCAGGATCGCATAGATCGCCGCCAGATACAGGAGGAGAGTTGCCGCATTCCACACCCCGAGGGCGGTCGAATAGGGCAGCAGGCCGAGCGGATAAATGAAAAACAACAAAGTTGGCGGGTAATCGAGACGCCCGGGATCGAGAATGCACGTCTGGGAGCCGAGGAACTGGGCCTTGGCGGCCGCGAGCGCCGATGGGTCATAAATCGCGGCGCCGGCATGCGACGCCGCCAATTTCCCGGTGAGCCAAATCCAGGTGAAATCCAGGCAATGCTGACCGGCCTGATCGGCATGAAGAATGGGCCAAAGCTGGATCGCGATAAACGCGCACGCCACAGCGATCGCTACGGCGTACAACGCGACGCGGCGTTCGGTAAAAAGCCCGCTTTCTTGCCTCGATAGCGTGTCAGGAAGGCTCTTTACCCGCATTACCGTGTCATCCAGCGAGAAGCGTGGCGTTTACCGTACGCACGGCGTGCTTTCGGTTTCAACCGACGCTGCGCGGCGCCCCGCAGGTTGCGCGGTCGGCGGTCACGCGGAGCGCGATGGCCGGTAAAACCGCGCGGCAGCGGCGGCAGCCAGACCGGCAAGCCCCAACAGCACGGCCGCCGCGCCGACCAGCACGCGGTTGACGAGAGCCCATTGTGCCGAGGCCTGAAACGAGGTGCCGAGCGCGAAGAGGACGGTCGATGCGGCCCACTCGGTCACCCCCAAGCCGCCGGGCGTGAGCGCCAGCGCGTTCGCCAAAATCGCAAACGGCAGCGAGGCAGCCAGCTGCCACACCCCAAGGTCGGCACCGATCGCTTTTGCGCTGATGACGCTCATCGTTACCAGCACCAAGAAACGCAGGACCGATATGGCCAATAATCGCCGTCCCATTTCGGGTGCGAGCAGCGGCGACACCGCAATGGCCCGGCAAACCCCGCCAATGCGCCCGCCGAACCGGCTCGCGATCAGGCCGGCGGTAGCGGCCGAAATCCGCGCCACGCAGCCGTACAGCAAAAAGCCGGCGGTGCCGATCGTACCCACGAGCAAGGCCCAGCGCGCCTCGCCGCCGCCCAGGAGGACAATCAGCAGCGAAGACAGCGCGACACAAGCGGCGACCAGGAGGTCGAAGAAATAGTCGAACACCGTCGCTGTCGCGCCGCGGACCAGAGCGCGCCCGCCATACAGATGCGCGCCAAGTGATCGGCTCAACACCAGGCTCAGCTGCGCCGGGACAATCTGGCCGAGCCCCACGCCGATCGAGGTGAACGCGAAATAGAGAAAGCGCGGCATCACAGCGGACCCGTCCTGCTGCAGATGCCGGGCGATAAACCGCCATTTCTCACCCGAAAGGAAGTTGTTGAAGCCCAACAACAGCATGATCGCGGCGAAGGATTCCGGGGGCACCCCCAGCAGCAGGCGGCCCAGCGTGGTCAGGTCGAGATGCGTGAACGAAAAAAGCAGCACCAGCAGGATGACCGCCAGGACAACCGACAGCACGACCCAGCCGAGATGCACCCAGCCCATGTCGATCCGGCGCCGCCGCGGCTCCCGCGCGGCCATCAAGGCGTCACAGGCCACCCGCCAACCGCGCCCGCAGCCGCGGATAGGCCCGCTCGATGATCCGCGAGTGGTGGAAGTACCGAACGAGCTTGCGCGGTCCCAACGCCAGGAGGCTCGCCAACGCGCCCGCGAGCCTGCCCGGATGCCCGTTGCCGGCAGCAGCCAGCGCGACGTTTACCGCGATCGACGCGCTGGCGATGCGGCGCGTCTCATCGCGCCCTGATGTGAGCTGATCGATATAGCGGTCGCGCACAATCTCCATCTGCCTCCGAAAATCGTCGATCCCGCGGCTCCCCGACATCGTCAACGAATTGCCGTGAACCCGAAAACAGGCCAGTGGAACCGGGTGGTAGTAGATGTCGCCCGCAAACAGAAGCTTCAAATACAAATCCCAATCCGCCGTGTACCACAAATGTTCGTCCAACCCGGCAACCTTGAGGTAGGCGTCGCGACGGATCGTCGGGGTCGGGATGGCGATAAAATTCTGGACGAGCAACCGCTCCAGAAACAGCTCCGGCGGCACCGGCCGACCGTCGCTCGGCAACGGACAGCGCCATAACCCTAGCCGCTTTCCAGCATTATCGATGATATGCGCGGGGTGCAGGTGCATGACCGCACCCGGTCGCCGGGCGATCCATTTCCGGATTTCGGCCGCGCGGCCGGCCATCCAGATGTCGTCCTGATGCAGCATGCAAACCCACTCCGCTGCCGCCATTTCGACCCCGCAATTGGTTTTTCCCATCCACGAGGTCAAATCCGGGCGCCGGTAACTCCGCACCGTCAGCCGGTCGGCGAATCGAGCCACGATCTCTAGGCTCTCGCCGGTATCGCTCGAATCGATGATGATGACTTCGATCCCGGGGTCATGCTGCGCCGCCACGGAATCAAGGGTGCTCGCCAGCCAGCGCTCGCCGTTGTGAGAAGGGACGATAGCCGAGAGCCAGGGCTTCTCTGTCATTCAACCGCAGTTTACTGCGCGGTGGGTTTTGCGAGCCGGTCAGCGGGCGCCAGCAAGGCGAGCCCAACCTTGGCGCCGTTCCCGAAACCCGCGCGGGGTAGCTCCATTCGCTGTTCCTGACCTGCAAATCGCAAAATTCCGCGGCCGCGTTACCAATTGGCAATCAAATTATAGACATGCTTTGGTTAACAATGCTTGGCGAGCGCCGGAATTTGAGCGCCGGGCGGGTCCAGGGAGTGCCCCCGATTGAGGCATTGATGAGCGGTTTGAGTGACCTGGCGGAAATCGTGCACCCACCGGAGCCCGCGTTACCGGCCGCCATCGAATTGTCGATCGTGATGCCCTGTCTGAACGAGGCGGAGACGCTCGGCCGCTGTATCGCGAAGGCCCGTTCCTTTCTGGCCGCCAATGCGGTCGCCGGCGAGATCGTTGTCGCCGATAACGGCAGTACCGACGGGTCGCCTTCCATCGCCCGGGCAAATGGCGCGCGCGTTGTAGACGTGGCCGAGCGCGGCTACGGCAGCGCGTTGATTGCCGGCATCCGCGCGGCGCGCGGCACATTTGTGATCATGGGCGACAGCGACGACAGCTACGATTTCAGCGCCCTGAGCGGGTTTCTTGCCAAGCTGCGGGAAGGCTACGACCTAGTGATGGGAAACCGCTTCACCGGCGGCATCGCGCCCGGGGCGATGCCGGCGTTGCACCGCTATCTCGGCAATCCAGTGCTGACGACGATCGGCCGGGTCTTTTTCCACAGCCGGTGCCGCGACTTTCACTGCGGTCTGCGCGGCTTTCGGCGCGACGCGATCCTCGGTCTCGACCTCCAGGCGCCCGGTATGGAGTTCGCCAGCGAGATGGTCGTCAAGGCGACGATCCGCAACCTCTCGATCACCGAGGTGCCGACCACCCTGTCACCGGACGGGCGCGGCCGCCCGTCGCATCTGCGCAGCTGGCGAGACGGATGGCGCCACTTGCGCTTTCTGCTGCTGTTCAGCCCGCGCTGGCTGTTTTTCTACCCCGGCTGCGTGCTGTTCCTGACCGGGCTCGCGGCGATGGCCTGGCTGCTGCCGGCGCCGCGCCGTCTCGGTTCGGTGGGCTTCGACATCCACACGCTGTTCTATGCCTTCCTCGCGGTTGTCGTCGGCTTTCAGTCGATGCAGTTCTGGGTCTTCGCGCGGATTTACGGCGCGCGCGAAGGCATTGTGCCGTCGGACCCCTGGTTCCGCTCGATCATCAGCGTGTACACGCTCGAAGCCGGGTTGATCTGCGGCGCCGCGATGCTGCTCGGCGGTATCGCGCTTGGCGGCTATGCGATCGGATCGTGGAACGCCGAGAATTTCGGAGCGCTGTCGGCGGAGCAGATGATGCGGCTGGTGATCCCCTCCGGAACCTTGATCCTGCTCGGCTTCCAGACGGCCTCCGGCGCGTTCTTTGTCAGCGTTCTCGAAATCCGCGCCACCCACCCGCGGGAACCCGCGATCGAACCCGCACGGACGGAAGCGGCGTGAGCACACGGATCGGGACGACCGCCGGGCGATCTTCCTTTGCCGGCTGGTGCCGGTCGGCTGTGGCAGGCGCGTGGCTCGATCGCGACCGGGTGCGGCAGTACGCGTCGCTGCTTCTGGTGATCGAGGTCGCCGGGTTTGCCTTTATCGTCGCCGGCACGCATGGCTGGATCGTGCCGTTGACCGGGGGCGACGACGACGGATTTCATCAGCTTTTACGCGGCCGGAATGCTGGCGAATGCCGGGACGCCGGGGCTGGCTTACGACCAGACGGCGCATCTGGCGGCCGAGGAAGCGATTGTCGGGGCCGGCATCGGCTACCAGTATTTCAACTACCCGCCGATCTACATCCTGCCCTTCACGCTGCTCGCGCGGCTGCCGTATCTCGTCGCGTTCGTGCTGTTTGAAGGGGCGACGCTCGCCTTCTACCTGATCGTGGCGACGCGCATCCTGGGCGACCGCAGCTGGACCGCGCTGGCGGCGGTGCTCGCCTTTCCGATCGTGTTCTGGAACATGGGGCTTGGCCAGAACGCGTTTCTCAGCGCCGCGCTGTTCGGCGCCGCGACCTTGCTCGATCGAGCGCCGGCCGGTTCTCGCCGGCATGCTGCTCGGGGCGCTGTGCTACAAGCCGCAATTCGGGCTGCTGTTGCCGCTGGCGCTCGCGGCCGGCCGGGAATGGCGCGCCTTTGCCGGCGCGAGCGCGACGGTCGTGCTGCTGGTGCTGATCTCCCTGGCGATGTTCGGCCCCGCGACCTGGCTCGATTTCCTCACCACCGCCGGCGGCGCGCATTCGATGTACGAATCCGGCCGCATCCTGTTTGCCGGGATGGCGAACGTGTTTGGCGGCGCGCGGACCGTCGGTGCGCCGGTGCCCCTCGCCTATGCGCTGCAGATCGCGACCAGCCTCACGGTCGCCGCCATCGTCGTCGCCGCGTGGCATCGGCGGCTGCCGCTGGCAAGCCGGGCCGCCATACTGGCCGCCGGCGCGGTTGTCGCGGCGCCCTTGTCATTGCTCTACGACCTGATGCTGACGAGCGTCGCCGCGCTGTGGCTGATCCGCGAGCGCAATGCGCCGGCCGCCGCACCGTGGGAGGGTGTTGCGATCGGCGTGGTTTATCTTGCCCTTCTTGAAGGCCGCTGGACGGGCGAGCGCTGGCACATCCCGGTATACGCGATGGCCGCGCTCACCCTGTTCGCGATCGCCGCGGGCCGCGCGTGGCGCGAGCTACGGCAGCGCTAACCCCGCCGAGTCGCAGCCCTCGTAGGATGGGTTGAGCGCAGCGAAACCCATCGCTTCCCCCGGGATCGGCAGGATGATGGGCTTCGCTGCGCTCAGCCCATCCTACGGCACCCAATGCCCCTTCCTCCATCATGGCCCGGCTTGGCCGGGCTGCACCCGGACTCCGCTATCGAACCCCGCCTATTGCGGGAACAGGATTTCCTCGCGCTCGTAGAGGCGAAAGGCAAACCACAGCAGCAGAGCCGTACTGGTCAGCGTCGCAAACGCGGTGATGCCGGTGAACACCCAGCTGATGTCTTCGCTGCGCACCAGTTGGCCCATCAGCAGCGTCTGGCCAAAGGTCGGGATCATCGCCAGCGCCGGCTGTGCCTGCACCGGTGCGAGAGCCAGCACCATGCCGGCAAGGCCGGGGATCAGCGGCAGCAGGCCGAGATAGGTCTGCGCCTCCTTCATGCTGCGGGTCACCGCCGAGATCAGCAATTGCGTCGCCGCCGCGAACACGACAATCGGCAGGCACACCGACACGACCAGCGCAAACCGCGCCGCACCCGGCGGGCTCACGAGGCCGAGCGCTGCCTGCGGCACGATATGCAGCATTAGCCAAAAGGCAAGCGCCTGGACCCCGAGCGCCAGCAGCGTGAAGACGATCGTCGAACCGAGCTTGCCGCTCAGCACCTGCGCCCGCGTCACCGGGTTCATCATCAGCGGCTCGAACGAGCCGCGCTCCCGCTCGCCGCAGGTCGAATCGAGCGCGACATGCACCCCGCCGGTAAACAGCGTGAAGATCAGGAAAGGCGGGATCATCGTCAAGAGGATCACCGCCGGGCCGGCGGCGCGGCCGATATTCTCCTGCTGGATGTCCAACACGTCGATGATGTCGGGTGACAGGCCGGCGCCCTCGATGCGGCTGCGCAGGGTTTCGCGCTGGTAGTCGTTGAGCATTTCGATGATGCGGCCGGTCGCAACGATGCTGTCGAACCGCGACGGGTTGCTCAGCAGCCGCAGCGCCAGCGGCGTTTGACCTGTGCTGGTCGCCGCCTCCGGCAGCACCAGCACGAAGGGCAGCCGCCCGCCCGCGACCAGACCGTGCGCGTCGCGGCGCACCTCGCGAACAAAGGCGCCGTGACCCTCGAGAAAGCGGATCAACTCGGGCACCCCGTCGCGGTTGACCACCGGCACGATCAGGGTGGTGTTGTCGTTGACCCGCATCGAGCCGCCGACAAAAAAGAACATCAGCCCGAGCAGCAGCGGCCCCATCAGCGGATAGATCATCGCCACGAGAATGCTGCGCCGGTCGCGGAAATGGTCGATCAGCTCCTTGCGGAACACCGTCAGGATCGCCGACATCGCCGTCATTCCCCGGCGGCGAAGGCAGCAGC
The DNA here is from genome assembly GCA_963737875.1 of uncultured Alphaproteobacteria bacterium. Lineage (GTDB taxonomy): Bacteria > Pseudomonadota > Alphaproteobacteria > ATCC43930 > CGMCC-115725 > DATARH01. Next base: position 51,422 of record CAVTUM010000020.1, on the reverse strand, counting down.
CTCGACAAGGGCCGCGTGCGGACCCTGGGTCGCCGCCATGAAGATTTCCTCAAGTTCGTGCAGGCCGGTCGCCTGCCGCAATTCGGCTGGCGTGCCGTCGAGCACGATGGTGCCGTCCGACAGGATGACGATGCGGTCGGCGAGCGCGCCGACCTCCTGCATGATGTGGCTGGTCAAGAGAATGCAGCTTCCCTCATCACGCAGCCGCCGCATCAGGTCGCGCACCGCCCGGCTGGTCGCGACGTCGAGCCCGTTGGTCGGCTCGTCGAGCATGATGTTGTGCGGCCGGTGCACCAGGGCCCGGCCGAGCGCCACCTTCATCTGCTGGCCGCGCGAAAACCCCTTGGCGCGGCGATCGATGAAATCCTCCATGCGCAGCGTATGGATCAACTCATCGATGCGGGCGTCAAGCTCGCGGCGCGGGATGCCGTGGAGTTCGCCGAAATAGCGGATGTGCTCGCGCGCGGTCAGGCGGGTGTAGAGGCCCCGCACATCCGGCAGCACGCCGAGCCGCCGCCGCGCTGCCAGCTGATCCTCCCGCACGTCGATGCCATCGATCAGGATCGTGCCGCGGTCTGGGCGCAACACCGTGCCGATCAGCCGGAACATCGTCGTCTTGCCGGCGCCGTTCGGGCCGATCAGCCCGGTGATCTCGCCGTCGCGCGCGACAAAGCTCACATCCTCGACGACCCGCAGGCTGCCGAACGACTTTGCCAGCCCGCGCACCTCAATCATCCGGCTTCCTTGAACAGCGTTACCGCAGGATCAATGAACGATAACGTTAAGATCAAGGAGTACGGCGCCAATTCTCTTCAAATTGCTGTAATTGGTCCATCTCCAGGTCGGAGATCGCCCAGAAATTCATCTGGTCCTGGGTCCAATGCACAAGGTTGTAACCTTGCCGCTGCGCCGAGGCGGGCGAAGGGGCCGCGCGACCCTCCGCCACCGGCCAGACAAACAAATCGATCAGATGCTTGTCGCGCTGGTAGACCAGGGCTGCGACCTGCCGTCCCCCAAGATAGTCGAGCCGGCCGCCGATCAGCGGGAAGTTCACGGCTGCGAGGTCCTTGACCGGCGGCGCGAAATCGATGCGGCCGTCGAACCAAGGTTTCACGGTGTGGCGGTCGCTCGATGCCACGTCCTCGAGGTGTCCCGGCTGCAACGCGCGGATGTGGCCGTCGACCAGCCGGTCGATGAGGCCGGTCTGCGGCGGTGCCGTGATCATCAGCAGCACGGCGGCAGCGCAGGCCGCCCCCGCGCCGAAGCCGGCAGCGGACGGCCACCACCGGCGCCAGTCAAACCCGCGCGGCCGCCGGGCCGTTGGTGTACCGCTTGGCGGGCGGGTGGCGGCGACCCGAGCCATCAGGCGGGCACGCACATCGTCAGGCATTGCGTGGTACAGCGAAGCGCCGGAGATCACTGTCCGCGCCCGCGCCAGTTCGGCGGCGGCGGCTTCGCACACCGGACATTCCCGACGATGCGCGCTGAGCGCAGCAGCCGCGGCGGCATCGAGTTCGCCGTCAAGCTCGGCCTGGACGAGCAAAACCTTGTCGCAGCCGTGGCTGTCATCGCGCTCGCCATTCATGGCAGACCGCCTTCCGCCGCCAGCCGCGCCAGCAACTGGCGTGCCCGGAACAGCCGCGACATGACCGTACCGATCGGCACCTTGGTGATCTCCGCAATTTCCTTGTACGAAAGTTCCTCCATTTCCCGCAGCACCAGCGGCTCGCGCAGTTCGATCGGCATGGCGGCGATAAGTTCCTGCACCTGCCGGTCGCCGCGCGTGCGGATCAAGGCCGCCTCGGGGTCCTGCGCGTCGGAAACCAGCTCGTCGGCTGCGATTGCACCCAATTCCCCTGGCTCCCCGATCGGCACGAGTTGCATCCCTCGCGCCAGTCCTTTCGACGAGTAGGCGGCGTTGCGGACGATTTGCAGCAGCCACGCCCGGGGGTTCGTGCCCTTGTACGATGAGAAATACGTCAACGCCCGCAGTACCGCCTCCTGCACCACATCCTCCGCCGCCGGCGCGTCACGCAAGAGCCAGCGCGCCAGGTTGTAGGCGGCATCGAGATGCGGCAACACGACCGCCTCGAACGAGTTGTCACGCGATGAACCCGGCACGTCACCCGTCCAACCCGTCGGCCAACATCACCGCTGGACTACCGCCGATATGTCAGATCGACGAGCAGTGGCTTTTATTCCCGGCACGCAATTTTTTCGCGGAGGCTGCCTGCCGCGGCGAGAATAAAGCAGCGGGTGCGGCGATCCGGCACTGCGAGCCACGGAACTTCGCGGCGTTGGCTGCGAAGCATGTGGCCGGCAGGGCAAATCCCAGCAGGGCAAATCCCAGCAGGGCAAATCGAGGTGAAACATGGATTACCAACCCGATCGTTTCTCGGTCTCTCGCCGCGACGTGATCGCGGCGTGGGTAGTGTGCGCCGTTTCCGCCGCGCTGGTCTTTCTTTATGGGGGTGAAAAGCCGGGTTCCGATGGCACCGCCGGGAACGTGCCTGTCGCGCAGACCCGGCCCGCCGCGCCGCCGCCAACGGCCCTCTGCGCAATCACCGCGCTAACGGCGCGGCACGGCTGAGTCGCTGCCAGCCGACGATTTTTTTGCAAGGACGCGAATAAACCGCCCCGGCATCCGGTCTCCATCCCCGTCAGAACTTCCTGACCGATGGAGCAAGCAATGACGGGACGGACGATCACCGATAATGTGATGGAGCGAAGTGCCAACCGGCGCAGCCTGTTGAAATGCCTGGCCTGGGCCGGCACCGGTATCGTGTGGACGGTCAGCGGCGGCGTACCGCGCAGCCTCGGGCTCGGCGGCGAGGCGCAGGCCGCGACCGGCGATTTCACCTTCGTGCAGATCAGCGACAGCCATATCGGCTTTAAGGGCGAGGTCAACCCGACCCCCGGCACGACCCTTCAGGCGGCGCTCGATCAGATCGCCAAGCTCCCGAAGCCGCCGGCCATGCTGGTCCATACCGGCGATGTGACGCATCTGTCGAAGCCGGAGGAATTCGACGCCGCCGACCAGATCCTCAAGGGCGCCAGGCACGAGATTCACTACGTGCCCGGCGAGCACGATGTGATCGGCGATGACGGCAAGCAGTTTTTCGCACGGTTCGCGAAAGAGGCGACGCCGGGCGGCTGGTACAGCTTTGACCAGGGCGGGGTGCATTTCGTCGCGCTGATCAACGTGCTGAACTTCAAGCCGGGGGCCGGCGGCAATCTCGGCGCCGAACAGCTTGCCTGGCTCGACAAGGATTTGCAGGCCCGCACCGCCAGCACCCCGATTGTCGTACTGGCGCACATGCCGCTCTGGCCGATCTACCCGGCCTGGGGCTGGTCAACCGAGGACGCAGCGCAGGCGATGGGCAGTCTGAAGCGCTTTGGCTCGGTGACGGTGCTTAACGGCCACATCCACCAGGTCGTCCAGAAGGTCGAAGGCAAGGTCAGCTTCAACACCGCGATGTCAACCGCCTTCCCGCAGCCACCGGCTGGCGAAGGCAAGGGCCCGGGGCCGATGCCGATCGCCGCCGACAAGCTGAAGACGGTGCTCGGCATCCGCCAGATCGACATCGTGCCGGCAACCGGCGCCTCGCTCAAAGACCAGACGCTCGCCTAAAGAGGAAACCGATGACACGGGATATCACGCGGCGGGCACTTGCCTTCGCCGCCGGAGGGATGCTGTTGCTCGGCGCCAGCGCCGGCGGAGCGCAGCAATTGGCACAGGTCACGATCGACAATTTCGCCTTCGCCCCGGCGATCCTGACGGTCCATGCCGGGACCAAGGTCGAATGGCTTAACAAGGACGAGGAGCCGCACACCGTGCTGAGTGCCGATGCCGGCAAAACCTTCAAGTCCCCGGGCCTCGACACCAACGATAAATTCTCGTTCGTGTTCGACAAACCCGGCACCTACAAATACTTCTGTTCCGTCCATTCTCACATGGTCGGCACGATCGTCGTGCAGTAATGGATCCTCGTAGGGTGGGTTGAACAACGTGAAACCCACCAAAGCGTTGGGGCAACTGAAACGATGGGTTTCGCTTGCGCTCAGCCCATCCTTGTATCAGCTGGTGTGGTTAGACTCGTGCGTTCCGTGAGGAATGGCCCGGACCCAGGTGGCCACCCGGGCCCGGCCGCCGATCGTCGGATCGCTGCCCACCATAGCCCGTTCGGCTGTCACGTAGCAGGATCGCGGTCGGCTCTTCATCGGACCCGGATGGTTGACGGAACCTTGGGTTCGCATCACAAGGAAGGGTCGAAGAAGATGAGCCAAGTCTAACACCGCAAGCCGGTGTCGCAAGTCCGCGATCATCGACTACCGGCACCGCATAGCTCGCCTGCTGCGCGGTCGATACCGGCAGCCCGGCTGGATGTCGCGCTGATGCACGCACTCGGGGTGAGGATGCGAGCGGTTACAGGTCGCCAACCATGCCGGCGGTCACGGCGAGCTGTCGACGTTGGTTACGGCGGCACCGCGTCAACGGGTCGGGATCGAGGCGAGCGGCGGCTACGAGGAGCGCGGTCGTGGCACAGCTTCGCCGCGACGGGTTTGATCGTCATCGTCTTCCAGCCCGCGCAGGTGCGAGCATATGCCCGCTTTTGCTGCAACGGGCGAAGAACGACCGGCTCGACGCCGCCCTGATCGCCCGTGACCGCCGCGGCCCGCACCATCCATGCCCCGCCCGACCCGCGTCTGGCGCCACTTGCGACGCATCTGACGCTGATCGACCAGCTCGGCGAGGATGTTGCCTGTGCCTCAAGAACCCGCCGCGAGACCTGCCACGATCCGCGTAATCAAGCAATCTGGAAAGCGAGAGATCGCCCGGCTCAAGGCGGCCCGCCGCCAGGTCCTCAAGCGGCTCGACACGGCGATCCGCCATCACCCCGACCTCGCACAGCGGCTCGACCTGATCGCCAGCGTTGACGGCATCGGGCTGGCGAGCGCCATCGCCATCCTGGTGCGCCTGCCGGAGATCGGCCGGGTCAGCCGCGAGGAGGCCGCCGCGCTCGCCGGGCTCGCGCCCTATGACGATGACAGCGGCGACCGCACCGGCCGGCGCCATATCGAGGGCGGCCGCGAACGCCTGCGCCACGCCCTCTATACCGCCGCCTTCGCCGCCGCCTTCCACTGGGCCGCCGCCTTCCACTGGGCCGCCGCCTTCCACTGGGCCGCCGCCTTCCACTGGCACTGAACGAACCGCTCAAGGCCCGCTACAACCACCTGCGCGCCGCCGGCAAGGCGCACAAGGTCGCGCTCATCGCCTGCGCCCGTAAACTGCTGACCTATGCCAACGCCGTCGTCGCCCGCGGCACCCCCTTGCACCCCCAACTCACCGCCGTCTAGCTCACCGCCGTCTAGCTCACCGCCGTTAACGCCAACACGCCGTTTCTTGGTTCGACCCAAACAGCCCGTTTCTTCGTCCCGACCCGGCTTCCCCAAGGACGCCGCGCACAGTCGCCGTCCAGGATGGCCGCAAGGCCACCGCGCAGCGGCGCACCGCGTCCTTGACGGCGGCGAGCACGGCGTCATCCTCAAATAACGCCGGCACGTTTAATGGTTGCTACGGGGATCGCGCGGCAAAAAGCCGGCCGCCGGTCATCGGCCGCGGTGCGCCGGTGGTCGTCGGCAGGCTGAGCGGCAGGCCGCGCAGCGAGCGCACCGCGAGATAGGCGAAGGCCTGCGCTTCGAGCGCATCGCCGTCCCAGCCGACCGCCTCGACCGGGCGCACCGGCACGCCGAGCCGCCGCGCCAGCGCCGCCATCAGCGCCGGGTTGTGCCGGCCGCCGCCGCACACCAGCCATTCGCGCGCCGGCGCCGGGAAATGCCGCGCGCGCGGCGGCGACCGCGGCGGCCGTCATCTCGGTCAGCGTCGCCGCGCCGTCGGCGAGCCGAGAGCCCGTCGGCGACGGCGTCGCGGAAATCGTCGCGGTCGAGCGATTTCGGCGGCGGCCGCGCGAAATAGGGATGCGTCGAGAAACGCGCGCGACATGCGGCTGCCGAGGCCTGCCCGGCGCAGCGCCAGCGCGCCGTCGATATCGGCGCGCCGCCCGGTATGGCGCCGCACCCAATCGTCGATCAGCGCATTGCCCGGCCCGGTATCGAAGGCGAGGATCGTCGTCCGCCGCCGTCGCCGATCCAGGTGACGTTGCCGACGCCGCCGAGATTCAGCACCGCCAGCGGCTTTGCCAGGCGGCGGCCAGCGCGGCATGATAGAGCGGCGCCAGCGGCGCGCCCTCGCCGCCGGCGGCGACGTCGGCGCTGCGGAAATCGGCGACGACATCGATGCCGGTCAGCCGCGCCAGCAGCGCGCCGTCGCCGATCTGCCAGGTCCGGCGCTCGCTCCGGCCGGTGCAGGATCGTGTGGCCGTGAAAGCCGATCAGGTCGACGCGCGATGTCCGGATGGCGCCGGCGAAATTCGCGCGACCGCCGTCGGCATGCAGCCGCGTCAGCTCGGCCTCGACCGCGGCGACCGCGGCCCGGCGCCGCCGAGCACGCCGCGCAGCCGCTCGCGGAAATCGTCGGGATAGGGCACGGTCAGCGCCGGGCCCGCCCGCACGACGCCGTCTCGCCGTCGGTCTCGAGCGCGGCGACATCGATGCCGTCGAGCGAGGTGCCGCTCATCAGCCCCAGCGCGCGAACCGGATTTGTGCTAGATGAGCGCGCCATGTCCGAACCGCCAAATCCGCCTTTCTCGCCGCCGCCACCGAGCGCGGCTATATCCATCAATGCACCGATCTGGCGGCGCTCGACGCGCGCCTCGCGCGACGGCCAGCCGTCGCCGCCTATATCGGCTACGACTGCACCGCCGACAGCCTGCATATCGGCAGCCTGTTGGGGATCATGCTGCTGCGCCTGTTCCAGCAGACCGGGCACAAGCCGATCGTGCTGATGGGCGGCGGCACGACGCGGATCGGCGACCCCTCGGGCAAGGACGAGGCGCGCGCGCTGCTCAGCGACGCCGAGATCGCCCGCAACATGGCCGGCATCCGCCAGGTCTTCGCCAAGTTCCTGACCTTCGGCGACGGCCCGACCGACGCGGTGATGGTCAACAACGCCGACTGGCTCGACGAACTGCGCTACATCCCGCTGTTGCGCGATATCGGCCGGCATTTCTCGGTCAACCGCATGCTGACCGCAGGACAGCGTCAAGCTGCGGCTCGACCGCGAGCAGCCGCTGTCGTTCCTCGAATTCAACTACACGATCCTGCAGGCCTACGATTTCGTCGAGCTGGCGCGCCGCTTCGGCTGCGCTGCAGATGGGCGGCTCGGACCAGTGGGGCAACATCGTCGCCGGCGTCGAACTCGGCCGGCGGGTCGACGGCAAGTCGCTGTTCGGGCTGACGACGCCGCTGATGACGACCGCGTCGGGCGCCAAGATGGGCAAGAGCGTCGGCGGCGCGGTCTGGCTCAACGCCGAGCGGCTCGTCGCCTACGATTACTGGCAATACTGGCGCAACACCGAGGACGCCGATGTCGGCCGCTTCCTGCGCCTCTTCACCGAACTGCCGCTCGCCGAGATCGCGCGGCTCGAAGGCCTGCCCGACGCCGAGATCAACGAGGCCAAGAAAATCCTGGCGACCGAGGCGACCGCGCTTGTGCCACGGCCGCGCCGCCGCGGAGGCGGCCGCGGAGACCGCGCGCAGCGTGTTCGAGGCCGGCGGCGCCGGCGATGACCTGCCGCAGGTCGTCCGTGCCGCGCGACGCGCTCGAGCGCGGCATGCCGGCCTTCGAGCTGTTCGTGCGCGCCGGGCTCGCGGCCTCGAACGGCGAGGCGCGGCGCCTGATCAAAGGCGGCGGCGCGCGCATCAACGACAAGGTCGTCACCAGCGAGATGCAGCAGGTCTCGCTCGCCGACCTCGACGCGCAGGACCGGATCAAGCTCAGCGCCGGCCGCAAGCGCCACGCCCTGGTCCGCCCCGCGTAAACACCGCCCTACGGAGTTTCGGGCGGCGGTGGCGATGACGCGACGCCAACGATCGGTGAGAAAATCTGGCGCAGGATGCCGGGGGTCAGCGCGCTCAGCGGGTTGACCGTGACCTGCGGGTCGCCGCTGGCGCCGTTGAGCCGGAAATTGGCGGCGAACAGGCCCTGCTGGCCGCCGCCGAGCAGTTGCCCGACGATCGGCACGTTGTCGAGGATCGAATTCAGCGCGTAGGCCGGCGCGACGGTGCCCTGCAGGTCCATCAGGTTGCGGTCGATATCGACCCAGCCTTTGGCGGTGATCCCCAGCGACTCGCCCGAAGCCAGCATCTGGTCCAGCGTCAGCCGGCTGCCGGTCACCGCAAAGTCGCCGCGCAGCGTGTTGAACGGAATACCCGTGCCGGTCAGCATGCTGGCGATGCCGGTCAGGGACGGCAGGGTCAGGAGGCGTGCCATCAGCGAGGCGCGCTCGACCGTGTAGTTCTGCCCCTCGACATGGGCGCGCAGGGTGCGCCTGCCGTCATTCTCCGAAAACTGCCCATCGACCTTGATACGGCCGCCGCCGACATTGTCGGCGACATCGAGCAGATGCAGCGCGGCGCCGAGGTCGTCGGATTGGAACACCAGTCGGCGGTCGCCCTCGCCAAAGCGCAGCGACAATTGGTGGCCATTGCTGTAGCGGGCATCGACGCGGCCCGATTGCCAGACGCCGCCAGTGCGCGTCAGGTTGGTGCTGACCTGCTGCAATTCGCGCTTTGTACCGAGGATCAGCCGGTCGATCTGGGCATTGACGACGAGCGGCGGGCTCGGCCCCGTCGGGGTGCCGCTGGTGGCGCCTTTCAAAAGGTTGCGCGCATCGACCCGCGCCGCTCGGATATCGGCGCGCCAACCGCCGTCGCGCAGCGAAACCCTGCCGCTGACATCGCTCTGCCCGACCACCATGCGGCGGATGTCGACCTGCTGGATGCGCTTGTGGTCGCTGCCGAACGTCACCGCGAAATGGCCGTCGAGGTCGGCCGCCTTGACGTCGATCTGCGGGATCCGGGTGATGCCCTCCTTGTCGAGTTCGATGACGACCTTGGCCGTGGCGGGCTGGTCCGGTGGCTTCTTCCAGTCGGCTTCCGGCAACCCGAGCGAGGCCTGGCGCAGATCAACTGTTGCCGCCGCCACGCCGCGGTCGCCGCTTAGCGCGCGGTACGTCGCGTCGATCGCGACCGGGCCGCGCAGGCGGTCCGGCGCGACATCGAAATCGAGCCGCCGCCGGGCCTCGTCGTCAAGCGTCAGCGAGGCCTTGTAGACCGCGCGCGGCGCGGCGCCTTTCGCGTTGAACGCGACGTCCGCTTCGATCTTTGTCGGGGTTCCGTCGAACCGCAGCGCGCCCTGGACGTGCGCGCCGGGGCGGCCGATGTCGAGCGTGAAATTGCCGTCGGTGACATTGCGCTCAAGCATCGCCTTTTCGATGCTCGCACCGGCTATCGTCGATTTGACCGTGTAATCCACGACGTCGAATTTGAGATCGTTCAGCAGCGGAAACTTGAAGTGCAGATCGGTTTCGGATCGGCCGCCGACTTTCGCCGGATCAAGCCCCATCTCACGGGCATAGTGCAGCGGCTTTGAATCGATCACCTCCAGCGCGTCGCGCACCGGGCCGGCGATCGACAGATCGACAGTCAGCGTTTCGACCTTTGCCCCGACATTGCTGACCTGCACCAGCCCGCCGGTGATCTTCAACCCTTTCAGCGTGCCGCTGGTCGGCGAGAAATCGAGCCGGTCGCCATTGAAGACTGCCGTGCCGTTGGTGTTGCGAACCGGAGGCAGGCCATTGAAATAATTGATCGTCAGGTCGTGATAGCGCATGTCGCCATGCGCGTTGTGCATCTCGGCTGTCCGCGCGACCGGATCGATGTCGAGATCGAGATGGGCCGACGCCTCGTCAAGCACGCCGTCATGGACGTTGGCCAGGGTCCAGCGCCGGCCGCCGGCGCTGAGAAATTTCGGCCACAGCGTATCAAACCGGTCGACCGGCACCTGCTGCAGCGACAAATTGACCTTGCCGGCAAGGTGCGTCGCGGGCGGCACCGCGGCGGCGCCGACAATCTCCGGAGTGAGCCCGCTGATGCTGCCATCGGCCACCACCCGCGCGCCGCCACCGCAGGTCGAGGGCAATCTTTTCCACCCGCAGCTCGGCGTTTTCCGGCACATAGACGGCGCTCAATTCGCCCCTGTCGAAAGCGAGCACGCCGGCCGGCAGCCACGGGCTCACCCATTGCCCTTTGTCGAGCGCAAGGTCGAGTCGCATGCCTTCCAGCTTGCGCGGCGCGAGTTTGATCCGGGCCTGCAAGGTGCCCGACATCGGTGCCTCGATTTCCCGCAGCCGGGTCATCTCGAGCACCAGCGGCGGCAGATCGGACAGGCGCACCCCGCCGACCGACATCTTCAAGTCGAACGACTGGTCGGCGGCGCCATAGCGGTACGTTGCGTAAAGCTCGGGCGCGCTGCCGCCCAGCGGCATCGCGAACGACACGTCACCCGAGAGGCCGCCGGGATCGCGGGCCGCCGCGATCGCGACCCGGTCGAGCCGCCAGGTCTGCGCGGTCGTCGCGTCGTCGATGATCACCGTCGCGTTGCGGATACTGATCCGGCGCAGCGACCGCAGCGGCGCCCCCGGTGCTGCCAGCGCGCTCAGCTCGTCCACCAGCGGCTGCGGCGCATCGGTCACCGGGGCGTCGCCGGCTTCGATCTGCGCCGTAATAGCGCCGGCCGCATCGCGCAGCAGGTGCAATGTCGGATGGTCGACAACCAGCTGCATCGGCTCCAGTTCGCCGCGCAGCAGCGGCGCCAGCGCGATGCTGGTCGATACTTCCGGCAGTCGCGCCACCGGCTTGCCGTCGGGCAGCGACACTCGCACGTTCGAGGCGCGCAAACCCAGCTGATTGGTGTCGCGGTCGATGCCCAGGCTGACCCCGGACAGCGCGACCTTGACCCCCAGCCCGGAGCGCGCGATCGCCGCTTCGACATAGGGCGTCAGCCAGTCGAGCTGGACCGGCCCCTGCATCAGCCGCCAGATGCCGAACAGCGTGACGAGGATCAGCACCGCAGCGAACGAGGCGAGCCAGCGCAGCACATGATGCGCGCCGCGGCCGACGTGCCGCGCCGCGCGGTGATGAAAGAGCCGGCGCCGCCGCGGCGGCGCGGCAGCTTGCCGCTTGGCCTGCAGCCTGGCCTGCGCCTTTGCCGTCACGTCCAGCGCCACAGCCTGCGCTTGACGCGGCCGCGGCACCGCGCGAGGGTCGCGGCCGTCGTCAGGGTCGTGCAATGAAGCTGTTATCGCATCTCTCCCCAGATGCTCACGAACTGCCCCGCCCGGCGGATGCGCGCCGCCGCGACCTCGGCTTCGACGCCTGGGATGCCGCCCTCACCGAAGCGCCGGATCCGCGCCGCGCCGCGCAGGCGCGCGACTGGAGCGCGACGCCGGCCGGCAACGCCCTGCTCGCCGCGATCTTCGGCAACAGCCCGTTTCTGAGCGGCGCCGCCGTCGCCGAATGGGATTTCCTGACCCGCCTCGTCGAGGAAGGCGCCGACCCGCTGTTTGAAGAAATAGCCACCGCTACTGAAACACACGCAGAAGGCGGCGAAAATCGGGCAGTGTTGATGCGGCGCCTGCGGATCGCCAAGCGGCGCGTCGCTTTGCTGGCCGCGACAGCCGAACTTGCCGGCGCCTGGACGCTCGAACGGCAGATGGCGGCGCTCAGTCGCTTTGCCGAAGCGGCCATTGGCGCCGCGGTGCGCCATCTGCTCGAGGCAGGCGCGGCAAATGGCCCGCTGCCGCTGGCGGACCCGCGGATCCGGAGCGCGACAGCGGATTGATCGTTCTCGGCATGGGCAAGCTCGGCGGCGGCGAGCTTAATTATTCGAGCGATATCGACCTGATCCTCCTCTACGACACATCGCTTCTGCCCCCCGCCGTGCTCGACGACGCGCAAACCCTGTTCACCCGGCTGGCCCGCGAACTGGTGCGTATTCTCGATGAGCGCACCGGCGACGGCTATGTGTTCCGCACCGACCTGCGGCTGCGCCCCGACCCGCGCTCGACGCCGCTCGCCATCTCGGTGGCGGCGGCGCTGACCTATTATGAGACGGTCGGCCAGAATTGGGAGCGCGCGGCGCTGATCAAGGCGCGCCCCGTCGCCGGCGACGACGAGGCCGGCCTTCGGTTTCTCGCGGAACTGCAACCGTTTATCTGGCGCAAGAACCTCGATTTCGCGGCGATCCGCGGATATCCACTCGATCAAGCGCCAGATTCAGGCGCACAAGGGCGGCGCGCGAATCGCCGTCGAAGGCCACGACATCAAGATCGGCCGCGGCGGCATTCGCGAAATCGAGTTTTTCGCCCAGACCCAGCAATTGATCTGGGGCGGCCGGATGCGCGAATTGCGGGTCGCGCCGACCTGCATGGCGCTGCGACGGCCTCGCCGCCGGCGGCCAGATCGACCCGGCGACGGCCGAGACCCTGATCGACGACTACCATTTCCTGCGCCGCGTCGAGCACCGGCTGCAGATGGAAAACGACGCCCAGACCCACCGCCTGCCCGACAATGCCGCGGGCATCGCGGCGCTCGCGACATTTCTCGGCTACCCGGACAGCGCCGCCTTCGTCGCCGATCTGCGGCGCCACCTGGGGTCGGTCGAAAAGCATTACGCCGAGCTGTTCGAGGAGGCGCCGAGCCTCGCCGAGCCGGGCAACCTCGTCTTCACCGGCACCGAGGACGAGCCGGATACGCTCGCGACCCTGGCGCGGCTCGGCTTTGCCGATCCGCCGCGCGTCGCGGCGATGGTGCGCGGCTGGCACCACGGCCGGATGCGCGCCACGCGCAGCCAGCGGGCCCGCGAAATCCTGACCGAGTTCGTGCCCGAATTGCTGCGCGTGTTCGGCGCAACGCCGCATCCGGACGCGGCCCTGCTGCGCTTCGACCAGTTCCTGTCGCGGCTGCCGGCCGGCGTGCAGCTGTTTTCGCTGTTGCATGCCAATCCCGGACTGTTCGCGCTGGTCGCCGACATCATGGCCGAGGCGCCGTCGCTGGCCGAACGGCTGGCGCAGCGCCCGGCCCTGCTCGACGCGGTGCTGACCGCGGAATTCGCCGACCCATTGCCCGACCGCGCCGGGCTCGCCGCCGATCTCGCGCGGCTGCTCGGCGGGGCGCGGCATTTCGAGGAAACCCTCGACCTGGTGCGGCGCTGGGCCAACGAGCGGCGCTTTCAGGTCGGCGTGCAACTGTTGCGGCGCAGCCTCGACGGCAGCCGCGCCGGCGCGGCGCTCGCCGACATCGCCGAAACCGCGCTCGGCGCCCTGCTGCCGGCGGTGACCGAAGATTTCGCGCGGCAGCACGGCGAGGTGCCAGGCGGCGCGCTGGCGATTGTCGCGATGGGCCGGCTCGGCAGCCGCGAGATGAACCTCGCCTCCGATATCGACCTGACGTTGATCTACGACGCGCCCGCCGACAGCATCGGGTCGACCGGCCCGCGCCAGTTGGCGCTGTCGGCCTATTTCGCGCGGCTCAGTCAGCGGCTGATCTCGGCGATCACCGCGCCGACCCCGGAAGGCCGGCTCTACGAGGTCGATATGCGGCTGCGCCCATCGGGCGAATCCGGCCCGATCGCCTCCAGCCTCGCCGCCTTCGCCGAGTACCAGTGCGAGGCCGCCTGGACCTGGGAGCATCTCGCCCTGACCCGGGCGCGTCCGATCGCCGGCGACCCGGCGCTGCGCGAGCGCATCCAGGCCGCGATCAACACCGCGCTGACCGCGCCGCGCGACCCCGACCGGCTGCTCGCCGATGTCGCCGCGATGCGCCAGCGCATCGCCGACGCCAACCCGCGCCCCTCGCCGTGGGATTTGCGGCACCGCCGCGGCGGGCTTTTCGACCTCGAATTCATCGTGCAGTACCTGATGCTGCGCGAGGCTGCCGCCCGCCCCGAGATTCTGCGCCGCGACCCGGCCAACGCGCTGGTGGCGCTCGGCGCCGCCGGCATCCTGCCGCCGCAGGGCGAGCGCGAATTGAGCGAGGCACTGCATCTGCTGCGGCATCTGCGGGCATTGCTGGCGCTGCTGTTCGACGGAGTGCCGGATGCCGCGGCGCTGGACGGCGCGGCCGGTGCGACACTGGCACGCTGCGCCGGCGCGATTGACTTCGCCCGGCTCGATGCGGATATGACAGCCGCCTGCGACAGCGTGCGGGCATGGTACGATCGGCTGATCGCGCAGCCGGCCCGGCGCCTCGCGCGATCACCGGAAACGACGACAGCGGAGACCAAGCCATGAGCATAGCGGTCGGTGACAAGGCCCCCGATTTCACCCTGCCGACGGACGGCAACGGCTCGGTGACGCTGTCGGCGCTGCAGGGCAAGCCGGTCGTCCTCTATTTCTACCCGAAGGACGACACCTCGGGCTGCACCGCGCAAGCCTGCGGCTTTCGCGATTCGTTCCCCGATTACGGCAAGACCGGCGCGACCGTGATCGGCCTGTCGCGCGACAGCGTCGCCTCGCACGACAAGTTCAAAAAGAAATACGAGCTGCCCTTTACCCTCGCCTCCGACACCGAGGGCAAGGTGTGCGAGATTCTACGGCGTGTGGGTCGAAAAAAGCATGTACGGCCGCAAATACATGGGCATCGACCGCAGCACCTTCCTGATCGACAAGGACGGCGTCGTGCGCAACGTCTGGCACAAGGTCAAGGTGCCCGGCCACGTCGCCCAGGTGCTGAAGGCGGTCAACGAAATTTGATGGCCGGTGAGGTCGTGCGGAGCACTCTCGCCGAAAGTGCCGCGGCGATCCTCGCCACCGCCGACCCGGCCGGCAAGGTCGCCCTCAGCCGCGCCCTCGCAACGATTTGGGCCGAGGGGAGGGCAACGTGCTGGTCGGCCATGCCACGCCACCGCCACGCCCGGCCCGGCCGCCGCTGCCGGTGCTGCGCCCGCCGCGCGACATGCCGCGGCGGCGCAATTTCGGCTCGGCCGCCGGCCGCATCGCGCTGCTGCACGCACTGGCGCATATCGAACTGAACGCGATCGACCTCGCCTGGGACATCGTCGCCCGCTTCGCCGATGCCGGCCTCTCGCGCGCGTTTTACGGCGACTGGCTCGCGGTCGCCGCCGAGGAGGCCGAGCATTTCGCATTGCTGCAGGCCCGCCTTGAAGAACTCGGCTCGGCCTACGGTGCCTTGCCGGCGCATGACGGGCTGTGGGAAGCGGCAGCCCTGACCGCGCATGATCTGATCGCACGCCTCGCGGTCGTCCCGCTGGTCCTCGAAGCGCGCGGGCTCGACGTGACGCCCGAGATGACCGCCCGGCTCGAACGCACCGGCGACACCGCCAGCGCCGCGATCCTCGCCCGCATCTACCGCGACGAAATCGGCCATGTCGCGGTCGGCGCGCGCTGGTTCGACCGGCTGTGCGAGGCCGCCGGCCTCGACCCGGCGGCGACATTCCACGACCGGGTCCGCCGCTATTTCAAGGGCACGCTGAAACCGCCGTTCAACCGGGCGGCGCGCGACCAGGCCGGCTTTCCGGCACAATATTACGAGCCGCTCTCGCACCCCGCATCCGAGCCTTCATGCAGCGCCGCCGCCTGATCGCCGGGTTGTTCGCGCTGGCCGGGTTCGCACTGGCCGGGCTGACCGTCTGGCGGCCGGCGCTCGCCGACCCGGTCGAACTCCGCATCCTGCGCCCGCTCGACCTGACCACCCTGCCCTTGCTGATCATGCAGCACGAGCACCTGATCGAGCGCACCGCCGAGGCGATGGCGGTCGCCGGCGTCACCGTGACCTGGGCCGCCCCCGAGAACATGCCGCCGCTCGGCGCCCTGATGAGCGGCAAAAACGACCTGGTCGCCGCCGATCTCGTGCCGTTTCTCCTCGCCGCCGACGCCACCACCGGCACGCCCGGCGAGATCAAGGCGCTCGGTGCGCTGGCGCAGCGGCCATACGTGCTGGTAACGCGCAAGCCATCGATCCAGACGATCCGCGATTTCAACCCGGGAGACCGTATCGCTGTGCCCGAGGTGAAGATATCGGGGCCGGCGGTGATGCTCGAAATGGCGGCGGCGCAGGAATGGGGACAGGACAAATTCGACAAGCTCGACGCCTTGACGCTGGCGATGCCCGATGCGAACGCCGCGATGGCATTGCTGTCCGGCAAAGGCGACATCGTGGCACATTTCTCGCGCACCCCGTTCGCCGATGGGGAACTCGGCGACCCGGATATCCACCGCATCATGGACTCGTTTGACATCACCGGGCCGCACACCAGCGCCGTGCTCGTGACAACGACACGGTTTCGCAACGCCAACCCGGCGCTGTGCGCCGCGATCCTGTCGGCCTTGCAGCAGGCCGACGATTTCATGAAGAAAAGCCCCGGCGCCGCCGCCGAAATCTATGGCCAGATGGTCAAGGATTCCGACATCCCGCTGGAGGACCTGACCGATATGATCGGCGACCCCGACCTCGCCTACACCGCGGCGCCGGCCGGCATCCTGCGCCTCAGCGAATTCCTCAACAAAGTCGGCCGCATCAAGAACCGCCCCGCCGCCTGGCAGGATTTGTTCCTCCCCGAATCCCGCGATCTCGCAGGGAATTAGAGCGTGCCACGCCTCGATACCTCTTTCCTTTGCCCGTCACCCCGGCGCCCGCGCAAGGGCGCCAACTTCAAGAGGCACCGCCCCCATTTCTGTCATTCCGGGGCAGCCCGCAGGGCTGAACCCGGAACCCAAGAACTCGGTCGTCACCCTATTTCCCATCGTCCGTGTTCCTGGGTTCCCGCTTGCGCGGGAATGACGCAAGAGGGAGGCAGCGCAAACTCATCAGGTGGCGATCGCGGTCGGCTGGTATGCACGGCGAACTGCCCGACCTGATCGGCCTCGCCGGCGCGGCATTGCTGGTGGTCGTGTATTTCGCCAACCAGCAGCGCTGGCTGTCGTCCGACGACTGGCGCTACCCGGCCGGCAACCTCGTGGGGGCGGTGCTGATTTTTATCTCGCTGTGCTTCGCGTGGAATTTCCCGTCGGTGGTGATTGAAATCTTCTGGGCCGCGATCAGTGTTTGGGGGATCATCAAATCCCTCTCGCGGCGATAGCGAACTCCGATGCAGCTCCGCGTCCGCTCGATCACCTACCTCGCCGACGACATCAACGGCTACGAACTCGTCGACCCCAATGGCCGCGATCTGCCGCGCTTCGACGCCGGCAGCCATATCGGCGTGCGGATGGGCCACGCGACCTGGCGCGACTATTCGCTGTGGAACGAGCCGATCGAGCGCCGCCGCTACTGCATCGCGGTGCTGCGCGAAAAGGAAGGGGCGGCGTCCCGCCTGCTGCACGACAATATCCGGGTCGGCGACATCGTCGAGGTCTCGCTGCCGCGCAACCATTTCCCGCTATTCGAGGAGGCCGAGCGGCATCTGTTGCTGGCCGGCGGCATCGGCATCACCCCGATCATGGCGATGATCGGCGAACTGAAACGCCGCCACGCTCCGTTTCTGCTGCATTACTGCACCCGGGCGCCGGAAAAGACCGCGTTTCGCGAAGACCTCGACCTGCTCGCGGCGATGGGCAAGGTCGTCTTCCACTACGATGGCGGCGACCCCGCCAAGGGCCTCGATATCGCCGCCCTGCTGCTCGAGCCGCAGCCTGGCACGCACCTTTATTACTGCGGCCCGCGCGGCATGATGGCCGCGGCGGCGGAGGCCTCGGCGCACTGGCCGGTCGGCACGGTGCATTGCGAATTTTTCACCGGACCCAACGCCGCCCCGCCGGCGCATCTCGAAGACGACCGGCCGTTCCGCGTGCGCCTCGCGCGCAGCGGTGCGGAATACGACGTGCCGCCGGGCGACAAGATCATCGACGTGCTGCGGCGCAACGGCGTTCCCGTGCGCACCTCGTGCGAACTCGGCTATTGTGGCGCCTGCCTCACCCGCTACACCGCCGGCGACCCCGACCACCGCGACCCGATCCTGACCGACCGCGCCCGCCAGACCCACCTGCTGATCTGCTGCTCCCGCGCCCGCAGCGAGGTGCTGGAGCTGGATTTGTAGCGTTCAGCCCATCATACGGCGCTCAATGAAATCACACAGCGAGGTCCGCGTGCCGCTATCGGGTATTCGGGTCGTCGATCTGACGCGCATTCTGGCCGGGCCATTCTGCACGATGATCCTCGCCGATATGGGCGCCGAAGTGGTCAAGGTCGAGACGCCGGGGGTCGGCGACCCGCTGCGCCAGCAGGGTGCGATCCGCGACGGGCTGTCGTGGTATTTCGCTGGTTTCAACCGCAACAAGCGCTCGCTGTCGCTGAATTTGCGCAGCGATGCCGGCAAGGACGTGCTGGCGCGGCTGATCGAACAGAGTGATGTGCTGGTCGAGAATTACCGGCCGGGTGTGCTCGACCAGATGGGGTTCGGCACGACGCGGCTGAAACAACTGAAGCCCGACCTCGTCTACGCCAACATCAGCGGCTTTGGCACGACCGGCCCTTATCGCGACCGGCCGTCCTTCGACTTCATCGCGCAGGCGATGAGCGGTTTCATGGCGGTGACCGGCGAGGCCGGTGGCCCGCCATTGCGCGCCGGACCACCGATCGCCGATCTGGTCGCCGGCCTCTACGGCGCGATCGGCGTCTGCGCCGCGCTGGTGAAGCGCGGCCGGACCGGACACGGCGACACGGTTGGGTCGAGCCTCAATAACGGGCTGATGAGCCTGCTGGCGTTTCTAGGGGCCAACCAGCTTGCCACCGGCGAAACCCCGGCCCGCACCGGCAACGACCACGCGATCGTCTCGCCCTACGGCATGTTCCGCACCGCCGACGGCGAGGTCGCGCTCGCTCCGAGCCAGGAACAATCCTATCAGCGCCTCGTCGACGCCCTTGAGGCGCCGGAATGGCGCGGCGATCCGCGTTTCACCAGCAACGCGCTGCGCGTCGCCAACCGCGCCGCGATCAATGCGGAGATCGAAACCCGCCTCGCCGCCCACCCCACCGAATACTGGATCGAAAAGCTCAACGCCGCCGGAATCCCCTGCGGCCGTGTGCTGAGCCTCGCCGAGGCCTTCGCCGACCCGCAGATCATCGACCAGCAGATGATCGTCGAGCAGGAACACCCCGGCCACGGCATCGTGAAAATGCTCGGCTTCCCAATCAAGTTCACCGACTCGCCCTGCCAGCTCCGCCACCCCGCCCCGGAAGTCGGCGCCGATACCGACGCGGTGCTGCGCGAATTCGGCTATGCCGACAGCGAAATCGCGGCGTTGCGCACCGCCGCTGTCATTTAACGCCCGCCACCGCTAACGCGCGCCCCCGCCGCGCAGCACCCGCTGCGCGATCGACCAGCGATGCACCTCGGACGGGCCGTCATAGATGCGGAACGGGCGGACCTCGCGGAAGATGCGGGCGACGATCGTGTCGTCGGTGATGCCGAGGCCGCCCAGCACCTGCATCGAGCGGTCGACGACGCGCCAGATCGCCTCCGAGCAGATCACCTTGGCCATGCTCGATTCGTGGCGGCCGCGCTCGCCCTGGTCGAGCACCCAGGCGGTGTGCCAGATCGCCAGCCGGCAGGTGTGGATGTCCATCTCGTTGTCGGCCAGCATGAAGCCGACCCCTTCGTGCTCGCCCAGGGGCTTGCCGAAGGCGGTGCGGCGTGCGGGCGTAATCGGTGGCGATGTCGTGCGCAGCGCCGCGCCGCGCCGAGCCAGCGCATGCAATGCGTCAGGCGCGCCGGCGCGAGCCGCGCCTGGGCATAGCGGAACCCCTGCCCGACTTTGCCGAGCACCGCGCTCTCCGGCACCCGCAGCCCGTCGAGCCGGATCACCGCGTGGCCGCCGGCCATGTAGCCGTCGAGCGTGTCGAGCATGCGCTCGATATGGATGCCGGGCGCGTCCATCGGCGCCAGAAACATCGTCGCGCCGGCCGGCCCGAGGTCGTCGCTGTCGTTCTTCGCCATGATGATCGCGAACCCGGCGCCGACCGCGCCGGTGATCAGCCATTTGTCGCCGTCGATGACGAAATCGCCGCGATTGCCGCCAGTGTCGCGCGCGGGCGGTCGTCAGCAGCATCGACGGGTCGGAGCCGGCGCCCGGCGACGGCTCGGTCATCATAAAGCACGAGCGGATATCGCCGGCCGCCAGCGGGCGCAGGTATTCCTCCTTCTGCCGCTCCTCGGCGACCTGCTCCAGCAGGTGCATGTTGGCTTCGTCGGGGGCGAAGCAGTTCATCGCGATCGGCCCGAGCGGTGAATAGCCGGCGGCCTCGAACACCACCGCCTTGCCGCGGTGGTCGAGCCCGAGCCCGCCCCATTCGCGTCCCGACATGCGGCGACAGCAGCCCGGCCGCGCCGCCCGAGCGCCACCAGCTCGCGGCGGAATTCCTCGCTTGGCCCGTGCGCGCCCTGCCGCTTGTCGTTCTCGCGCGGGATCATCTCCTCGCGCACAAACCGCTCGGTGCGCTCGCGCAGTTCGACCAGTTCGTCGGGTATCGTGAAATCCATCATCGGCTCCGTGCCATCACCGGCATATCGTCGAGCAGCGATGCGCGCCGGGTCAAGCCAGCGAGTGCTGGTGATCCCGCGTGCTTAACCTGACAATTCCTGATGTAATGCCGGGACAATCCGAAAGAGGCCCGCAACAAGTTACGAGAGCCCATCCGCACACAGAAATCGAACACAGGGAGGTCCCCGCCATGACGCGCTTCCGCATCGCCAATGCTCTTGTTGCGACGAACCTCCTGTTGCTGCCGGCCCTGGCCGGCCCCGCGCGCGCCGATACGGCAGCAGTCAAGACGACGACCGGTGAGGTCAAATTCCCGGTTTCTTGCGGGGCCCAGGCCCAGAAGACATTTAATCAGGCCGTCTGGACGCTGCATTCCTTCTGGTATCCGGAGGCGGTCAAAGGCTTCACCGCCGTCACCGAAGCCGAGCCGGGCTGCGCGATGGGCTACTGGGGCATCGCGATGAGCCACTGGTATCCGCTGTGGTTCCCGCCCGGCCCGCCGCCTTAAAGGCTGGTTCCGAGGCGGTCGAGAAGGCCCAGGCGATACCGCCGAAGACCGATCGCGAAAAGGACTACATCGCGGCCATCGCCACATTTTACCGCGACAGCGACAAGCTCGATCACCGCACCCGCGCCGTCGCCTACGAAAAGGCGATGGAACAGCTGCACCAGCGCTATCCCGACGATCGCGAGGCCGGCATTTTTTACGCGCTCGCGCTCAACGCGACGGCGCTGCCGACCGACAAGACCTACGCCAACCAGCGCAAGGCCGCCGGCATCCTCGAAGCGGCGTGGAAGGAGCAGCCGGAGCATCCCGGCATCGTGCATTACCTGATCCACAGCGACGATTCGGCGCAACTTCGCCGAGGCGGGACTGGCTGCCGCGATCTGCTATTCCAAGATCGCCCCCGAGGTGCCGCACGCGCTGCACATGCCGTCGCACATCTTCACCCGATTGGGGATGTGGCAGCAATCGATCGACTCGAACATCGCGGCGCATACTGCGGCGATCGCCTATATCCAGAAAACCCTCGGGCCGGGCGGCTTCGACAGCGAAACCGTCCATACGATGGACTATCTCGAATACGCCTACCTGCAGATCGGGCAGGACGGCAAGGCCAAGCAGGTGCGCGACGAACTGCTCGGCTTTAGCCAGAGCAACACAGCCAATTTGCCGATGGCCTATGCGGTGGCCGCCATTCCGGTCCGCTATGCGCTCGAGCGTCGCGACTGGACAGCGGCGGCTTCCCTGCCGCGCCGCAGATTTCACTGCCGCTCGAACGCTTCCCGTGGGGCGAAGCGATGATCTCGTTCGGCCGCGCCCTCGGCAAGTCCCGCACCGGTGACCTCGCCGGCGCGCAACACGACATCGATACCCTGCAATCCCTCAAGGACAAGCTCTCGGAAGCCAAGGACACCTACTGGGCCAATCAGGTCGAGGTCCAGCGCCTCGCCGCCTCGGGCATCCTGGCGCATATGCAGGGGGACGACAAAAAAGCGGTCGAGCTGGCGCGCGCGGCGGCCGATCTCGATGCGACGATGGACAAGCACCCGGCGACGCCCGCCGAGGTGCAGCCGGCCCGCGAACTGCTCGCCGATCTACTGCTTGAATTGAAGCAGCCGCAGGCGGCGCTGACCGAATACGATCTGTCGCTGCGCAGCGAGCCCAACCGGTTCCGCAGCATCCTCGGCAAGGCACGCGCCGCAAAAGAGGCGGGCGATGCGGTGGCGTCTCGCGAGGCCTATCAGAAACTGGTGACCCTCGCCGGGCAGGCCGAGACGCAGCGGCCCGAACTGGCGGAGGCCAAGGCCGTCCTGGCGAATTAGAACGGCGTCTGATCAAATTCGATCAAGTATCCGTTGTCGTCCCTGCGTAAAGCAGGGACCCACTTTTCAGCAACTCCCAAGCTGCCCGGTGGGTCCCTGCTTTACGCAGGGACGACAATTTTTGGGGGGATGCGACTCCACCTGGTTGAATACCGCTCTAATCGCCCCGGCCGGCTCAGCGCCGCGCGGCCGCGCGCAATTTGCGCTCGCGCAACGCGATGTAGACGCCGGAAGCGATGATGATCGCGGCGCCGATCCAGGTCCACCGATCGGGGAAATTGCCGAAGATCAGATAGCCGAGCGCCGTGGTGCCGACCAGCTCGACATAGCCGAGCGGCGCGATGACCGCCGCCTGCCCCTGCTGAAAGGCACGGATCACCAGATAGTGCCCGACGCCGCCGAATACCCCGAGGCTGCAGAACATGCGCGAAATCGGTCAGGTCGCGGGGCATCACAAACACGAATGGCAGGACGAGCTCATCACCAGCGAGCCGAGCAGCGCCGAAAACACGATGCCGGTCGCCGCGTCGTCGTAGATGCCGACCCAGCGTGTCGCGATCTGGTAGAGGGCATAAGCGGCCGACCCCAGCAGAAGCAACAAGACCGCCGGGTCGTGCATGCCGGCGCCGGGACGGATCACCAGGAGCGCCCCGGCAAACCCGACCGCCACCGCGCTCCACCGCCGGACGCCAACGCTTTCGTGCAATAGCGGCACCGACAGCGCGGTGACAATCAAGGGCGAGGTGAACCCGATCGCCGACGCGGTTGCCAACGGGACCCGCGCGATCGCGACGACGAACAGCGCATTGCTCGCCAGCATCAACAGCGAGCGGGCGATCTGCACCCCCGGCCGCCGCGTCGCCAGCAGTCGGCGGCCGTAATGCGGCAGGAACACCAGCAGCATGACAATCAGGTGCCCGGTAAACCGCGCCCAGACGATCTGTGACACCGGGTAATGCGCGCCGAGCAGCTTCACGGCGGCGTTCAGAAACGGAAACATCGACACGCCGGCGCACATCAAGAGGATGCCGCGCACGATGTCGGGCTGCCGCCGGGCCGGCGGCGGCACATCGGACGCCGCGACTTTCTCCTGCGAGACCATTTCGACTGAGCAGCCCGATAAGGACCGCTCCGTCAAGCCATCGAATGGGCCGGCCGGCGTTCCGCCGGCCAGAAGGTGCTTTGCCGGACGGACTGGCCCGACACGGTCAGGAAGTAACGCCAGCGTGAACAACGTTCAGAGACAGGCGCGCATTGTGGTGGCGCGCTCGGTGGCGGCGGCCTGCAGAAAGCTGAAATCGCTGCCCGGCAAGACAACGCGCACACCCATCTGGATATAGCGGCGCAACAGCGCGTCGTCGGCTGATGCCGCCGACCCCGGCATGCTTGCCGTGCTCCCGGCAGGCGTCGCACACCGCCTGATAGGCGGCGACAATGCGCTCGTCGCCAAACCCGCCGGGGATACCGAGTTCCATCGCCAGGTCGTTGGTGCCGATCAGCAGCGAGTCGATGCCGGGCACCGCCGCGATCGCGTCGGCATTGGCGATCGCGGTCGGGGTTTCGAGCATCACGATGACAAAGGTCGCGGCGTTGATGCCGTCGCAGGTCTCGGCGAGGCTCGAGCTTCTGATAGCCGAAATGCGGCAGCCCGCCGGCCACCGAGCGGTGCCCGCAGCGGTGGATAGCGCAGCGCCTGCGCGATCTTGTGCGCCTCTTCCGCCGTGTCGACATGCGGCACGACGATGCCGAGCCCGCCGCCGTCGAGAAACCGCGTCGCCATCCACAACTGCCCGGCCGGCACCCGGGCGATCGGCGCAATGCCGGCACCCAGCGCCGCCACGGCGATCTGCACCGCCATGTCGAGGTCCATCGAATTATGTTCGAGGTCGAGAAACAGCCAGTCGAACCCGCACGCCTTCATCGCCGGCGCGATATCCACCGTGCGCGCCTGTCGCAGAATGATGCCGAGCGCCATCTCCCCCGCCCCAGCCGCTCGCGCGCCGCATTCTTCAATGTCGCCATCGTCTTCTCCATCCTGTTGTTGGTCCGATCCCTCACCGCGGAGGGGAGATCACTGTTGCTGCGTCAGAGCGTCGAGGGTTTGACCGAGGCGGGCGAGATCGGCGTCGGTCGAGAGGCGATGGTCGCCGTCCTTGACCAGGGTGACCGCGACATCCTGGCTGACCAGCTGTTCGGCAAGGCGCAGGCTGAGCTGCCAGGGCACGGATTCGTCGCTCAGCCCGTGCAGCAGGCGCACCGGCACCTCGAGCGGGATCGGCGCCCCGAGCAACAGGTGATTGCCTGCCGTCCTCGATCAGGGCATTTGTGTAGAGGTAGCCGCCAGCATCGTATTCCGACGGGCGCAGGACGCTGCCGTGCTCGGCAAGCTCCGCCCGCTGCGCCTGCGAAAGGCGCGGCCACAGCAGTTCCTCGGTGAAATCCGGCGCGCCGGCGATGCCCACCAAAGCGGCGATCCGTTGCGGCCGTGCGAGCGCCGCAAGCAGCATGATCCAGCCGCCCATGCTTGATCCGACAAGGATTTGCGGACCGCTCGTCAACGAATCGATTGCGGCAATCGCATCGTCACGCCACCGCCCGATCGTCGCCAGCGCGAAATCGCCGCTCGATGCGCCGTGCGCAAAATAGTCGAAACGCAGGTACGCACGCCCGCGCTGCCGGCAATAACCCTCTAAAAACAATGCCTTGGTTCCGATCATGTCGGAACGGAAGCCGCCGAGGAAGACGATTCCCGGCGCGGCGCCGCTCAGCCGGTGGTACGCGATTGTCGCGCCATCCGGCCGTGCTAGAATCGGTGGGCTGGAATCGGTCACGGAAAATCGTGCCAGCGCGTTAACGAGCTTGGGGTTGTTTTGAGCATCGAGGTCTTACAGCAACGGTATGGGCAGCGACGATAACACCGCCGGTCTATCGCAAAAAGGACGTCCGCCGGCCGTTCTACAGGTCATCCCTGCGCTGGTCTCCGGCGGGGTCGAGCGCGGCACCGTCGATCTCGCCGGGGCGCTGGTCGAGGCCGGATGGAATGCCTATGTCGCCTCTGCCGGCGGTCCGATGGAACATCAGGTGACCCGCGCCGGGGCGCATCACATCAAGCTGCCGCTCGCCTCGAAGAACCCGCTGGTGATGCGGCGCAATGCCGCCGCACTGATCGAGATCATCCGTCGCCACAAGATTGACGTCGTACATGCGCGCAGCCGCGCCCCGGCCTGGAGCGCGTGGTCGGCGGCACGCGCGACGCGCCGCCGCTTTGTCACGACATTCCACAATGCCTACGCCATCGATCTGCCACTGAAGCATTGGTACAACTCGGTGATGGCGCGCGGCGAGCGGGTCATCGCGATTTCGCAATTTGTCGCCGAGCACGTCGTCAGCGTGTACGGCGTCGGCCCCGACCGGCTGCGGGTGATCCCGCGCGGCGTCGACATCAACGTGTTCAATCCCTACCGCATCAATGGCGAACGCGTCGCCGAACTGGCAACCGCATGGCGCGTCCCCGACGACACCAAGGTCGTCATGCTGCCCGGCCGGTTGACCCGCTGGAAAGGCGGCCTCGATTTTATCGAAGCGATCGCCCAGCTCAATCGGCGCGATCTCTGCTGCCTGATGCTCGGCACCGAGCAGCGTCCCGGCTTCCGCCGCGAGCTTGAGGGCGCGATCGACCGCTACGGTCTTGTCGGCATGTTCCGCATCATCGAGGATTGCCGCGACATGGCGGCGGCCTACAGCCTGTCGGATGTCGTCGTGTCTGCCTCGACCGACCCCGAGGGTTTCGGGCGGGTTATCGTCGAGGCGCAGGCGATGGGACGGCCGGTCGTCGCGACCGACCACGGCGGCGCACGCGAGACGATCATCCCCGGCGTCACCGGCTGGCTGGCACCGCCAAGCGACCCGTCAAAGCTGTCCGCCGGGATCCGCGAGGCCCTGGCGCTCAGCGGCGGCGAGCGTTCCGCCTTTGCCCGCCGGGCGATGGCGCATGTCGCCGCCGGCTTCACCCGCGAGACGATGTGCGGCCGCACCATCGACGTATACGAGGAACTCCTGTTCCCGGAAGCCGCTCCCGCCCCGGTCGATCACCGGGAATTGCTGGCAATGCCGGCCTGATCCCGATCCGTTATCCGAGAGCACGCGCCTCGCGCAGCCGGCTGATCTCTCCCGGCGACAGCCCAAGCACGTCCTGAAGCGCGCCGTCGGTGTCGCCGCCCAGGGCGGGGGCCGGACCAAAGACGCGGCCAAAGCTGGCATGCCACGGCAGGCCGGGAAGCACGCCTGCGCCGTGCGCATCCCAGAAGCCGCGCTCTCGAAGATGATCGCTGGCGACCAGATCGCCGGAGCGTGCCAGCACTTCGGCGGCGATACCCGCCCGTTGTAACATCGCAGCGGCAGCCGCGGCCTGTTGCGGAGCCGTCCAGGCATTGATGATGTCATCGATCTGGCGCAGCCGCTCGACACGGCCGGCAAGGTCCAGCTGCGCCAGCGACGCGAGGCCGGGGACAATCTCGCACAGGCGGCGCCACTCGGTATCGCCGGTGACCGCGAGCGCGAGCCATTCGTCATCGCCGGCGCAACGATAGGCATTGTGCGGCGCGACTTGCACCGAGCGGTTGCCGGCCGGTTGCGGCGGACGGCCGGATTGCGCCGCGAGCAGCGGTCCGGCCATCGTCCACAGCATCGCTTCGAGCATCGAGAAATCGATGCGCGCGACACCGCCGCTGCGCCGGCGATGCCACAGAGCGGCGGCACTGCCGAATGCCAGCATCAGCCCGCACATCGGGTCGAGCCAGGCGAGGCCGACCCGCGGCGCGATCTCCGGATGCCGGTTAAGCCCGGCGAACCCCGCATAGCACTGCAACAAGGTGCCGTAGGCGACGCCGCGCGCTTCCGGCCCGGTGCGCCCGAGCCCGGAGGCGGAGACATAGACGAGGTTCGGGTTGATCTTGCACAACGCCTCGGCGCCAAGCCCGAGCCGGTCCATCACCCCGGTCGCGAAATTCTCGACCAGCACATCGGATTTGGCGGCGAGCCCGCGGGCAATCTCGATCGCCTCGGGCTTTTTCAGATCGAGCACGATGGCGCGCTTCGCCTGGCCGAGCACGGTGTGCAGTTCCGACGTGCGGCCAGGGTCGCCGCGGCCCGGTGCCTCGACTTTGATCACATCGGCGCCCATCGCCGCGAGATAGCGCGTCACCGTGGGACCGGCGATGACCCAGCTGAAAT
The DNA here is from genome assembly GCA_963737875.1 of uncultured Alphaproteobacteria bacterium. Taxonomy (GTDB): domain Bacteria; phylum Pseudomonadota; class Alphaproteobacteria; order ATCC43930; family CGMCC-115725; genus DATARH01. Next base: position 23,904 of record CAVTUM010000020.1, on the reverse strand, counting down.
CGAGCACCCGCACCCCGCTGAGCGGGAAGGCGGGCGGCAACCGGTCTTCGTCGCGCTGCGCGACCGGCCGCGGCGACGGCGCGATCGTCAACCCGAAGGGCGGTCCGGGAGCCTTCACCTCCTGTCCGCCGAGCCGGCGCGATTGGTAGAAGCCGCGATGCGCGAGCTGTGGCGACAGCAATTGCTCGGCCGGTTCGCGCAGCGGAAAGCTCGGGACATGCGCCGCCTGAGCCATATCGGCGATCTGCTGCTTGTCGTAATCGCGGCTCCAGACGCACATCAGCGCGTGCAACGCGTCCCAGTTGGCGACCCGGTCCGGCTTCCTGGTGAAGCGCGGCTCGCTGCCCCAGTCGGGCGAACCCATCACCGTCAGCCACGCCGCCCATTGGTGGTCGTCGCGCGGTGAGATCGCGGCAAAACCGTCACGCGTCGGCAGGATGCACACGGTCGCGCCGTTGCCATCGGTCAGCCGCTTGCGGCCCCAGCTGCGGCCGGTCAGCCCGGCACGCGCCAGTTCGGTGATCGCGATCGTCGCCAGCGCCTCCTGGATCGACACATCGATGACCGCCGGCTCTGCCGCCATCGCGGCATGCATGCCGGCGCAGGCCGCCGCGAGCCCGCCGAGAAACGCCGATTGCTCGCCGACCGGCCGGATCGGCGGCTCCGCCAGATCATCGACCTGCCCGGTCAGCATGCGCGAGATGCCGCTGGCGAAGAGCAGGGTGAGGTCGGTCGCGGGGTCATCCGCCTTCGGTCCGGTCTGCCCGAACGGCGAGATCAGGACGATGGCGGCCTTCGGGTTGACAAGGCGCAGCGACGCCGCATCGTGGTGGCGGGCCTTCAGCTCGCGCGGGCCGCCCTCGCAGAGGATCAGGCCGACGCTGGTAATGGCGTCGCGTGCCTCGACGGCGCTAACGACGGGCTTGCCGTGGTTCAAATGCTCGACCAGCGGCGTCCCTGGGTCAGCGTCCCCGCCCGCGTCAATGCAACGCACTCGCGCGCCGACATCCGCCATCAGCCGCCCGCAAACCGCGACGGCCATTCCGCCGCCGAGTTGCAGCACCTCAAACCCGTCGAGCAACGGCATCGTTACCCCCTTTGCTGCGCCCTCGCCCTGTCGTCACCGTCGCGTTGGCCTCAGAGGATAGTGCTCCGATAACCCTCAGCGATAGCAGGACAGGGTGGCGTCGTCGGTCAGAAGGTAGAGGGAATTGTTGGCGATGATCGGCCCGAGATAGCCGCCCGACGACATCGACTGATGGCCGATCAGTTCGCCGGTGGCCGGGGAGACCGACACCGCCTCGCCGGTCGATGACAGGACGATCAGGCGATTGCCGCCGAGCACCGGGCCAGCCCACAGGATCGGGTCGGATTTGGCCTTCTCGTCCCCATAGCGCTGCAACTGCCGGGCCCAGCGAACCTTGCCGTCATTGCGCATCAGGCAGGCGAGCTGGTTGTCGTTGGCCAGCACAAAGACATAGTCGCCGGCGACCCAGGGGCTGTGGCTGCTGGCGATCTGCTGTTCCCAGACGCGGTCGCCGCTGCGCAGGTCGATCGCGGCCATGCGGCCGCTATGGCTGACCGCGAACACCCGGCCGCGGTCGATGACCGGCCGGCCGCGGATATTGGCAAGGCCGGCAACCGCGTTGACGCTGCGCGCCGCCGCCAGATTGTCGGACCACACGGCACGGCCGTTTTCGACGCGCAGGGCAAACAGCTCGCCCGACGTATAGGCGGTAACGACCACCTCGCCCTCGACGGTCGGACTGGCGCCCCCGAGCAGTCCGGCGGTCTCGGGAATGCCGTTATGCGACCACAGTTTCTTGCCGTCATCGGTCGACAGGGCGTTGAGTTCGTTTTCGACAGTGACGACAAACACCCGCCCGTCCACCACCGTCGGCGGCGCATGCAACGGCGCAGTGACGTTGACCCGCCAGATAATTTTGCCGTCATTCGGGTCGAGCGCCATGACCTCGGCGTAGCCGGTCGCGACATAGAGCCGGTCCTTCCAGAAGCACGGGCCGCCGCCAAAGGCGCTGCCGCGCTGCTCCTCGGGCTTCAGATCGACCCGCCAGATGCGCTCACCGCTCGTCGGGTTTATGGCGTTGACCTGTACACCGCCATCCATTGCGAACACCCGGCCGCCGGCGAGGACCGGCTGCGACATGACCTTGGTGTAGCGCCCCGAGCTGTCGCCGACGCTGGTGCTCCAGGCACGGTCGATCGCTTCCGGCAATGCCAGATGCCCCATGTCGTGGTTGGGGTTGCCGCCGGGTTGCGGCCATTCGGGGTTGAGCGTCGGCGGCGGCAGCGTTACCGGTGTGCCCTCGAGTTTCGCGTCGGGCACGACATCGCCCTCGGCGCCGAGCACCGCAATGCGCTCGCCGGGCAACGGCTGCTTATGGTCGGCGAACATGTCGCAGCCGGCGGCGCCCAGCGACAGCAGCAGCGCGGTAAAGTCGCGTCGTTTCATCGTCGAGCGAGTATCCCGCTAGGATTTGAGGGCGGCGGCCATCTCGGCGGCGCGCGCACGTAGGCCGCGCGGCGCCGTCAGATCGTCGGTCAGCTGCTTGTACATGTCGAGCGCGCCGGCCCGGTCGCCGGCCTTCAGCTTGGCGGCCGCGGTCAGATCGAGAGCGCTGATCCGCCACGGGTTGCCGCTTTTCGTCAGCGGCTGCAGCCGTTCGATCGCCGTCTTGGGGTCACCATCCGTCAGCCCGTGCATGACCGACAGCAACGTCGCCAGATCGCGGAACTCGGACTCGATGCCGGACGAGGCGGCAAGCCGGTCATAGGCGGCTACCGCGCCCTTGCGGTCGCCGCTTTTCGCCAGCAGCTCGGCTTCCTGGAAGGCCGCCAGCAGGCTATAGCCGCCGCCTTCCTTCGCAACGTTGCCGAACAGTTTGGCGGCCTCGGCGTCCTTGCCGTCGCGGATCACCGCCAGCGCCGCGGCGTAACGAGTCGCCTGCGCACGACGCTCCGACGCCTGATGGTCACGCCATGCGACGACCCCCCCGGCGAGCAACAGAACAACCACGGCGAGCGCTATGATGTAGCGCCCATAGCGCGACCACAGCTTCAACAGGTTGTCGCGCCGCAGTTCCTCGTCGATCTCGCGAAAAATCTCGCTCACGCACGCCCCAAAATCGGCCCCGGTTCAAGCGGGCGCACCATATCCGCTCGGCTCCGGTGACGCAAATCGCGGCATGACGCCGCTGATCCGGGCGGCAGCCAGTCGCAGCGCGGCGAATCGGAGTCGGATTGCACGCAGTTGAGCATCTAAGCCGTAAGACGGCTGGACGCCTCGCCGGAAATGGGCAAAATGATGACAGCCAGACGAGAGACGGTCTCCGATGATCGGGAAAAACGCGACGGTGCTGCCGCTGAGGGATTATCGCAGCGCGCGTCGCACGCTCTACTTCACGCGCTCCGAACTCAATCAGCTGCTCGGGCTCTACAGCCGCAGCGTCGCGCGTGGCGTGTGGCGCGACTACGCGATCGACCATCGCGACGGGCAGGCGCTGTTTTCGGTGTTCCGGCACACCCATGAAAGCGCCGCCTATACGATCGTCAAGGCTGTCGCCTCGACGCAGGGACAACCGGAATACACCGTGCTGAGCGGCCGCCAGCGGCTGCGCGCGGCGAAGACGCTGGACGAGGCGCTCGAATATTTCCGCTCGAAACTGGCGCTGGTGCCAAACCCTTAAGGGCATTGAGTGCCGTAGGATGGGCTGAGCGCAGCGAAGCCCATCGCCTCCCTTGGATGGGCAGGATGATGGGCTTCGCTGCGCTCAGCCCATCCTACGAAGCCTCAACTATATCGGCGACGCGGCGGCAGCATCCGGTCGAGGATCGTGTTGCGCCGCACGAAGCGGTGCATCAAAGCCGCCGCGACATGTGTCGCCACCAGCGCATAGACGAGAAACTGGCCGGTCAGGTGGATCGCGACGGCGGCCTGTGACAGGCGTGGGCTTTCCGGCAGCAATGCCGGGATCGTCACGACGCCGAACAGGCTGACCGCATGCCCGGCCGCCGCCGCGTTGACATAGCCGCTCAGCGGCATCACCAGGAACATCACATAGAGCAGCACATGGTCGGCGTGGGCCGCCAAGGCCTCGATGCGCGGGAAATCCGCCGGCAGCGGCGGCGCCGGATGCCCCACCCGCCAGTACATGCGGAACACCATCAGCGCCAGGATCGTCAGCCCGATCGAGCGGTGCAGCACCATCAGCACGTCGCGCGACCCGTCATCGCGCGGGGCCCCGGGGATCGCCAGCCCGAACGACACGACCAACACCGCCAGCACCGCCACCAGCCAATGCACGCGCCGCGCGACGGGGGTGTAGGTCGCGATGTCGAGCGGGTCGGTGATCATGTCCGCTCAGCGCGGGAACGATACCTCGACGCGGCCCGAGCGGACCGAAATCGGCGCGGATGTGGGTGCCGGGGTCGGTGAAGACGAGGCCGGTATGGGTGCCGGTGGTGACAAAGGTGCCGGCCGGCACGCCGCCGCGCTTGTTGGCGACATGGTTGACCAGTTCGACCAACAGGCCGACCGGATCGCCGGCGCGCAGCCCGGTGCAGTCGGCGAACGGCTTGGCGTCGGCCGTCACGCTGATCGGCGGATGCACCAGATCCAGGCCCCGCCAGTCCGACGCGGCGGCACCGTAGACCAGCCCGCCATTCGAGAAATTGTCGGCCAGCACCTGCAGCCGGTCGAGCGAGCGGAAATCGACATAGCGCGAATCGACGACCTCGATCGTCGGGTGGAGCGCGGCGGCGGCAAGGATTTCGTCACGGCTATAGGGCTGGGCGCGGGGGCCGAAGGCCTGGCTGACCCGGAAACCGATCTCGCACTCGATGCCGATCACATGCAGCCCGCTCGCCGGCATCGTCGATGGCGTCGGATGGATCGTCGAGGCATAGATCGGCGCGCAGAAGATGCCGCCGAGCGGCGAAAACCCGACCTTCCAGCCGCCGATTTTTTCGCCAAGCCGGCCGAGCACGGCGTTCTGGATCGCATACGAATCCGCTTCGGATTCGGGCTGTGCACCATCGGGCAATGACGGCATCGCCTTGCCCTTGCGGGCGGCGACCAGCGCGGCGGCGGCGGTGTTGATGGCGTCCGGTGTCATGTCGGGTTGTCCTCCTCAAGAGGCTGATCACAAACGCACTTCACTTACCGCCCGGCGTCGAGGCTGCCGAGATATTCGAGCGCGGCGGCGACGCCGCCGGCGCGATGCGGGATGCCGGCGCGGTGCAGGCCCATCTCGACCCCGCACAGCGTGCCGCACAGCATCAGATCGTTGAAATGGCCGAGATGGCCGATGCGGAAAATCCTGCCCTTCATCTTGCCGAGCCCGGTGCCCAGCGACATGTCGAACCCGTCGAGGATGATGTCGCGCACCCGGTCGGCATCGTAGCCGTGGGGCACCATCACCGCGGTCAACGAGCTGGAATACTCGCGGGGTCGGCGCACAGCACTTCGAGGCCCCAGCCGGTGACGGCGCGCCGGGTCGCCTCGGCATGCCGGTCATGGCGCGCAAAGACCGCGGGCAGCCCCTCCTCGTCGAGCAGCATCTTCAGCGCCTCGCGCAGCCCGTACAGCAGGTTGGTCGACGGCGTGTAGGGGAAAAAGCCGGTGGCGCCGCTTTCGCCCATCGCCTGCCAGTCCCAGTAAGACCGTGTCATCTTGGCGGTCTTGCTGGCGGCGAGCGCCTTGGCCGAGACCGCGTTGAAGCCGAGGCCCGGCGGCAGCATCAGCCCTTTCTGCGACCCGGCCACGGTGACATCGACACCCCACTCATCGTGCCTATAGTCGATCGAGCCAAGCGACGAAATCGTGTCGACCATCAAGAGGGCCGGGTGTTTTGCCTCGTCGATCGCGGCGCGGATCGCCGGAATGCGGGTGATCACGCCGGTCGAGGTTTCGTTGTGGACGACGCACACCGCCTTGATCTGGTGCTCCTTGTCGGCAGTGAGTTTTTCGGTCACCTGCGCCGGATTGACGCCGTGGCGCCAGTCGCCGGGGACGAAATCGATCTCGATGCCGAGCCTGCCGGCCATCTGCCGCCACAGGGTCGCGAACTGACCGGTCTCGAACATCACGACCTTGTCGCCGGGCGAGAGTGTGTTGACCAGCGCCGCCTCCCACGCCCCGGTGCCGGAGGACGGGTAGATCACCACCGTGCCGTCGGTCTGGAAGACGCGTTTCATCCCGGCGACGACTTCCTTGCCGAGGTCGCCAAATTCCGGCCCTCGATGGTCGATCGTCGGAAAGGCGATCGCATGCAGCACCCGGTCGGGCACGTTGGTGGGGCCGGGAATCTGCAGGAAATGGCGGCCGGTATGGCCGGGCGGCTGGTTTTTCATCGCAAGGCTTCGTCGCTGATGCTCCGGGAGCGGGCGGCGCAGTGTGGCGGGGAAACGCCGCTGCGACAAGCCGACCAACAGGCTGGCCACCGGTCGGCCGGCCGCCACACCCGGAAATCAATAATCCCCATGCTGCGGTGTCTCGATCGGGGCGCAATTGCTGCGCCCGGTCATCAGGCAATCCTCAAGATTGGATTTTTCGCGCAGCTCGCGCACCAGGATCACCCCGACGATCGCCAGGGCAAGGATCACAATGAGGCCCATCAGCGCGGAGGTCTGTCGCGCTGCGTCGGTCTGACGATTGTCGTCGCGTGCGTCACGCAGACCCATCGTTTCAGTCCGTGGCGATCGGCGGGCGGCGATTGCCGGCCGGCCAACCATTCTTATCGGAAAATTCTGCTCGTGCGACATTTGCACGCTATCGCGTCACGCATGGCCACGACAACCGGCACCGGGTAAACGGCAGGCATTCGAATTAGCGTACCTGCCGAAATAGCGTACCTGCCGAAATAGCGTACCTGCCGAAATATAAATAGCGTACCCACGCGCCGATCACCTCGGCGCTTTCGCGGCGGACAGGCGGGCGCTAGGGTCTCGCCGACACCCCCAGCGCGAGACGCCGCATGTCAGCCCTCACCCTTTCGGCCCGTGCCGCGGCGCGGGAAATAGCCGCCGGCCGCCTGACCGCCGAGGCCCTGGTTTCGGCCTATCTCGAACGGATCGCGGCGCGCGAGCCGATTGTCGGGGCATGGCAATACATCGATCCCGAAGCGGCGCTGAAGGCGGCGCGGCATTGCGACGCCTCGGGCCCGGGCGGGCCGCTGCACGGGCTGCCGATTGCGGTCAAGGATTTGATCGACACCGTCGACATGCCGAGCGGCTACGGCTCGCCGATCTACCGGCGCCACCGGCCCGGCGCCGACGCAGCCTGCGTCGCCTTGGCGCGCGGTGCCGGCGCGATCGTGCTCGGCAAGACCGTCACCACCGAGTTTGCCTGCTTTACGCCCGGCAAGACCGCCAACCCGCACAATCCGGCGCACACGCCAGGCGGATCGTCGAGCGGATCGGCCGCCGCGGTAGCCGACGGCATGGTGCCGCTGGCGTTCGGCACCCAGACCGCCGGGTCGGTGATCCGGCCCGCATCGTTTTGCGGCTGCATCGGGTTCAAGCCGAGTTTCGGCGTGATCTCGCGCGCCGGGGTGAAGCCGCTGTGCGACAGCCTCGACACGGTCGGCACGATGGCGCGCGATGTCGCCGACGCGGCGTTTTTCGCCGGTGTCCTCGCCGGGCGGCCGGCCTTGCGCGATGTCGCGATGCCGCAAGCGGCGCCGCGCTTCGGCCTCTACCGCACACCGATGTGGCCCGAGGCTGAGCCGAGCACCGAACAGGCGCTGGAGCGGGCCCGAAGCGCGCTGGAAAAAGCAGGTGCCACCGTCGTCGAGCTTGCTGTGCCGGCGGGTCACCAAAATCTGACCGCGGCGCAGGAATCGGTGATGGGCTTCGAACTGGTGCGCGGACTGGCCTATGAGCGTCTGCAGCGCAGTGCAGAATTGTCGCCGCGCCTCGGCCAGCAGCTCGACGAAGGGATGGCGGTCGGAGCCGAGGAATATGACGCGGCGGTGGCCTACACGACCGCGGCGCGGGCCGGACTCAGCGGATTTTTCGGCGACTGTGACGTGCTGCTGACGCCGGCCGCTCCCGGTGAGGCGCCGGTGGGCCTCGGCTACACCGGCAACCCGATCTTCAACCGGATGTGGACACTGCTCGGGACACCGTGCGTGACGATGCCGGCGCTGTGGGGCGCCAGCGGCCTGCCGACCGGCATTCAGCTGGTCGGCCGCGTCGGCGACGATGCCCGGCTGATGGCGGCAGGGTTGTTCGCCGAGCGCGCACTGGCGGATGCACCGTGAGGTGCCTGCCATGAGGAGCATGCCATGAGGTGCCCGGCGCCCCGCTCGACGCTGACCACGATATTGGCGCTGGCCGGGCTTCTTGCGGTCGCCGGATGCGGGCTGCTCGACCCCTATCCGACCGCGCCGCGGGCGCCGCAGCCCGGCGCCTCACCGGGACCGCGTGTCGCGGTCTGCTACAATCAGGTGAATACGTCGGAGGTCGAAGTCCTGAACCAGGCGCAGCAGGAATGCGCCAGCGGCACCACCGCGGAACAGGTCGACAACGACTGGTACCTCGACTACTGCCCGCTCCTGCTGCCGGAACGCGTCACGTTCCGCTGCGTCAAGCCGCCGTCAGCCAGCGCCCCGACCAGTAGCGTCCCCGCAGCCAGCGTCCCGGCAGGGCCGGTCAGCCGGCGCCGGCCGCGACAGAGCGCGCCATGACGCTCGCGGTGCAATCTGTGCTATAGGCCGATCTCCTCACTGACGGCTGTAATATGGACTACGACAGCTTCTTCAAGCAGCGGCTCGATGCGCTCCGCGCCGAGGGCCGGTATCGGGTGTTCGCCGATCTCGAACGCCGCCGCGGCCGGTTCCCGCGCGCCTACGACCACCGCGTCGGCGATGAAGTGACGGTGTGGTGCTCCAACGACTATCTCGGCATGGGCCAGCATCCGGCGGTGATCGAGGCGATGATCGGCGCGATCGAGGCGTCGGGCGCCGGCGCCGGCGGCACCCGCAACATCTCGGGCAATGCGCACCTTCACCTGCTGCTCGAACAGGAACTGGCCGATTTGCATGGCCGCGAGGCGGCGCTGATCTTCACCTCGGGCTATGTCGCCAACGAGGGTGCGCTGTCGACCCTGGCGCAGGAGATTCCCGGCATCGTCGTGCTGTCGGACGCGCTGAACCACGCCTCGATGATCGCCGGCATCCGCCACAGCCGGGCCGAAAAGCAGATTTTCCGCCATAACGACGCCGCCGATCTGGCGCGCCGGCTCGCCGCCCTGCCGGCCGGGCAGCCGAAGCTGGTGTGCTTCGAGTCGGTCTATTCGATGGATGGCGACATCGCGCCGATCGCCGAATTATGCGATGTTGCCGACCGCTTTGGCGCGATGACCTATCTCGACGAGGTGCACGCGGTCGGCCTCTACGGCGAGCATGGCGGCGGCATCGCCGAGCGCGACGGGGTGCCGCACCGGCCGACGGTGATCCAGGGCACCCTGGCCAAGGCATTCGGCGTCATGGGCGGCTATATCGCCGGCTCGGCCGCGCTGATCGATTTCGTGCGCAGCCACGCCGCCGGGTTCATCTTCACGACCTCGCTGCCACCCGCTCTGGTGGCTGGTGCGCTGGCCGCGGTGCGTCACCTCAAGGGTAGCCAGAGCGAACGGCTGCGCCATCGCGACCGGGTCGCACGCGTCAAGCGCAGGCTCGCCGAAGCCGGCCTGCCGGTGATGCCGTCGCAGAGCCATATCGTGCCGGTGCTGATCGGCGACGCCTCCTTGTGCAAGGCCGCCAGCGATGCGTTGCTGCACGACCACCGCATCTATGTGCAGCCGATCAACTACCCAACCGTGCCGCGCGGCACGGAGCGCCTGCGCCTGACCCCGACGCCGCTGCACAGCGACGCCGATATCGAGCATCTGGTCGGCGCGCTATCCCAGGTCTGGCAGAGCCTGACACTGCGCAAAGTGGCATAGACGCGCGCCGGCTTTGCCCGGCCGCGCCCCCTTTCTTTCTGATGCAACGCAACCGTCGCAATGCTCGATTCGCGCGAGAAAATGCGGCATTGTAACGCCTCCTTGGTTCTCTGCCCACCGCTCGGCCGGACCTGAAGGAGGGTGCGTTGAACAGGAACTTCTTCTACGTGATGGCAGGCCTTGTGCTCGGCGTCGCGCTCGGCACGGCCAGCTATTATTCCTTCCCCGACAAGGCGACGGCGGCTGAAGTCGCCAAGTACATGTCACTGGTCAGCGCGGTCTTCCTCAAGCTGATCAAGATGATCATCGGCCCCCTCGTGCTGTCGACGCTGGTGGTCGGCATCGGCCACATGGGCGATGCCGCGACGGTCGGGCGGATCGGCGCCAAGACGATGGCGTGGTTCGTGTCGGCCTCGATCGTCTCGCTGCTGCTCGGGCTGTTCATGGTGGACCTCTTGCAGCCCGGCGTCGGCATCACGATCGCCGACCAGGGCACAACGACCGCCAACCTCTCGACGCACGCTTTCAGCATCGACAATTTTGTCGACCATCTGGTCCCGACCTCCCTGTTCAAGTCGCTGGCCGATGGCGAGATCTTGCAGATCGTGGTGTTTTCGCTCTTCGCCGGCGTCGCGATCATGGCGATGGGCGAACGCGGCAAGCCCCTGGTCGAGCTGGCCGACAATGTCGCGCACATGATGCTGGTCATCACCGGCTATGTGATGAAAATCGCGCCGATCGCCGTGTGCGCGTCGGTTGCCTCGGTGATCACCAAGTCAGGACCGGGCATCCTGCTCAACTTCGCGAAGTTCCTCGGCGGCTTCTACCTGACGCTGCTGATCCTGTGGGTCATGCTGATCGTGGCCGGGTTTGTCGTGATCGGGCCGCGGATGGTGGAACTGGTGAAGCGCATGCGGGAGCCCTTCCTGCTGGCGTTCTCGACCGCGAGTTCGGAGGCCGCCTACCCGAAGATTCTCGAACAGCTCGAAAAATTCGGGGTCTCCACGCGCATCGCCAGCTTTGTCCTGCCGCTCGGCTATTCGTTCAACCTCGACGGCACGATGGCCTATACGACCTTCGCCTCGATCTTTATCGCGCAGGCCTACGGCATCGACATGCCGGTGTCGAAGCAGATCTTGATGGCGGCGGTGCTGATGCTGACTTCGAAGGGCGTCGCCGGCGTGCCGCGCGCCTCGCTGGTGGTGATCCTCGCGACGCTGCAGCAGTTCGGCATCCCCGAGGCCGGATTGTTCCTGATCCTCGGCATCGACCAGTTTCTCGACATGGGGCGCAGCGCGACCAACGTCATCGGCAACTCGCTCGCCGCCGCGGCCGTCGCCAAGTTCGAAAAGGACCTTGGGCCATCGGCCGACGAGGACGAGTTGGGCAGGGCGCCGTCGGCGGTGGCCGCCTGACCGCGGGGAGACCCGATTGTTGACCCGGATGGCGGCGCGCGCCGCCCTCGTCGCGGCGGTTCTGCTCGCCCTGTCCTTCGGTCCTGCGCCGGCCGAGGATTTAAGCGGCGCCGATAACACCGCGCCGCCGCCAGCGACCGAGGCCAACATCCCGGCCGTGGTGACCGGCACGCTGAAGAAAATCCGCGACAGCGGCACGGTGACGCTCGCCTATCGCGAGGCGTCGTTTCCGTTTTCATTTGTACGCGGCGGCGCGCCGCCGATGGGGTATTCGATCGATTTGTGCCTTGGCATCGTCGATGAGATCAAACGCGAGCTTGGCGTCGCGCCGGTATCGGTCGCCTATTACCTGGTCACCGCCGACACGCGCATGGACGCGATCATCAGCGGCAAGGCCGATCTCGAATGCGGCTCGACGACGAGCAATGTCGAGCGCCAGAAAACCGTCGCATTCTCGCCGGTCATGTTTGTCGCCGGCACCAAGCTGTTGGTGAAGCGCGATTCCGGGATCGGCTCGTATCAGGATTTGAAGGGCAGGACCCTGGTCGTCACCAGCGGCACGACCAACGAAGCGGCAATGCGCCTGCTGAACGACAAGTACAAGCTCGGCATCACCATTGTCGCCGGCAGGGACCACCAGGAATCCTACGATATGCTGGTATCGGGAAAAGCCGCCGCGTTCGCGACCGACGACGTGCTGCTGGCCGGTTTCATCGCCGCCAACAAGGCGCAGGCGAGCCTCGCCGTGGTCGGCGACTTCATTACCTACGAGCCCTACGGCATCATGTTCCGCAAGCGCGACCAGCAGATGACCGACGCGGTCGAGCGCGCCTTTACGACAATGGCGCAGACCGGCGCCTTCATCGCGACCTACCACAAATGGTTCCTGCAGCCGACGCCGACCGGCGAATACCTGAACCTGCCATTGTCCTTGCAGCTGACCGAAACCCTGCGCGCGCTGGGCACCGACCGGTTTTAGGCCGGAATCCGACCAATTTTGATCGCCGATCAAACTTCACCGCACTCCGGTTTAATTTCCCTGATTGCCTCCGGAGGTGGTGGGAGGATAATCGGCGGCGAAGTGGCGTCGCGGTCCGGGGCAGGCACAGCCGGGGCGGGCATATCGGGGGTGGGTATGAAGACGGCTTCCATGCTTGTCGCGCGGGCGACGGCGGCTGGGCTCCTTCTGCTGACGCTGGCCGGGTTCGACACCGGACCGACCGGCCAGGTGCTCGACGAAGCCCGCACCGCGGGCCGCGATGCCGCGTCTTTCCCGGCTGCGACCGAGGATTTTTTCCACGATATGGATGGCGGCATCGCGCTGACCCCGGAAGAGGTCAAGGGCCGCAACATGTGGATACGTGTGGAGCGGCGGCGACGACCGCTTCTGGGACACGATGACGCGCCAGCACGTTCGGCGCGTTCGATCTGCTGAAAATCGTTGCCTACAATCCTGCCAAGCCGATCGACCGCGACCGCCGCTGGGATCTATCTCGGCCTCATCAACGAGCCGTGCTTCGACGCGCCGGCCCAGCCCGACGCGGCCAAGCCTGATACTGATCATTTCGGCCTGCTGCTCGACCAGCGCCGCACCGATTGCCCGGCCGATCCGTTCGCCGACGAAAGCAAATATCCCGGCGTCAAGATCGGCGCGCGCGGCAAGACCGTCCCGGTCGGCTCGTTCTTATGGCGTATCCGAGCGGCATTGTCGGGCTGCGCCTGTTCCCCAACCCGGCATTTGACGAAGCCGCCGCCAAACACTGGGACGCCAAGCGCTATTTCTCCGACCCGGCCTATTACAACGACAAGGATCTGGTGCGGCCGTACCGCGTCGGCATGTCGTGCGGCTTCTGTCATGTCGGGCCGAGCCCGATCACATCCGCCGGCCGATCCGGCGCATCCGGAATGGTCGAATCTGAGTTCGACGGTCGGGGCGCAGTATCATCTGGGTCGACCGGCTGTTCAGTTATGCCCGCGAACCCCGACAATTTCATGTTCCAGCTGGTCCACACCTACCGGCCGGGCGCGATGGATACCTCGCTGGTCTCGACCGACAACATCAACAACCCGCGCACGATGAACGCGGTCTACAGCCTCGGCGCCGCGGCTCGACCAGGCATTGCGCTGGGGCAGCGAACGTTGACCGGCGGCCAGCTCAACAACCAGCAGTTCAACGATTTTGTCTCGGACGGCCCGCTGACCCGCTTCTTCACCAAACCCAACATGGTTTCGACGGTGCGGGTGCTGAAAGACGGGTCGGATTCGGTCGGGGCGCTCGGGCGCCCTCAACCGGGTGTATCTGAATATCGGCCTGTTCAGTGAGGAATGGCTGCGGCACTTCAATCCGGTCGCCGGCGGCAAGCCGATCACCGCCGATCGAAATCGCGGTGGCGCGAGAAGCAATTCGAGCTATTGGCAGGCGACCGAAGCCAACACCCCGAACATGGCGCTGTTCTTTCTGAAATCGGACCCGGCCCGACCATTTGAAGGACGCACCCGGCGGCGACAAATACCTGACCACCGACCAGGCGGTGCTCGACCGCGGCAAGCGCGTCTTCGCCGATACCTGCGCGCGCTGCCATTCGAGCAAGTCGCCAAAGCCGGCGGTGGGCCTCGACCCCGGCGGCTGCGCCGGCCCGGGCTACCTCGACTGCTGGAACCGCTATTGGGCATGGACCAAGACCGACGCCTACAAGCAGCAGATGCGGCAGATCGTGGCCGCCCCCGATTTCCTCGACGACAACTTCCTGTCAACCGAGGCGCGCGTGCCGGTAACGTTGCTGCAGACCAACGCCTGCAGCCCGCTCGCGACCAACGCGATCGCCGGCAACATCTGGGACAATTTTTCGTCGCAATCCTACAAGGACCTGCCATCGGTCGGCAGCGTTACGGTGCACGACCCGTTCACCGGCGCGCCGCGGCGCCTACAAGATGCCGGCCGGCGGGCGCGGCTATACACGGCCGGCCTCGCTGATCAGCGTCTGGTCGACCGCGCCGTTCCTGCTCAACAACAGCGTCGGCCCGTTCGAGCAGGACCCGTCGGTCGAGGCCCGCATGCGCGTCTTCAACGCCTCGATCGAGCAGATGCTGTGGCCGGAGAAGCGCGCGCAGGACAAGGTGCTCGGCAGCAAGGTGCCGGGCGTGATCGACCGCACGACAACCCGCAGCTTCATCCGCATTCCGGTCGGCTATGTGCCGGAGATATTGCGGCCGTGGCGTGGCCCCGCCCGCAAGCTGCTGCCGCAACTGTTCGACGCCAATGGCGACATCACGATCGGCCCGGTGCCGCCGGGGGTGCCGGTCAACCTGCTGGCCAACATCCAGCCGCTGCCGGAGACGCAGAACCCGATCGAGCGGCTGGCGCATGCCGAAAAGCTGATCCGCCTGCTGGTCCGTCTGAAGCTCGACCTGCTGAAATTGCCGGAAAACGCCAGCGACGCGGAGGCGCTCAAGGTGTTCGCCAATCTGGCGCAGCCGATGCTGGCTTTGAACAAATGCCCGGATTTCGCGATCAACCGCGGGCATTATTTCGGCACCTCGCTGCTCGCCGAGGAAACCGCGCTCAGCGATGACGACAAGCGCGCCCTGATCGAGTTCATCAAGACGTTCTGATCCGGCTGTCGGTGCCGCCGATGCAGAATGCGGACACCGCCGATTGCGATTACGCCGTGATCGGCTCGGGCGCCGGCGGCGGCACCGTCGCGGCGCGGCTCGCCGAAGCCGGCATGCGCGTGGTGCTGCTGGAGGCCGGCGGCGATCCCCTCGCGACACCCGACCCCACGCTGAACGACGCCTACGACGTCCCGGCCTTCCACTCACTGGCGTCGGAGCATCCGGCGATGCGGTGGGATTATTTCGTCCGCCACTACGCCGACCCGGCGCGGCAGCGGCGCGACCCGAAAGCCGGCCCCGAGGGCGTTCTGTATCCGCGCGCCGGCACGCTCGGCGGCTGCACTGCGCACAACGCGATGATCTTTGTCGCGCCGCACGACAGCGACTGGGATGCGATCGCAGAGTTGACCGGCGACCGATCGTGGCGCGCCGCCGGCATGCGCCGTTATTTCCAGGCCGTCGAAAACTGCCGGTATCATCCCTTGTGGCATCTGCTGCGCCGCTTCGGCATCAACCCGACCGGGCATGGCTGGAATGGCTGGCTCGACACCGAATGCGCCCTGCCGCGCGACGTGCTCGGCGACGACGAACTGGTGCGGCTGGTGTTGCGATCGGCGCGGGTCGCGACGCTAGCGAGCGCAAACCCGCTGCGCGCCGCCTGGGCGTTGCTCCGCGGCGAGGCCGATCCGAACGGACGGCATGGCGGCGCGGCGGCCGAAGGGGTCTGCTTCACGCCGCTCTCGACCGCCGGGCACAGCCGGCGCAGCGCACGCGAGCGGATCATCGACATCGCCACCCGCCACCCCGAACGACTGCGCATCGAACTGCACTCGCTCGCGACCCGCGTGGTGCTCGACGAGGGAGGCCGCGCCACCGGCGTCGACTATCTGAGCGGCGAGCGGCTCTACCGCGCCGATCCCAAACCGAACGGCATGACCGGCGCGTTGCGGCAGATCACGGTGCGGCGCGAGGTGATCATCGCGGGCGGCGCGTTCAACTCGCCGCAATTATTGATGCTGTCCGGCATCGGCCCCGCCGCCGAACTGCAGCGCCACGGCATCCCGGTGCGGGTCGATCTGCCGGGGGTCGGGCGCAATCTGCAGGACCGCTACGAAATCGGCGTCGTCAACCGCATGTCGCGCGACTGGCGGGCACTCGCGGGCGCGCGCTTCGAGCGCGGCGACCGGCTGTACCAGGAATGGCGGCAGAAGAACGGCATGTACGTGTCAAACGGCGCCGCGATCGCCGTCGCGCGGCGCTCCACGCCCGGACAGCCGAACCCCGACCTGTTCCTGATGGCGCTGCTGGCGAAGTTCCGGGGCTATTTCCCCGGTTATTCACGCGACATCGTCGAGCATCACGACTACCTGACCTGGGCGGTCCTGAAGGCGCACACCGCCAACCGCGCCGGCACCGTGACATTGCGTTCGGCCGATCCGCGCGACACGCCGGTCGTCGATTTCAACTATTTCAGCGCTGCCAACGATCCTCAGAGCGACGATCTGCGCGCCGTCGTCAGCGGCATCCGCATGGCCCGCGCGATGGTCGAGGCCCTGAACACCCCAGGCAAGGTCGCCACCGAGGAACTGCCCGGCGCCGCAATATCAATCCGACGAGCAACTCGCCGCCTATGTCCGCGACAACGCGTGGGGCCATCATGCCTCGTGCAGCTGCGCGATCGGCCGGCGCGAAGCAGATGGTGTTCTCGGCCCCGATTTTACGGTGCACGGCACGCAAGGACTGCGCGTCGTCGATGCCTCGGTCTTCCCGCGCATCCCGGGGTTTTTCATCGCCAGCGCCATCTACATGATCGCCGAAAAAGCCGCCGCAGCGATCCTCGCGGGGCGCTGAACCAGCGCGCCACCAGGGATTCCACCGCCCTTCGCCCAACCACCCACCTAGTACCAGGATCGATGAAGCGCGATATGACCAGCGCCGACCGAGGGGCCGATCCACCGCATTTCAGCCGGCTCGTCCGTGAACTCGCGCTCCACTGATAGTGAGTACTAATATCTGGAATCAGTGAAGCGCAAAATACCCGGCTCGAAACTCCCACTACCCTCACCCGTCTCGCTGCTGACGCAGCGATCCACCCTCTCCCGCGATGCAGGAGAGGGGAAAAACTCCCTCGCCCCCATCGGGGGAGAGGGCCGGGGTGAGGGGGCGGCCACAGGCTCTGACCTACCCCAGGCACTCACCCAGGTCGTGTCCCACCGAGTGCTGCAGGAGAGGGCAATTTGAGGAGTCGCGCTTCACTGATAGTGAGCACTAGAGCGGCGTCCGATCAAGTTCGATCACTACCCGTTGTCGTCCCTGCGCAAGCAGGGACCCACTTTTCAGCAACTCCCAAGCTGCCCGGTGGGTCTCTGCTTTCGCAGGAACGACAACTTTTGATGGGATGCGACTCCACTTGGTCGAATACCGCACTAACCTTCCCACCGCTTCGCGGCGGGGCCCCTCCCTCTCCGGCTTGAAAGGACGGAGAGGGGGAAAACGACACCCCAACTCACGTTGTCAGCAATTTTTATTCTTTTTCGCGCGGCGGACAGGGTGTCGCAGCCTTAAACTCATAAAGTCGATATTAACGGATGGCGCCCCGGCCATCCTCGACAAGCGAAGAAGGGGCGGCCATGGCTTACGACATACAGCAGCTGTTGCGAATGACGAGCGCTCAGCTCGACGAGTTGTTCACCAACAGCCCGGTCGGCGACATACCGGACGGCGAAGGCAAAGGCACCGCGATCATCGCGGCGGGCACGAGCTACACCCCGGAAATCGCCGCTTTCATCAATCATTTCGCTTGGCAGGGCAAAATCTTCGACGCGAAGGCCGGCTATCTGAAGAACAAAATCCTGCCGTTCGGCGTCGCCGCGATCGTCGCCAAGGTCTACAAGGGCGAAAGCTGGTTCGACAAAAAGGAATGCATCGTCCTCGACTATTCCGAGACCTCGCTGGTCGCGGGCTGGATTCGTGACGAAATCCGCATGATCGAACCCGGATTCTACCTTGGCGAGGTCTTTGGCGGCCACACCCGGGTTTTCCACTTCACGCTGCAATTCTAGCCCGATAGCGGCAGACCGGCCGCACCACGATGCCCACCTTTCGCGCGTATATCTTTCGCGCGTACCGCCGCGTTTGCGGCGCCTTGCGTTGGTGCTGGCGGATGCGCGGGCGCGTCGTGCTGTTGGCGGTGCTGCTGGTCGCGCTGGCAGCAGCCTATCTCTACGCCGACTATTCGCGCGACACCCCGGAAACCTTCTACGACGACCCGGTCAGGCAGTTCAAATATGGCTCGACCGGCGGCGACCGGCTTGCCGGCATCCCCGAAGGCATCTTCAAGGCCCTGCCTCAGCTTTGTCCCGAATATCTGCCGGGCAAGGGCTGGGAGTCGCTCGGTTTCGTCTTTGAGGAAGGCATGGACCGCCCGGTCGGCACCTCGAAGCGCTACACCCTCGGCTTTGAGCGTATCGCGCTGAACTGCGCCGCCTGTCATGTCGGCACCTACCGCGAGACACCGCAGAGCAAACCGGTGCCGGTCGCGGGCATGCCGGCGCATCAACTCGATCTCGGCGGGTTCACGCAATTCCTGACGCAATGCGCGCTCGACGAGCGGTTCAACCCGTGGCAGGTGGTCCAGGCGGCCGAGCGCGCCGGAGCGCATTACTCGCTGCGCCAGCGCCTGCTGCTCGAATACGTCGCCGTGCCGGCGATGAAGGAAGCGCTGATCCTGGCGCGCTTCCGCTTTCGCTTTCTCGACCACGAGGTGACGCCGGGTCCCGGCCGGTTTACCTTGCCGCGCACCCAGCACGCCCCGCGGCAGCTTGAGGTCCTTCGTCAGCTTGACCGTTCCCTTTTCGCACTTGAATTCCTCTTCGATTGCGAGATACGGCTGGCCTTGCGGCGGAAACGCTTCGACTTGGTAGCCGGCTGCCGGTGGAAGACTTGCCGCGTAATAACCCTGATCGTCGGCCTGAACCCGGAGGCCGGATGACAGGTTGATCGCGGCGCGGGCGATCGGCTGGCCCGTGTCGCCGGCAAGCCCCATGGCCCTCAACAATCGTCGCGGGCTTCAAGGGTCAGCGTCAGTTCCTTTGAGCCATCGCGATCCCCCTCCTCAATGCGGAACGTCTGGGAAGCAAACCCCGGACCCGCGCACGTTCACACCCACCATGACTTCGCGTCCGGTTCCCGCGATCGTGAATCGGCCCTGAAGATCCGTGGCGACGGGGCGCGGCCAGTTCTTGAGCTCATCCCGCACGGGCGACATCCCGATGTTCTCGCCGATGTTGACACCGTCGAAGGTGCCGATCTTGCTTGGCCGGCCCACGCTCCAGACTTTGAGCTCGACATCGGAAGCGGGTTGTCCGTTGATGTCGACAAGCTTGCCGCGAATGATCTGCTCGGGTCGAAGGCGGATCTCGGCCGCGGGCTCTTCCGCGTTGGCGTTCAGCTCGGCCCACCCGAGACCGAATCCGGGAGCCGCGGCCAGCACATACGCCTCGAAGAAACGAGCCGCCGTCGTGCGCCACGCTTCGAGGCGAAAGTGACCGTCGGCGGTTGACACGCCTCGACCGAGCAAAAGTCGGCGTTCGCCGTGACCCGGGCGGGCAGCCAGGGCTCCCTCGGACGACCGATGATCTCGATCGGGACGCCAGCGATCGCTTTACCCGCGAGGTCAATCACGCGGCCGACGACGTACGTCGCCCTGCCGGCGAGACTTTGTCTCGCGTGCCAGCCGCGGCGACCGGCTTCCGGTCGGGCATGCGCGCTCGGCTCGTCCTCACTCGCCGGCGCCTGCGCAGAATACCCAGCCCCGAGACACCCGTAGCGAGCACGAACACGCACAGGACGGCGAGTTTCAGCTTGTGCACAAGCATCGATCGCAGCACTTCCTGCGCAAGCGACGTCGCCAGAGGCAGATGCGGACTCTCCGGCAACGAACCGGATGGCGGCATGAGTCGTCATTTCGCACAAAGCGGATGAAACTGACGCCGAGGCCCAGCGGAAGTCCAGACCCGCGGCCAGCCGGCCGCGGGCAAAACGACGCCGCGGCACATGAGCGCCCGCCTCAGCTTCTCCCGTGCGCGGGCCATTCGGCTCCGGACCGTGCCATGCGAGCGGCGCACCGGCGAGCCGCTTCGTGGACGGTGAGCCCCTCTAGATAGCAGAGCACGAGCGGCAGCCGGAACACGCACGGCAGACGCTCGATCTCGCCATGCAGAACCTCGGCCTGCTCGTGGGTGATGGCGCCTGCTCGGCTGACACTACAGAAACGCTCGAACATGCGAGCGACATGGAGCCAGCCTCCTCGAGTTTCCCAAGGCGGGCAAGACGGGCCCTGGCACGGCGCGACGTGCAGACGGCTACACCGTAAATCCAGTTTCCCAGCAAGTCGGGTACGCGGATCGAGCCCGCCTTCTGAGCCAGGACCAGGAAAACAGCCTGGAAGGCATCCTCAGCATGGTGCCGATCACCCAGAAGCTGCCGGCACACGCCAAGCACCATCGGGCCATGCCTGACCACAAGCGCCGCAAAAGCGGCTTCGCCGGTAGAGTCTCTTCGCGCGACGAAGCGTTCCAGAAGCTGCCGGTCAGAGAGGCTGAAAACGCGCTCCCCTCGAACAGCAATCCGATCTGCCGCACCACCGACCCCGATGCCAGAGACGCCATCGCCGCAGACTCCCCGCACCATGAATCTCATGCCCACGCGAGGTACTGTCGCGCCGACGATCATCGTATCCCAGATTCCAGGCGAAAGCGAGACAAACGGCTGCTGTACGGGTCTGCGCCGGATAACGCGCAACCCTGGACGCCCGCCAGCATGTGGCTGCCAGCAACCCGTTTGCAGCCGCTCGCGTAAATCGTCTGCCGTCTTCTCAGCGCCCTTGGGGCTTGTCGAACGGGATGTCGCCGAGGTCGAGCGTCTCGCCCGGCTTGACGGTGAAGTCTGGACGAAAGTGAGTAGCCAGAGAGTTGGATCGCTCGCCGTGGGGAAAGGCCGACCAATTCGGTAGCTTCACCGGGGATCAGAGCCGGGGAATGCGATCACGGCCCTTGAGCATCGGAAAGCGGCTCCTTTGCGTGAGTTGACCGGGTCGACCACTCCCCAGCGTGGACTCTCCCGCATTAAGGCGTCCTGCGTCGGCGGGATCGCGGCTTTCAACGACGGTCCGGGCGTGACGATCATCGACAACATCGGCCCGGCGAAGCGGTCGGCGCGGAAGCGAGCGACAGGCCGGCCGCTCGAATCGACCAAGCGGGCGGACGGTCGTGCCACAAGGTTCGAGCCGAATGGTTATCGGTCCTCCCGCTGCCTGACTTACCAGAGAGTGGGCGGTCACACCGAGCTTACCTTGGGCCTCGAAGAAATACACTGCGACTTCGAGTTCGGGGTCGAGCCCATGGGGAACTGGGATCGGCCGTTTATTGCATTGCCGTGGTAGTCGCCTAGCCAACCGCGCAAGCCGCGGGGGTCGGCGAGAGTGCGGCCCGGCCGATGATCTCAGGTATCGCGCACCGGCTAGATCATCACGGGGCCGTGATTCGGCCGGTGACAGGGTCACACCGCGGCCGCAGCACCACGACCAAGTTCACCAGGCTTTTGACGTTTGGTTTCAATTCACAGGCGACGAAGGCATGGGAATAGAGGGGCATGCCACCGGGCTCGCCGTTGGCGAACTCCCGATTGCCGATCTGTCGCACGGACGTAATCTTCGGTGGGAGCCTAGATAGCCAAATAGCCTTGCACAGGTGGTGCCGCAAGCTCGAACGTTCCATCGGCATTCCGTTCACCGAATCACTGAGGCCGGCGGAATTTGCTCCCTGTCGTGCATGCGACATGGCCGCAACTGGACGGCCGGCGACGGGACGAGTAGAACCCTCTTCGGTCACCTTGCCGCGGATGCTCGCGCCCCGGGGAAGGGCCAGGTCGACCAGTTGCTCGACCGCCGCTTCCGGGCCATTCGACTCTCTTGCGCACCGCGCAGGTAAGGCTGCCCGAGGGGCGGAGTCGCCAGCAGGAGTAAAGACCTCGCCCGGCAGCGGGTTTGCGCCAAACCGCCCGCCCGCGTCGGTTTGAAACATAATAGGTCCAGGTCCAGACGGCACTGGTCACCCCCCGCTGCGTGATCCCGATCCGGACCACCGCCTGGGAAACGGGCTCGCCGGTGTCAGCATACGTGACCCGGCCGACGAGGATTTTGGCAGGTTGTAGCGACGTTGTTACGACTTTCACGCGGGAAGGTCGTTTGTCTCGACGTCGATGTACTGTAGGGCGAATCGCGGATCGATGATGCCAAGCCTGGTTCAAAGCCGCGACCCACACCCGTGAATCATAAACCGTCCGTCTGCGTCACATGGTCGCGGCTTGGGCCACGCGGGTTTGTCATTGACGTAGGTCCACCAATAAATGGGACCTTCCCCACGGGGACTGCCCGGAATCAGATCTCTCGAATCCCGGTTGACGACGCGTATGATCCAGGCGACCGGAACTTCGACGCCTTGGGCGGGACGGCCATGCACGTCGAATAATCGGCCCTCGATGATCTGTTCGGGTTGAAGTGAGATCTCGGCCGCCGGCTGATCAGAGTCGGGGTCGATTTTTGCCCAGCCGACTCCATGGCCGGGTGACAAAGCGATGGCCCAGATAAACTCGTCATTCCGCCGATGAAGATGTCCGTGGCGATTCAAGGCGGAATCGTCCCAATTCATCGGCATTTTAGTTTGTCCGATCACGCTTTGGGTCGAGACCACCACAGCCCGAACGGCGCACTGCGGGAACTTGGCCCGCGCCGAGAAGCCCATCACTGTCGCGTCGGGCACCGGCCTTCCATTGGGGTCGAGCACGCGGCCAACGACAAACATCCGGCCCGGGACCCCTGGGCTTCTGTTTTGACGTTCATCCTTCCCTTCTCTCGGCACACCGGTGGTCGACTCTCGACCTCGGGAATTCTCGAGGGCTCGTCGCTCTGCCGCCCACGCGCCAGCCCACAAAAGCTCAACACGCCCCGCCAGAGCCGCAGGCCAACCCCAGCAGCAAGAGAGACAGAGCCGCGACTCTCAATTGGGACCCACGAACGCGAGTCGCAGCACAATCTGCCCCCACAGGGCAGTCGCCGACGGACGAAACCGCCTTTCCAGCCGCGAATTCAATCGCAGACCGTGTTGCGATGTTGCACAAAGTGGATGAGACAGAGGCCCTCGTTGTACTTCGATTTCGAGCACCGCAGCTAAGGCCGCAGCCGGAGAAGGACTACCCCCCGTCGGACAAGAGCACGGCCAAGCTTCTCGCGTGCCCGCGCCAGCCGGCTGCGGAGTGTGCCCGCAGGACACCGCAGCCGCCGTGCGGCCTCGTCGAGGGTGAGTCCTTCGAAGTAACAAAGGACGACCGGCACGCGGAACGACCTGGGCAGACGGCCGATCTCGCGATGAAGCGCCTCGGATTGCTCAAGGTCCAGGCGCCCGCTCGCGTCGGCCGGCGGGACGATCGGTTCGATCAAAGCCGATGCACAGGATCTTGGGCGTCCCATTTCGCCTGCCTCCTTCTTTTTTGCGGCGGCGATCAATCTGGAGTTTCAAGCGCACCGCGCCGTGCGGAGTGCAACTCCATACAGCCAGTTCGCCCAGGAGGTCGCGGGGCGCGGATCGACGAGCAACCCGGCGAGCCAGAACGAGGAAGACGGCCTGGAAAGCGTCTTCGGCATGATGATGGTCCCTGGCAAAAGCTGGCGGCAGACACCCAAAACCATCGGGCCAAACCGCACAACAAGCGCCGCGAAGGCGGCTTCGCCGGCGTGATCGCGCACCGACGGTCTATCGTTCCAGGAGCTGGCGATCGGAAAGCCCAGCCACCGAGCTGCCGTCAAAAAGCGACTCGAGCCCGCGGCCGATGGATTCCGTTGTGGTCTGCGCC
>CAVTUM010000019.1:0-310998 GCA_963737875.1 uncultured Alphaproteobacteria bacterium | reverse complement strand
ATTGTCTCACACAATCGCGGTTGCCTGCTTTTTCTGGCGCACCGCAAAGCCGATCAGCGGCATTCCGCGGCCGGTCGTACCGCAAGCGGTGCCGGCGTCGAGCCACGGCGTCTCGGTCCCGTTGGCAATCAGCCCCTTATATTCAAAGGTCTCGGCCAGTTCGGCGTCCTGGGGCGTGATTGCAAAGGCTTCGATCCACAAGCCTGGTCCGAGGCGGCCGACCCAGGGTGTGTCGACAAAGCGCACATTGCCGCGCGCCCGGATATGGGCCACGGCGTCGAGCCGCACCCGCAGTGTTGTCGTATCGGCGTCGGGGTCATTCAGTTTTAGCGTCAGCAGGGGCGGTGTAATGGCCCCCGCGACACCCTGGGATGCGAGGCGGTGAACCTCCAGTTCCAGCACCGATGCATCCGGGTTACGCGCCAGATAGGCGGTGACCAAGCGCCGCCGCCGGCGGTCGGTGCCTTGACGAACAGCGTGCGGTGGGGGCCGCCAAGCCAGGATCGGTCCGGCCGAAGCTGTCGCTGATCTCGATCCGCGGGCCATCGCCGGGCGGGGCACTGATGTGTACCGCCGGCAGGGCAAGGCCCACCAGCGGAGCGCCCCAGGCGCTGCCGGCCGACAGGTTGAAGGCGTAGAACCCGGGATCGAGCGGTATCAGCCGCGCCACCGCATGGGAGGCGGCTTCTCACCGGCGCGGCAGCAGCCGCCGGCGGCTGGGTATTCATTCCGCGGCGGACGCCAGCGTGGTCCGCGCCGTGCCGCGCCGGCGCTGACGTGCCTTTGGCACCGGGTTGATCCCCGTCAGCTTGTGGATCAGCGCGAGATGCCCCGGCAGGCATACCGTCTTCAAGTCGAAATTCTCCATTACATAGCGCCGCGCCTGCTGCCGCATCTTTTGGACCGCCGGCTGGTTTTGCAGCACCCAGGTGATGCGCTCCGCAAGCGCTTCGGTATCGAAGAAATCGACGAGCATGCCGTTCGTCGTGCCGTCGATCACCTCCTCGACCGGCGGCGTCTTCGAGGCGATCACGAGGCACTCGGTCGCCATTGCCTCAAGCAGGCCCCAGGACAGCACAAACGGGTAGGTCAGGTAGACGTGCACGGAGGAGATCTGCAGCACCGCCATGTACTGCTCATAGGGCAGCCAGCCGACGAAATGCACCCGGCTCAGGTCAAGGCGGTTGCCCACCTCGGCCAGCATGTGGTTGCGCCATGTGCCATGCGGCGGCGGTCGGCCGTAACTCATGGCGTCGCCGCCGATGATCACGACCCGGGCCTTGGGGTTTTGCTCGAGGACCGCCGGCAGGGTCCGCATCAAGATGTGAAAGCCGCGATAAGGCTCGAGGTTGCGGGCGCTGTAGGTCACCACCTGGTCGCTGCGCGACAGGTTGATCCCGCCGCCAGGAGCAATTGCGCGGTCGGCTCGGGCCGGGTCCGGCTGGTGTCGATGCCTTCATGGATCACGCTGATTCGGTGATGGGAGTCGACCGGGAACTGGTCGCGCTGCCATTTCGTCGGGTGTGGCCCCAATCCGCGGCGTCGAGGCTCAGCAGCGTGTCGCGTTGCGCATGCGGATGCGCTTGGCGTCTTCCGGGATGGTCGGAAATTCCGGGTCGAAATCGAGGTCGGAGCCGGCGAACCGGTAGAAGAACTCGAAATAGCCGAGAAACGGCACGTTCGGCCAGACGTCCTTGACAAACAGCAATTCGCCCCAGCCGGTGTGCCCGATGATGATGTCGGGGTTGAACCCGTCGCGCTTCAGGCCTTCGCACAACCTGGCAACGGCCAGGCCGTTCATCATGCTCGCCTCGAATTCGGCGAGGTAGGGCTGCACCCCGGACGAAACCGGTAGCGGCATGTATTCGAGCGTCGGGACGCCGTCGACTTCCTTGTCGCGCCGCTGCGTGACAAACCTGAGAATGTGCCCGACTTCCTGGAGGTACGTCACCAGATGGAGGTATTGGCCAGGGAAGTTTTGATGAACAAACAAAAACTTCATCACGCCTCGAAACGCTGCGTCTCCTGAACCGGCCTTTTCAGCCGGCGGTGTTCGGGGCGCTTCCCCGCTGATCCGGCGGCGCGATGCCGCCGTGTTGGAGGCCCTGGCTGTCAATGCTAATCCGCCGCCGCCGGTTCCTCCGAGGCGGTGCCGCGCTCGATCAGCCGGACGTTGATTGCTTCTAACGGATCGTCGGCAATCGTGGCCCGGCATGGCTCGCCATTCTGGCGCAGTTCGGAGATGCCGCCAGCAAAAAACGAGCCCTGGTAGCGGACTTCGAAGTGATCGGCCCGCTGCGGCGCGACCCGCACCGCAAAGCCGATCAGCGGCAGCCCGCGACCGCGCGTGCCGCACAAGGCGCCGCCCGGATTCCAGGGGGTTTCCCCGCCATTGGGCAGAAAGCCCTTCATTTCGATTTCGTCGGGGTGATGCGCTCCAGCGGGCGGATGCCGAAGGCTTCGATCCGCATGCGGCGGCCGAGCGCGCCGACCCAGCCCCGGCCGGGGAACATGCGGTCGCCGGCCGCTCGATATGAAGGAGAATCTCGGTTGGCACGTCGCGCGTTCCGGCAAAGCTGGGCGCAGTGGCGGGCGCTGAGCCGGCGGCGATGCCCGCCGCCTGTTCAAACGCGCCGACCGGACCGTCGAGGCGCTGCAGATCGATCGTCGGGCTGGTGTGCTGCGCCTGCGCGTCTGCATAGACCGTGACGACGACATATCCGCCGCCGGCCGGCGAGCGCAGGATCTGGGTGCCGCCGGTTCGTTCGATCCACGAACCGCGCCGGGGGAACGAGGCGACGATTTCGATACCGTTGCCGTCTTCGGCGAACGGCGCGGAGACCTGCGCGACCGGCACCACCATGCCGCCGACTTCGCTGACCGCGCCGGTCAGTTCACCGACCCGCAGCGCGTAGAGCCCTTCATCGACCCGCACCATCCGCACCGCGGCGACCGCGACCGCCGCCGGCTCGGCCGCGGCCGGTTGCGGTGGCGACTCCGGTGCGGTGTCGGCCGGGCCCTCGGCCCGGCTGCGCCGGCGCGGCGGTGCCGACCGCGCGGTTGCGGGCGCGGAAATTGTCGCTTCGCCTGTCGTCCTCATTGAAGAAGATTCCCGATCCTACCAGCGATGTGCCTCACCCGGGCGCACACGGGGTGAGGCGCGCGCACAAGATGCCGTTTGCCTTGTTCGCATCGTGCGCACGATGTCCCCGCCCGCGAACGCCGTTCCGGGATGGGGCGCACCATAATCGCGCCTATTGCAGCGTCCAAGCAGTAAGGCGCGGGGAGCTGTTGCAACATGTTTCACGACCTACGGTCGTAGGATTATCGGCATCGATGCGGCTATTGAAGCGGGCTGCGGCCGGTTGACGCGGGCCGGCGCAGCGTTCACGCTGCGCGTCGCCGGTATTTTCTGAACGCCGTTCCAAGGAAGCTGCCATGAAGCTGATGTGGTTTCATCTGATGCCGTACACCGAGCTTCCCGACGATTTTCGCGAGAAAAACCCGTCGGTGTGGGTCGATATCCACTCGTCGCTGTTCGATCCGCGGCGCGCGCATCACATGTACAACGACTTTATGGACGAACTCGAATACGCCGCCGAATGCGGCTTTGATGCCGTCTGCGTCAACGAGCACCATTCAACGGCTATGGGCTGATGCCCTCGCCCAACCTGATCGCCTCATCGCTGGCGCGGCGCACCACCGACACCGCGTTGTGCGTGCTCGGCAATTCGCTGGCGCTGTACAACCGCCGACGGTGTCGCCGAAGAATTCGCGATGATCGACGTGATCTCGGGCGGCGGCTGATCGCCGGGTTCCCGGTCGGGTTGCCGATGGATACCTGCTACGCCTATGGCCAGAACCCGTCGATGCTGCGGGAGCGCTATCTCGAAGCGCACGACCTCGTCATCAAGGCCTGGACCGAGCAGGATACGTTCGCCTTCAACGGCCGCTTCAATCAGCAGCGCTACGTCAATATCTGGCCGCGCCGATCGAAGCCGCACCCGCCGATCTGGATTCCCGGCGGTGGCTCGGATCGAGACCTGGCGGTGGTGCGCCAAGATGGACCACGTCTATTGCTACCTGTCCTATTACGGGTACAAGGCCGGGCAATCGACGATGGACGGGTTCTGGGCCGAGATGGACCGGCTCGGCAAGGATCGCAACCCGTACCATGCCGGGTTCCTGCAATTCGTCGGCGTCGCCGAAACGCGCGAGGAGGCCTACAAGCTCTACCAGGAGCCGGCGGAATATTTTACGGCCGCTGCCTGCACATGGACCCCGCTTAGCCGGGCCGCCGGGTACACCACCGAGGAAACGCAGCGCCGCGGCATCCAGGGACAGGTGCAGCAGGCAGCGGCCCAATCACAGCGCTACGAGACCAAATTCACGACGCTGGCGCGCGAAATGGATGCGATCGTCGACAAGGGCTATGTGATCATCGGTTCGCCCGACGAGGTCGCCGAGCAGCTCCGCGAGGTGGCGCACAACCTCAATGTCGGCCACCTCATGCTGCTTTTGCAGTTCGGCAACATGAACAAGGACCTGGCCAAGTACAACACGAGGCTGTTTGCTGAAAAGGTCATGCCGCAACTGACCGATGTCTTCGCCGAATGGGAAGACCGGTGGTGGCCGCGGCCGATGGAACGCGAGCGCCGTGCCGCGCCGACCCCGTTCAATCCGGCGGCGCTCGCGGCCGAATAGCGATGGAAATCCGGACCCTGGCCGGATTTCCCGAACGACGATTTCCCGAATGACACTGCGACCCGCGTGACTTAATGTAACAGCGCGGCTGTCGCCAAGACGGCCGCACAAATGCGAGCGGCAAAAGCCGCCGTATACATGAACAGGAGCATCACGTCCGGCCCGGGATGCAATCGATGCGTCCCGCCCGACGCGCCGCTCCACAGCGCGTGGGAGGTGACGCATGCTGCAGTTGTTGGAGCAACAACAGAAACTGACTTTCAACCAATGGAAGATCGCCGGCGCCGCGACGCTGGGCGACATGCTCGATTTCTTCGATTTCTTTCTGATTGGGTTTGTCCTGGCGTTTATCGTCAATGATTGGAACCTGACTTACGGCGAATCCGGCGCGATCCTGCTGGCCTCGGGGGTCAGCGCGCCGTTCGGGTCTTTATTTTACGGCTGGATGGCCGACAAGGTCGGACGCCGGCCGGCGCTGATCGCCAGCGTGCTGAACGTGTCGCTCGCCACCGGCGCGATGGCGCTGACGCCGCATGGCGCGTGGATGTACCTCGTGTTCTGCCGCTTTATCGTCGGCTTTGGCGTCACCGGCCTGTACTCGGTCGACATCACGCTGATGCAGGAATTTTCGCCGGCGCATAAGCGCGGCTGGTTTACCGGGCTGACGACGACGATGCTGCCGGCGGGATCGCTGCTGGCGGCTCTGCTTGGCGCCTTTGCCGCGCCCTATATCGGCTGGCGCGGCCTCGTTGCCGTCGGGCTGCTGCCGGCGTTTTTATGCTTGTACATCCGCGCCTTCGTGCCGGAATCGCCGCATTGGCTGTTGCGCCAGGGGCGGCTCGAAGAGGCGCGCAAATCGCTGGCCTGGGCATTGCAGATGGATCCGGCGCTGATTGCGCTGCCGGCCGTCCCGCCAGCCATCGAGCGGACGCGCTGGATTGAGCTGTTCAAGTATCCGCGCAGCATCCTCGTCGGCTGTCTGGTCGGTTTGACCCAGACCGGTGGCGTCGCGCTGGCGCTGTGGCTGGTGACGCTGTTGGTGATGGTGCTGAAAATCACCCCGGCGGAAGCCTCCAAGCTGGTCATCTGGGTCAGTCTGTCGGCGATCGCCGGCCGCTTCCTGTGCTCGTGGATTTCGGATGCCTGGGGGCGCCGTGCTTCGGGCGTTTTCAGCTGCCTGCTCGCTGCGCTCTTCATGTCGCTCGCCGGCTATCTGCACGACGTGTTCATCGGCGGCATGTCGATGTTTTTCCTGATGATCGTGGTCCAGAGCTTTTTCGGCAGCGGCAACTACTCGATCGTCGGGCCGTATATGGGCGAACTATGGCCGGCCCGCCTGCGCGGCAGCGGCATGGGGCTGGTGTACGGGGTCGGCAATCTCGGCAAGTTCATCGGCCCGGCCGGCCTCGCGCTGATCGCCGGGTCGAACAATTTCGTGAAGCCCCAGGCAACGCTGGACGCGCTGATCCCCGGCTTCAACTACTTCGCCTTCTGGTATCTGCTCGGCGCCGTGGCGTTCTGGCTGATCGCGATTGAAACGCGCGGCCGCACGATCGATGAGATCGACGCCGAGATGGATGGCACGGCAGGCGTCGGAGTGCCGGCAAAGGTTACCGCCGGCTGAGCGCCAACCGCGAGATAAGCGCGCCGGCGGAGGCCGGCGTGTCGGTCAGGGCGGCAATGGGGCAGCAGCTTCGCACGGCACACGCGCCATCGATCGACACCGGTGGTTCGGTCGGGCGTCCCCGGCCGAACCGGCCCGCCCATTTCGTTAACCTTTATTGCAGATGAACGGTTTGACAGGCGCGCCCGCCCTCGCATAGCGTCGCATGCACATGAATAACCCGGCTGAATCAGCCGGGATCATGAGCAAGAAGAGGGAGTAATCCCCGGCGATGCCAAGCCAGCGGGAGGAGCGTGCATGCAGGTGAGTTTGAACGAGCCGACAAGACGTACATTCATACCCACACCCACGGCGTCCTAAACAAAAAAACCGGCCGGCCCCGGATGGCGGTGCCGCTGTAACGAGGCTCGTGGGGAAATGCCGCCTCGGTTCGCCAGGGTGCGCCTGCATCCCGCCATCGTTGGCCGGCAGCGCGTCCATGCGGGTCAGGTTGGCCCGCGGAGGAACGCGCATGATTGAGAAACTCTTGGAACAGCAACAAAAGCTGACGCCCAATCAGTGGAAACTGATCTGTACCGCCAACATCGCGGATCTGCTCGACTTCTTCGACTTTTTCCTAATCGGCTATGTCACTGCCGCGCTGACCAAGGAATGGTCGCTGACCTACTGGCAGGGCGGTGCGATCCTGCTGGCCTCCGGCCTCGGCGCGGTGCCCGGCGCGTTCGTCTGGGGCTGGCTCGGCGACAAGATCGGGCGGCGCACGGTGTTCATCTGGTCGGCGGTGACGATTTCGCTGGCGACCGGGATGATGGTCTTCACGCCCGGGCCGGCGGTCTGATTCCAGGCTGGCTGTTCTTGATGTTCTTCCGCTTTTTCGTCGGAATCGGCAATGCCGGCATCTTCACGATCGACCTGCCCTTGGTGCAGGAGTTCATCCCCGCCCACAAGCGCGGCTGGGTCAGTGCTCTTGTCACGACCTTGCTGCCGGCGGGCAGCATGCTGGCAGGCATCATCGCCGCTACGCTGCTGCCGGTGATCGGCTGGCGCGGCCTGTTCCTGGTCGGGCTGTCGCCGCTCGTGCTGGTTTTCATGATCCGTTTCTGGGTGCCGGAATCGCCGCGCTGGCTGATGCGCGTGGGACGGCACGAGGAGGCGCGCAAGTCGCTCGCCTGGGCGCTGATGGTCGATCCGAAGGAAATCGTCCTGCCCACGACCCTGCCCGGCGCCGAGCAGCCGACGCGCTGGCTCGACCTGTTCAAGTATCCGCGACTGGTCGCCGCCGGCTGCCTGACCGGCCTGACACAGACCGGCGGCGCCTCGCTTGGGCTGTGGGGCGCGACGCTGCTCGTGATCGTTCTCAGCACGAGCCCGGCGCACGCCGCCTTCCTGATGATTTTCGTCAACCTCGCGGGGATACTCGGCCGGTTCAGCATCACCGCGCTGATCGAGCCGCTCGGGCGTCGCGGCGCCGGCTCGCTCTATTGCATCATGGCGGCGATCCTGATCGTGCTCGCCGGCTACTCGTACGACGTCTACATCGGCACGTGGTCGGTGTTCTACATGCTGATTGTGGCGCAGGGCTTTTTCAGCAGCGCGATCTATACCGTCGTCGGTCCCTACATGTCCGAGATCTGGCCGGCCCGGCTGCGCTCCAGCGGCATGGGCATGAGCTACGGCGTCGGAAATCTCGGCGGCAAGGTGTTCGGGCCGCTCGGGCTGGCGCTGATCATGGGGGCCGGCGATCTCATCAAGCCGGCCGCGCCCAATCTCGTGATGCTCGGCCCGGCCTTTATCTACTTCGCCTCCTGGTACGTGCTCGGCGTGGTCGGGTTCTGGGTGTTCGGCCACGAGACCAAGGGCCGTACCTTTGAGGAGATGGACAAGTCCTTCGCGACACAAGCCGCGTCTGGCACACCCTCAGGTGTCCGCGCCTCGGCGACCTGAGGCAATCGGCCCCCTTTCGTCATTGCGCCTTAACGGGAGATGACGAAAGGGTAGGGCGATCCCGTCGCTCTCAGCCGCGGATCGCCTTTGGGTCGTTGTAGTTTGTGATCCGGGTGCCGCGGTAGAGGATGCGGGCGTTGCGGGCCGCGATCTCCTTGTGGAGTTCGACGATCCCGGCCCGGCATGTCGGTCTCCGGGCGCGGCTCCGGGGCGAAATGGCCGAAATGGTCGGTGCCGCGTACCAGCGTCGCGCTGTCCTCGCCTTCAAGCTGGCGCAGCGAGGTCGGGATATAGCGGATTGCATAGCCGATCCGCCGTTCTTCTGACGGGTTCGGCGACGAGCCGTGCACCAGCCGTACATGGTGCAGCGACATTTTCCCCCGGCCGCAAGGTCAGCAGCACCTGCTGTAGCCTCGTCGACCTCGACCGCGACCTCCTGGCCGCGGCCCGCCAGACCGCCGATCTGTTAAGCCGCGGCCAGGAGGTCACAATGGTGTTCAACAAGGCGCCAGCAGGTGCTGCTGACCTTGCGGCCGGGGGAAAGTGCCGCTGCACCATGTACGGCTAGTGCCCGGGTCGTCGCCGAACCCGTCAGAAGAACGGCGGATCGGCTATGCGATCCGCTATATCCAGACCCTCGCTGCGCCAGCTTGAAGGCGAGGACAGCGCGACGCTGGTACGCGGCACCGACCATTTCGGCCATTTCGCCCCGGAGCCGCGCCCGGAGACTGACATGCAGGCAGGGTCGTGCGAACTCCACAAGGGTCGCGGCCCGGGGGGCATACCTGTACCGCGGCACCGGGATCACAAACTACAACGAGCCCAAAGGCGATCCGCGGCTGAGAGCGACGGGATCGCCCTACCCTTTCGTCATCTCCCGTTAACGAAGCAATGACGAAAGGGGGCCCGAGTCCTCAGGTCGCCGAGGCGCGGACACCTGAGGGTGTGCCAGACGCGGCTTGTGTCGCGAAGGAACCAGT
Source organism: uncultured Alphaproteobacteria bacterium (assembly GCA_963737875.1). GTDB lineage: Bacteria > Pseudomonadota > Alphaproteobacteria > ATCC43930 > CGMCC-115725 > DATARH01. Next base: position 301,746 of record CAVTUM010000019.1, on the reverse strand, counting down.
CCTTTCCTCCAGTGGGCCCTTGGTTTCGGGGCCGAATACCCAAGAAGCCGATAATGCCGAGGACGCTACCAGGAGGCAAAATAGATGAAAGCCGGGGCAAGCATCACAAGGTTAGGCGCGGCCGGCTTGATGATGTCACCAGCGCCCATGATCAAGGCGAGGCCCAGCGGTCCGAATACTTGCCGCCGAGATTGCCGACACCATAGCACAAGCCCATGCCGGTGCTGCGCAGCCGGGCCGGCCAGATCTCGGTCATGTAGGGCCCGACGCATGAATAGATCGCGCTCTGAAAAAGCTCTGCGCCACGATCAGCATATAAAACAGCGACCAGGGTCCGACGTAGACGTCGTACATGTACCCGGCACGACGATCAGAATCGCCGCCATCACGCAGAACAGCGTGCCCGAGCCGCGGCGCCCATCGGTTCGATCAGCGCGGTGATCGTGAACCGCCAAGGATCCCGGCACAGATTGACGAAAATCATCAGGAACGCGGCATGCGCCGGGCTTACGTTTGAGCACGATGACGAGCAGCGTCGCGCCCCACAACCCGAGCGAAGAGCCCGCCGGTCTGCGTCAGGCCGGTCAACATCGCCGGCGGCGACCAGCTCGGGTACTTGAACAGGTCGAGCCAGCGGGTCGGCTCGGTCTCCGGCGGGCGGCGGCAATTCGATCTCTTTCGGATCGATCATCAGCGCCCAGGCGAGCGAGCGGCGCGCCTCTTCGAACCGGCCCATCCGCATCAGCCAGCGCGGCAATTCCGGCACCCAATAGCGGATCATCAGCACCAGTACGAGCGGCGACAACCCGACGACGAACAAGCCGCGCCAACCGATGAACGGCAGCAGCCAAGCGCGAAATGATGCCGGCGAGCAGGCTGCCGCCCGGCAGCAACGTCGTGATCAGGGCGCTGACCCAGCCGCGTTTATTGAGGGGGACGAATTCCTGCACCAGGGCGAAGTCGATCGTGAAGATCCAGCATTGCCGAGACCGACGAAGAAGCGGAAGAACACCAGGAACAGCCAGCCCGGGACAAACGCGTCCGCGGCGGGCGTGAAGGCCATGACGCCGGTCGCCAGCGAGATCATGACCGACGACCAGAAAATACGGTGCGCCGGCCGATCTTGTCGCCGAGCCAGCCCCAGACCATCGCTCCGGGCGCGGCGCAGAGCCGGAGGCCAGCAGGATCGCGCCGCCCTGCCAGTAGGTCAGCGACCATTCCTTGGTCAGCGCCGCAGTGACGTAGCCGATCAGAAAGAAATCAAAGAAATCCAGCAGGTCCGCCACATTGGCGGTGGTCGATTTCCACTGATTGGTTGTCATCTTTTTGTTGTCGCTCGAGTTTCTCCAATCATGCGCGCTCCTCCGCGGGCCAACCTGACCGCATGGCACGCCGATGCCGGGCAACAATATCGGGACGCACGCGCACCCTGGCCTCGAAGACAGCATTCCCCCACCAGCCTCGTTACAGCGGCACCCCCTCCGGGGCCGGCCGGTTTTCCAGTTTAGGACGCCGTGAGGGTGTGGTTGTGAATGTACGCATCCTTTGTCGGCTGGTTCAAACTCACCTGCATGCACGCTCCTCCCGCTGGCTTGGCGTCGCCAGATACTCCCTCTTCTTGCTCATGATCCCGGCTGATTAGCCGGGTTATTCATGTGCATGCGACGCTATGCGAGGGGCGCGCCTGTGAAACCGTTCATCTGCAATAAAGGTTCCAAACTGGGCGGGCCGGTTCGGCCGGAATTTCTCCAACCGAACCGCCATTGTGCGATCGATGGCGCGTGTGCCGTGCGAAAGCTGCTGCCCCATTGCCGCCCTGACCGACACGCCGGCCTCCGCCGGCGCGCTTATCTCGCGGTTGGCGCTCAGCCGGCGGTAACCTTTGCCGCACTCCAGCACCTGCCGTGCCCCCATCTCGGCATCGATTTCCTCGATCGTCCGCCCGCCGGTCTCGATCGCCGACGAGCCAGAACGCCGCCGCGCCGAGCACATACCAGAAAGCGAAATAATTGAAGCCGGAATCAACGCGTCGAGCGTCGCCTTCGGCGTCGACGAAATTCGACGACCCGGCGATCAACGCCAGTCCCGCCGGGCCGATGAACTTGCCGAGATTGCCGACGCCGTACACGAAACCCATGCCGCTGCCGCGCAACCGCGCCGGCCACAACTCGCCCATGTACGGCCCGACGATCGAGTAGTTGCCGCTGCCGAAGAAATTCTGCAGCACGATCATCACGAAGAACATCGACACGCCGCCGATGAACACGTCGTGCAGATAGCCCGCGAGCGACATGAACAATGCCGCCACCAGGCAACTCAACACGCCCGACGCGCGGCGGCCCATCGCGTCGGAAATCCACGAGCAGAAGAACCGGCCGGCGATCGCCGAGAGGCTGACCCAGATCACCAGCTCCGAGGCTTCGGCCGGGGAGATCTTCAGCACCATCACGAACAGCGTCACCATCCACAGGCCAGCGCGACGCCGCCGGTCTGCGTCAGGCCGGTCAGGCAGCCGGCGATCAGGCTGCGCGGATATTTGAACAGCTCGGTCCAGCGGGTGTGCTCGACGGCCGGCGAGACGGCCGGCAGCGGGATCGATTGCGGGATCGATTTGCAACGCCCAGGCGATCGAGCGGCGCGCCTCCTCGAGCCGCCCCTGGCGCATCAGCCAATGCGGCGATTCCGGCACCCAGGCGCGGATGTAAAGCATCAGCAGCGCCGGCAGCAGGCCGACCGCGAACAACCCCGCGCCAGCCGATATAAGGCGCCGCGTAGGCGCCGAGCAGAGCGCGCCAGCAGCACGCCGGCCGGCAGCATCGTCGTGGTCAGCCCGGTGAGCCAGCCGCGCTTATGGGCCGGCAAGAATTCCTGCACCAGCGTGATGTCGACCGAGTAGAGCCCGGTCACGCCGAACCCGACGATGAAGCGGCAGACCACGAGGTACATCCACGCGCCGTGCGGCGTCAGCGCCATCGCGCCGGTGGCGAGCGAAAAGTTCAGCACGGTGACGATCATCACCTTGCGGCGGCCGATCTTGTCCGCCAGCCAGCCATAGAACAGCGACCCGAACGGCGCGCTGACGCCCGAGGCGAGCAGGATCACCCCTGACTTCGCCATAAGTCAGGTGCCAGTCCTTGACGATAAACGCCAGCACAAACCCGATCAGAAAAAAGTCGAAAAAATCGAGCATGTCGCCGAGCGTCGCGGCGACGGCGATCTTCCATTGATTGACGGTCAGTTTCTGTTGTTGCTCCAACAGCTGCAGCATTCGTCACCTCCCCGCGCTGTGGAGCGGCGCGTCGGGCGGGACGCATCGATTGCTCCCGGCCGGACGTGATGCTCCTGTTCATGTATACGGCGGCTTTTGCCGCTCGCATTTGTGCGGCCGTCTTGGCGACAACCGCGCTGTTACATTAAGTCACGCGGGTCGCAGGGTCATTCGGGAAATCGTCGTTCGGGAAATCCGGCCAGGGTCCGGATTTCCATCGCTATTCGGCCGCGATCGCCGGCGGCTGGAACGAGGTAGCGCGGCACGGCGCTCGCGTTCCATCGGCTTCGGCCACCAGCGGTCTTCCCATTCGGCGAAGACATCGGTCAGTTGCGGCATGACCTTTTCGGCAAACAGCCTGGTGTTGTACTTGGCCAGATCCTTGTTCATGTTGCCGAACTGCAACAGCAGCATCAGGTGGCCGACATTGAGGTTGTGCGCCACCTCCTTCAGCTGCTCGGCGACCTCGTCGGGCGAGCCGATGATCACGTAGCCCTTGTCGACGATCGCATCCATCTCGCGCGCCAGCGTCGCGAACTTGTCTCGTAGCGCTGCGACTTGCGGCCGCCGCCTGCTGCACCTGCCCTGGATGCCGCGGCGCTGAGTTTCCTCGGTCGTGTAGCCCGGCGGCCCGGCAAAGCGCGGGTCGATGTGCAGGCAGCGGCCGTAGAAATATTCGGCCGGCTCGCGGTAGAGCTTGTAGGCCTCCTCGCGCGTTTCGGCGACACCGACGAACTGCAGGAACCCGGCATGGTACGGGTTGCGATCCTTACCGAGCCGGTCCATCTCGGCCCAGAACCCGTCCATCGTCGCTTGCCCGGCCTTGTAGCCGTAATACGACAGATAGCAGTAGACGTGGTCCATCTCGGCGCACCACCGCCAGGTCTCGACCGAGCCACCGCCGGGAATCCAGATCGGCGGATGCGGCTTCTGCACCGGCCGCGGCCAGATGTTGACGTAGCGCTGCTGGTTGTAGCGGCCGTTGAAGGCGAACGTGTCCGGCTCGGTCCACGCCTTGATCACGATGTCGTGCGCTTCGAGATAGCGCTCGCGCAGCATCGACGGGTTCTGGCCGTAGGCGTAGCAGGTGTCCATCGGCGAACCGACCGGGAAGCCGGCGATCAGCCGCCCGCCCGAGATCACGTCGATCATCGCGAATTCTTCGGCGACCCGGGTCGGCGGGTTGTACAGCGCCAGCGAATTGCCGAGCACGCACATCGCCGTGTCGGTCGTGCGCCGCGCCAGCGACGAGGCGATCAGGTTCGGCGACGGCATCAGCCCGTAGCCGTTCTTATGGTGCTCGTTGACGCAGACGGCGTCGAAGCCGCATTCGGCGGCGTATTCGAGTTCGTCCATGAAGTCGTTGTACATGTGATGCGCGCGCCGCGGGTCGAACAGCGACGAGTGGATGTCGACCCACACCGACGGATGTTTCTCGCGAAAATCGTCGGGAAGCTCCGTGTACGGCATCAGATGGAACCACATCAGCTTCATGGCAGCTTCCTTGGAACAGCGTTCAGAAAACACCAGGACGCGCAGCGTGAACGCTGCGCCGGCCCGCGTCAACCGGCCGCAGCCGCGCTTCAATAGCCGGCGATCGATGCCGATAATCCTACGACCGTAGGTCGTGAAACATGTTGCAACACTCCCGGCACCTTACGCTTGGACGCCGCAATAGGCGCGATTATGGTGCGCCCCATCCCGGAACGGCGTTCGCGGGCGGGGTCATCGTGCGCACTATGCGAACAAGGCAAACGGCATCTTGTGCGCGCGCCTCACCCCGTGTGCGCCCCGGGTGAGGCACATCGCTGGTAGGATCGGAAATTTCTGTTCAATGAGGACGACAGGCGAAGCGACAGTTTCCGCGCCCGCAACCGCGCGGTCGGCACCGCCGCGCCGGCGCAGCCGGGTCGAGGGCCCGGCCGACACCGCACCGGAGTCGCCACCGCAACCGGCCGCGGCCGAGCCGGCGGCGGTCGCGGTCGCCGCGGTGCGGATGGTGCGGGTCGATGAAGGGCTTTACGCGCTGCGCGTCGGCGAACTGACCGGCGCGGTCAGCGAAGTCGGCGGCATGGTGGTGCCGGTCGCCCAGGTCTCCGCGCCGTTCGCCGAAGACGGCAACGGTATCGAGATCGTCGCCTCGTTCCCGCGGCGCGGTTCGTGGATCGAACGAACCGGCGGCACCCAGATCCTGCGCTCGCCCGCCGGCGGCGGATATGTCGTCGTCACGGTCTACGCAGACGCGCAGGCGCAGCACACCAGCCCGACGATCGACCTGCAGCGCCTCGACGGTCCGGTCGGCGCGTTTGAACAGGCGGCGGGCATCGCCGCCGGCTCAGCGCCCGCCACTGCGCCCGCTTTGCCGGGACGCGCGACGTGCCAACCGAGATTCTCCTTCATATCGAGCGGGCCGGCGACCGCATGTTCCCCGGCCGCGGCTGGGTCGGCGCACTCGGCCGCCGCATGCGGATCGAAGCCTTCGGCATCCGCCCGCTGGAGCGGATCGCCCCGGCCGAAATCGAGATGAAGGGCTTTCTGCCGAATGGCGGCGAAACTCCCGTGGATCCCGGGTGGCGCCTTGTGCGGCACGCGCGGCCGCGGGCTGCCGCTGATCGGCTTTGCGGTGCGGGTCGCGCCGCAGCGGGCCGATCACTTCGAAGTGCGCTACCAGGGCTCGTTTTTTGCTGGCGGCATCTCCGAACTGCGCCAGAATGGCGAGCCATGCCGGGCCACGATCGCCGACGATCCGTTAGAAGCAATTAACGTCCGGCTGATCGAACGCGGCACCGCCTCGGAGGAACCTGCGGCGGCGGATTAGCATTGACAGCCAGGGCCTCCAGCACGGCGGCATCGCGCCGCCGGATCAGCGGGGAAGCGCCCCGAACACCGCCGGCTGAAAGGCCGGTTCAGCAGACTGCAGCGTTTCGAGGCGTGATGAAGTTTTTGTTTGTTCATCAAAACTTCCCTGGCCAATACCTCCATCTGGTGACGTACCTCCAGGAAGTCGGGCACATTCTCAGGTTTGTCACGCAGCGGCGCGACAAGGAAGTCGACGGCGTCCCGACGCTCGAATACATGCCGCTACCGGTTTCGTCCGGTGTGCAGCCCTACCTCGCCGAATTCGAGGCGAGCATGATGAACGGCCTGGCCGTTGCCAGGTTGTGCGAAGGCCTGAAGCGCGACGGGTTCAACCCCGACATCATCATTGGGCACACCGGCTGGGGCGAATTGCTGTTTGTCAAGGACGTATGGCCGAACGTGCCGTTTCTCGGCTATTTCGAGTTCTTCTACCGGTTCGCCGGTTCCGACCTCGATTTCGACCCGGAATTTCCGACCATCCCGGAAGACGCCAAGCGCATCCGCATGCGCAACGCGACACCGCTCCTGAGCCTCGACGCGGCGGATTGGGGCCACAGCCCCACGAAGTGGCAGCGCGACCAGTTCCCGGTCGACTCCCATCACCGAATCAGCGTGATCCATGAGGGCATCGACACCGGCCGGACCCGGCCCGAGCCGACCGCGCAATTGCTCTTGAGCGGCGGGATCAACCTGTCGCGCAGACGACCCGGTGGTGACCTACAGCGCCCGCAATCTTGAGCCTTATCGCGGCTTTCACATCATGATGCGGACCCTGCCGCGCGGTCCTCGAACAAAACCCCAAGGCCCGGGTCGTGATCGTCGGCGGCGACGCCGTGAGTTATGGCCGACCGCCGCCGCATGGCACGTGGCGCAACCACATGCTGGCCGAGGTGGGCAACCGCCTTGACTTCAGCCGGGTGCATTTCGTCGGCTGGCTGCCCTATGAGCAGTACATGGCGGTGCTGCAGATATCCTCGGTGCATGTCTACCTGACCTATCCGTTTGTGCTGTCCTGGGGCCTGCTTGAGGCGATGTCGACCGAGTGCCTCGTCATTGCCTCGAAGACGCCGCCGGTCGAGGAGGTGATCGACGGCACGACGAACGGCATGCTGGTCGATTTCTTCGATACCGAAGCGCTTGCGGAGCGCATCACCTGGGTGCTGCAAAACCAGCCGGCGGTCCAAAAGATGCGGCAGCAGGCGCGGCGCTATGTGATCGAGAATTTTGACTTGAAGACGGTATGCCTGCCGGCGCATCTCGCGCTGATCCACAAGCTGACGGGGATCAACCCGGTGCCGAAGGCACGTCAGCGCCGGCGCGGCACGGCGCGGACCACGCTTGCGTCCGCCGCGGAATGAATACCCAGCCGCCGGCGGCCGCTGCCGCGCCGGTTGCAGCCGCCTCCCATGCGGTGGCGCGGCTGATACCGCTCGATCCCGGGTTCTACGCCTTCAACCTGTCGGCCGGCAGCGCCGGGGGCGCTCCGCTCGTGGGCCTTGCCCTGCCGGCGGTACACATCAGCGCCCCGCCCGGCGACGGCCCGGGGATCGAGATCAGCGACAGCTTCGGCCGGACCGAATCCTGGCTCGGCGGCCCCCACCGCACGCTGTTCGTCAAGGCACCGACCGCCGGTGGCGGCGTCTTGGTCACCGCCTATCTGGCGCGTGACCCGGATGCATCGGTGCTGGAACTGGAGGTTCACCGCCTCGCATCGCAGGGTGTGGTGGGGGCCATTACAGCGCCCCTGCTGACCCTCAAACTGAATGACCCCGACGCCGATACGACAACACAGCGGGTGCGGCTCGACGCCGTGGCCCATATCCGGGCGCGCGGCAATGTGCGCTTTGTCGACACACCCTGGGTCGGCCGCCTCGGACCAGGCTTGTGGATCGAAGCCTTTGCGATCACGCCGCAGGACGCCGAACTGGCCGAGACCTTCGAATACAAGGGGCTGATCGCCAACGGAACCGAGACGCCGTGGCTCGACGCCGGCACCGCCTGCGGCACGACCGGCCGCGGTATGCCGCTGATCGGCTTTGCGGTGCGCCAGAAAGCCGGCAACCGCGATCTGCGGCTCGACTGCGAATATACCGGCTATTTCCGCTCCGGAACGGTGTCGAACCCGGCCCGCAACGGCGCCCCGTGCCGCTCGCGCGAAGACAGCGACCCGCTCGAAGGTCTCCAACTGCGCATCACCCGGCGACCACCGCCCCCGACATCGCGCGACGCGGATTAGCCGGCACCGCAGCCCTTCTCCGGCATCAGCCGAGAATGGCGCGGGCGCGGAGTTGTTCGATCAGCTGATCGGCGAGTTCGGCGGCATCCTGCCCGACCGTGGTCAGGTGGATGTCGGGGTTTTCCGGGGCTTCGTAGGCCGAGTTGATGCCGGTGAAGTTCGGGATCGCACCGGCTTGCGCCTTGGCGTAAAGCCCCTTCGGGTCGCGCCGAATGCATTCGTCGATCGGGGTGTCGATGAACACCTCTAAAAAAGCGTGCGGCGCCGCGATTTCGCGCGCCATCTGCCGGTCGGCCCGGAACGGCGAAATAAAGGCGCAGACACAATCAGACCGGCATCGCCCATCAGCCGCGCCACCTCGCCGACCCGCCGAATGTTCTCGACCCGGCCGGTATCGGTAAAGCCGAGATCGCGGTTGAGGCCGTGCCGCACGTTGTCGCCGTCGAGCAGCATCGTGTGGCAGCCGAGCGCCAGCAATTTCTGTTCGAGCAGGTTGGCGATGGTCGATTTGCCGGCGCCGGACAGCCCGGTGAACCACAACACCGCCGGCTGGTTACCCTTGAGCCCGGCGCGCTGCGCCGGCGTCACGGTCGATTCGCTGCCAGTGCATGTTGGTGGCGCGGCGCAGCGCGAAATCGATGACCCCGGCGGCGGCGGTATCGTGCGTCAGGCGGTCGATCAGGATGAAGCCGCCGGTCTCGCGGCTCTTGGCGTAAGGGTCGAACGCCAGCGGCACGCTGGTCGCGATATTGCAGAAGCCGATCTCGTTGATCGCCAGCGTCTGCACCGCGACATGTGCGCCGCGTATCGACATCGATGCGGTGCTTCAGCGCCGTCACGGTCGCCGACACCGTGCGGGTGCCCAGCTTCAGCCAGTAGGAGCGGCCGGGAACCAGCGTCTCTTCCTTCATCCACACGAGATGCGCGGCGAACTGGTCGGCAAACTCGGCCGGAGCCTCCGGGTGAACCAGCAGGTCGCCGCGCGAGACGTCGATTTCGTCTTCCAGCGTCAGCGTCACCGCATCGCCGGCCGAGGCGCGCGGCAGCGGGCCGTCGAACGTCACGATTTCCTTGACCCGCGACGCGCGCGGCCGACCCCATCACGCCGACCGGATCACCGGCCGCCACGGACCCGGAGGCTATCGTGCCGGAAAACCCGCGAAAATCGCTGGTTCGGGCGGCTGACCCACTGCACCGGAAAGCGGAACGGCCCCGCCTCCGCGGCGTCCTCCTCGACATCGATGCTTTCGAGATAGTCGAGCAGGCTCGGCCCCTCGTACCAGGGAGTGCGCGCCGAAGGCTCGGTCAGATTGTCGCCGTACCGCGCCGAGAGCGGGATCATTGTCAATCGACGCGAATTTGAGGTCGGCGGCGAACTGCCGCATATTCCGCCGCGATCCGGTCGAACACGGCGCGGTCGAAATCGAGAGGTCGAGCTTGTTGACCGCCAGCACGACGTGGCGAATGCCGAACAGCGAGCAGATCAGCGAGTGCCGGCGGGTCTGCGGCAGCAGCCCCTTGCGGGCATCGACCAGCAGAACCGCCGCGTCGGCGGTCGAGGCGCCGATCGCCATGTTGCGCGTGTACTGCTCGTGACCGGGCGTGTCGGCGATGATGAAGCTGCGCCGCGCGCGTCGAAAAAAAGCGGTAGGCGACATCGATCGTGATGCGCTGGTGACGCTCGTCTTCGAGGCCGTCCAACAGCAGCGAAAAATCGATGTCGTCGCCGGTGGTGCCAAAGCGCCGCGAGTTCGGCTTTCAGCGCTTCAAGCTGGTCGCCCATGATGACATTGGCTTCGAACAGCAGCCGGCCGATCAGCGTCGATTTGCCGTCATCGACCGAACCGCACGTCAGAAACCGCAACAGGGTTTTGTCGGCCACCGGGACCCTTTCGTCCGAATCGCGCGGCATCAGAAATAGCCCTCGCGCTTCTTGCGCTCCATCGAGGCGGTTTCGTCGCTGTCGATCAGGCGGCCCTGCCGCTCGGAGACCCGCGACTGGCGCAGTTCTTCGACGATGTCCGCAACGTTCGCCGCGGCCGATTCGATCGCCCCGGTCAGCGGATAGCAGCCCAGGGTGCGGAAGCGCACCGGTGCGCATTTCCGGCTGCTCGCCGGGATCGAGCGGCATGCGGTCGTCGTCGACCATGATCCACACGCCGGCGCGCTTCACGACCGGGCGCGGCTTTGCGAGATAGAGCGGGACGATCGGAATCCCCTCCGCCTCGATGTATTCCCAGACGTCGAGTTCGGTCCAGTTCGACAGCGGAAAGACGCGCATCGTCTCGCCGGGTGCGAGGCGGGTGTTGTAGAGGCGCCAGAGTTCCGGCCGCTGGCGGCGCGGGTCCCAGCCATGATCGGCGCCGCGCAGCGAAAACACCCGCTCCTTGGCGCGGCTCTTTTCCTCGTCGCGCCGGGCACCGCCGATCGCCGCGTCAAACCCCTGCTTGTCGAGCGCCTGTTTAAGCCCCTCGGTCTTCATCACCGTGGTGTGCAGAGGCCGACCCCGAGGCGAACGGGTTGATGCCGCGCGCCACGCCGTCCTGATTGATGTGCACAATCAGTTCGAGATCGAATTCGCGCGCCAGAGCGTCGCGAAACTGGATCATCTCGCGGAATTTCCAGGTGGTATCGACGTGCAGCAACGGCATCGGCAGCTGCGCGGGATAGAACGCCTTGCGCGCCAGATGCACGAGAACGCCGGAATCCTTGCCGATCGAGTACAGCAGCACCGGGTTGCGGAATTCGGCCGCGACCTCGCGCAGGATCGCGATCGTCTCGGCTTCGAGCCGCCGCAGATGGCGCGGCAGCCCGCGTCCCGGCACCGGTGCGTCGACCGGCGGCGGCGAGGCGCCGCCGGTCAACTTACACCCCCGGCACAGCCCGCCCGGGCATCGTGCCTTGCGGCGCGGCGACAGCCAGCGCCAGTGCATCGGCGACGGTATCGATCAGCTGCTGCTCGCTGAGCGGTTTTCCCATATACGAAAAGGCCCCGCTGGCGAGAGCCCGGTCCCGCTCGCCCGGCGTCGGGCAGGCGGTAATGAGGATTGTTGGTATCAGGCAATTGTGGGCCACCAGATGATCGTGAAGCGCTATTCCCGTCATGCCCGGCATCCTTACGTCAAGGATAAGGCACGACCCGGTCTGCGCCTGACCCGACCCAAGAAACCTCTCGGCGGAGTCAAACACAGCCGTCGTAAAACCATGCGCACTCAACATGCGCCCCAAGGCGTCTCGCACGGCTTTATCATCATCGACGATCGAAATGATCGCTTCCATCGGCCAAAAAACCTGCCCAGATACCAACCAAAGCCTACTCCGGTCAGCCCTGGGCGATCGATCGGCCGTGCGGACAGTATGCTAGCAATTAGGAGCAGAGCGGTCACCCCTTGGAGTGAAAAAGGGCGCTGTCGTCGGATTGCTCCGACACCGCACCTGCTTCCGGCAAGGTGAAACCGAAAACTGCGCCGCAAGTGAGACCGGGGGTCGCCCACAGCGTCCCGGCATGCGCTTCGATGATCGACCGGCTGATCGCCAGACCGACACCGATGCCCCCCTCCTTCGTGGTGTAAAAGCTTTCGAACAGTTGGGGCACCTCGTCGGCCGTTACGCCGCTGCCGGAATCCTCGACTGTCACCATCACCCGGTCTCCGTCGCGCGCCGACCCGACCGTCAGGCGCCGTGGCCGGCCCTGCACCTCAGCCATCGCATCCAGCGCATTTGTCACCAGATTGACGACCACCTGCTCGAGCTGCACCGGGTCGCCCATCACGATCGGCGATATGGCCAGATCGAAACGGGCGGCAACGCGATGCCGGTCGATTGCACCGCGCGACAGGTCGATCACCCGCTTCAGGATGTCGTTGACATCGACGCGCCGCTGTTTCGGCTCCTCCTTGTTGAACAAGGCACGGATGCGCGCGATCACGTCGCCGGCACGATGTCCGTCCTCGACGATGCAGCTGCGGCGTTGCGGGCATTGTCGAGCAGCGGTGGCTCGCGCATCAGCGAACGCAGGCAGGCACCGCCATTGGCGGTGATCGCGGCGAGCGGCTGGTTGATCTCGTGTGCGATCGCCGCGGCGAGTTCTGCCAGCGTCGCGAGGCGCAGCGTGCTGGCCAGCTCGGCCTGCGCCTCCTGCAGCGCCTGCTCGGTCCGTTTGCGCTCGGTCAGGTCGATGATTGTGCCGATGACCTCGACGCTGTCATCGGCGGTACGCGTTGCCTCGCCGACCGCCTGCACAGGCTTGATCGTCCCGGCCGGCGTGACGATGCGCGCCTCGCAGGAAAACTCGCCGCCGGTATCAATGGCACGCTCGACGGCCTGCTCGAAGCGGTCGCGGTCGGCGCGGTGCAGCCGTTCGGTAAAGACCCGGTAGGGCGGCGCCGGGTTGTCATGCGGCTGTCCGAGCAGATCAAACAGTTGCGCCGACCATTGCATGTCACCGGCCGGCAATTGCAGCCGCCAACTGGCGGTGCGGCTCAACTTCTGCCCCTGCGCCAGCAATGCTTCGCTGCGCCGCACCTCTTCCTCGGCTGCCTGGCGCTCGCCGATCTCGATATGCAGCGCGGCGTTGCTCTTGCGCAGCGCGGCGGTGCGCTGCTGGACGATCGCCTCAAGCGCCTGCTGGGTGCGGCGGCGCTGCGAACTCCAGGCAAAGGTCATCAGCGTGCACAGCACGAAGGCCAGGAACGAAGGCACTTCGTCCGGCTCGATGCTTATGCTGAGCAGCGGCGGGGTCCAGATATCCTCGACCACAACAATCGACAGAATGACCGCGAGACACCCCGGCCCGGTGCCGAACCAGACGGCGCCGACCACCGCGACAAAAAACGGAAAGGTCGAAAAGCGCCCTGTCAGGTTCTCGATGAGAAACCCAATCGCCGTCGCAATCAGCACAAAGGCAACCGCAAGCCCGTACCGGGTCATCGCCCGGTCGATCAGCGGTGGCGCGCTGTTTGGAGGCGGCAGCCGGTGGAACAACCCGGACCTGACACGCGCAAGCCGATCGCGCAGGGAACGCGGCGGGAGCCGCGCACCGACGGTGTCGGCCGTCGCCGTCATCGTCGCCTGCGCCGGATACGCCGCCGCGTCGAGGTTGGGATCCACCGTGGCCAAAGCGCCGCTCTCAGGACCGTTAAGTCTGTTTCCCGCCTGAAATTTCCAGCTTGATCAGCCAGCAATAACAGCGTCTTACGCTTGTAAACAACCACATTCTACGTGCGCCGGGGGCAAAGAGCCATGCCTTCTGCGGCGGTTGGCCGGATTGTGACATCGTGTCTCCGGGACCGGCGCGCAGCGGTTGACCAGCCGCCGGACGGGGTGCTTACCTCCTCCGCAACCACAATTCGGCGGCGGAGGGGAAAAATGGCGGAATCGCAGGCGCTCGCGGGCAAGGTCGCGATCATCACCGGGGCCGGCAAGAATATCGGCAAGGCCATTGCCCAGTCGCTCGCCGAAGCCGGCGCCGCGGTCGTCGTCAACGGCCGTGGCGACCGCACCATCATCGAGGAAACCGCGGCGGAAATCCGTGCCGCCGGCGGCCGTGCGCTACCCTATCTGGCCGACGTGTCAAAGCCCGACGCGGTGGCGGCGATGGTCGCCGCGGCGGTCAGTGAATTCGGCGGCGTTGACATTTCGGTCGGCAATGCCGGGCTGCGCCGGCAGACGCCGTTTCTGCAGATGAACCTCGAGGAGTGGCATGAAATCCTGTCGGTCGCGCTCGATGGCGCCTTTATTCTCGCCAAGGCCGTGGTGCCGGAGATGATCAAGCGCGGCGGCGGCACGCTGATTGGCCTCTCGGGCATTTCGCATCATGCCGGCGCCGCCAACCGCGTGCACGTCAACGCCTCGAAAGCCGGGCTCGAAGGGATGATGCGCGGCCTCGCGGTCGAGCTGGGACCGCACAACATCACCGCCAATTGCATCGCACCGGGGTCGATCGACACGGTGCGCGGCCCCTCGGCCGGCGGCCCGCACGGCCGTGCCGCGAGCCACAGCAACATCCCTGCCGGCCGCCAGGGCCGCCCCGAGGAAATCGCCGCCATGGTGCGCTTTCTGGCAGGGCCCGAAGGCCGCTACATCACCGGCCAGACGATCCACGTCAACGGCGGCATGTTCCTCTCGAAGTAGCGATAAAAGCCCCCTCGCCCCCATCGGGGGAGAGGGCTGGGGTGAGGGGGCGGCCACAGGCTCGAACCTTCGCCCAACCACCCTCACCCGTCTCGACGCAGCCGCGGCGAGCCACCCTCTTCTGCAACGCATTGCATTGCGGGAGAGGGAAGTTAACCGCGCGATGGGTTGTAGCTAAGGCCGGCGATGACCTCGCGGCCGCGGCCGCCATCGATCATGGTTTCCTCCAGGTAGGGCGCGCGGTCGAGCGCGCGGCGGTAGACCGCGCCGGCGGCGGCGACGATCTCGCCGTCGCGGTTGAGCAGAGCATCGCCGAACTCCAGCATCCGAAGATTGGGCCAGGCGCGCGGGCGGATTTGCGCGATGCGGTCGAGCGCCTCGGCAGCGGGGCGGTCAGGGTTGGCCTGCACCAGGATCAAGGTCGCCGCGGCGGTCGAGCGCGACACGCCGGCATGACAATGCACCAGCAGATGGCATTGGGGCGCAGACGCCAATTCGCGGCCGAACGCCAGCAGCCGCTCGACATCGGCGCGGGCCGGCAGGAGGCGCCCGGTGGCGGGATCGATGATGTCGTGAAAGCGCAGTGCGAGCCGGCGATGCGGCGCGAAATCCATAAAAGCGGGCGGCTCGGGATGGTCAGGATCGAGGATCGACAGCACATGCGTGACGCCGGCGTCGCAGTGCTCGCCGAGTTCGGGAATGCCGCAGATCGTCAGGCGAAGCGAGGGGATGCCGGTTGTCATGCCGGACATTGTACCACGGTGCGAACGTGGTTGACCGTGCCTCAGCCGGGTGCATGCTTCATTAATTCGCGGGCCTCAACCTGCGTCGGGGGGCGTGACGTGTTGAAGGCCCCGCCACCGGCGTGGCCCTGGGGAGGCAGCGCTGTTCAGAAACCTGAAACTCGGCACCAAGATATCCGCGGTGGTGCTGTTGCTGGTGTTGATCGTGACCGGCATCGGGGTCGTCGGCATCGATGCCATGCGCACTTACAACCGCCGGGTGCATCGCCTTGAACACGTCATGCGTGCCGCGATCATCGGCGAGCAGGTGAGAGGGCTCGTCCTGCAGGTGCTCAGCGATTCGCGGGCGATCGCGACCGCCGGTGATGGGGAGCAGGCCAAAAAAGTGGCGTCGAAGATCGAGAAAGACCTGGCGACGATGCGGCAGGACATGACGGCCTGGGCGGATTACAGCGACGCCGAAGACGCCGGGCAGATGAGCCATACCCGGGAGCAGGCCGACGAGTTCATTCAATACCACACCGAGCTGGTGCGCCTGTCGCGCGAAGCGACACTGCCTGAGATCGCGCTCTACGCCTACGCGGACCAGAAAGCCGGCGGCCATGTCAACCTGGACCCGGATCTCGACAGGATGGCGCAGCTCAGTACCGAGCACATGGCCAGCGCCGCCGATGAGTCGCACCAATTCTACTCCTCGACCCTGGTGGTGATGACAAGCCTCGCCGGGCTCGCCATTATCCTCGGGGTGCTGGCCGTGTTTCTGGTGGTCGGCCATATCAGCCGCCCGGTCGCGCGGCTGACCGAGCGGGTCAGCGAGAACACGCGTCGCGTCGCAATGGCGGCCACCCAGGCAAGCAGTGCCGTCAGCCAGGTTTCCGACGGGTCGAACGTGCAGCTGAGGGCGTTGCGGCATTCCGCGGCGGCGTTGGCGCAAAACACCGAGGCGATTGCCGAGGTCGCGCGATCAACCCAGCTCGCCAGCGAGCGCGCCAAGGAAGCGGCAGAACTGGTGGCCGCCGGCATCGCCCGGATGGACATGATGCTCGACGTGGTCAACGCGATCTCGGAAAACAGCAGCCGTATCAGTCACATTGCGGGTTCGATCGCGCGCATCGCGAGCCAGACCAACATGCTGTCGCTGAACGCGGCGATCGAGGCCGCCCGCGCCGGCGAGCATGGCCGCGGCTTTGCCGTCGTCGCCGAGGAAGTGCGCAAGCTGGCGGAAAACTCCGGCAGCCTCGCGCAGGAAATCGCCAGCCTCAATCAGCAGGCCAACGAGGCCGCGCAACGCGGTGTCGAGATGGCGCAGGAGGTCAGCAACAACATGCGCCAGATCGCCGACGGCGTGCAGCAAAGCGACCGCCTTGTCGGTGCCATCGCCAGCGCGATGGAAGAGCAGGAAGCAACGGTGAAAGGCATCAACACCAACGTCGCCGACCTGACCCGCATCGGCCAATCCAACGCCGCCGCCGCCGAGGAAATCACCGCCACGATGCTCGACCTGTCGAAACTCACCGAGCGCTCGCGCGTCGAGGTGGACGAATTCAGAAAGGTCGGGCTGTAGCTCCGGCCGGGTCGAGTTGAGCAGAGCCGAGCCGAGCCAAATGCTCCCTCTCCGCCCCTGAAGGGCGGAGAGGGGAATAAGCAAGGCTCTCACTGTCATTGCGAGGAGCGGCGCGACGAAGCAATCTCGGGCGGAGGAAGTTCCGACGGCACCGGCGCCTCGTAGGAAGGCTTCCCACCGACGTTCTTTTGCAGCTTCACTCTCAACCACTGGCCGATGCCGTGTGCAATGGCTGTGCCTGCGTGTTAAGGAATTGGCATGGCCTCAAAAGCACAAATGACGGGAATGCTCGGAGTTTATTTGGTGGCAGCCGAGCTGTCGCGACGCGGGCTGATCGTTTCCCCTACATCGCGAAGCGCTCGGGGCGCCGATCTTCTTGTGACTGACCAGGAATGCCAGAAAGCATGGTCCGTGCAAGTTAAGACTAATGGAAAATCAACTAAATTCTGGCTGCTCAATAAGCATGCCGAAAATCTGAAATCTGAAAGTCATATTTATGTTTTTGTGACGATCCGCGGGGAACAGCGTCCCGAATATATCGTTGCGCCAAGCACGCACGTCGCAGGAAAAATCAGGCACAAGCCGGCGAGCACAGGGACGGATTGGTGGGAATTTCACCGAGAGGACCGGTTCTACGAGACGGAGGGGTGGGAATTATTTGACACGCTGAACTGACCGAGCTTGAGCGTTCCGAACACCTGCTCAAGCACAAGGAATTTAGAGCATTATCCGCAGACGCGAGCACACTCTGTTTCGTTACCCTGTCATTCCGCGGCCGAGCGGAGCGAGGAACCCGGAACCGAGGAACACGGACGGTGCCAAAAGGGCGAAGACCGTGTTCCTGGGTTCCGGGTTCAGCCCTGCGGGCTGCCCCGGAATGACAAAGTGGGGGTGTGCTACTAGCCAAAGTTAGAGCGGCATTCGACCGGGTGGAGTCACCTCCCATCAAAAAATGTCGTCCCTGCGAAAAGCAGGGACCCACCGTGCAGCTTGGGAGTTGCTGAAAAGTGGGTCCCTGCTTTGCGCAGGGACGACAACTGATCGTGATCTAACTTGATCGGACGCCACTCTAGTGGCTGGTTCGCACTCTCGGCGTCTGACATGTTGGTCAGCACAAGGTGCCATGACCCTCGGGGCCGATCGGTTCCGGACCCTCGGGACGGTGGCGCGCTACTACTGAAGGCCTTAGTCCGCACGACGGCTGGTGTCGCCCGCGACGCTGCCGATCGCATCGGAAGTCTGTTCGGCAAATCGCAGCATCGCGGGGAATGAAACGCTAGGCTTTCTACGGTTTCTTGCTTCAGGTTGAATAGTCGGAGAACTGTACCGTTCCGGCGCGGGCGCGGTAGTCGGTCTTGACGTTGACCAGGGCCACCATGCCTTCATCGACCTTCTTTTGCGCGCGTTCGAGGGCGCCCCGGATGTCTTCCGGCTTTTCGACATACTCGCCGTAGCAGCCGAGGCCTTCCGCCATCTTGTCATAGCGGGTGTAGCCGAGGTCGCGGCCGGGCTTGTTGCGTTCCGGATCGGCGGTCCAGCCGCCATTGAGGCTGATCACGACGAGGATCGGGATTTTGTGGCGCACCGCGGTGTCGAGTTCCATCGCGTTGAGCCCGAACGAGCCGTCGCCGTGGCAGCAGATGACCTGCGTGTTCGGCTTTGCCACCTTGGCGCCCACCGCAAAGGGCAGGCCGACGCCCATCGTGCCGAACGGCCCGGAATTGAGGCGATGGCCCGGCTCGAAGGTCGGCATCGTCTGGCGCCCGAAATTCAAAGTCTCCTGACCATCGACGACGAGGATCGCGTCGCGGTTCATGAAGTTCTTGACCTCTTCGAGCAGGCGGATCGGGTGGATGTCGCCATCGGTCGGGTAGTTGCTGCCGGGGCCTGAGCGCTTGGCGGCCTCGCCATCGGCCAGCTTCTGGCGCCAGCCGGCGAAGCGGTCGGCGGTCTTCGCGCCGATCGCGTCGATCAGTTGCTGCAACACCGATTTGCAATCGCCGACGATCGGGATATCGACATTGCGGGCCGACATGCCAAGTTCTTCGGCATCGATCTCGATGCGGGCGATCTTGGCGTTGGCGCCAAATCGCGGCGGCGCGGCGTGGCCGATGATGTAGTTCATGCGGGTGCCGAGCACGATGATCAGGTCAGCGTCGCGGAACGCGGTCGAGCGCATCGTCAGGTACGAATACGGGTGGTCGTCCGGCACGACGCCGCGGCCTTGCGGTGTCGTGTAGAACGGAATGCCAGCCTTTTCGACGAATTGGCGCATCTCGTTCCACGCCTGCGACCAGATCACGCCGCCGCCCGACGCGATGATCGGCCGCTCGGCCTTGTTGATCGCATCAACCAGCGCGTTGATCGCCTTGGGTTCGGCATAGGGGCGGGCGCCGACGATCTTGCGGCCGGCATAGCTCCAATCGACCTCGCTCTCCTCGACCTTCTGGTAGAGGATGTCGCCCGGCCAATCGAGATAGACGGGGCCGGGCTTGCCGGTCATCGCCTTCTGGAAGGCGAAATTGATCTGCTGCGGGATGCGTTTTACGTTGTGGATGCGGTCGGCGTATTTCACGCAGCCCCGCATGATCGCCATCTGGTCGATTTCCTGGAAGACCTGACGGCCGAACTGGCTGATCGGGCTGGAGCCGCCAAACCCGATGACCGGGCAGCAATCGACCAGTGCGTTGGCGAGGCCGGTCGACAAATTGATCGCCGCCGGGCCGGATGCCGCCATGCAGATGCCGGGCTTTTGCCGCAGCCGGCTATAGGCCTGCGCTGAAAACGCAGCCGCCTGCTCGTGGCGGACGTCGATCATGCGGATGCCTTCCTCGATGCATTTTGCCTCGGCATGCAGCATCGGGCCGCCCATGATGTAGAAGACGTCTTCGACGCCTTCGGCCTTCAGGCATTTCGCCAGAATTTCCGAACCGTTCAGTTCCGCCATTGGGGGTCTCCTCCTGAAATTCTTCTGTCATTGCGAGGAGCGCAGCGACGAAGCAATCCGGGCATGGGCGCACCCGGATCGGGATTGCCGCGTCGCTGCGCTCCTCGCAATGACAGCCTGCGGCGAAAAGAAACGGCCCGCTTTCGCGGGCCGCTTTGTCTTGATCAAGCCTAGTTGCCGATGACTTTTTCGGCGCGCAATGCCTTGATGTCGCCTTGCTCATCTTGAGCCAGCTGGCGAACACCTCGTCGGTGTGCTGGCCGAGCTTTGGCGACGGCTTCAGTTCGGGCGGCTTGCCGTCGAAGCGCACCGGCCATGCCTCGCACTTCCAGTCGCCGTCGGGGTGCTTCATGACCTGCATGATGCCGCGCTTTTCAAAGCTCTCGTCGTTCTACAGTTCGAGCGTGTCGTGCACCGCACCGGCCGGCACACCGGCCGCGCCGATGATCTGCATCGCCTCTTCCTTGGTGTGGTTCTTGGTCCACTCGGTGATGATCTCGTTGATGAAGCCTTCGTTGCTGTTGCGGCTCCTCGTTGGTCGCGAAGCGCGGATCGGTGATCAGCTCCTCGCGGCCGATGACCTTGAGCAGGCGGTCCCAATGCTCGGGATTGGCGCGGCTGCAGAAGATGTAGACGTAGTCGTTGTAGCCGCCCGGCTTGCACGGATAGATGCCGCACGGAGCCGGCGCGCCGGAGGTGCTCTGCGCGCCCATGCGCGGCGCCGCCTTCTTGTTGCCGCCCTGCGCCATCACCGCGAACGAGGTGCGGATGTAGTGCATGACCGAATCCTGCATCGCCAGTTGCAGGCGGCGGCCCTTGCCGGTCGCCTTCTTTTCGTATAGCGCGCCGAGGACGCTGATCGCCATCAGCATGCCGGTGCCGGTGTCGCCGATCGTGCAGCCGGGCTTGACCGGCGGCTGGCCGGGTTCGCCGGTGACGCTCATCGTGCCGCCGGCGGCCTGCGCGATCATGTCGAAGGCGAGGCTCTTCTCGTACGGGCTGCCTTCGCCGAAGCCCTTGACCTGGCAATAGATGATGCCGGGGTTGATCTCCTTCAGCACGTCATAGCCGAGGCCGAGGCGCTCGATCGTGCCGGGCGCGAGGTTCTCGGCGAACACGTCGGCCTTCTTGACCAGCTCCTTGACGAGCTCGACGCCCTGCGGCGTCTTGAGATCGACCGTCGCCGATTTCTTGTTGGCGTTGAGGATCTTGAAATAGATAGGAATTGCTCGCCTTCGCGTCGGTGCTCGGCGATGCGCCGGCCGGGATCGCCGCGGCTCGGGTTCTCGATCTTGACGACTTCGGCGCCGAGCCAGGCCAGCGCCTCGGTGCAGGTCGGACCCGCCTCGAACTGGGTCAGATCGACGACCCGAACACCTTGCAGGCAGTTAAGAGGCGCAAAGTTTCCACTCATTCCAGGGGTCTCCTCCCAACGCGGCGACGGCGCCGAACAACGTTCAAGGAACGATAACGCAGATTTTACCTCAACGGAAATCGCTCATTTTCGCGCACTGCAATGCATAGGCCGGCGGCCGCTGTCATTCGCCGGGCGCGGCGCTCGGTTCGAGGCTCGCGAGGGTGCGGCCGCGGGTTTCCGGCAACAGCAGCAGCATCACGATCATGATGCCGAAGGCCGAGGCGCTGCACATCGCGATCGCGGTGCCGAGCGACAGCACCTGGCTCAGAAAGCCGACCATCGTCGGAAATACCGAGCCGAGCGCGCGCCCCGCATTGTAGCAGAATCCCTGCGCCGTGCCGCGCACCTCGGTCGGGAACAGTTCGGTCATAAACGGTCCCATCGGCGGGAATTTCATCAAAAGGATGACGTTGAGCGGGATGCCCAGCCAGAACAGCGCCTCGTTGTTCATCGGCAGCAGCAGGAACAGCAGCACCATCACGAACGAGCCGAGCGCCGACCATAGGAAGGTCCATTTGCGGCCGATCCCGTCGCTCAGATACGAGCCGATCAGAAAGCCGACCAGGGCGCCGAGAATTTGCACCAGCAGGAAGCCGCCGGTGCTGGTCGACGACAGGCCGCGCACGCTGCGCAGATAGGTCGGCATCCAGATGCCGATGGCATAGCCGCCGCCCTGCGCGCCGGCCACCATCAGCGATACCTTGACCGTGGTCCACAGATGCGGCCCGCGGAACGCGGCGAACAGATGCGACACGCCAACCGGCGGCTTGCTCGCTGCGTAACGCATGATAGATGTCCGGCTCCTCGATGTGGCGCCGGACCCAGATGACGAATACGGCCGGCACCAGCCCGATGGCGAACAGCATGCGCCACGCCAGCCATTCCGGCAGAAACCAGTAGAGCGCCGTGTAGGCCAGCGCCGAGGCGCCCCAGCCAACCGCCCAGCCGGTCTGCACGAGACCGACCGCACGGCCGCGATACTTGTCACGGATCACCTCGCCCATCAGCACCGCTCCGGCGGCCCACTCGCCGCCAAAGCCGAAGCCGTGCAACGCCCGCAGGATGAACAACTGCTCGAAATTCTGCGCAAAGGCGCACAGGAAGGTGAAGATCGAGTACCACAGAACCGTGATCTGCAGCATCTTCACGCGGCCGTAGCGGTCCGCGAGCGTGCCCGAAAACCAGCCCCCCAGCGACGAGATCAGCAACGTCACCGTGCCGATCAGCCCGGCCTCGCCACGCGACAGACCCCACAATGCGATGACTGTCGGGATTACAAAACTGTACATCTGGACATCGAACGCATCGAGCGACCAGCCGCCAAAGCAGGCGCCCATCGTTCGGCGCTCTTTCGCGTTCAGTTCGCGCATCCAGCCGAGCATGGTTTCCTCCCAAATCTTTTTCGCCGGCGGGTTGCCGCTAAGCGTTCGACGCCAGCGATCTTAGACGCTTCGCCAGCCGCTGCCAGCAGGTTCTTTGCCGAAAGCAACCTTGGCGTGCATACGATCGGACGTTGCATCTTTGGCGGTTACGCGTGACATTCCGCTGTGCGCCGGAGCGGTATCCGGTCGTTTCAGACAGAACATGACGAGGACAAAATGATGAAAGCGATTGCCATCGGGTTTGTGTTTGCCGCCTCGCTGCTGAGCAGCGGCCTTGCCCGGGCTGACGCCGACGACGCGAAATGGGTGGCTCAGTGCGTTCAGGACAACAAGGACGAAAAAGCCACCGTCGAGGTCATCACCAAATACTGCACGTGCATGAACGGCAAGATGAGCAGCAGCGAAACCCAGTCGATCACGCAGTGGGAAAAGAGCCACGTTGCCGAACGGCAGGCCTGTGACAAGGAATCGGGTTGGCGCTAGCCTGACGGCTGGCTGAGAGACCGCGGCATCGAATCCCGGTGCGGCGGTCTCTCAAATTTCTTGGTCGGGATCGCCAAATGCGATAGGCGGGGCCGCCTTGCACCAGGGACTTTATGCGATGAGCGGCCCCGTCATCCTGCCATACCGCATCCTGCCACACCGCAACATCCTGCCGCGCATCCATCCGACCGCGTTTATCGCGCCGGGTTCGGTGGTGATCGGCGATGTCGAGATCGGCGCGCACGCCAATATCTGGTTCAACGTCGTGATCCGTGGTGACGACGCGCCGATCCGCATCGGCGCCGGCGCCAACATCCAGGACGGCTCTGTCGTGCATGTGACGTATGACGTCCCGGGCAGCGGCGAGCGCATTCCCTGCATCATCGGCGAGAACGTCGCGATCGGCCACATGGCGCTGTTGCACGGCTGCACGCTGGAGCCCGGCGCGTTTGTCGGCATGAAGGCCTGCGTGATGGACCGCGCGGTGGTCGAGAGCGGTGCGATGGTTGCCGCCGGCGCGGTCGTGACGCCGCGCAAGCTGGTCAAATCCGGTGATCTCTGGGCCGGCACCCCGGCCCGCTTCTCCCGTGCGCTGAAGCCGGAGGAAATCGAATACATGCGCTGGGTGCCGGCCCACTACCGGCGTCTGGCGGAGGAATACCAGGCCGCCTGACGGTATCGAGCTGCTGGAACTTGAGAACGCTACGGGTGGCCCGTATATACGCCTGACCGAAAATTCGAATGGGACGACGATAAGGCCGCGGCGAATGTCAGCAACCATAAGGTCAGATTCGAGCAGGCAATTTTTGCCTTCGACGATCCTTTCGCCATCGATTGGGTTGACGAGCGAGAGCCTTACGGCGAGGAACGGTGCATCTTGCTCGGCATGACCAGCGGCGTCGTGTTGACCGTCGTTTACCCCGAGCGAGGCGATCGCATCCGCATGATCTCGGCGTGGAGAGCAACGAGAAATGAGCAAGACAACTACGATCGCCAGAGTGCGCCGTGACGGTGTGCTTGTGCGCATGAACCCAGACGGCACCGAACAGGCTATGCCCGTCGAGCCGCTCGCTCCGATGGCGCCCGAGGAAGTGGAGGCGGCCGCTCTGAACGACCCCGATGCGCGGCCCTTGACCCCCGAGGATTTCGCCAGAATGCGGCGGGTGCCGCGGACCAAGACGCTGCGCCGGGCGCTCGGCCTCACGCAGGAAGAGTTCGCGGCACGCTACCGCATCCCGCTTGGCACGTTGCGCGATTGGGAACAGAGCCGGTCGGAGCCGGACCAGCCGGCCCGCGCCTATCTGAAGGTCATCGCCCACGACCCCGAGGGGGTACGGCGCGCGCTGGAGGCACAGCCCGGCCAGTCCGCGATCGACACCGACGCGGCGGCTGATTAGCGCCAGAAACCTGACCGACGGGTCCCGCTCACTCCTCCGCCCGCACCTTCACATAGCTCCCCGGCGCGTCCTCGATAACCGGGAGCCTGCCGTCGCCCGGCTGGCGGGCCGGCACCTCGCCGCCGGCGTATTGGGCGATCCATTTGTCCCACACCGGCCACCACGAATCCGCTACCGGGGTGGCGCCGGCGAACCATTCGTCGGGGCTGGGCGGGTTGCTGTCGTTCAGGTAGTGGCCGTATTTGCTGCCGGGCGGGTTGACGACCCCGGCGATATGCCCGGAGGCCGACAGCACGAACTTGACCGGCCCGGCGTAAAGCTGGGTCGCGGCGTAGGTTGAGCGCCATGGCGCGATGTGGTCCTCCCGGGTCGATAGCAGGAAGGACGGCGTCTTGATCCGGCGCAGGTCGAGCGGCACGCCGCCAAGGGTGATGCCGCCCGGCTTCACCAGCAGGTTCTCCTGGTACATCTTGCGCAGGTAGAAGCTGTGCATCGCCGCCGGCATCCGCGTCGAATCGCTGTTCCAGTACAGAAGGTCGAACGGGAAGGGCTGCTTGCCGAGCAGGTAGTTGTTGACGACAAACGACCAGATCAGGTCGTTGGAGCGCAGCAGGTTGAACGTCGTGTGCATGTCGCGGGCATCGAGATAGCCCTTTTTGCTCATGCGCTGTTCAAGCGACTGGATTTGCTCCTCGTCGATAAAGACTGAGAGTTCGCCGGCCTCGGCGAAATCGACCATCGTCACGAAATAGGTCGCGCTCTTGACGCGGGTATCGCGCTTTGCGGCCATGTAGGCGAGCGTGGCGGACAACAGCGTACCGCCGAGGCAATAGCCGATGACATTGGCGTCGCGCTCGCCTGTTGCCTCCTTCATCGCATCGAGCGCGGCGAGCATCCCTTCGCGCATGTAATCCTCAAAGCTCTTGGCCGCGAGGCGCTCGTCCGGATTGACCCAGGAGATCACGAACACCGTATGGCCCTGGCCGACCGCCCAGCGGATGAAGGAGTTGGTCGGCCGCAGATCGAGAATGTAGAACTTGTTGATCCATGGCGGGATGATCAGCAGCGGCCGTTTCTTCACCGTTTCGGTGGTCGGCGGTACTGGATCAACTGGATCAGATCGTTCTGGTAGACGACCTTGCCCGGCGTCGTCGCGATGTTCTCGCCGATCTTGAACGCCGCCATGTCGGTCATGCTGATCGCCAGCTGACCTTTGCCGCGCTCAAGGTCGCCGAGCAGGTTTTTCAGCCCGTTCAGCAGGTTTTCGCCGCGGCTCTCGACCGTGGCGCGCAGCACCTCGGGGTTGGTCAGCACGAAATTCGACGGCGCGAGCGCATCAACATACTGCCGCGTATAGAAATCGACCTTGCGGGCGGTCGCCTCGTCGAGTCCCTCGACATTCTTGACCGCGCCTTGCAGGCAGCGCGCGGTCAGCAGATAGCTCTGCTTGATGAAATCGAAGACCGCGTTGTCGCTCCAGGCATGGTCGCGAAACCGCCGGTCGTCCGGCGCCGGCGTCGCAACCGGCTGCGCCTCGCCACCACCGCCCATCAGGCGCTGTGTCGTCTGCTGCCACAGCGCGAGATAATCCTGCCACAGCGATACCTGCGCCTCGACCAGCTTGGCCGGGTCCGACATCAGCCGCGCCGTCATCTCGAAAAACGCCGCACCGATCGCCATCGGGTTGGACAGGCCGACGCTTTCCTCGCCGCCCTGGCGGGCCAGGAAATCGGCGACCAGCTTCTGGCTTTTCTCGGCGATCTCGGCCATCTGCCGCGCCAGTTCGGCCGGATCGGGCGCGGCTGCCGTCGCGCCTGCGCTTTTGGTGCCGCTCGGGTCGCTCATCGCTGGTCCCCTGTCGCTAGCCGGCTCACGAATGCCCAAATTTTACACCGATGCCGGGGTTTCAGGAAAAAATCGAGGCCTGTGACGAGCGCCACAGCGATTTCGCGCCCTGCAAAGATTCCGCGTCAACATTGCGCTGGATCAATATCGCGTTTGCTGTCGTTGCCTAAAGTGATGGCACACGCACGCGGAGAGAGACGATGCAGTCACCTTTGCAGATCACCTTTCGCCACATGGACCCGTCAGCGGCGCTCGAAGCGCGCATTCGCCAGCGCGCCGACGAACTCGATGCCGTCTGCGACCGGATCACCAGCGCGCATGTCACGGTCGAATGCCCGCATCCGCGGCGGCACTATCACGGCAAGGTGTTCGAGGTGCGGGTCGATCTGGTGCTGCCGGGCAAGGAGATCGTCGTCGCCCGCGAGCCCGCCGCAAAGCACGCGCACGAAGACCCTTATGTCGCGGTACGCGATGCGTTCGACGCCGCCCGCCGCCAACTCGAAGACTATGTCCGCGAACGCCGCGGCGACGTAAAGCGCCACAGCCTCGCAGCGCCGCCCGTATCGGCGGCAGAGGAAGTTTAGCCCTGCATCCCTCGTCCCGGCGATCGGCGGTGGCAGCCGGCAGCGGTTAGGCTATCGTCAGCCGGGAACCGGACGGCGGATCGCCGGTGGAGGGGAAAATGCAGCTGGCGTTGGCGGGAATTGTGGCGGTGTTGCTTGGCGTGTCTTCGGCGGCGCTGGCCGATGAGACGCCAAAGCGGGGCGGCACGCTGACCTTTATGATCCCGGCGGATGCGCCGCCGAGTTTCGACGGCCATCGCGAAAACACCTTTGCCACGATCCACGCGGTGGCGCCGTTCTACAGCGTGCTGGTTCGCGCCAACCCGGCAGGACCCGGCCTCGACCACCGAGTTCGTCTGCGATGTTTGCACCGCCATTCCCGAGCCGACCGATGACGGCCGCATCTATACATTCACGATCCGCGGCGACGTCAAATTCCATGACGGCGTGCCGATGACCGCCGCCGACGTGGCGGCGACCTGGAACAAGATCGTCAACCCGCCCGAGGGCGTCATCAGCGCGCGGCAGGGCTATTATTCGATGGTCGACAAGATCGAGGCGCCGGACCCGAAGACCGTTGTCTTCCACCTTAAATACGCGACCAAGGCATTCATCCCGGCGCTCGCCGACCCCTACACCTTCATCTACAAGAAGGAAATCCTCGACCGCGACCCGCATTGGTACGAGAAGCAATATCCTGGGTTCCGGGCCTTTCCGCTTCAAGGAATACCAGCTCGGGCCAGTCGATTTCCGGGGTGCGCAACCCGGATTACTACCGCGCGCCGCTGCCCTACCTGGATGGGTTTGTCGGCATCTTCTCGGAAAAGCAGGCGGTACGGGTCGCCGCGATCAAGAGCGACCGCGCCGCGATCGAGTTTCGCGGCTTCCCGCCCTCGACCCGCGACGAACTTAAGGCGGCGCTCGGCGACCAGCTGACCGTGCAGGAAAGCGACTGGAACTGCGGCAGCCTGGTCACGCTGAACCACGCCCGCAAACCGTTTGACGATGTCCGGGTGCGCCGCGCCCTGACGCTGGCGATCGACCGCTGGCACGGCGCGGCTGGGATGTCGAAGATCACGATCATGCGCACGGTCGGCGGCGTCGCGTTTCCCGGCTCGCCGCTCGCCGCGACCAAGGAGGAATTGCAGCAGATCGCCGGCTATTGGCCCGATATCGAGAAGTCGCGTGCCGAGGCAAGGCGGCTGCTGAAGGAGGCGGGCGCGGAAAACCTGACCTTCGAGCTGCTCAACCGCAATGTCGACCAGCCCTACAAGTTCAACGCCACCTGGGCGATCGACGAATGGAGCAAGATCGGCGTGCACGCGACGCAGCGCGTGCTGTCCACCGGCCCCTTTGGCGATGCGACCCGGCGCGGCGAGTTCGCTGTGGTGTCGACGGCGACTGCCAGAACATCGTCAACCCGCTGCTCGACGGCACCAAATACCTGCCGCACTCGGTCTCAAGCTCGAATTTCGCCAATTTCGAGGACCCGGAAGAGGTCGAAATCTATAATCGGATGCTGCGCGAGAGCGATTTCACGAAACAGCGCGCCCTCATGCGCGAGTTCGAAAAACTGGTGCTCGACACGCGCGCCCACGAAATCTTGCTGCTCTGGCGCTATCGCATCGTGCCCTACCGCAGCTACGTCAAAGGCTTCAAAATCAGCCCCAGCCACTACGTCAACCAGGTCTGGCGACGATCTGGCTCGACAAGTGAGCGGCGGCTTCTACCGCACGGCTTCGTAAAGGCGTTCGTCGTAGAGGGCGCCTTCGAACGGCACCAGCTTGGTGCGGAAGGTGCGGGTGTGGTCGGTCAGGGCGTGGGCGTCGCGGGCGGCGCGGTTGCTCCATACCTCGATCAGGTGGAAATGGTTGGGCCGGCCGTCCTGGATCAGCGCGTCAAAGCGGATCGCGCCCTTCTCCTTGCCGCTGTCAGCGACGAGCGTCTTGAGCATCGCCGCCGCGTCGTCCTTGCCGGCCGGGAAGACATCGACATGGGTGAGCACGTAGACCGCATCGCCGGGTGTGGCATGGGGCGGGGCGCCGGCGGCAAGCGGACCGAACCGCCTGGCATCGAATGGCGCCGCGAACTCGGGCTGCAGTTTGTCACCGAGCGTCTTCATTGCGGCGCCATGTGCGTCGAGTGCCGCCTTGTCACGCCACGCCTCGACGATCGCAAAGCGCCCGGCGCGCGTCAGGTCGTGCAGCGCCTCGAATTCGATATTGCCGTCTTCCTTGTGGGTCGCCGCGGCGAATTGCCGAAGCACGCCGGTCACCTGGGCGGCGGTGGACGGTGCGACCTCGAAATAGGTCACGGCATAGACCGGTCCCTCGGCCGCCGGAGCGGGAGGAGGCGTGGCCGGCGCTTGCGCCGCGGCGGGTCGAGCGTCAGACATACGAGCAACATGCAGGCGAACAGAAACAGGCGGAAAAGCGGCATCGCATCCCTCCCCCGATGGCCCCGCTTGGCGCGGGGCACGTATCATCGGGGGATGCTGACACAATCGCGGCAAGCCGCAAACGCCGCCGCGGAACATTGCCGCTATTTGAAGTTCGGCATGACCTTTTCGCACAGGAGCTGTAGCGAGTGCATCATCATCTCAGGCGGGATCTTGCTGCCGAAATTAAGCTCGACCAGCACCCCGTCGATGCCGAGTTCGTCGCGCAGCATCATCATCTGGTCAGTGACGCGTTCCGGTCCGCCGACCACGACCTTGTCCGCAACACCTCCTCGAAGGTGATTGCTTCACGTCCTCGAACTCGGCGCGGCGACGCGCATTGGACGAGCCTTCGATCCGGGTCGCGTAGGTCTTGTAGCCCTCCATGACGCTCGGCTCGGACTCTTCGAACGCCTTTTTGTCGGTATCGGAAACATGCACCGACAGGCGCAGGTGCACGCTGCCGCGGCCCGGATGGCCGGCCTCGGTGTAGGCATCGCGATAGATCTTGAGGTCAGGGGCCAGCCCGGCCAGCGAGCCGCTGCGCACCGCGACAAACAACGGGAAGCCGAGCTTGCCGAGCATCGGGAAGGTGTCTTCGCTGGCGCCGGCGATGCGGATCGGCGGATGCGGCCGCTGCAGCGGCCGTGGCACCGCCCGGGCATTGTCAAAGCTGTGGTATTTGCCCTGGTACGAGAACTGGTCGTGGGTCCATGCCTTTACCAGGATGTCGAGCGTTTCGTAAAAGCGCTCGCGGCTTTCCTCGTAAGGGACGCCGTAAGCGCGGTAGGAACGGGGATTGCCGCTGCGCCCGACCCCGAGCATCAGCCGGCCACCGCTGATCTGATCGACCGTCGCGGTTTCTTCGGCGAGCCGCAGCGGGTGCGTCAGCGGCAGCACCTGCACCGCGGTGCCGACCTTGATCCGCTTGGTGCGGCAGGCGATCGCGGTGGCGACGTTGAGCGGCGCACTCAGTACCGAACGGCTGGCCTGCTGGTGGATTTCGGCGAGCCAGAAGCCGTCGAGGCCCCAGCGATCGGCGGCTTCGGCCTGCTGAAACGCCTGCTCGAAGGCGTCAGCATCCGACTGGCCGGGCTTTTGACGATGAATCTCGTGATACCAGCCGAATTCCATGGGCGGCTTCCTTAACGCTCGGATTTTCAACCTATCCCCAAGGGTAGGCCGGCTTCCGGCATCCCGCAAATACCGATGTTTCGATGCCTTCCATAACAACACGGCATGGCAGCTGGTCGCCCTCCTGTAGGATAAGGAACGCTGCGTGCGGCGTACATTTTCAGGCGGATGACGGTTTGGCTGGCGTAAAGGCATCTCCTGCGGCAAGCGAGGTCGATAGCGGCTACGCTTGGGCGCGGCTGGCGGCGTCACTGCTGCTAAGCGGCGATCGGCGGCGTTGCGATGTGGTCGATCGCCGTCGTGCTCGCGGCGCATCCAGGCGGATTTCGCGGTCGACCGCGCCGGAGCGTCGCTGCCTTATACCGCGGTGATGCTCGGCTTCGTCGTGGGCGGGCCGGCGATGGGCTGGCTGTCCGACCGGTACGGCATCGCCGTGCCGGTGGCGGTTGGCGCGGTGATGCTGGGGCTCGGCTACGTGCTGGCGAGCCAGGCGACCGATATCTGGCAGTTCACTCTGGCGCATGGCCTGCTGATCGGCGTCGGCGGCTCGGCCAGTTTCGGCCCGATCGTCGCCGATATCTCGCACTGGTTCGAGCGCCGCCGCGGCATCGCCGTCGCGATCTGTTCGAGCGGCAGCTATCTCGCCGGCGCGATCTGGCCGCTGGTCATCCAGCCGCTGGCGCAGAGCGTCGGGTGGCGCGCCGCCTATCTCGGCATCGGCGTGTTCTGCGTCGCGGCGATGCTGCCGCTGCTGCTGGCGTTCCGGCGGCCGCGGCCGACCGCAGCCGGCGGCGCGGTCCGCCGCGCCGGGAGAGCGCTCCGGGTTCCCGGCGGCGCTGGGGCCGAACCAGCTTCAGTTGCTGCTGATGGCCGCGGGCGTGTTCTGCTGTATGGCGATGGCGATGCCGCAGGTCCACATCGTCGCGTACTGCGTCGATCTCGGTTACGGCGGCGCGAACGGGGCGCAGATGCTGTCGCTGATGCTCGGCGCGGGGATCGTCAGCCGGCTGACCTTCGGCTGGGTCACCGACCGGATCGGGCCGCTGCCCGCGCTGCTGCTCAGTTCATCGCTGCAGGCGATGTCGCTGCTGCTCTATTTCGTAGCCGACGGGCTGGCACCGCTTTACACCGTAACGGCGCTGTTCGGGCTGGTGCAGGGCGGCATCGTGCTGACCTACACACTGATCGTGCGGCAATTCTACCCGGCCTCGGAGGCCGGCACGCGGGTCGGGCTGGTGCTGTCATCGACGCTGGCGGGCATGGCGATCGGCGGCTGGATGTCCGGCGCGATTTTCGACGCGACGCTGTCCTACCGCGCCGCCTTCCTCAATGGTTTCGGCTGGAACCTGCTGAACATCGCGATCGCCGTGTGGCTGTTGTGGCGGCTGCCGCGGCGCCAGCCAATGCTGGTCCCGGCGTGACCAACCGGACAACGATCGGCCAAACCCCGCGGTCCCGTCAGCCGCGACCAGCCCCGTAGGGCGCCATCATGGAACTGCGCAGCCTCAACTATTTCGTCCGCATCGCCGAACTCGGCAGCATCACCCGCGCCGCCGAGCATCTGCGCCTCGCCCAGCCAGCCCTGACCCGGCATGTCCAGCGCCTCGAAGAGGAGCTTGGGGTCACCTTGTTCACCCGCGCCAATCGCGGCGTGCGGCTGACCGAGGCGGGACAGCGTCTCCTCGAAGGCGCGATCCGCATCCTGCGCGATGTCGAGCGCACCGGCGACGAAATCCGCGCCCAGGATGCACACCCGAGCGGCCGCATCATCCTCGGCGTGACGCCGACCCTGTCGCCGGTGCTGGTGCCCGAACTGTTCGCCCGCATGCGCGACGAATTTCCGCGGGTCGAGCTGAAGGTCATGCATGCCGGCATGGTGCGGCTGGAGGAGTTTGTCATCGACGGCCGCGTCGATGTCGCGCTGCTGTCGGAACTGTCGCGCAGCCGGCTGATCGTCTCGACGGCGCTGGCGAAGGAGGAAATGGTGCTGATCACCAAGCCCGGCGCCCGGCCGCACGGCGTGGTGCTGCGCGATGAGCTGAACCGCACACCGCTGATCCTCGGCGACGGGTTGCGGCTGGCGATGGACGCGCTGCTCGCCGGGGGCGGCGTCGAGTTGCGGGTCGAAACCGAAGTCAACGACCACGAGACGATCCGCCGGATGGTGCAGCAGGGCGGCGCCGCGTCGATCCTGCCCTATTCGTCGGTCGCGCGCGAATGCGCCGCCAACCTGATCGACGCGCACCGCATCACCGCCGACGGCATCTTTCGCACCCTGGCGCTGGGTGCCCGCATCAGCCGCGCGGCCTCGCTGGCGCGCGACGCGGTGGCGCGCACGATCAGCGAAATCGTCGCCGACATGGAGCGCAAGGAGCGCCTGACGCTGAGCGCCCAGCGTCGGCCGCCGCAACGGCGCTCGCCGCAGCGTCGTTCGGCGGCGGCAGTTCGGGCCAGTGCTTGAGACATCTCATGCCGTACCGATATGGCGGAGATAAAAAAGCGGCATTTTGAACATCGCCGGGCAATGCTTACTTTCCTGTGAGCAACACGGAGGCAGGGCATCATGCAGTTCGGTCTGTTCGGCAGCGCCGCGGCGCGCCGGCCCACCAGTGCCGACGCCGGCGAGTTCGACAGCAGCGAAGGGTTTCGCGACTTCATCGACTACAACGTCGAGGCCGAGTCGCTCGGGTTTCGCAGCACTTTTGTCGTCGAGCATCATTTCACCGGCTATGGCCAGGTGTCGGCGACGCTGAACCTTTTGACCTGGCTGGGCGCCCGCACCAAGCGGCTGCGGCTTGGCACCGCGGTCATCGTGCTGCCATGGCACAACCCGGTACTGCTCGCCGAGCAGGCCGCGACGCTCGACCTGCTGTCGGGCGGGCGGCTCGATTTCGGCGTCGGCAAAGGCTATCGCTACAACGAGTTTGCCGGGTTCTGCGTGTCGATGGACGAGGCCGACGCAAGGTTTAACGAATGCCTCGACGTGATCGTCAAGTCGTGGACCTCGAACGAGCCGTTCTCGCATCGCGGCAAATACTGGGCGTTCGACAACGCCGTCGTCGAGCCGCCGACCGCGCAGCGTCCGCATCCGCCGATCTGGATGGGCGCGGGTGGCGAAAGCTCGGTGCGGCAGGTCGGACAGCGCGGCTACAATCTGCTGCTCGGCCAGTACGCCTCGCCCGCCGATGTCGGGAAATCGATCGCGGCGTATCGCAGCGCGGTCGAGGAAAGCGGCCGGCGCTTTGACCCGCTGTCGGTAGGCGTCACCCGCGCGTTCTTCGTCGCCGACAACGCGGCGGAAAAGGAAGCGGCGTTGCAGCGCCGCCTCGCCAATCGGGTGCGACAGCTGAAACTGGCGACGCGGCCGGACGGCTCGGTGCATGGCGGCCCGGACCGCGCCACCGGCAATCCCGACGAGGTCAACCGCAACAGCGCGATGTATGGCTCGCCGGCGGAAATTGGCGAAAAACTCGACGAGCTGCGCGATGCCGGCGTCGGCTATGTGCTAATCAACGGCGGCGGTTCGGGCGGCGGCGAGCGCGGCCGGACCAGCATGCGCCGTTTCGCGGCCGAGGTGATGCCGCTGTTTCCGGATGAGGCGCAGGCACGCGCCGCGGAATAATCGGGAGGAAAGACGCGATGAAGATCCACAACCTCTACACCGACGACAAAGGTGAGTTGCATTTCCGCGACATCGAAGTCGAATGGACCGAGCAGCGTCGTGGCAGCAAATTGTCGAAGAAGTTTCCGGCGACCGGCGTGATCTTTCGCCAGACCGAAGCCGAGCATAATGTTGACTGGCATCCGGCGCCGCGCCGGCAGTACATCGTCAATCTCGATGCCGGCGTGAAGATCACCGCCAGCGATGGCGAGGCTCGCTTTATCGCACAGGGCGATGTGATCCTGGTCGAGGACACTCACGGCAAAGGCCATCTGTCGGACCACATCGAAGGCAAGATCCGCCACTCGCTGTTCATCCCGATCGAGTAGTCGCCTGATGGCCGGCGGTTCGATCGAGGACCGGCTCGCGGTCAGCGATCTGTTCGTGCGCTATACGACCGCGCTCGACGCCGGTGATGTCGAGACGGTGGTAGGTTGTTTCACCGCCGACGCCGTGCTGCAAAGCCCGGCGATCGGCACGCGCGCCGGCGCCGCGGCGATCCGCGATTTTGCCGGCCGCTTTGCCGCAATGCGCACCGCAGGCACGCAGTTCCGCCACATGATCACCAACTTCGCCGTCACCTTTGACGGCGAGCGCGCCCATGCGACCTGTTATCTCCTGGTGTTCATCACCCGCGACGGCAAGAGCGCTCCGCTGCCGCCGGGCCGTTACGAATGCGATCTACTGAAGGCAGACGGCGCCTGGCGTTTTACCCGTCGCGTCGTTTTCCACGACCACGACTACGTGCTCGAGGGTTTGTAGCCAGGGCTCGTCAACTTGGGATCAATCAGGGTCTTGGTTGTCCGTGTAATTTGCGCAACTCCTGGCGTGCCCGTCGGCGGCGCAGGCGCTCGAGGGCGATATAGATAAGGATTGTCACCCCGGCCACGATCCAGCCGGTGGTTTTGTAAGGTTGCTCGCCGTACACGCCGATAAAGAGGGCGACCCCGATGACCGCCAAAGCCAAGGCCATCAGCCACCAAGGCGCCTGGGTGGCTCGAAACCACTCCTGATCGCGCAGGACCGGGTTTGAGTAGAACCTGTCTGCCCTGCCTAATTTGCTGTTGGCCACTTGCCCGCCTCCCGACGCCGCCGTCAAAATGCCACTAATCCGCTATTTTCCTCAACCGCTGCATCTCGCCAACTATACTTTATAGGGGGCGAGCCGGTAATCGCATTGCGCGAGCCGCCGGCCGTTTTGAAACCCTCATCATGCCCGCTGACTACCGTTAAAATAATCACCCGACGGCGGCGCGAAAGATGCGCAGATAGTTGCCGCCGACAATTTTTGCGGTGTCATTAGGTGTAAACCCACCGCGCAGCATTGCGGCGACCAAATGCACCCATTGGGTGTAATCCTCAACGCTGCCGGCGGTCACGTGCTGATCGGTGCCGATGCTGACATGGTCGGTCCCGACGATGTCGGCCATCTCCTTCAGCCCATCGACATAGTTGTCGAGGCTGGCGAAGAAGTGCCAGATGCCGACGGAGCCGCCGGTTTCGGCGATCATCCGGGCGTGGTCCGGGGTGACCTGCCGGCCGAGGAGCGGCGTCGGCCCCATCGCCCGCGAGCCCAACAGCGCTGTGTGCGACAGCAGCAATGGCCTGGTGGCGACCTTGATCGCCTGCTTCACCATGTCTTCGGTTGCATGCGCGACATCGCAGACGAAACCGAGGCGGTGACAGGCGCGGATCACCTCGGCGCCGAACGGTGTCAGCCCCTGATGCATGATCGCGCCGGTCTGGTAATCGCCGATGTCGTTTGGTGTGTAATGCACCAGTTGGAGATGCCGGATGCCTTGCTGATGCGCTTCTTCAAGCCGTTCGAGTTTTGTGTCGAGAAAGTCGAGACCTTCCACATCGGCGATGATCGCCGGTTGGCCCGCCCTGTGCGCCGCCTCCAGATCGGCCGCCGTCAGGGCGCGGATGAGGCCGTGATGTGCCACCATCTCGTCGATCCAGGCGACGCGCTCCAGATGGTGACGGTAAAGCTGCCCCGGCTCCGGGGTTCGTACGACCGCCAGCGCGCCCTCCGCGTTGCGTCCGAGAATCGGGCCGTCCGGCACATCCGCAAGGCACGCAACGGCGAGCGATCCCGCTCGCATGTGGTTGGCGAGATCGCCGTTCGGCGGTGCCTTGGACGAAATCCCGGTCTTGCCGCCATGCGTGTGAACATCGACCGAGATCACGCTGCGCAGCACCTTGAGCGCGGCATCGGCGGTTTCGGCGGTTCGGGCTGCCGCCGTCGAGCCGCCTGGTCCGCCGGCACCGGCGAGCATGGCTCCAACCGACATCAATGCCGGGCTCCACAGGCCGGGGTGGGGCAGGTGGGTGTGGGCGTGGCCGTGACCGCAGCAATCCATGCCATCCTCCAACGCATCGGGATGTCAGGAAGCAGGCGCGCTTCGCATGAGGCCCCGACTGACGCTGAACCAATATCAAATGCGGCCTGGGTCAGCCACGCCTTCCCCGCCCGCCCGGCCGCCCGGCTCTATCCATAGGCCGCCGCAATTTCTTCTGGATCGAGGATGCCGACGACAAACGAGGCAAGGCACAGCGCCAGCATCGCGAGGACCATCAGCCACGGGAGGTAGGCGTCACGCCAATAGGTGGCGGGGAAACCACTGCCGATTGCGTTGCCGACTTGAAACATGGAAACCTCCCTGGCTGCCGCATGGCGATCCAACAAAGGTTCGTTCGCTTTTCTCAAACTGTTGCCACTGGCGCAAGGAATTATGGGGCCTCGGAGAAAGGGCGAGTGTGAGGCGAGTCACAAACCGGCACCGGGGCAACGCCAACAGGGCATTTTCGCGAGGCGTGCCGCCCCCACAGTAGAGGCTGCTGATCGATGAAAACATTTCGGGCCGGCGTCGATATCGGCGGCACGTTTACCGACATCGTGCTGCTCGGCGACGAGGGCGAGCGGTACACCAAGAAGGTGTCGTCGACGGTCGATGACTACGCGCGGGCGATCGTCGATGGGTTGGCGGCGCTGCTCGCGGAGATCGGCGGCGAGGCGGCAGGCATCGCCGAGTTGCTGCATGGCACGACGGTCGCGTCGAACGCGATCCTCGAGCACAAGGGCGCCCGCACCGGGCTGATCACCACCAAAGGCTTCCGCGACGTGCTCGAAATCCGCAATCTGCGGATGCCCCGGCTTTACGACATGTCGTGGACCAAGCCGCCGCCGTTGGTCGAGCGGCGGCTCAGAACCGAGGTTGACGAGCGGGTCAATGCCCAGGGCGGCGTCGACCGTCCGCTCGACGAGGCCGATCGTCGAACGCGCCGTCGAGTTCCTGAAGGCCGAGGGGGTCGAGGCGATCGCGATCTGCCTCTTGCACTCCTACCTGAACCCGGCGCACGAATTGCGCGTCAAGGACATCGCCGCGCGGCTCGCGCCTGACATCGCCCTTGTCGGTCAGCGCCGAGGTGTTGCCGGTCATCAACGAATACGAGCGCACCTCGACGACGGTCATCAACGCCTATGTCCGGCCGATCGTCGCGCAATATCTGAACCGGCTGATCGCCGAGGTGCGGCGCACCGGCATCAATGCGCCGCTGCTGCTGATGCAGTCGAATGGCGGCCTGACCACCGCCAAAGCGGCGGCCGAGACGCCGATGCACATCATCGAATGCGGCCCGGCGGCCGGGCGTGGTCGGGGTGCAGGCGCTGACCCGCCGCATCGGCATCGGCAAGGCGATCTCGTTCGACATGGGCGGCACCACCGCCAAGGCCTCGCTGATCGAGAACGGCGAGGTGACGCGCGCCACCGAATACCAGGTCGGCGCCGGCATCGTGCTCGGCTCGCGGCTGTTGTCGGGGGCGGGGTACACGCTGAAAGTGCCGGCGATCGACCTTGCCGAGGTC
Source organism: uncultured Alphaproteobacteria bacterium (assembly GCA_963737875.1). Lineage (GTDB taxonomy): Bacteria > Pseudomonadota > Alphaproteobacteria > ATCC43930 > CGMCC-115725 > DATARH01. Next base: position 263,810 of record CAVTUM010000019.1, on the reverse strand, counting down.
GGGGCCGGCGGCGGCTCGATCCTGTGGATCGACGCCGGCGGCGCGTTGCAGGTCGGGCCGCACAGCGCCGGTGCGGTGCCCGGGCCGGTATGCTACGACCAGGGCGGCGAGGAACCGACCGTGACCGACGCAAATGTCGTGCTCGGCTATATCAACCCCGGTCATCTGGTCGGCGGCGCCTTGAAGCTGAACGCCGGCGAAGGCGGGCGCAGTCATCGCCGAGCAAGATCGCCGGACGCGCTCGGCATGAGCGTCGAGGAGGCGGCCTACGGCGCGCATCTGATCGCGGCGTCGAACATGATCCGCGCGCTCAAAGCGGTGTCGAGCGAACGCGGCCGCGACCCGCGCGAATACGCGCTGGTCGGCGTTCGGCGGCAACGGCCCGATTTTCGCGGCCGGCATGGCCGAGGCGCTGCGCATCCCGCTTGTGCTGATTCCGCCCTCGGCCGGCGTGTTTTCCTCGTTCGGGCTGCTTTATGCCGAGGTCGAGTACTACTTCACCCGCACCCGCAAGGTGTTGTTGCGCGCCGCCGCGCCGGACGAATTGCAGGCGATTGTGACGGCGCTCGAAGCCGAGGCGCGGACCCGTCTGACCGAGGACGGTTTCGCCGCCGACCGTATCGAAATCCGCCGCAGCGCCAGCCTGCATTACCAGGGACAGTGCTTCGAGTTGCGCGTGCCCTTACTGGCCGGCCGGCTGGATGCCGCGGCGCTGGCGGCGCTCGAAGAAGCCTTCGGCGCCGAGCACGAACGCACCTATGGCCATCGCGCCGGGGTCGAGGAGCCGGTCGAACTGGTCAGCCTCGAAGTGATCGGCCGCGGCATCCCCGACACCCCCCGCGCCGCCTCCGCCGCAGCCGCCAGCCTCGCCCCCGACATCGCGATCACTGCGCCGAGCCGCCGCGCCTATTTCGGCCCGGCGGGCTGGCTCGACGCCAAGGTCGTCAACCGCAGCGACCTGAAGACGCCCCACGCCGGCCCGTGCATCGTCGAGGAATACGACACAACCTGCCTGATCCCGCCCGGCTGGACCGCCCGCCTCGACGGCACGGCAACATCGCAATGACCCGCATTTAGTCCCCTCTCCCGCAATGCACCGCGGGAGAGGAAGCTGCTTCCGTCAACCCGGCTGGTCTCAGCTGGTCGGAGCGCCTGGCGAACCGTCGGTGCCGTAGCGGACCTGGAGCACGACAAACCACGCGTAATCCGGGTCGACCACCACACCGTCGGGGCCGGCCAGGTCGGCCGTCCTGGGTGACCGGGATGTGCTTCATCGACACCGAGTTGTCGACATTGCCGCCGACCACGTCGAGCAGCCCTGGGCACGGTGCGACGACGATGTCGCAATGGCCCGGGAAAGCGGCCGGTCGGCAGATCGTCAAAGCGCATCGGCCGGCGGCCGCGCGACAGGCAGATCAGGTCGCCGCGCTGCGGCGCATAGGCTTCGCGGCGGCTCGGCGGAGATCGAACGTCGGACTGCCGCCGCCGGTCTGCCGCGCCGCGTTGATATAATCGGCATGGGTCGGCGAATACGGGAAGCGGTGCCCGGCCCCGGCCATCCGCATCACATAGTCGATAAAGGCGGCCGACCAGGCGTAGTCGCCGTCCTCGCCGACCGGGAAGACCTGGCCGTTCTGGTCGTGTTTGCCGGTAAAGCCCTGCTCGCGCGACGCCGATCGGCAGGCCGAGCCACCAATATTCTCCGACCCGCTGCCACAGCCCCTCGGCACGCTCGTTGTCGAACGGCGGCTCGACATTCGGCACAGCACACCGGCTGACCGAACGCGCGCCATTCGCGCAACGCGATCTGGATCGCCGCCTCGCGCGAAAACGGCTGATACGGCCAGCGCGCATAGGGTGGGACGTGAAATCGTCGCTGCCGATGCTGCCGCTGGCGGCCGGGGCCGGATAGACCGGTGCCGTTTCACACGCCGTCAGCCCAAACAGCAGCACCAACGAGCCGAGCAGCACGCCGAAGCCATCGCGTGACGACAAAGTGCGTCAGTTCGCCTTCAATAGTCATAAAGACGGGCCGGGTTATCGACGAGGATCTTGTGCCGGATCGCCGGGTCCGGCGCCCATTCCCGCAGCTGGTTGAGAGCCAGGCCGTCATCGATGTCGTAGGACGGCGCGATCTCGTCGAGCGGGGCGCCCGGCGGCGCGTGATGCGGGTGCGGCCAGTCGGTGCCCCAGACGATGCGGTCGGGGTTGGCCGCGATCAGCGCCCGCGCCAGCGGCGCGACATCGTCATAGGCCGGCGCCTTGGTCGAACTGCGATAGGAGGCGGAAATCTTCACATAGGCGTGGCCGCGCGCGGACCAGTTCCAGCAAATCGGCGAACCCCGGCTGCGTCGACGCCGCCGGCCGCCTGCGCCCCGCCGAAATGGTCGAACACGATCGGGATCGGCAGGTTCTTCACAATCCTCGACCAACCCGGTGACGACCGACAGCCGCGTGTAAACCTGGACATGCCAGCCGCGTGATGCGACCCGATCGACGGCGGCCATCAGGTTGCGGCGCGCGACATCGGGGTCGCTCTCGCCGCGCGGTCTCGAGATTGACGCGCACGCCGCGGATGCCGGCCTCGTGCATCTCGTCAAGCGCGGCATCGCTCGTCGCCTCGTCGATCACCGCGACGCCGCGAGCGCGGGGCCCGAGCCGGCGCATGCCGTCGATCGTGCAGGCATTGTCGCTGCCATAGACGCTCGGCTGCACGATGACGACGCGCGACAGGTGCAGTGTGTTCTGCAAGGCCAGCAATTCCTCGGCGCTTGCCGGCGGCGGCGTATAGCCGCGCCGGGCCGCGAACGGAAATACCGCCGCCGTCCCGAACACATGCACATGGCAGTCGCAGGCGCCCTCCGGCACTTCGAACGAAACCGCGGTCTGCGGTAGGCGGTGCGTCACGCGATGAAAAGTCGAGCGGGGCTCGGCCGCGCGGCTTTGGCGCGGCTCCGGCCGCGGCCGCCGGAAGCGCTGCATCCTCGGCGGCGCGCGCCACAAGGCGATGCCGCCGGTCAATCCTTCGGTATTCGGCACGGTCGTCACGTCAGGCGGCAATTCGAGTCGTCAGTTCGCTCGCATTGCCGCCGCCGAGGTAGAGGTGATCGAAATTCACCAGCTGCCGCAATATCTCGATGATCTCGGCGACCCGCTTGCTCCACTTTTTCTTGCCGATTTTTTCCAGCGCCGCGCGGCCGATATATTCGTCGTAGGTCTTTTTGCCGTGCACCGGGTGATGCGCCAGTTCGAGATGCGGGATGATCTGGCCGTTGGAGAAGATCGACGTGCCGGCTCCGGTGCCAAGCGTCAGCACCATTTCGACGCCCTTGCCGCTGATCGCGCCGAAACCCTGCACGTCGGCGTCGTTCATCACCCGCACGGGCTTACCCCAGCGCGCCGGCCAATGTCCCTTGCAGGTCGAACCCGGCCCACAATTCGGTGCCGAGATTGGGCGCCGTCAACACCTTGCCGTCGCGTACCGCGCCGGGAAACCCGACCGAAACCCTGTCGAATGCGCCGAGCGAACCGGCCAGTGTCTGGATCGTCGCGGTGACCGCCTCCGGCGGCGACCGGCTTTGGCGGAGTCGGCGCGCGCACCCGCTTGCCGATCATCTTGCCGTCCGCGTCAAGCAACGCCAGCTTGATGCCAGTGCCGCCGATGTCGACGGCCAGCGTGCGACGTTTGTCCATGGCTGAAATCTCCTCGCTTCCCGCGACGCGGCGCAACGATAACCCAGGACCGCAGCCTCGACTATTGTGCAGACGCCCCGGGACCGCCGCATTTTCTCGTATAATGAAGCCGACCGTACAGATAACAGGCAATTTCAGGTTGTTCATCCGCAGGTTGCCCGGGCTGCTGGCGCTGTTTTTGATGATGGCGATGCCGGCGCTGGCCGCGGGTCAGACGGCGCCGATCGAGCCGGTCAAGGCGCGGCTGGTCGCTGAAACCACCAGTTGGACGCCGGGCGCGCCGCTCTGGGTCGCCGTGCACCTCGACATCGCGGCGGGATGGCACACCTATTGGCGCAACCCCGGCGATTCCGGGCTGCCGACCGAGATATCGTGGACCCTGCCAAAGGGGTTCAGCGCCGGCGAGATTGCGTGGCCGGCGCCGCAACGCTTTGTCGTGGGAACGATCGGCAATTATGGCTATAGCGGCACCGCCGACCTGTTGATACCGATCACCACGCCCGCGATGACGGATGCGGGCGCTCCGGCGCAGATCGCGGCGGCGGTGTCGTGGCTGGTGTGCTCGGAAATCTGCATTCCGGGCGAGGCGAAGCTGACGCTGGACCTGCCCGCCGGCGCCGCGGCGGCACCCGACCCGTCGGTCGCCGCGCTGTTTGCCGCCGCCCGCAGCCGCCTGCCGATCCCGGCGCCCTTCGAACCGCGTTTCGCGGTCGGCAAACATGACATCCGCCTGTTTGTGCCGGCCAACGCGCTGACCGGGATCGACCGGCCGGGCGCGGGCTTTTTCCCGACCGACGCCAACCTGATCGACGCCGGCGCGGAACCACGCCAGGAGGCGCACGACGGCGGTCTCGACCTGATCCTGCCGCGGCTCGCCGGACCCGCGGCCGCCCCCGGCGGCGTTGAGCGGTGTGCTGACGGTGCAGGGCGGCGACGGCACCTCCCGCGCCTATTCGGTCACGGCCGTTCCCACGATCGTCGCCCCATCGGATAGCGTCGCGCTCGGGTGGTGGCAGGCGGTGCTGTTCGCGTTTCTCGGCGGCATGGTGCTGAACCTGATGCCGTGCGTGTTCCCGGTGCTGTCGCTGAAACTGCTCGGCCTGGCGACGGCAGCGCACCGCGCCGAACAGCGGCAGCACGGTGTCGCCTATGCCGCCGGCGTCGTGCTGAGCTTCACGCTGCTCGGCGCCACGCTGCTGCTGTTGCGCGGCGGCGGGGCGGCGATCGGCTGGGGCTTTCAACTTCAGTCGCCGGTGGTTGTCGGGCTCCTGGCGTATCTGCTGTTTGCGATGGGCCTCGAGCCTGTCGGGCGTCGCCGAGTTTGGTGCCGGGCTCGCCGGGTTTGGCGACCGCTATGCCGGGCATGGCGGGCTCATGGGCGCCTTTGCGACTGGCGTGCTCGCGACGATCGTCGCGACGCCGTGCACCGCGCCGTTCATGGGCGCCGCGCTGGGGTTTGCGCTGATCGCGCCGGTTCCGGCCGCGTTGTCGGTGTTTGTCGCGCTCGGCTGCGGGCTTGCAGCGCCGATGGCGGCGGTAAGCGCGGTCCCGGGCCTCGCGCGGCTGCTGCCGCGGCCGGGAGCGTGGATGCTGTGGTTCAAGCAGGCCCTCGCCTTTCCGCTCTACGCGCACGGTTGCGTGGCTGGTCTGGGTGCTGATGCAGGAAACCGGCCCGGCGAGCGTTTTTCCGGCCCTGCTCGGGCTGGTGCTGGTCGGATTTGCCGTGTGGGTCTACGGCCGTACCCGCCTCGCGGCACGCCGCATCGGGAGCGCGCTGGCGGCGACCGCGCTGGCCGCCGCAATTATCCTTGCCGTGCCTGCTGCGCCCGGCCCGCCTTGCCGTTGGCGGCGAACAGCGCCGGGCTTGGCTATCAGCACGTTCAGCACCGCGCGGCTCGACGCCCTGACCGGCGAGCATCAGCCGGTTTTCGTCAACCTGACCGCGGCGTGGTGCATCACCTGCCTCGTCAACGAGCGCACGACGCTCGACAGCGCCGCAGTGCGCGGCGCCTTTGCCGACCACGGTGTCGTCGCGCTGAAGGGCGACTGGACCCGGCAGGACCCCGACATCACCGCTTTCCTGCAACGCTTCGGCCGCAGCGGCGTGCCGCTCTACCTGTTGTACGACAAGGCCGGCGCGCCAAGGGTGCTGCCGCAAATCCTGACGGAAGCGAAAATCTTATCGGCATTGGGAAAAATCTGACGGCGCCTGCCACTTGCGGGGACTGTGCGCGATGTACCATTGTGACGCAACGAACCTTCAGGGTGTGCGCCCAACCCGCAAAACCGGGCTTCCGGTCATGATGAACGACATCGCCGTCGAAGAAATCCTCACCGCCTGCGGCGACGCTCGTGTCCTGGCGCTGAAGTCGGGCGAGGTCCTGTTTCGCGAGGGCGATGACGCGCACACGATGTATGTCGTGCGCCAGGGGACGCTGCGGGTCTTGAGCGGCAGCACGATCCTCGAAACCGTGCGCGATGGCGGCATCATCGGCGAGATGGCGATCATCGAGGAACACATGCCGCGCAGCGCGACGGTGATTGCCGGCACCTATTGCGAACTGGTCGAGATCGATGTGCCGCGCTTTCTGCGGCTGGTCGCCAGCATGCCGGCCTTTTCGATCACCGTGCTGCGGGTGATCTCACGGCGCTTGCGGGTGATGAACCGGCGCTACCGGGACAGCACCCGCAACCTGTAGCGCGTTACGACGCCTCCATCGCCTGCGTGACGGCGCCACCGACCGCGGTGCGCCCGCCATCGACGACATACTGACCGCCGGTCATGTTGCTGGCGAGGTCGGAGCACAGGAACAGCACCATGTTGGCGATCTCGTCGGGCGTCGTATAGCGCCCGGTCGGCATCGCCGCCTGATAGCGCCTCGCCACCGCCTCCGGATCGCCCGGATTGATCTGCTGTTCCAGCGAATGGATCATCCGGGTATCGACCGGGCCGGGGCACACCGCGTTGACCCGCACACCGCTGCGCGCAACCTCGCCGGCCGCGGTCTTGGTCAGGCCGATCACCGCGTGCTTCGAGGCGACATAGGCCGGCATGCCCGGCGTCGCAACGAGGCCGGCGACGGACGCGGTGTTGACCACCGCACCGGATTTCTGCCGCAGCATCTCCGGCAGCACATGCCGCAATCCGAGAAACACGCCTTTCACATTGACGCCGATCACCTGGTCGAACATCGCCTCGTCATATTCGGCGGTGTGCTTCCAGGTGCCCTCGATGCCGGCATTGTTGAAGAAACAGTCGATCTTGCCGTAGGCATCGATCGCCGCCTTCACATAGGCCTGGACATCGGCGGATTTGGTGACGTCGGCGGCAACAAATTTCGCCTCGCCGCCCTGCTGGCGGATGATCCCTGCGGTAGCCTCGCCGCCGGCGGGTCACGATCGACGACGACCACCTTGGCGCCGGCCTTGGCAAACGCCAGCGCCGTCGCGCGGCCGATGCCGTTCGCCGGCGCCGGTAACGACAGCCGACCTTGCCGGTGAAATCGATTTCCATCGTCCTCCCTCCCCTAATTTTCTCACCCGTTTGTCATTGCGAGCGAAGCGAAGCAATCTCGTGCCGCCGTACCCTCTGGCCGTCGAGATTGCTTCGTCGCGTTGCTCCTCGCAATGACAGCGGCGATTTTCTACGACTTCTTCGCCAGCTGCCCGGCCCACGCCGCGAGGTTCACCATCACATCGCGCAGAAGGTTGCGGGCGATCTCGTCGGTCAAATTGCCATCGGCGTCGAACTTTGCCTGCGCCTGGCCGATCAGCACTTCGGGCTTGTTGATCGGGTGCATATCGAGAAACACCATGCTGCGGCGCAGATCAGTATTGCGCGCGGGCGCTGCCCGCCATGCCGGCGGCGGCGCCGATGATTGCGCAGGGCTTGCCGGCAAAAGGCTGATCGGGCGGACGCGAGGCCCAGTCGATCGCGTTCTTCAAGACGCCGCTCATCGAATAATTATATTCCGGGCAGGCGAAGAGCAGCGCGTCAGCCGCCGCAATCTGGCGCCGTAATGTCTCGACCGCCGCCGGAAACCCCTGCGCCCGCACATCCTCGTCGTAGAGCGGAATGGCCGAGATGTCGGCGACCGTCACGCTCACATTCGCCGGCTTCACCGCGATCGCGGTGCGCAGCGTCGCCATGTTGTACGAACCCCGGCGCAGGCTGCCGCAGATGCCGAGTACCGAAATATTGCCGGCGTCGCTCATATGAGTTCCTCCGCTCGATACACTGTCGTGAACGGTTAGCGCAGCTCTCGACCGCGAACAAGCGTCATGGGGGGCGGGGCGACTTCTTCGGGCGGCCGCACCTGCCGGAAATTCAGCAGCAGCAGAATGTCGTAGGCGCCTTTGACGACACCGCCGATCACCAACGGCCAGCCGAACGTCGACAGCGTCATCAGATAACCGGAGATCAGCGAGCCGAGAGCCCAGGCAAAGGTCTTCGGCACGGCGGTGACGCTCGCGGCGGCAGCCCGCTCCTCCGGCGCCACGACCGCCATGACATAGGACGTGCGGGTCGGCACATCCATCTGCGACAGCGCGCTGCGCGCCAGCAGCAGGCCGATCGCGACCGTCAGGTCGGGCGAAAACGGCACCAGTGCCAGCAATATGTTCGACGGCAGATGGGTAAACACCATCGTGTTGATCAGGCCGATCCGGTTGGCGATCGGCACCGCGATCAGATAGGAGATACTCGAGCAGATGCCGCTCCAGAACAGGATCGCCGCGGCGGTCGAGACCGAGACCTGAAAGCGCTGATAGAGCCACAGTGCCAGCAGCGACTGGACGAGAAATCCGGTGCCGAGCGAGTCCATCCCGAACAGCGCCGCCAGCCCATAGACCAGCCGCTTTGATTGCTGGAGCGGCTGGTGCCGCGTCGCTTCCTTGACTTCGATCGCCGGCGACAACGGCCGGTACAGCAGCAGCGTGACGACGCCGAGCCCGGCATAAAGAGCAAACATCAGCTGCATTGTCCCGAGACGCGTCCACCCCGCGATGTCCGCCGCCATATCGGGCGCCGCCGCGGCAAGTGTCCCGAGCGCTCCGGCCAGTGATCCAATCAGGCTGTAGCGCGCGAACAGCGCCGTGCGCCGCAGCGGCGCGACGGTCTGCGTCAGCGCCGTCTGCTCGAGCGGCAGAAACACGCTGGCATCCCCGGAGGTCGGGTTCATCGTGCCGACAAAAGCGATCGCCAATAACGGCCAGAACGCGGTGGTGACAGCAAACCCGGCTCCGGTCGCAGCCATCAGCACGGCGCATCCGAGAAGCAGCCAACGCACCGAATACCGGTTGGCGACCATGCCGACCCACAGCGTCAGAATGGCGGTGCCGATCAGCGTCGCGGTGACGACAGCGCCGATCGCCAACGGCGTAAACCCGAGTTCGACGAGGTAGATCGGCACCAGCAGCGCGACATAACCGTCGCCAAAAGCGCGCAGGCCACGCGCCAGCAGGATACGGCTGTTGTCAGAAAGGAACGGGGCTCGAACATCCATCGAATGCGCTCCTCGCAAGGCGAGTTGGCGCAGAGCTTGGACGAAGCCGTCTCAAATGGGGTGTCTGCCGAACCCCGAGACCGAGATTTAGGAGATTGCCGGCCCGGGCACAACCGCAAAGCGGGCAGCGATCGGGCAGCGATGCCTTACGACAGCAGCTCGTCGGTCACAACGGTGAAGCCCGCCAGCAGGTTGGGGCCAAAGCTGGTCGAGAGCGCGACGTCGGACGCGTCGCGCCCGCGCGCCATCAGGACCCGACCGATCCGCGGCGTGTTGTGGCGCGCATCAAACGTGTACCAGCGATCGCCGAGGTAAACCTCGAACCAGGCGCTGAAATCCATCGGGTCGGGCACCAGCGGCACCCCGATATCGCCGAGATACCCGGTGCAGTAGCGCGCCGGAATATTCATGCACCGGCACAACGCGACCGCCAGATGCGCAAAGTCGCGGCACACGCCCAGGCCTTCCTCATGCCCATCCCAGGCGGTCCGCGTCGCGCGCGCATTCGGGTAGCTGAACGTCAGCCGGTCGTGGACATAGTTGCAGATCGCCTGCACCCGAGCCCACCCCGGCGGGATGGGTCGGAACAGAGGCCATGCGATATCAGACAGCCGATCGGTCTCGCAATATCGGCTGCCGAGGAGGAAGACGAGCACGTCGTCCGGAAGCACATCGACCGGGTGCTGTTCGGCGTCGGGCGCCACGGCATCCGGCGCCCCGCTATCGCGCACCACGCCCGCCGCCGACACGCTCAGCCGACCCTGCGGCGCGACGATGCGGGTGCAGATATTGCCGAACTGGTCGGCGTAGTGCCGCGCCGGGATCGGCGGATCGAGCACCATCGCATCCGGCACCTCGATGTCGCCCGCCCGGCCCGGATGCACACTCAGCATCAGGATCATCGGCGTCGCGGCGGGGCACTCGAAGGTGAGATCGTAGCCGATCTTGATTCTCATGGCGGTATGCTACCTGCAGCGGCTGACGGGTGAACCCAAGCAAAACGAGTGCCGCGCCCGAACGGGCGGCAGGTCTGCGGCGAACCCTGGGGTTGCCGTGTCAGTTCCCGCCGCTGCTGCGCACGCTGACCTCGACCTCCATGTCGAGCGAATTTTCCGGCTTGCCGTACCAGGTGCCCGAGAGCGGTATCGCCTGCCGCGGGTCGCGCGCCACCGCGACGCGGATCAGGTCGCGGTTGCCGACGATGCCATTGGTCGGATCGAACTCGACCCAGCCCGCGCCCGGCAGATAGACCTGACACCAGGCATGCGTCGAGCCCCCGCCGCCAGGCACCGGACCGTCCTGGCTCGGAACATACAGATAACCCGAGACGAACCGGGCGGCGAGACCGAGTTCGCGCACCGCCTCCATCATCAGCAGCGCCAGATCACGGCAACTGCCGTACCCGAGCCGGAGCGTCAGCACCGGGTCCTGAGTGCCCGGCTCGGTGCGTCGCGTATAGCCGAAGGTCTGCTGGATCGCGGTTGTCAGCGTCATCAGCAAGGCGCCGGTCTCGTTCGGCCGGCCTTCGCGCAGAAACCGCCGCACCCAGCGCCTGACCTCGTTGTCCGGGTCGGGATAGCGGCGCGCGATATAAGGCAGCAGGTCGGGCAATTCCTCGTCGTAATACGAAAACGGATAGCTCATCGCCTGCGGCTCGATCTTCAGGTCGGGCAGGTTCGACGGCGTGTGTTCGAGGCGGAAATCGCTCTCGAAGCTGAGCCGGTCGGCGCGCGCGTCAAAGCTGGCGACCGCGACGTAATTGCCGAACACATCGTGCAGCCAGCGGATGTGCACCGGCGCGGGCGTGATCGTCAGGCGTTCTTCGAGCAGCTTCTGGTCATAGCCGTCACGCGGCCGGAACATCATGCGATGCTCGCCGAAGGTGACCGGCGTGCTGTAGCGGTAGACCGTAACGTGTCGCACGGCGAGAGTCGTCATCCACCGGTATCCGTGGGTCCGCTCGGGTTGTTCCCAGGGTGAACGCCGGCGCGATCGTAGCAGCCGGCGACCGAAAGCGTCGTCGAAATCGACCGACGATTACAGGCCTGCCCCAGACGGGCAGGATATTTACCACCCCGACGAACCGGAGAGGCACATGCGCAAAATTCAGCCGATCAGCGGCGCCTGCGTCTGGCACGGCAGCGAGATGGCGGGCTCGGCCCGCTGGCAGCGCCGTCTGTCGCAGGGCCAGGTCGCCGAGATCGGCCGGCACCCCTTGATTCCGCTGCGAATAAAATCATTCTCTGACTGAAGCAATTTTAGTGTGCGCTCATGCAAGAGCAGGAATTATTCACCCCGGCCGAGGCGGCGGTATTGAGCCGTCGTAGCCTCAAGGCCGTGAACAATGCGATCGACAAGAAGACCGTATCGGTGCGGGGCCGCGATGGTGGGCGCTTGCTGGACCGAGCCGCCCTGATTTTCCTGTCGCTGGAAGGGCACCTCGCCGCGGACACGACGCCGGAGTTCCGCAATCGGGTGTTCACCGCGATCGTGACCATGCCGACGCGGCGCGTCATTTCGCTGGGGTGCCTCAAGGTCGATGTCGGTGAGGCGCGGCGCGACGTGACCGGCCGGCTCAAGGAATTGCGCCGCGCCGAGCGCCTGATTGTGGTGGACCCCGAGATCATGGGCGGCAACCCAGTCTTCCGAGGCACGCGCGTCCCGGTCCACTCGATTGCGGAACAGCTACGGCTGGGCGAGCCGGTCGAGCAATTGCGACAAGACTACCCTCGCGTGACCGAGGAAATGATCCGGCTCGCACCGATCTACGCCGATGCCCATCCGCTGCGCGGCCGGCCGCGCAAGCAGGCGTGGCAGGGCTGGGAGTTGACCCGGCCCGCCGCCAATTGAAATTTCTGATCGATGAGTGCCTTAGTCCGGCTCTCGCTGAAGAAGCCCAGGCCGCCGGCTTCGAAGCCTACCATATCGCTCATATCGGCGGGGCGAGCTTGCCGGATCGGCACGTCATGGCCTATGCAGCCGCGCATGACCTGACCCTGGTGACAAACAATGCCAGCGATTTCCGCCGGTTGTATGCCGCGCTTGAACTCCATCCCGGACTGGTGGTCATCATTCCCAATGCCAACCGCGACGGCCAGTTGCAGCTGTTCCGCGCCGCTCTCGCTCGGTTGGAAATTATCAAGGAACTCATCAACAGAGCCCTCGAAATCGATGCGGATGGTGATCGGATAATCCTCAACGAATATGTATTGCCTCGCCAAAACTGAGCAAACGGCAGGCATGAGGCCGCTATCGGGACGTGAGCCTCACCCGAAATCACTTGCCCGAGGCCGGTGCAATCGCCGACCATCACCCTCAGGAGCGTATCGTCCCCCTCACCGCAAGGCTGCACGCCATGAGCGCCCCCTATCTGCGAAGCGGCATTTTTCTCGCGCCGTTCCATAACCACGACGAAAACCCGACGCTGTCGATGGAGCGCGACATCGAGCTGCTCGAGCATCTCGACCGGCTGAACTATCACGAGGCGTGGATCGGGGAGCATCACTCGGGCGGGTTTGAGCTGATCGCCTGCCCGGAGATGTTCATCGCGGCGGCGGCGCAGCGCACGCGCCACATCCGGCTGGGCACCGGCGTCGTGTCCCTGCCCTACCACAACCCGTTCATGCTGGCCGACCGCATGGTGCAGCTCGATCACATGACGCGCGGCCGCGCGATGTTTGGCGTCGGACCGGGCGCGCTGGTGCATGACGCGCTGAAGATCGGCATCGATCCCGGCGACCAGCGCCAGATGATGGACGAGTCGCTCGACGTGATCATGCGGCTGTTGCGCGGCGAGGTCGTCAACAAGAAGACCGACTGGTTCAACATCACCGACGCGCAACTGCAGCTGCGCCCCTATACGCAGCCGCATATGGAGATGGCGGTCGCTGCGGCGCGCTCGCCCTCGGGGTCGGTGCTGGCCGGCAAACACGGTGTCGGCATGCTGTCGATCGGCGGCACCAGCCCGATGGCGATGGAGCGCCATACCGCGAATTGGGGTCTCTACGAGGACAACGCCCGCGCCAACGGCCACACACCCGATCGCAAGGACTGGCGCGTCGTTGGCATGTTCCACATCGCCGACACCCGCGAGCAGGCACGCAAGAACGTGCAGTTTGGCGTGCAGGCCTTTGCCAATTATTTCCGCGATGTCGCGACCTTCCCGATCATCCCGCCGGACGTGCCCGACCCGACCGAATGGCTGATCGAGACCGGCACCGCCTGCATCGGCACGCCGGATGACGCGATCGCCTATATCGATCGGCTGATGACCGGCTCCGGCGGGTTCGGCGTGATCTGCGAGCTGGCGCAAAACTGGGCCGATTGGGAGGCGACAAAGCGGCACTACGAGTTGATGGCCCGCTTTGTGCACCCGCATTTCCAGAACAGCCGGGATCTGCTGCGCGGCAGCTATGACTACGCCACCAGCCATCATGTCGAGTTCACCGGCCAGGCCAGCGCCGCGATCCAGAAAGCGATCGACCAGTACGAAACCCGTAGCGGCGGCGAACCGAAGCGCGAGGCCGCGGAGTAGACCCGGAGCCGCCGAACCCGAAGCCGGTAGACCCGGGGCATCGGGCGCTGTACCTCTCTGCATGATTCGCGTTGCGCACAGGGGTCGGCGATGCAAAGCCAGAACCGGTTCTTTGACGATATCGCCCGGGTCGCCTCGGGCGCCGTCGGCGCGATCACCGGAGTGCGCGACGAGGTCGAGGCTCGTTTCCGCGATCAGCTCGAACGCGTGCTGGCCGGCATGGACCTCGTCAGCCGCGAGGAATTTGAAGCGGTTAAGGCCATGGCCGCCAAGGCCCGCGAGGAGCAGGAATTGCTGCTCGGCCGGGTCAACGAACTCGAGGCGCGTCTTGCTGTCGCAGAGACAAAAGATACGCCCCAACAAGGCGGCTCAACACCCTGATGTGGCCGCCACTGGAGACGCTAAATCTATGGCTTGCCACGCGTGCCGGGCTTTGGCAGCGTAGGACCGCCGCACATTAAATGCCGCCGTTAAACCGTTGTGGAGGATGTGCCGCTACTTTATCGAACCGACAGGGCCAACTGAACCATCTCGTCGATTCGCCTCCAGGAGGGCACGATGACCTCTCTTTCCATGGTCGAAATACATTCCCACGCCGGCAACCCGATCGATCTTGTCGAAGAAATCGTCGTCGCCAACGAGTGGGCGCATGATCGGGCCAGCGAAGAGGAGATGATCGTCGAGATCTCCGGGCGCTGGTGCGATTACCGGCTGTATTTCCTGTGGCAGGAGGAGCTGAGCGCGTTGCATTTCTCCTGCGGCTTTGACCTGAAGGTGCCAAAGCGACGGCGTGGCCCGTTATACGAATTGCTGGCGCTCGCCAACGAGCGGCTGTGGCTGGGCCATTTCGACCTCGCGGCCGGCGATACGTCGCCGGCGTTTCGCTATGCGATCCTGCTGCGCGGCATCGGCATGGCAAGTTCAGAGCAGGTCGAGGACCTCGTCGATATCGCGCTGTCGGAGTGCGAACGGTTCTACCCGGCTTTCCAGCTCGTGATCTGGGGCGGCAAGAGCCCGGAAGAGGCGATGCAGGCCGCGATGATCGAACCGATCGGCGAGGCCTGACCGGGACACGCCGATGAGCGCTGTGAAAGCAGGGACACTGATCCTGGTCGGCTGCGGCCAGATGGGCTCGGCGATGCTGCGCGGCTGGATCGCCAGCGGTGCGGCGGAGCGGTTCGTCGTGATCGAGCCGGCCGGCGCGCCGCCCGCGCTGGCTAACACATCCGGCATCGCCTGGCACAAATCAGCCGACGAACTGCCGGCGGCTGTAATACCCGATGCCGTGGTGCTCGCGGTCAAGCCGCAGGTCATGGACGACGTATTGCCGCACTATCGCCGCTGGGCGACGCCGCGGACGCTGTTCGTGTCGATCGCCGCCGGCAAGACGATCGGCGGCCTCGCCCGCCATCTTGGCGAGGCCGCGATCATCCGCTGCATGCCGAACACGCCAGCCGCAATCGGCCGGGCCATCACCGTCGCCTGCCCCAACGCGGGGGTCAGCGCCGGGCAGCGGCAGTTGTGCGAGACGCTGTTATCGGCGATCGGCGACAGCGCGTGGGTCGAGGACGAGGCGCTGATGGATGCGGTGACCGCGGTATCAGGCAGCGGGCCGGCCTATGTCTTTCTGCTGATCGAGGCATTGTCAGCGGCCGGTGCCCGCGCCGGTCTGCCCGCCGACCTGTCGTTGAAACTCGCCCTCGCGACGGTCGCCGGATCGGGCGAGTTGGCACGGCTATCCAGCGAGACGCCGGCGCGACTGCGCGAAAACGTTACCAGCCCCGGCGGCACGACCCGCGCCGCGCTTGACGTGCTGATGGGCGAGGCCGGGTTGCCCGAATTGCTCGATCGCGCCATCGCTGCGGCCACCGCGCGGTCGCGCGAACTGGCGAACTGAGCCGACAGTGGCGAAGCGGCAGTCGTCGCCGCGCGTCACCGGCGGTGCTGCCGCTGCCCCGTTGGCGAGCAACCGCGATCGCATTGTCGATGCCGCGATGGCGCTGATTCCGCAGCACGGCTGGCGGCGGCTGTCGATTGCCGCGATCGCTGCCGAGGCCGGTCTGCCGATTGTCGAGGTCTATCGCAGCTTCTCGGGCAAGCCGGCGATGCTGCGCGCCTTTTTCCGCCGGATCGACGAGGCGGTGCTGTCCGCCCCGCTGGATGTCGGAGCCGACGAGCGGCCGCGCGACCGGGTATTCGATCTGCTGATGCGGCGTTTCGACGCGCTCAGCCCCTATCGAGACGCGCTCGAAGTCATCGGTCGCGAATTGCCGACCGACCCGCTGGCAGTGCTGGGGGCAGGCGCCGGGCTGTTGCATTCGATCGCCTGGATGCTCGAAGCCGCCGGTATTCCGACCACGGGGCTCGGCGGAATTGTGGCGGTAAAGCTGACCACCGCGGCCTATCTGACCACCGCGCGCGGCTGGCTGCGCGACGAGTTGCCCGATCTCGGGCCGACCATGGCAACGCTCGACCGGCGGCTGCGCGGCATTGAGCGGTGGCTTGGGGCACCCCGGCGCCCGCTGAGGGACGAGGCCGAACCCGCCCCCTAGCCATCGGCCCTTTATGCTGCACTGCAAAAAACCGCTTGACGATCAGCCTGATGCCTCCGATATAGGCGATTGTGCAGTGCACAACTTACTGCCCCTCCCAAAACCGGAACCCCGCCCATGTCCGATGCTCGCCTGAACCCGTTCGGCTTTGACGTGACCAAAATGTTTGCCGATTTCCGTTTCCAGCCGTTCGATGTCGAAGCGGCGTGGGCGGCACAGCGCCGCAATTTCGAGGCGCTGAACCAAGCGAACCAGGCTGCGGTCGAAGGCGTCCAGGCCCTGGCGCGGCGACAGATCGAACTGACCCGTGAAGCCTTCGAAGGTTTCTCGACCCTGATGCACGATCTGGCTCAGCCGGCCTCGACCGAAGCCCGCATCGCCAAGAATACCGAATACATGAAGCAGATGATCGACAAGGGTGTCACCCACACCCGCGAAGTCGCCACGATCGCCGCCAAGGCCGGCACCGATGCCACTGACATCCTGCGCAAGCGGGCTGCCGAAAGCCTTGACGAGATGAAGTCGTTCAGCGGCACGCAAGGCGTCGCCTGATCGCTTAACCGACTTATATAATACCGATGTTGAAGGCCGCCAAAGGGCGGCCTTTCGCGTTTTCACGGCCACAGGGCCGCCCTGTTATCCTGCCGCGCGGAGTGCCACGGTAACGTACCCAACAAAGATATTATCGCAGCGGTTTGATTAAAGAGCCGCATATTCCCATGTGCTCCCCAAGTCTTCAATTCAGGGAGGATAAATCCATGGCAAAGAATTTGGCAATTTTAATGACTGCAGGTGGCTGCATTTTCATCATTTCGTTCATAGCATTTCTCCATATCGCAGAAGTGAGACAGTGGTTTCCTGTCGTCCTGCTCATCGGTGGCCTGGTTGCGTGGAAGGGCTTTCAAAAATATCGGGACGCATAGGGCGCCCCTTCGAAGGCCCAATAGCATGCCGCCGCTCCCCGCGTTAGCGATGCGGGCTATCGAGGCAGATGCACCCGGGCGCGCAAGCCACCCCGCGGCGAGGTTTCCAGACGGACGTCGCCGCCGTGGCTGCGCGCGACGTCGCGGGCGATCGTGAGGCCAAGGCCGACGCCGCCGGTCGATGGATTGCGCGAGGCGTCGAGGCGGACAAAAGGCTGGAAGACACGGTCGCGTTCCGCCGCCGGGATGCCCGGCCCGTCATCGTCGATCAGGATATCGACACCATCTTCGACCGGCACGCTCGATAGCCAGACATGTTTGCCATAACGCCGCGCGTTGCCGATCAGATTGCCGAGGCAGCGCCGCAACGCGTTCGGCCTGACCGGCACGACCAGATCGACCGGCGGGTCGAGGTCGAGCAGCATGCCGTCACGCCGCGCCGCCGCGGCCAGATCCTCGATCAGCAGCCCGATATCGGTTTCGACCGGATGCTCGGTCCCCTCGCCACGCGCGAAATCGAGGTACAGATTGACCAGCCGCTCCATGTCCACGACATCGGATTTGAGACCCTCGGCCACCGGGTCGTCACCGATCAGCTCCAGCCCCAGCTTCATGCGGGTCAGCGGCGTCCGCAAATCGTGCGACACGCCGGCAAGCATTTCGGTGCGCTGCCGCAACTGACGCTGGATGCGCTCGCGCATCTGCATGAACGCAGCGGCAGCCTGGCGCACCTCGAGCGCGCCTTCGATCTTGGTGAACGCGGTCGGCCGCCCTTTGCCGAACCGCTCCGCCGCCGCCGCCAGCCGGCGCAATGACCTGACCTGGTTGCGCAGAAACAGCGCCGCCACCGACAGCAGCACCAGCGACGATCCGACCATCCACAGGATGAAAACATAGGTCGTCGAGGTGTAGACCCGCTTACGTGGCACATCGGCGGTCAGGACGCTGTTGTCGAGCTGCACCAGGATGCGGATATCGCGCGGGTCGCTGACCGCGTCGATCCAGTAGGGCCGCGCGACGCGCTCTTTCAGCGCGAGACGCAGCTGCGCCTCGGTCAGGCTCCAGCCCGGCGGGATCGGCTCCGGCAGGGTCTTCACCTGAGCGATGCTGAAGGTTATCCCGGTCAGCCCGGCCGCGTTCTCCAGCAGCCGAGTTCAACTCGAGCTCGTTGTCGGTAAAGCGCATCGCCTCGACCAGCAACCCGATATCGCCGGCCACGTCGAATGACAGGCGGCGCGATACGGTCTCCCAATGCTTGGCATAGAACACCCACGTTGCGATGATCTGCGCCAGCACCAGCGGCGCGACGATCAGCAGCAGCGAGCGCCCGAACATCGTCTGCGGCAACAGCCGCTTCAGCCAGTTGCGCTGCCGAATGTCGAGAGTTTCCGGCGCGAGCCCGCCCGCCTCGGCCGGCGCCTCCCGCGCCTCACTCAGGCTTGAGGGCATGAAAAGAATAGTTGGCTTGTTGTGAGCTAGGCTGTCCCACAACACTTCGATTCCGCTTATCTATTCTCCGAACAGACGCGATGTCGATCATCGTTCTGGACCACCGTAATACGATTGCCACCGGCAGTAACTAGGCGAATGTCGTCCGATACCGCGTGGGCCGAACGCCATGGACGGTAAATATGACCTCGCCCTCATACCGCCCGTCAGAGATGGCATCGGAGGTAAAGATAGGCACCGTAGTGCCGCGAGGACGATCACGTGCTGAAGGTGCTACTAGGCAATCCAGCCCTTCAGCACGCGCGTTGGCTCCTAGGGTGCGACACTTTACATAGTCATTATCTGAGCTTTGAATAAGCCACGGCAAGTCTCCCAATAGCCGACGAACGTCCTTTGCCGTACCTTCCACGGCACAAGATATTAACTGCAACCGCATTCTATATGACGCGGTAGATGTAGGGTTGAATAACGCCTTTACCCAGTAGGCGTATTCCCTATTCGCAGTGCGATGCTCTCGCGCGGTATAAAGAACTCCATAGCTACCATCTGAGAAACGACCAATTGATGGTGACAGGAAAGGCATTCGGAATAAATTTGCCAAATCAGATCGCCCCAGTGCCGCTTCACCACCTAGAAATTCCAGTGCCTCAGCGAACTCTGGGCCGGTCCCTACATCGGATTGTAGGCGCCGAATCATATCTCGTCGCTGTCGTGACAGGGTTACGCGAAAGACGCGCTCAGCTAAGCTTTGCTGCTTTACACGACTTAGCACCTCCCACTACCGGTTCGCGAGGCGACTCTCGACGACACTCAACAGATGAACCATACCCGGTATACGTTTTTTCAGCATCAATTCAAGAGGAGACATATCTTCCAAGACTGGCGATCGCTCTCTGATCCAACGGCCTTCGTCGACTGAATCAACGAACAAGTCAGCTAGTATACTGTGTATTTCATACATCAATCGCGCCCGGTCGGCGCGATCTGTATCGGCAGAAAATGTGAGCCTACCCTCCAGAAGCGCTTCGCTCATGGTCTCACTCGGATATGCGAGAAGACTAGCTAATTCAGCAGAGCTAAGGTTCCATACATTCGTTACGCGCTGCATTAAACGAACTGGACCTGTAATTCGGCCCGTTAGAGCGCCCGTCACCGAGGCGATGTTTTGATTTGCCGAAGAATATCCACGAACTCCTTGCGATTCGGCCGCTACTATGTTCAGCACAATAGAGTTTGGCCGAATGGAAGCCCAAATATCAAAACCGTTTAACTGCGACAATAGACCCGTTGAGAGGCCACCAGCAGAATTGCCAAGCGGCGCGTGTGGTGCAAGAGCAGCTGTCTGAACTCCAAGCATCATTAAGCTACCTCTCGCAAAGAGCCAAATCCCAACCACTCGGCAATCTCCTTGCCGGATGTTTCTGCAAATGAAAACCGTTTTTCTACGGTATCCATCTCCAGTTGAGTATCAAATAAGTAATCCCGCAACACATATAGATCGGCATCGGGCATAGCAGATGGCTCGGCAGATATGCTCAATCGCCAACCTACGGTATCGTTTTTGAACATGATTCGCAACCATTGCTCGATAGAACCGGCGCTTAAGAAATTCTTATCCAAACCAGACCTAGCTGGCTTTGCTATTCTACGAAATTGCTTATTTACTTCATCTTTGCCGCCATCCACTGTCAGCCAATGTGCCAACCGAAGGTTTATATACGGCATCGTTGCTTCCGAAAGCGTTTCACTGATCAGGGCATGCGTGAGCATAACGCAATCCTGTGCAAATCTAAGTTCCTGAGAATTACGCAGATTGGTCGCCTGTATGTTGAGCTGTTCAACACGAATGGCTATTTCTAGACGCCCGTCGAGAAGGGTAACAGCTAATCCAACCTCGGCGAGAGCAATCGAATTAAGCGCTCGTAGCGCCGAGGGTCGAATGAATGCGTACCGATCCGAAAACATTCGGTACGCTTCCTTGATGATCGCGGGTGTTGCCGAGACAAGACCCATCGCCGGTTTGGCGAACGGTGCCGTATACACAGCGTCGGCTCGAAAAATATCAAATGCCATTTTCTACCTGTACGTCCTGCCCACCAGGATAGCCCGGCTGTCCAGATGGCGTCTATCGGCTGGTGCCACGCGATTCGTCACTGCGCATCGGTCTTTGACGTTCGGCGCATCAGGTCCACCTTTCCCCGACACGATCGGCGCGCCCCGAGCCTGAGATCATGGCAAGATTTTAGGCGCTAAACGCCGCGGAATTCCCCCTTACTCAGGCTTGAGGACATAGCCGGTGCCGCGCACGGTTTGCAGGTAGCGCGGATAGCGTGGGTCGCTTTCGATCTTGCGGCGCAGCCGGGTCATCTGCACATCGACGTTGCGCAGGTTGCCGCTGAATTGCGCGGCCTCCGACAAATCCTCGCGTGACACCGGCTCGCCGGCGCGCGCCGCGAGGGTTGCCAGCAGCCCTGCTTCGGCCGCCGTCAAATGCACGATATCGCCGCCGCGAAACAATTCGCCGCGCGCCAGGTCGAAGCGGAATGCGCCAAACCGCAACGCCGGCTCGGCAGCCTGCGATCCACCGGCGCCCCCCTGGCGCTCGATGATGTTGCGCACCCGCAGCACCAGTTCACGCGGCTCGAACGGTTTGGCGAGAAAATCGTCGGCGCCCTGTTCGAGCCCGTTGATCCGGTCTTCCGGCTCGGCGAGCGCGGTCAGCAGCAGGATCGGGATGCGCGGCATGCGGCCGGCGCGGCGCAATTCGCGCGTCAGGTCGAGCCCGCTGTCGCCGGGCATCATCACATCGAGCACGATCAGGTCAAACGCGAAGCTGGCGAGGTTGGCGCGCGCTTCCCGCGCGTCGGCGGCAGCGGTCACACGAAACCCGTTATCCGCGAGATAGCGCCGCAGTAGTTCGCGCAGCCGCGAATTGTCGTCGACGACCAGCAGATGGGGTTCGGACCCGTCCATTCCGCGATTATACGCCTGCTCAGCGCTTTGCCGGAGTGGCGCGTGTGAAACGGCCGCGGTCGTCATCGTCGGCGATCACGCCGAGCAGCACCTTGCGAAACCCCTCGACCGCCTGCGGCCCGGCCTTCTTGTATGCTCGGCCGACCCGGACGCGCTGCGGCTCCGACAGGCGGCGCTCCAGTTCGCGACCGCTTTCGGTCAGCTCCAGCAGCCGCTGGCGGCGGTCCTCGGTGCCGCGGTGCTGCACGATGAAACCCTGGTGCACCAGCTGCCCCAGAACCCGGTTCAGGCTCTGCTTGGTGATGCGCAGAATGTCGAGCAGATCGCCGACCGTCATCTGCGGATGCCGCCCGACAAAATGCACGACTCGGTGATGCGCCCGGCCAAACCCGTAATGATCGAGGATCGCGTCGGGCTCGGCGGTGAAGTCGCGATAGGCAAAGAACAACAGCTCGATCGCCTCGCGCACCGCCTCCTCGCGCGGCTCCCGCGGATCGCTCATGATTTCGCTGTCGAGATTTTTTTGGTCAGTCATGTTGACATATTTCGCAACCTTCGGTACAAGCTAGGTGCCTTTCGCGATATAACATTTCGCAAAGACAGGTTGGTCCTTGCACAGGCTCGGGGACCACCCAGATCGAAGTCTCTGATACCGGGAGGAACTCCATGTCCGTGCTTCCCTTTGACGATCGCGACGGTTTCATCTGGTATGATGGCCGTCTCGTCCCGTGGCGCGATGCGAAACTGCATGTGCTGACCCACGGTCTCCATTATGCGAGTTGCGTGTTCGAAGGCGAGCGGGTCTACAACCGCAAGGTTTTCCGCCTCGACGACCATAATGCGCGGCTGATCAATTCGGCGAAAATCCTCGGATTCGAGGTGCCGGCCAGTATGGACGACCTGACCCGGGCGACGCTGGAACTCATCCAGGCCAACAAGATCGTCGACGGCTATGTGCGTCCGGTGGCATGGCGCGGCGCCGAGATGATGGGCGTGTCGGCGCAGGCGAGCAAAATCCACCTGGCGCTGGCAGCGTGGGACTGGCCGGCCTATTTCTCGCCGGAAGCGCGGGCCAAGGGCATCCGCATGAAATGGGCGAAATGGTGCCGCCCGGCACCGAACAGCGCCCCGACCCAGGCCAAGGCGGCCGGCCTCTACATGATCTGCACGATGTCGAAGCACGACGCCGAGGCCGAGGGGTTTGACGACGCGCTGATGCTCGACTGGCGCGGCCGGCTTGCCGAAGGCACCGGCGCCAACATCTTTCTGGTGATCAACGGCGAGTTGCACACCCCGACACCCGATTGCTTCCTCAACGGCATCACCCGCCAGACCGTGATCGGCCTCGCCAAGGCGCGCGGCATCAAGGTCGTCGAGCGCGCGATCATGCCGGAGGAACTGGCCAAGGCCGACGAGATGTTCCTGACCGGCTCGGCCGCCGAAGTGACACCGGTCGGCGAAGTCGCCGGCGAGGTTGGAAATTTCCACTTCACGCCGGGAACGATCTGCCGGTTGATGTGGGAGGATTTCGACCGCCTCGTCGGCAAGCAGGTGGCAAGCGCCGCGGCATAGCGCGCGCGGGACGGGTCGGGCGGCGCCTAACCCGTCCCCGAACCCGCCGCCAGCGTCAGCCGCGAGGCGGCTATCCCCAGGGTTGCTCGGCGGCGGCGTTGCGGCCGGAGAGGCGGCCAAAGGCGAGGCACTCGCCGATATTGCCGGTGCCCTGATAGAGGTAGCTGTAGATCGAGCCGAGTTCACCGGCGCTGTAGAGGCGGGGAATCGGCGTGCCGTCGGGGCGCACGATCTGCGCCTTTTCGTTGCGCCGCGGACCGCCCTGTGTGTTGAGCATCGAGGGCGACAACTCGATCGCATAGAACGGCCCCTCGCCGATCGGCTGCAGCATCAGCTTGCGGCCGAATTCGGCATCCTGTCCGGCATCGCACGAGCGGTTCCAGCGCGTGACGGTCGCGGTCAGTGCCGCGGCGTCGAGTTCGATGGCGGCTGCGAGCGCCGGCAACGTGTCGGCTGACTTGATCCAGCCCTTCGCCAGTTCGGTGCTGTTATCCTCGCTCCACGGGTAGCGTTCGATAATCTGGGTCCAGCCGTGGCTCGGATGCTTGTCGTAGAGCGGGCCGGCGGCGAACAGCGTGCGGTCGAAGATCATGAACATCGGGCACGGCGTCGACAGCGGCAGCCAGCTTCCGTTGACCGGGATCTTGCCGTGGCGGGTCTTGTATTTCTCGTCGCAGAAGCGCCTTGCGTCAGGGCCGACGACGATCATGCCGCCAGCCATTTCCTTGCTGTAATGCAGCGCCTGCATCGAAAACGAGGTGCGCACCTCCGGCACCTTCAGCGCCATCGACGGGCCGGCGTAATTGTTCATGTGCCAGAGGTCGGCGCCGACCGACATCGCCATCGTGATGCCGTCGCCCTCGTTGTAGGGCGAGCCCGACGTGTAGCAATAGGGGATGCCCGGCAGGTAGTTGCGGATCATCTCATGGTTGTTCTCGAACCCGCCGCAGGTCAGCACGACACCCTTGCGCGCCTTGACGTAAACCGATTTGTCGCCGCGCTGCGCCCGCACTCCGATGATTTCCCGGGTCGCGTGGTCCTGGATCAATTCGCGCGCGGGGGTTTCGTAGAGGATCGGGATCGGCCGTTCCTTGACCAGCCGCTCGAACAATTTCCAGGTGTAGGAATAGCCGTAGGTCGGGCCGTCGTGAAATTTGTGCACGCAGTCGGAGCCCGGCAGGTCGGGAAATTCGATGCCGACCGGCGGATGCTGGTGCTCCTGCGGGTCACCGCCTAGGCTCGCGAGCCAGTCATTGTTCCGGCACATCTCCTCGGCCCACACCCGGATCATGGTTTCCGGCACGGTGTAGGGGCCGCACAGCGCGGTCAGATAGGCGACAGCCGGTTCGACGTCCGAGGTATTCAGATAGCCCTGGCCGGCGACGCGGCTGTTGCCGCCTTCCTGGCCTTCCGGCGCCTTTTCCAGAAGCGCAACCTTGGCGCCCAGTTCATGCGCGCTGACCGAGGCGGCCATGCCTGCCGCGCCAAACCCGGCAACGACAACATCGACCTCGACGTCCCAATTCTGCTGCATTATGTGGCTCCTGTCGCCGTGCGGTTGCGGCGTTAAGCTTCGGGCCAGCCGGGCCGCTAACGCCATGCGCTACTTCGTCGCCTTTACATAAACGCCGTCCCAATCGGCCGGCGGGTCGGCGCGCAGCACAGCGGCGCGCTCGGCCATGACCAGCGGCGGCGACAGGCCGGTAATGTACGGATGCCGCGCCGCACCGCGCCAGCCCTTCTCGGCCGCCGCGAATTCGCCGGCGCGATAGCGGTCGAGCGCGGTGTGAAAAGCAGCGGGGTAGGCCAGCGCTTTCGCGTCGGCATCGCTTTTGGCCGCGACCAGTTCGTAAACCGGGATCGGCTCTGCCTTGCCTTTGAGCTTGATCCAGTCGAGTTCGTTGAGCACGAACCGGTCGGCGATTGCGGTGGCGGTGGCGGGGCCGACAACGATGCGGCAGGCATAGTCGCCGGGTACGCTTTCGAGGCGAGCGGCAATGTTCACCGTCTCGCCGACGGCGGTGTAGTTGTAGCGCTTCTCGGCACCGACATTGCCGACCACGGCACGGCCGCTGTTGAGGCCGATCTTGACGGCATAACCGGGCCGCCCGGCCGTGTCGGCGTCGGCTTTTGCCTGCATCACGTCGGCGACGGCCTGCAGCGCGGCGTGCGCCGCGGAGGCCGCGTGATCGGGGTCCGGGGCCGGCGCGCCCCAGATGCCCATCACCGCATCACCGATGAACTTGTCGATATAGCCGCCGGTCGCCTCGACCGCCGCAGCGATGATCGCAAGATAGAAATTGGTGACCGCCATCAATTCGGCCGGGCCGACCTTGCCCGATAGCGCAGTGAAGCCGGAAAGGTCGGCGAACATGATCGTGACCTCGCGTTCCTCGCCGCCGAGGCGCAACGGTGCCTCGCTGTCGAGCAACTGGGTGACGATCGCCGGCGCGAGGTAATGCCCGAAAGCATGCTGCACCCGGCGACGCCGGCGGTCTTCGATCACGAAACGCACGACATAGGCGACCACCATCGCCGTGACCGCCGCGAGGCACGGCAGCACGGCGGGAAACCACAGGCCGAAGCCGAGAAGGGCCGGCGCGCCGGCAAGGCAGAGGGCAAGCAGCGCGGCAATCGCGAACGCGCCGAGGACCGGCGACAGGGCGAAGCCGAGCAGTGCACCGGCAATGGCCATGATCGCGGACGCGGCGGCACGGCCGAGCGGCGGCACCGGCCGGATCAGGTTGCCGGTCAGCACTGCCTCGATCGCGGCGGCGTGAACAAACATGCCGGGCGACGTGCCGCCCTGCGGGTCGGAGGCACCAAGCCGGTCGAGCGAACACCCGCCGGATGCGGGTTTCGCCGAGGCGGACGGCGCCATAAACCGGTCAGGAGTGCGCTTGCGGTCCTCTTCCGGCAGTGTCGTGCCGACCAGTACGATCTTGCCGGCGAAGGCCTGGCGCACCGCTGCCGGGTCGCGGTCGAGGCAGCGCAACACATCGACGAGGCGGTAGGCCGGCATCGCCTCGAGCGGCCGGCGCGGCGACAACAGCACTTGCAGCGGCAGAGCGGGCCCTTGGGCATGGTCGAGCAGTGCGGCGGCGAAGGTCGGAACCTCCTGGCCATCGGTGGTAGCGACGCGTGCCGCGACACGGCGAAACACGCCATCCGGATCGGGGCTCAATTCGGCATAGCCGATCGCCGATGGCTCGGGCTTGCCGGCATCCGCCTTGGGATCGAACACGGCGGCGACAAACGGCTGGGCCGGGTAGGCGCCGGCCGAGCGGGCCAGCACGACATGGCCGCGGGCACGCGCCAGGGCCGCCAGGAAATCACGGTCGTACTGCCCCGCGAGGCCGGGGAAGCGGTTGGCCGAATAGCTGAAGATGATGTCGAAACCGATCGCACGCGCCCCGGCATCGCTCAGTCCATTGACGATCCGGGCCCAGACCGGGCTCAGAAACACCCGCGGCAGTGCCGCGAGTTCGTCGGCATCGAGGCTGTCGCGGTCGAGCGCGATGACCGCGACCGGCTCGTCTTTCGTGCCGGGACGGCGGTCGGTGACCGCGAGCGACAGATCGTAGACGAGACCATCGAGCAGCCCCATACGGTCGCCAGCGACGAGGCTCGCGCCGGCGGCGAGCATCCCGAGCACGATCGTGACGATTGCCCGGCGATAACGCCCCAACCCGCTCAAGCCGGACGTCTCACGGAGTATGGAGAACGACCAGCAGGGTCGGTCCAGTGGAGGCCGTGCCGATGAAGGCAATGTCGGCGGGCTCGGCGCGATCGCCCAGGCTCAGGCGCAGCACGTATTTCTGGTCGGCCGCCAAACCGGGCGCGTCGGATGGATAGCGCGCCTTGTGACTCGACACATCGAGCTTTACCAGCGGCGCATCGAACTTGCCGTCGGCATAGATCACTGCGGCCTTGAGCGCGTCGGTGCCGGCGCCGGCGATGACGAATTCGCGGTTCAGCGGCCAGTGCTGCACCGCACCCATCCCGCGCATGACCAGCCCGCCCGCCACCGTGCCGCCGGCGGCGGCACTCAGCTGGTGAATGCGCGGGCACGGCGCCGCCTGCTCCGAGACGATCCTGCCGTCGGCGATAAAGTCAAACCGGGTGACCGTAACGGTGCCGCCGCTGACGGTCACCATCTTGCACCGGGCATAATCAAGCAGCGTAAGCTCCGCACCCGGCTCCAGCCTGAGCGGTGCGCCGGAAGCAATCTCCGACATCGCCGCAACCGGCGGCGAGGTCTTGCCCGTGACCGCCATCACCAGCGCCGCCGGCGGCTCCTCCGCACCGGCGGGCGCGACCCCCGCACACAAAAAAACAAAGGCAGCGACAACTCCGAGCCTCATCCGGCGACCTTATACGCAGTCACAAACCCGCGTATCATACCGCCGTAGCCGCCGCCCGTATCCCGGTTTGCTTGACGCTGCCGTGGTCCAGCACCGAGACCGCGGCTTTATCGCGCCGCCTCTTGCGGTGCCTCGTAAGGCTCCAGAAAGAAATCCAACCCTTCCTGTTCGATCGTTGTGCCAATCAGCGCAGCAATCTCCGAAACCTGGCTGCCATCGAGCGGGTACGAGCCGAGCCCGTCATCGGATTGGGGAACACCTGCCGTCCGCAGTACCGACGGAACCCGCCAATCCGGTACTTCAAATGACGCGGTCAGGCCGCCGCTCCTGCTATCATAGCCGTTCACTTCATAGAAAACTGGCATCTCAAGGCTCCACTTCGTATTGAGGATTTGGACCCTTCACCTGGGTTCCGGTATGTGGGTCAAATTCCCCAAGATGGGGTTTGCCCCGCGGCGCGTACACTTCGACGGTGCCGTGTTGGGAATCCCATTCAAAAATTCGGCCATTCTCCTGATCGATCCATCGCGCTCGCAAACCGGCACCATTCCGCCGCGCTGTTTTCGGAGGGGCCCGCTTGGCGTTTGGAAACGCCGGCAAACCACGCCTTGGAGGAGAGAACGGCCCGCCCGCGCGCCTTGTTCCTGCCGGCGTCTGTGGCGGCTCACCTCGGTCACTCACGTGGAAACATCGACCATTTGGTGATGGTCGACCGTAATAGTCAGCTGGTCAACAGCCCTGCGGCGACGTGCAATCAGCTGAAACAGGCGGTCGAGCTTGTCAGGCGGCCTGTTTGACGCCGTTGCGGCATTGCATCAGGGGCAGGATGCGGGTGCCGAACTGCTCCATGCCGATCACGAAATCGTCGAAGGTCAGCATGACGCCCTGCACGCCAGGCACCGTCGCCATCTCGTCGAGCATCTGCGCGACCGAGGCATAGGACCCGACGAACACGCCCTGGTTGGTCGGCAGCTTGTCGACACCGAGCGTGCGGCGGCGGCTGGGCTGCGAGTACGGGTCCTTGCTCGGGTCGTCATCGGCCTGGGCATCGCGCCAAGCCAGCGCTTCGAGGTCGGTGCCGGCGACATAATGCTCCCATTTTGCCATCGCCGCGGCGTCGGTTTCGTCGGCGATGATCATCTGCAAGAGCAACGCGCCGCAGTTCCGTCCGGTTTTGGCGTTGGCCTCGACGAGCCGGGCGACGCTGTGCTCGGCCGAACGCGGGTGATTGATAAAGCCGCCGCTGCAGAAATTGTAATCGGCGTATTCGGCGGCGTATTTGGTGCCGGCATCGCTTTGCGCGGCACAGATGATCGGAATTTTTGTGGTCGGCTGCGGCAGGCAGCGGCAATCGTCCATCTGAAAGAAATCGCCCTTGAAGTCCGAACGCCCGGTTTCCCACAATTCCCGCATCACCGAAACGTACTCGGCGCAATACTCGTAACGGCGGCGATAATGCTCGGCACCCGGCCAGATGCCCATCTGGGTGTATTCGCGGCGCTGCCAGCCGGAAATGATGTTGACGCCAAAGCGGCCGTGCGAGATCGAGTTCGATCGTCACCGCCATGCGCGCCGCGATCGGCGGCGGCACGGTCAGCACGGCGCAGGTCGCGAACAGCTGAATGCGGCTGGTCACGGCCGCGAGACCGGCCATCAGCGTGAAGGATACGAGATTGTAATCCCAGAACTGCGACGGGCCGCCAAACCCGTGCAGTTTGATCATCGACAGCGCGAAATCAAAGCCGAACCGCTCGGCTTTTTCGACGATGGTGCGGTTGAGGTCGAAGGTCGGCAGGTATTGCGGGGAGGTCGTCGAGATCAGCCAGCCGTTGTTGCCGATCGGAATAAATACGCCGATATCCATCAGGCAGCCCTTTCGCGCTAAAGCCGTGGCGGTGCCTCCCCCGAAATTCTTGGACAGATTTATTGAGCCGATATGCGCAAGCGTCGTGCCAACCGGCGCTCTGCCGTCAGGCGCGAGGGGCCGTCATTTGCGACGGGGCGGAGACGTTGCGATCGACCGCAAGTAGAAGCGCGGCTTGACGCCTTTGTTGACGATTGGCACGGTGCGGCCCGCTGATTGACAGAGGGCGCGCGCAGTCATGGCGAAATCAGACCCGGTTCCACCGCTATTATTCATCGAGAGCAAAATTCGGGTCTGCAACAAGACATGCTGAAGCGGCCCTGGGCAGGGGCGATTTAATGCCTGCGGGCAGGCGCCGTGACGGTGGTTTGGATTGCCGTTGCGTGCACCATGTCGGCCTGTACAGGCATGATTGATTTACAAGCATTGGTCGGGGCGCCACCGGCACCCGCACCTGAGCCTGCTCCAGCGCCACCGCCGGTCGCCGCGCGGCGGGTGGATGAGTCGGACCCCAATCAGGTACGGCTGGAGATCGTGCGGTATTTCTGGAAACTGAAATACCCGCGCCCGCAATACGAAGCCCTGGTGGACCACGCCCGGGACGAAAGCGGCTTCCGGCCATGCGCCACCAATGGGTCGAGCCTGCGCTATCTCTATCAATGGAGCGGGCTGCGCCTGCAACGGCTCCAGGCGTATGCCCGCACCAATGGCTGCCCGCCGCTCGAAAAGCAGCTTGCCTTCACCAATTACGAATTGCGCCACGAAGGCAATTACGGCTGTTTCTGGGAGGCACAGACCAGGGAGACCGCGTTGCGGACCCTGCGCCGCGGCTTTGGCCAAGGCCGCTGTTGATCGCGCCCGCCGCACAGCAAAAAGCCTCGCTCCCGAAGTGGGAACGAGGCCTTAAGCCGTGCGGCCCCGGCCGAGCGCGGCGCCGTCGGCGCCGCACCGGCACGCTAAGGGCGGCTACTCCGCGGCGACCTGCAGCGGCTGGTGATCCGCCTTGAGGACGGCGGAGGCTTCCTTTTCGACCACCGTGCCCTCGAAGAAGTCGGGGTTCTGCGTGCCCCACAGCCGCACCGCGTTGGCGAAGACGAAGTCGCGGAAATTGTCGTCCGTGAGGACCCCGTCCTCGACCAGCTCATAGGCTTCCGCCAGCGGATCGCGCATGTCGATCACGTCGAAATGCCCGATATCCGAGCTGTAGATCGCATTCAGCTGGGCGCCGAACGGATTGAGCTTGCAGAACGCGGTCGCGTTCATCCGGTCGTCCGCCTCGCAGCCGAAATAGTACGGCGTGACGTAGAGGTCGATCCAGTCCTGCTTGCGGGTGATCTTGCAGGCCGAGAAATCGTCGAGGTCCTCGACCCCGCCGGTCATGTGCAGTTCCGGATCGGGCCAGCCGTCGCGCTCCTTCAGCGCCGCGGCGTGCTCCTCATAGCCGTATTTTTCGACCAGTCTCGATCAGCAGCTTCCGGTCGAGCTTTTCCGGCCGCATGTTTTCCAGCGCCTTGGCGTTGCGCCGTTCCCAATGCTCGATCAGGTCGCCGAACAACTGCGCGCCCCAGCCGACGCCGCCTTCGAGGAAGGCGAAGCGCAGTTCGCGGGAAGCGCCGCGTGACGCCGCCGAGGAAGATGCCCTTGGCGGCGGCATGGCCGGCATCGGCGAAATGGCCGATATGGTTGTAGGTGAAGTTGGTCGGCGAGTTGCGCAGCGCCTGGTTGCTGCCGGTCGAATGGAAGGTCGGGGCGATCCCGACCTCGCGGCATTTCTGCCCAGACCGGGTCGTAGTCGTAAAGGCTGTCGATGCCGAACACCTCGTACCAGACGGCGAGGCGGTTGGTATCCTGGTCGCTGCCTTCGACCGACGGCACCTTGCGCGGCAGCGCGCTGCCGAACATGCCGACCTTGGAGCCGAGCTGCTTGGTGACGAATTCGAGTTCGGCGATCGCCTCTTCCGGGGTATGCATCGGGATGATCGCGGCCGGCGTCATGCGGTCGCTGAGATCCTTGAAATACCCGGCCGAGACGATGTTGTAGGCGCGGATCACGGCGCGGCGGGTCTCGTCGTCGTCGATGCGCGGCAGGCGCAGGCCGGCGGTCGGATAGACGATCGCGAAATCCGAGCCGATCTCGTCGAGCCGGTCGTACAGCAGATGCGGCATCATCGCGGTGGCGCGATCGAGCGTGTTGCCGGTCTGGCGGGTCCAGAAGCCCGGCATCGCGACGCGCCGGCGCCTGCGTTCCTCGACGCCGAGCAGCAGCGCGTCGCGGTCGCCGCCATCGACGCGAGGAACCCATCGGCCGCCTTGTCGCCGCCCACCTTGCGCATCTGTTCGGCGAATACCGGATCGTATTCGACCCAATGGCCGTCGCCGTCGACGATCGGATGCTTCACCTTGGCGCGAATTTCCGCCGGGGTGTACTGACCGTGACCGCTCATGGGTGCTCCTCCGCGATGTTTGGAAGAATCTGCCTGTGCCGGTCGGCAGTGACGATTTTCAGTATCCCTGTTCCTCGCAGGGACACCCGAGCTTGCACTCCGATCGCGACCGCGGCAATCCATTTTAGAACGCCGTTCAAAGATCGCACGGGGCCGGGCCGAAAAGCCACATTCATCAACGTGGCGACTTTCCGAGGACTTCAGAAAATTTGTCGTAAGGCCCTTATGCGCCAAATGTTGAATTGTCGCCGGAAGTCAAAACACAAGATGATGATTAGCCGTGTTGCTATAACAGGTGACGCATGACCGATGACTTTGCGCCGCGCCTCGATATTCTTCCCAAGTCGCAACGGCGGCTGTGGGATGAGCTTGTCTCTGTCCCGGCGGAATTCGTGCTCTATGGCGGCACCGCGATTGCGCTGCATCTCGGTCATCGCCGTTCCGTGGACTTCGACTTTTTCAGCAACCACCCGTTCGACCCGGCCACGCTCGCCGCCTCTATCCCGTTCATGGCCGCCGCGACGATCACGCAGCGCGAGCCGAACACTTTGAGCGGCATTGTTCATCGCGACGGCGCGGTGAAGCTTTCGTTTTTTGGCGTTCCCGGCATTTCCCGCCTTGCCCCGCCACACATCGCGCCCGATAACGGCTTGCAGGTAGCTACCTTGCTCGACCTTGCCGGGACAAAGGCATCCGTGGTGCAGCAGCGCGCCGAAGCCAAGGATTACACCGACATCGACGCCATTCTGCGGGACGGTCGCATCGACCTCCCGACCGCGCTCGCGAGCGCGCAAGCGATTTACGGACCGCAATTCAATCCGCAGATCACGCTAAAGGCGCTGTCTTTCTTCGGCGACGGCAATCTGCGCCGCCTTCCCAAGGCGATCAAAGACCGCCTCGCGACAGCCGCGCGCGAGGTTGACCTTGATCGCTTGCCGGCCATCGCCGGCGCCGCGCGGCCCCGCGAGAGAAACGGCGGGCCGTCGCAATGAAGCCAATCCCGTTGAACAAAGAAACAGAGGCGATTGCGCGCCGGCTTGTCTGGTTCGAGGAACCCGCCGAAGCGCTCGAAGACCCTATCCGCTTCACCGCCTATGCAATGGCCTCCGCCACGCATGAGGATATGAAGGTGCTGCGGCGCTATGTGTCGGACGACGATTTCCGCGAAGCGCTCACCAAAGCGCCGCCCGGAATCATCGACCCCCGTTCATGGGCCTACTGGAATTCCGTGATGGGCCGCTATCCCACACCGCCATTGCCAAAGCGCACCTTCGGCTAAAGAAACCGGCTATCCTTCCGGGACTCCGCCGGCAAGACGCATCGGCAACACGAGCCGCAGCGAGTCCGGCAATCGCACGAGCCCATGTGCCGCGTAGAAATCGACCGCCGCTTCGTCCAATGCATCGACGACCACCATCGAGGAACCAACCGTGCTGGCGCTTTCAAAGGCCCGCTTCAACGCATCGGCCAAGAGGATCGCGCCCAGGCCCTGTCCCTGCCGGTCCGTTGCGACAGCCAGTCGGCCGATCAGGGTGGCGCTCACCAGCGGATAGCGCGGAACATGCTTGCGGGCATTCTCCGGCACGTCGCCTTGGGCGATCGCCATCGCGCAAAGCGTATAGTAACCCAGGATGTGGGCCGGCTCGTCGAGCCTGCTCAGGATGAACACGGCATTAGCCTTGCGGCGCACGTCCTGGCCAGCCTGGGTCTTGAGATAACGGTCCAGGCTTTCCACCCCGCAGGTGAAACCGCCCCGATCGTGCTCCTCGCCGAGCAGCACAATGCGAAGATCCTCGAATGGCCGCCGCACCATTCACGGTACAACGCGGCGCTTATGCTCCGCGAAGGCCCGCTGGAGCCGTTCGTTTGCCCCTGGGGGATTGACGAGCGCATCGAAGAAGACGGCACGGTCCCGGTCCGACAGAACGAGCGTCTCGTGCTCGGCGATGGTCCGCCGCGCCGCTTCCGTGAGCGCCGTCATGCAGAAATCGGTCAGCTTGCGTCGTTCGAGCTGCGCTGCCCGTTTGATGAGCGCCTTGGTGGGCTCATCAACGCGGAACCCGAGCCGCTCCTCTCGAAGACGACGGTCGTGCTTTACTATAGCGGCCATGGATACCTCCGGGCCATCATGTACGTCAAACAGACTAACGTATCAAGACCTCGCCGCCCGACGATCGAGCGCTGAAAGGCGATCTGGGCAAAGTAAAATATCGTACGACAGGCTGGTCAAACGCGCCGTGCCCGGTATCCTCACGCCATGAGGTTGACGGCTCTCCTGCGGTTTTTGCTGCTAACGCTTGCCTGTCTCGCGGTCGCCGGCACCGCGTCGCAGGCGGCGAAGCGGGTGGCGCTGGTGGTCGGCAACGACGCCTATAGAAACGTTCCGGAATTGCGCAAGGCCGTTACCGACGCGAATGCGGTCGCCTCGGCATTGCGCAATATCGGCTTTACCGTGCTGGTCGCGGAAAACCAGGACCGTCAGGCGATGAGCCAGGCGCTGTTCACGTTTGACCGGACGGTCGAGAAGGACGACGTGGCGTTTTTCTTTTTCGCCGGGCACGGTTTCGAGATCGGCGGCCGGAATTTTCTGCTGCCGACCGATGTGCCGGCCGCCACTGAAGGCGAGGAGGCGCTGGTCAAGGATGCCTCGTTCGCGGTCGACAACATCATCGACCGGCTGCAGGCGCGCGGTGCGCAAACCTCGATCCTGGTGCTTGACGCCTGCCGCAACAACCCGTTCGCGCGGCCGGGGACGCGCGCGCTGGCCGGCGGCGGCGGGCTGACGCCATTAAGCCCGCCGGAAGGCACGTTCGTGCTGTTTTCCGCCGGCGCCAAGCAGACCGCGCTGGATTCCTTAAGCGAAAGCGATCCCGACCCAAACTCTGTCTTCACCCGCAATTTCGTGCGCCAGCTTGCCGAACCCGGCATGACCCTGGTGCAGCTCGCCAAACGCACGCAGGGCGTCGTGAAGCAGGTCGCCGCGAGCGCACGGCACGAGCAGACCCCGGCCTATTACGACGAGATCGTCGGCGATTTCGTGCTCAACACCAAGCCGGGAAGCTCATCGCCGGATGTGCGGGCCGCGGCGATGACCGTGCCGGCGCCGGCCGAACTCGCGCCGCGCCCGGAGCCACCGCCCGCCGCGGTGGTCAACGCGCCGCTCGCCTCGTTCATGCGCAGCAATAGCGGCTGGTCGGTGACGCTGTCGTTTATCGAGCCGGTCACGGCCATCGCGTGGCGGCTCGGCGACACCGGCAATTTCAAGGAGACCGGCTTTCTCGACGCGCTCGACCCGCGCACCCGGCGGCGCATTGCCAACCCGAACTTCGAACTCGATGCCGACGCGGCGGTGGCGGTTATTCAGGTTCGCGCGGTCGATGCCAACGGCCGCACGCTGGGGCCCTTCCCGATCACCTTCGACCCGGCCGCCGAACTCCAGCGCGGCGACCGCCGCACTCTCGAAATGACCGCCGGCGCCTGGCTGTCATTCCGCGATTTCAACGGGTTGCTGCTTTATTACACGCACCTGATGTCATACCGCTGCGCGATCCGTGAGATGCGGATCGGCATTGATACGACGGTGCCGAACAAGGTGATTGCGCTCGGCGAGTGCGACCCCAGGCACCCATACGAGATTCCGTCAAACGCACAGCCCTATCTGAAACTGCCGCCGGCCACCAGGATGGTCTCGGTCGAACTGACCTACCGCGACGGCAGCGTCTCAGAGACCAAGACCTACCGGCATTAGCGGCCGGCGACCCGCGCTTTACGGCTTGCGGAAACGGCCGAGGAAGTCTTGCCGGGATTGCTCGCGAGAGGCTCTCGCGGCACTTTCCGTCGTGGCCGTTGACACATGCGCCGATTGCTGCCGGACCAGATATTCCTCCCGCCACGGAAGCTGCTCGACCGGCGGCAGGTAGCCCTGCGCGATATAGAGGCGCTCTTCCAGCGGCGCTTCGATCCCGTCATCCTCGATACGAACATCGTCGGGAAGCCCCGCGACGCCGTGAATTCTATAGAGGCCACGTTTCATGGAGCCCTCCTCGAGCCGCCGCTAGACGGCATATGATCTTCCGTCCGCCAAAGTCAATTCCTGGTATTTTCAGCGCTGTCCCGAAATTCTCTCAGAGTATTAAGGCGAATGGAGATTTCGAGGCTTCGGGTGGCTGGGGCAGATTTTTTCGGTCTACCTGCGGCATATTTTGCGTTTTTTCTCATCAAGAACTTGGAAAGAAAAAGATGCGTCCCAGGTAGTCATGTATGATGCAGGATATTCGGGCCTGGCGTGTGAGCCGGCGTAGCCTTTGCGGGAAAGCGGGCGGCGCACCCGGCCCAGTTCGATAGGGGTACGCTGACAATGGCTGAGCATACAAAAACCAAAGCCAAATCGGCCCCGGGAAGCGACGACCCACGGATCGCTGAAGCGAGCAAGACCAACCGTCTGCGCGCTTTGCGCCTCGCGAAGGAGGCATCCGACAAGGAGGAAGCGGTCCGCGAAGCCGCCCTCAAAGCGGCGCTCAACCCGCCCAAACCGACACGGGTCCGCGCCGCTTCCCGCGCCTGATCCGCCGGATCCGCGTCCCGCCTCAGGTGCGCATATAGCCTTCGATTTCGCGCTTCGGCGAAGGCGATCGCCTCGTCGATCGATTTTCCCTGCTGGGTGCACTGCGCGATCATCTTGCACATGATCGCCTTGCGAATACATCTGCACGCCGATCTTGCGCCGGCGCCGGGTAGCCGGCGACCGAGACGATGACCTCGCCGCGCGGCGGGAAATTGTACAGCGTGCCCTTGGGCGGCTCGGCCTCCGCCCACATGCCGAAATCGTTGAGCTTTTCAAACGGCGGCACGTCGAACCCCTGGCCGGCTTCCAGCAGCTTGCCGATCGCATCGCGGGTCGACAGGTAGAGCAACAGGCTTTTCGCCGCCGATTTGTTGGGCGAGAAATTCCAGATCCCCCAATAGCGGTAGCGGCCGGAAATATGCCGGCCCTGCGGTCCCTTCGGGGCCGGGAAGGTCCATAGCTGCTCGGCGATTTTCGGCGCATCGCGCTTGGCCACCGCCCAGGCCGAGGGGGCGTTGAAGATCAGCGCGCTCTGGCCCGAGATCAGCGCCTTGTTGTTCGAGGCGTCGTCCCAGGCAAAGACGCTCGGCGGGAAGAACGGCACGGTCCGCTTGAACCATTCGAGCACGGTCCGACGTCGCGTCGCTGTTGACGGTGATCGTCGCCCTTGGCATCGACCAGCTGCGACGCCGTGGGAGTTGAACATGCGCCGACCAACTGCACCGCGTCGCTGCAGGTGCTGACCGGCATGCCGAAGGGATAGCCGGCCTTGAAGCATTTCTCCGCCGCCTGCGAAAAGAACTCCCAGGTCCATTCCGCCTCCAGCTCCTTGTCGGGCGGCTCCCCGGCCGGATACATCTTGGTTATGTCGAGCCCGGCCACGTCTGCTGCATCAGGTCGATGCGGGCGCAAGGCGGCGACACGGTGCTGCCGACCGATGTCGGCATCGCGACCCAA
The DNA here is from genome assembly GCA_963737875.1 of uncultured Alphaproteobacteria bacterium. Lineage (GTDB taxonomy): Bacteria > Pseudomonadota > Alphaproteobacteria > ATCC43930 > CGMCC-115725 > DATARH01. Next base: position 226,417 of record CAVTUM010000019.1, on the reverse strand, counting down.
TGCCCGTTCTGCTTGCCGAGATATTCGGCGCCGGGACTGACCGGGCCGTGCTGCTGGATCAGCGCCGCCATCACGTCGTCGACCGGTTCCAGGCTGTCGGCGTAGCCCGGCGCGTACCAGGCCAGGAGCCCGAGGATGTCGTGGCCGGTCCGCGCCTGCGCCTCGGCGGCGGCGGTCAACAAATCCTTGTCGCCATTGGAGGTGATGAAATCGACCTTGATCTCGACCTTTTCCTTCTCGGCCCATTCGTGGCACAGCTTTTCGAGCGGCCCGTTGGCGCCCGGCACCCAATGGTCCCAGAACCCGACGCTGAGCTTTCCGGCGGCCTGCGCGCCCCGCACAAAGGGCGTCGCCAGCAATGCGGTCGCGAGCGCGCCGGTTTGCAGCACGCGCCGCCGTGTCGTCATTTCCATCGCTACCTTCCCTTGCCGATTTGCTCGTTTGCTGCACGTGCAACCGCGGGTCTCAGTCTACGCGGAGTTTCCCAGCAATGTCATTCCGGGGCGGAGAGGCGCAGCTCTGACCGGCGTTCGAGTGTCAGTACCCGGTTACCGGGTCGATCTGCTGCAACAGGCCGCCACCGGCCTGGACGCTGCGGATGTTGGCGGCGATCTCCGTTACCATCTGCGCGACGGTCGGGCGGCGCGCGACGTGCGGCATCACCGTCACCTTCGGATGCGTCCACAGCGGGCTTTCCGGCGGCAGCGGCTCTGGCCGCAAGGCGTCGAGCGCGGCGTAGGAGAGCTGCCCGGAATCGAGTGCCGCGATCAAATCGGCCTCAACGACATGCCCGCCGCGCCCGATATTGATGACCATCGAGCCTTTCGGCATCATCGCGAAGGTGCGGGCGCCGAAGATGCCCTCGGTTTCGCGCGTCAGCGGCAGCAGGCAGACCGCGATGTCGGTCTGGCTCATAAACCGCTCGAACTGGTCGGCGCCGTGGAAGATCGGCACCTCCTCGCTATCGCGCGGCGAACGCACCCAGGCCGATACCGGAAAGCCCAGCGACTTCAAGACCAGCGCCGGCGCCTTCGCCATCATGCCATAACCGAGAAACCCGATCCGGCGCTCCTCGGGGCGCACGATGCGGGTGCGCAGCCATTCCCTTCGGGCCTGCGCCTCCTGATACTTTGGCATTTCGCGATGCAGCCGCAGCACATGCATGACCGTGTACTCGGTCATCATCGGGTCGCCACCCGGCGGCTCGACCTTGCCGAGCGGCACCTTCGGCAGCCGCTGATGGTTGATGAAAGCCTCGACCCCGGCCGACCGGCTGAACATCGCCTTCAGATTGGGAAAATCCGGCAGGATGTCGAAATTCGGCCGCATAAAAGCGAGGTATTCGACATCGGCGAGATCGTTCGCCTCCGGCCAGATGCGCAGTTCCACGTCCGGCAACAGCGCCGTCATCGTGTCGCGCCAAATCTGTGCATTTCCGATGAACTTCTCGAGATCGACAATCAGCAGCGCCATACCCTCTCCTTCATATGCAAGCCTTTCCCTCCGTCACGGCCGGCCTCGTCTCACGCTACCGTCACAGCGCGGCCCTCGTCAGACGATTGCTTCATCGCATCGACGAGGCGATGCAATTCCACGGCAGTGTCGAAATTCGGCTGGCGGCCCTTGCCGGTGCCGATGGCCTCGGCGAACAGCGCGTACATCTGGCCGACATTGCTGGCTTCGCCTTCCGGAGTGCCTGGTGTGGCATAGGTGAAGCGGTCCGGCACCGGCATCGGCTCCAGTTTGTTGCCATGTTTGGCGCCGTGCAGGAACACCTTGTTGAGCTGCGGCGAGTCCTCGCCGCTCGCGACCAGCGTGCCCTCGCGGCCGTAGATTTCCATCCTGTAGCCGCTGCCGGCAAACGGGATCGCACCGATATGCGCCGACGCCACCGCGCCGTTCGCCAGCCAGCCGCTGGTCAGGATGTTGTCCGGGGCGGTCACGTCGAGCAGCGTGTTGGCGCCGGTGTCGAGCCATTGCCTGACCTGGGTCGCCACGACCGACGACAGCGACCGGAAGCCGCCCGCGACAAAGCACATCGCATCGACCGTGTGGCCGTTGGCGATGGTCAGCGTATTGGCACCGAGTTCGGCGTCGCGCTGCCAGGTGCGGTGCGACGGCCGCGACAGCACGCCCTCGCGCATCAGCCCGACCCGCACCGACAGCACCTCGCCGACATAACCGGCCTCGACCTGTTCCTTCATGTACAGGATGGCGGGATCGACCCGCGCCTGCAGCCCGATCGCGGTGACGAGGCCCTTCGCCTTGGCGAGCGCAGCCAGTTCGACGGCCTCGGCGGTGGTGCGGCCGAGCGGCCATTCGCAGTAGACATGCTTGCCGGCTTCCAGCGCCGCCTTGGTCGGCGCGTAATGCGACGGCACCCGTACCACCACGGCCACCGCATCGATTTCCGGCGAGGCGATCATCTTGCGATAATCGTCAAAGGCGAGCCGTGCACCGTAGGCCTGCCGCGCCGCCTCGGCACTGTCGGCCCTCGTGGTGCAGACCGCGGTCAGATCGACGTCGCCGCTCGCCTGCAACGCCGGCAGATGCGAGCGTGACGACCACGTCCCTCTGACACTGGCCCCGATCAGCCCCAGCCGAATTTTCTGCGCCATGTCATTCCTCCCATAGCCAATGTTATCGGCCCCTCGCTGTCATTCCGGGGCGCTGCAAAGCAGCGAACCCGGAACCCAAGAACACCGGCCTTTCCAACCTGGCCCCGTCCGTGTTCATGGGTTCCGGGTTCAGCCCTTCGGGCTGCCCCGGAATGACAACAGGAACGAGAACGGGCACTCACTGCGCCGCGAGAGCGGCGGGCGGGTTGCCGGCGAAGCGCTTTTCCATGTCGCGGCGGATGCGGGCGGCTTCGCTGTCGGGCATCGCGACGTCGGCCCAGCGCACGATCGCCCCGGCGGAGATGTCGCGTTGCAGCGCCACCTTGTGCGCGAGACCGATCGGCAGCGCCCCTTCGGCAAGGCTGCGCTCGGCCGGCACCAGCCTGCCCCACACCGTATAGCCGCCTTCGCCGTCCAGCGTTTCGCCGGCCCGCAGGTCGCGCTTGGCGACCGCGACCGCATCGCCGCGGAACCCGCTCGGTTGCCCGGTCGGCTCGCCGCGCAAGGCTGCCGACAACACCGACATGCCGAGTTCCAGCCCGATCAGGTGATAGGGCTTGTACATCGCCGCGTACCAGCCGCTGGCGTCGGTCTTCAGCCCGTATTCGCGAAAGCAGTTGCGGGCGTAGTCGTTTGGCGCCTTCAGCACGACATAGACGCCCCAGCGCAAATCGCGGAACACCGGCCGCCCGTCGCGCTCCAGTGACGACACGACCTCGACCATGCCGTCCTGTTCAAGCGCCCCGCCGGTCGCGCGACCGCGCAATATCTGCGGCAGGTCGTCGACGCCGCAGGGCGGAAAGCCAAGCCCCTCATGCGGCACCGCCAGCCCGCTGGCATTGGCGATCGCCGCCATCTCGATCGCCGATTTGGTGCCGTCGAGAAACGAGTTGAACATCTGCGGGTTCATCCCGCCGCGTTTCGCTTCCTCCGGCGTCAGCCCGTAATGCGCCCAGACATCATCCGGCGTTACCGCGTGATAGGCCGGCAGGTACTTGGTGCCCTTGCCGGCGGCGACGACCTCGAAACCGCAAGAGCGCGCCCAATCGACCAACTCGCAAGTCAGCGCCGGCTGGTCGCCATAGGCTAGCGAGTAGACCACCCCCGCCGCCCGCGCCTCTTCCGCCAGGAGCGGCCCGGCCAGCACATCGGCTTCAACATTGACCATCACAATATGCTTGCCGGCGGCGATCGCGGCGCGGGCATGGGTGATGCCGGCCGGTGGGCTGCCGGTCGCCTCGACGACAACCTCGACCCGCGTATCGACGCAGGCTTCGATGCCTGACGACACGAAAGCGGTGCGGGCGATCCGCACCTCATCCCAGCCGACCGCGCGGCACGCCGCGCGAGCGCGATCCGGGTCGAGATCGGCGATCACCACGATCTCGACCCCCGGCATTGTCGGCACCTGGTTCAGGAACATCGACCCGAACTTGCCGGCGCCGATCAGCCCGACCCGCACCGGCCGTCCCACGGCGGCGCGCTGCTGCGCCAGGCGATAAAGGCTCATCGGGCGATCCTATTCGGCTGCGGCGCGATAGGCGCGCGCGTAATCGAGCAGGGCGCTGTCGGCGACCGGCTCGATCGGCGTGAAGTCGCGATGCGCGATCCACTCGGCGCGGGTCGGCTTGCGGATGTAGTTCGAGACCGCGCACAGCGTCAGGTAGACGATACGGCGCGGGTAGGGCGTGATGTTCGGCGCCGAGCCATGCACCAGATTGCCGTGAAACATCAGCACCGTGCCGGGCTTGCCGGTCGGCGCGACGATGCCGCCTTCATCGACCAGCCGGGTCACGGTCTCCTTGTCGAGCGTCCACAGCGGGTAGGACGTCGTCTCCAAATCATGTCCGGCCGCCAGCACGCCGTGCTTGTGGCTCTTTGGCACCAGCATTAGCGGCCCGTTGATCGGCATCACCTCGTCCATGAACACGGCGATGTTCATCGCTCGCGGCTCGGGCATGCCGTCGTCGCGCGCCCAGGTGCCGTAATCCTGGTGCCACTGCCAGACATCGCCCTCGAAGGCGGCCTTCGCGTTGATCTTGTATTGGTGCATGTAAAGCTGTTCGCCGAACACCTGCTCGACCGGCCGGATCAGCCGTGGATGATGCCCGAGCAGGCGGAACGCCTCGTTGTAGGTGTGTGCGGCAAAGGCGGTGCGCGGCGCCCCGGTCTTCTCGCGCCACACCTCGGGGCGCTCGTCGGCGTAGATGTGTTCGGCCTCGTCGCGCAGCGTCGCCACCTCCGCTTCGGAGAAGCAGTCGGGCAGGAACAGATAGCCCTCGTCCTCGAATTGCCGGAGCTGCTGCGGGGTAAGCTGCATTGCGGTATCCCTTGAAGGCATTAAGTGGCCGCACCGTTCACACTAGCGGGGCGGGGGCGGCATCTTCAAGCGCGCGCCGCGCCAGCTATGCGCCAGCTACGTCCGATAGGCGGCGCGCAGCGGCACGACGTTACCCGGCGGACCGGCCAGCGCCGCCACCAGAGCGGCGGCCAGTTCAGCGCGCTGAAACGGCTTTTTGAGGACCCGCAATTCCGGACGCTCGCGTCCGGGAAACGCCGTGTCGGCATAGCCGGTGATGATGACGACCGGCAGCTCCGGTCGCCGCATCATCACCTGCTCGGCGGTCTCGACGCCGTTCATGCCCGGCATCGCGAAATCGATCACTGCGAGGCCGACATCCGGGTTGGTTTCGAGCAGGGCAAGCCCCGCCGTGCCGTTCTCGGCCGTCACCACCCGGCAACCGAGCCCTTCGATGATCATCGCGGTGACCTGGCGCACATCTTCGTCGTCGTCGATCAGCAGTACCAGCTTGTCGGTGAGCACGGCGAAGCGGACATCCGCCGGCGCGGCACGGCTTGACGCAACCTCCGATAGCGCCTGCGCGCGGGGCAGATAGACCCGGGCGAGGGTCCCCTCGCCGACCCGGCTCGCGAGGGTGAGCGTACCGCCGGATTGCTTGGCAACGCCGTAAACCATGCTGAGCCCGAGACCGCTGCCCTTGCCGGGCTCCTTGGTCGTGAAGAACGGCTCCAGCGCCTTTGCCAGCACCGCCTCGGTCATGCCGCCGCCAGTATCGCTGACCGTGACCTGGACGAAGTCGCCGTCGCCCAGTTCAGCCGGCCGCTCGGGGTCGCCCGGCTGGTTGTTATCCGGGGCGCTGTTACCCGGCGCGCTGTTACCTGTCTCGATCAGCAGACGGCCGCCGCTCGGCATCGCGTCGCGTGCGTTGATCGCAAGGTTCAGCACGACCAGCTCGATCTGGCTCGGATCTGCCATCGCCAGCCATAGATCCTTGCTCAAGCGCTGGTCGATGTTGATCGTCGGGCCGATCGAGCGGTTGAGCATCTCGCCCATGTCGCGTACGAGGCCGTTGATATCAACCGGCCGCAATTGCAGCCGCTGCTTGCGCGAGAACGCCAACAACTGTTCGACCAGATGCGCGCCACGCTCGGCCGCCCGCGTCGCGCTGGACAGCAGCTTTTGCACGCCACCATCGGAAGCGCAAGCCGCGGCAAGCTCGATGTTACCCAGAACAGCAGTCAGCAGATTGTTGAAATCATGCGCGACGCCGCTGGTCAGCTGGCCGATCGCCTCCAGCCTTTGGGCGTGGTGCAGCGCGGTTTCAACGCGCTGGCGCTCTTCGATCTCGATCGCCAGCCGCCGGTTGGCCTGGACCAGTTCGGCGGTCCGGTCGACGACGCGCTGCTCCAGCATTTCATTGGCCTGGCGAACATCGTTCTCACGCCGCTCAAGCTCCCCGGCCATTTCGTCGAAGGCGCGGCCGAGCTGGCCGATTTCCGAGCGGCGGTCGGTCAGGCGGGTGCGGGCGCTGTAATCGCCCTGCCGCCAGTGTTCCGACGCCTGCAACAGCACGGCCAGCGGTCGCCGCAGGAACACGATGCCGCCGAGCCATGCCGCCATCAGCGCCAGCGCCAGACACAAGATGACCAGCACCACCCCGGTCGCTGTCGCCCGGTCGATGCCGGCGAACAGCGCCGCCTTGCGCAGCCCGACCCCGACATAGATGCCGACCGGGTCAACGCCGAGCGGACTGTAGCCGATGATCCGCAGCACCCCGTCCATGCCGGTGACCTCGATCGTGTCGGCGTGGGCCGCGTTCAGCATGTCGAGGTATTTCGCGTCGAGCTGTTTGCTGAACCAGCGGTCCGGGTCGGGCAGGCGCAACAGGATCGTCGCGTCGCGGTCGACCAGCGTCAGGGTCATGTCGGGGCCGCTGAACTGGTCGCTGAAATGCCGTGTCAGCCAATCGAGCTTGAGCGTGACAAAGGCAAAGCCGATCTTTTTGTGGTCGGCATCGTAGAGGGCCTGGGTGAACGGCAAAATCCGCGTGCCGCCGACCTTGCTGATCTCGAAGGTGCCGATCGCAAATCCGTCCGCCCGGATCGAGTTCTGGAACGCCGGCGAGGCATGAACGTCGACCCCGATGCCTTCCGTCAGGCCGGAACACACAAGGGTGCCGTCGGTCGTGATAACGCCGATGTTGAAATATTCGGCGAGCCGGCTGCGCAGCCGGGCCGCCGCCTCGTCGCAGCCCGGCCAATCGCCGTGTGCCACCACCGGGTTCTCGGCAAACGCCGCCAGCAGCTGGCGGCTTCCTTCGGCGATGCGCCCGATCTCGGAGTTGACCAACCGGGCGAGGCGGAGCGCCTCGTCATGCACCTGCTGTGCGCGGATTTCGCGCAGTTCGAACTCGTGATAGGCGCCCACGCCCAAAGCCGGCAGCACGGCGAGCAGCACGAGCAGAAAAAGTCGTGTCAGCAGCGACATGCAGTTCCCCCGGGCCGGCCCGAATCAGACCGGGAAACCTCGGGGAAGTAAAGGAAATAGGCCTCGCGGCGCCGCTGCGTCGCGTCCGGCTTAGCTACCGGCCATAGCCATAGAAATTGCCGTGGCCGCCGAGGAAGTAATTACGGTCGGATTGCGGCGCGCGCGTCGATCCGGCGCCGCGGGCCGCGCTGCCGTCTTCCCACCGCTCGTACTCGTGCGACGCGACGGTACGCCGCTCGGCGCACGACGCCTGTGTGCCGCTGCATCCCAATGTCTGGGCCAGCGCCGAATGCGATGTCGCGATCAATATGACCACGGCCGTCAGTGTGCCGATCAGGCCGCAAAAAGGCGATTGCATCGATCCCCCAACGGATTTGCCGTCCATTGAACACCGTTCGCGGCGCTTCGTTCACTCCCCCGGCCCGCGCCCGGAGAGGCAAGTGTCATATATCGACAGGGTTAACAAAATAATAACGATGCCGGAAGAAGGAGCGTGGCCGGCAAAGCGGGCCGTGCAATCCGGGGTATGTCACTCCAATTGCCGCGCGAATGGCATCGTGCCCATGCAGGTGACGTGATACAGAACAGACGCTTGCCGAGAACATCACACAGCACCGGGCGGCTGGGTGAAGAATGTTTGGGAGGAACGTGCCATGCTCCGCATTCCATTTCTGGTTCTGGCAGCGGCAATGCTGCTTGCAACCGCACCGCCGGTTCCGGCCAACGCTGCCGACACCTTGACGATCATTGAGCCTTACGGCGCCGGTTCGGCGACTGACCGCATCGCGGAGCTTCTGAAGCCGGCGCTCGAAAAGCAGACCGGGCGTGCGGTTAAGGTCGATCATGCCGGCGAGGCCGCGCTCGACCGCGTCGCCGCGGCAGCGCCTGACGGCAACACCGTGCTGGTCATCGCACTGCTGCCGCCGGAACTCAACGAGGCGACCGGCACGCCCGGCACCAAGCTCTCGGCACTAACCCCGATCGCCAAATTGACCGGCCCGGCTTCGGTGGCTCTGGTCGTGCCTCAGGGCTCGCCGATCAAGACCTGGGCCGATTTCGCCGCTGCGGCGAAGGCGCGGCCGCTGTCGATCGCTTCACCCGGTCGCATCAACGGCGCCGGCATCCCGATCGCCTTCATGGAACGGGTATTGAAGGTTCATTTCACCGACGTCATGGCGGCAACCCATGACGACATTCTCGACGCTCTGGCCAAAAAACGCGCCGACGCGGGCTTCCTCGTCACCCTGACGCTGCTGCCGGGGATCATGGCGGGGCCCCCGGTTCACCCGATCGTGACCTTTGGCGGCCAGCGCAACCCGAATTTGTCCGAGGTGCCGACTTTCCGGGAGTTGATCGGTCCGCAGACCGGTGAAAAGCAGCACGACGCGATTACGTCTGCAATCGCGCTGTTCGGACCGGCCGGGATGCCGCCGGAGACGATCAAGAAGCTGGTCGCCGATTTCAGCGCAGCCGCGGTCACCGCAAAGCAGGGTACGTCGATCGTGGCCAAGCGGGTGCCGCTCGATGTCGGTGACGCGGCGCTGCTGAACGAGACGATGGCCCGTGACAAGGCCGTCATCAAAGAGCTGCTACCGCTGCTCCACTAGCCCCGATTTCGCCGCCACCTCTTGGTCTCCCGGTTGGTCTCCCGGCCGGCGGCAATCCGGCCGACAGCGACGGGAAAAGGCGGTAGGATGCGGGATGGACACCGACCTGGCGGGCGCGACGGTAGGATCGGCAGCACGGCGGCGCGGACGGTGGACCACGCCGCTGGGTCTCACTCTTCTGCTGCTCGCCGCCGCCGGCATCGGCGCCGCCGGTTATCTTGCCGCGCAGCGCGCCTTTCGTGCCACGCCGCCGCCGGCCGCGGTAGAGGCCGCGATCCCGGTTGTTACGCACCAGGCCACGGCGCGCGATTTCCCGATCTATCTCTCCGGGCTCGGTACTGTGTCGGCGTTCAACACGGTGGTGGTGCGGTCGCGGGTCGATGGGCGGATCGATTCCATCGGGTTTGAGGAAGGGCAGGACGTCAACAAGGGCGACGTGCTGGCACGCATCGATCCCCGGCCGTTCGAGGCGGCGTTGCGGCAGATGGAAGCGAACCTCAAAAAGGATCAGGCGAGCCTCGAAAATGCACGGCTCGATCTGGCGCGGTCCAACGAACTGGTGGCGCGGCAGGTCGCCAGCCGGCAGACCCTCGACACCCAGCGCGCCACGGTCAGCCAGCTCGAGGCCGCGGTCGAGGCCGATCAGGCGCAGATCGACAATGCCCGGGTACAGCTCGACTACACGACGATCACCGCGCCGATTGCCGGCCGCACCGGTATCCGCCAGATCGACAGCGGCAATATCGTGCATGCCGGCGACCCCGGCGGCATCGTCATGGTAACGCAGCTCGACCCGATTTCGGTCATCTTCACCCTGCCGGAAAGCCGTCTCGATGCGGTCAACGACGCGATTGCCCGTGCCGGCAAGCAGCGGCTCAAGGTCACCGCGCTGAGCCGCGACGAGCAGACCGTGATTGGCGAAGGCGAGTTGGTGCTGGTCGACAACCAGATCGACCAGAGCACCGCGACGATGAAGCTGAAGGCGGTGTTCCCGAACCCGCAGCGGCGGCTGTGGCCGGGGCAATACCTCGTCGCGCGCCTATCAACCGAGACACGGGCCGACGCGATCGTCGTGCCGCAGCAGGCGGTGCAGCGCGGCCCGGACGGCACCTATGTGTTTGTCGTCAAGCCGGACCAGACGGTCGAGATGCGCCCGGTCACGGTGGGACCGAGCGAAAACGGCTCCGCGGTGATCGAAAAAGGTCTGGCGGCCGGCGAAAGCGTCGTCATCGACGGGCAATATCGGCTGCAAACCGGCAGCCGCATCACGGTAGCCGGGCGCGGCCCGGCCTCATAGCGCGGCCACACTCGTGAACCTGTCGCTGCCGTTCATTCTGCGGCCGGTCGCGACCTCGCTGGCGATGGTCGGCATTCTGCTGCTCGGTATCACCGCCTATCTGCAACTCCCGGTCGCCGCGCTGCCGCAGGTCGATTACCCGACGATCGACGTGACGACGCAATTGCCGGGGGCCGGGCCGGATGTGATGGCGTCGTCGGTCACCGCGCCGCTCGAACGCCAGTTCGGCAGCATCGCCGGGCTGACCGCGATGCATTCAAGCAGCGCCTTCGGCACCTCGTCGATCACGCTGCAATTCTCGCTCGACCGCAACATCGACTCGGCGGCGCAGGACGTGCAGGCGGCGATCGCCGCCGCTGCCGGGCTGTTGCCGCGCACGCTGCCAAACCCGCCCGTCTACAACAAGGTCAACCCGGCCGACACGCCGATCCTGTCATTATCCGTCACCTCGGCGACCCTGCCTTTGCCGCAGGTCGCGGATTACGCCGAGACCATCCTGGCGCAGAAATTCGCCCAGATCGACGGCGTCGGACTGGTGCTGGTGCAGGGTGGGCAAAAGCCAGCGGTGCGCATCCGGGTCAACCCGACTGCGGTCACCGCCATCGGGCTGAGCCTGGAGGATGTCCGCCGTCGCGTCTCGCAGGCCAGCGTCGATCAGCCCAAGGGCAGCATCGAAGGAACGCGGCAGGCCTATACGATCGCGGCCGACGACCAGCTTTTCACCGCCGACACCTATAGCCGCGTCGTGATCGGCGAGAAAAACGGTGCCCTGGTACGGGTGCGCGATGTCGGCAGTGTCATTGACGGTGTCGAAAACGACAAGCTCGCGGCCACGGTGGATAACCGCCCGGCTGTCATCATCGACATTCTGCGCCAGCCGGGCGCCAACGTGATCACCACCGTCGAGCGCATCCGGGCGACGCTGCCGCAATTGCGCGCGCTGATCCCGCCGGCGATCCATATCGACGTGCTGAGCGACCGCACCGTGTCGATCCGCGCATCGGTCGCCGATGTCGAGTTCACCCTGCTGCTCACGGTCGGGCTCGTCGTGCTGGTGCTGCTGCTGTTTCTGCGGCGCGTCTGGGCGACGGTGATCCCGAGCGTGACGCTGCCCTTGTCGCTGATCGGCACGTTCGCGGTGATGTACGCCGCGCATTTCAGCCTCGACAATCTGTCGCTGATGGCGCTGACGATCGCGACCGGGTTTGTCGTCGATGATGCGATCGTGATGATCGAGAACATCTCGCGCTACATCGAGGCCGGCGATACGCCGTTCGAGGCGGCGATCCGCGGATCGCGACAGATCGGGTTTACGATCGTCTCGCTGACCGTGTCGCTGATCGCAGTGTTCATTCCGCTCTTGTTCATGGGCGGCATCATCGGCCGGCTGTTTCGCGAGTTCGCGGTGACGCTGAGCGTCGCGGTCGTCGTGTCGGCGATCGTGTCGCTGACCCTGACGCCGATGATGTGCGCGCATCTGTTGAAGCCGCACCCGCGGGAGCAGCCGGGTTCACTGGGCCACCGCCTCGACCGCGGCTTCGAGTGGGTCGCGGCGCGTTACGGGCTCAGCCTGCGCTGGGTGCTGCGCCATCGCCACCCGACCCTGGTGTTTACGGTGCTGACGCTGATCGGCGCGGTGGCGCTGTATGTCGTCGTGCCCAAAGGTTTTCTGCCGCAGCAGGATACCGGGATCATCGTCGGGGTGAACGAGAGCGCGCCCGACGCGGCGTTTGCCAGCGTCGTCGAACGCCAGCGGCGGGTCGTCGATGTGCTGCTCAAGGACCCGGCGGTTGCCTCGGTTTACGGGTTCACCGGCGCCGGTACGGTCAACGAAACCGGCAATGTCGGGCGCCTCTACATCGTGCTGAAGCCGCATGGCGAGCGTGACGACATCGCGACGATCATGGTCCGGCTCGACCGCGCGGCGGCCCGGCTCGAAGGCGGCGTGCTGTTCATGCAGGCCGGGCAGGACATCCAGCTCGACAATCGGATCAGCCGCACCCAGTACCAATACACGCTGCAGGACACCAACATTCCCGAACTCGACCTGTGGGCGGCGCGGCTGGTGACCGCGCTGCGGCAGCGGCCGGAACTGCGCGATGTCGCCAGCGATCAGTCGCGCGGCGGGCTGCAGGCGGCGGTGCGGATCGACCGCGACGCCGCGAGCCGGCTCGGCGTGTCGTTGCAGGCGATCGACGACACGCTTTACGACGCGTTCGGGCAGCGCCAAATCACCACCGTCTACACCCAGCTCAACCAGTACCATGTGATCCTCGAGATCGATCCGCGCTTCAAGCAGGACCCCGAGGCGCTCAACGCGCTCTACGTCAACTCCGTCGACCGGCCCGCCGGTGCCATTGGCCTCGCTGGCGGAATCCGAGCCGCAAACCGGGGCGCTGGCACTGCACCATCTGGCGCAGTTTCCGGCGGTGACGATCTCGTTCAATCTCGGCGGCAGCCTTGGCGCGGCGGCGCAGGCGATCCGCGAGACCCAGGCGGCGATCGGCATGCCGGACACGATCGTCGGCAGCTTCAGCGGGTCGGCGGCGGAATTCGAATCATCGCTGGCGAGCCAGCCGCTGCTGATCCTCGCCGCGATCATCGTCGTCTATATCGTGCTGGGCGTGCTCTACGAGAGCTACATCCACCCGATCACGATCCTCTCGACCCTGCCCTCGGCCGGTGTCGGTGCCTTGCTGGCGCTGATGCTGTGCGGCTACGAGCTTAATCTCGTGTCGCTGGTCGGGATCGTGCTGCTGATCGGCATCGTCAAGAAGAACGCGATCATGATGGTCGATTTCGCGCTCGATGCGTCGCGCAGCCAGGGCCTGTCGCCGGAGAACGCGATCTATCACGCGGCGATCCTGCGGTTTCGCCCGATCATGATGACGACGATGGCGGCGATCCTCGGCGCCCTGCCATTGGCGCTCGGCACCGGGGCGGGCAGCGAGTTGCGCCGTCCGCTCGGCATCGCGATCACCGGCGGCCTGCTGCTGTCGCAATTCCTGACGCTGTATACGACGCCGGTCGTCTACCTCGCCTTCGACCATCTGAGCCGCTGGACCACCGCCCCGCCGCCGGCGGCGGCCGGTCGAGCCGGCGCCGGCCCCGTGATTTCCGAACCGTTCATCCGCCGGCCGATCGCGACATCGCTGCTGATGGCGGCGATCCTGATCGCCGGCATCGCCGCGTTCCGCCAGCTTGGCATCGCCTCCGCTGCCGCCGGTCGATCTGCCGACGATCCGCGTGTTCGCCGCCCTGCCGGGCGCCAGCCCGGAGACGATGGCGAGCGCGGTGGCGCGGCCGCTCGAACGCGAACTCGGGCAGATTTCCGGCGATCAGCGAACTGACCTCGGTCAGCACGCTGGGCCAGACCACGATCCTCGTGCAATTCGAGTTATCGCGCAGCATCGACGACGCGGCGCGCGATGTCGCGGCGGCGATCAACGCCGCGTCGAGCGTCTTGCCAAAGGACCTGCCGAACCCGCCGATCTACCGCAAGAGCAACCCGTCGCTGGCGCCGCTGGTCATCCTCGCGGTGACTTGCGACACGTTGCCCGCCGGCACCGTGTTCGATTACGCGGATTCGGTGATTGCACAGAAACTGGCGCAGATCGAGGGGGTCAGCGAGGTCACCGTCAGCGGCGCCGAGAAATCGGCGGTGCGGGTGCAGATCGTGCCGGCCGCGCTGGCGGCGACCGGGCTCGGCTTCGAGGATGTGCGCGCGGCGGTGGCGCAGGCCGGGGTGATCGGCCCAAAAGGCAGCCTCGACGGCAAGGCGCAAACTTACGCGGTTACCGCCAACGACCAGCTGTTCGATGCCGGTGCCTACCGCAAAATCATCGTCGGCTATGCCAATGGCGCGGCGATCCGGCTCGACGATCTGGGATCGGTCGTCAACTCGGTCGCCGACACCCGCACCGGCGGCTGGTTCAACGGCAAGCGGGCGGTCATCGTCGTCGTGATGCGGGAGCCCGGCGCCAACGTCGTCGAAACTGCGGCCCGCGTGCGCGACGCGCTACCGCAGCTCGAACGCTGGATGCCGCCGGCGGTCAAGGTCGATGTGCTGGTCGATCGCACCGCGACGATCCGCGTGGCGGTCAGCGAGGTCGAGCATGTGCTGCTGGCCTCGATCGCGCTCGTCATCATCGGCGTGTTCGTGTTTCTGCGCCGGCTGGTCGCGACGATCATTCCGTGCACGGTAATCCCGGTGGCGATCGCCGGCACGTTCGGGGTGATGTACCTGTGCGGCTACACGCTCGACAATCTGTCGATCCTGGCGCTCGCGGTGGCCTCCGGCTTCCTGATCGACGACGCGATCGTGATGACCGAAAACATCGCCCGGTTCCGCGAGGCCGGCTACGGCCCGGTCGAGGCGGCATTGGCCGGGTCGCGCCAGATCACCTTTACGATCCTGGCAATCACCGCCTCGCTATTGGCGGCTTTCACGCCCTTGTTCCTGATGCCGGGTATCGTCGGCCGGTTTTTCGTCGAGTTCGCAGTGACGCTGAGCGCTTCGGTCATCATCTCGGCGATCGTGTCGCTAACGATGATGCCGATGATGTGCACCCGTTTTCTCGGCGACGCCAGCCAGAGCAACGACAGTCACCGGCCGGGGGCAGCACAAGTCGCCGAGCGGGTGTCGGGCTTGGTGCTCGGCTTTTATCGGCGCAGCCTGACGCGCTGTCTGGCGCATCGGCCGCTGCTGCTGATGGTCACGCTGGCGGCGCTCGGCGCCACGATCTGGCTCTATATCGAGGTTCCGAAAGGCTTTATTCCCGAGCAGGACACCTCGGTAATTTCCGCCATCACCGAGGCGTCGCAGGACATTTCCTATGCTGCGATGGCCGAGCGGCAGGCCCTTGTCGTCAAGGCGCTGCTCGCCGACCCGGCGGTGGTCAATATCGGGTCGTTTCTCGGGCCGAGCGGGGTCGGCGGGATCAGCAACGGAAGGCTCTACATCAACCTCGTGCCGGCGGGGCAGCGGCGCGACACCGCGCGCGATGTGATGGACCGGCTGCGGCCGGTGCTGGCGGCGATCCCCGGTATCAGCACCTATCTGATCCCGTTGCAGGATTTCGGCTATGGCGCGCGCCAGGGCAAGGGGCTCTACCAGTACACCTTGCAGGACGACGACCTCGCCGAGTTGCAGCGCTGGCTGCCGGCGGTGCGCGACCGGCTGGAGCGATTACCGCAACTGCGTGATGTCGGCACCGACCAGCAGGCGCGCGGCTTGCAGGCCAGGCTGAAGATCGACCGCGACGCCGCCGCGCGGCTCGGGATTTCGCCGCAACTGATCGACGAGACCTTGTATGACGCCTTTGGGCAGCGCCAGATCGCGACGATCTACACGCCGCTCGACCAGTACCATGTGATCCTCGAAGCCGATCCCGCCGGCCAGGGGACGCTTCAAGCACTGGAGCGCATCTACGTCAAATCCACGGCCGGCCGGCAGGTGCCGCTATCGACGCTGGTGCGCGTCGAACCCGCGGTCACGCCGCTGTCCATTTCGCACCAGGGCCAGTTTCCGGCGGTCACGATCTCGTTCAACCTCACGACCGGCACCTCGCTCAGCGAAGCGACGGCCGCGATCAACGCCGCCTTCGACAGCCTGCAGCCGCCCGGCACGTTGCGCGCCGCCTTTGCCGGCAATGCCGGCGCCTTCCGGTCGAACACATTGGCGCAGCCGATGATGGTGCTGGCGGCGCTCGGCATCGTCTATATCGTGCTCGGCGCGCTCTACGAAAGCATGATCCACCCGTTGACGATCCTCTCGACGCTACCCTCGGCCGGGCTCGGCGCCTTGCTGGCGCTGATCGTCACCGGCACCGAATTGTCGTTGCTGGCGCTGATCGGAATTTTCTTCCTGATCGGCATCGTCAAGAAGAACGCGATTTTGATGGTCGATTTCGCGCTGCATCTCGAACGCGATGATGGATTGCCGCCGGCTCAGGCGATCGTCGAGGCGGCGGTATTGCGGTTTCGGCCGATCGTGATGACGACGCTGGCGGCGCTGTGCAGCGCGATCCCGGTCGCGCTCGGCAGCGGCCCCGGCAGCGAATTGCGGCGACCGCTCGGGATCGCCGTCATCGGCGGGCTGATGGTCAGCCAGGTGCTGACGCTGTACACGACGCCGGTGATCTATCTCTACCTCGACCGCTTCCGCCGCCGGCACGGCGCCCTGCGCCAGCCGCCGCCGGCACTGTCGCCGACACCGTGAACGAGGGGCGGCGAAGGGCCACCGATCTCGAAACGGCGGTGATGCGCAAGGGCCGGTCTTGAGCCTCTAGCGCGACGGCAGCGTAATCAGGGTGGCGACGGTGTCGTCACCGCGGATGAAGCGTCCCTGGCCCGGCGGATCGATGCCGCGGGCGCCGGGGGTTCGGCGAAGATCGAAAGTGCCGCGGGACCAGTCCACAGCGATCTCGGCATCCTCGAAGCCAAGATAGGCCTGGGTCAGCGGAAACTGGCATTTGAACCAGGCTTCCTTGGCGCTGAAGATCAGCGCAAGCAGGAGTTGCGGATTGGCGGCGGCCGCAAGCGCGCGTTGTTCGGCGACCACCGTCACTTTGGGCATGACCGCCCAGGGAACCCGCGAGACAATCTCGATGTCGATGCCGACGCCGCTGAACTCCGCCTGCCGCGCCGCCAAGGCCGCTGCCTGCGATTTCGTGTGGGTGATCGAGCCAACGAACCCGTCGGGCCAGCACGGGACGCCGGAGGGGCCGCGCGGCAATGCGGTCGCCGTCATGCCGAGCGCGGCCAGCGCCTGGCGCGCCAGCATCCGGCCGGTGGCGAACTCGCGCCGGCGCGAGGCCACCGACGTCGCGATGTAGGAAGCCTCCTCGGGGAACAGGTCGGTCTCGTGATCGCCGATCAGTGCCTCGGCCACGCTGGTGCCGGACGGTGCGATCTGCGCGATGAAGCCAAATTCGGCCGTCATTCCGCAGGTTCCGGCTCCGCGGCACGGGCCGGGTGCCCGACATAGGGCAGTTCCGGTTCCGACCGATTGCGGTCAGGCCCTGTCCAGCGGGCGTACTGACCCGGCAAAGGCGGCCGCAGGGCGGCGAATACCGCCGGCCGTAATCTCGGCAGCAGACGGAGCAGCAAGGGACGGATCATCTCGCGGGCAAACCGCGGGATTTCGCGCGGCAGCTTGCGATAGCCAGCCATCGCCAGCAGCCGGCGCCGCATATAGCGGCGTGACGCGAACATGCGAGCGATGGTTTTCGCGGCATCCTCGCGGGCGCAGTCAAAGCGCAGGTTGAGAACGGTGTCGAGGTCCGGCCCGCGATCGAACCCGCTTTGCGCATAGGGCGGCCCGATCGCGGCGCTTGCCTCGGCCGCTAGCACCCGCAGCGATTCCAAGATCCGTGTCGCGGTCGCGGAAAAACCGCAGCGCCAGCCGGGCGGCCTCCGGGGTCGTCATAAACCCGTTCCACCATAATGGCAGAAACCCGTTGAACCAGCCGCTGACGTTGAAATAGCGTCGCATGCAGGCCTGAAACGGGTCATGCATGATGTCGTATTGCTCGGTCACCTCGCGCTGGGCGCGCTCCATGATCCAGCGGCCGGCGGCATCGAGCGCGGCGACATCGCCGGATTGCAGCGTGCCGGCGCGCTGGCGCTCGATGATCTCGGCAATCTGGCCGACCTGCATCGTCGTCATCGAAATGCCGTTGCTGTAGAGCGGGTCGACGGCGCGGGCCGTGTCGCCGACCAGAAACCAGCCATCCTCCGAGTAAAGCTGCTCGCTATGGTAGAAATAGTTGAGGTACATCTGGGTATCGACGATGTCGCCGGAGCGCACCATGTCGGCGATGGCCGGGTGGTCCTGCTCGACCTGGGCGAGGAAGTCTTCCATCGAGCGGATTTGCCGGCCCAACAAATCCGGCCGGTAGGTGAAACCGACCGAGCACAGATTTTCCTCGCCGACCTCCAGCGGGATGCACCAGATCCAATAGCCGCGCCCCATGAAATGGTGCGTCGTCAGCCAGGGGTCGAACTGCCACAGGCGACGACGATGCACGTCGAGGTGGTCGAAAAACGGCTCAAAATTGCGCAGCCGGAACCAGAATGTGCAGCGCTGTTTGTCGGGGCGCGCGTATTGCGTGACCTGCTTGCCGATCAGCCGCCGGCGGCCGGTGGCATCGACGATCCACCGCGCGCTGATCTCGATGTTCTCGCCATCGACGGTCGCAGCAACGCGGTGCCTCTCCCCGTCCTGGCCGACTTCGATAACGTTGGCGGTGCCGTGGAGCATCCGCGCGCCGAGTGCGACGGCGCGTTCGCGACAGGCGGTGTCGAATTCCTGGCGGCGCATCTGACGGGCCTTGTGGAACAAGATTTCGGGACCGTGCGCCGAGTAGGCACGGTCGGCCGGGTTCGACAAATCAAGCTTGTGATAGAAGATCAGCCCGTTCTTCAAGACCTGCATGCGGTCGAGATGCGGGCCGAGACCCATTTCGCGGAAGAACAGGATACCCGGCTCGACCAGCGATTCACCAACCAGCGGGCGCTTTTCCTCTGACGGATGAGGCCCGAGCACGGTCACGTCGAGGTCGGGGTTGCGGTGCCTGAGGTTCAGCGTGGTCATCATCCCGCTGAGGCTCGACCCGACCACCAGCACATCGGTTTCAAGCATGACGCAGCCCCTCACCCTGTCAACGCATGAGGCATTGGCGCAGCGAAGCGCCGACTGAGGTGGTCACCACCGCGTGTTCGCGGAAGCGTGGCTGCGCCATCAGGCGGTCGTGCAGCGCGGCCAGATTGTAGAACGGCACGCTCGGGTACCAGTGGTGCTCGATGTGGTAGTGAATGTTGCGCGGCACGATCAGCCGGCGCTCCCACCACCGCGCGACCGTGGTGCGGGTCAGCGCGTATTCGGCAGCAGCGCTATGGACGGCGCTGTGCTCGCAAATCAACCGGATGTATTGGAAGGCGATGTGCGTCGTGCAGAACGGCACGATCCAATACAGCAGAAACTCGCGCCAGATTTCAGTGACCGTAAGGATCGCGGCGATCGCGGCGTAATACAGAAAGCGCACGCCGACCTGGGTCCATGAGCGGCGAAAGATCACCGCGGCGACAAAGCCGCGGACGATCCAGAACAGACCGGTCAAAAACGCGGCCCGGGCGAGGATGGTCAGCGCCAGACCGGCGGGCGATTTGGGATAGGTCCATTCCGCGGTCAAGTCACCGGCGGCGTTGTGGGTGCGCCAGATGCGGCGGTTGCCGTCGGCCGGGGTGCCGGTGAAGCGGTGATGCTCGCCGTGGAACTGACGGTAGTTTTCGACCGCGACAAAAGTCGGCCAGAACGCCGCCAGATTGCCGATCCAGTCATTCCACCGGCGGTCCGGCAGCAGCCGGAAATGCGCCGCGTCGTGGCCGAGCACGGTCAGGGCATGCTGGCGCGCGCCGATCCAGACCACCGCCAGAACATAAACAACCGGGTTCCACCAGATTTCGCACACCGCGATGGCGGCGGCGATGCCGAGCCATTCGGCGACAAGCGCCGCAATCGCCCGATCAGGCCGCAGGACGGACAGTTCGCGGATCACCTCGGGCGGGAGGCGATCGGGAACCGCGCCCCGCGACTCATGCGGGTGCGGTTCCAACGCGGGCGTCGTTGTCATGCGGGATGTTCCTCCCGGCCCCGGCAACCGATGCGGCGCCTTCCGGCTCGGGCCAGGGCGAATAACGGCAATGATCGAGATACGGCTTCATATCCGACACACGATCGGCGTAATGCCGCTCGACCTGTTCGTAGAGCGGCAAATGCCGTGGCGCGACGAATGCCGGGGGAACGCGCGGCACCAGATCGAGCTGTAGCTGCTCACCGACACGCGACAGGCAGCCGGCCGGGTCGTCGCACAAATCCTCATAGCGCACCGAGGCGTATTGCGCCGGCGGCAGTTCGGCGATGTGGCGCATGTAGTATTGGTAGCTCTCGACAAACCGCGTGATCAGCACACGGCACATCATGTCGGAGCGAAACACCTTCAAAAACAGCCGCCGCCGGAACGGCAGCCGGCCGAACAGCGCATCGTAGCGCGGGTCGATCAGCGCGGCGTAGTTCGACCGCTGTGTCAGCAGGTTGGGAAACCCGTGCAGGTACGAATTGAACATGTGCAGCGGGTGCCGATGGATGAAGATGAACTTCGCCTGCGGCAGCATTTGATGCACCGCCCCGAAATTAAAATAGAAATCCGCCGGGTTCTTCAGCACCAGCGGCCGGTCGGCGCCGGCGAGAGAACGCTTCTTACGGCAGATATCGAGGAAGGTGTCGAGCGTTTCCGGGGTCAGATGCGGGGTAAAGAACAGCTGTTCGAGCCGTTTCCTGATGTTGAGCACGATGGCGCGGTTTTCCCGCGGCATCAGAAACCGGTATTCCTCCGGCAGGTCGGTGCCGACCGGCAGATCGTCGAGGGCGCGCGTTGCTTCCCGCTGCAAGACGCGCTGCAGCTCTGTTTTTACTTCGGCCTCGCGGCCGGCGGCGCGGTTAGACAACAGCTCGTCATATTTGATGATATCGTAGGCGCTGATGTAGTCGAGCTGTCCGGTATACGCGAGCAAATGGTACAGCAGCGAAGTGCCGGAGCGGTGGCAGCCCATGATGAACACAAGCTGCGACGGCAATTCCTTCAGCTGTGCCAGATAGGGTCCGTCCGGCGGCGGCGGTGGGAGGCGGCGCGGGCGGATCATGCCGGCATCGACAGAAAACCGCAGCGCTGGAAATAGCCGACATAGCGGCGCCACAGCGCTTCGTCGATGACCGGAAACGCCATCTGCAACTCGGCCAATGCCTGCACGGTGGCGTCGTTTCGCACGCTGGCGAGCTTTGACAGCAGCCCGACATGCCGTTCGGTCGTCTCGCCGCCGAGATAGAGCGGCAGGACCGGGTACAGCGCGTTCTCCTTGCTCAGGCCGGTCAGATGCCGGTCGCGCCACACCTCGTTTGAAACGACCTTGAGTTTGTAGCCGCAGCTTTGCAGCCAGCCGAGCAGCGTTTCCCATGACGCGAGATGCGGGTTCGAGAGATTGAAAACATCGCCGATCGGCGTCTTGCTCAGCGCGATGCGGACGATTGCGGCGCTGACGAAATCAACCGGGGCCATGTTCGGCATGAGTTCGCTTTCGGGCGCGCAGCCCATTTGCAGACAGCCTTTGACGACCCGCAGCAGATGGTCGTTCTCCGCCGGCCATGCGCCGGTGTCGCTGCGCCCACTGATGAACCCTGGGCGAAACACGGTAACGCCGATGCCTCGCCCGGCGGCCGCCGCCAGCAGCTTTTCCGACACCCATTTCGACTGCGCATAGCCGCCGGCGAGTTCCGCCGGGTGGGCCTGCGGAAATTTCTCGACCAGCCGGCCGTCGCTGTCGCGATCGACCGCCGCCACCAGCGTCGAGACGTAATGCAGCCATTTCGGCTTCCCGGTGGTCGCGAGCCGCAGCAGCCCGACGGTGCTGTCGACGTTGGCTGCCTTGAGCTGGGCATAGGGCGCGAGGTGATGCAGCAGGGCGCCGTTATGCACAATCATGTCGGCGTCTTGCGCCAGCGCGGCATAGGCTCGCGGGTCAAGCCCCAGACGTGGCAACGCCATGTCGCCGAGCAGCGGCCGTACCCGCTCCGGGTCAAGTGCATGGGAGAAATACCGGGCGAAATTCGCCTGCAACCGCTGCCGGCCCTCCTCCGCATCGTCCGCCCGCACCAGGCAATAGATCGTCGCCCGCGTGTGCACGCACAGATCGCGCAGCAGATGCGCGCCGAGAAAGCCGGTCGCGCCGGTGAGCAACACCGCGCGCGGATCGGTTGGGCGGGACGCCGGGCCGATCGGCCGGATCTCGGGAGCCAGCCGCGCATCCTGCACCCAGCTTTCGATATCGGTCCGCGCCGCCTGCGCCGCCTGCTGCAGCGCCTTCTCGCGCAGCATATGCGCGAGAAGGCGCTGCTTCTCCGCCGGGGAGAGCTGCGCCAGGCGTTGCGCGAGCATGTCAGAGGCCATCGCGGGCTACAGCACTTCCTTGACGAGTTGACTCACCGCCGCGTCCGACAATTCGGCCATCTCGGCTTGCAGCAGGGCATCGAGCGTCGGTTCGGGCATCAGCTCGGCGGCTTCCAGCGCGGCGAGATCGCCGGCGATGCCGGCCAGCAGCCGGGCCGAAATCTGTGCCACGCTGAGCCCGCGGGTGAATTCCATCGCCGACAGATGCAGGCCGAATTTGCCCTGCAACGTCGTTTGCAGCTCGACCGCCATCAGCGAGTTGATACCGAGATGCATGACGTTGAGCTGCACGTCGATCTGCGCCGCGGGCATTTGCAGCACCCTCGCCAATTCCTCGGCCAGCAGCGTCTGCATATACGCCAGCCGCTCTGCGGTATCGAGCACGACCAGGCGGTGCAGCAATTCCTGATGCGCGTCGAGGCCCATGCCGCCGGTCTCGCCCTGCTCCGTCATCAGCGCGCCGAACAAGGCCGCGCCCGGTCCGCCCGGATGCGTCGTCCGCCAGCGCTGCCAATCGACCTGGAATACGCCCAGCTCGGCCGGGTTGAGCCGCAACGCCTGCCCCAGCGCAAACAGCGCGTGGTCAATATGCATCGAGCGCAACCCGCCGGCGGCGAGAGCCTGTTCGACCTGGGCATTACGCGCCGCGACACCGACTTCGGCCAGCGCGCCCCAGCTGATGCCGGTCGCGGGCAGACCGAGCCCGCGGCGATACTGCGCGAACCCGTCGAGGAAGGCATTGGCGGCGGCGTAATTGCCCTGCCCGACATTGCCGACCAGCGCCGCCACCGAGGATAGCATCACGAAGAAATCCAATGGCATATCGCGGGTCGCGGCATGCAGGTGCAGCGCGCCGAGGATTTTCGGCGCCATGACCTTATGCAGCCGCTCCGCGGTCAGACCGGCGAGCAGACCGTCGTCGAGCACCATTGCGCCGTGGATCACGCCGCGCAATGGCGGCATTTCCGCAGCCATACGCTGCATGGCGGCCCGGAGCTGAACCGCATCGGTCACATCGACCGCCTCGGCCATGACTTCGACGCCCTGGCTCTGCATGACCAGCACAGCCTGCCTGGTCTCATCGGAAGCCATGCCGCCGCGGCTCAGCAGCACGAGATAGCGTGCCCCCTGCACGACCAGCCACTTGGCGATCTCCAGTCCAAAGCCGCGTGTGCCGCCGGTGATCAGATAGGTCGCATCGGCACTGATGGCGGGACCGCTATCGGTCGCGGGGTACACCGTCACCGGCTGCGCCGACAGGTCGATCGCCACCTTTCCGATATGCCTGCTCTGCGCCATATAACGGAACGCCGCCTCGGCCTCGGCAGCGGCAAACACGGTGGTCGGCAGGGCGTGGAAATGGCCGTCGGTAAAGCCCTGCGCCACGGTCTCGAACAGATGCTGCGCGAGGGATAGCCGGTCGCGGAAGATGCGGTCGAGGTCGATCGCGGTGAACGACACGTTGCGGTTGAAGGTCTGCATCGGCAGGCCGCTGTTTTCCGCGATGTCCTTCTTGCCGATTTCGACAAACCGGCCGTATGGCGCCAAGAGCGCGAAACTTTTGCGCAACGCCTCGCCGTCGAGGGCGTTGAGGACGACATCCACCCCCTGCCCGCCCGTCAAGGCGCGTATCTCATCAGCGAATTGGACGCTGCGTGAATCCATCACATGGCGCACGCCGAGGCCGCGCAGGAAGTCGCGTTTTTCGTCATTGCCGGCGGTGGCGAAAATCTCGGCACCGAGCCATTGCGCGACCTGCACCGCAGCGAGCCCGACCCCGCCGGCGGCGCTGTGGATCAGCACGCGTTCGCCGCGCCGCAGCCGGGCGATTTCCGCCAGCGCGTAATAGGCCGTCAGGAACACGGTGAAGACCGGCGCCTCATGCATCGCGAGTGCCGCCGGCTTCGGGATCACGTAATCGGCCGAACTCGTGACGTAGGAACGGAAACCGCCCTGGTTGGTCGTCGCGATGACCGCGTCGCCGAGGCGCAGTTTCGTGACGCCTGCCCCCACCGCGACGACCGCGCCGGCGCACTCCATGCCAAAGGCGTTGCCGAAATAGGTGTCTTCCAGCACCTGCGCGGCAATCGTGCCCATCGCCTTCAGCAAATCCTTGTAGTTCAGCGATGAGGCCTCGACGCGGATTTCCACCTCGCCCGGCCCCGGCGCACGCCGCGCGATGCGGCGGTATTGCAGGCTGTCGAGCCGCCCCGGCGCACCAATGACCAATTCAACCGGCTCGTCGGTGGTGGCCTCGACAGGCTCGGCTGCCAAGGTAGCGTCGGCGGCGCGGCGTAGGCGATGCACGAAGGCAGCCCCGTGACCGAAGGCGACCTCCGGCTCGGGTGTTGGCGCGAGGATGTGCCGCACGAGCAGCGCGGCATCGTCGGCTGATGGCCCCCTTCCGACATCGATCAGTTGACAGGTAATGCCGGGATACTCGTTGCGGATCACCCGCCCCAGGCCCCACAACGCGCTGGCGGCCGGGTTTGTCACCGCCTCGTCCGCCGACACCGCCTGACAGCCGCGCGTCACGATGACCAGCCTCAAGCCTTCTTCGATGCGCGCGGCCGGCAAGGCCTGCAGCAAATGCAGGACCGTCGCGCAATGGCGTGCCGCCGCCGCGAAATCGGCCTCCGAGGCGTCGAGCGGCTCCGGATCGTCCCACAAATAGAGGATGCCGCCATGCGTCGGGGCCTCGGCGCATACCCGGGCCATATCGTCAGGGTTTTCGGGGCGGATCGCGAAATCCCGCTCGCCAATCCGGGCGAAGGCCTCGCCGGCATTGACGATTGTGCACGCCGCGCCTTCCCCGCGCAGCAGCGCAAGCGTGCCCTGCGCCACGGCGCCGTCACCGCCGAAAACCAGCCAGCCGCCCGCCGGCGCGGCTTCCGCCACCGGCGTGGTGTCGGGCTCCGCCGGTTCCCAGGCCCAGTCATACAGCCATTGCCGCCATGTATCGGGCATGGCCCCGGTGACGATTTCCTGGCACTGGACGCCGATCATCTCGACCAGGACGCAGCCGTCATCGTCGCACAGCACGATGTTGCCGCAGAGAGTGCCGGGGCCGCGTTTGACGACCTGCGTGTGGGCCCAGCAAGCGGAGGTCGGGCTGGTATAAACGACAACCCGCTCGATGCCGACCGGGACCCACGGCCGCGACGTGCGCAGCGCGGCATTCAGCGTCATCAGTTGCAGGCTGCCATCGAGCAAGGTCGGATGCACCGAGTAGGGCGTCGGGTCGTCGGCCAGCGCCGGGTGTCCGCGCAATTCCGCGAGCGCCTGATCGGAGCCGACCCAGATGCGGTGCAGCGTCTGGAAATACGGGCCGTAATGAAACCGCGACATCGCGAGGTGTTCGTAGAACCCGGCAGCGGAAATGCGGGTCGCGCACTGGCCGCGCCATTGCGACAGGTCGACCGAAGGCTGCTCGCGCGCGCCGCCGGGCAGCAGCCGGCCGGTGGCGTGCAACTCCCACGGGCCGTCCTCGCCCTTGCGGCGGCTGTAGACCTTATACTCGTGGCTCTGCGGGTCGTAGCCCAGATGCAGCAGCGTCACGTCCTTGGCGTCGACAACCAGCATCTTGCGGAAGTCGAGCGCCTCCAGCGTATAGGTATCCTGCGGGTGGAGAGCGGCATGCACGGCAAGTCCGGCCTCGACATAGCCGGTGCCAGGGAAAATGACCGTGTTGTCGAGCCGGTGATCGTTCAGATACGGGAAAAAACCCGAATTCAGCTCGACTTCCCAGGCCGGCACCGGCAGGTGCAGCGGGGTGCTCAGGAATGCCGGCCCCGCCTGGCCAAGGCGGTCTTCTTTCGAGCGGCTGGATTCGTGCCAGTAATATTCGCGCTGCCACGGATAGGTCGGGAGCTTGACATAGCGGGCGCCTTGCGGCGTCAACGCCTGCCAGTCGGGGCTGATACCCAGCGTGTAGAGCGCACCGAGGCCTTCCAGCATCGTCGCCCGCTCCGGCCGCTGGCGGCGCAGCGAGGTCAGCGCGTGACCGGTCGCATTATGGACGCGCAGCGCGTCGGTGATCGAATTGTGCAGGACCGGGTGCGGCCCGATTTCGACAAAGACGCGGTGTCCGTCATCCAGCAGCGCGCCCATCGCCTTGGCGAACCGCACGGGTTCGCGCACGTTGCGCCACCAATACGCCGCACCCAATTCGCTGCCGGATATCCGGGCGCCGGCGACCGTCGAATAAAGCGGAATGGTGGTCTCTGTCGGGCACACCGGGGCAAGCGCCTGGAGCAACTCGGCGCGCACCGCATCCATCTGGTAGCTGTGATAGGCGACTTCGACCTGCAGCGGTCGGTGGAAAACCTCTCGCGCTTCCAGCGTCGCGGCGATGTCCTGCAACGCCGTGGGGTCGCCGGACAGCGACACCTGCGCCAGGCCGTTGACCGCGCCGATATCGACGAGCCCGACATAAGGCTCGATCAGCGCGGCTGCATCACCCTCCGCCAAGCCGACCGCCAGCATTGTGCCGATGCCGGCGCGGGTCTGCTGCAACCGGCTGCGGTGAAAGCTGACGAGCAGCGCGTCTTCCAGCGACAACGCACCGGCGACATAGGCGGCCGACACCTCGCCGACGCTGTGCCCGACAATCGCGTCGGGGACGATGCCCCATGATTCCCACAATGCGGTCAGCGCCACCTGCACGACGAAATTGGCCGGCTGTGCGATGCGGGTTTCGGCCATGCGCGAGATGGCTTCGGGGGCGGTCATCGCCTCGAGGATCGACCAGCCGGCATGGCAGGCGAAAATCGCGTCGCAGGCTTCCGCCTTGGCACGGAACACCGGCTCGGCCGCGAGCAATTCGCGGCCCATCGCCCACCATTGCGGCCCCATGCCTGTATAGACAAAGGTGAGTTTGCGTGCCTCGTCCGCCACCGTCTGGTTGACGACGAGGCCCGGGGCGGTAGCGCCGGTTTCGAGCGCCTGCAACATGCCGTCGAGTTCGTCGCGCGACGACACGACCAGAGCCGCGCGGCGATAGTGGTGGCTGCGCCGCAATGCGGTCGTGTAGCAGAGATCGGGAAGCGACACCGCCGCGCCCGGCCCGCTTAAATGCGTGCGGTAGCTTGCCGCGAGCGCCTTCAACGCCGTATCGCTCCGCGCCGACAATGGCACCAGCAGCGGCCCGGTCACCTCCACCGGCATCGGTGACACCGGCGCACTACCGGGCGCCGCTTCCAACAACACATGCGCGTTGGTGCCGCCATAGCCAAAGGAATTGACCCCGGCGAAGGTTTGCCCACCACCGCTCGGCCACGCTTCCAGCACGGTCGGCACCCGAATACACATCTTGTCAAACGGGATGTCGGGGTTGGGCTGCTCGAAATGCAGGTTCGGCGGGATTTGCCGGTGATGCAGCGACAGGGTTGCCTTGATCAGCCCGGCGACCCCGGCCCCCGCTTCGAGATGCCCGATATTGGTCTTCACCGAGCCGACGACACAGCGCTGCCCCGCGTCGCGGCCCGGCGACAAGGCGTTGTGCAGGGCGCGCGCCTCGATCGGATCGCCGGCGCGGGTGCCGGTGCCATGCGCCTCGATGTATTGCACATCGGCCGGCGATACCCCGGCCTGCCGGTACACCGCGGTGATCAGCCGTTCCTGCGCATCCTGGTTGGGCAGCGAGATGCCGGCCGTCTGGCCGTCCTGGTTGACGCCGGTGGCGCGGATCAGGGCGTAGATCGAGTCGTTGTCGCGCAAGGCGGCCGATAGCGGCTTCAGCAGCACGACGCCGGCGCCCTCGCCGCGCACATAACCGTCACCGCGCGCATCAAAGGTGCGGCAGCGCCCGGTCGGCGACAGGTAATGCCCTTTCGACATCACGATAAAATATTCGGGACGCAGCATCACATTGGCGCCGCCGGCCACCGCGAGGCTGCACTCGCCGTGCCACAGCGCCTGACACGCCTGATGCGTCGCCACCAGCGACGACGAGCATGCGGTGTCGATCGCGAGGCTCGGCCCGCGCCAATCGAAAATATACGACAGCCGGTTGGCGAGCAGCGTCATGCTGGCGCCGGTGGTGCTGTGCGAATACAGCACGTCGCGGTTCAGCGGGCTCGATTGCAGCATCTTCATGTCGAGCGCAAAGGCACCGATAAACACCCCGGTCGGCGACCCGACGAGGTCTTCCAGCAGGAGGCCGGCGTCTTCCAGCGCCTCCCAGGTGACCTCGAGCAGCAGGCGCTGCTGCGGGTCCATCGTGTGGGCCTCGCGCGGCGAGATGCCAAAGGTCAGCGGGTCGAAGAGATCGATCTTCTCGTCGAGAAACCCGCCCTGCTTGACATAGGTCTTGCCGGCCCTGTCGGGGTCGGGATCGTAGAACCGGCGCGGGTCCCAGCGGTCGGCCGGCACTTCCCTGATCGCGTCAACGCCGCGGCACAGCATGTCCCAGAATGCCTGCGGACCCGATGCTCCCTGCGGAAACCGGCAGCCGATTCCGATGATCGCAATCGGCTCGGGCACGCTGCCTGTTGCAAAACTCCCCACCGGCTCAGCAGATGAAATCCTCAAATTTGCTGGCAAGCGCGAGTTGCGCGAGTTGCGCTGTTTCCAGGACCTGCGGCATTTTGAATCATCCTTCCCCGTGAGGAGGCAATCTTGCAGGTGACATAAGCGATCTTCACAACCGATTCCCTAGGGTCTCGGCAGCAACGGCACTGACGTTTAATCAAGTGCGTTAACGATAGCTAACTCGGTCGCGGAGGCGCAAGCGGATTTGGGTGTCATTTGAGGCAGTCGATCAACCTGCCAGCCTGAGGCGAACCGAACCCCCGTCGTGGCGCTGGTCCTGTACACCCTCTCCCTGTTTCGGGTGCGCAACCCGGCGGGCCGCAACGACCGATCGCTGCCGCAAGATCGTAAAGGCCCTTAAAGCAGCACCGCCTGCTCCACGCCAGCGACGCAGAGGGCCGATGCCCGGATGCGATTTTCCTGGCAGATTTCGAAATAATACGCGGCGTTGACCGAGGCAAATGCGCTTAGCGCCTCATCGTACATCTTGACTGCCGACTCAAAGTACGCAGGGGCTGCTGCGGTTTCCCCCAGTCGCTGCGTCGAAACCGCCAGATTATTTTGAGCTGTGGCCCAGTCTAATGGCACCTGGTTTTGCCCAAACACGAAAAGAGATGCCTGATAGAGAGCGGCAGCCTCTTCGAAGCGGCTCGTCCCCGCCTCGCGTTCGCCGAGGACGGACAGGGTGTTGGCGAGGTTGCTGCGGACGCGGGCCCATTCGAGCGGGCTCAGGTCTTCCCTCAATTCCTGTAGCGACAGGCGGTAGGCGACGATAGCCTCGTTAAGCCGCGCCGTGCCCTCCCCTTCGTGTTCGCTCAAAACCGTCAGCGCGTTTCCCAGATTGTTCTGGGTCATTGCCCAATCGAAGGGGTAGCGCTCCGGTTCGTACACTTCGAGGGCACGGTGATACGCGACGATCGCCTCCAGCAGGCGCGGGCTGCCCCCTTCCCGCTCCGCCAGCGTCACCAGCCCGTTCCCGAGGTTCCTTTGCGCCGCCGCCCAATCCAGCGGCGAACGGCTGGGAGCATATTCCTTCAAGGCTTCGCGCGATGCTGCAATGCCTTCGTCGATACTGGTCACGCTTGCCTCGCGCTCGCCAAGGCTGCGCAACGCGGCGGCGAGGTTGTTCTGTGTCATTGCCCAGTCAAGCGGTACCCGCTCGCGCCGGTATCCGCGCAGTGCCTCCCGGAAGGCCGCGACCGCTTCCTCCAGCCGCTCGTTGCCGCCGACGCGCTCACCGAGCCGCCAGAGGGCCCGGCCCAGATTGTTTTGCGTCATCGCCCAGTCGAGGGGCGTCCGTTCGCGCTGGTAATACGTCAGTGCCGCACGATAGGCCGTCGCGGCGTCCTCCAGCCGCCTGGTCCCGGCGTCCCGCTCGCCGAGTTGCCGCAGCGCATTCCCCAGATTGTTTTGCGCGACCGCCAAACCGGCCGGATTGCGCTGCCGTTCCAGCGCCTGCAGCGTCTGCCGATAGGAATCGATCGCCTGTTCCAGGCGGGGAACCATCGGATTGCGGTTCCACAACACCGCCGGCGGACCGGCATCCGTCAGGGTCGTGTAGAACCGCCTTGATCGGCCAGGCTGCGCATTATTGTCGGGCACGGTTCACTCACCGCCGCAAGAGGCGCGAGTTTACCGCAGGCGTGAAAAACGCGTGGTGATTTCGCCCGGCCTGTCAAAACGCGGCGGATGTTGCCTCCGCCCCGCCTTCGCGGATCACCGCTTTTCCGAATCGGGTTCAGATCAGCGGAGCACGAGCATGCCGATCCGGAACATTTCCGAAATCCGCTCGCTGGCGACCGGCAGTTGTTCTTCCGGATTGTACATCTTGACGATAAGCGGGCCGACGCCGTCGCCGATGACGATGCCGGCATCGGCGGTGCCGTCCTTCCGCACAAAAAAAGCGAGGTCGCCAAGGCCCACCGGCGTCCGCGGATCAACCAGTGCCAGGGAGCCGGGCCGCATCAGATACCCCAGCCGCTGCGAGAAATTGCGCACGAAAAAGCATTCGCTGTCGGCGCGCAGGACCTCGTCCAACTGAATGTGCCCGGCCGCTTCACCGCGGTCGATGACAAACCGGTATGAGCCGTCTTCGTATGTTTTCATCGCGCCGTAGATTGGCAGCGCCGCACTGCCGCTGCTCTTTGTCACGTGACGGATGCTGCGGTTGATCAAGGCCCGTTCGAACGTACCCAGCCGGCCCCATTTGGCGTCGTCGGTCAACAGCGAGCGGGGCATCCGCGGCAACAGCTTCTCCGGCGCCACGCCGTCGCGCAGTTGCTGTTGGTTCTCCTGTGTCCGTCGCTCGAAAAGAGCGATCAACTCGGTCGCCGGTATCCCGTAAAGCTCGGCGACGAGATCGATTTCCCGCGGCTGGATGATCCGGCTTGCCATCTCGACGCGGTGGTATACCGACAGGGTCAGGCCGATTGCGTCGGCCACCTGTTGCATTGTCTTGCCGTGCTTCTTGCGCAACTGCGCCAGGACGTAACCGGTCGCGGCGGCACCGCTTGCGATGCTGCTTTCAACGACCTCCCGCTGCGCCTTCTGCCAATTTCGCTCGGCCACCAGGTCGCGGCCCGGTACAACGGGAATGTCCTCCGGCCGGCAACCCAGAATGCCCGCCAGATCCGTCAACTGGAGGTTCGTCAGGCGGCGTTCGCCGTTTTCAATCTTTGAAATGGCCGATTCGCCAATGGGTTGGGCCATCATCTTGCCAAGCTGCTGTTGCGTCAGCTGCCTTTGCAATCGTAACGCCTTGATATTATTTGGGAAAACGATTTCCGACCGGGCCCTCATTTTTTTGCCCTAGCGAACCCGTTAACCATTATTGATATCGTCATTCTGTTAAAAGTTCAGTTGAAATCATAACGGGAATCACTTGCCGAAATCAGGCCGCTTTGAGTGTTACTCACGCACCTGCATAAAAAAATTATTTCGAATTCGATACAATTTAGCGGAGCCCGAGGCAAGTAGGCTGTGAGGGATCGGGAGGATGTGGGGTCCTGCAGGCAATAGGCTGGCGGCCGCGGACAGGGTGGGTCCGACGGTCGATGCAAACGCAGAAACAGCGGTCACAACAAGAGCAGCGTGTCTCGAGCAGATACTCGAAGCGTTTTGCGATATCGCTGATCGGGACGACATACATCAGGCGGCAATCCGCCTGTTGCTGGTGCAGGCATGGATCAGATGCGAAGCGGCAAAAGCCGCCGCCGATCCGATCTTTTCCAGCCTTGGCCTTGCTTGAGCGACGGCGGCCCCGGGGCCGAAGGACAAACCGCGGCACCGGCTGACGGCGGGCGTCGTTGACGAGCCGGTCACGCGTCGTCCTTACCGCCGGCCAGCATGCCCTCCCACTGAACGATCTTATCCGCGATCACCTGCGGGTCGGGCTGTAAGGTGCCGCTGGCAATCGCCTCTCGCAGCGCATTCACGCGGGCTTCATCGACGAGCGGCACGGTCGCGTCGGCCTGTGAAAAGGCGTGCAGTAGCGCCTCGGTTTTGCTGACATCAGCCGAGTCGTTACTGGCACCAGCTGACGCGTCGGGGCGCGCCAGTGGCCCGGACAGTCCGGTTTGAACCGCCGACGCGGCGCCGGTCTGAGCCGCCGACGCGGCGCCGGCCGCGTCGGTTCGATTAACGCCTTGCACAGGATCAGCCATTCACGTCCTCCGGACGCAGGATGCGGCGCAGACTATGCGCTGCTGGCAAGCGCATCGGGAAAGAGCTGGCGCCAGGTGGCAGACAGCTCCTCCAGGGCGTTGCGCCCCGCTGCGATGGCCGCGGCATCGTCTGCCGCGTTCCCCTTGAGCAGCTCGACCATCGCATAATGATAAACCCTCGCCAAGCAATCGCTCAGTGTCCCCGGCGCGCTCCCGGACAGCCCGAGCAGAAACTCGACGATCGCGAAGGCCGAGTTCACCGCCTCGATCTTTGCCGCCCGGTCACCCGCCGCGATCGCCGCTTCCGCCTGCAACAGAAAGGTTCGCGCGCGATCGAGCCCCATCTTCATCAAATCCTGCGGTTCGGCGCTGACTCCGGCGATTGCCATGTAGGCAGCCGTACCGCTTAGCGCGTTTTGTGCCCCCAGCATCCTGTTATCCCCCCGAGGAATTCGACAATTGGTCAAAATAGGTCGACAGAAAATTGCTCACTGCTGACAGCTGTGACAACGTCGCCTGGGCAGCACCGTACTGTTGCGTCAGGGCCAGCGTCTGTTGCTGTGCCTGTTGCTGGAGCAAGCCCACCTGCTGCGACATTGAGGTCAGCGACTTGTTGAGGTTGTCGATCTCGCCCTGAACACCGCTGCCATTGGCCAGTGCGGAATTTGTGATGTCGGACAGCGCGCCGAACAGACCCTGGGTAACCGTCACGGTTCCCAAATCGCCGGTCGCGCCCGCGGCTATATGCAGTTTGAGGCCCTGCGCCGGCCCGTTGCCGTTGACCGATAGATCGCCGTTGGCGCCATTGGCGGCCTGACCGTTGACGATGCCGATGATCGAGCCAATGGTGTTTTCGGTTACGGCAACCGTATACCGGCCCGGCTTCGACAAGGCGGCGTCTTCGATCGCGACCTGGCTGTTGCTGGAGGTCCCGGCATTGGCGAGCAGCGCCGCGACATCAGCGTAATTCGACTGCGCCGCCGTCTTGAACGCGGCATCATCAAGAGCAACGGTGCCGCCGCTGGTAATGCCGAAGCCGATGCTCGCCAGCGAACTAAAGCCGCTGCCCGACCCGGAGCCGCCAGCCGACGGGGCACTGATGGCATTCAGCAGCTGGGTCCGGAGAAACTGTACATTGATGTCGCCCAGCAACGGCCCGGCGCCGCTCGTCGGGTCGTACGACGCATTCTGATTGATCGCCTGCAACACCTTGTTAAGCGCGGTGACAACGGTGTCAGCGGCGATTCTGCAAGGCGCTGACGTCCTGGCTCACCGTGACCGTGGCGGAACCGCTGGCCGCAAGCGTAAAGGTCAACCCGCCGAGCGCGCCGGTGATCGTGTTGGAACCGCTGGTGACCGCGACGCCGTTGAGCTGGAATTGCGCGTCGCCGGCCGCCTGGATCTGCGTCAGCCCCGATGCGCCGGACGAATAGCTCAACCCCGCCAGCCCGCCGGTGCCGCTGACCGTAAACGCATTCGCCGCACCCGTCGCGCCGACCAGTTCAAGCCGATAGGCCGAACCGTCAAACAGCACGCTGGCCTGCACCCCGGTATTCGCCTGGTTGATCGGCGGTCGCGATATCCGCGAGGTCGTCCTGGCCGCTCGCGATATTGACCGTGACGGCGGTGCCGCTGCCGATTTGGATCGACACCGAGCCGGACCCGATACTCCCACTCGAGCTGGTAAAACCGGTCGAAATCAACGTTTCCGACTGCGCCAGCTGAATGTTCGACAGAACATAGGTGCCGGGAGCCGCGTCGTTGGTGGCTGTCGCCTGCACGGCACCGCTTGGCGAGGTCGTGACGGTGCGCTGTGCCAATGTCTGGATATCGGTCAGCCCCGACAAGGACGATTGCAGACCGGAAAGCGCGCTCTGGACCTGCCCCAACGCCGAGATTTGCGTTTCGATCGGCTTTTCCTGCGCCTGCAAGGCATTCGCCGGCGCCTGGAAATTGGCGCTCGCCTGCTGGATCAGCGAGGTGATCTGATCCGAGCTCAAAACGCTGGTGACGGTTGCCATCCGTTACCTCACTATCGCCCTAAAACGCGGGCAGGCGTCCCGGCCAAACCGGCCGGGACGCCTGCCTTCGCCGTGGTGTTACCCCGAGCTATTGCAGCAACTTCAGGAAAGACTGTTGCAGCGCGCTCGACTGCGCCAAGGCCGAGACACCCGCCTGCTGCAGGATTTCCTGCTGCGTCAGCTGTGTCGTGACCTGCGGAATGTTCGCATCCTGAACCACCGAACGAGCCGTCGTCAGATTGGTGTCGGTCGATTGCAGATTGTTGACCGTCGCCTGCAACCGCTGCTGCACCGCCCCAAGCTGCGCCCCGATGTTCTCCAGCTGCTGAAGCGCGAGGTCGATGGTGTTCAGAGCGTTGTTGGCCTTGGAGGTAGTCGTGACACTGGCGCTGGAAAGCGTCGTCAACGTCGATGTCGCCGACGGCAGTGGTTAGGGCAAGACCAATTGCTGACGCGTTGCCAACCGAAAAATTCTGGGTCGATTGCAGCGTGGTCAGACCTTGTACGAGATCAGCCCCCACTGCCGCCGGCTCCGATTACGGTTCCGCCAGCCGTCAGAGAGCCGTTACCCACCGCCGTAGCCTGACCGGTGACAGTAATGTTGTCGCCCGACGCCTGATTCAGGATGAGCTGACCGGAGCTGCTGGCGGTCGCGGTAATGCCTGTCGTGCCTGTTTGAGCGTTGATTGCGGAAACCAGGGATCTGCAATCCCGCCGGTGTTGCTGCTGTGACCGTGGCGGAGATGTTGGCGGTATTCGTTTGACTGGCGACCGAGCCATTGCCGAGCGTGAAGGAGAAGGTGCCAGCTGTCACCGCAAACGCGACGCTGGTATTCGCGAGCGCCGTGACATTGGTGCTCGAGGTTGCGGCATTGACAGCCGATGCCACGGATTGGGCGGATTCGGCGGCCCCCGCGGTCGTAAATGCGATAGAGGCGCTGCCGGCCGAGCCGGAAACGGTTATCGGGTTAGTCGGCACGAAGTTGCCGGCCCCCGCGCGCAATCGTAAAGGAATTGCCCGCGTTGTCGCCGATCCCACCGGTCCCGCTACCGGATGCCCGCATAAGGCGTGGCCGTGCCCGTAACGGCAGCCGACTGATACGCGCCGAGTCTGGTTGGCGGCGGTGCTGCCGATCGAAAGGCCGATCGTCTGACCGACATAAGCCCCAACCTGGAACTGCACCGCGTTGAAGCTGCCATCGAGCAGGTTCAGGCCGCTGAACTGCGACTGTGACGAGATCGTCGTGACCTGGGTCTGCAATTGGGAAACGACCTGCTGCAGCGATTGGAGCTGCTGCGGGCTGTTGATACCGTTGGCCGCCTGGGCCGCGATCGTGCGCAGATTTTGCAGGATGTTGACCTGCTGCGTCACCGCGCCGGTTGCCGTCTGCACCAGCGAGATCGCCTGGTTGACGTTGGAGACGGCCTGCTCGACGCCGCCGATCTGGGTCGTGAAGCCTTGCGCCGCGATGTAGCCGGCCGGGTTGTCGGACGGGCTGTTGATCGACAGGCCCGACGACAGCTGCTGCTCCAGCGAATTCGTCTTGTTGGCGGTGTTGGTCAGAGCGTTGAGGGCATAGAGGGCGTTGACGTTGGTGTTGATGACGCCGGCTATCATTTTGGCTCCTCCTGGCGCAACAGCGGCCCGGCCGTCCGTCGCGGGGTAGGTTGTTCACCACCCGGGCGCCAGGTTCTTCCGGCCTGCCGAGGTGCTCCACGCCATAAGAGACGGACGCGCCACGGTGTTGTTGCAGCGCCGGCGGCAGATTTTTTTACGGCAGCCACGCCTGCCTCCCAATCGCGCGAGATGATCGTCGAGCAGCCAGTCTTTCAGGACCGCCTGCCGCAGTTGTCTCGCCGGCCCGGCGGCACGCGTCGCGGTCGGCCGCCATCTCGCGGATCGCGGCAATCCAGGCGCGGGTTCGGTTAGCGACGCGCCGCACCGGCAGATCGCAGCGGTAGGGGCGGATGTCGGTAGCAGATGACCGGATAGCCGAGAACGCCATATTCGAGTAGCCGCAGGTTGCTCTTCGCCTCATTGAACGGATGATATTCGAGCGGCGCGACAGCGAGGTCGAGGTCGAGCGACGCCAGTTTCCCCGCGTAATCATAAAGCGGTACCCAGCCGTGAAATTCGGCGACCAGCGGTTTGATCCGGTCCGGACACATCCCGAAAAAGACCCAGTCAACCTCTTTGGCGGTTGCTTCGACCACCGCGGTGATCAGGGCCAGGTCACCGCCATGCCCAACCGCGCCGGCCCAGCCGACCCGCGGCTTGCCACTCTCGCGCCGGTTCGGCTCCAGGCCCAGCCACCGTCCTTTCTCCAGCCGGTTCGGCACGACCACCGTGTCGCCGCACCATTTGCCGTAGCGCTCGGCCAGGGGAGCGGTGCCGACGACCAGCCGATCGCACAGCGCCAGGACCCGCTTCAGCCGCTCCGCGATGTCGCGCGGTATCGCCGCGCGATGCGTGCTTTGCCGCGGCAGATCGGTGATCAGATCGTCGATCTCAAAGACGCGGAAGACCGAACTGGTGTGCTTGAGCCGCTCGATCGCCTCGATCTGGTGAAGTTCGAGCTGGCGCTGAAGGACGATGCTGTCCGGCGCCATGCGCGCGATCTCGGGCAGCGCGAACAGCCGCCCGGCGACATTGCTGTGCAGCCGCCCGGCATCCAAACAGCGCCCGGCTCGGCGCGATGACGCGATATTCACCGCATCCCTCGCGGTCAGCGGCATAAGCGAGAACCCGCTTGCGCGGCCGAAGCTCAGGGTCCCAGGTCGGGACGCCCTCCGTCTCGATCGCGAAGCCCTGACCGAAGGACGACAGATTACGGCTATAAGCCGGGTCATGAGCAAGGCGAGGCAGCCAGCGCCGGTACATAACCAATTTTGCATCGTTGAACCGCCGGTCCTTTTCAACCGAGTCGATTGGCTCGACATTGGACCGGAGCGTCGCGTTCGCGTCGTGCAACAGCCGCGCATCCGGCGTCCACACAACAAGAAACCCAGCCTTGCGCAGTTTCAGGCAGTAATCGACATCGTTGTACAATGCCGGCAGGTCTTCCTGATCGAACCCGCCGATTTGCTCGAACACGGCACGCCGCGTCACCATGCAGGCGGCGGTGACCGCCGACAGGCCCTGCACCGCGTGCAGCCGTCCCCAATATCCGAACGCGTCGCCCGGCTCGCCGATATAGGGGTGCTCTGCGGGCGCCCCCCATCCGACACCAAGCACGATGCCGGCATGCTGAATCCGGCCATCCGGAAACAACAATTTGGCGCCGACCGCCCCCACCTCCGGGCGCCGGGCCAGCGCCATCATTTCACTCAACCAGTCGCCGTCGAGCGGCGCGGCGTCGTTGTTCAGCAGGCAGAGATAGTCGCCAGACGCGGCCTCGCGGACCGCGCGGTTGTTCATCGCCGAGAAATTGAACGGGCCGGGGTGGCGCAGCAGGCGTATCCGACCGCCGATCTCGTCGCGCTTGTCGTCGATCAGCTGGAGGTAGGCGCAGGCCTCGGCGTCCCGGCTGTCGTTGTCGACAAGGATAATCTCGTAATTCTCGTATGAGGTCTTTTGCAGCACCGTCTCGACGCAGCGCTTCAGCAACGGCAGCTGGTCGCGCGTCGGGATGATGATCGACACCAGCGGCTCGGGCCCGTCATGACGATAGCGGACGCGGCAGAACTGCGGCTGGGTCGCCGGTTTCGGTTGTTGCGGCAATGCCGAGCCGGTCAAGATGCGCCTGCACGACAACCGGCATGTCGGCGCAAATCTCGGCGACCGGGCGGCGCGACCGGCCGGAGACGGTGAGCCGGTGATAGAGCACGTCGGCGATGTGCCCGAACGCGCGCCGCGTCAAGGCGCTCGGCGAGCCGCAGTGCGAGGTCGTATTCCTCGATTCCGTCGCGCCGCGGATCGAAGCCGCCGAGTTGCGCGAACAGCTCGCGCCGGACCACCAGCAGGCCGCCGATATAAGGCAGGCTGCGCAGCAGATCGAGATTGAAATCCGGCTTGAAATGCGGCGCCGAGCGCTGGTCCTGGAAATCGATGCGGTCCTCGTCGCTGTAGGCGGCGAGCCATTCCGGATGCCGAAACAGCGCG
The DNA here is from genome assembly GCA_963737875.1 of uncultured Alphaproteobacteria bacterium. Lineage (GTDB taxonomy): Bacteria > Pseudomonadota > Alphaproteobacteria > ATCC43930 > CGMCC-115725 > DATARH01. Next base: position 187,785 of record CAVTUM010000019.1, on the reverse strand, counting down.
TCCGCCACCGCGAACAGCGCGTGCGGCGCCAACTGGTCGCCGGCATCGATCAGCGCCACCCAATCCGCATCCGACCCGATCAATCGCGCATTGAGTGTCTCGACCGGGGCGGCAGCCTCGCGATGCCAGATGATGCGCGGTTCGGCAGCAAAGGGCTCCGGCATCTCGCCTTCGGCGGCGACGTGCAACTCCCAGTCGCCGGCCAGCTGCAGCAACAGCGACCGCAGTGTCAGCGCGACACGCGCCTCCGTACCCGCGGGCAGGATCATGCCGAGGGCGATTTTGGCTGATACGGCCATTCGGCGACACGCTCGGCCGCCCCAATCCGGCGGGCATAGGCCGCCGTCGCCCGAGCTGCGATCCAGAGCGGATAGGCCGCCTCGCATCGAGCGGCAGGGCAGGTTGCAGGCGGGCTGCGGGGTATTTACCCGCGGCTTCAGCGCCTGGTATTCGCTGGTCGAGCCGTTGCAGCGACCCGCGCAATTCGGCCGCTTCGTGCTCGGCGCGCGCCAGGCGTTCGCGCAATGCCGCGATTTTCCGATCGTGCTGGTCGGAATGTGTATTGGTGCGCTGGACCGGATCGGCCGGCTCGCGCTCGTCGACATTCACCGCGGTATCGGGCTCGCGCGCCGACAAATCGTCCATATCGCTCTCCGTGGCGCCGCTATCGCGGATCGCCGCTGCCCGCCCCGTCTCGGTCGCTTACGGCCCGAGGACGGCGAACAACGACAGGTTCTGAATGCGGGCAAAGGCGAGCTGCGCCGCCTGCAATGCCGTGACGCTCTCGCTGTAATTCGCGATGACCTGCGGCAGGTTTGCCGATTGCAGGCTCGACAGCTGAGCCTGCGCGTTGGTGCTTTGCGTACTGTTCTGCTGCTGGAGGCTTTGCACTTCGGACAGGGTGGCACCGAGCGTTGCCTGAGCCGACAGCACCGTGGTCTGCGCGCTGTCGAGATTGGCCAGCACGTTCTGAACCTGCTGCTGTGCACCGGGATCGCCGGCCGGCGGCACCCGTCGCCGACACCAAATCCTGCGCGATCTGGAACACGCTGGTGGTCTGGCCGGGCGCGATGACGAAAGCATCCCCGGCGGCCGGCGTCCCGACGATGCCGAGATCGATCCCGCCGAACTGCAAATCCGACCCGGCGGTAAAGGCGCCGGAGGCGACAACCCCGCTGGTCGCGGCAAAGCCGGAGCCGGAAGGATCGCCGCTGCCGCTCGTCACGCGTAAGTGAGGGTTCCGTCGCCGGCGTCGCGGCGAAGCTGACCGCGAATTCGGTGCCGGCGCGCGCCTCGGCGGCGACCTGGCTGATGCTCGTGACCCGCGTTCGCAACGCCATAGGCGCTGCCGGTGTTCGCCGCCGACGCCGTTACCGCGACACCGCCGGGTCCTGCCGGAACGCCCTGGAAAACATCCTGCCCGGACAGGCTCTTGGCGTACGCTCAACGAAGGGCGCGAGATCGATCTGGCCGTACTGGCGTCGCCGGCAAAAGCGACGCTGCCGTCCGGCTGCCGCTGAAATGCCGGATTGTCGCGTGCGCGACCCGGCAAAGATGTAATTGCCGCCGGCATCCTGGGTATTGCCGAGCTGCACCAGCTGATCGAACGCGGACTGTGCCTGCGCCGACAAGGCGCTGCGCTGTTGCGGCGTCGTGGCCGCGCTGGCCGCCTGCGACGCGATCTGCTGCAACTGGCTGAGGACGGTGGACACCTGTTGCAGGGCGCCGATGCCGGTTTGCGCCGATTGCTGTGCGGCCTGCGCATTGGCGGTGCTGTAGCTCAGCTGGCTGATCGCGCTCGCTACCGTCAGCGCCTGGCCGGCCGCGGCCGGATCGTCGCCGGCATCGAGCAGGGTTTGCCCGCTGGCGATTTGCCGGTTCAGCTGGTTCGCGGTGTTTTGCTGCGCCAGCAGGTCGTTCAACGAGCCGAGCAGAAACTGGTGGGTACTGATGCGCATCGTCTGCCCCTCAGCCGTGGACCGCGTTGATCAGGCTCTGGAACAAGGCCTGCGCCGTCGCGATGACCTGGGCCGAAGCCTGGTAGGCCTGCTGGTAGCTGACGAGGTCGGCCGCCTGCTCGTCGAGGTTCACCCCGGAAATCGATTGCTGGGTGTTTTGCGCCTGGGTCAGCACCGCTTGCGAGGCCTGCGCGGCGATCTGCGCCTGCTGGCTGCGCCCGCCGATGCCGGTAACCAGCGCCGCATAGGCGTCGCCCAGCGTCTGGCCGGACAGCACCTCGTTCGAGGCGATCCCGGCGAGCGCCGTGATGTTGCCGTTGCTGCCAGCGCCGCCGGGGTCAGGGTAAAGCTGTCGCCGACCCCGGCAGGCCCGCCCGACAGCGGAGAAGGCCGTGTATTCGTTGGCCGCCGCCGGTCGCCGGATAGGCGATGGCGATCTGCGCGTTGCCGCTGGCGTCAAGCGAACCGCTGGCGATCACCGCATTGCTGCTGTCGAGCACGTTGAAGGCGGTTTGCGAGGTGAACTGCACGGTCAGGTTCTGGCCGAAATCGGCGGCCGGCACGATCACCGCGCCGGCGGCGAGCGCGCTGCCCGCGACCGCGCCGGCCCCGTCGCCTGTTCGCCTCCGGTGTTGCCGCCGCCGCCCGCCGCGACATAAGCGGATGCCGCCGCGATCGCAGCAGGGTCGTTCGTCGCGAGCTGGAGGCTCTGCGCGGCGTTCGCGGTCGGCGCCAGCTTGAATGAATTGCCGGTATTCGCGGTTCCCGATACCGTGACCGTCAGCCCGTCGAATGTCAGCGTCGGCCCGTTGCCGAGATCGGTCGACGCTGCCCGGTCGTCTGGTTGGCCGCCTCAAAGCCAGTCGCGGTTTTGGTCACCACGAAATCGGCTGGCGAGAAGCTGCCGGAATCCGAGATCGCGGCCGTCAGCGACGCCATTCCCGGTATTCGACTGCGCCGCGGTGACCGTCGGACCCGAGACGGCAAACAGCGCCCCGCCGAGATTGCCGTTGAGATCGAGCCCGAGCGATTGCTGCGCATTGACCGAACCGGCCAGCGCCGACGCCAGACGCGCCGACGCCGCCTTGTGTATCCTCGACGAGCCGGCGCGACGCGAGAAGGCCGCCGATCGTCCCGCCGGAAACGTCGGCCGAGATATCCTGGCCGGTGGCCGTGTTGACGATTGCGCCGTCGCCGCCATACGCATCCGATCCGACCGCCAGGGTTATCGCGGTCGCGCCGCTGACCAAGGCCGCGCCGCCCGAGGTGTAGAGGTCGAGCGCGCCACCGGTCTCGCGGACCACGGTGACGCCGATCGACTGGCTGAGCTGTTGCACCAGCTGGTCGCGCTGGTCGAGCAGCGCGTTGGGCGGCCCTGCCGCGGCAGCCGCTTTGTGCGACGATTGTCTTGTTCAAGCGCGGCAATCTGCGAGGTCAACCCATTGACCTGCTGCACCGTCGCCGCGACCTGGCCGTTGATCCCGGCCGCGGCATCGGCCAGCTGCCCGCCGACCGAGTTGAACAGCGAGGTCGAGCGACTGCGCGGCGCTCAGGAAAGCGGTGCGGTTGGCAGTGCTCGACGGATCGGCGGCGAGCTGGTTTGCCGCCGAAAAGAAGCTGTCGATCGCCGCACCAAGGCCCCCTGCCCCGCCCGACGCCACCGGAAACAGCGACGAAACATTCTGCGCATTGGTTTGCAGCGTCTGCGCCGCCTGGTTGCGGCGGAAGCGCTCGTCACCTGCTGTGACACGAACTGGTCAAAGGCCCGGGCGATCGCCGTGACTTCGGTGCCGACCCCGACCCCGCCCGGCGCCCCGACCAGCTCGGTTTGCGTCAGCGACTGCGCATTGTAGCCGGGCGTGTTGACGTTGGCCGTGTTGTTGGACACGACCTGCATGCCCTGGGTCGCCGCAGACAGGCCGCTGGCCGCGATTTGCAGCAGGTCCGCCATCGCAATCATCTCAGCCTCGCCCGAGAAGGTGTCCGGTCGCGCTGCTGCGCAGCCCTGTCAGCTCCGTGCTGCGCCGGAAGCGCAATTCGCCGGCCAGCACATCAACCCTCTCCTGCGCCTTCGTCTGTGACCGCGCGACTTCGACCGAAATGTCGTGCAGCACTCCATCAGTTCGGGAGACCGCCGCGGCGAGTCGGGTGGCGTCAGCGCGAGCGCCAGCAACTCGCCGATGATCGCGGCGCGGCGGTCAAGCAGGCGCTGAACCACATCGGCGCGGCGCCGCTCGAACCCGCCGAGCCGCTCGATGCGGAACAGCCGCTGCCAGACGGCGTGCCGCGCGGCATTGTGTAATGGTCTCTGGCGTAGTTGGCGGCATGGGAGACTACCGGAACGCCGTCAGCGGGATCGGCGGCGGCGGTGCCGCTGCCGCGGCGAAGGCCGCCGTCGCCGAGGGGCCACCGGCGACCGATTGCAGCTTCTGGACATAGTCGATATCGGTCGCCCAGCCGCCGGCGACGAGGCCGCGCGCATAGGCCCCGGCATCCTCGCCCGCCCCCAGCGCGGCGCGATAGCGCGGGCTGGCGGAGACCACCGACACGAAATCGCGGACCGCCGCGTCAAACGACGGATAGGCGCGGAAGGCGGCATTGATCGAGACATACTGCCCGTCTTCGTACTCGTGCGTTGCGGTCGTTACGGTATCGCCGGTCCACGACGAGCCGGCCTTGATCCCGAAAATATTGTTGCCGACAACCGAGCGGCCCCAGCCGGTCTCGATCGCCGCCTGCGCCAGCAAAATGCGCGGCGACACCCCGAGCTGCGCGCCGGCCTGCTTCAGCAGCGGCGCCAGCTGCTGCGTGAATGCTGCAACCTGCTGCGCCGAGGCACTGCGCGACGACGACGCCAGGCCATCGACCAGCGAGATCGGTCCCAGCGGTGTTCGTTGGCCGCGGCGGGAGCTCTGGGCCGGCGCTCCGATGCCGAGGCTGGCCTGCAAGATCGGCCCGCCGCCCGCCGGCGACCGGAGCCGGTACGCGCAGATGTCCGCCACGCGCCCGCCGGGCGCAGACCGTTCCCCTGCCAGTATGGCGTCAGCGGGAAGCCGCTGCCCGTCGCAGCGGCCGTGCCGCCTGCGGCCGGTGCAGCGGCCGCGGGCGTTGCCGCGGCAGCCTCGCCGCCGCCATTGGCAGCGCGCTGCTTCGCCTCGATCGAGCGCAGCATCAGATCGGTGAGGCCGAGCTTCTCGCCCGACATCGCGACCCGGCCCATCGTGCTGGCGAACATGATTGTTGACGACGCCGGTGCCGACCCCGTCAGTCATCGCAATCCCCGAGCCGTCGCTTTGCTGCATCAGCCCTGCATGAACAAGGCCCCGAATTGCTGTGCCACAGCTTTAGAGACGGCCGGATCGCTGCCTCGTTGCATCAGCGCCGGCCAGACCCGCGCGGGTCGTGGGCCGCGATGAGCCGCTGTGCCGCCCCAACATCCATGTCAGATCACCTTGATCCGGGCGTGCAGTGCGCCGGCCTGATGCAGCGCCTGCAACAGCGCGATCATGTCCGACGATGTCGCGCCGATCGCGTTGAGATTGCGCACGATGTCGGACACCCGCGGCGCGTTGTGCAGTTCGATCACCTTCAGCTTCTTCTCGTTGCCCGTAACCTGGGTGCGCGGCACCCGCTTGCGTGCGGCCGCGGCTGAACGGCGCCGGTTGCGACACCTGCGGTGTCTCGTTGACCGTGACGGACGAGGTTGCCGTAGGCCACCGCCGCCGGTCCGATCCGCACATCCTGGCCGAGCACGACCGTGCCGCTTTGCGCGTCGATGACGACCTCGGCGTTCGGGGCCTCCGGATTGACCTGGAATATCGAGAACCTGCGCGATAAACTGCACGCGCGCCGTCGGCTGCACCGGCCGTGCACGGTGACTTCGCCTGGCCCGATCGGCTCGGCAACCTGACCCAGTCGCGCGTTGATCGCGTCGGCGATGCGCGTGCTGTTGCCGAACGACCGGCGATCGAGCTGCAAAACCACGACCGCTCGTCAGCCGCGAACCCGACCTTGGCCGTGCGCTCGATCGTGGCTCCCTGCGGGATATTCGCCACGGTCGGGACATTGACCGTCGTCGGTCGCCGCCTGACCGCCCGCCTCGAAACCCGCTGACCAGCAACGAGCCCTGCGCGATCGCATAGACCTGGCCGTCGGTGCCGCGCAACTCGGTCATCAGCAAGACGCCGCCGCGCAGGCTCTTGGCATTGCCCAGCGCCGATACCGTGACGTCGATCTTCTGGCCGATCTGCATAAAGGCCGGCAGATCGGCGGTGACCATCACCGCTGCGACCGCCGTCGGCTGGATAAACGCCGTTCGGATCGAGCGTCACGCCCAACTGCCGCAGCATGTTGCGGATCGCCTGGACGCTGTACGGCACCTGCGTCGTCTGATCGCCGGTGCCGGCAAGACCGGCGACAAGGCCGTAGCCGATCAGCTGGTTTTCGCGCGCGCCCTCGACCTGCACCAGCTCGCGTACGAGGTCGGCGCGCGCCGGCACCGGGCGCCGGCACACGCAGAGCAGAAGAGGCGATGGCCGCTAGAACCAGTCGCCCGGCCATACCGCACTCACCGTCAGGAACAAGCGCTGCAGAATGCCCATCTCCGGCGCGAGATAGGTCTGCGCCGTCGCCGCTGAACTCGATATGCGCCTCCGCCATCTGCGCCCGACATAACGACGTTGCCCGACAAATCCTCCGGCCGCACGACCCCGGCGATGCGGATGTATTCCTTGCCGCCGACTAGCTGGATCTCGTCCTTGCCGGCGATGACCAGATCGCCGTTGGGCCGGATGCGATGCACCAGCGCCGATACAGTGGCCGTAAACGTGTCGCTTTGCGCCGTGCCGCCGCTGCCTTGCAGTGTGTTGGCGCTGGTGTAGTCGATGTTCGGATTGAACTGTGTCGTCTTGCTCGAATGGCCGAAGGATTGCGGCAAGCCGAACAGGTTGTTGAGCGTGCTGTTCACGCTGTCGTTGCGGCCGATGTTCTGGCTGACATTCTTGGTCGCCGTGGCGTTCTGCGCGATCTGCACGGTGACGAGATCACCGACCTGCCAGGCGCGGTGGTCGCGAAACAACTCGAGCCCGGCGCCCTGCTGATTGCTCTGGTAGATCGCGCCGTTTGTCGCTCGGCAACTGCGCGCCCTTGTCGCCCGGCAGATCGGCGAGGCTCGCGAGCATGCTTTCCTTTGCGTCGCCGGCTGCTGGCAGCCGGCAAGCCCGCCGCCGAGCGCCAGCAGCACCGCGCTGGGCGAAACCCAGCGCCGATGGCTCACGCGCCGCCTGGATCAGGTAGTTCAGCATCTGATCGACGCCCTTTGCCGCCTGCGTGTTGAGTTCGTAGGCGCGCTGCGTCGCGATCATGTCGATCATCTCATCGACGACCGACACATTGGACCCTTCGAGATAACCTTGCGCCACCGACCCCCAACCCGTTCTGGGTCGGCTGCCCGATGATCGGCGCACCCGATGCCTGGGTCTGCAACGCGAGATTGCCGCCGATATTCTGCAACCCTGCCGGATTGATGAAATTGGCCAGCTGGATCAGCCCGACCTGCGACGGGTTTGGCTGGTTCTGCATCTGCACGCTGACGGTGCCGTCAGTGCCGACGGTGATGCTGGTGGCACCGCGCGGGATCGTGATCGACGGCTGCAGCTGGTTGCCCTTAGAGGTGACGACCTGGCCCTGCGCGCTGATCTGGAAACTGCCGTCACGGGTATAGGCAAGCTGGCCGGTCGGCAGCAGGATCTGGAAATATCCCTGCGCCGTTGATCGCCAGGTCGAGCGCGTTGCCGGTCTGTTCGAGACTGCCCTGGGTGACGATCGGTTCGGTCGCCACCACGTTGGCGCCGGTGCCCAGTTGCAGACCCGAGGGATAGTTGGTTGCCTGCGAGGTGTACCCGCCCGGCTGTACCAGGTTTTCGTAGAGCAGGTCGGTGAAGATCGGCCGCATCTTCTTGAACCCGGCCGTGTTGATATTCGCCAAATTGTTCGAGATCACATCCATCTTGGTCTGTGAACCTTCGAGGCCGGTACGTACCACGGCCAAAGACTGCATCATCGTCGTTCTCCTCGGCGCACCGGCCGATCGAAGTTGTCCGGGGCCAAACTCGTCACGTTAACGACAGCGGCGTTCCTGCCCTTGCCCCAGGCCGCCCGATAGGCGAACCAGTTCGGTCTGCATCTGGAACATCCGGCTGTTCTCGATCAGGTTGAGCATCATCGACACGGAATCGGCATTGCTGCCTTCGAGTGCTCCGACCGACAACGTCACCTGACCGTCGGGTGTCGGCTGGCCGGTAGTGTCCTGAAACAGCCCGTCGCTGCGGCGGGTCAGCGATGCCGTGGGCGGATTGACCAGCATGATCCGGCCCAGTGTCGTCATCTGATCGGGCGACTGCCCCTGCGTCACGCCGGAGATCGTCCCGTCATTGCCGATCGTCACGCTCTGCAACGGGGGCAGTGTGATTGGCGCAAACCCTTCACCGAGCACCGGCTGCCCGGCGCTGGTCTGCAACACCCCACTGCCGGAGATCGACAACGCACCGTTGCGGGACAGCGCGACCGACCCGTCGGCCGCCTGCACTGCAATCCAGCCGCTGCCGTTGACCGTCACATCAAGGCTTCGCCCGGTCTGCTCCACAGTGCCGGGGCGAAAATCCGCAGTGTCCTGCCGCGCCACCACATCAACGCGGTCCGGCAGCCCCTGCCGACATAACGGGATCGCTTGGAAGACCGGGCGCTGAGCCTTGAACCCGGTGGTGTTGGCATTGGCGAGATTATTGGTCGCCGCGGTGATGCGGTCCATCGTCGCGCCGAGGCCGGTCATCGCGATATATTGCAGCTGCTGGCTCATATCCGTTCGATCTCAGAGCTAACTGGAAATAAATCCAACATTTACAACACTATAACATTGTCGTCCTTGCGAAAGCAGGGACGACACAAGGGGAAACATCCGTTGTGGGAACCCTATTTACGTCACTGAAGTCTTTGAGTTCATTTCAAGTCAGACTCTCAGTCGCCGATGCGCACTCGCCTATTGGATCGTCAGCAGCCGCTGGATGTCCTGCTGCTCGATGTTGATGCCCTGGACATTGGCCTGATAGGCCTGCTGGGCACCGATCAGTTCGACTAGTTGGGCGGACAGATCGACATTCGATCCTTCGACCGCGCCCGCCTGCAACGCTCCCAGCCCGCCGGTCGACGGGGAGCCGGTCAGTGCCGCGCCGGAGGTCGAGGACGCGAGCCACATATTGTTCGAGACCGGTGTCAGCCCTTGCGGATTGGCGAAGTTCGCCAGTGCGATGGTGCCGAAATCGCGGGTGTCGCCGTTATCATACTGGCCGAGCACGTCGCCATTTCCCGAAATCGAGACGCCGGCGAACTGTCCCGCCGCCGCACCATTGACATCGATCGAATTGACTGCGAACGCGAGGCCCGACAGCGACGAGCCGGCAAAGTTCTCGGCGATGTTCAGCGGCGCGGCGCCGTTCGGCAGCGAGGAGATCGTGATCGTTCCGCTGCCCGAGGTGAGCTTGCCGCTGCTGTCGAACGACAGCGTCGGCCCGCCGCCGGTCGCGACCGAATTGCCGCTGCTGTCGGTCAGCTGGTAATTCGTCTGCCACTGGCTCGAACCCGAAGAGCCGCCGCTGGCCTCGGTGAAATACGTCGTCAGCGTGCGGCTGACGCCCAGGCTGTCATACACCGAAAACGACGTGCTCTCATTATAGCTCGCCCGGTTCGTCGGATCGAACGGGGCGGTCGTCGGGTCGATCGCGGTATCGGTGGACGGCAGGTTTACCGCCAATGCCGCGCTCGACGTCGGCGTCGCCGGAATATTGCCCGTGGTCACCTGGATCGGCTGCGTCGCGCCGCTCGCGCTGGTGCTGGTGGCGCCGGTCGCGGTAAAGCCCAGCACCTGAGCGCCATTGGTCGTCACGAGATTGCCGTTGCTGTCGAGATGAAACTGCCCGTCGCGGGTGTAGGCGATGCCGCTGCCGGTCTGCAGCTGGAAAAACCCGTTGCCGTTGACCGCGACATCGAGCGCATTGCCGGTCTGCTGCACCGTGCCTTCAGTGAAGGATTGCGGCATGCCCTCGACATTGACGCCAAGCCCGGGGTTGATCGATCCGCCCAGGCTGCTGCGGGCGCCGCTATAGACATCGGCGAACTGCGCGTTCGACTCCTTGAAGCCGGCGGTAGAGACGTTGGCAATATTATTGCCGATCGTGTCGATGTCGGTCTGTGCCGCCTGCACACCCGACAGCGCTATGGAAAGCGACATTGCCGTGCCTCCGTTTGAATTGGGTATCGGGCCTAAAACACCTGCTGGACAGCGCTCAAGGCGATCGGCGACTTGCCGTTGCCCAGTTCCACCATCGCGCCGTTCGATCCGTTGAATGAAACGGCCGTCACTGGCGCAATCGTGAACGGTGTCGCCTTTACGCTGGCGCCTTGCGCGCCAGTGGCGGACACCGCAAAGCTGTAGGCGCCGGCGGGCAGGGTCTGCCCGTTGCTGCCCTTGCCGGCCCAGGTGAAGTTCTGCGTCCCGGCCGCCATCGCGCCGAGATCGAGGTTCGCCACCACCTGGCCCGCGGCATTGCTGATCTGAACCACGACATCGCTTGCCGCCGCCGACAGGCTGAGCGCCCCGTTGGCACTGCCGCTCTGTCCCAGCGTCAGTGTGTTGCCGGGAACCGCCACGTTGTGCCCGACCAGACTGGCGGCTTGCAGCCCGCTCGCCGAGTTCGCCGTGTTGTTGAGGTTCTGGATGCCGCTTGCCGTGGAGAACTGCGCCAACTCGGCGGCAAAGTCGCTCGGGCTTTGCGGGTTGAGCGGGTCCTGCTTTTCCAGCTGAGCGGTCAGTAATGTCAGAAAATCATTCTGGCTAAGCAGCCCGGTCGTCGCGTTGGCCGCGCTGTTCGGCAACTGGGTGCCGGACGGCAACGTCGTCACACTGGCCGGGATCATGCTCGCTGCGCTCGTCATCATCTGCTCCTGTTTGTCAGGCCGCGCGCCATCGCTCAGATCGACAGGGTTCGCAGCGCCAGGGTCTTGGCGACGTTGAAGGCTTCGAGATTTGCCTGATAATCCTGCTGCGCGGAGATCATGTTCATCATCTCGTCCACGGGATTGACGTTCGGCATCTGCACATAGCCGTTGGCGTCGGCGAAGCTGCTGGTGGGATCGTAGGCGGTGCGTAATGGCGCCGCGCTTTCGACGACCCCTGCCACCTGCACCCCGGCCATGCCCGTCGAACCCGGCGCATCGCCGCCCTCCTCCAGCGGCGTCGCGCGAAACACCACCTCGCGGGCGCGATAGGGCTGGCCGGCCGCGGAAACCGCGCTGTTGGCGTTGGCGATATTGCTCGCGACCGCCGACAGGCGCTGCGCTTCCGCCGCCATGCCGGAGCCGGCAATCGAGAACGCGCCGAACAGCGACATGCGGCTAGCCTCCGCTCGATGGCGCTGAACCGCCGCCGATTGCGGTGGCGAGCATGCGAATGGTCTGGCTGGTGAAGCTGACGGCGGCGACGTAATCGACTGCGTTCGCCGCCGCGGCGACTTTCGTCTTGCCGAGATCGACGCTGTTGCCGTCGAGGGTCACCTGGGTATCGGTCTGATACTTCACCGAAGTCGCGGCACCGGTCGGCGCAGCTTGTTGCGGCGCCGGGAAGTGACGGGCATCACTGACCTGCCACCGCAGCGCCGAGCTTTGCTGCGACGGTGTATTCGGTGTGCCGGAATTCATCGCAGCGCCGAGCGCTTCCTTGAAATCGAGATCGACCGCCTTGAAGCCCGGCGTATTGGCGTTGGCGATGTCGGCGGCCAAAACCTCCTGCCGGTAGGCACGCAACCCCAGTACCTCGCGGTAGAAGCCCAAGCCGCCATCGATCGCACCCGTCATCTCATCGCCTCGCGACGACAGCAGGGTCGGCGACCGTCAGACGGCAAGGCTTCGGCAAACAGCGGTCGATCATTGACCTATACTTGACGAAATTCCACTTTTCGTACGTTATGGGAAAACCGATTTGTTTGCAAAGTGGAAATCATGGCAGGCGGGAACACAGGCCGGATGATCGTCGCCGCGGCTGGTTTGCTCGGCGCCTCGCTGGCCGCCGCCGGCACCGCCGATGCCGAAACGCAGGATTTGGCGCAGATCCGCGCGGCGGTAGAGGCTGCCGTGACGCCGCGCCTCGCTGCCAAGGATGCCAGCATCGAGATTTCCGTCGGGACGATCGACCCGCGGCTGCAATTTCCCGCCTGCCCCAGTCTCGACGTGACCCTGCCGCCGACCAACACGGCATCGATGACGGCGAAAGTTAGCTGCGACCTGCCGCGGTGGACGTTTTACGTTCCGGTGCGGGTGCATGCCTGGGCCGAGGCCGTCGTCGCCGCCGCCAATCTGCCGGCGAACCGCGCTCTCGCCCGCAGCGATTTGGCGCGCGGCAAGGTCGATATCTTTGCTGCCAGCGGCGGCATCGTGACCGACCCAAAGCAGGCCGAAGGCAAAATCCTGCGCACCGGCCTGTTTGTCGGCGCGCCTATCCTGTCGACAATGCTCGATCAGCCGATTTCGGTGCGACGCGGTCAACGCGTGGTTCTCACCGCCTCGGACGGCACGATGGTGGTCAAGACCGCGGCGATCGCCCTCGAAGACGGCCGCATCGGCGACAATATCCCGGTGCAGAACCCGGACAGTCAGAAAACCGTCAACGCCACCGTCACCCGCGATGGCGGCGTCGAAATCAAATTCTGAGAGACAGTATGCCCGACACCACCGAGAAACCTGGGCTGATCGAGCATTTGCGCGAGTTGCTGGCCGAGGAGCGGCGCGCCCTGCTGAGCGGCAACCCGGACCTCATCATGCAGGTCGTGCAGCGTAAGCTCGCCGCAGCCGAAGTGCTCGAGCGCGCTGCGGCAATGCCGGTATCGCTGGAGTTGCTGGCGGCGCTCGACCGCTACAACCGCGAAAACGCGATCATCTGCGGCACGATGCTGCGCCACCTGACCGACGCCCTCGACACGCTGCGGCACCACAGCGGCCTCCACCGCTCATACCGCCTCGACGGCAGCGAAGAACACGCCACCTCAGCGCCGCAAACGCTCGGCGCGGCGTAAGAAAGCGCCTGACGCCCATCCGCTATACGCAAACATAGCTGTCATTCCGGGGCCGGCCCCCGGGTCCGGCCTTTGGCCGGCCCGAGGATAAACTCCGCGGCGGAACCCGGAACCCATGAACACGGGCGGTGAAAGCAGGGCAACGACCGTGTTCATGGGTTCCGGGTTCAGCCCTGCGGGCTGCCCCGGAATGACAGAGGTAGGGGCGATTTCCCTTAAATCAGACATTGCCCGTCGGCTCCGCGAAATCATCGGGCGGCTCGAAACGGCCGTCTCCGGGCATTTCGGGCAACGGGCCGCCAAGTTGGCGGGCGACCCGCAGGCGGTGGACATAGGCCAGCACTTCGGCCACCGCGGCATAGAGCCCCACCGGTATCTCGTCGCCGAGTTCCACCGCGCGGCAGAGGACACGCGCCAGCGGCGGCGCCTCGATGACCGGAATATCGCTCTCCCCTGCCACCTCACGGATGCGCAAGGCGGTCAGGCCCGAACCCTTCGCGACAAGGCGCGGCGCGCGCATCCCGTCCTCGCGATAGCTGAGCGCCGCCGCGTAATGCTCGGGGTTGACGATCACGACATCGGCCTTCGGAACCTCGCTCATCATCCGCATGCGCGCCAGCTTGGCCCGCAGCGTGCGGATGCGGCGGCGCGTCTGCGGGCTGCCGTCGAGGTCGCGCATTTCGTCTTTGAGGTCCTGGCGCGTCATCTTCAGCTGCGCCCGGTGCGCCCACAGCTGGTACGGAATCTCGAACAGCGAGAGCACCGCCAGCGATACCGCCATGATCAGGAAAATCTGCATGACCAGACCGGCGACGTGATATGCCGCGAACGGCCATGTCTCGGCTGAGGCATGCAGAAAGCTCGCGATGCGGCTGTGCATCAGCCAGGCAGCCACCGCCGCAACCGCGATGAACTTGACCAGCGCCTTGACAATCTCGGCAAGCGCGGCGTGCGAAAACAGCCGGCCAAACCCCTTCACCGGGTTGATGCGCGAAAAGTCCGGACTGAGCGGCGTCGTCGAATAGGTCCAGCCGCCGATCAGCAGATCGGCGAAAAACGCCACCACCGCGACCACGATCAGAAACGGCACAACCGCCATCAACCCCGGCTGCACCACCCGCAGCGAGACCGTGGCGAGTTGTGCCGGATCGCGCATTTCCTCCGGCGCGATGCCGAACCCGCTGCTGAGGCTCAATTCCAGCAGTTGCACCATCCTGGCCCCACCCACCACCAGGATGACGGCACCGGCCAGCAGCACCGCCGCTCCGGCAACATTGTGCGCCCGCGCGACCGAGCCTTCTTCCTGCGCCCTTTGCAGCCGCCGCGGGGTGGCCTGCTCGGTGCGGCTTTCGTTGCCGTAGGTGTCGCTCATGGCGAGCCTCCTGCGAGCACCCGCATCGCGAGCAGCGACCCGGTTTCGATCATGTTGCTGACCGCCGGGACAAAAAATGGCACGACCGCCACCGACGCCGCGATCCCGACCAGCATGAACACCGAAAACCCGACCGAAATGACGTTGAACTGCGGCGCGACGCGCGACAGCAGCGCCACCGCGACATGCGCTGCCAGCAAGACCGCGATGACCGGCAATGCCAGCCACAATCCCATCTGAAACAGCGACATGCCGGCGGTCGCCAGCACCCGCCAGCCGCCGCTCGCAATGCCCGCGCCGGCCGCGATCGGCACCACCTCAAAGCTCTTGAGCAGCACCCCGAGCAGCACGAGGTGCCCGTTCAGCGCGAGGAACAATACGAGGCCGGTCAGGCTGAAGAAATTGGAGATCACCGGCACGCTGAACCCGCTTTGCGGGTCGAACAGGCTGGCGATGCCAAACCCCATCTGCACCCCGATGAACTCGCCGGCAAACCCCATTGCGGCGAGCACGATCTGCATCGCAAACCCGATCGCCACCCCGACCAGGACCTGTTCCGCGGCCAGCAGCATCGCCGCCCAGGACAATTCCAGCGGGCTCGACTGCTTCAGCGTGCCACCGATGACAACGGCAATGACCAGGGCCAGGGCGATTTTGAGCCGGGCCGGGATCAGCGCCGAGTTGAACCCCGGCGCCGTCGCCAGCAGCGCCATGATGCGCAAAAACGGCCAGAAAAATTCGCCGCCCCAGCGTGCGATATCGGCGGTCGCGAAATTCACCACGGCTCAGTTGGCGAGCGTCGCCGCGGTCGCGGCGGCGCGCTCCAGATAGGCGATCAGCCGCATTCCGGCCCAGTTGAGCAGCAGATAGCCGACTAGCAGCACCGCGAAAAACCGCGGCACAAAGCTCAGCGTCAAATCGTTCATCCGCGTGCTGGCCTGGAAGAGGCCAATCGCGAGGCTCGCGAGGATCGAGCCCACCAGAAACGGGCTGGCGAGCAGAAACGTCATCATCAGCATTTCGCGAGCGGCAGCGACAATCATCGTCGTCGTCATCGCACAAAGCCCTGCGCCAGCGAGCCGAGCACCAGCGTCCACCCGTTGACCAGCACAAACAATGCCAGCTTGAGCGGCAGCGACACGCTGGTCGGCGACAGCAGCATCATGCCGAGCGACATCATCACCGCCGCGACGACGATGTCGATGACCAGAAACGGCAGGAAAATCAGGAACCCGATCTGAAACCCGGTCTTCAATTCCGAGGTGACAAAGGCCGGCACCAGGATGCGCATCGGCACCTCATTGGCGCTGGGATAGGTTTCGCCGCCCGCCAGTTTCAGAAACAGGCCGAGATCGTCGTTGCGCGTCTGCTTGACCATAAAGGCGCGCAGCGGCCCCTGCGCCTTTTCCATCGCCTCGATCGCCGAAATCTTGTTGTCGAGCAGCGGTTGCAGCGCGTCGTCGGAAATCCGGGTGAAGACCGGCCCCATCACGAACAACGTCAGAAACAGCGACAGGCCGATCAGAATCTGGTTTGGCGGTGTCTGGGTCAGCCCCAGCGCCTGGCGCAGCAGCGACAGCACGATGATGATGCGGGTGAACGACGTCATCGTCAGCAGGACGGCCGGCAGAAACACCAGCCCCGCCATGACCAGCAGCAACTGGACCGGAACGGTCAGGTTCTGACCGCCGCGACCATCCGGCTGCAGGTTCAGGACGCCGAGATCAGCTGCCGAAGCGGAGGCGCTCCACAGCCAGACGCCGATCCCCAGCGCAAGCAAAACCGCCACCGGCGCGATGGCTAGGAGCCTCACTCGAAATATATCAAGTGTTTTCAATGGGATGAACGCTTATGGACATGATTTAATGTCGCATTCCCTGCGAAAGCAGGGACCCACCCTGCCGACCCCGGACGATTGCCCGGTGGGTCCCTGCTTTCGCAGGGAATGCGAAAAAGGAAATTCTGCTGTTCCACAGCTGGCGGCATCTAAGAGCCGGCGCGCCATCGGTCCACCGCTTCGCGCACATTGTCGCCGAATTTCCGGTCGGTTGCGGCGGGCTGCGGCGCTTCGTCAAGTTCGCACAACAGCGATACCGATGCGGACCCGACACCCACCACCAGATGCCGATTGCCGACCCGCACGATGACCAGCCGCTCGCGCGGGCCCAACGCCAGGGATCGCAGGATTGCGCAGTCCGGTCCTGCACCGGCGGCGCCGGGCCGCAGACGGCGGACAAACCACAGAACGCCCCATAGGATCAGGACAATCGCGCCGAGCGCGAGGGTCAATGACGTGAACGGATCGGCGTCCGGGGTCACGACCGGTCCCGCGCCCGCTTATTCCACGACCAGGGTCGAGAAATAGATGGCCTGGACAAAGCCGGCTTTTTCGTCGGTAGTCCATTGCCCGATGCGGCCGGGCCCCAGCAGCCTGCAACAACTCCTCGTTGACCCGGGTCAGCATCGCGGCGCGCATCTTGTTGATGCCGTCGGCGGTTTGCAGGTCGTCGGCCTTGAACCCCAGCAGGGCCTGCCGCATCGCATCCTGCAGCTGCGGCAAGACGCTCATGACAACCTCGCCGGCCGACGCGCTCGGCAGCTGCAGGTTCGGGCCGAACTGGATGAAATGCGAGGCGCCGTCGCTGCTCGGCACGCTGATCACGAACGGCTTGATCGCCAGCGTGTAGGGCAGCGGGGCTTCCGGCTTTTTCGTTTCCGCGGCAAGCTCTTTCGGCTTCACCATCAGAAAATACCAGGCCGCGCCACCGGCTCCCGCCACCAGCAGCAGTGCCAGCAGCATCACCACCCAGACGAGCGGCGAACGCCCTTTCGCCGGCGCCGCTCCCGCAACCGCCGCAGTTTGATCAGTCATCGTGCGGAATCCCGAATTTTGTCAAGCGACGCCGGCCTATCCGAGCTGCGGCAGCGAGGCCGCCCGTTGCAGCAGATTTTCGATTTCCCGCTGGCTGGCGCGCAACGCCGCCGCCAGTTCCTGGGCGACCACGCGCTCGCCAAGCACTTCATAGACACGCTTCTCGCGCCGCGCCTCGATCACCTGCTGCCACTGGCGCAGGGAGGCCGCCTCGATCCGCTCGACCTCGCCGCGTTGCTGCGTGATGACGTCGTCGATCTGCCGGATAAAGCCAAAATACGCCCGCGTCGCGACGGCGCTCATTCCCTGTTGCAGCGCACCCCGCAACAGATCGTCATAGCGGTCGCGATGCTGTTGCAGCGCGGCGAGCTTGCCGAGCGCCTGCTGGCACTGCCGCTGCAGGTTCTGCCAGGTCGCGACCGCATCGTCGCTGCGGTGCCCGGCAAGGTCGATAAGGCTGTCGATGCCGGAGCGCGGCCGCGCTCCGCCGGTCCGCCGGGTATTGCCTCGCCCCGCCTGCGTTCGACCCGTGTTCATTCGCCGAGCACTGCGGCGAGCGCGGCGAGGCCCTGGTCAAAGGGCACCGCGTTCGTCATGTCCTGGCAGAGGAAACTTTCCATCGCCGGCTGCAAGGCCACCGCGCGGTCAAGCTCGGGATCGTTGCCGGGCCGGTAGCCGCCGATCGAGATCATGTCGCGGCTCTCATCGAGGCGATTGTAAAGCTGCTTGAACCGCTGCGCGCGGCCGATTTGCGCCACGTCGACGACCGCCGGCATGACCCGGCTGATCGAGGCCGCCACATCGACCGCCGGGAAATGGCCGCGGTCGGCGAGCCGCCGCGACAGCACGAGATGGCCGTCGAGGATCGAACGCGCGGAATCACCGATCGGGTCATTCGGATCGTCGCCTTCGATCAGCACGGTATAAAACGCCGTGATGCTGCCGGAGCCGGTTTCGCCATTGCCTGCACGTTCGCATAATGACGAAATCTTGCCAAAAATTGACGCGGGATACCCACGGCTTGCGGGAATTTCGCCGACGGCCAGCCCTATTTCGCGTTGCGCCATCGCGAATCGGGTCAGCGAAGTCCACCAGCAGCAGCACCTGCTGGCCACGATCGCGGAAATGCTCGGCGATCGCCGTGGCGCGATAGGCGCCGTGGACGCGCCGCAGCGCTGAATCGCTGGCCGGGGCGGCCACGACGACCGCCTTTTTCAGACCGTCGGCGCCGAGGATGCGGTCGACGAATTCCTTGACCTCGCGGCTGCGCTCGCCGATCAGACCGACGACAACGACATCCGCGCTGGTATAGCGCGCCATCATGCCGAGCAGGATGCTCTTGCCGACGCCGCTGCCGGCAAACAACCCGAGCCGCGCGCCGCGACCGACGGAAAACAGGGCGTTGATCGCCCGGACTCCGACATCGAGCGGCTCATCGACCAGGGCCCGCCGCATCGGGTTGATCGGATGCCCCAGCAAGGCCCGGCGCTCGTCGCATTTGATCTCGCCGAGCCCGTCGAGCGGCAGCCCGCTGCCATCGACCACCCGGCCGAGCAACTCGTCGCCGACCGCGACCTCCATCATGCGGCCACCGGGGATCACGCGCGCGCCCGGCGCCAGGCCCTCGGCGTTGCCCTCCGCCATCAGCAGAACGCGCCCGCCATCGAAGCCGACGACTTCGGCGGCCAACAGGCGGCCCTGCTCGCTTTCGACAAAGCAGCGCTCGCCGATCGCCAGATGGATGCCGCGGGCTTCCATGATGAGCCCGACCGTGCGCACCAGGCTGCCATGCACCTTGAGGCTGGGATCGGCGGCGAGCAGCCTCGCCCGATAGCGCTCCAGCCCGGCCACCAGCCGTTCCGGCCGCAGGACCGTCGCGGTTGGCGACACGGCCGGCACCGATTGGCGCGCGTCGGTCATTCCTTCTCGTCCTCGAACAAGGTGCGCATCACCGCGCGCCAGCGGGCCGGCAGTGTCAGGTCCACCTGTGAGATGCCATCGCTGGTTCGCGGGTGCCAACGGCGGTCGGCGCTATCCGCCGTCTCCGCGTTGGCGACGACGATGCACCCGCCAGGTTCGACCAAGTCATCGCCGACCAGCGAGATGCGCTGTTCCTCGATGTCCGGCGCCAGCGATTGGATCAGAGCCAGATCGGCGAAGTTCATCACCAGCCGCGGCTTGCCCATGCCGACCGGCACCTTTGCGACGGCCTCGCGGATCAGTTGCACGAGATAGTCGCGCGACTGCGACACCTCCGCCCCGATGACGGCGCGTGCCACCTCGAGAGCCAGGGCGATGACCGCTTCCTCGACCACCCGCTCCAGCGCCGGGATCGGCGCGTCGAGCCGCTCGACCAGCGAGACAAGGCGGCGCGCCTGCGCGGCCAACGCCGCCTGTCCCGCCTGACGGCCCTGCATCAGCCCCTCGGCCTGCCCCGCGGCAAACCCCGCGGCGTGACCCGCCGCATGGCCCTCGGCATGGCCTTCGGCATAGCCCTGCGTGCGTCCTTCCTCGAGACCGCGGGCATGCCCGTGCGCATAGCTGCGCGCCGCCTGTTGTTGTGCGTCCTGCTCCGCCACCGGCGCGACAACCACCGGGTCGCGGGGTGCGGCCGAGGCGATTTCCTCGGATGTTGTCGTGACTTCCTCGAAGGCGATTTCGGACGCCTCCGCAGCAGCCTCGCTTGCCGCCTGCTCGCCATCGTCGACGGCCCGCAGCGCCGAGGGGGCATGGGCCGGGCCACCCGACCACGTCTCGCTTCCCTCCAGCACCGGCACCTGCCAGGGCAGGATCGAGGGATTGCCGGTCTCGACGCGGGAGTTCACGGCGCTTCGCCCTCCGTGCCGGTCCGGGTCCAGGTCAGGGCGTATCGCCCGCCGGCGATGGCGAGCCGCAGCAGCGACACGACAATCCATCCGCCGACAAAATCGACAAGGAGGCGCGCGCCGGTCAGCGCGGCCGCCATTGCGGCCGAGGCCTCATCGTCAAAGCCGGTTGAGGGGCTGAGCACGAACCACAACAGGCCGAGACCACCGGCCAGCAGCATCGGGCGAAAAGCCCCGCCCGGGCTCTCCGCTTTGCCGGTATCGGCTGCGTTTCTCCTCTTTCCCAACGCCATCTGCCGGCCTCGCGCGCCTCGTCAGGGCCGCGCTTGCGGCGCGGCAGGCGCTGTCGCCTGGGGCGTTGTCGCCTGAGGCTTTGTCGGGGCCGGCATCGCCGCAGTTGGCGGCGCGATTGTCGGTCCCGGCGGGATCGGAGCCGCCATCGGCGGTACCGGAGGACCAGGCTCGGCCGGGTTGGTCACGCTCCGCTTTTCGGGGCCGACCAGCCGGGTGCGCACCCCGTTTTCGTCCGCGAGCGGCGACACGACGACGATCGAAACCCGACGGTTCGCCGCCCTGCCCTCGCGCGTGTCGTTGGACGTGACCGGGTGGTATTCGCCAAACCCGGCGCCGACGATCAGCGTCGGGTCCACCCCGCCGACGACAAACCGCTTGACGACCGAAATCGCGCGGGTGGCCGACAGGTCCCAGTTCGAGTCGAAGGTCGGGTTGTGGATCGGCACGTTGTCGGTAAAGCCGTTGACCTGGATCTGGTATTGCAGCCCCTTGAGGATCGCGGCGATCTCATCGATCAGCGGCAGCGCAGCCAGGGTCAGTTCGGCCTTGCCGTTATGGAACAGCAGCACCTCGTTGATATCGATCACCACCCCGAGTTCACGCAGCGAGACCTGCACCTGCCCCTTGCCGATCATCGACGCCAGTGCCTGTTCCAGCTTGCGGTAGGCCGCTTCCAGATCGTCGCCGGTGCGCTCGACAAGGTCGCGCATCTGCGGCATCGGCGCCCTGATCTGGCCGCGCTTCAGCACCGTCGGCCTGGCCTTGCTCTCCTCGTCGGCGCCGGCAGCCTGCCGTTTTGGTTCCTCTTGCCGCAAGGCCGGCGGCAGGCTCTTGATCTGCGGTTCGCGGGTGATGATCGGCACATGCACCGGCGACGGCATGAAATCGAACTGCGACTTGTTCTCGGCGGCAAGTCCCGTTGAGTCCAATGTCACGGTCCGCCCGATAAAGGCGGTGGAGAAGGCCTCGGCCATCTCCTGGAATTTCGACGAATTGATGCTCGACACCGCGTACATCACGACAAACGTCGCCAGGAGCAGCGTCGTGAAATCGGCATAGGAGATGATCCAGCGTTCGTGGTTGGGCGGCTTTTCCTCGAAATGCATTCAGCCCTCCTGTCAGGCCGCGCCAACCGGGGCGGCCTCGCCGGCGCCGGCCTCGCCGCGGCCGGCGGGAGCCGCTTCCGCCTCTGACCCGTCGAGATAGCCGCGCAGCTTCATTTCGAGCTGCAGCGGGCTCTCCAGAATGGCGATGCCGACCATTCCCTCGGCGATCATTTCGAGGCGGCGCACCCGGCGGCGCACATGGAATTTCAGCTTGCTGGCGATCGGCAGGCACAGGAGGTTGGCGGCGCCGACCCCGTACACCGTCGCGACAAAGGCGGTGGCGATGCCGCTGCCGAGCTTTGACGGGTCGTCGAGATGCGACATCACGGTGATCAGCCCCATCACCGCGCCGAGAATGCCGACGGTCGGCGCGTACCCGCCCATCGCCTCGTAAATTTCGGCGCTCTGCATTTCCTCATGCGCCCTGGCGCCGATGATTGCCTCCATCATTGTGCGGATTTGCGGCGCCTCGATGCCATCGACGATCATCCGCAGGCCCTGGCGGATGAACGGGTCGGTCTGCTGGTCGGCAATCGGGTCGAGCGCCAGCACGAACTGGTGGCGCGCGACGCGCAGCCAGTCGGTGATCTGCTTCAGCTGTTCTTCGCGGTCGTCTTTGGGCGGGAAGAAGACCCAGCCCGCCATCTTGATGCCGCGCATGAAGATGCTGAACGGCGTCTGCAGCAACACCGCCCCGATCGTGCCCCCAAACACGATCAGCGCCGCGGATTCCTGCAGCAATGCCATGATGTCACCGCCGTCGATGACCATCGTCAGGATCACCGAGGAGAACGCCAAAATGATCCCGCCAAAGGATAGAAAATCCACCGCTTATCCTCCCTGACCGGCCGGCATCCGGTCGCGTGCTGCGCGGTCGCCGAGCGCCCAATCCCCCAGCGCGCTGCGCAAGCTCAACAAGGCCCGGCCGTGCGTCCGGCTGACCGTCGATTTGTCGACCCCGAGCACCCGGCCGACCTCTTCCATGTTGAGTTCGTGTTCGTAATAGAGCGACACGACCGTCTTTTCCCGCTCCGGCAGCGCCGCGATCGCCTCGGTCAGCGCGGTCATCAGGCGGCTCCGGTCGAGCGTTGCGTGCTGATCGTCTTCGGAGCGCAGCTGCTGGCCGCCGTCGCCGAACGCGTCGAGGTCGAGCAGCCGGATGCCGGCGATCTCGACCAGCAGGACGTGGTATTCGTCCAGCGGCAGGTTCATCGCCGCGGCGATTTCCTCGTCGGTACCGTCGCGACCGAGCCGCTGTTTCGCGAGGCGCATCGCGCGGCTGGCGGCCTGCGCGAGCCGCACCGTGCGCACCGGTGCCCAGGTCTGGCGCCGCGCCTCGTCGATCATCGCGTTGCTGATGATCCGTTGCAGCACCAGCGGCGGGATGCCGTCGGGCGTCACGCTGCCGCGCCGCACCGCGCGCAGCACGGCGATGAACCCGGCCTGCATCAGATCGTCGAGCTGCACCCCTGCCGGCAGCCGCGCTTCGAGGCGGGTCGCGATGCGCTTCACGGTGCGCGCGTGCAGCATGATGATTTCAGGCTCCGCCAGCGTGCGCCCGTCAACCGCGTGATACCCGGCAACAGCGCGCGCCGTTTCCGGCACAGCCGCGACAGACCGGGGAGCGGCGCCCCCGATCCCGGCGCGCCCGGCGCCGCATCCCGCGCGACGGTTTGCAGCGCATCGCCGGGATTATTTGCCGGCATGGTGGGTGCTATCCGGCGCGCGGCCGAGCAAATCGGTGACCCGGATGCGTTTCTCGGGCGGAATTTCGGGGATCGACAGCACGGCGATCCGCGGTCGAACCGTGCGCAGCAGCGCCACCAGCAACTCGCGCAGTTCCGGCCGGACGATCAGCGCCGGAGCGTTGCCGGCAACCTCGAAACGCCCGGCCAGTGTCGTCGCCTGGATCTGGATTTCGCCGGCCAGACCCGGCTCGATCTCGAACGCGCCGGTGCCGGCCGCAGACGCCGTGCATCCTGCAACAGGCGTTCGAGCCCCGCTTCGAGCGCCATGACCTTGAGTTCGCCGACCGCGCCAAAGATCGTCTGCACGATATAGCCGCCGAGCTTGAGCCGGACGGCTTCCAACAGCGCGCGCGGTTCCTGCGTCGTCGCGGCCGCCTCGATCAGCGCCCCGACGATCGTGCGCAGATCACGGATCGGCGCGTGTTCGGCGAGCAGCGCGGCAAGCACGCCGTGCACCACTGTCGGCGACAGCAATTTCGGCGTCAGCTCCTCGACGATTTTGGGCGAAACGGTGGTCAGGTGCCGTAGCACCGCGTCGAGTTCGGTGCGGCCGAAGAGGCTGTCGATGTTGTCGCGCACGACGCGCTCGAAATGCGTCGCGATGATCACCGGCGCCTCGAACACGGTATAGCCGGCGGCCCGCGCCTCCTCGGCGCTGGCCGCCATGATCCACAGCGCGGGGCCGCCGAAGACGGGATCGCGGGTGGTCTGGCCGGCGATCTCGCGCACGGTGCGCCCGCTCGACAGAGCCAGCAGTCGGTCCGGGAAAACCTCGCCGGCCGCCCGCTCGACCCCGTGGATCAGGATGCGGTAGCCGGTCGAGCGCAAATCCGCGTTGTCGCGAACATGCACCACCGGCACCAGAAACCCGAAATCGCGCGACACCTGCCGACGTACAGCGCGCAGCCGGCGCAACAGACCGCTGTCGCGGTCGCGGCTGACCAGCCCGACCAGCCGATATCCAAGCTGCACTTCGAGCGGCTCGACCAGTTCGACAACGCCGATATCGATTTCCTCGGCTTCTGTCGGCGCCGGCGGCGGCGCGGCCAATGCCGCGTCGGTGCGCGCCTGCTCGCGCCGGAGCCACCACCCGGCCGTGCCCAACAGCCCGGCGAAGACCAGGAAGGGCAGATGCGGCATGCCCGGGATAAGCCCGGACAGCCCGACGATGCCGGCGGCAATCCACCACGCCTGCGGATACCGGGCGAATTGCGCGATGATCTGGCTGCTGACATCGTCGCCGGTCGCGACCCGGCTGACGATGACCCCGGCCGCCGACGAGATCACCAGCGCCGGGATCTGCGCCACCAGCCCGTCGCCGATCGTCAGCAGCGTATAGGTCTGGGCCGCCTCGGCGAGGCTCAGTTCGTGCTGCCAGATGCCGATGATCAGGCCGCCGACCAGATTGATGAACAGGATCAGCACCGCGGCGACCGCGTCGCCGCGCACGAACTTGCTGGCGCCGTCCATCGCGCCGAAGAAATCGGCCTCGCGTCCGACCTCCTGCCGCCGCCGCGTCGCCTCCTCCTGGTTGATCAGCCCGGCATTCAGATCGGCGTCGATTGCCATCTGCTTGCCGGGCATGCCGTCGAGCACAAAGCGCGCCGCGACCTCGGCGATGCGCCCGGCGCCCTTGGTGATGACGACGAAATTGATGATGACGAGGATCGCGAACACCGCGATGCCGACCGCGTAATTGCCGCCGACGACAAAGGCGCCGAATGACTCGATGACCCGGCCCGCGGCGTCGGCGCCCATATACCCGTCGAGCAGGATGATGCGCGCGGCGGCGACATTCAGCGACAGCCGCAGCAATGTCGTCATCAGCAGCAATGTCGGGAACGCCGCGAAATCCGTCGCCTTCGCCGTGTACAGCGCGGCGAGCAGGATCATCAGTCCGAAGCAGATGTTGAAGGTGAACAGGAAATCGAGCGCCAGCCGCGGCAACGGCACGACCACCATCGCCAGGATCAGGACGAACGCGATCGGCCCGACCAGCGAGGTGGCCTGCCGGCGCCACGCCGCAAACGGCAGGCCGGTGACGATGGCGGTTGCCGAGTTCACGTCAGCATCTTCGGCAGTTCGGTCAGGATGCGGATCGTGAAGGCTTCAAGCTGGCGCAACAGCCACGGCCCGAGAACCGCCAGTGCGATGATCGTCCCGAGAAATTTCGGGACAAAGCTAAGGGTCGGTTCGTTGATCTGCGTCACCGCGAGAAACACGCTGACGAGGACGCCGATAATCATGATGACGGCCAGGATCGGGCTGGCGACGTAGACGATCGTCAGCAGCGCGTCATGCGATGCCTGCGACATCCCGATCACGATTCTCTCCCTGCCCTGCATCACGCCTGATCCGACCGCTTCACGCGTTCGGCCGGGCTGACCACTTCGAGGAAGCGCAGGCCGAGGCGTTCCTCGTTGATCAGCACGATCTCGCCGCGCCCGATCAGCACCCCGTTCACCCGCACATCGAGCGGCGCGCCGGGGCCGCGGTCGAGTTCGATCATCGAGCCGCGCCCGAGGCCGACGACATCGCGGATGGGGATTTCGGTGCGGCCCAGTTCGACCGACAGCCACACCGGCACATCCAGCACGAGGTCGAGCCGCGGCGGCGGCTCGGCCGGTCCCGGCGCGGCGGCGCGGGCGGCGCCGGCCGCCGCCTGGGCCGCGGATTCGTAAAAGCTGGCAAACGCCAGCTGCTCGGAACCGGGCGGCGGGTCGCCGGCATCGCTGGGCGGCATGTTTTCCTCCGGCAGCGGATCGTCATTCATGTCGGGGCATTGCCTTTGGCGGGGAGCACGCCGGTAAGCGGGGTGAGGGGTTCGCCGATGCGCACCGCAATCTTGCGTCCGTGCCGGCCCCACTGGCCGCGGAACAGCGGCACGCCGTTGGCGTAGACCGTCGCGGTGCCGTGGCGGTCGATCTCGAACACGTTGCCGGGCTGCAGCGCGACCAGATCGGCAACGCTGATCTCGATGCGGGTCAATTCCGCCGACAGCGTGATTTCGGCCTGCGTGACCGCCGCCTGCAGCATCTCGGACCAGCGCAGGTCGCGTTCGGCGGAATCCTCAGCCAAGTCGAGGCTCAACCGATCATGCAGCGGCTCCAGTGCGGAATAGGGGACCGCGACGACCAGTTCCCCGACGGCGCGATCGATCTTCACCGCGAACCCGCTGAAGATGACCTGCTCGTCAGGCGCGGCAAAGCTGGCGAAATGCGGGTTGATCTCCTGCCGGATCATGTCCGGCTCGAACCTCCCGAGTGGTTCCCAGGCGGCGGCGAGCTGGGTGAACACGATTTCCATGACCCGCCGCATCGATTTCAGCTCGAACGAACTGAACGGCCGCTTGGTCACCACCGCCGGAAACCGGCCGTCTCCCCCGAACCGGCTTTCGACGATCGACGCGACCAGCTGGGCATCGACCCCGACCATGATCGTGCCCTGCAAGGGCCGCATCGTCAGGAGGGCGAGATAGCTCGGCACATCGAGCCGTTCCAGCAATTCGCGATGCTTGAGGCACTCGATGCCGATGCTGGTGACATCGACCGCCCGCCGCAGATATTGCAGCAGCGCCGATCGCAGGGTCCGGCAGAACCGGTCGTTGATCATCACGATGGTCGGCTCAAAGGCCGGCATCCGCGACCGCGACCGGCCCCGCTCGTCCAGCAGATTGTAGGGGCGGACAGTGCCTTCGGTATCGGCCGATGCCTCAGACGTAGATGGGTCAGACATAGATGCTTACCCCGGAAGCGGATTGGATGAGCCGGACGGCCGCCGGACAGGTCGCGTCCGCGCTCGGCCCGGCCCTCGCCGATACGCGCGGGAAGTGGCATCGCGACGCGGCTGCCGCGCATCGCCGCCCGAAGCGCCGGTCCCGACCCAGGCGCCGGTCAGGTCGTAGCCGGCCGTGCCAAGGTCGCTGTGCAGCTGCGCGATCGCCTGGCCGATGATTTGCTGGACCTGCGGTTGCGGCGTCTCGAACCAGGCCGAGACGCTGCGGCCGCTGACCGCCACCCGCACCGTCAGCTCGCCGAGTTCCGGCGGCCGCAGACGGATCACCATCTCGCGCTGCGAACTCGACACCAGCCTGACCAGCGGCTCCGCCAGCAATTGTTCCAGCCGATCGGCCGGCATGCTGGCACCGGCATTGCCGGTATCGGGGCCCGCGCCGGCCAGCGCCGTGACGGCGGGCGTCGCGCTGTCTCCCGAACGCGGCGAGGCGCCGTCGAGGCTCGCCGTCAGTCCGACGGCTGCCTGGGTGGCGGAGTCGCCGCGATCAATGCTGCCCAGCCCACCCGGCCGCAGCCCGGACAAGCCATCCGATCCGGCGTCATCGGCAACATCGGCGTTTTGCGCGGACGATATCGGCAAGGGTGTCGCGAGGACGATGGCGACATCGTCCGCAGTCGTTTTTGACAGCGCCGAATGCTTGCTGCTCTGACGCCGACGGCGTCGGGTCATCGTCAGGCATGTCGGCGACGTCGCCGGCGATGGCGACCCATGTTGCCGCCGTTTCAGCGGTTGTGATGGCAGTCTGATCCGTCTCGGTACGCGCCGCGATGGCGCCTGCGCGGTTCGAGTCGGTATCCGCGTCAGGCAGTTCCTCGCCGGTCCCGACTTTATCTGTCCCGTCAGGTGCGGCGCCGGTATCGCCGGGTGGCTTCGCCGTCGTCTTCCCGGCCTGCGCCGGCGGGCTCGCCGCCGCATGGGTCTTCGCGCCGAGCGTGGCTGCGAACCCGCTGTCGCCTGCGGGCGCCTTGGAGCGGGCGTCAGAATGTGTCTGCGAGCGCCGGGTTTGCTGCGTCGGCGCAGCCGCCGGGGTAGCGGCGCCGCGCGGCAAACGCGCGGGCGGGGGCTGGTTCACCGCGGGATGGGACGGCGGAATGCTCACAGGCGCGGCCATGCTTAGGCGACCATCTTGTCGGTGCCGCCGGCGATGATGATCTTGCTTTCGCTTTCAAGGCGCCGCGCGATCT
Source organism: uncultured Alphaproteobacteria bacterium (assembly GCA_963737875.1). GTDB lineage: Bacteria > Pseudomonadota > Alphaproteobacteria > ATCC43930 > CGMCC-115725 > DATARH01. Next base: position 159,511 of record CAVTUM010000019.1, on the reverse strand, counting down.
CGACGATCTCGCGCTTGGCGTTTTCAACGTCGCTCGCGCGCATCGGGCCGCGCGCGCCGATTTCGTCGCGCAGCATTTCCGCCGCGCGCTGCGACATGTTCCGCAACACCTTGCTTTGCATCGCGCTGTCCGCGCCCTTCAGCGCCGACACCAGGAGGCGCTGATCGACCGCCCGCAGCAGGACCTGGAAGTTGCGGTCGTCGACGTTGATCAGGTCCTCGAACGCGAACATGCTGTCGGCGATGCGCTGCGCCAGTTCGGGATCGACCTCCTTGATCTGGTCCATGATCCGCTCGACCAGCGGTCCCTCGAAGCGGTGCATGATCTTGCCGGCCAGGGTCATCCCGCCGATCGCCACCCGATCCTGCCGCACCACCTCGCCCGAGAGCAGGTCTTCGATTGCCTCGTTCAATTCGCGCAGCGCGGTCGGCGGAATCGTGTCGAGCGTCGCCAATCGTGGGATGATCTGTTCGACCAAATCCTCCGGCAGATAGCGGATCAGCGCATCGACCTGTTCCGGTTCGAGATAGGCGAAAATCAACGCGATGAGTTGCGGGTGTTCCGCCTTGATCAGCTCCGCGAGCACCCGCGGGTCCTGCCATTGCACGGCTTCGATGCCGGCGAAATATTCCTCGTGCTGCAACCGGCCGACCAGCCGCTTGGCTTCGCCAGGGCCGAGCGCGCGTTCGAGAACCTCGCTGACATAGGCCTGCGAGCCGATGCCGATCGAGGTCTCCTGCAGCATCAGGTCGGTGTATTCCTCGAACACCGCGCTCAGCGCGTTTTGCGGCACCTTGGAGATGTGCGTCATCGCCTGGGTCAGAATGTTGATCTCGGGCTGCGACATGAGCTTGATGACTTCCGCCGCCGCCGCCTGCCCGATCGACAGCAGCAGGACGGCGGCCTTTTCGATGTCTTTCAGCTCAGGCGTCATGGTTGGCGCTGCCTCTGTCACTGGTGATCCATCCCTTGATGACCTGGGCGGTCCGCGCCGGGTCATTGGCTGCGAGCATCCGGACGGTTTCGGGTTCGATGCGGGAAAAATCCTGCGGGGTTGCGGTCCTGGCTGCCGGCCGTCGCCCGCCCAGCGACCAGCCGGCGCGCGGGCTTTCCGAGGCGAGCGTGACGTTCACGTTGGCGGCGGCGATGGCGCTGCGCCGCCGGGGCATGGGCAGCGCCGCCTGCATCTGTTCGACGCGGCGCAGCATCGGCAGGATGCCTCCCCACAACACGAGCAGGCCGCCCAGAGCGAGCACCGCATTGTCGCGCACGGCGGCCGTCGCCGGGAGCCGCCACCACTGACCCGGAGCGCCGGGCGTGCTGTCCGCGGCACTGTCGAACGGCATATCGACGACGGTGACACGCGGCGTCTGCGCCGAGCCGACCGCCGCGGCCACCAGCTTGTCGATCGCCTGGATACGGTCTGCCGGGATGGGGTTGCTGGCCGGGTTGTTCACCAGCACGGCGATGTTGATGGCCCGCAACGTCCAGGCCGGCCGCTCGCTGTACTGGACCGTATGGTCGATGTCGTAATTGGTCGTCTTGTGATTGTCGGTGGCGACCGGGGGAGCGGCCTTCGCCTCGGCCGGCCCTTCCCCCGTCCCGGCAGCCGGCGCCGCACCGGAGGCAGCGCCTGGCGCGCCGGCCTGCGCCGGAGGTGGGGTTTGTGATGGGTTGGGCGGTTGGCCGGCGGCGGGTGGGTTGACCTGCGTCGTCGGCGTTTCGGGCGGCCGGTTGGACAGGGCGCCCGGAATGCCCATCGGCGGCATGTCGTTCGGCCGCGTATGCGAGGTCTCGTCCTGGCTTAGAACGTGGGCATCGCCATACTTGATCTGGCTTTCCTTGGTTTTCGAGAAATCAAGATCGGCATCTGCCGAAATTCGGAAATTCCGCGAGCCCAGCACCGGCGTCAGCAGGTCGGCGATCATCGCCTCGTAGCGCCGGTTGGTGGCGCGGACCAGCTCAAGCTGTTGCGGCGCCTGCCCCAGCAATTCGTTGCCCGATTGGGTCAGGCCACGCCCGGTCTGGTCGGTAATACTGACATTCTCGCGTGCCAGCCCCGGCACGCTGGCAGCCACCAACGCGACGATCCCATCCACTTGCGGGCCGGCAAGCTGCACGCCGGGCCGCAGCCGCAACACGACCGAGGCGCTGGGTTTCGGGGTATCCGCCAGAAAGCTCGTCTGCTTCGGCAGCCCCAGCATCACCTGCGCGCCAACCACTCCGTCGATATTGCGGATGTTGCGCGCCAGCGATGTCTCGATCGCCCGGACGTAATGCACCTGTTCGGCGAACGGGCTGACCGACAGGCTTTCGTTGTCGAACAGTGACCAGCCGTCGTGGTCGGTTTTCGGGACGCCGCGCGCGGCCAGTTGCAGTCGGGCGCGCCCGACATCGCCCGCCGGCACGAGGATGACGCGGCCGCCCTCGGTAATGCGATAAGGAATATTGAGCTTTTGCAACTCCGCGAGCGTACGCCCGCCTTCTTCTCCATCAAGTCCGGCATAGAGCACCGAGTACCCCGATTCCGCTGACCACAGGATACCGAGGGCCACGACCGTCGCCCCCAACGCCCCACCGACGACGACCGCCATCCGCCGATTGGCGTTCAGCAGCGGCAAAATGCGCGCCTGCACGCTCTGCGGCAGAATCCTGTCGAGGACGGCCACGATCTACCCGCAACTCGGCTTCGCCGAACTTGGTTAATAAATCCTAAACAGGCATGTTCATGATGTTGGTGTAGGCGGCGCTGACCTTGTCGCGAACGTTCGCCGCCATCTGCATCGCCAGATTGGCCTGCTCCATCGACACCATCACGTCACTCAGGGAGATGTCGCGGTCGCCGGCCGCCGACGCCTTCGCCAGATGGTCCGCCGTCGCGACCGTACCGTCGAGACGGTCGAGCGCCGCGTGCAGCGCCCCGGCGAAAGAACCCTCGGCCGGCGTACCGCCGGATGACCCCGCGACCCCGGCCGGGGCACCCGACGGCTCTGTCGCCGCGGCGGCGAGCGTCTGCAATTCCGACAGGGCCGCGCTCATCGCACCAATCGCCGGGATCATTTCTCACCTTGTGATGTGGGTTGCATGCGCCGCCGCCGACCGGTGCTGCGCCAGCTGCCGGCGCTGGGCCAGAAAAGCGAGGCGCGCCAGAGCGTCGCCATTGGCTTCGGACATTTCCGCGAATTCGGCCTCGACGCGGAACCCGCCATCGTCGGCCGTCGCGCGACCGGACACCCGTCCGTACAGCATGACCGGCTCGAGGAAGGTCGGATGAAAGTACAGCCTGAAGCGCAGCCAGTCCGCCGGTTCCAGGTGCTGCGGGGCCATCCAGACGACATGATCGAGGGAGAATTCGATTTCCTGCGGCGGCGGCAGTTCGAGATCGCCGTAACGCAGGCGGCCAAGCAACTCGACGATCATGTCGAGCTTTGCGTGCACCGGGGCGAGGGCATCGGCCAGCCGCTCGTCAGAGGTCCGCAGCGTCGCCTCGGTCCCGACATCGCGCAGCAAAAAGCCGAGCACACCCGCATTGGCCGCTTCGAGTGCCGCATGCGCCGTCACCGAAGGCGCCGCGTCGAGGCGATCCCACGCGATCGGAATGATGATCCGGCTCAGGAACTGTGCCCGCTCGGCCATGCGCTTAACGGGGAAGGTGGTCAGAGGTCATAACGCCCGCGTCCTGGCAGCGAATCCAAATTCTCCTGATCCGCATCTTGCCAAAAATCAATCAGGATTACTTGACGAAAAACGGAAATATAGAAAAAGGACACAGGTCGTGGCACGATTGCTACAACCCCCGCGCAATCGCCTTGACGCCACCCCTTCGGAGAAACTCCCTCGCCCCCACCGGGGGAGAGGGTGGCTCGCGTAGCGAGACGGGTGAGGGGGCGGCCACAGGGATCGAGCCTCGCCCAACCACCCTCACCCGTCTCGCTGCTGGCGCAGCGATCCACCCTCTCCCGCAGTGCGGGAGAGGGAAAAGCTCAAAATTTTTGCTGTGAGGTGTGAGGCCACTCACAGGGCTGGAGGCGTCAACACCATTATCTTCATCGGCAGGCATCGTGATGACGATGCGGCTTTGAAGGACGAGGACGATGCGTTTAGCAGCCTTGACGTTTGTCGCTTCTTTCGCACTGGCGGCGGCCGCTTTGCCGGCGAACGCTGCCCCCGCGGTCGCGCGGGTTGACGCGCCGATCGCCTCGAATGTGATCGAGGTATCCGGCGGCTGCGGCCCGGCCGGGCATCGCGACTACTGGAACAATTGCGTCGCCAATTATTACGGGTGGGGCTATGCCCATAGCTATCCCCACTATTACTACCATCACTGGCGCCACTGGTAGAAGCGGGTACGGCAGAACACTGCCGGACGCGAGCTAGTTCCGCCCGGCACGCTCCGGCACCTCCCGGGAAAGGTCCCGGCCGGAAACGGCCGGGGCCTTTTTCGCTGCTGGCTGCGCCGAACACTGGATCAGCACCGAAATCGCCCCAAGCACACCGGGCGCGGTCGGCTGGGACTCCTGTACCGGCAACAAGATGCCATAAACCGTCAGCAATGCCTCGAGGTCGTCGCGGGGAACCGCGACGCCGAATTCCGGGTGGTCCTCGTCGCGTCCGACGACCATGCCGAGCAACGATCCGTCTCCGGCCAGCACAGCGCCACCACTATTGCCGGCGCGCAATCGGGCGCGAATGACGATGATGTGGTTGCCTGGCTGTGCCGTGCGGTCGCCGACATAGGAGCCCTCGACCAGTGCGGGGGTCAGCGGATTTTTCGTATCGACGCCATAGCCGAGAGTGAAGACCTCATCACCCTCGCGCGGCGGCACGCGGCTGGCGACTGCCACCGGGCGCGGCGACATGCCGTCAGCCCATAGCAGCGCGATATCGCGCTGGCGATCGAAGCCAACAACGTAGCTGGGACGCTCTGTCCCATTCGGTTGCCAGACGGACATCTTGCCGCAGCCGTCAACGACGTGCGCGCTGGTCAGCAGAAACCCGTCGCGCGTCACAAAAAACCCGGTGCCGCTCTTGACACGGTCGCTTTCGCCGTGCGCGTCCCTGGCGAGCAGCAATGCCAGGGCCACTGTGACAAGACGGAGCACGCGCAACGATGCGCGTGCTCCGCCAGCGTCGAAAATTCGCCACACCTGGGTTAGCGACGAACCCGCAGCGTCACGAATCGCGCCACTGGCCGTCCGGCCCCTTGCAGCGCCGGGCCGTGGTGGTCGCATTGGTTCCGCCATCAAGGTCCGCATCGATCTTGGTGAAGGTATCGCAGACCTGGCGCGATGCCGGTTCACTGTAGCTGTTGAGCCGCTTGACGGTGACCCGGTGGCGGTGGCTGTCGGACGGCGTCGAATAATCCACCGACACCGGCACGTATGCGGAGCTTGGCAGGTTCAGGGGACCGGCCTGCGTCGCTGCCTGCTGCTGGTAGGCGGCCTGCTGCGCGGCAGCAGTTTCATAGGCCCGCTGCACGGCGAACTGCTGGCACTGCGCATCGGCCTGCGCGCCCGACATGCCGCCGAACAGCATGCCCGACCCGGCCCCGATCGCGGCGCCCCGGCCGCCACCCAGTGCCCCGCCGACCGCGGCACCCAGCAGCGTGCCCATCACGGCACCGGCCGCGGCGTTGTTCTGCGAGCAGTATTGCGGCATCTGCGTGTATGCCGTCTGGGCAGGGGCGTATGCCGGCTGCGCCGGGGCATATTGCTGGGTCGGCGTGTACTGCTGCTGATACTGCTGTGTCTGGGCCGGCGCATATTGCTGCTGGTACTGCTGTGTCTGCGCCGGGTATTGCTGCTGCGGGTACTGCTGGTATTGTTGTTGCTGGGCCGGCGCGTATTGGTAAGCTGGATATTGCTGGTATCCGCTGGGGTACTGCGCCAGTGCGCTCTCACTGACATAGGCGCCGACGCTCAAGGCAATTATCGAACCGAGAATGGTTTTAGCGATCATGGCAATGACCCTCCCATCTCGCGGGAACGGCGCGACGAACCTGCTCTGTGTCTCGCCGAACGCGATTGTGGTTCCATGGTGAACTACCCGGCAAAACCGGTTTAGCCGGCTCGGACTAGCGTTTCTGCGCTAGCAAGGTGCGGTATTCGGCAGGGGCATTCGGTGCCAGTCGGACCAGGCCGTCCAGCAACGCGAGCTGCGCGATGTCTTGCCCATCCGCGTAGCAGCGATAGGTGTCGGCCGCCTTCCGGTAGCACACGAGGATGTTGCCTGCCGGTTTGATGTAGCGGATCAGAGCCTGTACATGCTGCGCCTCCGGTGCCCCGCGAGCGTTGTCGATGATTCCATAGACCTTGATCCAGCGACCGCCGATCTCGATTTCGTCGAGCCCCTTGGCGCCGCTGACCTTGCCGAACAGGTCGGGTTGGCCTTCGGGTTTTGCCGACTGCGTATTGGCGGGCGGGAGCACCGGCAGCGGCTCGAACGTCTTTGAAGGCGGTTCGACTGTCGCCACCTGGAGATTGCCCGATGACGAACCCGGCTCCGGTTTTGTCAGCTCCGGTTTCGGCGGCTCGGGAATCGTCACCACCGGCGGCGGCGTGACGGGTTTCACCGGTTCGACCAGCGTCTCGATCTTCACCGGTTCGACAACCGGTGGCGGCGCCGGCACGATGACCGGGTCGGGCGTTGGCTGCACGACCGGCAGCGGCGGCGGGACGGGTTCCGGCTGTGGCAGGTCCATCTGGGTCGATGAGGGCGGCTGCGAGGTCCGGGGCTGCGGCGGATCAACCGGCGCGGGCTCCGATATCGCCAGCTTCACCGGCGCCGGCTCGGGCTTTGGCGGTTCGACGGGCACCACTACCGGGGCCGGCTCTGGCGTCTTGATGTCAACAACAACCGGGGCCGGCTCAGGCTTTTTGATCTCGACCGGCTCCGGGGCCGGCTCGACTTTCGTGACCTCGACCGGCGACGGGGGCGGCACCGTGTCGGCCGGATTGTCTTTGGCAGGCGCCGGCGGCGTCGGTATCACGACCGCGACCTGATGGTCATTCGATACCGTTTTGTCGGCCGCCACAAAATAGTAACCGCCGCCCAGAAGGGCCGCCATCGCGAGCGCACTGACACCGATCAGCCACGGCCGCACGCCGGACCGCGGCTTCGCGGATTGCACCGCGGGCTGGAAAGCTGATGGCTGGAAGCTGGGCGTCTGGAAGCTGGGCGTCTGGAAGCTGGGCGGCACCGGTGTCGAAGGCGCCGGCGTCGCGAATGGGCTCGAATTCGGCCGCGAGGCCGGCGCCACCGCCGCCCGCCGCGACATGACCAGGTCCGGCGCCGAATTCGGCCGCGAACCGATCGTCGGCAGCTGCCAATCGCGGCGGTTCGACGGCGCCGTCGGGTCGGCCGCCGGCCGCGAAAACCGGCTGCTGCTGACGATGCGGGTGGCTTTCGGGTCTTCGTGCTCCTCGAACGCCCGGGCATAAAGCTGCGTCAGGATTTCGACGCTGTCGCCGCGCAGCGCCATCGCGCCGATCGCCTTGCCGAATTCCTCGATCGAGGCGAAGCGATCTTCCGGGCGCTTCGCCAATGCCCGCATCAGCACCTCTTCGGTCGCCGCGTCGAGATCGGGCACGCGGCCGACCAGTGGCGGCGGCGGCGTCTGCAACTGTGCCGTCATCAGCGCGTATTCGTTGTCGGAGGCAAACGGCGGTACGCCCGCCAGCATCCGGTAGAGCACGATCGCGAGACTGTACAAATCGCTGCGCTCGTCGACCTCCTCGCCGCGAATCTGCTCGGGCGAGGCATAGACGAAAGTGCCGCAGAACTCGCCGACCCGCGTCAGGTGTTCCGACCCGCGCACCCGCGCGATGCCGAAATCCATGATCTTGACCAGCCCGTCATCAGTCACCATCAGGTTGGCGGGCTTGAGGTCGCGGTGGATGACGCCGCGGCGGTGCGCGTAACGCATGCCCGCGACGGCCTGGGCCAGGACCGCGAGGCTGTCGCGCAGCGTGAGTCGTTGCACCCGCTGGAGCAACGCCTCCAGCGTGTAGCCGTGCACCAGCTCCATGACCATGTAGGCTTCCGCGCCTTCGGTGTGCAGCGCGTAGATGGTCGTGATGTTGGTGTGGTTGAGGTTGCCGAGGCTCTTGGCCTCGACATAGAAACGCTCGACAAAGTTACGATCGGAGCTGAATTCCGGCCGCAGCATCTTGATCGCGACCTTGCGGCCGAGAACCGTGTCCTGCGCGGCGTAAACCTGCCCGATCCCGCCTTCGCCCAGCAGGCCTTCAAGCTCGTAGGTGCCGAGGGTATGGCCGGTCATCACGCGCTCGCAATCAGGCGGAGCGCGGCGCGCGAGCCGGCGGGGGCCAAAGGCCCGGTGCGAAATCGGCGTGAGATGACGCGCATGCTCGGCCCTCGGCAGCCCGACCGGGGCCGGCGACACCGCCCCGGTGAAGACCACAGCCTGACCATATTATGCGACACGGTACGGGTCCAAATCATTCCACTGGGCGGATCGCCGCCTATACTCTTTTGGTGACGCCGGCGGCGTGACCGCCTATCCGACCCAGCTACGCAGCGGCCCGCAATCCAGATGCGTAAAGTGCTTTTGCGGGTACATGCCGACACCGCCGTAAATGAAAGTCTTAAACGACTTCGCGACTTCGGCGTTGTCGGTATCAGGAAGATGAATATCGAGCGCCTTCGCCAGCGTGTGCTGGGAATGCAACGCCGCACCTTCGATATTGGCGTTGGTTTCCGGCGTGCGGTATCCGCTGTAGATATTTATTTCGTTCTTATTGTATTTCCAATGTAGCAGAAACAGAAGATCCATAAGCATTGGGTGCAGCATTTTCCATTCACTGCGTCGAAAATCGCGGCAGGTCCAGGAAAATTCCTTGATAGAAGGAAAAATGTACTCACCGTTCTCGCAGTAAATGTTCTTAAATTTCTCTCCAGTGTTGACAAAATTGATGTTCACCCAGCGCCGGGTCGGAAAGCCGTGTTCGCGCCACTTTGGCGGGAGCCAATCGGTTGAAGCGGCATCCGTGTCGGCCCAACTCGGCAGCGCCGGGAGACTGGCACCGAGTGCTACGCCCAGGAGGAGTTTGCGACGGTTGATCATGGTGCCAATGATAGCGGGTCGGCGGTCGAACGCCTGTGACTAACGTCACAGCTTTCACTAAAAAGAGCTGACGCGAGCCGGCCGGCGCAACGTGCTCAGTCGGCGCGGGGCGGCGGTATGTTGGAGGTGCGCGGCGCGGTGGCGCCCGGCAGCGACGGGAATTGCTCGGTGCAGGGGAGGGTCGGGAACGGCCAGCCGGGGCAGCCTCCGGATTTGCCGCCCGTCGTGGCGGTGGTGGTGCCCGAGGTCGCCGTGGTACGCGGCGGCGGGATCGCGGCAGTTGAGGTGCTTGTGGTTGTCGTTGTGAGAGTGGGTGGCGGTTCCGCCTTTTTGGCGGCGTGCGCCTCTTTCCAGCTGGCGGCGCGTTTCTGGCCTTCCGCCATCTGGCGCCGGTCCAATACCCGTTCGAGCTGGGCCTTGACATCGGTCGCGAGGCCTCTTTCCGAGGCCAGCAAAATCCACTTGTAGGCCTCGACGTAGTCCGCCGCGAAATTGTCGGTGCCGGCCGACCAGATCAGCGCCAGCCGATATTCCGCGCCGACATGGTCGTGGTCGGCGGCCTTCTGATACCAGCGATCGGCTTCCTTGTAGCTTTGGCGCAGTTCACCTTCGCCCCGCTCATACAGCATGCCGAGACCGAATTCAGCATCGGGATCGCCACGGTCGGCGGCGCTGGTCCACTCCGCCATCGCCCGCACATAATCGCCCTTGTCAAAGGCCGCGGCACCCGCCGCCGCGTCGGCCCGCGCCGTCGCGGCCCAGCCTATCGCCACAAGGCCGATCAGCCCGGCCGCGATGATCGCTACGAGCCGCATGCCAGCTCCCGGTTGATCCACGGCGGGGCCTCGCGCAGGTCGAAAAACAGCAGCGTCGCAGCCGCTTTGCCGCCGGGGGCCTTTTTCAGCGCCTCGCGCAGGCTGGCGATGTAGTCGCGCGCTTCCTCGACATCGGGCCGTTGCGCCGGCTCGATCGGTTTGGGCACCGCGACCATCGTCACCAGCTGACGCCCGACATTGCCGCACACGGTCCACACCGGCGATTTGAACAGCACGAAACGGTTCCGCCACGGCCGCAGGTTGAAGGCATCGCGCCCGTTCGGAAAGAGGTGCTGAACCTGGCCGTTGCTGTCGAAATAATCGATATAGAGATAGCTGTCGAAACCGGGCGCGCGAACCTGGAATGACGGCTGCTCGCCGATATAGGCGCCCCCGCCAGTGCCGGAAAAGGCGAGCGACAGCCCGTCTCGCACTGACGAACCGGCAAACGGTGTTAGCAGCGCCTCGACCTCGCAATGCGGCCGCCCCATCAGATCGACATCGGCAATCGCCGGCCCGATACCCGGTATCGCCGCGACATCGCGTTGCAGGCGGGTCAAATCCTCGGCGCTTGCGACATGGCCCGACAGCCGCACCCGGCGATCGGGCAGCAGCGTGTATTGCACCGCCGCGCAATCCTGCGCCGCAACCGCCGCCGCCAGCCGGGCGCGCATCTCGTCCGGTGTCGTGACCGACCCCGCGCCGGTATGCAGCAACGCAAACAGCACCACCCCGACCAGCAATACCGCGACCGCCGCCGCGCTGGCCGCGATGACCCAGCCAAGACGCGATTTTTCCGTCTGCGGCGCCGCTGCCGCCTTGGCGCTACCCGAAAGTGAACGCACCGAGGCCGGCCGCTCATCGGGGCTCGGCTGCAACAGCGGCGCGATGACCGGGCGCAGCGGCGCCGGGACCGGCGTCAAATCCGGCGCTTTCTGCCGGGCGACGATCGCCGCGCCGGGGCTCGCGCCCATGTCCAGCGTGCGGCCAAACCCGATCGCCGCCGCCGCCAGCACCAGGCCAAGACTGTAGATGTCCGAGCGCGAGTTGACCCGTCCGCCGAACAGGCCAAGCTGCTCCGGCGAGGCATAAGCGTGCCGCGCCATCAGGTTGACGCCGATCATCGTCGCGTCGCCGGCGTCGCCCGTCTTGGCAAAGCCAAAGCCGATCAGCTTGGCGCGCCCGACCTCGGCATCCGGCAGGATGATGTTGTCGGGCGACAGGTCGCGATGAATGATGCCGCGGTTGTGCACCGCCGCCAGCCCTTCGACGAGCCGGTCGCGCAAGGCCAGCACCTCGTCGGGCTCGAACCGCCGCCCCGCGATCACGCTCGCCAGCGACGGACCGTCGACAAATTCCATGACGAGGTAGCGCAGCCCCTGCTCGTCGCGGAACAGGCCTTCGTAATTGACGACCGCGTCGTTGCGCACCCGCGCCAGCTTGCGCGCTTCCTCGACCAGCAATTGCACCGTCTTCGGGTCGCTGGCGAGGGCCGGCTGGATCAGCTTGATCGCGTGCGCGGTGCCGAGTTCGACGTGCTTGGCGCGATAGACCTCGCCGAGGCTGCCACGCCCCAGCAATTCCTCGATCGCATAGGTGTGGCCGAGCACGGTTCCGGCCCGCAGCACGCCGGGCATCGCAGTGCCGCGTGAACGGATGATCGTCGGTTCGCCACCGCCGGCGGCCCGGCCGGGAGGATTGCGGTCAGCCACAATGGCGCGAACAATACCACGTCCGGGCCGCTTGCATGGATGACAAGCAGCCGGGATTGCACAGCATGCGAAATCAGGACGGCAGCGCGCCGAGCCGCCGCCATACCGGCGCCCGCTCGGCGAGGACGCGTTCGATGAATTCGCTCAACCGCCCCTGCTCCTCGGACGATCGCTCACCCCCGAGCGCCGCGGCCCAGCGGGTCGGATCGGGCGTCTCGCCGTTCTGCAGACGCTCGGCGATGTAGAGGTCGAGCATCGTACAAGGCAGCGGCGCGCCAGTGCCCGACGCTGCCAGCGCCATGCCGAGATCGAGCATGTCGGGGCGCACGAAATGCCCTGCCGCCGCCTGGTTCAGCTTGCGGATGCGCGGCTGCGGCGGGGCCGGCGCGCCCAGCACCGGCATCGCCTGATGGCTGCCGACCAGCATACCAACCACCTCGCCGGGATTGCCGCGCCGCGACAGACCCGGCAGCGCGAGCAACTCATCGACCCGTTGCGGCGCATCGAGCAATGCCGCGACGATCGGGCCAAAGAACTCGCGCTCGAAATGCGCCTCGCCGACCGGCACCTCGAAATCCCAGGTGAATTGCGGCCCCTCGACACTGCAAGGCCAGCATCACCTCGCCCAGCGCGGCATCGCGTTCGGCAGTCGAGATGCGGCGCGCGCCGCGGACGAACACGTCCTGCCGCAGACAGCGCGTCAGGAACATGTCCTTGATCAGTTCGCGCATGATCGGGTCGTCGTGGCGCGCGAGCGCCGCCCGCGCCTTTTCATCGAGCATCAGCGGCGTGAAGTTTTCGAGCAAGCTGGCCGGAGGCGACCCAGTCGAGCTTGGCACCTGCCAAAGCCCGCACGACATCGCCGTGAAAGCATGGGCGCCACGCGGCGTTCATGTATTCATGCGCGAGATAGGCGACCTGAGCCTGCTGACTGTACGCCGCCAGGGATTGCACGAGGCCGCTTTCGCGCAGATGCGCCGCCCCGGCTTCACCGACCGCCCGCACCGTTTCCCAGCCGGCCGCAACTCGGCGGTCGCTGCGCCCGCCGGCCCGCGACCCGGCTTCGAGCAGCAGCCGCTGCATGCCGAGCGCGCCCTGCCATGCCGGCAGCGCATTGTAGCTCAGATAGGCGATGCCGCCGGGCCGCAGCTTGTCGGCCGAGCAGCCGGACGATGCCGGCGCGCACCGCGTCGCCGACCCAGCTCCACAGCCCGTGCATCGTGACGACATCGGCTTCCGGCAGGTCGCGCCCCAGCCGGCGTCTCGGCCATCACCGCGAGATCGGCCTCGATAAACCGAGTATTGGCAATGCCGGCCTTGGCGGCGAGCGCTCGGGCGGCGGCGATATGGGCGGGATTGAAGTCGATGCCGATCACCTCGCCAGGCCGGGTTGCACCCGGCGAGCATCAGCGCACCGAACCCGTGGCCGCAGCCGAGTTCGATATAGCGCAGCCGTGTCGTCGGCTCGATCGTGATACCGGCGACGCCGCCGAGCAGGCAGGCAAGATTGAGGTGCAGCGGCGATTGATGCCGGTAATAACCCGGCAGATAGGGAATGTCGGTAACGTATCCGCCGCCCCAATCGCCCAATGGCGCCGTCATCGGTGACCTCGCCCTGCAGAGTTCCTCGGCCTCGACGATCTCCGCCTCGAACAACGCTTCGTCGGCGTCGCGCCGCGCGATGCCGCCGACCGGCGCTTTCGGCGCCGGAACCCAGGTGTTCCAGCCGAGCCGCGGTGCCGGGTCGGCGGTGGGGTCGAGCTGCAGCGGCGGCACCTCCGACCCCATCAGCACCGGGTTCACGGCAAACCCGGTCTCGAAGCCGAGAAACGCGCGGACCAGCGACACGAGGCGCTGCAACCCGGTGTGATCCGGCAGCAGCGCGGCAAAACTACGATAGTCGAGCGGGCCGATGCGCAGGATGATGCGGGCCTGCGGGTCCCACGCGCGCACTCCGATTGCCGCATCGACGCCGAGCCGGTTCCAGGCGCCGGGCCAGCGGCCTTGCGGCATCGCGGTCTGCTGGTCCTGCGGCAAGGGCAGCCAAGCCCCGGCGAACTGCACGATCTCGACCTTGCGGCCGAGCCAGTCCGACACGAGCGCGGCAAGCCGCTCGGCGGAGCGCGGCCGGCCGGCGAAAAAACCGGAATAATGCAAGCAGCGGCTCGGCGCCCGACGGCCAGCCGCGGCACCAGATGCGGCGTCGCAAACCCGGTGAAGGCCAGCAACGCCTCGGCGACCCGGTCCTGCTCCGGATGCCCGGCCGAGGCTGCGGTCTCGGCGGAGCGGTTGAGCCGGTATTTGATGCCGGCGCCGGCAAACATCGCGACGACCCGGTGCGACAGCATGATCGAGAAAATCGTGCAATGCCGGCGAGCGGCCTCGCAACGTGCCGGTCAGCACATCGGTGTAGAGCCGCGGCAGTACGCCCGCAGCTCCGGTCAGCCCGATCGCCGGGGTCGTCAGTTCAGGCGGGTGGCCATTCACCGGCGGCGCAACCGCGACGACTTCCGCCGCGGGATAGGCGACACCCGGCACCGAGCGAAACCGCGCCGCCTCCGCCGGATCGGTCGTCTTCGCGACATCGGCGAGGATGCGCACCGCCGCGTCAAAGCGGAAACGCCGCGGCTCCGCCAGCAGCTCCGCATGCGGCGTGCGGCGGGTACGCGCCATTACAGCAGCACCCGCATGCCGGCCCGCGCCGGCCACGCGGCCGCGCGCCCCGATCGCCCGCGCACGGCGGCGCTGGTGCGGACAAACGAATTCACCGTCGCGTGCAGCGCGAGAAAATGGTCGAGCACCGCCGCCAGCAGATAGAGCCCGCCGCTCTGCCAAGCGGTCGGCTCGAATTCGAGAGTGACATCGACCCCGCGGCAGAAGGCGCCGGCGCGCGAACCCGGCACCCGGGCGCTGCCGGGTTTCGCCGACACCCCGATCAGCCCCTCGATCGCCGCCCGCGTCTCCGCCAAATCGCGCAGGTCATAAAGCCGCAGCACCTCGCGCAAGGCCGCCGCCCCCTGCGGTCCGCCGACAATCGACAGATGCCCGAGCGAAAGATGCGACACCAGCCGCCAGAACCGGCGCTCGCGCAGCGGCGGGCGCAATGGCGCGGTCGGCGCGGTCAGGCAGGAGAGGCGGGCGACGCTGGGGAGAGGCTCGGCCAGCCGCAGTTCCGGATGGCCGCCGCCGAACGGCAGGCTGGCCGGCAGGTCGCGGTTGGTGCACAGCGCATCGACCGACAGCACCGCGCCGCCCGTTGCGTCGGCGTCGAACCCCGGGTCGTGCGGGCCGATATAGACTTCGCTGCCGGTCAGCGGCGCCGCGGTCGCCCGCCGCGACAACATGTAGAAGCCGCCGGGCGTCTCGCCGTCGGGATCGCCGTGGGTCAGGCGGTAGAACGGCCGCCACGGCCGCGAGCTGCCGTCGCCGAGCGTTTCACGCACCCGCTCGACCTGCCACACCTCGGATCGCCGCCAGGCGCCGCGCATCCGGCACGATGCGATATTCGGTATCGGTGTGGGTCAGCTGGATCGGCTCGCAGCGCTGCGGAAACAGATTGATGATCGGCGTGCAACCGAGCGCCAGCGCATCCATATCGATCGACCGTTCCAGCTCCGGCAAGGCGCGGTCGAGATAGACGAAAATCTCGAGGCGGTTGCCCCCGCACAGCAGCGTCCTTGCCGTCCATGCGGGTGAAATCGACGAACAGGAATTTCTCCGGAAACGCGAAATACTCGCTCAGCAGCCGGAACCCGCCAAAGCTGCGCGCCGGCCACGGCAGCAGCGCCTCCTCTGGCGCGAAGCCGACCGGCTCGATCGCGTTCGCCGGCAGCACCACGGCGCCGGGTCGGACGGGCCTTCGGCATAAGCGACCGACACCGCATGGGCGCACAGCAGCTCGTAAAGCGGCAGCGCGACATTCGCGGCGCCGCGCAAAAAAAAGCGCAGGCGATCGACGCCGAGCTGGGCAAAATTCGCCTGCGCCGACGCGCATTTGAGGGTGATGCGCAACACGCTGACCGCGCGCGAGGCGAGCGGGTTGGCCGGCGCCGTCAGCGGCAGGCCGGTCAGCCGCACATTCTCGATCTCGACCGGCCACAAGGTCAGCGGCCAAGTGGTGCGGAACCGGCAGGTTTCGCCCTGTACCGGTTCGGTTTCGATCGCCAAGCCGGCATCGAGCCGCACCGGCAGCGTCAAATCCGGCTGCGTCTGAAACTGCATGATCGCCGCCGACGGGATCGGCGCCAGATAATGCGGGTAGAGCACGCCGAGCAGCGCATCGGTCAGCTCGGGGAATTCGTCGTCGAGCCGGTGATGGACCCGCGCGGCGAGAAAGGCGACGCCTTCGAGCAGCCGCGCGACATGCGGATCATCGACCGTTTCGGGCGCGAGCCGCAGCCGGCCGGCGATCTTCGGATGGGTTTCGGCAAACTCGGCCGCGAGGCGGCGCAGCGCGTTCAGTTCGCGGTCGTAATAAGGGAGCAGCGCGTCAGACATCGCCGGACTGCCGGTCGCCGCTATTCGGCTTGACCTGGACCTCGGCGGTCGCGGCATCGACCAGCGTATCGAAGGCGATCGGCTCGGGCGCCGGCTCGCACCGCAGCAACGCTTCGATCCGCAGCCGCAGGGTCGCTTCGAGCGTATTGTCGCTGTCGATCAGCACGACGCGCACTTGCGCCAGCCGCGGCTCAAAGCGGCGGATCATGTTTTCGATCTGCGCTCGCAGCCGGTCGCGCTGGGCCGGCTCGTTGAAGGCACCGGCGGAAAAATCGCTGATCCCGTACCCGACCGGCGACAACGCCAGTTCGTCGTATTCCTCGTCCCAGGAGCGCCAGCGGCGCTTTGCGTTCAGCAATGCCTCGATGTCGCGGCGCACGCTGCGCCGCAGGATCGCGATCGCCTCCGCCGCCGAAATCGGCGTGTCACGCTCGACCTCCGGCGCATCGTCGATCAGCCGGTCGAGCAGCGGCAGTTGCGCGCGCTGTACTTCGGTCGCCCTTCCATCGCGGCCGAACCGGCTGTTCATGCGGTAAATCGCAGTTCGACGATGTCCATGATCGGGTACGCGTCATCGCCGACGAGAAAAACCCGCTGGCCGATGCCGCGCACCGGCCCGGCCGCGTCGTCGGTCCAATCGGTGGTGTGGCCGAGCCGATAGTCATCGGCGAGATCGGTCTCGGTCGAATCGTAGACCGCCGGGATGTAGACCTCGCCGTCGGGGCCTTCGTTGACCGAGATCGTCGCGCGCCGCCACGCGAGATCGCGCGGCCGCTTTGGTGCATGGAAGACGATCGAGGCGACCCGCTCGGTCGGGACCCAGTAATATTTGCCGGTGCGTCGTCAGCACCTCGAAATAGCCGGCGCACAGATCGTCGACATCGCGAAAATCGTCGAACGCGATGTCGCCGCTCGCCAGAACCATCGTGCCGGCAACCCGCGGGCGAATGGTTTCGGCCTCTGCGGCCTGCCGCGCGGCCTCGGCATTGTCGCCGGCGCGCAGCGCGACCTGCGCCGCCAGCGAGGCACGCAAGGCCGCCGGCGGGTCGCCGAGAAATTCCGGCACCCGCCCTTCGCGGATGTATTGCCGGCGGGCGATGTCGGCGCGCAGCAGCTGGCGGAACTCGGCGACGACCACCGCCGCGGTCGGGTCGGCTTGCGCCGCGGCGTCGAGGATCACGTCGGCGCGTTCGAGATTGCCGGCGAACAGCAGCAGTTCCGCCAGCAGCACGCGGGCTCCGAGGTCGCCCGGCTTGCGCCGCACCTCGGCATTGGCGGCGTCGATCGCCGGGCCCAGCTTGCCCGCTTGAAACAAGGCGCCAGCGGTGTCTTGCGTGTCAGCCATTGCGATTGGCTCCCTCAGGCGCCGCGATCCGGGCGCGGCGATGTCGGTGACGAGGCGGAACGTCGCCGCCACGTCGTCGAGCTGGAAATGCGGTTGCAGATGCACGACGCAGCCAAACACGCCGGGCCGGCCGGGACGCTCGCGCACCGTGACCCGGGCGCCGACCAGCGGATAGCGCGCCCGCATCTCGGGCCCGGCGGAGAGGCTGGTGTTGACATAACCGATCAGCCACGCCTGCAGCTGCGCCTCGACCTCTTCGGCGTCTTGAACGAGCCCGACCATGTCGCGGCCGATCATCTTGACGTAATGGGCGAAGCGCGACACACAAAGCATTGAATTGATTTGCGCCGAAAGGCGCGCGTTGGCATTCGCCGCGGCGGCGTTCGCGCCGATATGGGTCGCCGGCGCCTGCATGCTGCGCACCGCGGAAAAAACCACCTCCTCGCCATAGGGCAATGCCGAGAGCGGCATCAGCCCGGCTTCGACCAACGCCGCCTCGATGCGGTCGGAGAACAATATGATCGAGCGGCGGGCGCACCCAGACGTGATCGCGGTCGGTGCGGAACGGCTCGATCGGCAAATCGGTGACCAGCCCGCCGCCGATATAGTCGGTTTCGGCGCCGCGGACGTCGGCCGGCCAGGCATGGTTGGCGAAAGCGCGCGCGACGACAGCGGCAAAGGCAAATCCGGCGGTCATCCACACGCGGCTGTCGGCGCCCGGCGCGTATTCGGCGTAGCGGAAACCGTCGGCCCGCGCCGGATCGTCCTCCCAGGGCGGACGCGCCAGCACCCGCGGCAAAGTGACTGCGATAAACCGCATGTCCTCGCGCGCCGACAAGCGCCGCGCCAGCGAGTAAACTCGGGACCGCGGAACGGGTCGGCGAGATCGGTCGACCATCGCGAGGTCGGTAAATTCCTCGACCTGCAACAGAGTCGGCGAGGCCGCCAGCACCGTCGGCACAAACGCGGCGGCCGCGACCGCCGACAAGTTGCGCCAGCGCATTAACGTCGTCGGTCGGCGCGCCTTGCATCGGGCGGTGCCGCACCTCGTGATCGATCACCAGCAGCCCGTACGGCTCGCCGCCCGGCATGCCGAATTCGCTCTCGTAGACCTTGCGGAAGAGTTGGCTCTGGTCGAATTCGACCGCGCGCTCGAGATCGCGGCAGAGCTCCGCCCAGGAAATGTTCAGCACTTTGACCTTGACGCGCCCGGCCGGGTCGAGCCCGCCAGCCAGCCAAGCCAGCGCCCGCCAGCTCCCCTCGAAGCGGCGCAACCGCTGATGGTGCAGGATCGCGTCGAGCTGTGCGCCGATCAGCGCGTCGATCGCGGCGATGTCGCGGTCGAGCGCACCGCGGCAGGCGTCGCGGATCGCCGGCGAGGCGCAACGCCATCTCGGGGCCGAACCACGCGGCAAGCGCCTCGGCTGTCGGCATGAAGCGGGAACTCCGCGACGCGCATCGCAGCCGCGCGATGAGCGGAGCCCGAAAAACGCGCCCGCCAAGACTTCGTCGCGCAGCGGACCTGCAGCGGAGCGACCGATCTCCGGTCGGCACTCGCGACATGACGGGGCGAGGTCGCTCACCCGCATACCCCGCATGAATCCTGTGGCCAGCTCGGCCGGCCGCGCTTAAGCCGGCTGCGGGATACGCGCCACCAGCCGCATGCTGGTCGTCAGCTCCTCCAGCTGCAGCCATGGGCGCAGATAGGCGATCGCGTTGTAGGAGCCGGGTCGGCCGGGGATTTCGCTGACCTCGACCCGTGCCTCGCGCAGCGGGAAACGGGCCTTCATCTCCTGGCCGGCGGTCTCGCTCGAGTTGACGTAATTCTGGATCCAGCGGTTGAGCCAGCGCTCGACAGTCGCTCGCCTCCATGAAGCTGCCGATCTTGTCGCGCGCCATGACCTTGAGGTAATGGGCAAACCGGCTGGTCGCCATCAGATACGGCAGGCGCGCCGAAATCGCCGCATTGGAGGTCGCTTCCGGCCGGTCGTATTTCTTCGGCCTTTGCGTGCTCTGCGCGCCGAAGAACACCGCATAGTCGGTGTTCTTGTAATGGCACAGCGGCAGAAACCCGAGATTCGACAGCTCGAATTCGCGACGGTCGGTGATGCCGATCTCGGTCGGGCATTTGGCATCGAGATCACCGTCATCCGAGGTGAAGACGTGGAACGGCAGGTTCTCGACCTTGCCGCCGCCCTCGGCGCCGCGGATCGCGACGCAGAACCCGGTCTGCGCGAACGCATCGGTCAGTGCGGCGCCCATCACATAGGCGGCGTTCATCCAGCAATACTGCTCGTGCTCCATCGGCCGCGCCGCGCCGGCGGCGTCAAACGGCGCTTCCTCATAGGCGAATTCGTCGATCGGCTTGGTCGCCGCCCCATAGGGCAGCCGCGCGACCACGCGCGGCAGCACGAGGTTGACGAACCGCGAATCCTCGCTGTCGCGGAAGCTGCGCCATTTCGTGTATTCGATGCGTGTCGAATATCTTCGCGAGATCGCGCGGCTTGCGACAGCTCCGTCCAGTTCTTGAAACCGAACATCTGGGCGCCGGCGCCGGAAATGAACGGCGCGAAGGCGCCAGCGGCGACATTCGACACCAGGCGCAACGTTTCGATATCATCGGGATGGTGCCGTCCATTCGTAGTCGCCGATCAGCGCGCCATAGGGCTCGCCGCCGGGGGTGCCGAACTCGTTTTCGTAGATCTGCTTGAAGAGCTGGCTCTGGTCGAACTCGACCGCGCGCGTCAAATCGCGCATGCAGTTCGCGCTTCGGCAGCGTTGAGCACGCGCAGCTTGAGACTGGTGCCGGTCTCGCTGTTCATCACCAGGTAGTTGAGCCCGCGCCAGCTGCCTTCGAGCTGCAGGAAGCGCGCGTGGTGCATGATCTCGTTGAGCTGGGCCGAGAGCTCTGGCATCGATCGCGGCGATCGCGCCTGTCGAATCGTGCGCGGCAGGTTGCGGTCGAAGGTGACCGTGCCGGCAAGCGCCTGCTCGACGAGCGTCTTGACGAGTTCCTGGGCGCGGTCTGGTTCGGTCTGCTTGGTCGCGGCGACGACCTGATCAAGCAGGCCGCCGGCCGTCGGCGGTCTCGACAGCCGCCGGCTTCGCGGCGCGACCTTCGTCTCGGACATGGCTCAGCCCTCCTGCTTTTCGAGCCCGAGCTGACCCGACAGGGATTTCAGCTCGCTCTCGTTCTTCAGGATCTGCTCGAGCAGGCTCTCGAGCTGCTCGGACCGGTCGACCTTGCTCATCAGGTCACGCAATTTGTTGCGGGTATCGAGCAGGGCCTTCAGCGCCGGCACCTGTTCGGCAACGCGGCCGGGTTCGAAATCCTCGATCGAGTTGAACTTCAGACTGGACGGCCATCTGACTGCCGTCATCAGCGAGTTTGTTGTCAACCCTGATGTTGAGCCCCGGTGTCATCCGGGCCATCACCTCATTGAAATTGTCGCGATCGATCTGGATGAACTTGCGGTCGCGAAAGCGGCCGCAGCGGCTCTGTCGGGTCGCCCGAGAAATCGCCCATGATGCCGACAACAAACGGCAACTCGCGCAGAACCTCGCGCCCCCTCGGTTTCGACATCGTAAGTAATGTGCACCCGCGGCTTGCGGACGCGCTTCAGCTTTTCATGAATGCTTTCGGCCATTCCGGCGCTCCCGTGCTAACCGAACACAGTTAATCTTAAACGATCGGCGGCAGAACCCGAAGCGGAATAAGATTCTGCCGCCACCCGCTATTCGATCGGCGGCGGACGGATGCCGAGGCTCGTCAGGATCTGCCCGCGCAGGGTCACATCCGGCACAATCTCTTCGAGCAGTTCCGGCCAGCTGAGCCGGGCGCGGCGCACCGCCTCCTGCAAGGTGTAGGCGAGCGGCGACAGCGGTTCGGTCCGGCGGAAGAATTCGGCGATCGCGGCGAGGCTGCGCAACGCCTCTTCGCGTGTCGCGACCGCTCCCGGGGCGACCGCGATATCGGAAAACCCGACGACGGACGTAGCGCCACCACTGGGGGCAACAGCGCCGTCGCCTGGGGGCGCCGCCGCCTGGCCGCCAGCGAACAGCGCGGCCGCGTTACTAATTTTTTCAAGGAGCTCGCGCACCCGGCTGGTTGGCGGAGCGTCGGCGCCGGCGCGGGCATCGAGCGTATCGGAGAGCGCCTGCCACGCCTCCCTGGCCGCGTTGGTCTGGTCGCGCAGCACGGCGAACGAAGCGGTGCCGGCGGCGCCGGCCTCGGCCGCGACGGTGTCAAACGGCATGGTGCCGGCATCGATGCGCTGCTGCCGCCGCTCGGGATCGACAACCGCCGCAAGATCGCTCGACTGCTCGAACTGCCAGAACTGCAACGGCGCGCCGTCCGGGCGCAGGAACAAGGTCAGCTTGCGCAGCGGCTGGCTCAGCGTGCCTTCGCCGGACACGCCGTTGAGTCCACCCACCGGACCGACGCGGGTGGCGATCCCGTCTTCGTCGGGGAGAGGGAGCAGTTCGTCCCAAAATCCATCGACAAGACCGGTCATCAGCCTGACGCCGGCGGTGAAGCCGATCAGCCCGTCGCAGCGCAACAGCGCCTCGGTGAGCCAGGCCGCGATCTCCAAATCCTTGCTTTTGCCGGCGATCGCGTCGATGCCCAGATCGCGGATCGTGCGCCATTGCGGCGGCACGGCGGTCGCGGTGTCGTCGGCATCCATCGCGCGCTCCGTGGCCCGCGCCTCCGCGCGCGCGTCCCGCAGGTGGTAGTAGAGCGATTGCGGCGTCGCGTCGGTCCGCAAATCGATCCCGACCGCGGCATCGCCCGGCACCGGCGCGAGCAGTGCTTCCAGATCGAAACCGTCCGGGAACTCCGCCATCAGCCGTTGATCCTGTCGATGTACCGCGAAGGATGATGCTGCCCGCTGTCTCGGGTCGCTGGCAAGCACGGTAGGCGGTCCTGCACGCCACCCGCATTAATCCGGGCGCGGGAAATTGTCGGGGCGCTTCAGGATTTGCAGCTGCCGCGACGGGAACCCGCACGATACCCGCTCGGTCTGGCCGACCGTGTGCTTGCCCGAAACGCGGAACAGATCGGGCGCGTCGGCGGCCGGCTCGGCGACAAAGTCTTCGACCGTGCCGCGCATGAATTCGACCGTCAGGGTGACGCCCTGGATTTCGGTCAGCGTGTATTCGCGCAGCGGCAGGTCCGGGTGATACGGGTCGGTTTCGGCCAGCGGCAGCGGCACTTCGAGAACCCGCTCAAGCGAGGCGCCGGGCGACAGCCGGGCGGCTAGCGGTATCACCCGGACATTGACCAGCTTGTCGGGCGGCAGCGGCGCGATGCCTTTCAGCACATGCGCAAAGCCGTCACCGCCATGCCAGATGACCGCCGAATTGCGATCGACAAAAGGCGACCCATCCGCCGCCCGCGCCCGCACCGCGTCCATCACATACACGTCGGCCGGGCCGCTATTGGCGACGGTGTAGGGAAAAATCAGCTTGTTGCCGGCGCGGTCCGGGCGGCACGACAGCGTGATGCCGGCGGCATGAGGCGCGCTGGTCGCCGGACCGGGAGAGGAGGCCGGACCGGGTGGAGTAGACTGGACCATGGCGGGCTGCCTTGTGTGTTGCGAAGGATCCGACGCCAGCGCGCCGTTAAGCGTTGTGATGATCAGTGCGCAGATTATTGGGAGGCGCCGGCATGCCGGGCCACGGACCGCGCTCGGTGCGGTACTTGTTCTCGTCTTGGATCGTATTGAATTCCTCCTGATTGTCGAAATTATCCGCGCGCGGTGTCTGGTCGATGGTGCCGTTGTTGGAATGATCGGCGTGGGTGAGTTCGTGGAACAGCGCGACATCGCTGGGCTCGTTGGTCGTGTTCGCCGGATAGAACGTCGGACTAAAATCAACCGTCGAATCCGAACCGGTGCCAGCGCCCGGTATCGGATTGCCCGCACCATCGACCGTACCGGGGGTTCCTGGGGCGCGCGCCGCAGCACCGTTCGCCGGACGCGTGCCGCCATCGGCGATCGGGTTCTGCGGCGCGATCGTCGTCGTGTGAGTTGAACTGTCGAGCCGCCCCAGCAGCGCGTGCCCGCTCGGCGTCTGGTCGATCGTGGCAAGGTCGGTGATGGCACTGTCGGCAAAGTTCTTGTCCTTGCCGTCGACCTTGATCTTGCCGTGCGTGCCGACGCTGAAGCTCTGGTCGGCCGGGTTGAAGGTGACCGGCAGCCCGTGCTTGGCGGTGGCGGTATGGTGACCACGGGCGCCACCTCCGCCGGGCGGATGCGGGTTGCACGTCGTCACCCGTTTCATCCACTGGTCGCCCGGCTCGGCCGCCTCGGCATCGGCCACATCGACGAGGTCCTGGTCGGTGGTGACACCGGGCGCGCCGCCCGAGTTGATCATCACCATCGGCCCCTGGATCCACACCCCGGCGGGGTCGAGCACGACAAAACTGCTGCCGACCTTCAGCGTGATCTTGACCGGCGCCTCGATGACGATGGTCTTCGCGTTCAGCGTCGACTCGGTGCCGACGATCGTGTGGTGCGCGGTCTCCAGGTCGAACACCGTGTCGGTCTTGACGGTCAGCTGGTAGCCCTTGTCGACGCCCTCATAGCGGTTGTCGCCGATATGCAAATCGTACTCGCCGCCGACCGTCGTGAACTCCGAGCCGCCGAAGGTCTTGCCGTCCTTGTCTTTGCCCGGAACCACCCGGAGATTCTTGTTGCCGTAGGTCGTCTCGAAGGAATGCGCAAACGCCGTCACATCGAGCCGCGCTTGCGAGCGGATCAGGTATTGCTCGCAATTCAGCTTGTCGTCCCACCGGGTCAGGTGATAGCGCGGCTTGGCATTGGCGCCGGGGCTCGGGGTGCTTGAGGTTTTGATGCCCTCGAACCGGTACTCCGGCCCGCCGACCGGCTGCAGCAAATCCTTCTGCTCTATAATTTCGAGATCGACCTCGGCCTTGGTGAACGGCAGGTTCGCAAAGCCGTGATCGGCGTTGTAAACGCGGCCGGTAATGATCGGCCGGTCTGGGTCACCATCGAGAAAATCGACGATGACCTCCTGCCCGATCCGCGGCAGGAACTGGGTGCCGAACTGGCGCCCGGCCCAGGCCTCCGACACGCGCACCCAGCAGGCATTGTCACCGCGCTTGAACGAGTCTCCGGGTTTTTCCTTCTTCTTGCGGTCCCACGGAAAACGGACGCGCACGCGGCCGAAGGGGTCGGCAAAAATCTCGTTGGGGTCGGTCTTGGTGCCGTCCTGGCCGATCACGACGGCAAGATGCGGCCCGTTGACCAATGGCTTGGTCCAACCGCCTGGCAACGGCAGTGAAAACAGCCGCGCCTGCGTGGTCGGGAAACCGTCACCCTCATAGTCGATCAGTTCCAGCGGAATGGCGGCAAAGCTGCAGTGGAAATCGCTGGTCGATTTGTCTTTCAGTTCCTCGACGATCTTCTGGATCAGCGGGATCAGCTTCGCGACCATGCCGAGCGGGCTGCCGCCGGGCAGCAGGCTCCCGAGGTCGAGGTCCGGCATCGTGCCGTCTTTGATCTGCTGCGGCACCGCCTTTTGCAGATAATCATTCAACCCCTGCACCGTTGAATTTGCGAGCAGGTCGTCGGTCGTCAGGTTTTTGGGAAACAACAAATCGCTGAGGACTTTGGCGAGGTCCTTTTTCTCGGTATAGGCCGTCACCATCCCTTCGAATTCGACATGCAGCAGGACATAGGTGCCGAGCGTCTGCACGTTCGGTTTCGGCAATTTCGGATTGGTGAAAGCGACGATATCCGCACCGGCATCGGCCGCCGCCTTTTGTTCCCGCCCGATCGGATCGTCGCCGTGGTCGCTGGCCGCGAAGGGCGGGCTGATGCGCTCGAACGTAAAACCCGGCATCAGAGAAATATTCCGCGACGATCCGCTGACCCGCGCTACCAGCGATTCCCGCCAGCGCATCCAGTCCCGCGAATATGTTTCGGCGCTTGGCGCATCGGGGCTTTCGTTATTGAGGTCGACCGGCGCCGCAAAAAGCTCGGCATGAAAGCGTTCGTCATCGTCGGGCTCTACCCTTCGCCCTTTGGCGCCGAACAACGTGCGGGGCGGCACGATTACATCGCGTGCCGCCTGCATGTTCGTCGCATTGGTAATAGGGTCAACCGGGTTCAGTATGTTGAAATTACCGAACCGGGCGCGCCGCGTCGTCGGCGCATAAATGCGCTGAAAGTCTTTAACCGTTAAGGCGCTCGGTGCAAGATCCTTATTGTTGATCTCGGTCAATTTGTGAATCGGATGATCGGCGAGCAACCCACGGCCATGCACCTCGCATTTGTCGAACTGGCTCCGGCCGGCACCCAGCATCATGATGCTGAAATTTTCGTTGGGTTCGCGATTATGGTCGAAATAATACCAGATGCCGAACCGCGCCATCAGCCGCGACAGGAAATTGAAACTTGTTTCATTGAACTGAACGCAATACTGCATCTTAGGGAAGAAAGTGTTGCTCAACCTGTCCTTGTTGATTTTCAAATGCGGAAAGCCGTCCGCGACCTCGTCAATAATCTGCTCTACATTCTTGCTTTCGAAAACCCGGTAAGGTGTCTCATAGGCCATCATCTTGAAAGCCGGCACGATCGTCGCGCTGTACTGCCGCAACCGGAACTCGGTGCCCAGAACCTTGACCGGCTCGCCGAGAACAAACCCTTCGTCATTGAAGGTTTCGAACACGCCGCAGCGGCGAACATGCGAGCGCACCTCGGAACCCGGCGAGGCGTCGGAATCCGGATCGTCCTTGACCGTCTCCTTGAGGTTCAGCCGGATTTCGACACGAGTATTGACGAGATCGCCGGGCGGGATCGGCGGCCTTTTGCTATTCACCAGCCGCCACATCTTAACAAAGTAAGTATAGGGCAGCGACACCTCCTCGCTGCCCTTGGCCCATATCAGCAGAAACGGATCGATGTCCGGGTCTGGCTCGAGCACGTCGAGCACGGTATGGATTTCGAGCCTCTTATGCGTCTGCTTAAAGGTCGGCGGATCGGCCATCCAAACCATCCTCTGGGCGCGTTATGTGCGCTAACAATTTCACTTCCGAATCATATAGGAGGTGACGACGCGAAACTATGTGCAGGGTCGGCGCGCGGTCACCCGACGCCGCGATCGGCCAAGACCATCGAAACCGGAGCCGTTGCCCTGGCGAACCCGGCGTCACCGCTGCCGCGAGAGGCCGTCGTGGGTCGGCTTTCCGTTTGCTCTGCCTGTCGTTTTTTCGATTTCACGACGCGCAACGTGCTAACCTGTCGGGTGTTACGTCGCATTTTTGTTAACACTCGGGTCGCACCAGGAACCGGCGGATGTCGCTGACGCTTGCGATGTTGCGCTGTCCGGACAGCGTAGCGCCGGAGACGCGCACGGTGGCCGGCGGCGAGTTCTCGATCGGCCGTGGTCCGGAAAACGACTGGGTATTGCCCGATCCCGAGCGGGGCCTGTCGAAGCGGCACTGCGTGTTCGCCTTCCGCTCGGGCGGTTGGCAGATTGCCGACACCTCGACCAACGGCACCTTTCTCAATCGCGAAGCGGAACCGATCGGGCGCGGCCAGGCGCGCGATCTGCGCGCCGGCGACCGGTTGTCCTTTGGCGCCTACGAGATCGAAATCCACATCGAAGCCGAGGCCCTGTCGCCACATGCTCTCGCCGCGCCCGATCCGTTTGCGGCGCGGCGCTCGGCGGCCCCCGAAATGTTCGCGCTCGATCCGTTCGCGGCAGCCTCCGACCGCGCCGGACCCGGCGTCGCCACCGACCCCCTGCTCAGCGGCGCGCAGGGTGGCGACCCGTTCGCCGCCCATCTCGGGGCGGCCGCCGTGACGCTGCCGGCGGATTTCGATCCGCTCGCGCCGGACCCCGAAGAACGCGGGTTCCGCGGCCCGACCCAATCCGATCACAACGCGCACATAGAAGACGCGTTCATCCCCGCCGCCGCACGTTCGGTCCTGCCGGACGACTGGGACCGCGAGATGGCGGCGCCGGTGTCGGCGCGCGCGCCAGGCCCCGAGCCAATCCGCCCGACGCACGCCGCCCCATCTCCGCCGCAACCGTTGCCGGAGTCGCCCTCCGCGGAGCCCGTTGCGCGGCAGGCGCCGGACCCCATACCGCCACCGCCCCCACCGCGACCCATCGCGGCAGCCCCGGTAACCGCGGCCTTCCCGGTCGCAGCGCTGCCGGCCCCAGCACCGCCGGTCGCACCGCCGCCACTCGCACCGCCGCCGCAAGCCAGACCCGCCGACGACCTGCTTGCCGCCTTCCTCCGCGGCAGCGGCAGTACCGACCTGCGTCCGGCCGATCCGGTCGCGGCGATGGAGGGCATCGGCGCCGCGTTTCGTGCCTTTGTCTCCGGTCTGCGGCAGGCGATGATCACCCGCGCCGCGGTCAAGGGTGAATTCCGCATCGAGCAGACGATGATCCGCAGCCGCGGCAACAACCCGCTGAAATTCTCCGCCGATGACGATGACGCGATGGCCGCACTGCTCGGCGTCGGCCGCCGCACCGACATGACGGCGGCCGACGCGGTTAAGGACGCCCTGCGCGACATCCGTCAGCATGAACTGGCGACCGTCACCGCGATGCAGTCGGCGGTGCGTGCGCTGCTCGCCGAACTCGAACCCTCAAAGGTCCGCGGCTCGGCCGAGCACGGCGCGTTGACGCTCTTGTCGGCGCAGCGCAAGGCCAATGCGTGGGACGCCTTCGAGGCGCTGCATGGCCGCGTCAGCCAGGCCCTGCTCGACGATTTCGACAGCGTGTTCGGCAAGGCCTTTGCCCGCGCCTACGAACGCGCCATTGCCGACATCGCGGCCCAGGAACCCCACGAGCCATGACGCCCATGACATCGGTGAAGCCATGACCTGGACCAACCGAGTCGTCTGGCAGGAGGGCATGTTTCTGCGCGCCCAGCATTTCCAGCAGCAGGACCGCTGGGTGGAGGCGCTGGTGCGCGACCGCACCGGTTCGATGCGCGCCTACCCCTGGGGCATCATCGAGATGGCGATCGATCGCGACCTGCTGGCGACCGGCCGATTTGCGCTGACTTCCGCGGCCGGCGTATTCGAGGACGGCACGCCCTTCGCGATCCCCGGCGAGACCGATCATCCGCCGCCGCTCGACCTGCCCGGACAGCACCCGCAACGCCCTCGTCTATCTCGCCGCGCCGGTGCGCCAGGCCGGCGCCGTCGAGGTCGGCGACGGCACGATGGCGGCGCCGAGGGCCGCTACGCGCTGCGCGATTTCGAGGCCTACGACACGCATTCCGCCTCGCCGCAGCCGGCGCCATTGCTGGTCGGCAAGCTGCGCCTGCGCTACATGCTGGAGACCGACGAGCGCGCCGGGTATCTCTGCATCGGCCTCGGCCGCGTCGTCGAGGTCGCCTCCGACCGGCGCGCCCTCTCGACGAGCGCTGGATTCCGCCGGCTCTCGTCTGCGCCGCGACGGTGCCGCTGGCCGGCCTGATTACCGAGTTTGCCGGCATGCTGAACCAGCGCGGCGAGGCGCTCGCGGCGAGGCTGACCGCACCGGGCGCGCGCGGCGTCGCCGAGGTCGCAGGATTTCCTGCTGCTGCAATCGGTCAACCGCTGGCAGAAGCTGCTCGCGCATTGGGCGGATGCCGGCGATCTCCACCCGGAAGAGCTCTATTCCGTGCTTTGTGCAGATGGCCGGCGAGTTCGCCACCTTCACCGAGCCGTCGCGGCGGCCCAACAACTACCCCGCCTACCGCCACGACGATCTGCAGCGCAGCTTTGCGCCGGTCGTCGCCGATCTGCGCCGATCGCTGTCGGCGGTGCTCGAGCAGACCGCGGTCGCGATCCCGTTGCAGGAGCGGCGCTACGGCGTGCGGGTCGGCGCGATCATCGATCGCTCGATCCTGCGTGCGTCGAGCTTTGTGCTGATCGTGCAGGCCGATGTGCCGACCGAGACAGCTGCGCCGGCTGTTCCCGGCGCAGGTCAAGATCGGCGCCGTCGAGCATATCCGCGACCTCGTCAATGTTGCGCTCCCCGGCATTGCGGTGCGGCCCGTTGCCGGTCGCGCCGCGGCAGATCCCGTTCTATGCCGGCGCGTCCTATTTTGAGCTCGACCGCAACAGCCCGCATTGGCAGCAGATGCAGATCTCGGGCGGGTTCGCGATCCACGTATCCGGCGAGTTTCCCAATCTTCGCCTCGAATTGTGGGCGATCCGGGGCTAGCGGGCGCCAATGAGCGACAACCCCTTCTCGAGCCCGACGACAGCGAGCGGACCGTCATCCGCCCGATGCCGGGCGGCCGGCGCGCCGGCGGCTCCCCCGCCTGCGGACGCCCCGCAGCGTCGCCGAGCCCGGCGACCGGCAGCCCGTCGGCCGCGCCGGTTGGCGACGGCGCCGAAGCCATTGCGATGGCGTCAACCCGCTGGTCGCCGCCGCCGCGCCGCTGTTGCAGCTGATGGCGCGGCTGCGCAACACGCGTCAACCATCCCGACCCCGGCGATCTGCGCGAGCGGGCGGTGCGCGCGATGCACAGCTTCGAGCAGCGGGTCGCGCGACCTCGGCGCTGCCGATCGAGCTATCCGGCCCGCGCATTACGCGCTGTGCGCCAGCCTCGACGACGTGGTGCTGAACACGCCGTGGGGCAGCACCGGGCGTGTGGGACGCCGACTCGCTGGTCTCGACCTTTCATCAAGGAGGTGCGCAGCGGCGAGCGGTTCTTCGATCTGCTCGCGCAGATGCGGCAGAACCCGGCCGTCTTCCTGCCGGTCATCGAGCTGATGTATCTGTGCATGTCGCTCGGGCTTTCAGGGCCGCTACCGCCTGTCGCCGCGCGGCCCCGCCGAACTCGACCGGCTGCGCGAGGAAACCTACGCGGTCATCGTGCGCCAGCGGCAGGCGCCGAACCCGACCTGTCGCCGCATTGGATGGGCGTCGTCGCGCCCTATCGCGGCATCCGCGCGACGCTGCCGCTCTGGGTCGCCGCCAGCGTCGCGCTGGCGATCCTCGCCGCGCTGTTCGTGTGGTTCTCGACCTCGCTGAACAGCGCCTCCGACGAGCTGTTCGCCCGCATGCAGGCGGTGCCGCCGGACCACATGCCGGACATCACCCGCCTCGCGCCGGTCAAGCCGCCGCCCCCGCCACCGCCGCCCGAACCCGCCGCGATCGATCATCTGTGCGCGCTGCTCGAACCCGAGGTTCAGCAAGGGCTGGTGACGGTGATCTGCAACCCGCCCGACCCGCTGATCCGGCGTATCCGAACCGCGGCATGTTCGCGTCCGGCAGCGCCACCGTCGACCCGCGCTTTGTGCCGGTGCTGAACCGGATCGGCGCGGCGCTGAAGGACGAGCAGGGGTCGATCGAGATCATCGGCTACACCGACAACCAGCCGATCCAGACGGTGCAGTTCCCGTCAAATTTCCAGCTCTCCGCGGCCCGCGCGCGAAGCCGCGCGCGCACCTGATCACCCGCGCCGTCGGCGACGCCTCGCGCACCACCGCCGAGGGTCGCGGCGAATCCGATCCGATGAGCCGGCAACGCCACCCCGAGGAGGCCGGGAGCAAAACCGGCGCATCGAAATCGTGCTGCACCGGCCGAGGCTGACCAGATGAACGCGGTGCTCGCCTTCCTGGTCGCGCGCTGGGTCGTGAGCTTCATCGGCACCGCGCTGCTCGCGGCATTGGTCTGGTTTTTCGGGCCGTTCCTCGATCAGCTCGAAGACCTGGGGCATCCGGCTCGGCATCATCGCTGGTGATGTTCGCGATTTGGGCCGGATCAACCTGCTGCTCGACTGGCGGCGGCGGCGGCGCGAGCGGCGCCGCTGACCGAGGGCGTCGCCGAGGCCGCCGCCCGATCCCGACCGCCAATGCGTCGGCCGAAGAAGTCGGCCGCGCTGCGCGAAAAGCTGACGACAGCGCTCGACCTGCTGCAGCCAGCGCGCGCGGCACCGCGGGCTATCTCTACGAACAGCCGTGGTACGCGATCATCGGCCCGCCCGGCGCCGGCAAGACGACCGCGCTGCTCAATGCCGGGCTGCGTTTCCCGCTCGCCGCCGAGATGGGCCAGGGCGCGGTCGCCGGTGTCGGCGGCACGCGGCATGTGCGACTGGTGGTTCACCGAAGAGGCGGTGCTGATCGACACCGCCGGGCCGCTACACGACGCAGGATTCCGACGCCGCGGTCGACCGCGCCGGCTGGGAAGCTTTTCTCGACCTGCTGAAGCGCACGCGCGCGCGCCAGCCGCTGAACGGCGTGATCGTCGCGATCGCGCTGACCGAGATCGCCGCCGCGCCGCGCGAGGAGCGGCTGTCGCATGCCCGGGCGATCCGGCGCCGCGTCAAGGAACTCGAGGAGCGGCTGGCGGTCCGCCTGCCGGTCTACGCCCTCTTCACCAAGGCCGACCTGCTCGCCGGGTTCACCGAGTTTTTCGACGATCTCGACCGCGAGAAGCGCGGCGCAGGTGTGGGGCGCGACCTTCCCGCTGACCGAGACGCGAAGCCGGCACGGTCGGCGGTTTCGCGGCCGAGTTCGAGCTGCTGATCGAACGCCTCAACAGTCGCCTGTTCGACCGGCTGCAGGCCGAGCGCAGCCCGCGAGCGGCGCGACGCTGATCGCCGGCTTTCCCGCGCAGGTCGCGAGCCTGGAAGCGCCGCTCGCCGAGTTCCTGCAGGAGGCGTTTGGCGGCTCGCGGCTCGACCCCGCCCCGATGCTGCGCGGCTTCTACTTTACCTCCGGCACGCAGGAAGGCACGCCGATCGACCGGCTGACCGGCGTGCTCGCCCGCTCGTTCGGCATCGACCAGCGCCGCGCCGCCAGCCTGCGCCCCGAACAGGGCCGCAGCTATTTCCTGACCCGCCTCGCTGAAGGATGTGATCTTCGGCGAGGCGATGCTGGTGTCGGAGCGGCCGGGCGCGGCGCGTCGCCGCCTGTTGTTGCGCGGCGGCGCGTTCGCGCGGTCGCGCTGGTGCTGCTGCTCGGCGCCGTCCTGCTGTGGCATGCCCGCGACAGGTCAACCGCGAGCAGCTCGACGAAATGGCGACGGCGCTGGCCGACTACGAAAAGACCGCCGCCGGGCTGAAGCTCGACCCGGTCAACGATGCCGATCTGCCGCGCATCCTGCCCTTGCTCGACGAGGCGCGCGGCCTGCCGCACGGCTACGATCGCGGCCGCATCGAGATATCGACGCTGCTGTCGTTCGGCCTGTCGCAGAACGCGAAACTGGCGGCCGGCGCGCGCAGCATCTACCGCCACGCGCTCGAACGCGTGCTGCTGCCGCGCCTGATCTGGCGGCTCGAAAGCCAGATGCGCAGCAATATCGGCCGCGCCGGACTTTCTCTACGAGGCGATGCGCGTCTATCTGATGCTGGGCAGCATGGGTCCGCTCGACCGCGACCTCGTGCGCGCCTGGATGACGCTCGACTGGCAGGCGACCTATCCGGCGGCGCGGTCATGGCGCCGATCCGCGAAGACCTGTCGCGTCATCTGGAAGCGATGCTCGCCAGACCCGCTGCCGCAGATCACGCTGGACGGCGCACTGATCGAGGCGGCCCGCGCGACATTCAGCCGGGTGCCGCTGGCAAGCCGCGTCTACTCGCGGATCGCACCATCCGGCGGCGGCGCAGGCGGTGCCGCCGTGGCGCCCGGGCGACGCGCTGGGCGCAGCCGGCGCCCGAGTCTTCACCCGCGCCTCGGGCAAACCGCTGACCGAAGGCATCCCTGGCTTTTACACTGTCAACGGCTTCTACACGGTGCTGCTGCCGGCGCTTGGCAATTCGACCAAGCAGGTGGCGAGCGAAAGCTGGGTGCTCGGCACCCGCTCCGAACTGGCCCCCGACAGCGTCGAGGCGCAGCGGCTCGAACGCGATGTCATCGCGCTTTACGAGGCGGATTATGCCAAGCAGTGGGATGCGATGTTGGCCGACCTCAACGTCGTGCCGCTGCGCTCGCCGGAGCAGGCGGTGCAGGATTTGTACATCCTCGCCTCGCCGCAATCGCCGATGCGTGACCTGCTGGCGTCGGTCGCGCGCCAGCTGACCCTGTCGCAGCCGCCGCCAGTGCCGCCGAGCGCGGCGGGCGCGGCCGGCAAGGAAGCCGAAAAGGAAGCCGTCGCCGCGGCACAACGCAAGCTGCCGCAATCGACGCTGCGCCCACTCCTCGCCGCGCAAGCCTCGACGCTGCCGACAACGCCGCCCGGCAAGGAAATCGACGACCGCTACCGGAATCTGCGCGACTACGTCGGCACCGGGCCCGGCGCGCCGATTGACCAGACGCTGAAAGCGATGGATGCGCTGCACCAGCAGCTCGCCCGGCTTGGCGCGATTGCGGTCGCCGGCGGCAGCGGCCCGCCGTTGGCCGGGCGAGGATGCGGCATTGCTGCTGCGCGCGGAAGCGACCGGCGCACCGCCGCCGGTCTCGCGCTGGCTCGAGGCGATGGTCGCCAGCGCCACGGTGGTCCGCACCGGCAGCACGCGCCGACCAGGCGCAAGAAAGCCTACAACGCACCCGGCGGTGCCGGCGGCGCTGTGCCAGCAGGCGGTCAGCGGCCGTTACCCGTTCAGCCCCGGCTCCAGCAATGACATTCCGCTCGACGATTTCGCCCGGCTGTTTGCACCAAACGGCCTGCTCGATGGGTTTTTCACCGCCCAGCTGCGCCCCTATGTCGATGTCAGCGGCAAAAGCTGGAAGGCCCAGACGGTCGAAGGCGTGCCAGCACCGATCGCGCCGGGTGATCTGGCGGAATTCCAGCGCGCCGCCACGATCCGCGACCTGTTTTTCGGGGTCGGCGGCAATACGCCGACCGTGCGCTTTGATCTGACGCCGACCTATATCGATTCCGACGCCAAGCAAGTGACGTTGGAATTGGGCGGGACGACGCTGAACTTCGCCCAGGCCCCGCGAAGTCAGTAGGGGTAACGTGGCCGGGGGGCGGGATGAGCACCGCACGCCTGACCTTCGATCCGGCCCCGACCGGCGGCGCGTCGTTCGAGGCCTCGGGGCCATGGGCGCTGTTCCGGCTGTTCGAGCAGGGCGGACTGACGCAGTCCGGCTCGGCCGAACGCTACCGCCTGAATTTCAGCAGCGGCGAGCGGCAGGTGACGTTCGAACTGCGCGCCGGCTCGGTGCACAATCCGTTTGCGCGCAGCGTCCTGCGCGACTTCAGATGCCCGAACCTGTAGCGCCACCGTGCCCGTCCCAACGGCGACAGCCCAGAGCACGGGCTTTTGCGGCAAGGTGCCGGCGCGCGGCGACTTCGTCAATATCGGCCTGCCGCGCGTTTCGTCGAACCCTGGCACGACTGGATGCAGCGGGTGCTGGCAGCGAGCCGGCTGGCGCTGGGTAAGGATTGGCTGGCGGCGTGGAACGAGGCGCCGATCTGGCGCTTTGCGTTGTCGCCCGGTATCTGCGGCCCCGATGCAGTGCTGGGCTTGTGGATGCCCAGCATCGACAGCGTCGGCCGGCATTTCCCGCTGACCTTCGCGCACTGGCCGCGCGCCGATGTTGACGAGCTGATCCGCGACGCCGCCCGGTTCCTCGCGGCCGCCGAGGCCGCCGGCCTCGCCGCGCTCGAACGCGACCTGACGCCCGACGAATTCGCCGCGCTCGTCGCGAGCGAAGCGCCGACCGAAGCGAGCCCCGTCCCCGAACGTTCGTCCGGCGGATGGTGCCTTCTGGTGGACCGAAGGGGCGCCGCTTGTGCCGGCCGGCAGCTTCGCCACCGGCGCGCTGCCCGACGAGACGCTTTTCGCAGCATGCTGCAAGCCGACGGTATGGCGCTGCCGCCGTCGGTCTTGGGAGATGTGCGAATGATGATCGAAATGCCGATCACCTCCGCGCAGGCCTGTGCCGGCCGGTTCCGCTCCTATGCGGCGACCCATGTCGGCACGGTGCGAACGCACAACGAAGACAATTTCGTCAACCGCCCCGATCTCGGCATCTGGGCCGTCGCCGACGGCGCCGGCGGCCATCAGGCCGGCGAGGTCGCCTCGCATGATGGTCGCCGAGGCGCTGCCAAGGTGCCGCGCGGCCTCGGCGCCGCCGAGTTGCTGGCCGAGGTCCGGCTGCGCATCATCCAGGCGCATGACGACATCCGCGGCCGAGGCGGCGCGGCGCGGCGCGCATGCGATCCTCGCGACGACGTGTGGTCGCGCTGCTCGCGCACCGCGACCATTACGCCTGCCTGTGGGCCGGCGACTCGCGAGCCTATCTGTGGCGCGGCGGCGGTTGCGCCACGTGACGCATGACCACAGCCTGGTGCAGGAACTGGTCGATGCCGGCGCGATGCGGCCGGAGCAGGCGCTGTCGCACCCCCGCGCCAACGTCATCACCCGCGCCGTCGGCGCGGATTGCGCGACGCTCGAACTCGACAAAAAGACCGATCGGCTGCGCGCCGGCGACCGGTTTCTGCTGTGCAGTGACGGGCTGTCAAAGAGCGTGCCGGAACGCGACATCGCGCGGCTGCTCGGCGCCGCTGCCGAAGCGTCGCCGGCCGACCGCCTGATCGAAGAGGCGCTCGGCCGCAACGTCGACGACAACGTCACCGCGGTGACGATCGAAGTGCTCGCCAACCCCTCCGGCGGTGGCCTGGAGGTGGCCGATCGCACCATGCCCAATGTGGCCAGCCTGGCTCCTGTCAGCACCAATCGAGCCTAGCCCGGCGGTCGTTTCCCCAGACTACTAATTATCGTTTTCCCACAGAAACGGGTGGCCCGCCGGCATTCTGACGTCGCGGACCCACCAATTGCTCGGTCGCGGTCCGGTGCACCAGTACGAATCATAAATCGTATCGGCCTGCCAGCCCCACAAACGGTCGTGCTGGTTCAGGTAGCTCATCAGGTTGCGGTACACCGCCGACGCTTCCTGGGTCGGCTGAGCCGGGATCTCGTTTTGCTGGTGCGCCAGCCGGCAGGCATGGCCGATCTCGTGCAGCATCACCGGCGTATCGTCAAAGGCGCGCGGATCGACCAGGACCCAGGGGAGCCAGTCCGGAAACAGGACCGTGTAACCATTGGGCGGCCCGTTGAACGGGACAAAAACGACGATCAGCCGGTTTTCCTCGGTCACCGGCTCGATCAACTGATGCAGCGCTCGAAGCGGATCGATCGGCGGACTGCCTTCGGCGGGGACCGGGATCGCACCGTCGAACTTCAGCATGCCGGCGGCCGCGACTTGCGGATCGTTGGCAAGGTCGATGGCGGTGTCGATCACCGCGTCGCCGATCCATTTGACCGGCGACCAGTCAGTCGTGAACAGCGGCTGCACCTGCGCCGGCAGCTTGGAGTAAAGCTTCTTCTGAACGTTCGACCGAAACGCCGCGGTCACCGTTCCCAACGGCGGTTTGACGTCGAGTGACAGTGTATATTTGCGCAGAATCTCGTCAGCCTTGCGGATCGCGGCGAACGAACTGGCGAGCAGCGCACTGTCGCGCAGGACCGGCAGCGTCCAGTAACACCTGATGCGCAGCGCGGCATTACTGAAGTTGTGATAATGCTGCGCTGTATTGGTGATGTCTTCGGCCGGGTCCCGGTTAAAATCCAGAAACGACGTGGTCATCTCCGGCTTCCTCTCACAAAATTCAAGGAAAGCTTATGACCGCGGCGACCAGACGGTCGGCATCTCCAAGCAAATTCGTAACCGTGTTGCCGGGAGGCGGCGGAATATTAAACAGGGTCTTTGTGACGCCGTTTAAGCGCGCATAGGCTTCGTAGGCTGGAAAATCGTCGATCAGCCCAAACATCCCGACAAGCACCCGGTTGTTCGGCCCGTCGACGCCGACCATGAACAGAAAATCGTAATCGATGTTCGCCGCCAGATAGACCAGCGGATCGCTTGCCTCGCCGGTGATGTGCACCATCATCGCGTAGCGGTCATTGAGGCTCGGCGGTGGCGTCCTGACCCATCGCTGTTGCGCCCGGCGGGCATCGGCATAGGAGTTGAGATCCATATACCCGATAAACGCATCGGGATCGTAGCTGCCGCGTCCCGTGCCGGGCTCGTGCGGCTGCTCTTTGGTCACCCGATCGAGCGTGTCAAACGTGTCGCCCCACCCGATCACCGGCATCGAGCCGACTTCCAGCAGACCGGAATTCGAGCAATCGGACATGTCGGCCATGCCCATCAGCTGGGTATCGCCGGAATCGATATTCGCCTCGACCGTGCCGGACGTGGTGTGATCCACCGAATGCAGACGCGCCGGGGAGAGATCGAACCAGGCGAGCGACTGCATGCGCACGCTCGCGCTCATCGACGAACTGAAACTGCGCTGGTCCGTCAGATAGCCGGTGCCAAGCGGCTTATGAAGATTGAAGAGGCTGGCGCGCGCCGCTTTCGGGAGCCGGACAGCCGACTTGCCGGCATTCTGTCCGCTGGTGATCCGTTCTGTGTAACCGGGTACGTCGCCGGGGATGAAGACGTTGAGCCAGACGGCTAACCTGCCGTTTACGATTGCCATTGGCCTTCTCCGCATTAAGCGCGAACGGCCGGTCCCGCCGCGGCAGAGAGTTGCCTGCCGCTAAAAGCAGATGGCCGCAACGACAGCTTCTCGGTTTGGGGCATCGAGAGCGGCCCGGCCGCCTTGCGACGGCGGACCGCTCCGGATGTTGCGACGGCGGATGAACCCCGCTGACGCGGCGCGTCAGACGGTTTTCATCTGCGTCAGATCGTACCCGACCGTCTCCGGGCTGCCGCCGATCCCCGGATCGAACGCCGTGAAGCTCTCGCTGATCTTGGTGAAGTTCAGCGACAGTGACTTGGTGGGCATGTCGCCGCCGCTGCTCATCGAAAGGGCGCTGAGCCCGGTGTTTTCCAGTTTGTAGGTCAGGAAGGTCTCGACCTTGCCCTTGGTGGTGGTGGTGAATTTGATCTCCACCTTGTTGTCGAGTTTCCCGGCGACGGCGTCGAGGAACAATTTGGGCGACGAGACGTCACTGCGCTTGGTGACGGTGATCTCGCTCAGGTTCGGCTCGCTGTGTTCGCGCGAGTAGGCACCCCGCGCTGCCGTACCGACGGCACGGCCGACGCCCCAGTGGAACGATTTCAGCTCGATCCAGTCCTTGAATCCATCGGTAGTGACCGGGCCCTTGATACTGCCGTACTTCATGTAGATGGCCATGGGAACCTCCGCTTGAGAAGTGAAAGCAAAGATTAGAAACGGTTCTTATTCAAGATTATAGCAGAACTCCCCCGATGCCGCCATCGTCACCGCGATTTTTTCGATGGGGCGCCCGTCGCCAAGCCTTGCAAGAACTTCTGCCGACAACTCCGGCAGCAAGGTCCGTGACAGGATTTTTTCGATATTGCGGGCACCTGATGACGTTTCGGTGCACCGCGCCGCGATGGTTTCGATCAGCGCCGGCTCGTAGTGAAAATCGGCGCGGTAGGAACTCACGAATGCGCTGCCGGATGCGGTTCAACTGCAATTCGACGATCTGCCGCAGCACGCTGTCCGACAATGGCAGATACGGAATCAACGTCACCCGGCCGAGAAACGCCGCCTTGAAGTATTTCAGCAGCTCCGGCATCAGCGTCTCGGCGAGCAGCGGTGGCTCTGGTGCCGTTTCGGGATCGGCGTACAGCTTGTCGATCAGCTCGTACCCGGCATTCGATGTCATGATGATGACGGTGTTCTTGAAGTCGATGTCGCGGCCTTCGCCGTCCTTCATCATTCCCTTGTCGAACACCTGAAAGAAAATGTCCTGCACCCCGGGATGGGCCTTTTCCATCTCGTCAAGCAAGATCACCGAATAGGGCCGGCGCCGCACCGCCTCGGTCAGGATGCCGCCTTCACCATAGCCCACATAACCCGGCGGGCTGCCCATCAGCAGGCTGACTTTGTGCTCTTCCTTGAACTCGCTCATGTTGATGACGGTCAAATTCTGTTCGCCGCCGTAGAGCAGTTCGGCGAGTGTCAAGGCGGTTTCGGTCTTGCCGGTGCCGGAGGGGCCGACCATCAGAAACACCCCGATCGGCTTGCGCGGATCGGTCAGCTTGGCGCGCGAGGTCTGGATCGCCTGGGCCACGGCATGAAGCGCGTGCGACTGCCCGACCACCCGGTGCTCCATCGTCTCGCGCAGCCGCAGGACGGTGCGGATTTCATCCGATTGCATGCGGCCGGCCGGGATGCCGGTCCAGCCTTCGACAACTTCGGCGATCGCCTGCGCATCGACCACGGGGTAGATCAGCGGCTGTTCGCCCTGCAATTCGCGCAATTGCGCGTTCACGGCCGCCAGCCTTTGCTTGGCCGGCGCCTTGTCGGCGTTACCCTCGATCGCCGGACTTTCGATTGCCGGACTTTCGATTGCCTGTCGCAATTCGCCGATCTCGGCCGCCAGCTTCTTCTCCTGCCCCCAGCGCGCGGTCAGGCTTTCGAGTTCAACGGCCGTCCGCACCCTCTCCTCGGCGAGTTCGGCCTGACGGGCGGCATGATCGGAGCCGGTCGCGGCTTCGCGGGCGAGGATCGCAGTTTCGGTATCGATCAGCGCGATGCGCCGTTCGCAATCCTCGATCGCCGGCGGCACCGCCGCCTGGCTCATCGCGACGCGGGCGCACGCCGTATCGAGCAGCGACACCGACTTGTCGGGCAGTTGGCGGCTCGGGATGAAACGCGCCGACAGCCGCACCGATTCACTCACGGCCTCATCGAGAATGCGCACCCGGTGATGCGCCTCGAGTGTCGCGACAAGGCCGCGCATCATCGCGATCGCGGTGGCTTCGGTCGGTTCCTCAACCCGCACCACCTGAAAGCGGCGGGTCAGCGCCGCGTCCTTTTCGAAATATTTTTTGTATTCGGCCCAGGTCGTTGCCGCGATCGTGCGCAATTCGCCGCGCGCCAGCGCCGGTTTCAGCAGATTGGCCGCGTCCCCCTGCCCCGCCGCGCCGCCGGCGCCGATCAGCGTATGCGCCTCGTCGATAAACAGAACGATCGGCCGCGGGCTGGCCTTGACCTCCTCGATCACCGATTTGAGCCGGTTCTCGAATTCGCCGCGGACCCCGGCACCAGCCTGTAGCAGCCCGAGGTCGAGCGTCCGCAAGCTCACGTCGCGCAGCGCCGGCGGCACGTCGCCCTTCGCGATGCGCACCGCGAAGCCTTCAACAACCGCGGTTTTGCCGACCCCGGCCTCGCCGGTCAGGATCGGGTTGTTCTGGCGGCGCCGCGTCAGGATGTCGATGACCTGGCGGATTTCGCTGTCACGGCCGAGCACCGGGTCGATCTTGCCCTCGCGCGCCATCGCGGTGAGGTCCATCGTGAACTGCGCCAACGCGCCCGACGCGGCTGGCGCTGCGGCACCGCGTTCGGCGCCGACCGCGGCTGACGCACCATCGAGCGCGGTGGTCGCGGTCGCGGCCTCGCCGGTGCCGCCGGTGATCGCCATGAAGTCGCGGTGCAGCAGGTCGGCCGGCACCCGCAGCAATTGCCCCGAGGCCTCGCGCGTCCGCCGCGCCAGCGTGTCGTCGGCCAGCAATGCCCACAACAGATGCCCGGAGCGCAGCCGCGCCGCGTTATGCTCAAGCGAGGCGAACAGCCATGCCTGCTTGGCACCTTCGACGATCTCCGGCGACAGGCTGGGCGCACGGGAATTGCCGGTCTTGAGCCGCTCCATCGCGCGGTTCAGATCAGCCCGCAGCCGCGCCTCGTCGACTTCGTAATGGCGCAGGATGGCCGGCACGTCACCATCGGCGATATCGAGCAGCTTCACCAGCCAATGCTCGATTTCGACATTGTAATGGGTGCGCGACAGTGTCAGCCCGGCAGCCGCTTCCAGCGCGCGCCGGCACTGTTCATTGAGATGCCCGACCAGCGATTTCAGGTCAATCGTGGCCATGTTTACTCACCGATGTTTCGAACCTGCCCTGTATATATGGCCGCGGTGCGTTACAGGCTCGCTTTATCGAGGGTAGAAAGGTGTTGGTGACAATGTCCAGGAATTAATCCAAAGGCTTGACAGCCGGGTTCCGAACCCGGTCAGGCGGATGTCACGGTGACGCTTTAAGCGGCGCCGACGGGTGACGCGTTCGTAGCAGATTAATCCGATGCTTGCGGCCCCGCTGGCAGGATCCGCTTCACCGCGGCCAAATGGCTCTCGGCGCCATCCTGCCTGATCTATAAGATACATTGCCGACTCCGTATTTGGCTGCGGCACAGAAGAAAAGAAGGAACAGAGGGATGAGCGAGCGCCTGGGATTGCTGTTCTCGGACGATTCGATATTGGTGCTGCCGAAGGGGGCGGATGTCGATACGGCCTTGAAAGAATGCAAGGAACATGACTGGAACGAGCCGCAACCCCGCACGCGCGTTGTGCGCCTGCAAGTCGAAATTATCGCCGTCCTGTGATATCGCCGACGAATGGCGCGAACCTTCATCGCCGGCGCCCAATGGTGCTCAGCGCTCGGCGGCGAGACGAAGGGCCGTGCCGCAGGAAAGTGCGAGAAAGGGGATTTCCGCTTCAGTCCCGACGCCCTGGCGGAGAGCGCGGTTAAGGCGCGTTACATCGGTGTCGTGCGGGGCGACGGGGCGCACACAATCGGCACTGCAGAGGGCCAACAGGTTGGCGAGAACATCGCCTTCCGCGATGCCGCCGCGAGCCAGCGACCCACCGCTGGTTGGACCGGCCGCGAGGGTTGCGACGATGCGGCGGGCGGTTGGGTTGTCGAAGGAGAGTTGGCCCGCGCCGGTTTGCCGGCTGTAATCGATCTGGTCAGCGGGTGCGGCGAGGGCGTAGCGCATCGCGAGCAGGCGGCTGCGGCGGTCATCGTCGTCGAGGTCGGCGCCGTCGCGGCTGAACACGTCACGGCGGAAGCTCTTGTCGGTCAGGTAGTCGCGGCACAATTCGCAAAGATCGGGGTCATCGATTGCGGCAATGACCTCGCGTTCGGCACGGCGCAGCGCGAACGAGTTGAAATTGTCGAGGATGACGGCCGAGCCTGAGGGCGTCAGGCCGATACCGGCCATCGTCTCGCGTATTTCGGTCACGAACAGGGGCTGCCAGCAGGCATTCATGTATTCGTGCGCGAGATAGGCCAACGGCAGTTCCGCTTCGACCTTGTCGAGATTGGCGGCAAAGGCGCTCGCCGTGAGGCTCGCCGCCCCGGCCGCCACCAGCTTTCGCACCATTGTGCCGGCCGCCCGGAACCGCGCCGCGGCGTCGCCCGGCAAATCGCGCCCCAGCGCCAATACCAGCCGTTGGAACGGCAGGTCGGCGGCGCGGCCCGGCATCGCGTTGTAACTGACATAACAGAGGCCGCCCGGGCGCAGCCGCTGCGCAATAAAGCGCAGCATCGCCCGCTGCGTTTCGGGTGCGACCCAGGAATAAACGCCGTGCGCGACAATGTAGTCGAACTGCAGGGCCGGCGGCATCGCGTCGGCTGCGTCCGCGAAATCCAATGCATGGAAGTCGGCGTTGGTGACGCCGGCGTCACCGGCGAGGCGGCAGGCATGGTCGATGTGGTCCGGCATCAGGTCGATGCCGGTAAACCGGCCGCCGGGATGTGTGGCGGCCAGCACCACTGTCGTCACCCCCTGTCCGCAGCCGAGTTCGCACCACGTGAAATCGCCACCATGAACGGGTGGTGCGATTGCCGACAAGGTGGCGGTAAAATCGAGCCAGGCCGGAGCCAGTTCGCGATAAAAATACCGGGTGTACGGAATGTCGGTGACGTAACCGTGACCCGGATCGCTCATATCGCCGGTCCTGGGAAAGGTGGCGACATCGCTCTGGCGAACCGGCCGTGGGGGGATGGGGGATGACCGGTCCGCCAGGCGGCGCCGAACCTATTTCTGCTTGTGCAACAGGGCGATCAGCCCACCGCTGACCTTCTTCAGCTCTTCTTCCTTAAGCTCGACGTCGTTCTTGCCGTCGGTCTGGGCGACCAGCGTGTCGGCCGGTGATTTTTTGGTCGGGGCGGCTGTCGGCTTGCTCTTCACTGTGCTCTCCATCCGCAAGGGCTCATCAGCGTGCCCTCTCCGGCGAACCAATACGCTGGGATAGCCGGGCTGGGTGTGAAGTCGCTCACAGAAACACGAATAATCTCTCGGGCGTTACACCGGGTGCGACTTGAGGTGCGGTAGCAGATAGGCGTTGACCTGCTTCGGCATCTGGTTGGCGGTGTAATGGCCGCCGCCGGCGAGGATCGCGAACTGGTAGTCGGCATCAATGAACTCGCCGGTGCCGATGGCGCCCTGGCGGCCAACCGTGTCGTCGGCATCGCCCCACAGAAACAAGGTCGGCACGCGGGTCTTGCCGATCGGGGTGCGATCGCCGCGGGCGCGATACCACGCCAGCGCCGCCTCCATGCCGCCCTGCGTCCCGATCACCGACAGGTGCTGGTCGATCGACGCCGCCGGCACCCCGTTGCGCGCCAGCCGGTCGCGCACCCATTTGCCGTTATTGGCGAGCAGCCGCGGCCCCGCCCCCGGCTCCAGCAATTCGTGATGATGGCGCGAGCGCTGTGCCTGATGCGGATCGTTCTTCATTGCGCGCGCAAATGAGGCCGGGTGGGGCCGTGACAGCATCGTCAGCGAGGCGAGCCGCTCGGGATAGCGGTCGGCGATCAGCCACGACAGGCTGCCGCCCCAGTCGTGCCCGACAATGTGAAACCGCTGGTCGGCGTACCCGGCCGCCTTGGCCAGGTCGAGCGCGTCGCCGATCAGGTTGTCGACCCGGTAATTGTCGAAACTGGTCACGTCGGGCCGCGCACCCTCGGCATAGCCACGCTGATTCGGCGCCAGCACGTAATACCCGGCCTCGCCGAGCACCGGCACCTGATAGTCCCAGTAATACCGCGACACGCAAAACCCATGCAGCATCAGCACCAGCGGCGCTCCGGGCGTGCCGGCGGCAGACACGTCGAACACCATGCCGGGGGCGGTTTCGATCATGCGGGTTTCGATCATCGCGGACCCTGCGTTCTGTCGTTTGGCGTGGCGGCGACGAGACCATGCTTCGCCTTACGCGGTCAACCGGCCGGCGCTCAGGTGCAGCCCAGGTGCCGTTTTGCGGGCATCAGGTGTTTTCCTGGTGCGCTGCAACGATCGCGATTAATGGGGAAGGGGATGCGAAGCGAGAAACAGAAGATGCTGGCGGGGGAGTTGTACCGCGCCGACGACGCCGAATTGCAGGCGGACCTTTCCGCCGCCGCGGCATGGA
This sequence comes from uncultured Alphaproteobacteria bacterium, assembly GCA_963737875.1. Lineage (GTDB taxonomy): Bacteria > Pseudomonadota > Alphaproteobacteria > ATCC43930 > CGMCC-115725 > DATARH01. The sequence goes on along the minus strand of CAVTUM010000019.1, from coordinate 114,948 downwards.
TGGCGCAGTACAACGCCTCGCTCGCGCTGTCGGCGGGCGAGCGATGGGCGTTGCTTCGAGAGCGACTGGCGCGGGTCGGTGAAGGCGCCATCATCCGCCCGCCCTTTCACTGCGATTATGGCTACAACATCGCGCTGGGCGCGAACGCGTTTCTCAACTTTAATTGCGTCATCCTCGACGTGGTGAGCGTCGAGATCGGCGCGAGAACGCAGATCGGCCCCGGCGTACAGTTCCTCGCCGCCGACCACCCGCGCGACGCCGCGACGCGGCGGGCCGGGCTGGAGTTTGGACGCCCTGTCACGATCGGTTGCGACGTCTGGATCGGCGGCGGCGCGATCATCCTCCCCGGCGTGACGATCGGCGACGGTGCCATCATCGGGGCCGGCAGCGTCGTGACCCGCAGCATCCCGGCCGGGGTGACCGCTTTCGGCAATCCCGCACGCGTACCGCGATCCTGATGTCGTGACGAGAAGCTGCCCGGTCTTCAGCCAGGCGCCGCCGAGTTAACCCGGCTACGACGCGGCCCGCGCCGCCTCCGGATAATATTGTGGGGCTTCGCGCCGGTCGAACATGCCGTAATCGCGGACGATGCGGACGCGGCGGAGCCGGGCGCCCTCCGGCAGAGTGGCGCCGACCTCGAAGGCTTCGGCGGCGGCCTGATCGCGCCACGACAGCAGCAGCAGGACGTCGCCCGGCGATAGCACCGCATCGAACACGTCCCACCCGACCAGACCCGCCGCCTCCGGCAGCCCGAGCCACCGCGCAACCGCATCCGGCCCGGTCTTTTCGACCCAGTCCGCCGGGCGTTTCGCGTCGATCAGGGTGACCGTCGTGGCGGCGCCGGTTTCGGTCTCGTCGAGCCGCTGCTCGTGCAGGACCTGCCCCTCGGGCAGCCTTGTGTCGCGCGTTGCCTGGCCGACCCGCAGGTGATAGTCGAGCAGGATTTGCGAGCGGCCCTTCTCCTGTGCGTCATGGTGGTTGGCCTTGGTACGCCAGCGGATCAGCGCCTTTTCGTCGCGCCAGCCCGACAGCGAGACGAGCCACCCTTCGCGGGTCAGGCTGCGATAGCGGACATTGTCGATAAACCCCTCGATCGCTTCCAGTTCGGGTCGCAGCATCCTGGCGTAGCCAAAATAAGCGTCCCACTGGTCGGCCTTGGGATGAACCTCGAAGATAACCGAAAACATCGCGCGCCTCCGTGCTGTTCCGCCTGTGGCCGGCTAGATCCGCGGCAATACAGTCGATTTCGATGTCGAAAGGCCCCGGCCACGCCGGGACGCAGACAAAGATGCGGGCCGGCGGGTCCTTCGGGAAAATACCGCGCGTAGACCGCGTTGACCGCCGCGAATTTTTCGACCGACGTACAATACACATTGCATTTCAGCACATTGTCGAGTGACGATCCGGCGGTTTCGAGGCACAGCTTCAGTTGATCGAGGACGAGTTCGGTCTGGCGCTCGATCGGCGCGTCGACAATCTCGCCCGTCGCCGGATCGAACGGCGGAAACCCGGACACGTAAATCGTGTCGCCATGCCGCGCGACCGCCGAGGTCGGCGCCTTCCAGCGTTCCAGCCAACTCGATAGCGGCTCGACGCGGATGATCTCTCGTTTCATCGGCTTCCCTCGGGATGATTGCTGCGAAGCCCATTCTATCCTTTGCACCGGAGGCAACGGTTCGGTCGTGGTAGAAGCATCCGCTGTGGCCAGCAGGAGAATGGTATGAAACTTGGCGTGGCACTGCCCTTGATTGATGTCGCGGTCGGCGGCGACCCGGCGGCGATCCGCGAATTTGCCCAGACGGCCGAGGCGATCGGCTATCAGGATCTGTCGGCGCCCGACCATGTACTCGGTGTCAATGTCGCGAGCCGGCCGGATTGGGGCGAACGCAACACCTCGGCCGATCTGTTTCACGACCCGTTCGTGCTGTTCGGCTTTCTCGCCGGCTGCACCCGCAAGGTCGAGTTTTCGACGCAGGTGCTGATCCTGGCGCAGCGCCAGGCGGTGCTGGTCGCCAAACAGGCGGCCTCGCTCGACGTGCTGTGCGGCGGGCGCTTCCGGCTCGGCATCGGGGTCGGCTGGAACCCGGTCGAGTTTGTCGGCCTCAACGAGAATTTCCACAATCGCGGGAAGCGCTCCGAGGAGCAGGTCGAGGTGATGCAGGCGCTGTGGACCGAGCCGCACGTCACCTTTGCCGGTAAATACCACACGATCGAAGATGCCGGCATCAACCCGCTGCCGCTGCGCCGCAAGGTGCCGATCTGGTATGGCGGCCACGCCGACGCGACCCTGCGCCGGGTCGTCAAATGGGGCGACGGCTGGATGCCGCTGTCCTACGGCCCGGACGCGGAAGCCGCCGCGGCCTTTGCCAAATTGCGCAACATGGCCGAGGCGGCCGGGCGCGACCCCGCCACGATCGGCATCGACACGCGCGTGACGGTCGGCATTGGCGCCGAACCCGAATGGCGCGAGACCGTGCGGTTCTGGAAATCGCTCGGTGTTTCGCATCTGACCCTGGGGACCTATTCCGGCCGCGGCCATCTGCGCCGCATCACCGGCCGTACCCTCCCCGATCACCTCACCGCCATCAAACGCTACTGGGACGCGGTCGCCGACCTGCTGTAGGCGGCGGCTCCCAGCCGAACACGCTGCGGCCGCCATAGTCGTGCGAGGCGTGGCGCTCCCGGGCGATCAGAGTCGCCACGTCGGGGCCGGTGGCGTGCGCCTCGAGGCAACGCGACTGGTCGTCGAGGCGTTTGAGGGCCGCCAGTTCCTCGTCGCGGCCGAGCCGGGCGTTCGCGACAGCCGATTTCAGCACGCGGATTGTCTGGTCGTAGACCTTGATCGGCACCGGGAACGGATGCCGGTCCTTGCCGCCATGCGCCAGCGAAAACCGCGCCGGGTCGGCAAAGCGGCAGGGTGCGCCGTGCACCACCTCCGCGACCATTGCGAGGGCCCGCACGGTGCGCGCGCCGACGCCGGGAACCTGCAAAAGCTCGGCGAAATCAGCCGGGCCGCGTTCCGCCGCGGCCGCAAGATTGCCGCGCAGCCGGCGCGCCATCACATCGTTCGGTCGGACATCGTGGTGCGCCGGCATCACAAGATGCGGCAAAGCCGGCTGCGCCGCCGCTATCGGCTCTCCCGCCAGCGCGGCAAGTTCCCGCACGATGCGTTCCGGTCCGAGCGCGTGCAGAAGCTCGATCTGGCCGCGCCGCGACGGCTCGGCACGGCGATCGGTCAGGTTGACGATGTTGCCCTGGTCGCGGCCGTCGATCGCGGCATGCGGCTCATCGACAAAACTGCCGAGACCCTCCGACAGCCAGTGATAGCGCCGCGCCTGTCGGCGCTCGCCGTTCATACCCTGCTGGATGACCGTCCAATGCCCGTCATCGGTCACGACAAACCCGTGCAGATAAAGCTCGAAGCCGTCCTGCACCGCGGCGCTGTCGACTTTCGCGACGAGCCGGCTCGCGGCGGCGAGCCGCGCCCCGTCAAACCCGACGCGGTCGCCGATCGCGACGAGTTCCTGCGGCGTCTGCCGCGAGTGCCGCCCACGCCCGCCGCAGACATGGATGCCGAGTTCGCCGGAGAGCGGCGCGAGACCTCGCTTCAAGGCGCCGATGACGCTGGTGGTGATGCCCGAGGAATGCCAGTCCATCCCCATCACCGCACCAAACGACTGGAACCAGAACGGATGCGCCAGCCGCCGCAACAACTCGTCGCGGCCATAATGGTGGATGATTGCCTCGCCGATCACCGCGCCGAGCCGGGTCATCCGGTCGGCAAGCCATGCCGGCACCCGCCCGCCATGCAACGGCAGATCGGCGATTCCCGCTCGCTGTGCCATGCCGGCCAGTAGGCGCGGTGGCGCCGGCAAAATCAAGCACAAAAAGAGAACAAACGCTCAGATTTCGAGGACGATCTTGCCGCCATATTGCCGCGATTGCAGCGCCTGCATCGCCGCACCGACCTCGCCGATCGGAAACACCCGCGACACCAGCGGCTTCAGCCGCCCGGCCTCCCACCAGCGCAGCAATTCGGCCAAATGGAAGCTGACAAAGGCCGGGTCGCGCTCGCCGAGCACGCCCCACATCACCGCGATCACCGAGATGTTCTTGACCAGCACGAGGTTGGCCGGCACCGTCTGGATATGCCCGGCGGCAAAGCCGACGACCAGCATCCGCGCCTCCCAGTTGACCGCCCGCAGGGCCTGGTCGAACGCATCGCCGCCGACCGGGTCGTAGACGACATCGGCGCCGAGCCCGCCGGTCAGCTCGCGCACCCGGTCGCGGATGCTCTCCCGGCCGTAATCGATCAGTTCGTCGGCGCCGTGCGCGGCGGCAATCGCCAGCCGTTCCGGCCCGTTCGCCGCGGCAATCACCCGGGCGCCCAGCGCCTTGCCGATCTCGACCGCGGTCAGCCCCACCCCGCCGGCGGCGCCGAGCACCAGCAATGTCTCCCCGGCCCGCAGATGGCCGCGATAGGTCAGCCCGCAATGCGACGTGCCATAGGCCACCGGAAACGCCGCGGCGGTGATGTAATCCATCGTGTCAGGGATCGGCACCGCCGCGGCGGCCGGCACCACGACCTCCTCGGCATAGCCGTTGCCGTGGGTGTGCGCCATGACCCGTTCACCGACCCGCAACGCCGTCACATCCGCCCCGATCTCGACGACCTCGCCGGCCACTTCGAGCCCCGGGGTGAACGGAAACGGCGGCTTTACCTGATACCTGCCGGCAATCTGCAGGGTGTCGGCAAAGTTGATGCCGGCGGCGCACGCCCGGATGCGCACGTCGTGCGGGCGCAGCGACCGACTTGGTGCATCGCCGATGACGAGGTCTTCCGGCGTGCCCCATTTGTGACAGAGGACGGCTTTCATATGGGCCCCCTACTCTCTCCGGCCTGCCGCATCGAGTATAGCGCCGAAACCTCGCCGCACCTGTGCACAGTTCTAGAACAGGAGCGGGGTCTAAAACAGGAGGCGGGTGATCAACTGCACCTGCGTGTCGGCGGTGCGCGGGTTAAGGCCGGCGGCGGTGCGTTGGCCGCTATAGCCATCCACCTGGATCAGCTCGGTTGTAAAGCGCAGCCAGCGCAGCGGGTTCCAGCTTGCCGATAGCGTCAGCGCGTGGCCGTGTTCGCCGGCGCCGCTGCCGCCCGGGTCCTTGTGCTGTTGCGTCGCGAAAAAATCGACCCGGGCGGCGACCTGGAATTGGCCGAAATAGTACCCCGCCAGCAGATAGGCCGACTGAAAGTTCGTCGTGCTGCTGAAATTGGGCACGGGGTCGATTTCGGTCCGGCCGGCCATCGCCTGGCCGAGCAGCACGACATCGCCAATATCGGCCTCCGCGCCGACGCTGGTAAATCGGGTCCGCCATCCGAAATCGGTGCCGGCATGCGCCGAGGGGTCCGCACGGTTGTCGTAATAGAGGATATTGACGCGGCCGATGCCGTCCTGGCGTGCCGATCCGCCGGCGTACCAGCCCGGCCGGTGGTCGAGTTCCTGAAACGGCTGTTCGCGCAATGGCGGCGTGAGGCCCATCCGCGTCGCGACAAAGTCTGGGCGCCGCGGCTCGGCCAGAAGGCCGCTCGGCCGGCTGTCGAACACCCAGCCGCGATCGGAGAGGAGCGCGCCGGCCGGGTCGTTCCAGCCAAAAACGGCGCCGGTCAGGCCGAGCGCGCCGGTCTCGTGGCGCCACTCGAAACTGGCCTCGGTGCCGATCGTGCGCAGTTCGTCGCCAACCCAGGAATTGATCATCGAGGGCGTCACGGTCCACGGGCTGGTCCAGCCGACACCTTCGTTTTCGAGCGACACCGGCGGGTAGAAGGCGCCCAGCTTGACCTGCAGCTGGGCGTTGGTATCAGCGACCGGGCGATACCGGGCATACGCCTCCATGATGTCGAATGGCGCATGCTGATCGGGCCCGACCCGGAACGTCGCAAAGCCGCTCAGCGACGGATCGATCTGCAACCGCACATCGGCGAGCGCCTGCCCAATCGGCTCGGGGCCCTGCCGCCCGCTGCCACCGCCGTCAAGCTTGCCATACCCGCCGATCATCCAGGATGGATCGTGCGTCGTGCGCTCCAGCCCGATATCGACCAGCCCGTCGGCACTGATCTGCTGCGCCTCGCCGGCGATCGGCACCGCAAGCAAAAAGACGGCCGCCCTGATCCCCCCTCCGAGCCGCCTCATGCGCGCGATTGCCCCGGTAACGCCCCGGCAATCTTCGGGTATTCAGCCGCACAATGGTAGTTCAATAAGGCAACCTATCCGCGTATTGAAGACCGGCACAGTCGCCGCCATCAAGAAACAGCTTGGCTTGCAAGGAGGTCGATATGCGCGCCTACCCGGCCAGTCTGACAGCCGACCCGGACGGCGGGTTCACGGTGACCTTTCGCGACGTACCCGAGGCCATCACCGAGGGCGACAGCCGAGACGAAGCGCTCCTGCGCGCCGAAGACGCCCTGGAATTGGCCCTGGCGATGTACGTATCGGCAAAGGAAGCGCTTCCCGCCCCCTCGGCCTCCCAACCCGGCGAGGCGATGGTGCCGCTGTCGGCGCTCGGCATGGCGAAAACCGCTCTCTACGAAGCGATGTGCGACCAAGGCGTCGGCCGCGCCGAACTGGCCCGCCGCCTGCGCTGGCACCTGCCGCAAGTCAATCGTGTCCTCGACCTGCGCCACGCCTCAAAAATGGAACAAATCGAAACCGCCCTCGCCGCACTTGGGTTGCGGCTTATTGTGGGTGTTGCACGGACCGTGTGATTATCGTGATAATGTCATCGTAGGATGGGCTGAGCGCAGCGAAGCCCATCATCCTCCGTAGGCGTTGTGGTAGCCGCGATGGGCGTCACTTTGATCAGCCCGTCTACCAGTCACGCTTATCATCGCTCGCCGAAACCATTATCATTTTGATCGGTTCGATCGCTTACCCAGGCTTCGGGATATACGCCAAGCCGCACCATGTGATGAAATGATGAAAACGGCCATTCGGCTGCTCGTTCCACATAACCGTGTTTGACCGGGTTGAAGTGAATGTAATCGATGTGCCGGGCGAAATCGTCTTCGTCGCGGATCGTGTGCTCCCAATAACGGCGCTGCCATATCGCGCGTTCGCGCCTGCGCGACCGGCTGTCGGATACGCGGTCGTTTTTGGGCAACCCCCGCGAGAACATGGCTTTTATCAGCATCCAACGGATTGCGAAGTCACTGTCGTCCTCCGGCAATCTCCAGATGGTGTGGAGATGATCGGGCAGCACCACGATAGCCTCGATCGTAAATGGGCGCCGCCGCTGCGTATAGCGGAATGCTCCGCGCAAAAGATCGATATGCTCGCTGAGCAGCCGCAACCGCCGCTCGGCCAGATTTACCGTGAAGAAGTACGAGCCCCCAGCGACAAGGTTGCGGCGATAGATTGTCATTGGTCGATCATGCCGCACAGCGATGGGCTTCGCTGCGCTCAGCCCATCCTACGATGCTTATCCTCGTGCGATCCGCGGATTACACGTCACTTATCCGGCGTACGAATTGCTCCGAGAGCATTCGCGAAAACCGCGCCAGCCAATATCTGGAGCTGTCGGGTGGACTATCTGCATAATAACTACTTTCGGATACGCCGGTTAATCGATTACGTAGGGTGACGGTTCGAAAAGAGTTTATATTAGTCCAATTCCTCTTCATGTATATCTCATAATGCCCGGCGACGCCGTACCGCTCACAAATCGTATTAAGTCCCTCTATCTCTCGGGCGAGCGGTGCCTCATAGATCATTTCAACTCTCCATTATCGAAAGCTTTTTAGGCTTAGCTACACCCGCTCGTGCTCCCGCAGGTATCGCATTTCAGGCAGGTGCCGTTCCGTACCAAAGTGAAGTTGCCGCATTCGCCGCAGCTGTCGCCTTCGTAGCCTTTTATGCGGGCTTCGCGGATTTGGTCGAGGCGGGAATTGGGGGCGACTTCGGCCGTGGCGACCGCTAAGGCGCCGGCGAAGAGGGGCAATGAGGCTTCGGCGGTGGCAACCGCGTCGGTGCGGGTGGCGGCGGTGGCGCGTTGCTTGCCGCCGCCTTGCAGCACCGTCAGCTTGTTGCGGACGAACCCCTGACTGGCGACGCGCTGCATCAGATCGGCGACGTCGCGGCCGTTGTCGGAGCTGGGTTCGCGCAGATTTGCTTCCGACCAGTTCGACTCGGCGGCGGTGCCCTTGCCGACCGTGTCCGGCATCAGATCGGCGGGCTCGACATGCGCAAGGTCGCCGCGGCCGAGATAAGAGATCGCCAGCTCGCGGAAAATATAGTCGAGGATCGAGGTCGCCATCTTGATCGTCTCGTTGCCCTCGACAATCCCCGACGGCTCGAACCGGGTAAAGGTGAAGGCCTCGACATATTCCTCGAGCGGCACGCCGTATTGCAGCCCGAGCGAGATCGCGATCGCAAAATTGTTCATCAACGAGCGGAAGGCCGAGCCTTCCTTGTGCATGTCGATAAACACCTCGGCGAGCCGGCCATCTTCGTGCTCGCCGGTGCGCAGATACACCTTGTGGCCGCCGACCATCGATTTCTGCGTGTAGCCCTTACGGCGGTTCGGCAGGCGGGTGCGTTCGGCCCTGATGACGATGCGCTCGACGATCCGCTCGACAATGCGTTCAGCGACCAGCGGGGTGCGCTGCGCCGGGGTCATCGCGTAGAGGTCGGCGGCCTGGTCCTCGGCTTCGTCATCGTCGCCAAACAGCGTCGAGGCCAGGGGCTGCGACAGTTTTGAGCCGTCGCGGTAGAGGGCCGTCGCCTTGACACCGAGCTTCCACGCCAGGATGTAGGCTGCCTTGCAATCCTCGACGGTCGCCGCGTTGGGCATGTTGATCGTCTTCGAGATTGCGCCGGTGATAAAGGGCTGCGCCGCCGCCATGACGCGGATGTGGCCCTCGGCCGAAATGCAGCGCGTGCCGTTGCGGCCGCACGGGTTGGCGCAATCGAATACCGGCAGGTGCTCAGGCTTCAGGTGCGGCGCGCCTTCGAGGGTCATCGCGCCGCAGCAATAGGTGTTGGCGGCGTCGATCTCAGCCTTCGAGAAACCGATGGCCGTGAGCAGATCAAACGCCGGATCGGCGAGCCGGTCGGCCGCGATGCCGAGCTTTTCGGTGCAGAACGCCTCGCCGAGCGTCCATTTGTTGAACGCGAACTTGATGTCGAAGGCCGCCGCGAGCCCGCCTTCGAGCACCGCCAGCGCCGCGTCGTCAAACCCCTTCGCGGCGAGCGTCTGGTGATTGACCCCCGGCGCGGCGACCAGCGTACCGTGGCCAAGGGCGTAGCGTTCGATCGCGGCGATGTCGTCTTCGCCATAGCCGAGCGTCCGCAAGGCCGGCGGCACCAGCCGGTTCATGATCTTGAAATAGCCGCCGCCGGCCAGCTTCTTGAATTTGACCAGCGCGAAATCGGGCTCGATGCCGGTGGTGTCGCAATCCATCACCAGACCGATCGTGCCGGTCGGCGCGATGACCGAAACCTGCGCGTTGCGGAAGCCGCTGAGTTCGCCGAGCGACAGGGCGCGGTCCCACACCGCCCGCGCCGCGATGACCAGGGGCTCGTCCGGGCAGTTGGCGGCGTCGAGCGGCACCGGCGCGATCGCCAATGCCTCGTACCCGGTCGACTGGCCGTGCGCGGCACGCTGATGATTGCGAATCACCCGCAGCATGCCGGTGCGGTTTTTCTCGTAGCCGGGGAAGGCGCCGAGTTGGCCGGCCATCTCGGCCGAGGTCGCGTAGCAGCCGCCGGTCAGCAAGGCGGTAATCGCGCCGGCCAAGGCCCGGCCGGCATTGCTGTCATAGGCGATGCCCATCGCCATCAGGAGACCCCCGAGATTGGCGTAACCCAGGCCGAGCGTGCGATAGGCATAGCTGAGCCGCGCGATCTCCTTTGACGGGAACTGCGCCATCATCACCGAAATTTCGAGCACGACGGTCCACAACCGCACCGCATGCTCGAAGTCGGCGACGCCAAACGCCCCATCAGGCTTGCGGAATGCCAACAGGTTGAGCGAAGCGAGATTGCAGGCCGTGTCGTCGAGGAACATGTACTCGGAGCACGGGTTCGACGCGTTGATGCGGCCGCTTTCCGGGCAGGTGTGCCAATCGTTGATCGTGGTGTCGAACTGGACGCCAGGATCGGCCGACGCCCAGGCGGCATGCGCGATGCGGTCCCACAACTCGCGCGCCGGCATCGTCTTCGACACCTTGCCATCGGTGCGGCGCACCAGATCCCAGTTGGCGCCATTTTCGACACGCCGCAGGAAATCGTCGGCGACCCGCACCGTGTTGTTCGAGTTCTGCCCGGCGACCGTCAGATACGCCTCGGAATCCCAATCGGTGTCGTAAGTGCGGAAATCGATCGTCGCGTAACCCTGGCGCGCGAACTGAATGACCCGCTGCACATAGTTTTCCGAGATCATCACGCGGCGCGCGGCGCGGATTTCACGCTTTAGCGCCGGGTTCTGTGCCGGGTCGAACGGGTCGGCGTCGCCTTCGAGCGGTTCCTGGCACGCCGCCATGATCAGGTTCAGGTGCCTTGCCGCCAGCTTCGAGCCGGTGACGAGCGCGGCGACCTTCTGCTCCTCAACCACCTTCCAGTCGATATAGGCTTCGATATCCGGGTGGTCGGCATCGACGATCACCATCTTGGCGGCGCGCCGCGTCGTCCCGCCCGATTTGATCGCCCCCGCCGCGCGGTCGCCGATCTTCAAGAAACTCATCAGACCGGAGGAGCGGCCGCCCCCCGACAGCCGCTCGCCATCCCCCCGCAGCTTGGAAAAATTCGATCCCGTCCCCGAGCCGTATTTGAACAGGCGCGCCTCGCGTACCCACAAATCCATGATGCCGCCTTCGTTAACGAGGTCGTCGGCGACCGACTGGATAAAGCAGGCGTGCGGCTGGGGATGTTCGTAGGCGCTGGCAGAGGCCCGCACCTTGCCGGTGCGGTAATCGACGTAATAATGGCCCTGCGCCGGTCCATCGATGCCATAGGCCCAGTGCAGCCCGGTGTTGAACCATTGCGGCGAATTCGGCGCCCCCATCTGGCGCGCCAGCATGAAGCGCAACTCGTCGAAAAACGCGTGCGCGTCTTCCTCGGTATCGAAATACCCGCCTTTCCAGCCCCAATAGGTCCAGGTGCCGGCGAGCCGGTCGAAACACTGCTTGGCACTGGTTTCGCCGCCGGTGCGCGCGGTCTTGGGGAGCGATTCGAGCGCCGCCTTGTCAGGGACATGCCGCCACAGGAATTGCGGCACCCCTTCTTCCTCGAACGGCGCAAGGTGCACCGGCACGCCGGCCTTGCGCAGGTATTTCTGGGCCAGGATATCGCAGGCGACCTGGCTCCATTCGGCCGGCACCTCGACGCCCTCGGCCGAGAACACCACCGACCCGTCGGGGTTGCGGATCTCGCTGGTCGCACTGCGAAAGGCGACGGCCTCGTACGGGTCCCGCCCGGCTGTGGTGAATCGACGCGCGATCTGCATATCACTTCCCCCAGTGTGGTGCCCCGCGCTTCCCCCAGATGTAGCGCGAGGCTCATTCAAGCAAACCAAATATAGGTCCGCAGGGTAGCGGCCGTCCAGAGAGAAACACTACATATAGGGACCGGGGCGGCTTTCGCCCAACATGTGGATTTGCCGCCACAGGGCTTTACGGCTGCCGGATGGCGGTGCGATAGTCCGCGCGCCCAGGCGGGCTGAGATGGCCTCAATTGGGCTGAGATGGATACATGGGCGCAAATTTCGGAACGCGATTGCTGACGTGGCTGCGTGGCGAGCGGATTGGCGCCGATGCCTACGGCAACACCTATTACCGGCTGCGCGGGGGCAAGCCGCAGCGGCTCGGCGGCGGCCGGTTCAGCCGCGAGCGCCGCTGGGTCATCTATAACGGCGAGCCCGAGGGCTCGAAGGTGCCGTCGGAATGGCACGCCTGGCTGCACCACACGATCAACGAACCGCCACCGGCCCGGCGCCGCTATGCCTGGGAGAAAGACCACCAGCCGAATCTGACGGGCACGCCGCTGGCGTATCACCCGCAGGGCTCGGTCTTGCGCGGCGGCCACCGCGCAGCCTCGACCGACGATTATGAACCGTGGTCGCCGGAATAGCGGCTAAATCAGGCATCACGACACAATGAAGGGCAACGTCATCGAGGCGGTGATGGGCGCCGTGGTGCTGGTCGCCGCCGCGCTGTTCCTGGTGTTCGCCTACAACACAAGCCAGATGCGCTCGGTGCCGGGCTATCCCGTGGTCGCCAGTTTCGAGCGCATCGACGGCATCCACCAGGGCAGCGATGTGCGGATCAGCGGCATCAAGATCGGCTCGGTCGTCGCCAACGACCTCGACCCGGCGACCTTCCTCGCCAACGTCAAGATGACGATCGACCCGGCGATCAAGCTCCCCGACGATACGGTGGCGGAGATCACCTCGTCGGGCCTGCTCGGCGAGAAGTATATGCAGCTGGTGCCCGGCGGTTCGGACAAGACGATCGCGCCGGGCGGCAAGATCAAATACACGCAATCGTCGGTCAGCCTGGAAAACCTGATCGGCCAGATGATCTTTTCAGCGCCGAAAAAACCGGCCGAGGGAGATAGCGGCCAGGGCGGCACCCCGCCCGCACCCGGCGGCGCCCAGCCAACCGCACCGCAGCCGGGGCTGAAATAATCTGCTTTTGCCAAAGCGGCGGCGCCCATCTATAAGCCGGGTCCAGCCGGCCGACAGGATTAACCGGGACACAGGCATGGCCGATACGGCAACGGGCGGGTTTCCGCTGTGGCGCACGCCGGAAGGCGAACCGGTTTCGTGCGTCGAGAAGATCAAGGTGCTGAACGAAAACCTCGACGAGTTGCGCTCGCTGGCGCAGGACGCGTTGGAAGACGCGGTGCTGATGGGCTGCGACGAGCGCCAGGTGCGCGAGGTGCTGGCCGGGATCGTCGCCTCACTGGTGAACCCGTACAAAAGCTGAGGCCGGGCGGTGAGATCAGTCTTGGCGCTTATGGCGCTGTTATCGAGCGCCACTGGCGCCGCTGCCGAGATGGCGCCCTCGCCGGTCGCGATCATGCAGGGACTGGACAAGATCACCGCGCGGGTGTCGCGCTTTGAGGTGCCGGTCGGCGCGACGGTCGGGTTCGGCACGCTGAACGTCGCGGTACGCGACTGCGAGCGCAGCGCCCCCGAGGATTTGCCGGAAAACGCCGCCTTTGTCGAAATCTACGAGACCCGGCCGGGCGAGGACAAAACCCGGCTGTTCAGCGGCTGGATGTTCTCGTCAAGCCCGGCCTTGTCGGCGCTCGAACATCCGGTTTACGACGTCAACCTGCTCGAATGCAAAGCGCCGCCGGCACCACCCGCCCCGCCCCCGCCGGCCCCCAGCGCACCATCCCAGAAATCGCCAAGCGGCCCGCGCGGGAAGACCGCGCGATAGCGCAGCGCGTCGGCCAGGAGCCGGCGATAGCGCGCCCGGGAAATCTCGATGCCGCCGAATTGTGCCAGATGCGGCGTCAGAAACTGCATGTCGAGCAGCCGGTAGCCACCCGCACGCAGCCGCCCGACCAGATGCACCAGCGCCACCTTGCTCGAGTCACTGACCCGGCTGAACATGCTTTCGCCAAAAAATGCGGCGCCGAGCGACACGCCGTAGAGCCCGCCGACCAGTTCCCCCTGGTGCCAGCACTCGACGCTGTGCGCCGCGCCGCGCTCGAACAGCGCGGTGTAGAGCCGCACGATCTCGTCGTTGATCCAGGTGGTCGGGCGGGTTTCGCTGGCCTCGGCACAGCCGCGCATTACCGCCGGAAAGGCGGTGTCGCAGCGCATCTCGAACCGCCCCTGCCGCAGCACCCGCCGCAGCCGCCGCGGCACATGCAGCGCGTCGAGCGGCAGGATGCCCCGCCGCGTCGGATCGACCCAGAACAGCTCCGGGTCGTCAGCCGCCTCCGCCATCGGAAAGATGCCGGACGCATAAGCCTGTAACAGGATGTCAGGGGTGAGTTGCACCGCCGCGCTTCATCGGTCTGCACGCCGATCGAAGGGACACGACCGGGTCTCTCTACCCTAACGCCCTAAAAACCGTTCGAGCCAGTGGATGTCGTAATTGCCGGCGCGAAAATCAGGATCATCGACGAGACGCTGGTGCAGCGGGATGGTGGTTTCGATACCGCCGATGACATATTCGTCGAGCGCCCGGCGCAACCGGCTGAGGCACCCTTCGCGCGTCGCATCGTAAGCAATGAGCTTGGCGACGAGGCTGTCGTAGAACGGCGGCACCTCATAACCCTGGTACAAGGCGCTATCGACCCGCACCCCGGGCCCGCCCGGCGCGTGGTACTCGTTCACCCGCCCCGGCGACGGCCGGAAATTCTCCGGGTTTTCCGCGTTGATACGGCATTCGACGGCGTGGCCGCGCAGCGTGATGTCGCTTTGCTTGATGCTGAGCGGGGCACCCGCGGCGATGCAAAGTTGTTCGCGCACCATGTCGACGCCGCTGATCATCTCGCTGATCGGGTGCTCGACCTGCAGCCGGGTGTTCATTTCGATGAAGAAGAATTCGCCGTCCTGGTAGAGGAACTCCATCGTGCCGGCGCTTTTGTAGCCAAGTTGGCGCAACGCCTCGACCGCAACCCCGGTCAGGTGCTCGCGCGCCGCCGCATCGAGCGCAGGCGATGGGGTTTCCTCAAGCAGTTTCTGGTGCGAGCGTTGCATCGAACAATCGCGCTCGCCGAGATGGATGACGCCGCCCTGCCCGTCGCCGAGCAGTTGCACCTCGATATGCCGCGGCCGGTCGAGATAGCGTTCGAGATAGACCGAATCATCGCCGAAACCGGCCTTTGCCTCTGCCTGCGCCAGCGGCAGCATTTCGGCCAGTTCGGCTGGGTTGCGCGCCAGCTTCATGCCTCGCCCACCGCCGCCGGCCGACGCCTTCAGCAACACCGGATAGCCGATCGTGCGGGCTGACTCCTCGGCGGCGGTTATGTCGCGCAGCGCCCCGGCCGACCCCGGCACCACCGGGATGCCGAGCCGGATCGCCTCGGCCTTGGCCCGCACCTTGTCGCCCATCAGCCGGATATGCTCCGGCGACGGGCCGATAAAGGTGAACCCGTGCTCCTCGACCGCCGCCGCGAACTCGGCGTTTTCGGCGAGAAAGCCGAGGCCGGGATGGATCGCGTCGGCGCCGGTAATCGTCGCGGCCGACAGAATCGCCGGAATGTTCAGGTAACTGGCGCGCGGCGGCGGCGGCCCGATGCACACGGTCTCGTCGGCCAGCCGCACATTCATCGCGTTGGCATCGGCGGTCGAGTGCACCGCAACCGTCTTGATGCCCAGTTCGTGGCAGGCGCGATGGATGCGCAGCGCGATTTCGCCGCGGTTCGCAATCAGCACCTTCTCGAACATCGCGGCTTTCCCCACCACACCAGCCATGGTCTGTCATTGCGAGCGAAGCGAAGCAATCTCGGGCGGAGGAGGCTCCTTCGGCGCGAGATTGCTTCGCTTCGCTCGCAATGACGACCCGTTTTTAAGGCTGGGATAATGGCCTTCGCTAAATTTCGTCGTAAAGGTCGCGCCGTCTAGGGTTCATCGTATTGATCAACTTGGTCTTGTTGCGGCGCAAATCAGCACCTTCTCGAACATGCGGCGCTCCGCGCCCTACCAGCCAGGGCCAGTCATTGCGAGGAGCGCAGCGACGAAGCAATCTCGGGCGGGGGAGGCTCCTTCGGCACGAGATTGCTTCGCTCCGCTCGCAATGACAGTCCGTTTCTGAGGTTGGGATAACGGTCTTCGTCAAATCTCGTCGTAAAGGTCACGCCACTCCGGGTTCATCGCATTGATCAACTTGATCTTGTTGCGGCGTGAGCCGGCCTTGATTTGCTTCTCGCGCTCAATCGCCGTTGTTGGATCGCTAAAGACTTCATAATAAACGAGCTTCTGCACGTTATAGCGGGTGGTGAATCCAGGAACCAGCTTCTCCCGGTGCTGATACACCCGCGCCTTTAAGTCGCCCGTGACACCTGTGTACAGCACGGTATGGCGCAGATTTGTTAGAATATAGATGCAATACAGGCGCTCGTCGCACACCGGATCACTCGATCAGCATCAGCGGGGCGCCGTATTCGACCGGTTCGGCATCGATCGCGAAGATGCGGGTCAGCGTGCCGGACCGTGGCGCGCGAATCTGGTTCATCACCTTCATCGCCTCGATAATCAGCAGGGTCTGGCCCTCGCTGACCTTGTCGCCGACGCGGACGAATGGCGGCGATCCCGGCTGTGCCGCGAGATAGGCGACGCCGACGATTGGTGAGGTCACGGTGCCGGGATGCACCACCTCCTTGGCCGGGGCCACCTCGACCGGCAAGGCAGGCGGCGGTGCGGCCGGCGGCGGCGGAGCAACGGCATGCGCGTGCCCATTGGTCGCCGGCGTCGCGCCGCCGGCATCGCGTGCCACCCGGATGCGATGGTCGCCAACCGCGTATTCGATCTCGGTCAGCCCGGTTTCCGAGAGCAGCCCGGCCAGCGCGCGGATCACCTCGGCATCGGGATTGAGCGGCAGACGCCGCCCGCCAAACTTCACCGCGACGCCTCGCCCAACTCGGCTTCGATAATGCTTGCCAGCGCCTCCAGCGCCAGTTCGTAACCCTGCGGCCCGAGCCCAAAAATGCCGCCGCGCGCCGCAAGGCTGACATAGGAATGGTGGCGGAAGCTCTCGCGCCGAAAGATGTTCGACAAATGCACCTCGATGACCGGCACATCGGCCGCGTTCAGCGCGTCGAGGATCGCGACCGAGGTGTGGGTAAAGGCGCCCGCATTCAAAATGATGCCGTCGGCCGATTTGCGCGCCTCCTGAATCCAGTCGACAAGCTGTCCCTCGTGGTTCGATTGGCGGAACTCGATCGTCAGGTCGAGCGCCGCGGCGCGCACCAGACACCGCTGCTCGACATCGGCCAGCGTGTCGTAGCCATAGGTTGCGGGCTCGCGCACCCCGAGCAGGTTCAGGTTCGGCCCGTTCAGAATAAAGACGGTCGGCAAGCGAGGGCTCCTCGGCAGGCGCCCGCCTTTATACCACGGAACCGCGGAGCGCAACGCCGGACGATACCCGCCGCTGCTACGGCCGTCTCCCGCGTGCGGCCGGGAGTTGCCGCGCCGGGTCCCGCAGAATTGCCCTGTGGCGCCGGCTTTCAGACGGGCCTGGTGCCCTTGAGCTGGGTGCGGTGCATCAGGCGGCGCATCGACGGGTCGAACGCGTCGCGGCGGTGCATCGCGCAGCGATTGTCCCACCAGATCAGGTCGCCGACTTTCCAATCCTGGGTCCAGGTGAATTTCGCCTGGACCATGTGGCCCCACAATTCGTCGAGCAACTCCTCGCTGTCCGCCACCGACAGACCCAGGACATAGGCGTTGATGCGGCGGCCGAGAAACAGCGATTTCTTGCCGGTCTCGGGATGGGTGCGCACCATCGGCTGCCGGGCGCCGGGCACCTTCGACACATCCTCGACGGTCTCGAAGCCCTTATGCGCCTTGCCGCCGCTCGAATGCGTCGCGGCATGGATCATCGTCATGCCGTCGATGCGCTTTTTCATCGCGTCGGGCAGCGTCGTCGTAGGCGCTGTAGCAGTTGAGGAACGCGGTCGCGCCGCCGGCGCTCGGCGGCGGGCATTCCAGAGAGCGCAGCAGGCTGGCGGCCGGCGGCACATCGACAAACGACGAGTTGGTGTGCCAGAAGGCCTCGCCGTCGCCGAGCCCGCCGATCGCCTTGCCATCCTCGATGATGTTCGAGATCACCGAGATTTCCGGCGGAATTTCGCTCTTGCGGCCGTCGGTCTGGGTGCTGATCCCGTACTTCATCTCGATCAGTTTGGCCGGGTTGAACTCGAGGTCGCCGAACTGGCGGGTGAACGCCATGTGCTGCGCGTCGGTCATCGGCGGTTCGCGAAAGCGCAGCACGAGATTGTCGAGCCAGGCCTTGCGGATCGCGTCGCGGTCTGCGGTCGAAAGCGGCTCGCGGATATCGACGCCGCTGATATCGGCGCCGAGCCGGCGGCGAAGGGGCTTACTGAAACGGTCATGCTGGTTACTCCGCTGCTTCGGCCACTTCGACGCCGTAATCGTTGATCGAGACGCGCCAGTGGATGCGGTCTTCCTCGGGCGGGTAGTCGCCGGCGGCGCGATGATACGAGCAGCGATTGTCCCAGATCACGATGTCGCCCTTGCGCCAGACGTGATGGTATTCGGCGTCGGGCACGATCATCCGCTCCTTGAGTTCGGCGATCAGCTCGTCGCCTTCCTTTTCCTCGATACCGACGAAATCGACGATCTTGCCGGGGTCGAAATACAGCGACTTGCGGCGGTCTCCGGGTGGGTGCGGACGATCGGGTGGTATACCGGCTTCCACTCCTGGTCCTCCGAGTTGAGCAGCCGCGAACCGCCACGCGCCCGCCATAGGCGAAGGCGCCGACGACACCGTCCAGCCGCTCCTTCAGGCGCTGCGGCAGCGCGTCATAGGCGCCGTAGGCATTGGCGAACATCGTGTTGCCGCCACGGCTCGGCACCGCCAGCGCATAAAGCTGGGTCGCCTTGAACGGCGCCTGGTTGTAGGCGCCGTCGGTGTGCCAGCCCTCGGCACCGCGCCGGTAGATTTCGTCGCGCAATTGGCCCTGCTGGTCGATACTTGTTGATGCCCGAGCATCGTGATCTTCGGATGCTCCGGGTGCCGCGTCGATTTCGACGGGTGCGGCGTCACCGGGCCAAAGCGCTCGCTGTAGCGGATGAAATCGGGGATCGTCAGATCCTGGTCGCGGACGCACATGACGTTGTAGTCGAGCCATGCCTGGTAAATCTTGTTCCAGTCGGCCTCGCTCATCGTCTTGACGTCGACATCGGTGATCTCGACCCCGATCTGCGGACCCATGCGGTTGATCTGGACCATCACACCCTCCCAACGTGCCCGGCGCACGCGCAGCCTTACGCTGGCCCGAGTTAATACCCCTACGCTGAGAATGACAATTCGATAATCCGCAACCCGCCCCGCGCTCTCGGCATTGCCGCCGCGCGTTCGCTATCGCTATGCGCACCTGCTATCGCGCGGGTGCCAAAGCCAGCTGACATGGCATAAGTGATATTTTAAGCATCATTATTACTGACAAGGGCCTGTGGGACACGCGTCGTACTCGCGAAAGCGCATATTGCTGCAATGACCGAACTGCGGCTCCGGATAGGTCCGGAATGTGTGATCCGTGGAGGGAATGGCGGTTCTCGGCACGATACCGCCGATACCCCAGCGATCGGCGTTCGACGGGAATTGCCCCTTAAAGGCAGGGGTAAGGCGAGTCCCCGGAAGATGCAGCGGGTTACTCGACTCCCAGGGTTGCATCAGCGTCGATACCATAGGGAACCAGGAGCTGCCGCATGTCTATGTAGGCCTCCTGTGCGTCAATCATAGCGTCCCGAGACAGGTCCCCGGCTTTGACTTTGTTGAATTTGCCCAGGTTGCCGCCAACTGCCAGAAACAGGATAAGTTGGTTGGCCGCGTCGTCGTCATCGTTCAATTTCGGCAGATTAGTCAGCGCGGCGGTACGCGAGGCCACCGGAGAGGTGCCCGTGAGCAGTGGGTCACCGTGGGCGGAACCCGGAAACAACAGAAACACAAAATCCCGCTCGTTGTTGCCGCCAAGGAGATTAAGCAGAAAGGTCGAGACCTCGCCGGCCTTGTTGCCGGCGCCAGCATCCGCCAGCACGAAACCGGACGTCACGGCGGTTACCGGATCGATCACCAGCCCGAGATCGCCTTTGTTGACATGCGCTCCGCCGGCCGTCCACATCCATCCATTGAATGCCTGATAAGGAATTGCGCTGGCGTCGAAAAAGCGTCTTTGGTCGGTCTCCGGAAGGGCAGCATCGCGCGCCAGGGCGGTGCTCGAGACGAAAAACCCAGGCGCCGGCCCGTCCGGGCCTTGAATGACCGGAAAGAAATGCTCCCCGTGCGGACCGGTTACTAAGTCACCTTGTGCGTTCTTGCGAAACCGCGCGCCAAGACCCCGGCGCATATCGAGGCTGGGAACATTGATAGCTGGCTTTTTCGGGTCCGGATTGGCGACCTTCCGCACCTCGCTTGGCGCCAGCGAGGTCAAACCGACCCAGGCGAATTCGTTATTGACGCCGAAATTCCGGTGGGGACTGGTCGCATTGCCGAGAAAATCCAATACCGCACGCGAATTGCCGCGATCGGGCGGCCGATGCGCCACGCGAGCAACGATGTCCGCCTGCAGGCTGGTGTCGGGATTGCTCGCAGCGTTGACAATAGCGCCGAAACGGCCGGGGTTGGGCTCGCCGTAGCAGCGCGGCGCGCCATCGAAATCCTCTTCGAGACTGCAGACGTAGGCGAGGGCGTCGAAGCCGGACGGCCGATGGCGGATGCGCCACACCTGCACCGCCTTCTTGTGATCGTGGGTTATCCAATGGGCCGTAATGTTAAGATCCGCCATGGTCTGCTCCGGTCGCACGAGGTCGATGCGCGCTGCCGGATCTGGCCTCAGCCACCGATCCGATGCTCTGAGCTGCGTATACGGCACGGCGCGACAATCGAACCCGCCAAGGTATTACTAACACTCGCCAGCTTCCCGGCGATCTTGAGGCCAGGATTGCCCTCTCGACGGGTTTGATCAACACCGAACGCGTTCAGCAACGGAAAGAGGTGATCGAAGCCGGCCGCTCACGCGACCGCAGCATGGGGGCGGCGCCAGGGCCTGCCTAATGCCCGCGTACGGCGCCAAAGGGTCTTTCGGAGGCGGCGCTTGGACGACAGCGATATGACTACGCCGCGCGGCGGCGCTCGTTTGTGCCCGGGCGGATCATTTTTGCCTGCGCCCGGAACGGGTAGACGAACTGGCGCAGGATGCCTTTGGGCAGCGGGATGCCGATTGTGCCGTAGCGGCGCGGCCAGACGGCCTGTCGCGCGGCAGGTAGAAGGTGCCGAACAGCCAGTCGATGACCGGCAGATGCGCGACATAGTTCTTGTCGATCGCCTCGTCGTCGCTCGAATGATGCCAGTGGTGATAGCGCGGCGAGCACAGCACGTATTTGAGCGGCCCCAAATCCCAGCGGATGTTCGAGTGGATGAGGCCGGCCTGAAACCCGGCAAAGACGATGTAGAGGGTCAATGGCTCCTTGGCGATGCCGAGGATAAAGGCGGGGATCAGCACCAGCGTGCGCGTCACCAGCGGCTCGATGACATGCAGCCGCGAGCCCGCCAGCCAGTCCATGTGCTCGACCGAATGGTGCACGGCGTGGATCGGCCAGAAGAACTTGACCTCGTGCATCGTGCGGTGGATCGCGTACTCGACGAGATCGGCGAGGAAGATCGCCATGACGAACTGCACCGCCCACGGCAGCGACGAGACGACGCCTGGATGTCGTGGTTGATCGCCCAGGAAAAGAAGGTCGGCGCGAACATCGTCGCGGCGAAGGCGTAGATGCCGATCAGCAGGTGATTGAGCAGGAAATAGCGCGAATCGTGCCACCAATCCGGCCGCAGGATCGCCTGCTCGCGGATATGCGGCCACAGCTTTTCGAGGAAGATGAAGATCATCGCCGACATCATCAGGTCGAGGATGAACCAGTCGAGCCCGATATATCCGGGCGCCGCATAACGCGGCCCGACCTGCGCCGTCGCTCCGCCGCCCCACAAGGCCAGCAGCGTCAGACTGATGCCGATCGCGCCCATCAGCTTGTGGCGGTTGAGCAGGAAGGTGATCAGCCCGAACGCCGCCGAAAACACCATCCCGGCCCCGAGCAGATACGCATCTGTTCGGCCGTGTAGGCCTGCCGCAGGCCGGGCGTCGTCAGGAGATCGGGGTAGTGAAAGCACAGCACGCCGAGGACGCTGAGGAGCCCGAGGCTCACCGAAATCCAGCCGCTGATCCTGCCTTCGCCGAAACGGAACTGCCGGCCTCCACATCGTGGCTCATCCGAGCCCCTGTTCCGAAGGTGCAATGTTCACCGGGCGATTTTATCGTATTCCCACGCCTGCCGCGAGGTGGCGACCCGCCGGCGGACCGGCTAATCTCCGGCCGGGCGGGAGAATGTCGCGCCATGTTGCATTCCCTCGGCCGCAGCCGATCTAAAGAAATCGTGCGCGCGCGGTGCGGTAACCGGCCGGCAGCAGTTTACCGATCGGTAATGAGTTCGGTGATATGGTTAATCAGACACGCCCGTCGGAGAGTGAGTACCCATGCTCGTTAAAGCCAGCATCGCAGCGACCGTGATCCTCGTCGCGACGCTGACGGCGCACACGGTCAATTTTCGCGAGCTTTACAATGAAATGTATCCGGTGAACGGGCTGAAGCGCGATGTGCTCGGTCTGTGCCACCAGGCAAAGCCGACCTTTGTCCGGGCGGTGCAGTCCGACCGTGAGGGCTGCTACGATTTGATGCCGGACAGCGTCGAGACCGCGATCGGCTGGGTCCGCACGACGACGCGCCTGACCGCGCTGAAACAGGGGCAGACCGCGGTCGAAACCGCCGAACGGATTCTCAACGAGGTCGCCGCGCAGCGCCGGCTGAACCTGCCCGACGGTCCGCAATTCACCGGCTATCTCAAAAACCCGGCAGCGCTGCCCTGCCCGCAGCCCACAGCGCTCGCTCCGGTCGGTGCGGTCAAACACCCGCTGAACCAGGCCGAGGCGCACCGCCGCGGCGAGGATCCGGCGCTGGCTGCGCTGGGCCTTGCGCCAAAGGGGCCGCAGCCGGGACACGGCAAAGTGCCGCTCGATGCGACCACCGCCCACAATGGCGGCTTGCAGCTGATGCCCGCCGCGGCAACAGCCGACCCGACCGCCTGCAAGACCCCGATCTAACTGTGAGCTTCACCCGGTGAAGTTAAATTACCACTTCTTCGTCATCCCCGCGCTACCTTTGGCCAGCAACACCCCTACTTTGTCATTCCGGGCAGCCCGCAGGGCTGAACCCGGAACCCAGGAACACCGTCTTCGCCCTTTTGGCACCGTCGGCGTTCCTGGGTTCCGGGTTCCTCGCTCCACTCGGCCCCGGAATGACAGAGAGAGGAGGCAATTCCCTTAAATCAGGTAACGACGCGCTCCGGCGGATCGCCTTCCGGCCGGCCGTGGATATGGACGTGCCGGCCGCCTGCTTCTGTCGAGGATGCGGGTGGCGCGCAATTCAACCTCGGCATCAGCGCACCGCACCCATAACAGCGCCTCACCGGCCTGCAGCGCGGCGGTAAAGTCTCCGCGGTGCGGCGCCGCGGTGTAATCGTCGAACAGTTCCTTCAGCGCCGCGCCGCCGACCCCCGCACCAACCAGGGCCGCGATCGTCGCGGCGATCGGCCCGCCTGAAATCAGCACGATGCCGGCGATGGTCAGCGGCGCGATGTATTTGATCTCGCCGGTCAAGCCCGCCGCCATCAGTTCCTCGGGGTGGTCATCGGCGGCGCTGAGCGACTGGTGTGAGGCGAGCACCGACAGGTCGCTCGTCGCGAACCCGCCGGCGAGCAGGGCTAAGACCGCGTTGCGGAAATGCTCGCGGTCGGGAAACGAGGCGACTGCCTCGCGGATCACCGGAAAGGACGCTGCGTCGCTCATTACCAGGGGCTCCATTGCATCGTTGCCGCGCCGCGACAGGCCGCCGGGCGGCGGGGTCGCGAGCGGCTCTGCCTCATGTTAACGTCGCGGACATCGCGAGCGCACCGCCGCTCTCCCAATCCCTTCGGGTTTTGCCGCCGCCGATGACCGCAGAGCCGCGCCTTGCTCCCGCTCCTGCTCCACCACCGGCCACCGCGGCGCCGGCGCCGTCACCGGTGATGGCACAATACCACGAGATCAAAAGCGCCTATCCCGGCTGCCTGCTGTTCTTTCGGATGGGCGATTTCTACGAGCTGTTTTTCGAGGATGCGCAGGCCGCTGCGCCGGCGCTCGACATCGCGCTGACGCGCCGCGGCCGGCACGAAGGCGCCGACATTCCGATGTGCGGCGTGCCGGTGCACACCGCCGACGCCTATCTCGCCAAGCTGATCCGCGCCGGGTTCAAGGTCGCGATCTGCGACCAGATCGAAGACCCGGCCGAAGCGCGCGGCGCCGCGGCTAATTCCGCGCGGCCCGGTAAGCGCGCGGTGGTGCGCCTCGTCACCGCCGGCACGCTGACCGAAGACGGGCTGCTCGATGCGCGGCGGCACAATTACCTCGCCGGCATCGCCGAGGTCGGCGGCGAGATGGGCCTCGCCTGGCTCGACCTGTCGACCGGCGCGTTTTCTCTCGCCGCGACCAGCGACCTGTCGCTCGGCGCCGATCTCGCCCGCATCATGCCCGGAGAAATCCTGGTGCCGGAGCGCTTGCTGACGCGCCCGGCATTGTTCGAGGTATTTGGCGACTGGAAGCCGGCGCTGACGCCGCTCGCCAATCCGCGCTTCGACAGCGAAGCGGCGCGGCGGCGTCTCGAAATCGTTCTACGGCGTCGCGGCGCTCGACGGGTTCGGCAGTTTCGGGCGAGCCGAGATCACCGCCGCCGGGGCGCTGGTCGATTACGTCGCGCTGACCCAGCAGGGCGGCGTCGCCGCATCTGGCGCCGCCGCAGCGCGTCCCGCCCGGCTCGGTGATGCAGATCGACGCCGCGACACGGCGCAACCTCGAGCTGGTCGCAGACTCTGTCGGGCGAGCGCCGCGGCAGCCTGCTCGCGACGATCGACCGCACCCTGACCGG
Source organism: uncultured Alphaproteobacteria bacterium (assembly GCA_963737875.1). Taxonomy (GTDB): domain Bacteria; phylum Pseudomonadota; class Alphaproteobacteria; order ATCC43930; family CGMCC-115725; genus DATARH01. Next base: position 90,238 of record CAVTUM010000019.1, on the reverse strand, counting down.
ACCCGGCGCCCGCCTGCTGGCCGAGCATCTGTCGGCACCGCTCACGGTGTCCGGCGACATCCGCGGCCGGCTCGACGGCGTGCAGTTCTTTCTCGACCGGACGGAGACCCGCGCGCGATCTGCGCGAGCGGCTGCGCCGGGTCGCCGATATCGAGCGCGCGTTGAGCCGCCTCAGCCTCGGTCGCGGCGGCCCGCGCGACCTCGCCGCGCTGCGCGACGCGCTCGGCGAGACCGCGACGATCCGCGCGATCCTCGTCGCAGCCGGGCCTCGTGCCGCTGCCGGCGATCCTCTGGCGCAGGCCGAAGCGGGGCTTGGCGAACACGGCGCCCTGGTCGATCGCCTCGCGCGGGCGCTCGCCGCCGAACTGCCGCTGCTGGCGCGCGACGGCGGCTTTATCGCGCCGGGCTATCACGCCCGAACTCGACGAGTTGCGCGAATTGCGCGACGCCAGCCGGCAGACCATCGCCGCGTTGCAGGCGCGCTATGCCGAGACGACCGGTGCCGCCGCGCTGCGCATCCGCCACAACAACGTCATCGGCTATTACATCGAGGTGTCGGCCGCCAACAGCGGCAAGCTCGGGCCGGATTTCATCCACCGCCAGACGATGGCCGGCGCGCTGCGCTACACCACCATCGAACTCAGCGAACTTGAGAGCAAGATCGCCAGCGCCGCCGAACGCGCCCTCGCGCTGGAATTGCGGCTGTTCGGCGACCTCGTGGGCGAGGTGATGGCACGCCGGGCCGAGATTGCCGCTGCCGCCGCCGCGCTGGCAGCGCTCGACCTCGCGGCGTCGCACGCCGAGGGTGCCGCCGACAACGCTTGGACGCGGCCAGAGATCGACAGCGGCACTGCCTTTGACATCAAGGGCGGCCGGCATCCGACGGTCGAGGCGTCGCTGGCCGGCCGGAGCGGCTTTATCGCCAACGATTGCGCGCTCGGCGAGGACCGGCTGTGGCTCGTCACCGGCCCCAACATGGCGGGCAAAAGCACGTTTCTGCGGCAGAACGCGCTGATCGCGATCCTGGCGCAGATCGGCTCGTTCGTACCGGCGCGGTCGGCCCGCATCGGTGTGGTCGACCGGCTGTTCAGCCGCGTCGGTGCGGCCGACGATCTGGCGCGCGGCCGCTCGACCTTCATGGTCGAGATGGTCGAGACCGCCGCGATCCTGAACCAGGCGGGACCGCAGAGCTTTGTCATTCTCGACGAGATCGGCCGCGGCACCGCAACTTTTGACGGGCTGTCGATCGCCTGGGCGGCGCTCGAACATCTGCACGAGGTCAACCGCTGCCGCGCCCTCTTCGCGACGCATTACCACGAGCTGACCGTGCTCGCGGCGAAACTGCCGGCGCTGGCGTGCCATACGATGCGGGTCAAGGAATGGCAGGGCGATGTCGTGTTCCTGCACGAGGTCGCCGCCGGCACCGCCGACCGCTCCTACGGCATCCACGTCGCCAAGCTCGCCGGCCTCCCCGCCAGCGTCACCGCGCGGGCCGAGGAAGTGCTGCAAATCCTCGAAAACGGCGACGAGGCCGGGGCGCTGACCCGCCTCGCCGACGACCTGCCCCTGTTCCGCGCCGCGCGCCGCGCCCCGCCCGAACCCGCCGAAGCGCCGCGCGTGTCACCGGTTGAAGAACAGCTCCGCTCAACCCGCCCCGACGAACTCACACCGCGCGAGGCGCTTGAGCTTGTCTACCGGCTGAAAGCGCTGCTGCCGGATTGAGCCAACGCATGCTCGGATGCCGCCTTGCACTGGCACCGGCGGGCGAACGCCTGCTAAAAGCGCCGAACCTTGTGCGGAGCCTGTCGCGATGAGCCTGCCCGTTCCGTTCGACCGCTATCAGGGCGAAGTCCTGCCGCAGTGGATCGACCATAACGACCACATGAACCTCGCCTACTACACGGTGCTGTTTGACTTCGCGACCGACCTGCTGTTCGACGCGCTGGACCTCGGGCTGGCCTATCGCCGCGAGACCCAGAAGGGCACGTTCGTCGCGGAAACGCACAACCGGTATGAGCGGGAGTTGCTGGTCGGGGCCAGGGTCAAGGTCGCGACCCAGATCATCGCCGCCGATGACAAGCGGCTTTACCTGGCGCACGAAATGTTCGCCCTCGACGGCGGTCATCGCACCGCGACGCAGGAGCTGATGTTCCTGCATGTCGATCTGGTGGCGCGGCGGGTCGTGCCGTTTCCCGAGGATTTACGTCAGCGTGTCCACACCCAGGCGGCGGCACACGCCGCCCTCCCCCGCCCCGACTGGATCGGCCGGCGCATCGCGATGCCCGGCAGCGGCTGACGCCTTATTTCAGACGGTCGAGGGTTAACGGGTCTTCGCCGTCGGGGAAGTATTTGCCCAGAGCGGCGGTGAACCCCTCGTTATCGTCGGCCACCCGAGCAAACAGCGTCATCGACGAGCGGAACTTGACGTTGTCCGGCGAGCCGAGGATGTCGTCGATCGTGCGGTCGCGCGTTTCGAGCACGAGGCGGACGCACTCGCGCAGGCGCGGTCCGAGCACCTTGTGGCTGAGATACGCCACTGCCTCGTCCCGGCCGGAGATCGCATAACGCTGCGCCATCGGGCTCAAGCCGAGGCCGGCGATCTGCGGAAAGACAAACCACATCCAGTGGCTGCGTTTTCGCCCGGCCCGCAGTTCCGCCAGCACCCGGTCGAACACCGGGTCCTGCGCCTCGATGAAGCGCTGGAGGTTGTACGGGTCGTTGCCCGGCGCGCTCGGCATGCCGGCTATTTGTCTTCCATGATCCACACGCCGTTCCAATGCTCCGGCGGCGCGTTTTCGCTGTAGTAGCGGCAGCGGTCGATAAAGATGCGGGACGGCTGATCGGCCGGCGCGACATCGAGCGCCTCGCCGAAGCGCTGGATCGCGTTGACCCAGTCGCGCCTCTGGTAGCAGTCGAGGCCGGCTTCATAGGCCTTGATCAGCGAACCGATTTTCGGAAACCGTTCGGGGTCGTAATGATCGAGCGACTCGTAGGCGAGCGTCGGCTGCGACTTGCCCTTGACCTGCACCAGGTCGAGCCGCCGCAACGTCGCCTTCGAGCGCAACGCCTCGACCGTCGAGGCGGCGACCAGGATGGTCGTGCCGTAATGCTTGTTGGCGCCTTCGAGGCGGGCGGCGAGGTTCACATTGTCGCCGATCACGGTGTATTCGAGCCGCCGGCGCGACCCGAGCGAGCCCGCGAGCACCTCGCCGGTCGCGACGCCAATGCCGATCTCGATCGCTTCGAGGCCGGCAAGCTGGCGCCGCTCGTTGAACACGACAAGCTCGCGGATCATCTCGGTCGCGACCATCAGGGCGTTGTCGGCGTCGGAAGTATCGGCCAGCGCAGTACCGAACACGGCCATGATCGCGTCGCCGATATACTTGTCGAGCATGCCGCCATGCGCGAACACGACCTCGACCATGCTGGTGAAATATTCGTTCAGCATGGTCACGGTGTCTTGCGGCGTCATCGCCTCGGCAAGCGTCGTAAAGCGTCGGATGTCAGAGAACAGCACGGTCGCGACATGCGAATTGCCGTGCAGGAAGTCCTCGCCGCTGGCCAGCAGCTTGTCGACCACCTCCTTTGCGACATAGCGCGCCATCGTGTTGCGCACGCGCTTTTCGCGGGTGATGTCTTCCAGCACCAGCATGCAGCCGATGGGCTTCCCTTCGGCGCTTTCAAACAGCGGCGCGGCGGTCAGGTTGATCGCCGCCGTGCTGCCGTCGGGCAGTTCGAAATCGGTATCAGCGTGATAGTCGGAGGCGCCGATCGAGGCGACATAGTTGAGGCTGCGTGTCACCCAGGCATTGCGGTTGCCGAAGACCTGGTTGGCTGGGCGGTGCAGCGCCACGTCGGAAATCATGCCGAGGATGCGTTCGGCGGCCTCGTTGATCTTGACGATGTTGAGGTCCTTGTCGAGCGTGATGACGCCGTTCGACAGCGATTTCAGAATGCTCTCATTGTAGTTCTTCAGCGCCAGCACGTCGGAAAACAGCTGGGCGTTCTGGATCGCGATCGCGATCTGCGAGCAGAACGCGCGTGCGCGCCTTATGTCGATCGCGGCAAAGGCCCCGCCGCGCTTGTTGAGCACCTGCACAACGCCAAGCCGCTCGCCGCGCTTGTCCATGATCGGCACGGCCAGGATGTTGCGAGTGCGGAACCCCGAGGCGCGGTCGACCGCCCGGTTGAAGCGGGAGTCGGCATAGGCGTCGGGCACCACCAGCACCTCGCCGCCGGCGAACGCCGCGCCGGCGATGCCGGCCCGCGACGGGATGCGGATTTCCTTCTGCCCGGCGCCTTCGGCGACCTGCGACCACAATTCGTCCGTGGCCGTGTCGTAAAGAAACAGGGTCGAGCGCTCGGCATTCAGCAGCTGCGTTGCCGCGGCCATGATGCGGGTGAACAGCACATCGACGTGCAGTTCGGTCGAGATCGCCTCGACGATCCCCAGCAGCTCGATTTCCTCGCGCTGCGCCAGTTCCAGCCGCTCGACGAGCAGCGCCTGTTCGAGGGCGCTTGAGGCATGGCGGTTGATCGCCTGCGCCAGCGTCAGCTCCTCCTCGCCGAAATCGCCGTCGCGCCGGTTCAAAATCTGGGTCACGCCGATCGCGTGGCCTTCGCGGTTGCGCAAGGGCACGCACAGAATATTGCGGGTGCGATAGCCGGTGCGCCGGTCGATCTCGGGGTTGAAGCGCGAGTTGTCATAGGCGTCGGGGATGATCTCGGCGACCCCGGCGCTGAACACCGCCCCGGCGATCCCCGCGGCGGCCGGAATGCGGATTTCGGTCACGCCCTCGCCGCTCAGCACGCGCGAAAACAACTCGCCGGTGTCCCGGTCGTAAAGAAACAGCGTCGCGCGCTCGGCATCGAGCGCCTGGGTGATCAGCTCGATCAGGCGCGGCAGCTGGCGGTCGAGCGACAAATCCTGCGTGACGGTGTCGGCGACTTCGGCCAGCACCCGCAGCCGGCGTATCTCGTCGAGCAGCTGCGCCGCCCAGCCGGCCCCGGCCCCCGGCGCGGTTTGCGCCAGTTCTGCCGTCAGGGACCCACCGGGTTCAGAGGCGATCCGCGGGAGAACGGGCTGCCTGGCCTGCATTGTCCAAATGTACCTCTGGCGCCGCGCGCAGTGGCGCGGTAGCTAGCGCGAGGTGCAACCGACTGCACTGTCTCACACCGGGTGCGGTGCGACAAGCAGTCGGCAGGCGCCGTTCTTTTATACGGCGGCAATATCCCCTTATATGGCGCGATGGATCGTCGATTTTTCCTTGCGCTGGCCGGCGGCTGGTTCGCGACACCGCGACAAGTTGTAGCTGCCCCCGCCACACCGCCGCCGATCCGCCGGCTGACGCTGCACAATTCCCATACCGGCGAGACCTTTGACGGGCCCTACCGCAACGATCACGGGCCGATCCCCGAGGCAATGGCGGAGTTGTCGGTCTTTCTCCGCGACCATCATTCCGGGGCACGGATCGCCTACGATGTCGCGGCGCTCGATTTTCTCGACGCGGTGATGGACTCGGTCGGCGCGACGCATGCGACGGTGCTGTCGGCCTACCGCACACCCGAGACCAATGCGATGCTGGCGCGCACCACCTTCGGGGTCGCGGACAACAGCCAGCACCTTTACGGGCGCGCTCTCGACATCCGCCTCGATACGCGGCTCGACGACGCGATGAGTGCCGCACGGGCGATGCAGCGCGGCGGCGTCGGGTGGTACCCCCGCTCCAGTTTCATCCACCTCGACAGCGGCCCGGTGCGCAACTGGACGCTCGACGGCACGGGCATCGACACGCTGCTGTCGCGGCTGCAGCAATTGCTGGTGTCGAACGGCACGCTAACCGGCGAGCAGGGCCGCGCCCTGTTCGCCGCCCGCCCGCACCACCCGACGACAGTACGCCAGCGCCTCGCGATGCACCGCCTCGTCGCGAAAGCCGAGATGCTGTCGCGCCGGCACTAATTTTAAGGGGTAGCCCTCTCCCGCGATGCAGGAGAGGGCTTAAAGCTTAGCTCAGCGGGGAGAACGCGGCCGGGATGACCAGCGCGTTTTCCTGCAGCACCATCTGCCCCGGCTGCCCGCCTTTGGGCGGCCAGACGCCTTCGCGCACTGCCTTGGCGCGCGTCTCGGCCCGGTGATTGGCGTCCTTGTAGGCCCAGATGTGGCACCACAGGTTCAAATCGCCGAGTTCGGAATAACCGACAAAGGCGAGCGGTGACAGCTTGAGCCGCGCGTCGATCGCACCGCCCCAGCGCTCGATCTGGCCGGGGGTGGCGCCCGGCGCCAGCGTGTAGGTGCGGATTTCATAGAGGCCGCCGAGCTTGCGCGCTTCGAGCTTGGGCGAGAACGGCGCCGGGATATAAATCTGGCTCTTCTGCGCCGTGACGAATTCGCGGGTGTTGGGCGGCCAGCCATCGAGCTTGGTGGCCTCGGCGCGGATGCGCGTGCGCTCTTCCATCGACGCATATGGCCAGACATGGATGACCTGGTTCAGCGGCCCGACTTCGCTGTGCCAGAAAGCGGCGAGCGGCGACAATTTCGTGCGTGCCGGCAGCGCCTTGCCAAACCGTTCCTCGAACTCCGGGGTGCTGCCCGGCTTCAGCGTATACGTACGAAATTCGACGATCATGGGGGTTCCTTCCCGTGCGAGAGCGGGGTTCAACTTACCTCGAAACCGTAGCGTATTTGCCGGGGTGCCGGCTACAGCGCGTTCAGTGCCGCGATGACAGCGGTATCGACCAGGATGCCTTCGGCGCGGCGGCGCTCGCGCTCGCGAAAGGCGCGTTGCGACGGGATGCGGATTTCGGCGACATCGTCATGCCGCGGCGTCGCCTGGATCGCGCGGACCAGATCGGCCATCTGCGCCGCGAACGGGTTGCCCGGCAGCATCGCGCCGGGATCGACGACAAAGAACAGAAACCCGTAATCCTGTGCCTGACCGCGCGGCAATGCGGCGCCGGCCAGGAGGCCGAGCGCCTGGATCGCCAGCGCCAGGCCATAGCCCTTGTGCCCGCCCCAGGCCGAGACGCCGCCTTTGGCCGCTGCTTTGCCGTCGCGCGTCGGGTTGCCGTCGGCGTCGTAGGCGACGCCTTCCGGCAATTCCTCGCCGGTCTCGGCTGCCAGCAGTACCTCGCCCCACATCAGCGAGGCGGTGCCGATATCGAAGATCACCGGCCCGTCGGCCGACGGAAACCCGAACGCGATCGGGTTGGTCCCGAGCGCCGGCCGCGTCGCGCCGGGCGGCACGATATGCGGTGAGCCGCTGGCGCTGTGCATGCCAACGAGGCCGGCCTTGACGATCTGTTCGAGATAATAGGCGTTGCGTCCGCTGAAATACGAATTGTAGACGCCGACCGAGGCGACACCGCTTGCCCGCGCCTTGGCGATGGCAATCTCGGCGCCGCGATAGACCGCGACATACCCGACATTGTTGCCGCCATCGACCAGCGCCGTCGTCGCGGTTTCGTGGACGATGGCGACCGGCGAACGCGTGTTCTGCGACTTCGCCTCGCGGGCGATCGCCAGGATGCGCGGCAGCCCGGCAAAGCGATACCCACACAGCGAATTGTCGATCAGCTGATCGACCACGACGCGGGCATCGTCCTCGCTGTAGCCGATGCGGCCGAGTGCGCCTTCGCCCAGCGCCCGCGCCTCGGCGACCGCCAGCCGCACGGCACCGTCGCGGTTGGGGTCGAGGTAATTTGATCCATCGCTCATGGCCGCCACGATAAGTCGGCGCCAGAGCGGGCGTCAAAGAATGCGGGCGTCAAAGAATGCGGGCGTCAAAGAATGCCGGCGTCAAAGAATGCCGGCACTGCCAAATTCGCGTACGTCGGCTGCGGCATCCCGACGCTATGGTCACGCGACCGAAATAAGACGCTTCGGAGGAAGTGATGTCGGCCGTTGAACGCTCGGCGATGCGCAAAATTTACCTGCGGCTGCTGCCGTTCGGCTGCCTGTGCATGATCATCTGCTATCTCGACCGCATCAATGTCGGGTTCGCGGCCCTGACGATGCGCGGCGATCTCGGGCTCAGCGCGACCGCCTTCGGGTTTGGCGCGGGCTGTTTCTACGCCGGCTACTGCACCTTCGAGATTCCCAGCAACATCATTATGACCAAGGTCGGGGCACGCTTCTGGATCGCCCGGATTATGATCAGCTGGGGCGTGCTGTCGATGGGCATGGCGCTGGTGTGGAACACCACCAGCTTTGTCGTGCTGCGCTTTCTGCTGGGGCTGGCCGAAGCCGGGTTCTTCCCCGGCATGCTGCTCTACTTCACCTACTGGTTCCCGTCGGCGCACCGCGCCCGCATGGTGGCGTGGTTTGGCGTCGCGACGCCGCTGGCGGTGGCGATCGGCGGCCCGATCTCGTCCTACCTGATGCTGCTCGACGGCACCTGGGGCATCTCCGGGTGGAAATGGCTGTTTGTCGGCGAGGCCCTGCCGGCCGTCATCATGGGCTTTGTCTGCCTGTTCTATCTGGTTGACGGGCCGACCAAGGCGGCGTGGCTGACCGATGAGGAAAAAGCCTGGCTCGCGGCCGAGATGGAACGCGAGCGCCGCGAGGTCAGCCCGCACGGCGAAATGACGATATGGCAGACGCTCGGCAACCCGCGCGTGCTGGCGATGGCGGTGATCTATTTCGGCATCGTCACGGCGAGCGTCGGCCTTGTGCTGTTCGCGCCGCAGATCATCAAGCAATCCGGCCTGACGAATTTCCAGACCGGCTTCGTGACCTCGATCCCCTATATCGCCGGGGTGGCGGGCATGCTGATCTGGGGGCATCTGTCGGACCGCATGCAGGAGCGCCGCTGGAATCTGTTTGTCGGCTGCATGGTCGCGGTCGGCGCGCTGGTGCTGGCCGGGGCGACAGTCGGCACCTATTGGGCGGTTGTCGGCATGTGTCTCGCGACGGTCGGGTTCTACGGGTCGAAGGGGCCGTTCTGGTCTTTGCCCAACACGTTCCTGACCGGCGCCTCGGCCGCGGCCGGGCTCGCCTTTATCAACTCGGTCGGCAATATCGGCGGCTGGTTCGGCCCGACCATCGTCGGCTGGGTCGCCGACATGACCGGCGGGTTCAAGGGCGGTCTCTACGCCCTGGCCGTGTTCGTGCTGCTGGCGGCCGGGGTGACGGTCCTCGGCGTGCCGGCGATGCGCCGCGGCGCCGGCCGCGCCGCCCCGCTACCGGCCGAATGACACAGGAGACTCTGGCATGAAGATCAAACGCATCGAACACATCGCGATTGCGGTCGAAGACCTCGACAGCATGGCAAAGATGATGAGCGACAAGCTCGGCATCGAAGTCGAATACGCCGAGGATATCGGCGGCCGCACGCGTCTCGCGATGCTGCCGGTCGGGCAGAGCTATATCGAGCTGCTGCAATCGCTAAAGCCGGGCTCCGCCACCGCCAACTGGATCGCCGAGAAAGGCCAGAGCCTCTATCACATCTGCTTCGAGGTCGAAGACATCGACAGCGCGCTCGCCGAACTGAAGGCCAAGGGCACGCCGCTGCTCAACGAAACCGCGGTAATCGGCCACGGCAATTGCCGCATCGCCTTCATCGACCCGAAAGCCACCGGCAACATCCTGTTCGAACTCGCCGAAATGCCGGCCGAGGGCGCCGCGCATTAACCAAGCTGGAGCCAGACCTGCTGGGTGAAGCTGAGGTCACACACCTTTTTTTGTCATTCCCGCGCAAGCGGGAACCCAGGAACACGGACGGTGCCAAAAGGGCAAAGACGGTGGTCATGGGTTCCGGGTTCAGCCCTGCGGGCTGCCCCGGAATGACAGAAATGGGGGATACTGTCGCGGGGAGGGAGAAGAAAGAGGACCTACCTAACATAGGGCAAACCCGGCAACGGGTATCCCCGAAGTGCCGCGCCGCCGCTCGCCCAGCATCCGGCGCGCGTCGTCCGGGCGGTTGGCGCCGAGATAGGCCTTCAGCAGAGTGAACTCGACGAGGTCGAGTTGCGCACGGCTGCCGCCGAGGCGTTCGAGTTCGCCGGCGATCGGTTCGAGCGCATCGATCGCGGCGGCAAAATCCTGCCGCTCGAACGCGGCAAAGCCGGTCGACACGGCCGGAACGCATGGGCCCGATGGATAGCGCCCCTGCCGCACCAGTTCGTCGACCTGCCGGACGCGCGCCTGCAGTGCCGCGTCATCGCCGGCCACAGCCTGCACGAGCGTGATGTGCATGTCGGAAAAGGCCCCGCCGGCGCGCGGAAAGGCGCTGGTCGCGAAATCATGCATCACCCGCCATGCGTCGGCGTCGCGCGGGTGCCCGGCGAGTTCCCAGCGCCACAAAAAGGAGACCGCGTCGTTGACCTTGCCGCGCGGCGGCCCGGTGTGGACACCGGGGCCGAAGGCCTCCCGAAACAGCCGCAACGCCGCAGCCGCATCACCAGCATCGATATGGCCGATCCCGAGATGCCAGCTCAGGTGGCTGTACAGCGCGCCATTGCGCGGATAGGTCGGCAGCCAGGACGCCAGAAAAATGCGGCCGGCATCCGTTTCGCCCTCCTCGTAGCAGAGATGCGCACAGGCATGCGCCACCCAGGGATTTTTCGGGTTTTGTGCGAGGGAGCGTTCGATCTTTGGGCGCGCGGCCTCACGCTGGCCGTTTTCCGACAGCGCCATGCCGTGATGCGCCGTGAACCACCAATCGTCGCCGTAACTCGGGGCCAGCCCGTCCAGCAGGTCGAGCAGCCGGCGTTTCTGCCCGGCCCGGCCCGAACTGCCGATCAGGCCATTGGTGAACGCGGTGGTGGCGAGCACGATGGCATCGCGCGGCCAGGCCTTCATGTGCGCGGGCAAGGCGGACAAGGCGCCTTCCGCGTCGCCCGCCACCAGCAGGCCGAAGAATGCGACATGGCTGGCCTCGCGCGCGGAAATGCCGGCGGCAAGGGACCTGGCTGTCGCGATCGACGCCCGCGCCGCCGCCGCGTCGCCGCGGTCGAGCAGCAAATGCGCCTTCGCGACATGAGCGAGGGCAAAGCCGGGGTCCGCGGCGATGGCGCGATCGAACGCCTCGATTGCGCCGGGGTACATCGTCAGCTTCGCCCGGCAGCCCTCGACATAGGCATCGCGCGCGGCGGACGAGGCGGTAGACAGCGGAAGTTCGTATTGATCCGTCAACATGATGGGGCCTCATCGCGGAATTTGCGGTAACGATCGCCGCCCGGCGGGCACCGGGTCGGGTATAATCCTGGAAGACCAGGAGGACGCCACGCAATGCTGATCGTCGACGCACAGATCCATCTCTGGGAGAAGGGAACGCCCTCTGCCCACCATCGCCAGGAACCCTACTCGGCAGAGCAGGCGATCACCGCGATGGATGCGGCCGGCGTTGACCGCGCCCTGATCCATCCGGTGCTGTGGGACCCGGATTCGAACGAACTCGCGATCAAGGCAGTGCAGGCATACCCCGGCCGCTTCGCGATCATGGGCTGGTTCTACCTCGACGACCCGAAGGGTGCCGACCTCGTCGCGCATTGGAAGGAGCGCCCGGGCATGCTCGGCCTGCGCTTCTACTTCAATGACCGGCACAAGGAAGAGTGGGTGACCGACGGCACCCTCGACTGGCTGTGGCCCGCCGCCGAGCGCGCCGGGGTGCCGGTATCGCTGGGGGCGGCGATGTTTCTGCCGACCGTCGGCAAGATCGCCGAGCGCCACCCCGGCCTCAAACTGATCGTCGATCATATGGGTGTCCCCCGCGCCAGCAAAGGCGAGGCCGCCTATCGGTTCCAGCCGGAACTGCTGGCGCTCGCGAAATACCCGAACATCGCCGTGAAGGCGACGGGTCAGGCAGGCTATGCCGAGGATGCGTATCCGTTTCGCAGCCTGCACCCGCATCTGCATCGCTGTTTTGATGCGTTTGGCCCCGAGCGGATGTTCTGGGGCACCGATATCACCCGGATGCATTGCACCTGGCGGCAATGCGTGACCCTGTTCACCGAGGAACTGCCGTGGCTGAAAGGCCGCGATCTCGACCTCGTGATGGGCGAAGCCGCCTGCAACTGGCTCGGCTGGCCGCTGCCCGCCTGAACGCTGGAGCATGATCCGATGAAGTCGAGTCACCCTCTTTTTTCGTCACGCCGCTTTCGCGCATAGGCGCCAACTATAGCCGGAAGGGCACCCCACTTTGTCATTCCGGGGCAGCCCAGAGGGCTGAACCCGGAACCCATGAACACCGTCTTCGGCCTGTTGGCACTGTCCGTGTTCCTGGGTTCCGGGTTCCTCGCTCCGCTCGGCCCCGGAATGACAGAGGGGCGCTTTAATGTCGAAGATTCCCGAAGGAGGAAACGCATGCCTGAAAAAACGATGCCCGAAAAAACGATGAAGGAAAAATTTGCCGCCGGCGAACTCGTGCTGTGCATGAATTTGCGCCTCGCGCGGTCGGTCGATATCGCGATGGTCGCCAAGGCCGGCGGGTACGACGCGCTCTATGTCGATATGCAGCACGCGCCCTATTCGATCGAGACGACGGCGACGATCTGCGCGGCATCGCTGGGTATCGGCATCACGCCGCTGGTGCGGGTGCCGAGCCACGACCCGCAATGGATGAGCCGGGTTCTCGACGGCGGCGCGCAAGGCGTCATCCTCCCCGATGTCAACACCCGCGCCCAGGCCGAAGCGATCGTCCGGGCCTGCCGCTTTCCGCCGGTCGGGAAGCGTTCGGTGATGGGGTTGGGGCCGGCGCTCGGCTATCAGGCGGTGCCGCTGTCGGAGCTGAACCCGCGGCTCAACGCCGAGACCGCGGTCATCGTCATGCTCGAAACCGAGGAGGGCATCGGCAATTGCGAGGCGATTGCCGCGGTCGACGGGATCGATGTGCTGCTGATCGGCTCGGGTGATTTGAGCACCGATCTCGGCATTCCGGGGCAGGTCGATCATCCGCGGCTGCGCGCCGCCTATGAGCGGGTGGCCGCCGCGTGCCAGACGCACAACAAGGTGCTGGGGGTTGGCGGCATTCGCCACAACACCGTGTTGCAGGGCGAGTTGATCCGGCTTGGCGCCCGGTTCGTGATCGCCGGCACCGACACGAACTACGTGCTGGCTGGAGCCCGCCAGGACACCGCCGCTTTGCGCGCGATCAAGGTGAGTTGACACGCCGCACGCTGATCTGAACGGAGAGCGCTGGTGACGACCGGCGCTACTCGCAGCGGTAGCCGAAGGCGTCGTTAAATTCGCTGGTACGTTCGGCGACCAACGCCTGTTCGGCAGGCGTCAGGCATTCGGCGAATTTGCCGATCCGTCCGTCTCCGACATGGTTCGCGTGCCACAGCGTTGCGTCGTCCCATGTCGTTTTCGGATCCCCGAGACAGCCGTCGCGCTGCAACCGGTCGATCGTCGCCTTGACGCTGTCCGCGGAGAGCCCTGAGAGGATCGCGTCGCGCTGATCGGCGGTCAGCGAGACACCGGCGAGCCCGGCGATCGTGTCGATGGTGCGGCGATCGTCGATAAAACCGTCCTCGTAGCGCAGGATCAAGCCGGCATCGGCCTTGGCACCAAGGAGGGCGCGGGCGCTTTCCGAAACCGCCGCCAGCGCTTCGTCAAAACCGTATCCGAAGCGCGTCATCAACGACGCCACAGCATCGCGCGGATCACGCACGGTCAACACAACCGCTTTCTGCAATGCCGCGATAGTCTCGTCAGCAAAGAAGAAATCCGGTGCCGGTGTATGCGATTTCGCGATGATCAGCTGTGATTGCTGCAAATACGGCGATACATCCGCTCCGATATCGGCATAGATCGACGTGAACTCTCGCCCGGTTACGCGGGCTATCTCACGCATGACATTAAACAGCCAGGTCGACCCGCTGCCGTGCAATCCACAACACACGAGAAAATTCGGGTCGTGCTTTGGGATAGCGATGGCGCCGGTATTGCCTGAGATGACGGCCAGGACGTATCCGTTATGCCAGTCGCTCTGCTCCCAGCCGACCGCAGGCGTCGTCCCGTCCAAGGTGGTTCTGATGTCGATGACGAGATCGACATTCAATCCGTTTTCGACAATGGCTTTCCAGGTACCGCGGCGCACCTGCGACCAGTCCCAGTCATCGACAATCAGGACAAATTGTTCGTCAAGCGCGGGCAATGCCAGCGTCACCGCATCGTAATGATCCTGTTCGGTATGCGGCCCATCGAACATGTACACATTGTATTTGCCAATCGAGGCGTAATCCACCGCACGGAAATCCTCTTCGAGGATGCTGATCCGCGCGCCGGCGCCACGAACACCGGCGACATTGCGCATGAAATCGCACACCGGGCCGCCAAACTGCGACCAGTTGTCGATGACCAGCGCCTTGACCGGGTTTTCCGCGATCGTCGCGCAAAGCGTCGATCCCGTGGACGAACCGATTTCGAGATAACGGGCATCCGTCAGGCGACCGATCAGATTGTTGGCGAACAGCCGGTATTTGCGACCTGACGCACCGTGAAAACCCAACAGCTCCGCGGATAGCTTGCCCCGCCCCGCTAACGCGTCGTCATAGGCGCTCTGGACAATTCGGGCGAGCGGGCTGTCTTGCCGGTTGCCGCGGACAGCGATTTCCGGGGTCGGAATGCCGGCGCCCTGCCACCGGGCAGGGATATCCGGTGGCATCACTGCCAGCGCATCGCGGATTTCGGCGCCGATCAGCGCGATCGCCGGCGCCGGGTCTTCGTCGAGGGTCAAATAGCCATAGATATCGCGCGTATCGATATATTGCGGTATCTGCTTCTGTCGCGCGCTTTCGGAAAAAATCACATATTCGTGCCGCTCGGTCGCATCCACGTAATGCAGTTGCGGCATCGCATCCCGCCGTACCAGATACGTGCAATGGACGACGGCAACCTCACACCAACCCTTTACCCGCTGATACAATATCCAGAAATATTCTTCCGAGTTCGCGAAATAGCCGTTTTCATCGACCTTTTCGTGATAATTCGAGTAGAATTTGAGCAGGTCCTGGTGGCGCAGCAGCGGTGACACGACCGGCAGGTTCGCTGACACCAGAGCCCGCAATGTATGCGGCCGGATAAAGTTATCGACATCGGCAACAAAATAGAAATCGCAGCCTGATTGCCATGCCCGGTCAAGACTGTGTTGCCGGATCCGGCCGAGCACCTTGAATCGTATCGCGTTCCATTCATGGACACCAAACTGCTCAACATCTTCGCTGACCGGGGCGTCGTCAAATTCAACCTGTTCGTATAAATGCCCGACCCGCGACAGCCAGTCCCGCATGATTTCGGCCGTCCGATCCGTGCTGTTGTTGGTACGGACATACAGCACGATGCGATTTTTCGGGTAGTCGAGCGCCTCGATGCACTGGAGATAAAACGGCAGCACCGGCTCCTTCTGCTTTGCCAGGATCGCAACCAGCACCCGCGGCAATTCCGGCTTGGGCGGCGTCGGGGGCGGTTCCACGCCGGTCAGCTTTTCGCGGGCAAAGCCGGCATTCGCCTCGATCCGCTCGCGCATGTCCTCCGATATCCTGCCTTCGCGCAACAGCCGCTCGCAGGCGTCGAGCGATTCCTGATTGTGGCCGGCCCAGTAGGCATTGACGGCAAATTCGTCGAGCAGGCCGTAATCGTAAATCCAGGGTTCGCCGAAGAGGGCGGTGCCCGGTTGCGGGATATCCAGCCCCTGTCGCGCCAGCAGGTAGCCCTGATGCGGTTTGCCGGTGGCGCGGCAATAGCGCGCCGCCCCGTGCAACGCCTCGGCACGACGCGGAAATGCCTCGTAGGCGCGCATGAACATGCCGATAATTTCAGATACCCGGGCGTTCAAGCTGCTCGGTCAGCTGCGCCGCCTGATAGAGGCTGACGTAAATCTCCTCATCCCAGAACCCCTGACCGGCGCGGTCGAGATAGGCGGCGAGCGCGCGTTCCTTTTCGCCGCAATCGCGCCAGCTCTGCGCCAGGTAAAACGTGTAGCGCGAGCGCATGAACGGGTCGTGCTCGCTGTCCAGCGCACGGACGAGGAGTTCGGCGTCCTTGCGGTATTTATCGGGGTCGTCGCTGCGCGAGCCCTCCACCCCGGCATTGATCCGCAACCCGACAATATCCGCGGATGAATGTCCCGGCGGGGCCTCTACGAACTCGTGGACCACCCCGCGGTAACAAAAATCCAGCCGGTTGCTGCACAAGAAGGGCCGGTAGTAGCGGATCGCGCCCAGCCGGATCAGGGCATAATGCAGGTCAGCGGCCAGAGTGCGTTTGAAACCGGCGGGGTCAAAGCCGGCTTCAAGCACCAGCACATCATCCGCATCGATGACCATCGCATAATCGATGTCGGCCCGCGCGCGCAGCCGTACCAGGGCAAGCGAGCGGTTGTGGGCGAAATCGCGCCACGGCTCCTCAAACACCTCTCCCGGCAGTTGTTCGCGATCGAGATAGTCGCGGACGATCTGCTGCGTGCCATCGCTCGACCCGGTATCCTCGACCAGCACATAGTCGAGCAGCGGCCGCACGCTTTCGAGGCAGCGCAGGATCAGGCGCGCCTCGTTCCTGACGATCATGCAAAGGCCGATCGTCTTCATCATCAAGCGACCTCCAAACCCGCGGCCCTGCTTGTTTCACGCCTAGGGCTTGAAGAATGACGTGTTGAAATCGGCCTTCGGAACACCGACCAGTGTCATCACCGACCCATCAGGCAGCACAAGCCGCGTGCTCGCAACGCCGCCGATCAGCACCGCGGCTGCGCTCGCCACGATGGTTGCGCTCTGCGCCCCGCTCTCGTTAGGATAGAAGATATAATCGGTCGCGGCACCACCGATTTCGGCAAAACCGGTGACCGTCGCGGCGGCGGCCGACCCGATGCTGGAATTGGTGCCAAAGCCGATCGCGGCGCCGGCGACCGTTGTCGAGTGGTCGAATTGCGCCGTCCCGCTCGTGCCGACCGCGACCCGGTCGCGATTGCCGGCATACACCGCGGTGTTGCCGCCGCCGGCGATGATCGTGTCGTTGGGGGCCGGTATGTCGATGCCATCGACGCGGAACGCGTTGATCGTGGCATTCCCGATTTTGCCGCTGAGGTCGATCAGATTGCCGCCGCCGACGGTCGAACCCGGGTTGAAATCAAGATCGGCGCCGCCGCCGGTAATCGTATCGCCAGCCCCCGCAACCGCGGCGCCGAACACCGAATCCACACCGCCCGACCCCAGCAGGATGGTCATCCCGCCAGCGCTGCCATCGACATAGGCGCTGCCGCTGCCGATCGCGACCGTATCGCCGGCGCCGCCAAACACCGTGCTGGCCCCGCCACCCAAAGTGACCCGGACATCACCGGCTGTGGCATTGAGCCGGACCGTGCCGGTTTCGCCGGCGAGATCGAGCACATCACCCCTGCCCACGCCCTGCACCTCCAGGTCTGCGCCGCCGCCGATAATCGTGTCGGGGTTCCCCGGAGCCGCCGTGATGGCGCCGATGATCGTATTGGTGCCGCCGGCCCCGGCCTTGATAACCATGCCGCCAAGCTGGCCATCGACATAGGTCGAGCCCGAAGGCCCTGCGGTGATCTGATCGCCGACCCCGCCGTAAACCGTCGTCGCCCCGCCACCGCCGGTGATCGTTTCGCCGCCGGCGCGGGCATCGATGGCACGGGCATCGATGACCGTCCGGCCCGTCGTGCCCGAAAGATCGACCAAATCCCCGACCGCGCCGGCAACCATGATGTCGGCATTGCCGGCGGCGGCGGTGATTGTGTCGCCGACCCCGCTCGCGACGGTGTAGCGACCGGCCGCTCCGATAACGACCGACATCGCGCCGGCGGAGGCGACGATCTGTGCCGTGCTCGACGCGGTCGCCGCAGCATTGCCGAGCACCCTATCCCCGACCCCGCCGAACACCGAACTCGACCCGGTGCCCGGCGTCAGCGTGACAAAGCCGGCCGTGCCGTCGAGCACCTGATTGCCCGAACCGCCCACCAGGCTGTCGCCGGCGGCGCCGACCAGCGTCTGGTTCCCCGACCCGCCGATCATCACGGCCGGACTGACGCCTCCGCCGCCGTCGCGCGCCATGTAATCGCCGGCAAACAGCTGAATTTCGGTGCCGGTCAGGTAATTCCCGACCAGCGTCGGTGGCGGCTCCGGCGGCGTGCTGGTGTCGATGATCCCGGCCTGGAACCCTGGCGCCAACAACGGCAGCGTTCCGCCCGAAAGCTTTGTGAAGACCTCGATGTTATAGCTGCCCGGTGTGGCGGGCGGCAGCGGCGCGGTCGTCCCGTCTTCGGTCAGGCCGAGGGCAACAACGGTGCCCGGCAGCGTGAAGACAAACCGCCCGGCCTCGCCGGTCGGCCCCGTACTCCCGGTCGCGCCTGTCTGGCCCGTCGAACCCGTCTGGCCCGTCGAACCTGTCTGACCTGTTGAGCCCGTCTGGCCTGTTGAGCCCGTCTGACCTGTTGAGCCTGTCTGGCCCGTTGAGCCTGTCTGACCCGTCGAACCCGTTTGGCCCGTCGAACCCGTCTGTCCGGTCGAGCCGGTCTGTCCGGTCGAACCCGTCTGACCGGTCGAGCCCGTTTGGCCCGTCGAACCCGTCTGGCCCGTCGTGCCTGTCTGGCCGGTCGTGCCTGTCTGCCCGGTCGAACCCGTTTGGCCCGTCGAACCCGTCTGGCCCGTCGAGCCCGTCTGTCCGGTCGAGCCCGTCTGTCCGGTCGAGCCCGTCTGACCCGTCGAACCCGTCTGACCGGTCGAACCCGTCTGGCCGGTCGATCCTGTCTGGCCGGTCGATCCTGTCTGGCCGGTCGATCCTGTCTGGCCTGTCGTGCCCGTCTGACCCGTTGCGCCCGTCTGACCGGTCGAACCCGTCTGGCCGGTCGATCCTGTCTGGCCTGTCGAGCCCGTCTGGCCTGTCGAGCCCGTCTGACCCGTCGAACCCGTCTGACCCGTCGAACCCGTCTGACCCGTCGAACCCGTCTGACCCGTCGAACCCGTCTGACCCGTCGAACCCGTCTGACCCGTCGAACCCGTCTGACCCGTCGAACCCGTCTGGCCTGTTGAGCCTGTCTGACCCGTTGAGCCTGTCTGACCCGTTGCGCCCGTCTGACCGGTCGTGCCTGTCTGACCCGTTGCGCCCGTCTGACCCGTTGCGCCCGTCTGACCCGTTGCGCCCGTCTGGCCTGTCGAGCCTGTCTGACCCGTTGCGCCCGTCTGACCGGTCGTGCCTGTCTGACCGGTCGAGCCCGTCTGACCGGTCGAGCCCGTCTGACCGGTCGAGCCCGTCTGGCCGGTCGTGCCTGTTTGGCCCGTTGGACCCGTTTGGCCCGTCGATCCCGTCTGACCTGTTGAGCCCGTCTGACCCGTTGAGCCCGTCTGACCCGTTGAGCCTGTCTGACCCGTTGAGCCTGTCTGACCCGTTGAGCCTGTCTGACCCGTTGAGCCTGTCTGACCCGTTGAGCCTGTCTGACCCGTTGAGCCTGTCTGACCCGTTGTGCCTGTCTGACCCGTTGAGCCTGTCTGACCCGTTGTGCCCGTCTGACCCGTTGTGCCCGTCTGACCGGTCGATCCAGTCTGACCCGTCGAACCTGTCTGGCCCGTCGAGCCCGTCTGACCGGTCGATCCAGTCTGACCGGTCGAGCCCGTCTGGCCGGTCGTGCCTGTTTGGCCCGTTGGACCCGTTTGGCCCGTTGGACCCGTTTGGCCCGTCGATCCCGTCTGACCTGTTGAGCCCGTCTGACCCGTTGAGCCTGTCTGACCCGTCGAGCCCGTCTGACCGGTCGATCCAGTCTGACCCGTCGAACCTGTCTGGCCCGTCGAGCCCGTCTGACCGGTCGATCCAGTCTGACCGGTCGAGCCCGTCTGGCCCGTCGAACCTGTCTGGCCCGTCGAACCCGTTTGGCCCGTCGAACCCGTTTGGCCCGTCGATCCCGTCTGACCTGTTGAGCCCGTCTGACCCGTTGAACCTGTCTGGCCCGTCGAGCCTGTCTGACCCGTCGAGCCTGTCTGACCCGTCGAGCCTGTCTGACCCGTTGTGCCCGTCTGACCGGTCGATCCCAGTCTGGCCCGTCGAACCTGTCTGACCCGTCGAACCCGTCTGGCCCGTCGAGCCCGTCTGACCGGTCGATCCCGTCTGACCGGTCGAGCCCGTCTGACCCGTCGTGCCCGTCTGACCGGTCGAACCTGTCTGACCCGTCGAACCTGTCTGGCCCGTCGAGCCCGTCTGACCCGTCGATCCAGTCTGACCCGTCGAACCTGTCTGACCCGTCGAACCTGTCTGGCCCGTCGAGCCTGTCTGACCGGTCGATCCGGTCTGACCGGTCGAGCCCGTCTGGCCGGTCGTGCCTGTCTGGCCCGTTGAGCCTGTCTGACCGGTCGAACCCGTCTGGCCTGTCGAACCCGTCTGACCTGTTGAGCCCGTCTGACCCGGTCGAGCCCGTCTGACCCGTCGAGCCTGTCTGGCCCGTCGAACCCGTCTGGCCCGTCGAACCCGTCTGACCGGTCGAACCCGTCTGACCGGTCGAACCCGTCTGACCGGTCGAACCCGTCTGACCGGTCGAACCCGTCTGACCGGTCGAACCCGTCTGACCGGTCGAACCCGTCTGACCGGTCGAACCCGTCTGACCGGTCGAACCTGTCTGGCCCGTCGAGCCTGTCTGACCCGTCGAACCCGTCTGGCCCGTCGAGCCCGTTTGGCCCGTCGAACCCGTCTGACCCGTCGAACCTGTCTGGCCCGTCGAACCTGTCTGACCCGTCGAACCTGTCTGGCCCGTCGAACCTGTCTGGCCCGTCGAACCTGTCTGGCCCGTCGAGCCTGTCTGACCTGTTGAGCCCGTCTGACCTGTCGAGCCCGTCTGACCCGTCGAGCCCGTCTGACCCGTCGAGCCCGTCTGACCCGTCGAGCCCGTCTGACCGGTCGAGCCCGTCTGACCGGTCGAGCCCGTCTGACCCGTCGAACCCGTCTGACCGGTCGAGCCCGTCTGACCCGTCGACCCGTCTGACCGGTCGAACCCGTCTGACCGGTCGAACCCGTCTGACCGTCGAACCTGTCTGACCCGTCGAACCTGTCTGACCCGTCGTGCCCGTCTGACCCGTCGTGCCCGTCTGGCCCGTCGTGCCTGTCTGACCCGTCGAACCCGTCTGGCCCGTCGAGCCCGTTTGGCCCGTCGAACCCGTCTGACCCGTCGAACCTGTCTGGCCCGTCGAACCTGTCTGGCCCGTCGAACCTGTCTGGCCCGTCGAACCCGTCTGACCCGTCGAACCTGTCTGGCCGGTCGAACCCGTCTGACCCGTCGAACCCGTCTGACCCGTCGAACCTGTCTGGCCTGTTGAGCCCGTCTGACCCGTTGAGCCTGTCTGACCCGTCGTGCCCGTCTGACCCGTCGTGCCCGTCTGGCCCGTTGAGCCTGTCTGACCGGTCGAACCGGTTTGGCCTGTCTGACCGGTCGAACCGGTTTGGCCTGTCGAACCCGTCTGACCCGTTGCGCCCGTCTGACCCGTCGAACCCGTCTGGCCCGTCGAACCCGTTTGGCCCGTCGAACCCGTTTGGCCCGTCGAACCCGTTTGGCCCGTCGAGCCCGTCCGACCCGTCGAGCCCGTCTGCCCGGTCGAGCCCGTCTGACCGGTCGAACCCGTCTGACCGGTCGTGCCTGTCTGACCCGTCGTGCCTGTCTGACCCGTCGAACCCGTCTGGCCCGTCGAGCCCGTTTGGCCCGTCGAACCCGTCTGACCCGTCGAACCTGTCTGGCCCGTCGAACCTGTCTGGCCCGTCGAACCTGTCTGGCCCGTCGAGCCCGTCTGACCCGTCGAACCCGTCTGACCGGTCGAACCCGTCTGACCCGTCGAACCCGTCTGACCCGTCGAACCTGTCTGGCCTGTTGAGCCCGTCTGACCCGTTGAGCCCGTCGGCCCGGTCGAACCCGTCTGGCCCGTTGAGCCTGTCTGACCCGTCGAACCCGTCTGACCGGTCGAACCTGTCTGGCCTGTTGAGCCCGTCTGACCCGTTGAGCCCGTCTGACCCGTCGACCCGTCTGGCCGGTCGAGCCCGTCTGGCCGGTCGAACCCGTCTGGCCGGTCGAACCCGTCTGGCCCGTCGAACCCGTCTGACCGGTCGAGCCCGTCTGACCCGTCGAACCCGTCTGACCCGTCGAACCTGTCTGGCCCGTCGAACCTGTCTGGCCCGTCGAGCCCGTCTGACCCGTCGAACCCGTCTGACCGGTCGAACCTGTCTGGCCTGTTGAGCCCGTCTGACCGGTCGAGCCCGTCTGACCCGTCGAGCCCGTCTGGCCGGTCGAGCCCGTCTGGCCGGTCGAGCCCGTCTGGCCGGTCGAGCCCGTCTGGCCGGTCGAGCCCGTCTGCCCGGTCGAGCCCGTCTGGCCGGTCGAGCCCGTCTGGCCGGTCGAGCCCGTCTGCCCGGTCGAGCCCGTCTGGCCGGTCGAACCCGTCGAACCCGTCGAACCCGTCTGGCCCGTCGCGCCGGTGGGGCCGACGGGGCCGTTGGGCTTATAGCCGGTGGCGCCGATGGTGATCTGGCCGCCGTTGACCGAGGCGCTGGCGTCGCTGGCGGTGAAGTCGCTGGTGCTGACGAAATTGCCGACGAAGGTGACCTGGTCGACGGTCACCCCGTTTTCCTCAATGAACACAAAGGCCCGGCCGTCGCCGAGCTGGACCGACAGGGTGGGCGGCGCCACGGTGCCCAGATTTTGCAGGGTCAGCGTATCGCCCGGCAGAAACCCGGCAATCTGTGCATTGCCGCCGAGCGCGCCGACCTGGCTCACCACCTGGCCCGCGGTCGTGTTGTTCAGGTCGGTGATGAACTGGATGGTCTGGCTGCCGCCGATCCCGACGCCGGTCCCGATCGTCAAAATGGCGTTGCCGTAGATGTTGATGACGCCGCTGCCGATGACGCTCAGATTGCCGGTGAAATTGGCGGTGGTGGCGCCGCCGCCACTGGTTCCGACGATCGCGATCGCGCCGTCGTTTTCAAAGAACTGATTGCCGGCCGATGCTTTCGTGTCGCCGGTCAGCGTCCAGTTTGTTGTCGCATTGCCGGCCGTCAGGCTGTTGCTGCCGTTGACGTACAGCGTGCCCTGATTGACGAGGCTCAGCGCGCTGACAAACGGCGCGGCGCCGCTCAGTGTATCGCTGATCGTCCAGGTGCTGGCGCCGCTGCCGGTTGCCTGATGCAGGCTCGCCGGCATCAGAATGGAGTCATTGTTGGCGTCGAAATTGTAGAAACCAAGCCCGGTAATGGTCGGCTGGGTTGACGGCACGCTGCCGCCCCACGATGCCGGGTTCAGCCAGGAATTCAACGACCCCATGCGCGTGGTAGCCCGCGGTCGAGCTGAAGAACACCTCGGTGCCGGCCGCGCCGTCGGAGCCCCAGTTCAGAAACGCCGTGCCGCCGGGCGCACTCGCCAGCGCCAGGTCGAAGACCGGGCCGGCCAGTTCGGTCACCTGGATGATCGTACCGGTGAGCGTGACCGATTGGATTGCCGACGGTGCGATCGCCGACAGGTCGATCCAGTTGGTCGGGACGGCGCTGCTGACACCGATATTGAGCCCGGCAATGGTGTCGGCGAACCCGTTAAGGTGGTGACTGCCATCGACCGTGGTGCTGGTCAGCTGGAGCACGCCGACCGCACCGTTGAACCTCGCCGTGCCGCCGGACGCAGCGCCGCCGATGCTGAGGATCGAACCGGCGGCGGTGTCGATCGCGAGCGCGCTCCCAACAACGCCGCCGGAGAGCGTCAGCGTGCCGCCGGACGCGGTGACCAGACCGGTATTCAGCAGCGGCGCGCTTACCGTGCCATAGCCGGTGAGGCCGGTGCCGGTGCCGAGGGAGCCCAGGCCGCTGATCGTGCCGCCGGCGAGCGTCACTCCCGCCGCGTCGGTCAGCAGTGAGCCCGCCCCGTCGAGCTGTACGGCGCTGCTGCCGATATTCAGTGCGCTGGACACGGTCAGCGTCGCACCGGTGGCGATTTCGAGCGCGCCGGCCGGCCCGGTGAACATCACCGAAGCGGCGCTGCTGAGGGCGCCGTCAAACCGCAGCGTATCGCCGGCGCCGCCGCCGATCATCGCAAGACCGAGGCTGCTCGCGACCGATTGCAGCTCCAGCGTGCCGCCGGCGGCATTTACCGTGCCGCTGCCGGAAACAGGGCCGCCGACCGTGCCAAACCCGGTCAGCATCGCGCTGTTTCCGACCGTCAGCCCGGCCGCGTCGCTGAGCGAGCCGCCGGCCAGCATGATCGTGCCGTTGGTGATGCTTTCGGCGGCGGTGATCGTCAGATTGCCGGACGCACCGATCGCCAGTGTCTGATTGGCGCTGTTGATCGCGATCGCGGCCGCGGCCGTCGCCGTGCCGTCAATCTTGAGCGTCGCGGCCGAGGTCGCGTCGATCGCCAGTGTCGGGCCGCTATTGACCGTCCCAAGAATATCAAGCGTGCCGCCCGACGCCTTGACCGTGCCCGCCGCCGCGCCGGAAATCGTGGTGCCGGCGCCGATCGTGCCGCTGCCGGTCAGCGTGCCGCTGGTCAGGGTCAGCCCGGCGGCATCGCTCAGCGTGCCGCCGTCAAGCTGGATCGTGCCCAGCGTCACGCTCTGCGCCGCGGCGATCGTCAGGCTGCCGCCGCTGCCGATTTCCAGCTTCTGGTTGGCATTGTTGATCGTGAGGGCGCCGGGAGCGCTTGCCGCGCCGTCGATTTTCAGGGTCGAGTTGGCGACGGTGTCGATCGCCAGGGCCGGACCGCTGACCGGTCCGACCAGGTCGAGCGTGCCGCCCGAAGCCTCGATCGTACCGCCGCCGCCGACCGACCCGGTGACGGTGCCAAACCCGGTCAGCAAGGCGCCGTTGCCGATCGTCAGGCTGCTGGCGGTCAGCGACCCGCCCGACAGCGTGATCGTGCCGTTGGTGATGCTCTCGGCCGCGCTGATCGTCAGGTTGCCGGCCGCGCCGATCGCCAGGGTCTGGTTGAGATTATTGATCGCGATCGCGCTGGCGGCAGTCGCGGTCCCATCGATTTTCAGTGTCGAACCGGCGGTCGTATCGATCGCCAGCGTCGGGCCGCTATTGACCGTGCCGGCAAGATCGAGCGTGCCGCCCGACGCCTTGATGGTGGCGGAAGCGGTGCCGGAGATCGCGGTGCCGGGGCCGACCGTGCCCTTGCCGATCAGCGTGCCGCCGGTCAGCGTCAGCCCGGCCGCATCGCTCAGCGTGCCGCCGTCAAGCTGGATCGTGCCGGCGCTCATGCTCTGCGCGGCGGCGATCGTCAGACTGCCGGCCGCGCCGATTTCCAGCTTCTGATTGGCGTTGTTCAGCGTGATCGCGCCGGCGGCGGCCGATCCATCGATCTTCAGCGTCGAGTTGGCGACGGTATCGATCGTCAGGGCAGGCCCGCTCAGCGAGCCGACGAGGTCCAGCGTGCCGCCCGACGCCTCGATCGTCCCGCTGCCGGTAAATGACGCGGTCGCCGTGCCAAAACCGATCAGTGCGGCACCGTTGCCGACCGCGAGCCCGGCCGCGGACAGCGCCCCGCCGGCCATTGTGATCGTGCCGTTGGTGATGCTCTCGGCGGCACCGATCGTCAGGTTCCCGGCCGCGCCGATCGCCAGCGTCTGATTGAGGTTATTGATCGCGATCGCGCTGGCCGCCGTCGCGGTCCCGTCAATCTTCAGCGTTGAATTGGCAATCGTATCGATCGCCAGAGTGGGTCCGCTATTGACCGTGCCGAGGATGTCGAGCGTGCCCCCCGAGGCCTTGACCGTGCCGCCGGCTCCGCCCGAAATAGCGGTACTGGCGGTGATCGCTCCCTTGCCGATCAGCGTGCCGCCGGTGATCGTCAAGCCCGCCGCATCGCTGAACGTGCCGCCATCGAGCTGGATCGTGCCGTTGCTGATGCTTTGCGCCGCGCCGATCGTCAGGCTGCCCGCTGCGCCGATTTCGAGCTTCTGGTTGGCATTGTTGAGCGCGATCGCCGTCGCGGCGGTCGCCGTACCGTCGAGCTTCAACGTCGAACCGGCAATGGTATCGATCGCCAGCGTCGGACCGCTATTGACCGTGCCAAGTATGTCGAGCGTGCCGCCCGAGGCCTTGACCGTGCCGCCGACGCTGCCCGAAATCGCCGTATTGGCGCTGATGGTTCCGCGGCCGATCAGCGTGCCGCCGGTCAGCGTCAGCCCCGACGCATCGGTCAGCGTGCCGCCGTCGAGCTGGATCGTGCCGTTGGAAACGCTCTGCGCCGCGCTGATCGTCAGACTGCCGGCCGCGCCGATTTCGAGCTTCTGATTGGCGTTGTTGAGGGCCAGCGCCGCGGCGGCGGTCGCGGTGCCGTCGAGCTTCAGCGTCGAATTGGCAATCGTATCGATCGCCAGTGTTGGGCCGCTGTTGACGGTGCCGAGAATGTCGAGCGTACCGCCCGAGGCCTTGATCGTACCCGCCGCCGCGCCCGAGATCGCCGTATTGGCGCTGATCGTACCGCTGCCGGTCAGCGTGCCGCTGGTGATCGTCAGCCCGAAGGCGTCGGTCAGTGTGCCGCCATCAAGCTGGATCGTGCCGAGCGTCATGCTCTGCAGCGCACCGATCGTCAGACTCCCGGCGGCACCGATTTCGAGCTTCTGATTGGCGCTGTTGATCGTGATGACGCTGGCCGTTGTGGCCGTGCCGTCGAGCTTCAGCGTCGAGCCGGCGACCGTGTCGATGACCAGGGTCGGGCCGCTATTGAGCGTCCCTTGAATATCGAGCGTCCCGCCGGACGCCTTGATCGTGCCGGCCGCAGCACCCGAGATGACTGTGGTGGCGCTGATCGTGCCCTTGCCGGTCAAGGCCCCGCTGCTGACCGTCAGGCCGCCGGCATCGCTCAGCGTGCCGCCGGCCATCGAGATCGTGCCGTTGGTGATGCTCTCGGCGGCGCTGATCGTCAGATTGCCGGCAGACCCGATCGCCAGCGTCTGATTGGCGTTGTTAATCGCGATGGCGGCCGCCGCGGTTGCGGTGTTCTCGATGCTGAGGACAGAACCGGCGACACTCGCGATCGCCAACGTCGGACCGCTCGCCACCGTACCGGTCAGGTGCAGGGTCCCGCCCGACGCCGTGATCGTCCCCGCGCCCGCCCCGATATTGGCCGCGACGGTACCCAACCCGATCAGCGACGCACCGCTGCCGATCGTCAGGCCGGAGGCGTCGGTCAGGGTCCCGCCAGCCAGCGTGATCGCGCCGTTCGTGATGCTTTCGGCGGCGCCGATCGTCAGATTGCCGGCCGCCGTGATTGCCAGCGTCTGCGTGTTGTTGCTGATCGCAATCGCAGCAGCCGCGGTCGCGGTATTCTCGATGCTGAGCACCGAACTGGCGACATTGGCGATCGCCAATGTCGGACCGCTCGCTACCGTACCGGTCAGGTGCAGGGTCCCGCCCGACGCGGTGATCGTCCCGGCACCCGCACCGATACTGGCCGCCACCGTCCCAAAGCCGGTCAGCGATGCACCGCTGCCGATGGTCAGCCCCGAGGCGTCGGTTAGTGTCCCGCCGGCCAGCGTAATCGCGCCGTTGGTGATGCTTTCAGCGGCGCTGATCGTCAGACTGCCGGTCGATGCGATCGCCAATGTCTGATTCGCACTGCTGATCGTGACCGCGTTCGCCGTCGCTGCCGTGTTGGATATCTGCAGCGTCGACGCGCTCGTCGAGCCGATCGCCAGCGTCTGGCCGGTGGCAACGGTCCCCGTCAGGTTCAGGATGCCGCCGCTCGCGGTGATCGTGCCGCCGCTGCCGCTCACGGTCGCGCTGACCGTCCCGAAGCCGCTTACCGCCGCGGCGTTCGATAGCGTCCCGGTGCCGAGTGTACCGCCGTTATCGGTGATCGTGCCGGTGGTGTTGCTGATCGTCCCGGTCGAGCTGAGCGTGGCACCGCTTGCAATGGTGATCGCAGCGGCATTGGTGAGGCCGCTATTGGCGGTCAGCGTGCCACCGGACACTGCGATCGTCGCGCTGGTGGTGTTGCTGACGGCGCCGGTCAGTGTGCCGAAGCCGCTGATGCTCGATGTGCTGCCGGTATTGCTGATCCCGCCGGTCCCGGCACCCCGCAGCGTGCCGCCTGCGATGCTGATCGTGCCGCCGGCGCTATTGGCGATGCCGCTGGCACCGCCGCCCGACGCCTGCACCGTGCCGCTGCCGATGGTGATCGTTCCGCCGGCGTTGCTGATCGTGCCGCCCGTCGCCGATTGGGTCAGCGTACCGGTGCCGGTAATTGTGATCGTGCCGCCGGTGTTGTTGGCAATATTGCCGGTGTTAGAGCTTAAGGTGTTGGCGGTCGCGATGGTGATCGTAGCGGTGTTGGTGAGACCGCTATTGACGGTCATCGTGCCGCCGGTAACCGCTATCGTGGCGGTGCTGCTGTTGCTCACCGCGCCGGTCAGCGTACCGAAGCCGCTGATCCGCGTGCCGCTCCCTGTATTGCTGATCCCGCCGGTGCCCGCGGCACTCAACGTGCCACCGGAAATGCTGATCGATCCGCCGCTGTTATTGACAATCCCGCTGGCGCCACCGCCCGTCGCGCGCACCGTGCCAGTGGCGCCGATCGTGATCGTTCCAGCGTTGGTGATCGTGCCGCCGGTGGCCGACTGGGTGACGAAGCCGGCGCCGGTGATCGTGATCGTGCCGCCGGAATTGTTCGTAATGTTGCCGCTGCTGTCGCTGATCGTTCCGGTCGACAGCGTGATCGCACCGCTATTGGCAACAGCACCGCTGGTGACCGCAATCGTGCTGGTTCCAAGCGCGATCGTGCCGCCTGTGTTATTCGTCAGGCCGGTCGACGCGCCGGTGCCGCTAAGCGTCAGCGTGCGCGTCCCGGTGAAGGTCAGGGTCGCGCCGTTGTTAAGCGTCAGCGAACTGACCGTGATGGGCGTGGTGCTGATCGTGGGCTGATTGGTCGTGCCGCCGGGGATGACGACGTCGCTGGTCGCCGCGGGAGCGCCCGAAGGCGTCCAATTGGCGGCATTAGCCCAGGCGGCACTGGTGCCGCCTAGCCAGGTCTTTGTCGCCAATATGCTCGCGTAGCCCGCCATTGCTGCCGCGGTCAGCGGCGGCGTTGCCGTGAATGATGTTGCCGGGTGGGCATACGCGCCGAGACGCCACTGGCCGCCCCGCTCGGCGGCGCCGACAAGGCCGCTGGCCGCCGCGACCGGCGCTCCGACGGCGGCCGACAGGGCCGCAACCAAGGCGGCACCCTGCGACCCCCGGCCGGTTTCGCAGCACCACAGCAACAGCGCGCCGTCGGCCCCCAGTGCCGTGCCGATTGCGGCGAGGTCGCGTTCGCGGCCCGCGATGCCCATAAGCCCCACGCCGCCGGCGGTAAATCCGATCTCGCCCGGGGCGCCATGCGCGATGATGTGGACCGCCCGCAAGCCATCGCATTCGTGCAACGCAGCAGCGATCTGCGCGACGGCGTCCTGCAACGGATCAAGGAGAATGCCGCGCACGTCCGCGCGCAGGCCGCGGAGCAATTCGGCGGCACCGGAAACCCCGGGGTCGATAAAGGCGATTTCACGCTGCAGCGCGCGCCGGTTGACGCGCGCGTGCGGCGGCTCCGCGAAATCCACCGCGGCTCCGATTGTCGCCGCCTGCTGAGAGCGGTTGGCTTTATTGCCACCGCAGAGGCCCGCGAGGTGCCAGCGTGCGTGTGCTTGCATAAGGCGCTTCCCACCCCTCAGGGACGGCAACGCGGCCGGCAAGGTTGTCTCGCCGGCTTTAAGGTGCGTCTCCCGCTTTGCTTCTACCTCATATCAGGGCCGCGTAAAAATTTTACTAAAATTTTAACCACATTTTTCGGGTCGATGACACGCCACCGGTTTTACGGTGGTGGTTATACGATTATTAAGAACTAACCAATTATGTCTGTAATAACAGCGCATTAAATTAAATAAGACTGCACGATTATTTCTGTCTTTCTACTTATGCGTTAGTTTGCCGCATATATAGGCGTTGTGCCTCCTTCGCGTTGTAACGTTAACGTTTGTCTCGCCCCGCTATCCCGGGACCGGCGCGTCAGGATGCAGCAGACCGGCGCTCCGCAAATCGGCCCACAACGCGGGCGGGATCGGGTGGCGCAGCAGCCCGAGGTTCTCGATAAACTCGGCGGCGGTGCGCGGCCCCGGAATGATCGCGGCGACCGCCGGGTGGGCCAGCGGAAATTGCAAAGCCGCCGCCGGCAACGGCACACCGTACCGGTCGCACACCGCGCGGATCGCGTTGACCCGGGCAACCACCTTTGGCGGCGCGGCAGCGTAATTCCAGGTATCGCGGCCGGCCAGAATGCCGGAGTTGAGCGGGCCGCCGACGACGATCGAGGTTCCCGCCGCAACGCATTTTGGCAGGAGATCATCGAGCGGCGCCTGTTCCAGCAAGGTATAGCGTCCGGCCAGCAGAAACGCGTCCCACTGCCCCCATTCGAGCGCCTCCAGCAGCACCTCGCGCTCGTTGACGCCGATACCGATCGCCTGCACGACGCCGCCCCGGCGCAATTCTTCGAGCGCGCGGTAGCCGCTGTCGCGCAAGGTGCGCATCAGCCCGGGATGGGCCTCGGCGCCATGCTGGTACACACCGATGTCGTGGACATAGAGGATGTCGATGCGCGCGAGGCCGAGGCGCTGATAGCTGTCCTCAACCGAGCGCATGATGCCGTCATAGGAATAATCATAAACAGGGTCGAACGGCAGCGGGCGGCGGCGATCGTCGGCCGAGGCCCCGGCGGAACGCGGCCGCAACAGGCGCCCGACTTTGGTCGACAGCACCCACTCGTCGCGGGGTTTGTCGCGCAATGCGTCGCCGACCGCGCGCTCGGCCTGGCCGACGCCGTAATACGGGGCGGTATCGACATAACGCACCCCGGCGGCCCAGGCGGCGCTGACAATCGCCTCGGCCTCGCCGGCGCTGACATCGAGCCGGCTGCCGCCGAGTGTCGCGCAGCCCAGGCCCAGTTCGGTGACGTGCAGGTCGGTGCGCCCGATGCGGCGCTTCGGGAAATCAGGCATTTTCAGTCTCCAGGCGCTGTACTCGCGCGATCATAGCGCGCATGGCACCGGTTGCCAGACCTCCCGGCCTCGGCTTTATCTTTCGCCCATGCCCGCGATATCCCGCCCCCAAGCTTCCCGCCGCGCCGTCATCCTCGGCGGTCTTTCAGCGGCGGTAGCGGATGCCGTGCCGGCAGAAGCCCAGGTCAAGGCGACCAAGGCCGAGGCACTCTATCAGCCCGGCCCCAAAGGCGACCAAAGCTGCGCGCTGTGCGCCCTGTTCCGTCCGCCGCGCGGCTGCGAAGTCGTCGCGGGCGATATCGCGCCGCAGGCCTGGTGCCGCTTCTTCGATCTGCCCGACTAAATGCTGCCTGACTAAATGCTGGCCGGCTGAACGCCGTTCAGCGAATTGACAAAGGACCCGCCGGCCGGGTCAATTGACACCCGAAACCATAAACAGGGGAACGCAAGATGGGCATGCTGGATGGGCGCGTCGCGATCTGCACCGGAGCGGCGCGCGGGGTCGGCGCCGAGGTCGCGAAACTGATGGCGAAGGAAGGCGCCAAAATCGTCATCGTCGATCCCGGTGTCGGCGGCGCCGGCGAAGGCGGCGACCAGCGTCCGGCGCAGGCGATGGCCGACGAGATCAAGGCCGAAGGCGGCGAGGCGGTCGCCAATTTCGGCTCGGTCACGTGTTCGACGATTGCCTCAAGATGGTGCAGCAGGCGCGCGACACGTTCGGCCGCATCGCACATCGTGTTCAACGCCGCCGGCATCCTGCGCGACAAGATGTTCCACAACATGTTTCCCGGAGGACTGGCAGGCGGTTATCGATGTCCACCTGACCGGGCATTTCAACGTCAACCGCGCCGCGATAACCTGCCTTCCGCGAGCAGAATTACGGGCGGCATGATCCTGGTGTCCTCGACCTCGGGGCTGCTCGGCAATGTCGGGCAGACCAATTACGGGTCGGCCAAGATGGGGGTCGTCGCGCTGGCCCGCATCATCGCGATGGAAAACCAGTCGCGCGGCATCACCGCCAACGTCATCGCGCCCTCGGCCGACACCAGGATGACCCGCTCGGTGCCGACCCCGAAGGACCCGACCGCCGCCGCCGCGCGCGAGGAACGGCTGCGCCGCAGCCGCGCCGACGCGATCGCGCCGCTTTGCGTGTTCCTCGCCTCCGAGCAGTCGGCCTATGTCAACGGCCAGGTGTTCCACCAGCGCGCCGCCGAACTGTCGCTCTACGGCCATATGCGGCCGGTGCGGATGGTGCATCGCAATGGCGGCTGGACCCCGGAAACTGATCGCCGACGTGGCGATGCCGTCGCTGCAGAGCGGCTTCACCTCGCTCGACTCGCGCAACACCCATGCCGGGCTGCCGATGGAATAGCCCTACGGCAGGGTCGCCGGCGCGGGTGTCGCCGGCGCCCTGACCTGCGGCGCGATGACCGACGGCACCGCGGTCGGCGTCACGCGAAAGCTCGTCGTAAACGGCACGTTGCCGTAATACTGCCTCGCAAAATCAGCCACCGCCGCGATCGGCGATTGCGGCACGTACACGACATCGAACGATTTGAGCAGCGGGTCATCCTTGGTCGGCCCGCCGCCGAGACCAGCGTCGCCCTCATAGGTCCGAAGCGTACCGTCGGCCTCGCGGCGCATGATGAGGATGTCACCGGTCTTGGCGCCGGTCTTGACCCCGCCGGCCTGCGCCAGCGCCCGCATCAGCGTCAGCGGAATGTCGCTGCGGATCAGCCCCGGCCGGCTGACCCAGCCATCGACATAGATGACCTCCGGCGCAAACCGCCGCACCGTGATCGACAACTCGGGTGCCTTGAGCAATTTGGCGTAGCGTTCCCTGAGCCGGCCGGTCGCCTCCGGCACGGTCAGCCCGCCGACCAGCACGCTGCCGATCTGCTTTGGCGACACCGTGCCGTCCATGCCGACCGTGACCTGGTCGTTGTAATCCGGCGCAAACGGAAACCGGATAACAAACACATCCCCCGCCGACAGCGTATGCTCCGGCACCAGCGCCACCCCGCCCGGAACCGCCCCACCCGCCGTCAACCCCGGCGCCTGCGGCCCGCAGGCGTTGAGGATCGACAACAGGACTATGGGCATCCAAATCCATCGCGCGGAGTGCCCTGTTCGTGTGTATCCTGACCACATGAAGCCTAGCCGCATCACTATCGACCCCGCCGTGTGTACCGGAAAGCCGTGCATTCGCGGACTAAGATTTCCCGTCGCGCGGCTTCTGGGGCTGCTTGCGGCAGGCGAAAGCCGAGAGACCATCCTGCAGAGCTACCCTTACCTGGAGCCGGAGGATATCGATGCGGCGCTACGCTACGCGGCGCAACTTGCCGAGGACGAGACCGTCGAACTCGCGCGGTGAGATTTTTGATTGATATGCCGCTGCCGCGCGGCCTGGCCGAGTGGCTGCGGATCGCGGAACATGACGCCGAGCACGCCTCTGATGTCGGCCTGAGCCGGTCTGCCGACTGCGACATCATGGCCTATGCCGACCTGCAACAGCGAACCGTCGTCACCGCCGATCTCGACTATCCCCGCCTGCTTGCCTTGACGGGCGCCGATGGGCCGAGCGTGATCTTGTTTCGCGGCGGCGACTGGAGCGACACCGAGGTCATCGCGCGGATGAACGACGTTCTCGCTCGCTTCGCGGAGGATGAGATCGTGCAGAGCATCCTCGTCATTCAGCGCGACCGAATGCGGCGGCGACGGCTGCCGATCGGTTAGCCTATTGCCGCCCCGTGCGGGAGACGCCCTCGATGTTCATCGACCACGACAGGGCGGACTGGCACCAGCCCTGGCGCGATGGCGGTGGCAGTTCGGTGCGCTGATCGAGGCCGCCGACCCGCAGCCCGTAGGACGTTGGGTTCGGGTCGGTCGAGGTGGCGTAGAGCGGCGTGCCGCAATCCGGACAGAACCCGTGCGCTCGCTTGTTCCCACTCTCCGCGGTCTTGACATAGGTCTTGGGCGTGCCGCTTTTCAGCACGAAGGTGCCGGGCAGGCTCGCGACATTGGTGCGGAAAGCCGTGCCGGTCAGTCGTCTGGCAATCGGTACAGTGGCAGACCCGGACGCTGGCCGGATCGATCTCGGCCTCGTAGCGAATATTGCCCGCAATGGCATTGCCCGGTGACTTTCATCCGGTCATTCTCCTCAAAACGCGCCCATACCGAGGATGCCGTCGATCGGATCGACGCCGGCGAGCACGCGCGTGCCGATCAGTTCCTTCAGGGTTTCGGTGGTGCCGCCGCCGAGCGTGCCGTAGCGGGCGCCGCGGTAGAAGCGGGAGACCGGGTATTCGTCGGTGAAGCCGTAGCCGCCATGCACCTGGATCGCCTCGCTGGTCACCCGCAGCGCCATCTCGTTGACCGTGATCTTGGCGGCGGCGGCGAGAAGCGGGTCGGGGAACGGGTTGGCGGTGGCGCAGGCGCGGTAGAGGATCGCGCGGCTCGCCTCGATGTCGCGGTACATCTCGGCGAGCTTCCAGCGCATGCCCTGGAAATCGGCCGATCGGCCGGCCGAACGCGGTGCGCTCCTTGGCGTATTTGACCGCCTCCTCGAACGCGCCCTCGGCGAGGCCCAGCGAGATCGATCGGGTTCAGGCAGCGCTGCGTGTTGAACGCGCCGAGCAGTTTGCGGAACCCGTCCTCGAGCACGAGGTTCTCCGGCGGCAATTCGACATCCTCGAAGCGGATCTCGTGCAGGTTTTCGCCGCCCATCGTGTGATAGGTGCCGGTCACCGAAAACCCCGGCGTGCCCTTCTCGACCAGCACGCAGCCGATGCCCTCGCGGCCGGGCTTCTTGTCGACGCGGGTGAAGACGACGAACCATGCCGGCCTCCTCGGCGCGGCTGATCAGCGTCTTGACCCCG
The DNA here is from genome assembly GCA_963737875.1 of uncultured Alphaproteobacteria bacterium. Classification (GTDB taxonomy): domain Bacteria; phylum Pseudomonadota; class Alphaproteobacteria; order ATCC43930; family CGMCC-115725; genus DATARH01. The sequence continues at coordinate 55,424 of CAVTUM010000019.1, read as the reverse complement.
TTGAGCCTGAGCTTGTTGCCGACATGGTCGACATTGGTCTTGTAGTTGGCGACGTCGGTGCCGGCGTCGGGCTCGGTCATGCAGATCGCCAGGAGGCACTCGCCGCTGCACACCGCCGGCAGGACGCGCTGCTTGATCGCCTCGGGCGCGTAGGTCGAGATGATGCGGGTCTGCGCGCCCGACCTCGCCGAGCACCGCCATCGCGGTCACGTAGCAGACCTTGGCGATCTCCTCGAGCACCAGCGCGGTGTCGAACACCGGCAGGCCGAGCCCGCCATATTCCTCCGGCACCGCCATGCCGAGCACGCCCAGTTCGGCCAGCGCCTTCATGTTCTCCCACGGAAACGTGCCGTCCTGTAGCGCGGCGCGCGCTCGCGGAACTCGCTCTGCGCCAGTTCGCGGATCGTGTGCGACAAACTGGCGCTGCTCGTCGGTCAGGGCTGGGAACAAGGGGTGTCTCCTGGCGGAGTTCTGGCCTCGTAGGATGGGCTGAGCGCAGCGAAGCCCACCAGGTCCGTCGGCGGCATGATGGGCTTCGCTGCGCTCAGCCCATCCTACGATATGGTCGCGGATTATGGAGCTGCCCACTCCCAGTCGAGCAGGCGCCGATCCATGCCGCAGCGCTTCGGCCGGGCGGGTCAGGCCGAGCGCGGTTCATCGCGCGGTCCCATTGCGGCGGCGATGTTGCAGCGGGCCGAGGAACGGGCCGTCGCCCAGGCGGTCGAGCCAGGAGGCCAGGTCGCGCGAGGCGAACACCGCCAGCACCAGCGTGCCGACGACCGTCAGCGACCAGCACCTGCCGCGGGCGAGCCGCCGCGCCGCCGCAGCGCTGAGCGGGATCGCGTCGGCGCTCGGTGACGGAGCGGCCGGTGCTCGGGTTGTGCGAGGTTCGCCTTCGAGCGCGACCACGGCCTCAAAACCGGAAATAGATGAACGGCGCGACCCCTTCGGGGCCGAGCGCGTTGATCGCGGCGACGACGATGCCGGCGGCGGCGCCGATGCCCCAGACCGGCACCCGGCCGAGCGCCGCGACGATGCGCTCGAACAGGCGCGGCGGGGTGAACTGGCCGGCCATGCCGAGCGCGATCAGCGCCACCGTCAACGGCCCCGCCTGCTGCAGCCCGTCGCTGCCAGCCGCCGCCGAACCCGCCGAGATAGAGGCGGGCGACCTCGAAATCCTCGGCCCGGAAGAATATCCAGGCGAGGCAGACGAAATGGAACACCACCACCGTCGCGATCGATCTTCGCCAGCGGGGCTTCGCGCGCGCCGGCCGATCCAGCGGTTCGAGCATGCGCTCGACCGCGAGGCCGCCGCCGTGCAACGCGCCCCAGACGACGAATTTCCACCCCGCGCCGTGCCAGATGCCGCCGAGCAGCATCGTCAGCATCAGGTTGCGGTAGGTCTTGAGCCGGCCGTGCCGGTTGCCGCCGAGCGGCTTGTAGAGATAGTCGCGCAGCCAGCTCGACAGCGAGATGTGCCAGCGCTGCCAGAATTCGCGCAGCCGCTGCGGCCCGGTAAGGCTGGTTGAAATTGGCCGGGAAACGGAAGCCGAGCAAGGCCGCGAGCGCGATCGCCATGTCGCTGTAGGCGCTGAAATCGCAATAGATCTGCACCGCATAGCCGTAGGTGGCGAGCAGCAGGTCGGGGCCGCCATAGCTGGTCGGGGCCGCGAACACCGGATCGACCAGCCCGGTCGCGAGGTAGTTCGCGATCACCACCTTCTTGAACAGCCCGCCGAGGATCAGCACCAGCGCCGGCGCGATCGGGATCGGCTCGGCCGAGGGGCGCGCCAGCTGCGGCAGGAAATAGGCCGCGCGCACGATCGGCCCGGCGACCAGCTGCGGGAAGAACGACATGTAAAGCGCCATGTCGAGCGGGTTGCGGCACACCGCGACGTCGCCGCGATACACGTCGGTGACGTAGGAGATGCCGTGGAACGTGAAGAACGAGATGCCGACCGGCAGCAATATCTCCAAAAACGGCAATTCGTGCTGCAGGCCGAGCAGATGCGCCAGCCGGTTGGCGCTGAGCACGAAGAAATCGAGATATTTGAAGGCCCCGAGCAGCGCCAGGTGCAGGCCGACCGCGCCCCCGACGATCAGGCGGCGCCGCCTTCGGTCGCGCGGTCGCGCCGATCAGCAGCCCGGCGCGCATAGCTGAGCGCCGTGCTGCACGCGAGCAGGAAGCAGAAGCGCCAATCCCATTGCGCGTAGAAATAATAGCTGGCGACAACCAGTACCGCTTTCTTCGCCGCAAAGCGGGTGTCGAGCGCCGCCATCGCCGCCGCGACGGCGAGGAAGAACAGCAGGAAACTCGAGGTCGGAAACAGCATCAGCGTTCGATTTATGAACGGCCGGTTGCGGTCGGCCGCGAATCGGTTCTACCGGGCGGCATGAGCCACCGCAAGCGGCGCCGGTTTTATCCCGGCAATCCCCGCGCTCCTGAAAGAGATGGCCGCTCCCTGCCAAATCGGTTTGCATCGCTTGTGCCGAATCATCAGTATCCGCCACGTTTTTGCGGAGTTGGTGCGGGTGGGGGTTGGCGCCGTGCAGAGAACCGGTCGGCGGTGCGGCGCCGGAGGCCCGATCGCGCGAGCCACGCTCGCCGTTCTTCTGTTGTTTTTCACCACCGCCGGCACATCCGCGCAGGAGCCGGCCCCGGCCCCGGCGCTGATCGCGGTGTTTGGCGACAGCCAGGCGCAGGGGCTGGCGGTGGGGCTGCAGCGTGTCCTGGTCGAGGACCCGCGCTATCGCGTGCTGAACCGCACCCATCCCGGCGCCGCGCTGGTGCACGACGAAAGCGAATGGCTGGGGCCGGTGCAGCATTTTGTCGAACGCGAAAAGGCCGACATCGCGGTTGTCATGTTCGGCGCCAACGACCGGCTCGACATGCGCGACAGCCAAGGCTACCTGCGGTTCCGCAGCGATGAGTGGCGCGCCGCCTATGCCGACCGCATCGACCAGATGCTGACGCTGCTCACCGGCGCCGGGCTGAAGATCATCTGGTGCGGCAACCCGATCGCGCGCAGCGGCACCTATTCCGCCGACATGAGCTACATCAACGAAATCTACGCCGCCGAGACCGCCCGCTTCGGCGCCCGTTTCGTGCCGCTGTGGTCGGTGGTGACCGACGATCAGGGCCAGTTTACCGCCTATGGCAAGGATCGCGGCGGCACGACGCAGCGGCTGCGCACCGATGACGGCATCCATTTCACCGCCGCCGGGTATGAGTTGATCGCCGAGAAGATCGTCAACCTGCTGTCGACCGCCGCGGCGAATGCACCGTGAGCGGCGCGCCGGCTTTGTTGCGGCCTTCGCCGCCGCTGTGCTGTTGCTGACCACGCCGCCGGCCGCCGCCGCAGATCATCTGGCCGGCGCCGGTTCGCTGCAGCCGTTTTTCCTGGCCTTGTCGGCGCTCGAACAGAAACGCTCGCCGCGGCCGGTGCGGATCATGCAGATCGGCGACAGCCATACCGCCAACGACGCGTTCAGCGGCCGGATGCGCGAGCGGTTGCAGGCGCGCTTTGGCGCCGCCGGGCGCGGCTGGCTGCCCGCCGGTATCCCGTTCAAATACTACCGCCCGGCCCTCGTCACGGTCAGCGAAACCGGGTGGCGGCATCTGCGCCCGGGCGACGGGCCGGACAGCGAGCCGCTCGGCATCGATGCGATCGCGGCCTTGGCCAGCGACCCCAGTGCCCAGATGACGCTCACGAGTACGGAAGCGGAAGGGTTCGACCGGCTGGCGGTCGAGGTTGTCACCGCACCGCACGGCGCACCGCTGACGGTGCGGATCGATGACGATAGCAGAGCGGCACATAACGACCGACGCGCCGCAAATTGCGTTGCGCCGGTTCGAGGTGTTGTTGAAGCAGCCGGGGCATCGCGTCGAGTTGACGGCGCCGACCGCCGCCGGGCAGAAGGTGCTGGCCTGGACGGTCGAGCGCCGCCACCCCGGAATCATCTATGAAAACCACGGCACGATCGGCGCGACCGTGGCCTTGCTGACCAAGCTCAATCCATCCGCCGTGGCGGTGGAACTGGCAGAACGGCGTCCGGCGTTGCTGGTGATCGCGTTCGGCACCAATGAGGGGTTCGATGACGGGCTCGACCTCGCGCAATACGCGGCGCGGTATCGCACCGCGATCGCCGCCTTGCGGCAGCATTCGCGGGGCGCCGCTGTGCTGATCGTCGGATCGCCGGATGGCAATCGCCTGGCGAAGGACTGTGCCGGCCAGCCGAATGCCGGAAATGCCTGTCAGGCCGGCGCCGTGGCCTCAGCCTGCGCGTGGAGCGAGCCGCGCCATCTCGCGCCGGTGCGCGAATTACAGCGGCGCATCGCGGCCCGCGAAGGCTGGGCGTTCTGGGACTGGTCGGCGGAGATGGGCGGCGCCTGCTCCATCCATGACTGGCAGGGGCAGGACCCGCCGCTGGCGATGGCCGACCATGTCCACCTGAACAAGGCCGGGTACGGCGTCACGGCCGATGCGCTGTTCGCCGAACTGATGCACGCTTACGACCAGTGGAAACACGCCCACACGGTTCGGCGCTGACCGGCAAGGAGAAGAAGAAATGGCAGCATCATCGAATGAGGCGGCGTTTCGCTCGGGCATGTCGCAGCATTTCGGCATCCGCGTCGTCAGCGCCGACAAGGACATGGTGGTCGGCGAGGTCGAGGCCGACGAGCGCCACCTGAATGCCGGCGGCATCGTGCATGGCGGCGCGCTGATGGCGTTTGCCGACGAACTCGGCGGATTTGCGTCGAGCCTGCATCTCGCGCCGGGCTTTCGCACCACGACAATCGAGTCGAAAACCAATTTCTTCCGCGCCGGCAGCCCCGGCCGCCTGACCGGCGAGTCCGTGCCCTTGCATGTCGGCCGCCGCTCGATCGTCGTGCAGACCACGATCTACAACACCGACCGCAAGCCGATCGCGATGGTGACCCAGACCCAGCTCGTGCTCCCGCGGGAAAACGCCGGCTCGGCATGACGCTCGACCCGCGGCTCCACGCCTATCGCGGCGACCTCGCTGACGCGCGGCTGAGGGACGAGGTCGCGGCGCCGCGCTATGTAGAAGGGCAGCCCGGCCGGGTTATCGCCGGGCGGCTCCCGGTCCGGCAGGAGCCGCACGCGCGCGCCGCGCTCGACACGTTCTATCATTACGGCGAACCCGTGCTGGTGTTCGACATCGCCGATGGTTACGCGTGGTGCCAGTCGCGGTTCGACGGTTATGTCGGCTATGTCGAGGCCGCCCCTATCGCGATCGGCGCGGCGCCGGAACCGACGGGCTTTATCGTCACGCCCGGTTCCTATTGTTACGAAGCCGCCGATTTGCGCTCGGCGCCGGCCGATTTCCTGCCGCGCCACAGCCCCGTGACCGTCATCGAAACTGGTCTCGTGACGCGGGGGACCGATTATGTCCGGCTCGATACCGGCGGCTATCTCCCGGCCAGTTGCTTGTCGCCGCAGCCACCGCGTTCTCCCGACATCGTCGCCGCGGCCTCGGTGTATCTCGGATGCCCCTATCTATGGGGCGGGCGGAGTTTTCTCGGCCTCGATTGCTCGGGACTGGTGCAGAGCGCCTTCCGCGACCTCGGCATCGCCGTCCTGCGCGATACCGACATGCAGCGGGACAGCATCGGAGAGCCGGTCACCGCCGGTTCACTCGCCGATCTGGCGCCGGGCGACCTGCTGTATCTGCCGGGGCACGTGTTGATCCATGCGGGCGATGACAGCGTGATCCATGCCGATGGCGGCAGCATGATGGTGCGACGCGACCGGCTGATGGCGTGGCTCGGCGACCGCGGCATGCGCCCGGCGGATTTCACGGTGCGCCGGCACCCGCAGGCGACGGGCCGCTGACCCGGCAGCCGGCCCGGTCAGGCATCGGCGCGCGGGGAACTTGTAGGATGGGCTGAGCACAGCGAAGCCCATCATCCAGCCGCTCCAACGAAGGCGATGGGCTTCGCTGCGCTCAGCCCATCCTACGCTCAAGCCGCCGGGAACGTCGCCATCCAATGCCGCGCGATGTCTTCGCGGCGGCAGATCCACACATGGTCGTGGCTCTTGATGTGCTCGATGAAGCGGATCAGGGCCTGCGCCCGGCCGGGGTGGCCGGTGATGCGCATGTGCAGCCCGATCGACATCATCCGCGGCCGCTCCGCGCCCTCTTCATACAGAAGATCGAAGCTGTCGCGCAGGAATGCAAAGAAATCCTCGCCCGGGCCGAAGACGCCGCGACCGAATTTGACGTCGTTCGTCACCAGCGTATACGGCACGACCAGATGCGGTTTGCCGCTTTGCTGCACCCAATACGGCAGCTCGTCGTTATAGGCGTCGCTGTCATAGAGAAAGCCGCCATGCTCGACGACCAGACGCCGCGTGTTCTCCGAAGGGGCTTAACGGCAGTACCAGCCATGCGTCGGCTTGCCGGTGGTCTCGCGGATCAGTTCGACGGCGCGGGCGATCTGGTCGCGCTCCTCGGCCTCGTCCATCTCGAAATGCTTTACCCAGCGATAGCCGTGGCCGCAAATGTCCCAGTCGGTCTCGGCCACCGCGGCAGCGGCCTCCGGGTTGGCGGCAAAGGCGCGGGCGCAGCCGAACAGCGTCACCGGCAGATTGTAGCCGGTAAAGATGCGGTGCAGCCGCCACCACCCGACCCGCGAACCGTACTCGAACATGCTCTCGGCGCCGAGATCGCGACCCTCTGCCGGCGACACTGGCGCTCTCGATCAAACCGGTTTCAGAAACGCCGTCCCCGGCCGGGTAGGACAGCTCCGACCCTTCCTCGAAATTGATCACGAAATTGACCGCGATACGCGCGCCTCCCGGCCATTGCGCGTGCGGCGGGGTCGCACCGTACCCGATGAAATCGCGGCTCATGTCACATCTCCCGGTGGTTCGGGGAACCAGTCAGCGTCAAGCACCTGATCAAGGGTGTAGGGACAGGTTCTGGGGAACCCCGACGCGGCCTTCTGTTCCCCGTATCGCGTCAGGTCGGTCGTGGCGACTTCGGATTGCCCGAGCATACAGAACGGGAAGGATGCTCGCCGCATCCCGTCTCAACGTTGCCGACAACTTATCTTCAAGGTCGGCGCGAGCGCTGGCGATCGAGACCTGCCAATCGCCCCGCGGAAGCGCCGCAGGGGAGTAGGCGAGCTTCAGGAAATGCTCGAGAATGCGCCTGACCTGGCTACGCACAGCATCGCGCTCGTTCTTGCCCAAATCCTCGATCTCCTCGGCGACGTTCTCGCGGTCGAAGCGGTTGTCGGCGCTGGGCATCGAGCGCAGGATCTCGGCCTGGTACTGCGTCCAGGCGTAGAAATCATCATCGTAGCGGGGGCCGTCGGGCATGGTCGTCAGGGCCTCGAAGTCTCCACCTATTCTAGGCCAGATCACGTCGGTTAGGACGCTTCTTCGGCGATCGGCGTTTGGGCGGCGCGGCGGGTAATGCGCACGATCGCGATGCACGGCTGGCCGAGCACCGTACCGAGCACGACAAGGCTGGTCGCCGTAGCGAACCAGTCAGCAATTGACCGCGATGCGTGCGCCACCCGGCCATTGCGCATGCAGCGGCATCTGGCCATACCCGATGAAATCGCGGCTCATGTCACATCTCCGATAAGTTCGGGAAACCAGTCATCCGCAAAGACCTGGTCAAGCGAATAGGGACATTCGTCAGGAAAACGAGCCGCTACGTTCCCCTCCCCATACCGCTCCAGATCGCTTCGGGCCACCTTCCTGGCTCGGGCGTATAGGCGCGGAAGCAGCGCCTCAAGATCGCGCCGCAGCGTTGGCGTAATGTCATCTTCCAGAGAATCCCGCGCGCTGACGATCGAAGCCCGCCAGTCAGCCCGGGCCTGAGTTGCCGGCGAATATGCCAGCTTGAGGAAATGCTCAAGGATGCGCCTGACCTGGCTGCGCACGGCGCTGCGAACGCTCTTGCCCAAATCCTCGATCTCCTCGGCGACGTTTTCGCGGTCGAAACGGTTATCGGGGCTCGGCATCGAGCGCAGCACTTCGGCCTGGTATTGGGTCCAGGCATAGAAATCATCATCGTAGCGGGGGCCGTCGGGCATGATCGTCAGAGCCTTGAAGTCTCCACCCACTCTACGCCAGATCAGGTCGGTTCAGGGGCTTCTTCGGCGATCGGCGTTTGGGCGGCACGGCGGGTAATGCGCACAATCGGGATGCACAGCAGGCCGAGCACCGTGCCGAGCACGACAAAGCTGGTCGCCGTGCCGAACCAGTCAGCGATGACCCCCATGAGCGGCGGCACGATGATCGCCGAGGTTCGGTTCATCGTCTGGCGCAGCCCCACCACCGAACCCTGGCGGTAGCGGCCGACCGCCTTGGCCTGCACCGAAAACATCATCGGCTGCACGAGCCCCTGCAGCCAGCCGCGCCCCAACTGGCACAACAGCAAAAGCGCGAAAATGCCGCCGAGAAACGGCGTCACGCAGATGAAGAAGATCGACGCGACGGTGCCGCTCAACATCGTGCGCTGCGGGTCGGCAAAGCGCATCGCCCGGCCGGCAAACAGCGAGCCCAGCCCGCTCGCCGCCTCGATCACCGCGAACAGCACGCCGATCGTCGTGCCGATCAGCCCGATGCTGTGCAGGTAGACGACATAGAGCGAAAACTGCACGCCGTTGGTCGCGGTGCGCAGAAAGATGATCGCCATCGTCGAGGCGACCGCCGGGATCGCCAGCAGCGCAAAGCAGTTGATGTAGTCGGACAGACGCGGCAGCAGATCGCGCACCCTGAACGCGGCTTGCGACATGCGTCTGGCTAACTTCCCTCGCCACCGCCGCTTCCGGCGCGCGCAACAAGGCGATCGTCAGCACGATGCCCCAGGCCGCACCGATCAGATAGGCCGGCCACGCGCCGCCCAGATCCCACGCGACGCCGGCGATTATCGGCGCGACGGTGGTGCCGATCCGCGCGTAAAAGCTGAAACGGCCGATATATTCGGCCTCGCCCTCGGCCAGTTGCGCGATCAGCGTCTGGGTCCCCGACCAGCCAAACGACAGCACGCCGCCGTTGATCGTCTGCAACAGCAACAGCGGCCAGAACCACGGGATCAGCGGGAAGACCGGAGCGATGCAGATGCCGATCCAGATGCAGATCAAGGTGACCCGCCTTGTGCCGAACCGGTCCATCAGCACGCCGATGTGGATCGACAGGAACACCGCCAGAAACGACCGCGCCCCGACCAGCAGCCCGATTTCGGCAGCGCTCATGCCGAGCGACAGCCCGTAAAGCGGCATCAGGAAAATGTAGAAATCGACATAGCCCATGCTGAACAGGCCGGCGATATAGATGGCCGCCGGGTTGCGCAGGGCCGCGGGACGTTGGGTGGTTGTCATCGCGCCGGGATGCGCCTCGCGATCCGGCGTGCGCGCTCACGGCAACAGACGTGAGGCAAATTTAGCACTAGCGTTCTCCCCCTTCGCTGCCGACATGCTATAGGCCGATGGCGGCAACGCCAAATGCTGCTGTCCTGACGCGCAGGTGCCGCGCCTTTCTTGCGGGTCGGGCGATCGCGAACCTTGATGACAGGCGGACCCAGGTGATGAATCGACTGGCCGTTGCCTCTGCTCCCCTTGCCTTGCTGCTGTCCGGTGTCGCGACGGCGCGCGCCGATATCGCGGGTGGCGCGACGCTGGCGCAGCGTTGGTGCGCCAATTGCCATATCATCGACAGCCAGGGCACCGGCCGAAGCGTTCCGCAGGGACCGCCGAGTTTCCACACCATCGCCGGCCATCTCAGCGTCGATCAGCTGCGCGCCTTCCTGACCCATCCGCACGGCGCGATGCCCGACCTGGCGCTGACCCGCGCCGAAATCGATGATCTGCTGGCGTATATCGCCGCCCAGCGCTAGTCGATGACCGCCACCGAACCGGCGGCGCACGGCTCGTCTTCCGTGGAAGGCGCGGAAACCGATCCGGTCTGCGGCATGAGCGTCAACCGGCAGACTGCGCGCCATCGCACCGACTATCGGGGATCGACGTATTTCTTTTGCAGCGCTCGATGCCTTGAACGGTTCAGCGCCGAACCCGAAATTTTCCTCGGTCCGCCGCAACAAGCAGCACCGATAACCACCGGCGCCGCGCGCTGGACCTGCCCGATGCACCCCGAGGTGGTCCGCGACAAGCCCGGCCCCTGCCCCATTTGTGGCATGGCGCTGGAGCCGATGACACCTTCTGCCGGCGACGCGGAGAATCCCGAACTCGCCGACATGACCCGGCGGTTCCGGGTCGGTGTGACCTTATCGGCACCGCTGCTGGTCATGGCGATGGCCGGGCATCTGATCCCGGCCTGGGAACACGCACTGACCTCGCCGGCGGCGATCTGGGCGCAACTGGTGCTCGCGACGCCGGTGGTGATGTGGGCCGGCGCACCGTTCTTCCGGCGCGGCTGGGAGTCGCTACGCGGCCTCGCGCTCAACATGTTCACGCTGATCGCGCTGGGCACCGGTGTTGCCTACGCCTACAGCCTGGTCGCGACGCTGGCGCCGGGAATCTTCCCGACATCGTTCCGCGACCCAATGGGCGGCGTGCCGGTCTATTTCGAGGCCGCCGCCGTCATCGTGACGCTGGTGCTGCTTGGTCAGGTGCTCGAATTGCGGGCGCGGATGCAGACCGGCGGCGCGATCCGGGCCTTGCTCGATCTCGCGCCCAAGACCGCCCGGATCGTGCGTGACGACGGCAGCGAGCATGACATCGCGCTCGACCAGGTCACCGCCGGGCAGTTGCTGCGGGTGCGGCCGGGCGAGAAGGTGCCGGTCGATGGCGTCGTGACCGAGGGACACAGCACGGTCGACGAGTCGATGCTGACCGGCGAGCCCTTGCCGGTCGCCAAGGCGGCTGGCGATAACGTCACTGGCGCCACGCTTAACACCACCGGCAGTTTTTTGATGCGGGCCGAGCGGGTCGGCGGCGACACATTGTTGGCGCAGATCGTCGCGCTCGTCGCCAGCGCACAACGCTCGCGCGCCCCGATCCAGAGGCTGGCCGACACGGTCGCCGGCTGGTTCGTGCCGGCGGTCATGGCGGTGGCCGTCGTGACCTTTGTCGCCTGGACCCTGCTGGGGCCGCCACCGGCGATGGGGTTCGCGTTGCTCAACGCGGTCGCGGTGCTGATCATCGCCTGCCCCTGCGCGCTCGGACTGGCGACGCCGATGTCGATCATGGTCGGCATGGGACGCGGCGCGCAGCTCGGCGTGCTGATCCGCAATGCCGAAGCGCTCGAAGCCCTCGAAAAGCTCGACACGCTGGTCGTCGACAAGACCGGAACCCTGACCGAGGGCAAGCCGCAGGTGACGCAGGTCGTCGCGCTCGGCGGGTTGGCCGAGAACGAATTGCTGCGCCTCGCCGCCAGCCTCGAGCGGGCCAGCGAGCACCCGCTCGCGGCCGCCATCGTCGCCGGCGCCGAAGCCCGCGGCCTCGCGCTCGGCGCTGCCACGGATTTCCGTTACGTGCCGGGTGAAGGCGCCTCCGGTGTCGTCGAGCGGCAACGCGTCGCGATCGGCAACGCGGCGCTGATGGCGTCGCTTGGCATCGCGGCGGAAGACCTGACGGAGCGCGCCGACGAGTTGCGGCAGGCCGGCCAGGGTGTCGTGCTGGTGGCGATCGACGGTACGGCCGCCGGGCTGATCGCGGTGGCCGATCCGATCAAGGACAGCGCCGCACCGGCTTTGGCCGCCTTGCGGGCCGACGGCATCCGCATCGTGATGCTGACCGGCGACAGCCGCGTCACCGCGCAGGCGGTGGCCGCGCGGCTCGGCATCGACGAGGTGATCGCCGAGGTTCTGCCCGATCAGAAAGGCGCCGCGATCACCCGGCTGCAACAGCAGGGCCGATTTGTCGCCATGGCCGGCGACGGCATCAACGACGCGCCCGCGCTCGCCCAGGCGCAGATCGGCATCGCGATGGGCACCGGTGCCGATGTCGCGATGGAAAGCGCCGGGGTCACGCTGGTGAAGGGCGATCTTCAGGGCATCGTCCGCGCCCGCCACCTGAGCCGCGCGACGATGCGCAACATCCGGCAGAACCTGTTTTTCGCCTTCGTCTTCAACGCGCTGGCAGTGCCGATCGCAGCCGGCGCGCTGTACCCGATGTTCGGCCTGCTGCTGAACCCGATGATCGCCAGCGCCGCGATGAGCCTGTCTTCGGTCGCCGTCGTCGGCAACGCGCTGCGCCTGCGACGGACCGCGCTTTGACGCGGCCTAAAGCAGCACTCGCCCCGGGCATCCGCGTCTTCCGCCGGCCCGCCGGTGCTGCGATGGCGGGGCGGCTGTGCGCGATATGCGCGAGACTCGGTCTGTTGCAGCGGTTATCAACAGCGGCGACGGGACTAATCTACCGAAGCAGATAAATGACAACCGAAGAACCTCGGCAGCGCACCGACGACATCGTCCTTCTCCACAGCTCCGACCTGCATGTCGATGACGATCGTATCGCGGCATTGCACGCCGGCGACGGCGCGGCGGGGTTGCGCGATGTACTGGCGACGGCGCGCGAACTCGGCGCCGACATCGTCCTGCTGGCCGGCGACACGTTCGACAACCACATGGTGTCGACGGCGACGATCGACCGGGCCGGGCGGGCGCTCGCCGATGCCGGCTTGCCGGTTGTGGTGCTGCCGGGTAACCACGACCCGCTGACCAGGGATTCGGTGTGGGTCAAGGGCGGCTTCGATCGCATCCCGAACCTCAGCATCCTCGGCATGACGCATGAGCGGGCCGTCGCGTTCCCGAACCGTCAGCTCGAAATCTGGGGCAACGCGCATCGCGACTATCTCGACATGGTGCCGCTGCATACCCCGCCGGAGCGCGCCGCGCGCTGGCACATCGCCATGGGCCACGGCCATTACGAGCCGCCGGAAACGTGGCACAACCCACTGCGCCCGTCCTGGCTGATCAGCGACGCGATGATCCGCGACACCCAGGCCGATTACCTCGCGCTCGGCCATTGGGACCGCGCCGTCAAGGTCGGCTGCGGCGTCATCCCGGCCTATTACTCGGGGTCGCCCGAATACATCCACACCGTCAACCTCGTGACGCTGACCAGCGCCGGCGAGGTCGTGGTGTCTCGCGAACCGGTACGGCGCGCGGGATAGTCTAGCGCAGATCGCGGGAACCGTAGGATGGGCTGAGCGTAGCGAAGCCCATCACCGATCGCGGGCATTCGGTGGGCTTCGCTGGCGCTCAGCCCACCCTACGATGCCGCAAATCAGTCTATCGCCCGACGGCGTAAGTCTGCATGCCGCGCGGATTGGCGCCGGCTTTCAGCACCACACCCTCGGGCGTAACTTCGCGGGCGGCGGCGGTTAGCCGGCCGCCGGACCAGGTGTCGCCGATGCGGACGCGGTGGCCGCGATCGGACAGGGCACGGGCGGTCTCGGTCGGGAAGCGGCCTTCGAGGGTGAGACCGCCTGGGTTGGCGGCACGCGGGTAGAACGAACTCGGCGCGTGATCGCTGTTGAACTCGGGGCAGTCGATCGCTTCCTGCAAATTCATCCCGTGATGCACGTGATGCAGGAAAAGCTGGGTCGACCACTGGTCCTGACCGTCGCCGCCCGGCGTGCCGAACGCCATGTACGGCTCGCCCTCCTTGAGCGCGAGGGTCGGCGACAAGGTGCTGCGCGGCCGCTTGCCGGGCGCGAGGCTCGATGCCGATTTCTCGTCGAGCCAGGAAATCTGCAGGCGCGTGCCGAGGCAAAACCCAAGTTCGGGGATGACCGGCGAGCTTTGCAGCCAGCCGCCGCTTGGCGTCGCGGACACCATGTTGCCCCAGCGGTCGATGATATCGAGATGGCAGGTGTCGCCCGCCACCATGCCGAGTTCGCTGACCGTCGGCTCGCCGATCCCCCCCATCGGTCCAACCGTCGGTTCGCCAACCCCGGCCGCCGGCGCGACATCGGCGCCGCCGACCAGCACATAGGGCTGCCGCCCATCGGGGCTGCCCGGCCGCAACTCCAGCGACGCCCGGTCGCCGACCAGCTTGCGGCGTGCGTCGTTGTAGGCCGCGCTCAGCAGGGTCTGCATCGGCACATCGGTGAAATCCGGATCGCCGTACCATGCCTCGCGGTCGGCATAGGCGAGCTTGGCGCATTCGGTGACGACATGGACAAATTCCGGCCCGGTCGGGTCGGTATCGTCGAGGTCGAAACCCGACAGCAGCGCCAGTTGCTGCAACAGCACCGGTCCCTGGCTCCAGGCGCCGCCCTTGACGACGGTGTAGCCGCGGTAATCGTAGGTCACCGGCGTTTCGACCGGCGCCTCCCAGCGCGCCATATCATCGGCGGTGAGCACGCCGTGATGGCGCCGCCCCGAAGAGTCGAACACCTTTTGCGTGCGGCAGAACCGGTCGATCGTGTCGGCGACAAAGCCGCGATACCACGCGTCGCGCGCCCGGTCGATGACGCGCTCGCGGTCGCCGCCGCCGCCCCGACTTCCGCCAGGACGCGCCGGTAGGTAGCCGCCAGCGCCTGGTTGCGGAACAGCCTGCCGGGCACCGGCGGGCTGCCGCCCGGCAGATAGACATCGGCCGATGTGGTCCATTCGCGGCGGAACAGATCGGCGACGGTCATGATCGTGTCGCGGATGCGGGCCACCAGCGGGTAGCCGTTCTCGGCATAGCCGATCGCCGGCTCGATCAGTTCGGCGAGCGGCATCGTCCCGTAATCGCGCAACAGCCGCATCCAGCCGTCAAACGCGCCGGGCACCGTCGTGGCGAGCAGGCCGGTGCCGGGGATCAGGTCGAGCCCCAGGCCTTTATAGTGCGCGATCGTCGCCCCTTGCGGCGCGACGCCCTGGCCGCAGATCATGTCGGCGCGGCGGTTTTTGGCGCTATAAGCGAGGATCGGCGCCTCGCCCAGCGGCCCGTTCAAATGCGGCTCGACCACCTGCAAGGTGAACCCGGCCGCCACCGCCGCATCAAAGGCATTGCCGCCCTTTTCAAGGACGCTCATCGCCACCGACGAGGCCAGCCAATGGGTCGTCGCCACCACCCCGAACGTACCGCGAATTTCGGGCCGCGTCGTAAAGCCAGGCATGGCGTCCCCTCCGATCCAACTGTCGTTGATCGCACGGTAGACGAGTGCCGCGCCCGATGGAACGCCTGATCTATGCGAGCATCCGCCAGAGGCCGCGCCAGCATCGGCGGACTTCGTTGCACTCCGTCCGCCCTACCGGATTGAACCTGCCCGGATATCGCTCCGATGCCGTAGGATGGGCTGAGCGCAGCGAAGCCCATCAACAGCCGTCGATGCGCAAAGACGATGGGCTTCGCTTTGCTCAGCCCATCCTACCAGCTAGCGCGTAGCCAGCATCGGCAATGTGGTGAGCGTTTCGATCCGGCCCTCGATACGTTCGGTGATGCGCAACGCTGCGGTCGGATTTCGCTCATTCACCCATTCGATGATGTTGCGGTAATCGCGGAGGGCGACGGACGCCCACCGAACGGCGCTCACCGCTTTGCGCCGAGCAGTTCCCTTATTTCGAGAGTCACCTTATCGTGATCGATTAGCCGACCGGCGCGAATATCCGCCAGCCCCTCCTCGACCGCCGCGACGAAGTCGTCTTCGCTTCTGATGTAAAATCGCAAAGCGTCACGGACGAGTTCAGCCTTGCTCTGCCCTCTCGCCGACGCCAAGTGTGTCAGAGCTTCATCAAGATCAGCAGAAATTTCGGCTGATATCGTCACTTCATCCGGCAACGCGGCATCTCCTCACATCGGGGCAGCTTAGCACTGCGTCAAAACCGGTCGAAGACGATATCCTGGGCGCCCTGCCACAACGTCATTTCGCCGAGAGGACGGACCTTATCGAGCCCCTCGGTGATGGTCAGGAAATGGTTACCGGCGAGTTGACCGACCTTGCTGGCGAAGCGGACGGCACCGTAGGCGAGCAATATCTCGGTTTCGCTGACGCCGCCGGGATGCAGCAGGATTTCACCTGGCGCCGGATAGCTCGTCGGGTTTTCGTAGCCGACGGCGAAATCAAACTCGCCCAGCGGGATCCAGCAGGCTTCGCCGCTCCACCGCACATGGATGATGCGCTCGCGATATGGCAGCAGGGTCTCGAACCGGGCGCAGGTTTGCGGCGCGAGGCCGCGCTCCAGCCGTGCGAGAAACGTGAACGGACCGGCGGTGATGCGCAGGTCGCTCATGTACTCATGCTCAAGGGGTCTCCGGGTCGCGGTTCAGGATTTCGACCGTGCCGGCTTCCGGATCGATGCGCAACTCGTCGCCGGTGCGGATCAGGTCGGTCACATCGCCGGCAAAGCGATCGACCATCGTCACCCCGCCAAACGCGGCGCCTTGCGCCAGGATCGGGTTGACCCGGTTGAAGATCAGCGCCAGCGGAACGACGCCGCGATCGGCCATGTCGCGCAGCATCCACGCGGTGGCGACACCGCCCTTGGCCTGGTCGAGCACCAGGATGCGGCCGTCATAGCTCTGCCCGACGAGCGCGTGGGTCGGGCGGGAAAAGACGCCGGCCTTGCGGTCGAGGTCATAGCGGGCGCTGAAATTGTCCCTGGCGACCAGCGCCGTGCCGGTGACGGCCGGCCCGATGCCCGGATGGCAGCGCAAGAGGATCGGCATCAGACGATCCGCCCGGCGACCGCCGAGTTCGACGCAGCGTTCGAGGCTCGCCAGGGTCGGGCGATAACCGTAGCCACCGATGATGTTGACCAGCTTGGCCGAATTGGTCAGCAGCCTTTTCCAGCCATTGGCCTCGGCCATTTCGCCGGCATAGCTCTGATAAAAGCAGATGCCGGCGGCGACCACGGCGCCGGCCGCCTCCATCCGCCCGGTCAGCCCCATGCGGTCGGCCGCGAACTTGATCTCGGGCGACGTCGTGACCAGCAGCGTCGTGTCGGCATGCACCTGCCGGCCGGCCAGCGCATCGGCGACCGCGGACATCTCGACCAGCGACAATTGCGGCGCGCTGAACACGACGACATCGACCTTGTCGCCGGTCGCGCCGTAGCCGGCGACGAAAGGCGTCGATCTCGGCACGGCCGATGGTTTCGGCTCGGGAGCGACGAGGCCGCCATCTCGACCGGATCGGCGGTAATGCCGGGCATGTGAAACAGCGCGACCGAGCCGTAGCTGGCGAGCGCCGCACCGAAATGCTTCAGCGCGTCGGAGCCGGGCGGCATGTCGATGCCCTCGACCAGCGGCACCTCCCAGTAGGAGCCGGTAGCGCGGCCAACGATGCCGCCGAGCGCGCCCCATTCCGAAGGTCACGCGGGGTCGCCGCCACCCGGAAGCGGCGGGTCGCGCGGCGATGTTCGTCGAGGTGATAGCCGTAGCGCGGCGTGCGGCCGGTCAACCCGGCCGCGAGCGCCGAGGGACCGCCCTCGAAATTGCTGCGCGCGCCAAACACGCTGTTCGAATAGATCACGACGCCGGTGTCGCCGTACGCGACATGGTCGCCGCGCACCGGCGGCATGATGGTCTGGTAGTTGATGCAGGTATCGGTCATCAGCACACCGAAGGAACGGAACGCCGCGATCGCACGCGCCTCGATCTCCCGCATCGCCTCGCTCTGCCCGAGCCGCTTATAGACCTGCACATCGAGCCCGCGCGGGTCGGTCAAGGTCGGCACCCGCACCCGCCGCTCGCCTTCCGGCCGCATCGCCAGGGTTTCGAGAAACCGCACCCCGGCCTCGCCGAGCGACTCGGTGTCAGCCATGATGTGCGCCTGCGATACCGGTACGAAATCGGCCGCGTCGAAAAACTCGCCCGACCGCGATCTGATGCTCGATCGCCCAGCGCCGCGGCTCGCCGAACGCGCCGCGCCGCATCGCCTCTTCTTCATCGCTCAGTCGCATCAAACACTGTCCAACTGGTCGCCGGACCCGAGCGGCGACAACCTGGCGTTCAGCATGATAACGTCGCTGCCATGAGCGACGCCCTGGTAATCGATAGCGGCTGCGCCGAAATTGTCACGCGCAATCTGCCGGCGCTGAGCGCGTTGTGCCGACGGTTTGGTGTGCGGCGGCTTGATCTGTTCGGTTCGGGCGCGACCGGTCGCTTTGACGCCAACCGAAGCGATCTCGACTTTCTCGTCGAGTTCGATCCATCCACGCACACGGGGTACGCGCACACGTATTTTGGCCTGTTGACTGCCCTCGAACAACTATTCGGGCGCCCGGTCGACCTGTTGACCTTGGCCAGCCTCAAAAACCCATACCTGCGCAACCGTGTACTGTCGGAGCGGCAGGTCGTCTTTTCGGCGCAATGATAAGCGCCGCGGCAGCTCGTTACCTGTGGGACGCCAGAACCGCAGCGGAGAGCTTCGTTCCGCAGTGGAACGGCAATTCGCGATAATCGGCGAAGCGCTTGTCGGATTGCGTCGCACCAGTCCCGACGTTGCCGCGGCAATCACCGACATCGCTCAGATCGTGGCATTCAGAAACGTCCTGATCCACGGTTATGCGAGTGTCGACGATTACCTCGTCTGGCAGGTCATCGACGAGCACGTTCCCAAGCTGCTGGCCGATCTGACGGCCGCGCTGGCTCGGGCGCCGGAGCCATAGCAGTCGGCGTCACGCGCCGGCCAGACCGTGACGCGGGGGGATCATTTTCTTCGCGCCCTCGAACTCGATGTTGATTTCGAGCACCGAGGTTTCGCCAGCCTTGCCGAGATTGACGTGGATCATCTCCTCGTTGACCGAGACATAGCGGGCGACGACCTCGATCAATTCCTTTTGCAGGCGCGGCAGGAAATCGGGCGCGGTGCGGCCGGCGCGCTCGTGCGCCAGCACGATCTTCAGCCGCTCCTTGGCGACGGCCGCGGTGTTCCGCGGCGGCGAAAACAGGAAATTGAACAGACCCATTACGCCCTGCCGAACAAAACGCGGAAAAAGCTGCGGCGCTCGGGTTTGACGAAGCGCATTTCGCGCGTCTCGCCGAGAAACCGCGCGACCGCGTCGAGATAGGCGCGGCCGGCGGGGCTTTCCTGGTCGAACGCCACCGGCGTCCCGGTGTTCGAGGCGCGCAGCACCGATTCGGATTTCGGGGATCACGCCGAGCAGCGGGATCGACAAAATCTCCTTAACGTCCTCGACGCTGCAGCATTTCGCCCTTCGTGACGCGCGCGGGATCGTAGCGCGTCAGCATCAAATTCAGCTCGACCGGCGCCTCGTTGCGCTCGGCGCGGCGCGAGCGCGACGCCAGGATGCCGATGATCCGGTCGCTGTCGCGCACCGACGACACTTCCGGGTTGGTCACGATCAACGCCATGTCAGCAAAATACAGCGCGGTAATCGCGCCATGCTCGATGCCCGCCGGACTGTCGCAGATGATGTAATCGAATTGCTGCTTCAGCTCTTCGAGTACCCGTTCGACCGCTTCGCGCTTTAGCGCGTCCTTGTCGCGGGTCTGCGACGTCGGGAAGATGTAGAGGTTGTCGTTGCGCTTATCTTTGATCAGCGCCTGATTGAGGTTGGCGTCGCCGTTGATGACGTTGATGAAGTCGAACACGACGCGCCGCTCGCAGCCCATGATCAGGTCGAGGTTGCGCAAGCCGACATCGAAATCGATTACCAGGGTCTTATGACCCCGCAGCGCCAAGCCGGCGGCAAAGGCGGCGGCGGTCGTGGTTTTGCCGACCCCTCCCTTGCCCGACGTGATGACTATTACCTTCGCCAAAGGTCAACCCCTCTCCGAGGGGGGCCCAACTCGCGGTCCCACCTGCTCGCAGTTTCCGGCGCGGCGGGACCGACGCGCAACCCCTTTGCCGCGGATCAGGCGTTAAATTCGGGTGATGGTCAACCGGTCATCGACCAGCGCGATCTGCACCGGCGAACCCTGCTGATCCGCTGGGATTTGCTCGCTGACGAGGTAGCGGCCGGCGACGCTGACCAGTTCCGCCTCCAGGCGCGAGCAAAAGATTCGCGCGCCGGTATCGCCGCCGGCGCCCGCCAGCGCTCGACCGCGCAAGGCGGCATAGACGTGGATGTTGCCGTCGGCGACCAGTTCGGCGCCGGGGCTGACCGGTGCCGTGACGACCAGATCGGTGCCGCGCGCATAGATCTGAGTACCGGAGCGTACCGGCTGGGTAATCAGCCGCGCCGCTGGGCGGTGCGGTGGCACCGAGGCGGTCACCGGCGCTATTGGAGCGCGGACTTCGGGCGTGACCGGAGGGGCCCGACGGCCCGGCTGGGCCGCCGATGGCGCGAAACTCGCCAGCCCCGCAGCCGTGGCGGCCTTTCGCTGTGCCGGTTCGGCGTTCTGTACGCCGACCAGCAGCAGCGTGTGCTCGCGCAGGGTTTCGCCGGCCCGCTCGAATTCCTCGGGTGCCGTGAAATCATCGACGCCTTTCAGGTCGAGCACGACCGGCGCGTTTTCAAAAAACCGCGGGCTGCGCTCCACCTGCCGCGCCATTTCATAGGCAAACGCGTCGTCGCGCAGCATCGCGGCGCGAACCACCATCACCGTAAACAGAGCGCCTTGAACGAGAGTTGCCACCATCCGTAAAACCGGCCCGGCCGGAAGCGGCCGATCTCTATGCGGTAGCGCCAAACGGCGCCTGCCGCAACCTGTTTACCGGCACGGCAACAACGCCTCGGCGATCTGCACCGCGTTCAGCGCCGCCCCCTTCAATAGCTGATCGCCGACCACGAACAGCGAAACCGACCGTCCGCCCGGGTCGCTGAGGTCATGGCGGATGCGGCCGACGAGAATTTCGTCACGCCCGGAGGCGTCGCGCGGCATCGGAAAATAATTGCGCTCGGGGTCGTCGACGATCCGCACGCCCGGCGCGTCCGGCAGAATTGCCCGCACCCGGTCGGGCATAATCGGCCAACTCGCGCCCGACCGCTCCGGTCGCGCCGACGAAGGCAATCGTGGGGTCTGCCGGTACGTGCGGTAAAGCGGCTTTACCTCATACGACCCCCCGACGCGGCATACCCCTTGCATGGCCGGCGGCAAAACCACTTACGGCGCCAATGGTCCAGTTCATCACGCTTCGTTTGCTGCACACCATCCTGATCCTGTTCGGGGTCTCGGTGGTGGCGTTCGGGTTGATCCACCTGATCCCCGGCAACCCGCTCGACATCCTGCTGCCGCCGGAGGCGCCAAAGGAGGTCGTCGAGCGGCTCAAGGTCGAGTTCGGCTTTGATCAGCCGCTTTACGTGCAGTACCTCGCCTGGCTTGGGCGGGTGTTGCACGGCAATTTTGGCACCTCGGTCTTTACCGGGCTGCAGGTTACCAACGAACTGCTGCGGGCGCTCGGCAACACGCTGATGCTGGCCGTGCCGGCGGCGATCCTTGGCTTTTCGCTCGGCACGACCCTTGGGATGCTGGCTGCCTTCAACTACGGCAGGTGGCTCGACAAGCTGTTTTCGGTCATCACGATCCTCGGGCTCAGCATGCCGCATTACTGGCTCGGCATCGCGCTGGTGATCGTGTTCGCGGTGCTGTGGCCGGCGCCTGCCGGCGGCCGGGATGGGCGCGACGGGCGGCTTTCCGACCAGCTGGGAAGAACTGCGCTTTCTGATCCTGCCCGTCGTCACATTATCGATGATTTCGATGGGGGTGATCGGCCGCATGGTGCGCTCGACCGTGCTGGAAATCCTCAGTCAGGAATTTCCGACCGCGTTGCGCGCCAAGGGGCTGCGCCGCCGTCGCATCGTCTGGCATGTGCTCAAAAATGCGGCGCCGCCGGCGATGGCGGTCATGGGATTGCAGCTGGGCTATCTGCTCGGCGGCTCGATCCTGGTCGAGACCGTGTTCAACTGGCCGGGTTCGGGACAGTTCATGAACCTCGCGATCTTTCGCCGCGACATTCCGGTGCTGCAAGGCACCGTGCTGGTCCTCGCCAGCTTTTTTGTGATGATCAACCTGTTCGTCGATATCGCCCAGGCGATGATCGACCCGCGCATCCGCCGATGACCGAAATCACTGTCGCGAACACCGCGCTGGTCGCGGACACCAGCACGGCCGCCGGCGGCGAACCGCACGGCTATTGGAGCAGCGTCGGCGAACGCCTGTTGCGCGACCGTGTGACGCTGGCGGTCGGCGCCGTGCTGCTGACAATCATCCTGCTCGCGGTGTTCGCGCCGTGGGCCGCGACGCACGACCCGCTGCAAGGCAGCGTGCTGCGCCGGCTGAAGCCGGTCGGCACGCCCGGCTATTTCCTCGGCACTGACGAGACCGGCCGGGATATCTGGTCGCGCCTCGTCTATGGCGGGCGGCTGTCGCTGATCTGCGGTATCACGCCGGTATTCTTCGCGACACTGATCGGTGGCACCCTCGGCCTCGTCGCGGGCATCAGCGGGCGCTTTGTGAACATGGCGATCATGCGGGTCGTCGATGTGTTCTACGCCTTCCCGTCGGTGCTGCTGGCGATCGCGATCTGCGGCGTCATCGGCGCCGGCATCGGCAATACGATCCTGTCGCTGTCGGTCGTGTTCATCCCGCCGATCGTGCGGGTGACCGAAAGCCTGACGACGCAGGTCAAGAACCGCGATTTCGTCGAGGCGGCGCGCGCCAGCGCGGCGCCGCTGGCGTCGATCCTGCGGCACCAGATCGTGCCGAACGTGCTCGGCGGCATCCTCGTTTACGCGACGAGCCTCGTCAGCATCAGCATCATCCTGTCGGCCGGCCTGTCGTTCCTTGGTCTCGGCGTGACGCCGCCCCATCCGGAATGGGGTCTGATGCTGAACGCACTGCGCCAGGCGATCTTTGTCAACCCGGTCGTCGCCGCCCTGCCGGGCGTCGCGATCATCATCACGTCGCTGTGCTTCAACCTGTTGAGCGACGGGTTGCGCAGCGCAATGGACATCAAGCTGCCGTCATGACCCCTGCCCTTTCCGCCGTGTTTCCGGCCGCCAGCGAAGACCGCGGCGGGCCGGCGCAACCCCTGCTGATCGTGCGCGATCTCAAAAAGCATTTCCCGACCAAAGGCGGGTTCTGGGGGCTCGGACGCGACACTGTGCAGGCAGTCGACGGCGTGTCGTTCAGCATCGCCAAGGGCGAGACGTTGGGCGTCGTCGGCGAAGTCCGGCTGCGGCAAATCGACGACGGCGCGGCTGCTGCTGCACCTGATCGCCCCGGATGCCGGCGAGATCATCTTCGATGGCGAAGCGGTCGGCGCGCCGGACGGGATCAGCGTGCGCGACCTGCGCCTGCAGAGCCAGATGGTGTTCCAGGACAGCTATTCGTCGCTGAACCCGCGCGCGACGATCGGCGACATCATCGCGTTCGGGCCGCGCACCGCAAAGCGGGTGCCGGCGCGGCGGGCGCTCGACCGCGCCGAGCACCTGCTGGAGCAGGTCGGGCTGCGGCCGTCGATGTTCGCGCGCCGCTATCCGCACGAACTGAGCGGCGGGCAGCGGCAGCGCGTCAACATCGCTCGCGCCCTGGCGCTGGAGCCGCGCCTCGTGATCCTCGACGAGGCGGTGTCGGCGGTCGACAAATCGGTCGAGGCGCAGATCCTCAACCTGCTGGCCGATCTGCGGCGCGATCTCGGGCTGACCTATCTGTTCATCTCGCACGATCTCAATGTCGTGCGGCATGTCGCCGACCGGGTCGTCGTGATGTATCTCGGACGCATCGTCGAAGCCGGCGAGGTCAGCGCGATCTTCCGCCGCCCATCACACCCCTACACGCAGGCGCTGCTGCGGGCGATGCCGAGCATGGACCCGGCGCACCGCACCGAAGCCTCGCCGCTAACCGGTGACCCGCCCAACCCGATCAACCCGCCCTCCGGCTGCCGCTTCCGCACCCGCTGCACCTTCGCCGAGGAGGTCTGCGCCCGCGTCTCACCGGTCCTGGCCGGCATAATTCCCTCTCCCGCACCGCGGGAGAGGGTGGATCGCCGCGTCAGCGGCGAGACGGGTGAGGGTAGACCGGCCAACGCCTTTAACGGCATCCGCCCCCTCACCCCAACCCTCTCCCCCGATGGGGGCGAGGGAGAAGACCACCAGGTCGCCTGCCACATGCTGGTCCCAGGCTCCGGCCACAGCCGCGCCGAGGCGCTGCAATGACCGAGCAGTCGGCGGTCGAGGTCGACCACCTGTCGGTGCGGTTTCGCCAGCGCGATCGCACGATCCACGCGGTCAACGATTTGAGCTTTACGCTGGCACACGGCGAGGTGCTTGGCATCCTTGGCGAGTCGGGCTCGGGCAAGAGCGTCACATTGCGGGCCCTGATGCGGCTGCTGCCGGCGAATTGCGCGATCGAGGGCCGCGTCGCGCTCGACGGCGAGGACATCACCGCCGTGTCCGACCAGCGGCTTGAAGAACTGCGCGGCCCGCGCATCGCGATGATCTTTCAGGAGCCGGTCACCGCGCTCGATCCGGTCTTCTCGATCGGCGACCAGATTGCCGAGACGATCGCGCGGCACACCGGCGCCAGCCGGCGCGATGCCGCGAAGCGCGCCCTCGAGATGCTGGAGCGCGTGCAGATCCCGTCGGCAAAGCAGCGCTTCGACGCCTATCCGCATGAATTGTCGGGCGGCATGCGGCAGCGCGCGATGATCGCCCTGGCGCTCTCATGCAACCCCACCGTCCTGCTCGCCGACGAGCCAACCACCGCGCTCGACGTGACCGTGCAGATCCAGATATTGCTGCTGCTGCGCGAGTTGCAGCGCGAACTCGGCATGGCGGTGATCTTTGTCACCCACGATGTCGGTGTCGCGGTTGAGGTGAGCGACCGGCTGGCGGTCATGTATGCCGGGCGGTTTGTCGAGACCGGAACCGCGACCGACGTGCTGACGAAACGGGCACACCCCTACACCGAGGGATTGCTGGCAGCCAATCTGCACGGGGTCGAGCCCGGCAGCCGGCTGATGACGATCCCCGGCGCCCCCCCGAACCTTGCCGCGTTGCCGGCCGGATGCAGCTTTGCACCGCGCTGCGTCTACGCGCAGCCGGCCTGCAACGAAGGACTGCCGCCGATCGTCCAATGCGGTGTGCAGTCCGGCGGCGAGCACATCGCGCGCTGCCTGCGCGCCGCAGAGAGGATCGCGGCCGCGGCTCAGTAGGCCGCGGCGCTGGCGCTTTTGACGATCAGGCGGATATCGGCGACCGCTCGCGTGACGGCCTGTCCGATCAGGTCGAGCCGGCTGAGTTGTTCGACGCGCTCGCGGGTCTGCTCGATCTCTTCCGGTGTCAGAACGAGGTGAAGCAGACTGGCCGCGTCGATCAGGCACAGCAGCACGACATCGCGCGGATCGGGGATTTCATCGGTCAGGATCAGGTGGCGCAGCCGGGCCGTGACTTCGCGCTGTTCGCTATCATCGACCACCGGGTAGCGGCGAGTGTGAAACACCCAGAGAAAACGGCCATCCTCCTCGCGCAGAATGCCCTTCTCGATCAGCCGGCGGACTGCCAGCTCCTGATACTTCTCGGCATCGCCCGTGATGCGGCCGAGCGCGTCCGCGGTCGTCAATTCGCTGTCGGTGACGAGATGCGTCATCGCCTCGTCGAGGATCGGGTCTCCGGTCGGGGTTCGATCGACAATGTTGAGGCGGCTGACATCGGCATCGACGCGGTTGGCGAGCGCCAACTCCATCAAGGCCGCGCCTGACAGCACAACATCGACGGCCGATACCGGCAGCTCCATGAACCGCCCATGCGTGTCGTCGAGCATCAGCAACACGATTTCTTCAACAAAGCTCAGCATAGTCGGAGCCTCACCGCCTGCCTCGATTGACAGGCTTCATCGAGCCGCGGCGACCGCTGCCTCCGCGTCGGTTTGGATCGAGAAAATCTTGTCGAAGCCACTGATCGAAAAAACTTCACGAACATTGGGCACCAGCGCGAAAAGTACGACTTTGCCCTTGGCCTGCTGCACCTTTTTTGCCACAACCAGCAGAACGCGCAGGCCGGCGCTACTGATGTATTCGAGTTTCGACATGTCGATCGCAATATGGGGCGTGCCGCTCCCGAGCACCCGCGCAAAGCTCTCTTCGGCCGGCTGAGCCGTGCCGCTGTCGAGCCGTCCTGCAAGCTTTACGATGACGACATCGCCCGCCTGTTCCTGCGCAAATTCCATCGGAAACCTCGCGCCTGGGTTACTACCCGAGGATTTGGTTACCATGCCGTCGAAGGCAGAAGCAATAGACCGGACAGACTGCCAACGCATTGTCGGCGCGACGTTTGCGACGATCGTGCTTGGCTTGATGCGACCATCGCGGTAAGAGGCTTGATGGCCTTGCACGAACTTTGCATCGAGCCCGAAGTTGCGGCGATCACGCGGCTGATCAACTGGATCGAGTCTTGCTGCGGCGGGGCCGGGTTGGCGGACGACATCACCTACAAGATGACCCTCGCCATCGAAGAAGCGGTGATGAACGTCATCACTCACGCCTTCGACGATCTGCCGCCGCCGCACAAGATAAAGATCCGCCTGAAGGTCACCGCCGACTCGATCGACGCCGAAATCATCGACAACGGCCATCCCTTCGACCCGACCGCAGCACCCGATCCTGACCTGTCCATTCCGCTCGAAGAACGCAGTCCCGGCGGCCTCGGCATCCACCTGATGCGCAGCGTCACCGATCTGCTGCAATATCATCGCACCAGCGATGGCAACAACATCCTGCGCCTGCAGAAATCCCGCCCGTAGCCCTCCCCGCCTCCAAGACGTGGATGCCGTTCCGAGAGGTGCGCGGCCGCTTCGGCCCAAGCTCTGCTACGGCTGGTACACCAACGCCAGGCAGGTGATATCGTCGGACTGGTCCGCTTCGCCGGCGAAGGCGGTCGTCGCGGCGAGAACCTCGGCGACCAGTTCAGCTGCCGTGCTGCCGCGCCCGGCCTCAAGCGCCGCTTCGAGGCGCTGGGTCCCGAATTCCTCGCTGGCCGGGTTGAAGGCCTCGGTGATCCCGTCGCTGAACATGAACAGCATATCGCCCGGGTGCAGTATGGTTTCGTCGATGCGGTAGGGCATGTCGGCGTCGATGCCGAACGGGATGCCGGTCGCGGTCAGCTTGTCCTGTCCGCCCTTCGCCCGCGTCACGTAGGGCGGGTTGTGGCCGGCGTTGCAATAACGCAGGACGCCGGTCGTCAGGTCGAGCACACCGTGGAACATCGTCACGAACATGCAGGCGGTGTTCTGCGTCGCCAGCAGCCGGTTCGCCTCGGACATGCCCTCGGCCATGTCGGTGGCGCTGGTGATGCTGCGCATCACAGTGCGTGACACCGCCATGAACAGCGAGGCAGGAATACCCTTGCCCGACACATCGGCAACGGTCACCGCCAGCCGATTCGGATCGATCAGAAAGTAATCGTAAAAATCGCCGCCGATTTCGCGCGCCGGATGCATTTCGGCATGCAGATCGACCTGCGTCGGCGGTTCGCCCGGATCGAAGGGCGGGGGCAGAATGGATTGCTGGATTTCGGCGGCCGCCTGCATTTCCTCGCGGCGATGCTGTTTCGCGCGCATCTCCGCCGCCATGCCGGCAAAGGCGCGGGCAAAGCTGGCCAACTCGCCGGGCTGATCGGTCAGTTCGTCGAGTAACGCGGCATCGTACTCGTCGCGCCCCAGCGCCTCGGCGGCATCCTTCAGCCGCGCCAGCCAGCGGTTCATGTTGGCGACCCGCGCGCTGAGGTCGCGGACGATCGACACGCCGATCGACGGGTATTGGGTGCTGAGCTGCAGCAGGCTCTGCTGCTCGATGCGCACCACGATCAGATAGGTGCGCGCGACGATGGTCGCGGTGCGCGGCATGTCGGTGAAGACGCCGAGTTCGCCGATGATGCTGTTGCGCCCCAGCGTCGCAACATGTACCGGGCCGCGCGGCAGCTCGACATAGATGTCCGCCTCGCCCTCGACGATCACCAGCGCGAAGCTGCCCGGGTCCCCTTCCCGCATGATCGTGGAGCCGGCGAGGTATGTCGCAAACCCGCATTGCGCTGCGACCGCGAGCAGCGATGCGCGGTCGAAACGCGCAAACATCGGGGTCGGCGCGAGGATCTGCGCGATTTCCTCAGGCGGTGCCGCGAAAGCGCTGTCGGCAGGAAGCGGCACGAGGTGTTACCGACCGCCCGTCAGCGTCCCGAGCGGACGAGGCGGCCCGATCTAACGAGATGGCCGGGACGGGCGCCGGTGTCGTCGCCATTCTCAAAGACCGGCGTGCCTGCGACCAGCGTGGCGCGATAGCCGTCAACCCGCTGTACGAGCCGGCGCCCGCCGGCCGGCAGATCATGTACGACCTCCGGCTGATGCAGGCGGAGCCGATCAAAATCGATCAGGTTGATGTCGGCCCGCAGCCCCGGCGCCAGCCTGCCGCGATCCTTGAAGCCGAAGAAGTCGGCGGTCTCGCTGGTCTGCATCCTGACAAGCTGCGGCAGCGGCAGGCGCGGCCCGCGCTGCCGGTCGCGGCCCCAATGGGTCAGCATAAAGCTCGGCACGCTGGCATCGACGATCGCCCCGCAATGCGCCCCGCCATCGCTGAGCCCAAGCAGCGTCGCCGGGTCGTTCAGCATGTCACGCACGGTCGTGTGGTCGCCGTAGGTGTAGTTGACGATCGGAAAAAACAGGAAGCGGTCGAGCCCCTCGGTCAGGTAGTCGTAGGCGACCTCCTGCGGGCTCCGATTGCCGCGCGCCGCGATGGCGGCGATGCTCTTGTCTTCCGAGGGCTCGTAATCCGGGGTCGCACCGGCCATCACATACATGCGGTCCCAGCGGCCGACCATGTTCTGCCGCGCCTGCGACAGCCGTGCGAGCTGGCGCTCGGACGGCTCTTCGGAAAGCAGTTGGCGGCGGACTTCCGGGTCGCGCATCCGCTGCAGCCGCTCCTGCGGCGACAGCGCATCGAGCGGGATATAGCTCGGGCGGATCGAGAACGGGTTGAACGATCCGGCAATGCCGAGGATGACACCGACCGGGCGGCCGGCGACCTGCGCCGTGATATTGCCGCCCTGGGCACGCGCCTGATGCACCCCGGTCATCAGGCGCTTCCAGCGCTCCGGGTCCTTGCTGCGGTCGGTCAGCAGAAACCACACCGGCCGACCGGTTTCCTTCGACAACCGGGTCATCCAGTCGAGTTCAGCGGCCTCGTCAACAAAGTCGCTGTTCATGCCGAAGGCACCGGTGCGGGTGGCACCGAGCGCCTGCCCGATGCCGAACAATTCCGCCTCTTCGGCGAAATGGCCGGGCACGAGGTCGCCCTGGTTGGTCTTGTGTGAATAGGTCCGCGAGGTCGTAAAGCCGAACGCGCCGGCGCGCAGCGCCTCCTCGGTCAGCCGCTTCATCTCGGCGATGTCGGCAGGCGTGGCGGCCTCGCGATTGATTGCGCGCTGGCCCATCACAAAGACACGCAGCGGATGATGCGGTATCTGCGCGCCGATATCGATTGTGCGCGGCATGCGGTCGAGCGCATCGAGATATTCGGGGAAGCTCTCCCAATCCCATTTCAGCCCCTCGGCGAGCGCCGTGCCCGGGATGTCCTCGATCGCCTCCATCAGATCGATCAGACCGTCGCGGTGCTCCTTGCGCACCGGCGCGAAGCCGACGCCGCAATTGCCGAACAGGATCGTCGTCACGCCGTGCCAGGATGACGGCGCCAATACCGGGTCCCAGGTCGCCTGCCCATCGTAATGCGTGTGGACATCGACCCAGCCGGGCGTAACCAGCAGGCCGTTCGCATCGATCTCGCGCCGGCCCGGCCCGGCCTTGCCGCCAACCGCGGCGATGCGGTCGCCATCGACCGCAATGTCGCCGACAAATTCCGCTGCACCGGTGCCGTCGAGAACCGTGCCGCCGCGAATGACGATGTCATGCATCGAAAAATCTCCTGAACGTCAGAGGCGCCTGAGCCGGCGAGCGAGTCTGGCGCGATTCCGTGGGTCGGGCGAGGCCAGCCAACGGGATCGGCCCCGCCTATGGTTAACAATACTATAGCCCAAAAGGCAGTGAATCACGCCTCTCAATCAGCGCGTCCGGCGGTCGCAGCACGCGACCAGGGCGGCGCCAATGACATGACCCGCGCATGGACCGGACAGCCCGGCTCGTGGGCACCCGGCAGATAGCCGAGGCTCATCAGGAATTCTCCGACGATCAGCCCGCCGGTAAAGCGGAAGGTGCGGCGGAACAGCCGGGTCCATTCTTCAGGCGACAGCGGATGGTGCGCCTCCAACCAGCGGTGGAACGAACCGTGCGACTCGCGCAGTTCCTGTATCCGCCGGGCATTGGCTATGACAGCCTCAACCTTCAGCCGGTTGCGGACAATGCCGGCATCGCCCAACAACCGCGCGACATCGGCATCATCGAACGCGGCGACCCGGTCCACGTCGAACCCGGCAAGCGCGGCGCGAAACGCCGGGCGCTTGCGCAGCACGGTCAGCCACGACAGGCCGGCCTGGTTGATCTCCAGCACCAGCCGCTCGAACAGCACCGACTCGTCCCCGGCGGGGAAGCCGTATTCGGTGTCGTGATATGGCCCGTGTAGCGGATGGGCCGGCGCGGCAAGGCAATAGGCGGCACTCATGCGCCCGATCATCCGTCAACGTCAGCCGCGATGCCAGCCTCGACGCCAGACCGGCGACTCAGGAGTTCGCGGAAACTGAACCAGGGCTCGACCACGACAAGGTGGATGCCAAGCCAGATCACACCGGCGATGGCGGTTGTCAGCAGCGCCTTGCGCAGCAGCATCGGGCGCTGCGGCGCGCCCGGGTCATGCCCCGGCTCGCCCGGCTCGCTCGGCGTGACCCACAGCGGCAGGACCGTGAACAGCGTCACCCACCACACCAGAACGTAGACGACAACCCCGGTGAGGATATTCATCTGCCCTCTCCCGCGTTGCGGGAGAGGGTGGCGAGCATCGCGAGCCGGGTGAGGGTGTCGGCTACCGAAAGACCCTCACCCGTCTCGCCGCTGCCGCGGCGATCCATGCTCTCCCGCGGTGCGGGAGAGGGAATAACAGCTCCCTCGCCCCCATCGGGGAGAGGGCTGGGGTGAGGGGGCGGCCGCCCACACTGTCCCCGGCCCAGCTACCCTCACCCGTCTCGCCGCTGCCGCGGCGATCCACCCTCTCCCGCGGTGCGGGAGAGGGGAAATTCATCGTGTTCACACTTGCTCCAACTCGATCAGGGTGCCGCAAAAATCCTTCGGGTGCAGGAACAGCACGGGCTTGTCATGCGCGCCGATCCGAGGTTCGCCGTCGCCGAGCACGCGGGCACCAGCAGCATGCAGGCGGTCGCGAGTGGCGATCAGATCATCGACCTCATAGCAGAGGTGGTGGATGCCGCCGGCCGGGTTCCGATCGAGAAAACTCCGTACCGGCGAATCGGCCCCAAGCGGCTCCAACAGCTCGATTTTGCTGTTCGGCAATTCGACGAACACGACGGTCACACCATGCGCTGGCAACGGCGATGGCGAGGACACACGAGCCCCGAGCGCATCCCGGTACAGCGCGGCCGCCGCAGTCAGGTTCGGCACGACGATCGCGACATGGTTGAGGCGACCGATCATGGGGGTCAACTCCCGAGGCGCACCAGCTGGATGTCGATCAGGGGGCGTTTGCCAAAGCGCTCGTTGAGGCCGCGGCGCAACACCCGCCGTGCCAGATCACGTAGGGCGTTGTCGTCCTGGCGCAAGGGTGCGGGCAACGCCTCCATCGCATCGTTCAGCGCGTCGCGCAATGCCGCCGCCGGCGCTTCAGTCGCCTCGGCGAGGCCGACCAGGCTGATCTGCGGCGGCGCGGCGAGCCAGCCGCGGCGATCGACCACCATTGTCGCGACGACGCTGCCGTCGCTGCCGACGCGGCGGCGTTGTTGCAACACGGCGCCGCGGCTCGGCAGCAGGCTCTTGCCGTCTATGGCGATGCGGCCGACAGCAAATTCATCGAGCAGCGTGCCGCCATTGCGATCGAGCCGGATCAGGTTGCCGTTTTCGATGACCAGCGCCTCGGGCACCTGGCATTCGCGGGCCAGCTGCGCGTGAGCCAGCAAATGGCGCATCTCACCGTGCACCGGGATCGACACTTGCGGCCGGATCATCTGGTACATCCGCACCAGTTCGTCCTGCGATGGGTGGCCGGAGACATGGACGAAATGATCTTCCTCGCTGACCACCTCGACACCAAGCCGCACCAGCGCGTTGTGCAGGCGGCCAATCGACTTTTCATTGCCGGGAATGATGCGCGACGAAAAGATCACGACATCGCCCTGTTCGAGCGACACATTGGGATGGTCGTCGCGCGCGATGCGGGCCAGCGCGGCGCGCGGCTCGCCCTGGCTGCCGGTGCAGATCATCAAGAGCTTGTCGCGCGGGATGTAGCCGATCTCGTCTTCGGTCAGAAACTTCGGCACATCGGTGAGATAGCCGTTTTCGCGCGCCGCTTTTTCCATGCGCCACAGCGAGCGGCCGACCAGCGCGACATCGCGGTCATGCGTCCGCGCCGCCTCGGCGATCGTCTGCAGCCGCGCCACGTTGGACGCGAAACAGGCAACCGCGACGCGGCCCTCATAGCGGCCGATCAACTCGCTCAGCGACTCGCGCAATTCGCCCTCGGAGCGGGTACTGCCGGGTCGCAGCGCATTGGTCGAATCGCAGACGATCGCCAGCACGCCCTCATCGCCAATTTCGGTCAGCCGCGTCTCGTCGGTCACCTCGCCGACCAAGGGCTCGGGATCGAGCTTCCAGTCGCCGGTGTGCAAGACCGTGCCGGCCGAGGTGCGGATCACCACCGCGTTCGGCTCGGGGATCGAATGGGTCAGCGTCACCAGTTCGAGATCGAACGGGCCGATCTCAAAGCGGCCCGACATCGGCACGATGTGGATCTTGACCTTGTCGGCGAGCCGCGCCTCGACCAGCTTGGTGCGCAGCAGCGAGGCGGTGAACGGCGTCGCCCAGATCGGGCATTGCAGTTGCGGCCACAGATACGGGATCGCGCCGATATGGTCCTCGTGCGCGTGGGTCGCGACGATGCCGAGCAGGCTGTCGCGGCGTTCGACGATAAAGGCCGGGTCGGCCATGATCACATCGACCCCTGGCGAGTGCTCCTCCTCGCCAAAGGTGACGCCGCAATCGACAATCAGCCACTGGCCGCGATAGCCATAGAGATTGAGGTTCATCCCGATCTCGCCGGAACCACCGAGCGGGAGGAAATAGAGGGCGTCGGGGTCGTGGTTGTCCGTGGCGAAACCGGGCTTCGCGGCAGGAGCTTTCATCGGGTGCTGTTGAGCCCATAGATCAGCCGCAAGCCCCACAGCGTCAGGTCGGGATCGACCTTGTCGATCGCCTCGGTGGCGCCCTCGAACAGGGGTGCCAGCCCGCCGGTCGCGATCGTGCGCATCGGGGCGCCGAACTCGGTCTTGATGCGCTCCACCAGCCCCTCGACCAGGCCGATATAGCCCCAGAATACGCCGGATTGCATGCAGCTAACCGTGTCCTTTCCGATGACGCGCTGGGTGCGGCGGATATGAATGCTGGGGAGCTTGGCCGCCGCCATATGCAACGCGGCGACCGACAGGTTGATCCCCGGCGCGATCACGCCGCCGATATAATTGCCGTCTTCGTCGACCACGTCGAGCGTTGTCGCAGTGCCAAAATCGACGACGATCAGCGGCCCGGTGTAGCGGTCATGCGCCGCGACGGTGTTGACGAGGCGGTCGGCGCCAACTTCCTCCGGCCGGTCAACCAGCGCCCTGGTGCCGAGTTCTACACTCTTGTCGCCGACCACCAACGGCTCGGTCTTGCAGTATTTGCGGCACAACAGGACGAGGTTGAAGTTGACCTCGGGCACGACACTGGCGATCACCGCGCCGTTGATGTCGCTTCGCGCCAGCCCCTCGAGCGCCAGCAGATGGTCGAACCACACGACGTATTCGTCGGCGGTGCGCTTGCCCTCGGTGGCGGTGCGCCAGCTTCCCCTGAGGCTGGTGCCGTCCCAGATCGCAAACACCGTGTTGGTGTTGTTGGCATTGATGGCGAGCAGCATCGCGCCTCTCCTCAGCCGTGCGCCGGGAAGACTTCGCCGGCGGCGATGCGCCGGCGCCCGTCCGGCGCATCGAGCACCAGCGCGCCGTCGGTGTCGAGGTCGAGAAAGCGGCCGCTCAGAGTTGCGCGGTCGAGGCGCACGAGAATGGCATCGCCGAGTCCGCCGGCGCGGTCGAGCCAGGCCGCGCGGATCGGCGCAAAGCCCTCGAGACGCCAGCGTCGCGCCCAGGTGTCGAAATGGTTGACGAAAGCCGGCAGCAGGTGCTCGGGCTCGACACCGGCGACGCCTTTGTCGGCGAGGGATGTCGCGGGGTATTCGACCCCGCTCGGCGCCGCCGCGATGTTGACCCCGACGCCAATCACGACAAACTCGACCCGGTCGCTCGCCGCAGTTTCGGATTCCAGCAGGATGCCGGCGATCTTGGCGCCATCGACCAGCAGGTCGTTCGGCCATTTGAAGCGCAGGCGGGGGCCGAGGTCGGGCGGCCCCGGATCAGTCAGGGCTGCGAGTGCGTCGCCGAGGCCGAGCGCTGCGACAAAACCGAGCTGTGCGACGCTGATCGGCGGTTCGGTCGGGCGCAGCAGCATCGACAGATAGAGGTTGCCCGGCGGCGATTGCCATACCCGGCCGCGCCGGCCGCGCCCGGCGGTCTGCTCCAACGCCCACACGATCGTACCGCCCGGTGCACCCGCGCGGGCCAGCGCTTTCGCCTCATCGCTGGTGCTGCCGATGGTTTCGAAGAAATGCAGATGAAAGCCCGCCGGCAGGGCCGGCAATGGTGCCGTTATCCTCGGCATTCTCATTTAACGAACAGGGACGCCGCCGCCGCGCCGGCCCGCCCGATGATCGGATCGGGCAGCAAGATAAAGAACATCGTCAGCACCGCCGCGACCAGCAACACACCCTTAAGCTCGGGCGCGATCGGCCGGTCGAACGGTGCCACCGGCTCGTCGAAATACATCACCTTGACGATGCGCAGGTAATAAAACGCGCCGACCACGCTGGCGAGCGCGCCGATCACCGCGAGCCCGACAAGATGCGCTTCGATCGCCGCGAGAAACACGTACAGCTTGCCGAAGAAGCCCGCGGTCGGCGGGATACCGGCCAGCGCGAACATGAAGATGCCGAGCGCCAGGGCCAGCCCCGGCTGGGTGCGGCCAAGCCCGCCCAGGTCCGAGATGTTTTCGAGCATCTGGCCCTTCTGGCGCATGCACAGAATGACCGACCAGGTGCCGAGGTTCATAAACAGGTAGATCGCCATGTAGACGAGTACGCCGCGAATGCCGCCCTGCGTACCCGCGGCCAGCCCGATCAGGGCATAGCCGACATGACCAATCGAACTGTACGCCATCAGGCGCTTGATGTTGGTCTGCGCGATCGCCGCCACCGACCCGAGGATCATCGAGGCGACCGACAGGAACACGATCACCTGCCGCCACTCGACCAAGAGCCCGCCAAACGGCTCGACCATAAAGCGCACGAACAGCGCAATCGCCGCGATCTTGGGCGCCACCGAGAAAAAAGCGGTGACCGGTGTCGGGGCGCCTTCGTAAACATCGGGCGTCCACATGTGGAACGGCACCGCCGATGCCTTGAACGCGAGTCCAACGGTGACGAACACCAGGCCGATGATCACCCCGTTCGACGGCTTGGCGCCGCTGCCGAACAGGCTGGCGATCGCGGTAAAACTGGTGGTGCCGGCAAACCCGTAGATCAGCGAGGCGCCGTACAGCAGCATCCCCGAGGCCAGCGCGCCGAGCACGAAATATTTGAGCCCGGCCTCGGTCGAGCGCACCGAGTCGCGGTCGAAACTGGCGACAACGTAGAGCGACAGACTTTGCAGTTCGAGGCCGAGATAAAGGGTGATCAGGTCGTTGGCCGAAATCATCACCATCATCCCGGTGGTGCCGAGCAGCACCAGGATCGGAAACTCGAAGCGCGCGATGCCGTGCTCTTCGTTATAGCGGATCGCCATGATGATGCTGACGGCGGAGCCGATCAGCACCAGCACCTTCATAAAGACAGCGAACGCGTCGGTGATGAACATCCCGTAGAAGGCGTCGTGGTGCTCGATCCCGAACCTGCCGCACAGGATCAGGATCACGACGAGAACGGCGACTGACAGCCACGACACGAGGCGGGCTGATCCCTCGCCACGCAGGACACCAAGGATCAACAGCGCCATCGCGGCGACGGCGAGCGCGATTTCCGGCACGGCCGGCGCGAAGGCGGGGAGCGGCACAAGCGGCATCGCTGGGTCTCAATCCGGTTTCGCGGCCGCCAGCACGGCGGCTTCGGCCTGCTGCGCGGTCTTGGTGGCGGTGTGGACCTGCTGCACCAGATGTTCGACCGAGGCACGGATTGGGCCCAGGAATGAACTCGGATAGACGCCCATCCACAGCACCAGCAGCAGTAGCGGCGCAAAGACCAGCTTCTCGCGGCCATTCAGGTCGAGCATGTCGCGCAGATCATCGCGGGTGATCGTGCCGAAAATGATGCGGCGGTAGAGCAGCAGCATGTACATCGCGCCAAGGAACAAGGTCGTCGCGGCGAGGAAGCATGCGAGCGTGCTGACCTTGAACGTGCCGACCAGGACCAGGAACTCGCCGACAAACCCGCTGGTGCCGGGCAGCCCCACCGAGGCCAGCATAAAGCACATGAAGACAAAACCGTAATTCGGCATGCGGTCGGCGAGACCGCCATAGCGGTCGATGTCGCGGGTGTGCAGGCGATCGTAGACGACGCCGACGATCAGGAACAGCGCCGACGACACCAACCCGTGGCTCAGCATCTGGATGATCGCGCCCTGCACCGCCTCGCTGGTCGCGGCGAAGATGCCCATCGTCACAAAGCCCATATGGGCGACCGACGAATAGGCGATCAGCTTCTTCATATCGGTCTGCGCCAGCGCGACAAACGATGTGTAGATCACCGCGATGGTGGAAAGAGCGAACATCAATGGCGTGAAATAGGCCGAGGCCAGCGGGAACATCGGCAATGAGAACCGCACGAACCCGTAGCCGCCCATCTTCAGCAAAACGCCGGCGAGGATGACCGACCCGGCGGTCGGCGCCTCGACATGCGCGTCTGGCAGCCAGGTATGGACCGGCCACATCGGCACCTTGACCGCGAACGAGGCAAAGAAAGCGAGCCACAGCCATTTCTGCAACCCGGCCGGAAAATGGTGGCCGAGCGCGACGACGATATCGGTGCTGTTGGTCTGGTAGTAAATCGCCAGGATCGCCAGCAGCGACAGCATCGAGCCGAGCAGCGTGTAGAGGAAGAACTTGAACGACGCGTAGATGCGCCGCGGCCCACCCCACACCCCGATGATCAGGAACATCGGAACCAGGACGCCCTCGAAGAACACATAGAACAGCACGAAGTCGAGTGCGCAAAAAATCCCGACCATCATCGATTCGAGGACGAGGAAAGCGATCATGTATTCGCGGACCTGCGAGTGGACCGAGGTCCAGCTGGCAAGAACGCAGATCGGCGTCAACAGCGTCGATAACAGCACAAAGAACAGCGAAATGCCGTCTATGCCCATGTGGTAGTTGATCGCGAACCCGCCGATCGAAACCCAGCGGGCCCGCTCGACAAACTGAAAGTCTGAACTGGCCGGATCGAACCCGATCCACAGCATGATCGACAGGATGAACACGATCACCGAGGTCGACAGCGCGATGTTGCGGGCATTGCGCTCCACCACGATCTCGCTGCCGCGCGCGATCATGATGAAAAACACGCCGACCAGCGGCAGGAAGGTGACGAGCGACAGCAGCGGCCAGTGCCTCATCTGCGTACCGCCCCCGGATAGCGGGGTTTAATCATGTGGCTGATCATCCTGATATCGGCGCTCACCGCGGCAGCAGA
This sequence comes from uncultured Alphaproteobacteria bacterium, assembly GCA_963737875.1. Taxonomy (GTDB): domain Bacteria; phylum Pseudomonadota; class Alphaproteobacteria; order ATCC43930; family CGMCC-115725; genus DATARH01. The sequence continues at coordinate 17,646 of CAVTUM010000019.1, read as the reverse complement.
TACCAGGTAACCAGCGCAACCACGCCGATCAGCATCGCGAACGCGTAATGATAGACATAGCCGGTCTGCAGCCGGCTGGCCTCGCGCGCCAGTTCGCGGGTCGCCGAAGCGATGCCGTCCGGCCCGAAGCCGTCGATGATCTTGCCATCGCCGGTCTTCCACAGGCCTTCGCCGAGGGTAAAGGCGCTTTTGACGAAGAGCCGGTCGTAAAGCTCGTCGAAATACCATTTGTTCAGCAGGAACAGGTACAGCGCGCGGTATTGCGACACCAGCCGCGCCGGTATCTCGGGGTCGATCGAATAGCACAGATAGGCGGTCGCGATGCCGAGCACGCCAGCGATCAGCGGCAGGAACTTGACGACACCGGTCAACGCCTCGGCAGCGCCGATCGAATCGTGTGCCGGCAGCACCAGGACCGCATGCTTCCAGAATTCGCTGCGTTCGGGACCGACGAAATAATCCTCGGCCAGATATCCGGCGAACACCGCGCCGGCTGCGAGCACAAACAGCGGAACCAGCATGACCCACGGACTTTCGTGCACATGGTGCATCGTTTCGTGGTCGGCGCGCGGCTTGCCGTGGAACGTCATGATCAGCAGCCGCCAGGAATAGAACGCGGTCAGAAACGCGGTGAACAGACCGAGGCAGAAGGAATAGCGGCCGACCGCCGTGCCAGAAGCCCAGGCCGCGTTGAGGATCGAATCCTTTGAGAAAAACCCGGAGAAGAACGGGATGCCGGCCAGCGACAGACTGCCTATCCACATCAGCACATAGGTAATCGGGATCTTGTTCCACAACCCGCCCATGCGCCGCATGTCCTGCTCTCCTGACATCGCATGGATGACCGAGCCGGCGCACAGGAACAACAGCGCCTTGAAGAAGGCGTGGGTGAATAGATGAAACATCGCTGCGGTGTAGGCCGACACTCCCGCCGCAAAGAACATGTAGCCAAGCTGTGAGCAGGTCGAATAGGCGATGACCCGCTTGATGTCGTTCTGCGCCATGCCGATGCTGGCGGCAAAAAAGCAGGTTGTGCCGCCGATCACCCCGACCACCGCGAGAGCGCCCGGCGCGTACTCGAACATCGGCGACAACCGCGCCACCATGAAGACGCCGGCCGTCACCATCGTCGCGGCATGGATCAAGGCCGAGACCGGGGTCGGGCCCTCCATCGCGTCGGGCAGCCAGGTGTGCAGCCCGAGCTGTGCCGATTTCCCCATCGCGCCGACAAATAGCAGGATGCAGGCGATCGTGACCGACGGCATCTGCCAGCCGAGGAAGTCGATCGTTGTATTGACGACACCGGGCGTCTTGCCGAACACCGTGTCAAAATCGAGCGACCCGAAGATCAAAAACACCGCGAAAATGCCGAGCGAAAACCCGAAATCGCCAACCCGATTGACCAGAAACGCCTTGATCGATGCGTCGTTCGCGCTTGACCGGTCATACCAAAAGCCGATCAGCAGGTACGAGCAGAGGCCCACCCCTTCCCAGCCAAAAAACAGCTGCACAAAGTTGTTGGCCGTCACCAGCATCAGCATGAAAAAGGTGAAGAGGCTCAGATATGACATGAACCGCGGGATGCCCGGGTCGTGCGCCATGTAGCCGATCGAATAGACGTGCACCATCGACGACACGATGGTCACGACGAGGATCATCACGGCCGATAGGGTGTCGAGCCGCAATGACCAATCGACATCGACCCCGCCGGCGACAATCCAGCTGAACAGATGCAGCACCTGCGGCCCATCGTGATGGATCGTGCTGTTGAAAACAAAGAACCCGAGCACCATCGACAGCAAGAGACCGCCGCAGGTAACAACCTGCGACCCGCGATCGCCGAGGGCGCGACCAAAAAATCCGGTGATCGCGGCTGCCAGCAAGGGCAGAAAGACGACGAGGACGGCCACCCGCTCAGCCCCGCATCATGTGGATGTCTTCGACCTGGATCGACCCGCGGTTGCGGAAATACACGACAAGGATCGCCAGCCCGATCGCCGCCTCGGCCGCCGCCACGGTCAGCACGAACATCGCGAACACCTGGCCGACCAGATCATGCAGCACGACCGAGAAGGCGACGAAGTTGATGTTGACCGCGAGCAGCATCAGTTCGATCGACATCATGATGATGATGACGTTCTTGCGGTTCAGAAAGATGCCGAACACGCCGAGCGTAAAGAGGATCGCCGCGACGGTCAGGTAATGCGCCAGGCCGATCACCATCGCCTCAATCCCCCGCCGCGTCGGCCGGCACCCGCACACCCTGATCGACCGCGACGCCGCCGCCGAGCGGCGCCTTGACGACCGCGACAGCGTCCGCCCGGGTGCGCGACAGCTGTAGGGAAATCGACTGGCGGCGTACCCCGACGCGATGTCGCAGGGTCAGGACGATCGCCCCGATCATCGCGACCAGCAGGATGAGGCCGGCCGCCTGGAAGGCGAAGACGTAGCGGGTGTAGAGCAGGTCACCAAGGGCGCGGGTGTTGCTGATATTCGCGACGGCCGCCGGTAGTGGCGCGGCGCCCAGGCCCGCGACATTGGGCGCGATGACCCAGCTGCCGAAAATCAGCACCAGCTCGGCGAACAGAATGAGGCCGATCAGAGCGCCGATCGGCAGGTAGCGCATAAAGCCGCTGCGCAGTTCGGCAAAGTCGATGTCGAGCATCATCACGACAAACAGAAACAGCACCGCGACCGCGCCGACATAGACGATGACCAGGATCATCGCCAGGAACTCGGCGCCCATCAGCACGAACAGCCCGGCCGCGTTGAAGAACGCGAGAATCAGGAACAGAACCGAATGTACCGGGTTGCGCGCCGACACCACCATGACACCCGACGCCACCGCGACGAACGCAAACAGGTAGAACATGATCGCCTGGAGGATCACGCGGGCGGGCCTCCAAAATCCCCTCTCCTGCATTGCGGGAGAGGGTGGATCGCCGCGGCAGCGGCGAGACGGGTGAGGGTCTTTCGGTGGCCGACACCCTCACCCGTCGCCGGGCTGCGCCCGCCGCCACCCTCTCCCGCGGTGCGGGAGAGGGATATGACGCCGCGCATCTTCATCGGTACGGCGCCTCGAGGGAGAGGGATTTGGCGATCTCGCCTTCCCAGCGGTCGCCGTTCGCGAGCAGCTTTTCCTTGTCGTAAAACAGTTCTTCGCGGGTCTCGCTGGCGAATTCGAAATTCGGCCCCTCGACGATCGCATCGACCGGGCAGGCTTCCTGGCAAAAGCCGCAATAGATGCATTTCGTCATGTCGATGTCGTAACGCGTCGTGCGGCGGCTGCCGTCCTCGCGCGGCTCGGCCTCGATCGTGATCGCCAGCGCCGGGCAGATCGCCTCGCACAATTTGCAGGCGATGCAGCGTTCCTCGCCATTCGGATAGCGGCGCAACGCGTGCTCGCCGCGAAACCGCGACGATAGCGGCCCCTTTTCATAGGGATAATTCACGGTGACCGGTGTCTTGAACATGTAGCGCAAGGTCAGCGCCATGCCCGACAGCAGTTCCGTCAGCAGAAGGCCGCGCGCGCCGCGCGCAAAAAAGCTCATCGCTCGATCCTCAACCCCACCCCCGGCCGCACCATAGCTGCGCTCCGGCCTCAGTCAACCAGCGGTTCAATGACCCGGCTGTTCCCGGCTGTTCCCCGGCGGTTCAATGATTCGGGACCCAACCAAACGCGGTGAGCACCCCGGCGGTCAGCACCAGCCAGAACAGCGAAAACGGCAGAAACACCTTCCAGCCGAGCCGCATCAACTGGTCATACCGGAAGCGCGGGAGCGTCGCCCGCACCCACAGGATGCAGAACATGATGAACGCGGTCTTCAGCAGGAACCAGACGATCCCCGGGACCCACGTGAACGGCGCGATGCTGAACGGCGGCAGCCAGCCGCCGAGAAACAGGATCGTGGTCATGCCGCTGACCAGGATCATGTTGCCGTACTCGCCGAGAAAGAACAGCGCGAACGTCATCGCCGAATATTCGACGAAATATCCCGCCACCAGCTCCGATTCGCCTTCGACCAGGTCGAACGGCGTACGGTTGGTTTCGGCGAGGCCGGAGATGAAAAACACCACCGCCATCGGCAGGAGCGGCCAGGCGTAGGCATGCCAGATCGGCACCCGCTCCTGCGCCATCACGATGTCGGTCAGGTTCAACGAACCGGCGCAGAGCAGCACCGTAACCAGCACAAAGCCGATCGACACCTCGTATGACACCATCTGCGCCGCCGAACGTAGCGCGCCGAGAAACGCGTAGCGCGAGTTCGACGCCCAGCCGGCCATGATGATGCCGTAGACCGACAAGGAGCTGATCGCGAACAGATAGAGGATGCCGACGTTGATGTCGGAGACGACCCAGCCGTCGCTGAACGGGATTACCGCCCAGGCGACCAGGGCGAGGGTGAAGGTCAGGATCGGCGCCGCGATAAAGACGCCGCGGTTGGCGCCGCTCGGGAGGATCGTCTCCTTCATCAGGAGTTTCAGGCCGTCGGCGATCGGCTGCAACAGGCCGAAGGGACCGACGACGTTCGGCCCTTTGCGCAATTGCGAAAACGCCAGCACCTTGCGCTCGGCATAAGTGAAGTACGCGATCGCCAGCATCAGCGGCACGATGATCGCGAGACACTCACAGGCGATGACGAACGTATGCCAGATCGGGCCGGACCAGAAGCCGCTCATCATCTGGGTTCCATCAGCGGTATCGAGTAAACGCACTCAGCCATGCGTGCCGGTCCGCGGCTGGGTTTCGGGGTTGCCGCCGAACATCGCGCTGCATTCGCCCATCGTGTGGCTGGCGCGGCTGATCGGGTCGGTGCGGTAGAAATCGGTGATCGGGTACACGAACGGCGTCGCCTCGATCGGGCCGGATGTACCAAAGCTGCCCCAGGCGGCCGGGAGCAACTGGTCGGCCGTCGCGAAGGACAGATGCGCCATCCGCATCTTCTGGCGCAATTCGCGCAGCGAATCGAATGGCAGCGGCCGGCCGAGCGCACCCGACAATGCCCGCAGGATCGTCCAGTCCTCGCGGGCCTCGCCCGGCGGGAACACGGCGCGGCGAGCCCGCTGTACCCGGCCTTCGGTGTTGACGTAGGTCGCGTCCTTTTCGCTATAGGCGGCGCCGGGCAGCACGACATCGGCGCGCGCCGCGCCGCGGTCGCCGTGATGCCCCTGGTAGATCACAAAGGCCGAGCCGGTATTGGACAGGTCGATCTCGTCGGCGCCGAGCAGGTACAGCACCTCGATCGCGCCGGTGCGGCAGCCGTCGAGAATGCCGGCGACATCGCGCCCGCCCTCGCCCGGCACAAAACCGAGATCGAGCCCCCCGACCCGCGCCGCCGCGCGATGCAGCATGTTAAACCCGTTCCACCCGTCGCGAACCATGCCGAAACTCTCGGCCAATGCCCGCGCCGCCGCCAGCACCGCGGCGCCGTCGGGCCGCGCCAGCGCGCCCTGCCCCAGGATCAGCATCGGGTTTTTGGCGCCTTTCAGCGTCTCGGCCCAGTCGAGCCTGCCCTCGACGAGATCGGTCAGCGCCGCGCCGCCCTCACCGAGCCGCGTCACCGGATAGCTCAGATCGTGCGCCGGCCCGATCATGCCGGCCTTGAAGCCGCCTTGCAGATAGCGCTTGCGCAGCCTTGTGTTGACGATCGGCGCTTCCCAGCGCGGGTTGGTGCCGATCAGCAGGCAGACATCGGCTTGCTCGATACCGGCGATCGTCGTGTTGAACAGGTATCCGGCGCGGCACGAGGCATCGAGCTTCGCGCCATCCTGGCGGCAGTCAAAGCTGGTCGAGCCGGCGGCGAGCAACAATTCCTTCAGCGCGAACATGCTCTCGGCATCGCACAGATCACCGGCAATACCGCCAACCCGCTCGCCCGGCACGGTTTTCATGCGGTCGGCGATCAGGTCGAGCACCTCGCGCCAATCAGCCTCGACCAGCTTGCCGCCGCGCCGCAGATAGGGACGGTCGAGGCGACGGCGGGTCAGCCCGTCATGCGCGAAGCGGGTCTTGTCGGAAATCCACTCCTCGTTCACGTCCTCGTTGAGCCGCGGCAGCACGCGGAGCACCTGCGCGCCACGCGCGTCGATGCGGATATTGCTGCCGACCGCGTCGAGCACGTCGATCAACTCGGTCTTGCGCAACTCCCACGGCCGCGCGACAAACGCGTACGGCTTTGAGGTCAGCGCGCCGACCGGGCAGAGATCGACGATATTGGCCGACATCTCCGAGCCGAGCGCGCGCTCGACATAGGTCGTAATCTCCATGTCTTCGCCGCGGCCGGTGGCGCCGAGTTCTTCGACACCGGCGACATCGGTCAGAAAGCGGATGCAGCGGGTGCAATGGATGCAGCGGGTCATGCTGGTCGCGACCAGCGGGCCGAAATCCTTGTCGCGCACGGCGCGCTTGCCTTCGTCGAAGCGGCCGCGATCGAACCCATAGGCCATCGCCTGGTCCTGCAAATCGCATTCGCCGCCCTGGTCGCAGATCGGGCAATCAAGCGGGTGGTTGATCAGCAGCATTTCCATCACGCCGTGGCGGGCCTTTTTGGCCTTTTCCGATTGCGTGTGGATGACATTGCCTTCCGCCACCGGCATCGCGCACGACGCCACCGGCTTTGGCGACCGCTCGACCTCAACGAGACACATCCGGCAATTGCCGGCGATCGCGAGCCGCTCGTGGTAGCAGAAATGCGGGATTTCGACACCGGCCTGCTGGCAGGCCTGCAAGATCGTCGTGCCGTTGGCGACTTCGATCTCGGTCCCGTCGATCGTAACCTTCGGCATCAGGCTTATTCCGCGGGAAAAAGGGGACTGTCATTGCGAGCGCAGCGAAGCAATCTCGGGCAGGATTGCCTACCCCGATCGGGATTGCTTCGTCGCTGCGCTCCTCGCAATGACATTATTAAGTTACTCCGCCGCCTGGCGCACCGCGACAGCGCGGTATTCGTGGATGCGCCGCTGCATTTCCGGCTTGAAGTGGCGGATGAGGCCCTGCACCGGCCACACCGCGCCATCGGCCAGCGCGCAGATCGTGTGGCCCTCGATTTCGCGGGTAACTTCGTCGAGCATGTCGATTTCCTCGACCGCAGCGTTGCCGGCGACCATGCGTTCCATGACCCGCCAGACCCAGCCGAGGCCTTCGCGGCACGGGGTGCACTGACCGCAGCTTTCGTGCTTGTAGAAGGCCGAGAGGCGCGAGATCGCGCGCACTATATCGGTCGATTTGTCCATCACGATCAGCGCGGCGGTGCCAAGGCCGGTTTTCTGCGCGACGAGGCTGTCAAAATCCATCAGTACTTCGGCGCAGATCGGCTCCGGCAGGCACGGCGTCGACGAGCCGCCGGGGATCACCGCCATCAGATTGTCCCAGCCGCCGCGCACCCCGCCGGCGTGCTTTTCGATCAACTCGCGCATCGGGATGCTCATCGCCTCCTCGACATTGCAGGGCTGGTTCACATGCCCGGCAATGCAGAAGATTTTGGTGCCGGTGTTGCGCGGCCGGCCGATCGAGGAAAACCACGCGGCGCCGCGTTTCAGGATGGCCGGCGATGTGGCAATCGTCTCGACATTGTTGACCGTCGTCGGGCAGCCGTAGAGGCCGACGGCGGCCGGAAACGGCGGCTTGAGGCGCGGCTGGCCCTTCTTGCCCTCGAGGCTTTCGAGGAGACCGGTTTCCTCGCCGCAGATATAGGCGCCGGCGCCGCGGTGCATGAACACGTCCATGTCATAGCCGGAACCGCAGGCGTTCCTGCCGATCAACCCGGCCTCATAGGCCTCGTCGATCGCGACCTGGAGGTGCTGCGCCTCGTTGTAGAACTCGCCGCGGACATAGATGTAGGCAGCACCGACCCCCATCCCGACCCCGGCGAGCAGGCAGCCTTCGACCAGCTTGTGCGGGTCCCAGCGCAGGATGTCGCGGTCCTTGCAGGTGCCGGGCTCGCTTTCGTCGGCATTGACCACGAGATAGGTCGGCCGGTCGCTGGTCTTTGGCATGAACGACCATTTCATGCCGGTCGGAAAGCCGGCGCCGCCGCGGCCGCGCAGCCCCGATTCCTTGACCTCGTTGACGATCCAGTCGCGGCCTTTGAGGATGATTTCCTTCGTACCGCTCCAATCGCCGCGCCGACGCGCGCCGGCCAGATGCCAGTCGTGCTCGCCATAGAGATTGGTGAAAACGCGGTCGCGATCAGCCAGCATTGGCGTTCTCTCCGCCTTCTTTCGTCTCGGGCGCCGGTTCGAGTGTTGTCAGCGGCGGCGGTTCCGGCCGCTCCAACAGCACCTTCTTGCCGTCGAGCGGCGCCGATCCCTGGCGCCCGATCACCGAGCCCATCGGCGGGATGCGCCCGACGCTCAGCGCATCGATCAAGGCCTCGGTCGCCGGGCCGTCGAGGTCCTCGTAGAAATCGTCGTTGACCTGGAGGATCGGTGCGTTGACGCAGGCGCCGAGGCATTCGACCTCGACCAGCGTGAACAGCCCGTCCTCGCTGGTGCCGCCCATCCCGACACCGATCTTCTTTTCGCAGGCCGCGACCACCGCATCCGAACCGCGCAGCCAGCACGGCGTCGTTGTGCAGGCCTGCAACAGGTAGCGCCCGACCGGCCGCAGGTTGAACATCGTGTAGAAGGTCGCAACCTCGTAGACGCGGATGCGCGCCATGTCGAGCGTCTCGGCGACGTGGTCCATCGCCGCCCGCGGCAGCCAGCCGCCGGACTGGCGCTGCGCCAGATCGAGCAGTGGCAACACCGCGCTGGCCTGCCGGCCCGCCGGGTATTTCGCGATATAACCCCGGGCCTTGTCGCGGTTTTCCGGGGTGAACTCGAAATGCTCGGGCTGCGTCGAACGGCCGGCCCCGCGGCGTGGCTGTTCACCGGTCGATCTCGCCGAAAACGATGTCCATCGAGCCGATCATCGCGACCAGATCGGCCAGCATGTGGCCCTTGCGACATGAAATCAGCCGCCTGCAGAAACGCAAAGCCCGGCGCGCGGATCTTGCAGCGATACGGGCGGTTGGTGCCGTCGGAGACGAGGTAGACGCCGAACTCGCCTTTCGGCGCCTCGACCGCGGTATAGGTTTCGCCGGCCGGGACGTGATAGCCCTCGGTGAAGAGCTTGAAGTGATGGATCAGCGCTTCCATCGACTGCTTCATCTCGGCGCGCGGCGGCGGCGACACCTTGCGGTCGTTGACCTTGACCGGGCCGCCCGGCATCTGCGCCAGCGCCTGCCGGATGATGCGCAATGACTGCCGCATCTCTTCGAGTCGCACGAGGTAGCGGTCCCAGCAATCGCCGTTCTTGCCGATGGGGACGTCGAAATCCATCTTGTCGTAGGCGTCGTAAGGCTGCGCCCGGCGCAAATCCCAGGGAACGCCGGAGCCGCGCAGCATCGGGCCGGTAAAGCCCCAGTCGAGCGCGTCCTCTGGCGCTGACGACGCCGATATCGACGGTGCGCTGCTTGAAGATGCGGTTTTCGGTCAGCAGCACGCTCGATGTCATCGACGGTCTTTGGGAAGGTGTCGCAGAAGGCCGCGATGTCGTCCATCAGCCCGGCCGGCAAATCCATCGCGACGCCGCCGGGGCGGAAATAATTGGCGTGCAGCCGCGCGCCCGAAGCCCGCTCGTAAAACTCCATCAGCCGCTCGCGTTCCTCGAAGCCCCAGAGGAACGGCGTGATCGCGCCGACATCAAGCCCGAACGCGCAGATATTCAGCAGATGATTGAGGATGCGGGTGATCTCGGCGAACAGCACCCGGATGTACTGGCCGCGCTGCGGCACCTCGATGCCGAGCAGCTTTTCAACCGCCAGCGCGAAGGCGTGCTCCTGGCACATCGGCGACACGTAATCGAGCCGGTCGAAATACGGCATCGCCTGCAGATACGTCTTGTACTCGATCAGCTTTTCGGTGCCGCGATGCAACAGGCCGATATGCGGGTCAGCGCGTTCGATGATCTCGCCGTCCATTTCGAGCACGAGGCGCATCACACCGTGCGCCGCCGGATGCTGCGGCCCGAAATTCATCGTGAAATTGCGGATCGCCGGGGCGCCTTCGAGTTCGCCGGCGTGCTCGGTTCCGACCGGCGGGCCGCTGAGGTCGCTCATGCTCCGGGTCCCTTTGGCGCGGTATCCTCGGGCGGGGTGGCCTTTTCATCGCCGGGCAGCACCTTGCTCATGCCCTCCCACGGTGACAGGAAATCGAAGGTACGGAATTCCTGTTTCAGTTTGACCGGTTCGTAGACGACCCGCTTCTGGTCCTCGTCGTAGCGCAACTCGACATAGCCGGTCAGCGGGAAATCCTTGCGCAGCGGATGCCCCTCAAACCCGTAATCGGTCAGGATGCGGCGCAGATCGGGGTTGTCGCTGAAATAGATGCCGAATAGATCCCAAGCCTCGCGCTCCCACCAGCCGGCGCAGCTGAACACGCCAACCACTGACGGCACCGGGGTGTCCTCGTCGGTCTGCACCTTCAGGCGGATGCGCTGGTTGAGGGTGATGCTGAGCAGATTGTAGACGACATCGAACCGTTCCGGGCGGTCCGGGTAATCGACGCCGCACAGATCGCACAGCAGCGTAAAGCGGCATTTCGGGTCGTCGCGGAGGAATTGCAGCACACGCACGATCGCGCCGCGCTCGACGTGACAGCACAACTCGCCGTAATGCGTCTCGGTCATTGTGACCGCGCCGGGGAGCGCCGCCGTGACGTGTTCCGCCAGTTCTGTCAGCGTTTTCCGGCATCGCGTTCTCAGCGGGCAAAGTGGCGGGTGCGTCTGATCTTCTTTTGCAGCAGCAGCACCCCGTAGAGCAGTGCCTCTGCGGTCGGCGGGCAGCCCGGCACATAGATGTCGACCGGCACGATGCGGTCGCAGCCGCGCACCACCGAGTAGGAATAATGATAGTAGCCGCCGCCATTGGCGCAGGAGCCCATCGAGATGACCCAGCGCGGCTCGGCCATCTGGTCGTAGACCTTGCGCAGCGCCGGCGCCATCTTGTTGCACAGCGTGCCGGCGACGATCATCACGTCGGATTGGCGCGGGCTCGGCCGGAACACGACGCCGAAACGATCCAGATCATAGCGGGCGGCGCCGGTGTGCATCATCTCGACGGCACAGCAGGCCAGCCCAAACGTCATCGGCCACAACGAGCCGCTGCGGGCCCAGCCGATCAGCGCGTCGGCGCGCGATAAGAGGAAGCCGCGATCCTCGATTTCCTCGGTCGCCGCGCGCAGCAGCAGGTCCTGCTCGGGGCCGGGCGGAACGGCCCGCATTGGGGTCTGGCCGGGCGTGTCGATCACTCCCATTCCAGGGCTCCCTTGTTCCACTCGTAGATGAAACCGATCGTCAGCACGCCGAGAAACACGATCATCGACCAGAACCCGAACATGCCGATATCGCCCAGCGATACCGCCCAGGGAAACAGGAATGCAACTTCCAGGTCAAAGATGATGAACAGGATTGCGACGAGGTAATAGCGGACATCGAACCGCACCCGTGCATCCTCGAACGGGTCGAAGCCGCATTCATACGGCGACAGCTTTTCCGGAATTGGGGTTCTGCCGCGCCACGATGAATGAGGCCGCGACGATCGCCAGCGCAAGACCGCCGGCGATCACCAGGAACACCAGGATCGGCAAATACTCGCTGAGCAGGCTCTCCATACAAAACCCCTGGCGGAGGCGTGGCGTCCCGTCTGCGCCACTCGCTTTGGCGCCAGCCGGGAAATCGCTGCGATCACCATAGATATAAGCCGGGCGCGCGGCCGGGGAAACCCGATAAACCGGCGCACCCAGACCCCGACCGCCACCGGCGGCGATGCCAACCACCGGATCGACTGGCGGGAGCGACGGGGCTCGAACCCGCGACCTCCGGCGTGACAGGCCGGCGCTCTAACCAACTGAGCTACGCCCCCGCGACCGTCGATCGCGGAGCCACGTCCTACCGGCGCGCCTCCGGGGTGTCAAGCACGCTCCAACATCTCTTGCCTTTGTAGGATGGGCTGAGCGGTAGCGAAGCCCATCATTCTGCCCGCGCCTGGAAATGATGGGCTTCGCTGGCGCTCAGCCCATCCTACGCGATCCGAATGAGCCATCCTACACGAGATACCCGCCGCCGTTCACATGCAGGGTGTGGCCGGTGATGAATCCGGCATCCGCCGAGGCGAGGAACACCGCCGACTTGGCGATATCCTCCGGTTGCGCCAGGCGGCCGAGCGGCAGGGCGCGTCCCATTGCCATCAGCTCCTCCTCGGTGCTGCCGTAACGCGGCTGCGCCGTGTCGGTGAGGCCCGGCGCGATTGCGTTGACCCGAATGCGATAGGGGGCCAGTTCCAATGCCATCTGCCGCGTCATCGACAAGACGCCGCCCTTGCTGGCGCAATAATGCACGCCGCGCGGCGATCCGCGATAGGCAGCGCCCGAGGTCATGTTGATGATCGAGCCCTGGCGGCCATCGGCTACCATCGCCTTCGCGACGGCCTGGGCGCAGAAGAACGCCCCCTTGAGGTTGACGTCCTGCACGAAATCCCAGTCGCGTTCGGTCATCTGGAGAAACGCGACGCGCGGAAACACCCCGGCATTGTTAATCAGGATGTCGACCGGCCCAAGCTGCCGTGCCGTCGTTTCGACCATCGCCGCGACATCGGCAAGATTGCCGAGATCGGCCTTGACCGGCAATGCACGCCGACCTGCCGCGGTGACGCTATCGGCGACCTGCTGCGCCGCCTTCTCGTCATCGAGCCAGTTGACCGCGACATCGGCCCCGGCCGCCGCGAACGCCACCGCCGTCGCGGCGCCGATCCCCTGCTGCGCCCCGGTTACCAGGACGACTTTCCCCGCATGCTGCATCTTCCGACTCCTCTGAAACGCCGGGCCCAGTATGCTGCCCGCCGCTGACTATCGGGAGTGATGCAATGGGCATGCTGGTCAATGGCGACTGGTTCGACGACGACCCGCTCCCGGCCGATGCGCCGGGCGGTTCGTGCGACCGGATTTGATTTTTCGCGACCGCGTGACGGCCGACGGGTCGTCAGGGTTCAAGGCGGAGGCCGGCCGCTATCAGTTGGTCACCGCGCCATCATGCCCGTGGGCGCATCGCACCGTCCTGATGCGCAAGCTCAAGCGCCTCGACGCGGCGATTCCGCTGCTCGAATCGGACCTCCCGAAGGGCGCAGGGCTGGGCCTATTCGCGCGGCTTTGACGATCTGGCAGCCGATCGACGGCGTCTTTCACGTGCATCAGGTCTATAGCGCCGCCAAGTCCGACTATACCGGCCGCGCGACCGTGCCGGTGCTGTGGGACCGGCAGAAGCAGACCATCGTCAACAACGAATTCCTCCGAGATCATCCGCATGCTGAACTCGGAGTTCGACGAATTCGGCGATGCCGGCCTCGACCTCTACCCGGCCGGCTTGCGCACCGAGATCGACGCGATCAACGCCTTTGTCTACGACAGCGATCAATAACGGCGTGTACCGCACCGGCCTGGCCAAAAGCCAGGCAGCCTACGAGGAAGCTTTCCACAAGCTGTTCGCGGCGTTCGATGAACTCGAAGCACCGGCTCGGCAGACAGCGCTGGCTGGTCGGCGACCGCTTCACCGAAGCCGATCTGCGGCTGTTCCCGACGCTCGTGCGGTTCGACACGGTCTATTACGTGCTGTTCAAGTGCAATCTGCGGCGGCTGGCCGACTACCATAACCTGTCGAACTACACGCGCGAGATCTACCAGATGCCGGGGGTCGCCGAGACCGTCGATTTCAACCTGATCAAGCTCGGCTATTACGGCGGCATGCGCCACATCAACCCGAACGGCATCCTGCCGGTCGGCCCCGAAGCTCGATTTCGCCGCGCCGCACGACCGCGCGCGGCTGAAATAGCGAAAGCGGCTGGTCAGCCGCCGCCGATCTTCGGGATCAGCACGACTTCGCTGTCCGGGCCGAGCGCGCGCCTGATAGGCGTCCTGATAGATTTCGCCGTCGATCGCGACCGCCATGCCCTCGTCGATCTGGTGACCGAGCCCGGGAAAGCGGCGGTCGAGTTCGGCGATCATGCGGCGCACGGTCTCGGCCTCGACCTCGAACTCGGTCTGCCCGCCGGTAAACCGGCGGGCGGCATTCCGGCCAGCACGACCTGCGGCATGCACTGCCCTCTCACCTGTCATTGCGAGCGAGGCATCCAGGGCGGCTACACCGTGCCGCCCTGGATACCTCGCGCGGAGCGACGATTGCGATCGCTGCGGCGCTCGCAATGACGATACCGGCCGTCTATTCCGCGGCCAGCCGCGGCGGGTCCTGCTCGTCGAGCGCGGCGCGCAGCTTCGGCGGCGAGATCGGCAGGTCGCGCATGCGCGGCGCCGATCGCATCGGCGACCGCGTTGGCGACCGCCGCCATCGGCGGCACGATCGGCACCTCGCCGACGCCGCGCGCGCCGAACGGATGACGCGGGTTCGGCACCTCGACCATCACCGCCTCGATCATCGGCAGGTCGGAGGCGACCGGCATGCGGTAGTCGAGGAAGCCCGGGGTTATCGAGCCGGCCGTTCTTGTCGTAGATGTATTCCTCGTTGAGCGCCCAGCCGATGCCCTGGGTCACGCCGCCCTGGATCTGCCCCTCGACATAGGACGGGTGGATCGCCCGGCCGACATCCTGGATCGCGGTATAGCGCAGGACCTTGACGTGGCCGGTCTCGCGGTCGACCTCGACGTCGCAGATATGGGTCGCAAAGCCGGGCCCGGCGCCCTGCGCGTTGAGCGACACCTCGGCGGTGATCGGCCCGCCGGTGCGGCCGGCCTTCAGCGCGATGTCGCCCAGCGACAGCGGCTCGAAGCTGCCGGCGTTGGGGCCGGCCGGATAGGCCTTGCCGTCCTTCCAGTCGACCGCGTCGGGGCTGATGTCCCAGATCATCGCGGCGCGCTTCTTGAGTTCGACGACGACCTTCTCGGCCGCCTGCGTCACCGCCATGCCGGTCGCGAAGGTGACGCGGCTGCCGCCGGTCAGGAAGCAGTAGCCGGTCGAGGCGGTATCGGCGACGATCGGGCGCACCTGCTCGTACGGGATGCCGAGCACCTCGGCCGCCATCATCGCCATCGAGGCGCGCGAGCCGCCGATATCGGGGTTGCCCTCGACGACGCTCGCGGTGCCGTCCTCGTTGATGTGCACCGCGGCGCTCGAACTCGCCGCCGATGTTGAACCAGAAGCCCGAGGCGATGCCGCGGCCCTGGTTCGGCCCGAGCGGCTGCGCATGTGCGGGTGGTTCTGCGCCGCCTCGAGCGTCTGCTAGTAGCCGATATTGGCCCAGGTCGGCCCGTGCGCCGCCTTGGTGCCGTCGCTCGCGGCGTTGATCTCGCGCAGCTGCAGCGGATCGATCCCGAGTTCGCGCGCCAGTTCGTCGAAGCAGCTTTCGACGCCGAAGGTCGAGATTCGGCGCGCCGGGAGCGCGGTAGGCCGCGACCTTCGGCCGGTTCGACACGACGTCGTAGCCGACGATGTTGACATGCGGGATGTCGTACATCGCAAAGCCGCACATGCAGGCCGGGCCCGACCGGCGAGCCGGGGAAGGCGCCGGCCTGGATCTTCAGCACCAGTTCGGCGGCGACGATGTGGCCGTCCTTCTTGGCGCCGAGCTTGACCTCGATGACGCCGCCCGCGGCCGGGCCGGTGCCGCGGAACACTTCCTCGCGGCTCATCACGATCTTGACCGGCCGGCCGCGTCTTCTTCGACAGCGCCAGCGCCACCGGCTCGAGGTAGACCAGCGTCTTGCCGCCAAAGCCGCCGCCGATCTCGGCCGGGATCGCGCGGATATTGGCGATGTCGATGCCGAGCAGCTTGGCGCAATAGGCGCGGACCATGAACTGGCCCTGGCTCGAGCTGAAGATCGTGCACTGGCCGTCGGCGCCGATCGAGACGACGCAGGCATGCGGCTCGATATAGGCCTGGTGCACCGGCTGCGTCGTATAGCGGCGCTCGATCGTGACCTCGGCCGCGTCCCAGCCGGTCGCGATGTCGCCCTTGGCGAAGGTGATGCGCTTGGCGATGTTCGACGCCTTCTCGGCTTCGGCTCGACGCCCTGGGTGAACAGGTCGTCATGCAGGACCGGCGCGTCGCGGCCCATCGCGTCCTCGACGTCGATGACGTGCGGCAGCACCTCGTACTCGACCT
This sequence comes from uncultured Alphaproteobacteria bacterium, assembly GCA_963737875.1. GTDB lineage: Bacteria > Pseudomonadota > Alphaproteobacteria > ATCC43930 > CGMCC-115725 > DATARH01. The sequence continues at coordinate 1,499 of CAVTUM010000019.1, read as the reverse complement.
CGATCAGGTCGAGCGCCTCCTCGGCGATCGCCGGCGAGATCGCGGCGACGGCGGCGACCGCATGGCCGTCATACAGCACCTTGCCGCGCGCCATGCAGTTGCGCGACAGGTCGCGGAAATTCATCGGCCCTTCGCCGACAAATGCCTCTTCCGAGGCGATCTCGGGGAAATCGGCGGCGGTGACGACCGCCTTGACGCCGGGCAGCGCCAGCGGCCTTCGACGGTCTCGATCGACATGATGCGGGCATGCGCGTGCGGGCTGCGCTTGACCTTGCCCCACAGCATGCCGGGCATCGCCATGTCGGCGCCGAACGCGGCGCGGCCGATGACCTTGTCCACCCCATCCGGACGGATCGGACGGGTGCCGACGACCTTCAGACGCTGCCTTATCGAGATAGGATCATACGCTACTCCTGAACGGAAAGTGTTGCAGTTCCTTCCCCGCACCGCGGGAGAGGGTGTCGAGCAAAGCGAGGCGGGTGAGGGTGTTTCGTCTTGGTGAGACCCTCGCCCTCCCATCGCTTCGCGATGGTTCTCCCTCTCCCGCAATGCGGGAGAGGGCAAAGTTTGCTATTCGGCCGCCGCGCGGGCCGGTGCCGCGTCCAGGGCGGCGCGGATTTTCGGCGGCGACATCGGCAGGTCGCGCATGCGCATCCCCACCGCGTCGGCGATCGCGTTGGCGACCGCCGCCATCGGCGGCACGATCGGCACCTCGCCGACGCCGCGCGCGCCAAACGGATGGCGCGGGTTCGGCACCTCAACCATGATCGTGTCGATCATCGGCATATCGGAGGCGACCGGCACGCGGTAGTCGAGGAAGCCGGCGTTCTCGAGGCGGCCATCCTTGTCGTAGATGTATTCCTCGTTGAGCGCCCAGCCGACGCCCTGCGCGACGCCGCCCTGCATCTGCCCTTCGACATAGGATCGGGTGGATCGCCCGGCCGACATCCTGGATCGCGGTATAGCGCAGCATCTTGACGTGGCCGGTCTCGCGGATCGACCTCGACATCGCAGATATGGGTCGCGAAACCCGGCCCCGGGCCCTGCGCGTTGAGCTGTACCTCGGCGCTGATCGGGCCGCCGGTGCGGGTCGATTTCGCCGCGATCGCCGCCAGGTCAAGGGCTCGAAACTGCCGGCATTGGCGCCGGCCGGTTCCGCCTTGCCGTCCTTCCACTCGACCGCGTCGGGGCGATGTCCCAGATCGTCGCGGCGCGTTCTTCAGCTCCTCGACAACCGCTTCGGCCGCCCGCGTCACCGCCATGCCGCCGGCAAAGGTGACGCGGCTGCCGCCGGTCACCGCGCTGAACCCGATCGCCGAGGTGTCGCCGATCACCGGCCGCACCTCGTCGTAGGGCACGCCGAGCACCTCGGCGACCATCAGCGCCATCGAGGCCCGCGAGCCGCCGATATCCGGATGACCGCACATCACCGACACGGTGCCGTCCTCGTTGACATGCACCGCCGCGCTCGAATCGCCACCGGCGGTTGGCGATACATC
>CAVTUM010000018.1:0-37023 GCA_963737875.1 uncultured Alphaproteobacteria bacterium | reverse complement strand
AAAAATTTCGGGCCGGGCTTTGACCCGCTGACCACCGACACACTGATGGACAGCCTGTCGGTCGCTGCCGCCGAGGCTGCGGCTCGCCGGCTGTGGCTGCGCGCCCAGGGTGAGGCGGCGGCCGGGTGGGCGAGGGCAGGGCGGTGACGGGGCAGTGACCGTCACCGCCGACACCTCGTTACAGGCCGCCGCCGCGGTGGGCGGCGAGCCGCGCCTGTCGGCACTGGTCGTCGCGCGCAACGAGGCGGCGCAGCTCTCCGATGTCTGGCGCGACTGGCCTTCGCCGAAGCGATGCGTCGTCGTGCCTTGACCGGTCCGGTCGCTCGTTTGAGGTGACCCACAGGTTGACCGACCGTTGCTCGTCGTCGAGGGCACGTGGGGCGCGAGAGACACCGTCGAAATGGCGAATCGCGACCTGCCGCGGCGACTGGGTGCTCAAAATCGGTGCCGACGGCGGCGGCAGGCCGCTGGAGTACCAGAACTGGCGGCCAAGATAAGAGCGGGATGTCATCGGCTATTTCGCCGCCGGGCTTGGCATTTGATCCCGGTAGAGCAATTACATCGGCGATCGGCTCGTGCGGTGAGGCTCGGGCACACTGGTCGGGGCGCTGGGCGCATGCCGGGCTGTTCCGCCGCGGCGCCAAACGTCGGGACGACCGGCGGGTGGCCCGGGCGGTGAAACTGATAAGCGCGCAAGCGCCGCGATTGGAGGCGCGGCTGGTGCATCATGTTGATCACAACATCCCCGAGTGCTGCGCCAGCTCGATCGCTATACCACCGCGCGGGCGGCGGATTTGCGCGACAGCGGCGACATCGGCAGCTATGGCCCTGATTGCGCGCCGCATCCGTTCGCGCTACTGGAAATGCTATCTTGGCGGCGCGGTTATCGCGAAGGCCCCTGTGCCGGATTTCTGATCGCGCTATGCGCCGGGCTCTACCCGGTCCTGTTGCTGACACGAGTACACCCCTTGAGCGCGATGAGCGTGCATGTGGTGATGGCCGATGACGACATCGCCTTCGATGGCCGCGGTGCCGAGGCCGGCCTTCTTGGCGTCATGCTCAGTCTCGCATTCGTGCGCTTATCGCCGAAGCCCTGGCGGCGCGCGGCCATGGGGTCGAGCGCCCCCCGCCGCTGCGCCGCCCCGGTGCGATACCGCGAAGTCGAATGGGCACCGCTGGGGCAGCGCGTTCGGGGCGAGTGTGATCTCCATATTGCTAATCGAGGCGCCCCGCTGCTCGGCTTGGTGCACCGGCCGCGGCAACGCGTGTTCTGGCTGCACAACCCGGCACGCTATCTGGCGAAGCCGCGCAATGCGTTACGCCTGGCATGGTACAGACCGGTGATCGTCACTACCGGCATTTACCATGCGAGACATCCCCGGCTGGCTGGTGGATGGCTGCATCGTCATTCCCTATGGCGTCCTCGACATTTTCCGCCACGCCGTCCCGCGCGACCCGCCGCCACCATGCGCCGTGTTCACGTCGAACCCGTTGCGCGGCCTCGACTGGCTGCTCGATTTGTGGGCCGCGCGGATCAGGCCGGCGGTGCCGCAGGCGGAACTGCATATCTATGCCGGCCCTGCGGTGTATGGCGGCACCGGCAGGCATTCCATCGCGATGGAATGCGTCCTGAAGCGCGCCGACGCGATGCTGGCTGATGGCGTGTATCGCCACGCCCCGATCGGTCGCGAGGCGCTCGCCGAGGTTCTGTCGGGGTCGCGGGCGATGCTCTATCGCGGCGACCCCGGCGAAACCTTCTGCCTGGCGCTGGCCGAGGCGCAGGCGATGGGCGTTCCGGTCGTTGTCCAGCCGCTTGGCAGCGTCGCCGAACGCGTCGTCGATGGCGAGACCGGCCGGGTCGCCACGACCGACGACGCGTTTGCTGAGGGCGCGATCGCCGTGCTCCGTGACGACACGTTTGGACCGATGGCATCGTACCGCGTAGCGACCCAGCGCGGTATGAGCTGGGACGATGTCGCTGCTGGCTATGAAGCGTTGCTAACCCCTCTCCCGCATCGCGGGAGAGGGTGGCCGAGGGCGCAACCCGAGGACGAGTGAGGGTGAATCAGTTGGTGCGAACCTCACCGGTCTCGCCGCGATCGCGGCGACCCACCCTCTCCCCCGACGCGGGAGGGGGAAGGGAGACGCTGCTTGTCTATCGGCACCGGCTTGCCCCCTTGTCGGAGGCGTCGTTCCTCAGCCGGTTCTACGCCGGCTTCGAACACCTGACACCCACATGGCTCGGCTATCACCTGGACGCCGGTGTGAACCTGTTGCCCGGCGACACGTATCACCTCGGCCGACCCGGAGTGCTGGGCGTCCTCGACCGCACGCTGTTCCGCCATGCTGGAATCCTGCCGCCGCAGCCTGATCTGCGGACGCTGCACCCCCGCCTGATCCACGCGCATTTCGGTCCGGGGGGAGCGTTCGCGCTGCCGATCGCGCGGGCGCTCGGCGTTCCGCTGGTGGTGACCTTCCACGGCGCCGACGTGACGAAGGACACGCATTACCGCAGCCGCATGATCCCGCGCACCTATGCTCGCCGCCTTGAAGCATTACAGCGCGAGGCGGCGCTGTTTGTCTGCGTATCGGAGTTCGTTCGTGACACCTGCTGGCCCGTGGCTTCCCGGCGGCAAAGCTCGAAGTCATCCATCAGGGCGTCGAGATTGCGGTCGCGCCGCCGGTCGAAAAACCGCCCGTCGAGGCGCCTTACATTCTGTTTGTCGGCCGCTTTGTGGAGAAAAAGGGCGCCGCCTACCTGATCGAAGCGATGCGCCGGCTCGGTGATGTAGGGCTCTGCTGATCGGCGATGGACCGTCGCGGGCGCCTTGCGCGAACAGGCGAGCGTCCTTCGACGTGTCGAGTTTCCCGGCTGGCTGCCGAATGCGGAGGTGCGTCGCTGGATGCGTGGTGCCGCCGCCTTGTGCGTGCCGAGCATGACTGCGCCTGGCGGCGATTCCGAGGGCTTGCCGACGGTGATCTTCGAGGCGATGGCCGAAGGACTGCCGGTGATCGGCTCACGCCATGCCGGGATCGCGGAGGCGGTCGAGCATGGGCATACCGGGCTGCTGGTGCCCCCGGGCGATCCCGAAGCCCTGGCATTGGCGCTCGATGCCTGGTGCGGCAGTCGGCGTTGCAGCATCGCCTTGGCGCGGCGGCGCGGCTCCGCGCCGCCGAGCGGTTCAGCGCGACCACCCAATCCCGCCGCCTCGAAGCCGCGTTGCTGTGCGTTTCCGGGCGATGACGCTGTCCGCCGCCGATTTCCCGGCCGGCACGCCGTTACATCATTTTTTTGCCTGGAACGCGCAGGCCTGGCGCCCGGATCCCCGCTACGGCCTCGCGCGCAACCCTGGCCGACTACCCGCCGGAAGCCCCCTTCGTGCGGCGATCGAACGAGCAATCGGCAACCCCGATCTTGCGGCTCATGCCGAGGTATTTGCGTTGTTCGAGCCGCCGGCCGCGAAGCTGCCGCGGCCGCGCCGGGTATTGATTATCCGGCTCAGCGCATTCGGCGATTTCATCCAGGCGCTGGGACCCATCGCGGCGATCCGCCACCACCATGCCGGCGATCACCTGACGCTGCTGACCACCCGACTGCTCGCCGGTTTCGCCGAGGAATTGCGGCTGTTCGACAACATCATCGTCGACGCGCGGCCAACGACACTCGATGTCGCGGGCTGGTTCGCGCTGCGCCGACGCTTGCGATCGGGCGGTTTCGATCGGGTGTACGATTTGCAGACCTCACAACGGTCGGCGCTGTACTCGTGGCTGATGCGGCCCGGAATGCCGGAATGGTCCGGCAGCGCCCCCGGCTGCTCCATCCGCACGCCAATCTCGGCCGGGACGCCCAGCACACGCTAGACAAGCAGGCCGAGCAATTGCTGATGGCCGGCATCTACCCGACGCCACTTCCGAAATTGCCGCCGCTGGATCGGCCCTTGCCGACCGAACTGGCCGGGCGGGATTTTGTGCTGCTGGTGCCGGGCTCGTCCCCACAGCATCCCGAAAAGCGCTGGCCGGCGGCAGCCTTCGGCAGCCTTGCCAACTGGCTCGTCACAGGCGGCTCTGTGCCGGTCATTGTCGGCACGGCGCCAGAACAGCCGCTCGCCGCAGCGATCCGAGATGCGTGCCCGGAGGCGGTCGATCTGACCGGCCGCACCGATCCTGGCCTTCTCGGTGCGCTGGCCCGGCGCGCGCGTCTGACCGTCGGCAACGATACCGGAGTTTGCCATCTCGCGGCAGCGGCGGGATGTCCGGTCATCGTGTTGTTCTCGAATGCTTCGACCCCGCCAAATGCGCGCCCCGTGGCCGGTTGGTGCAGGTGCTGACCGAGCCGGATCTGCGGTGCTTGGAGGTCGACACCGTGGTCGCCGCGACTCCAGCCGCCCTCTACCACGTACTCTGAGGCCCGGCCAGAGCTGCGACCCCATCGTCCTTGGTCGCGGCGGATGACGGCAGGGGGGCGGTAAGAGTAAGGAGAGGCTCAGCCCGCTGGCGGCTTGGTCGCCAGCATCGACGGGAGGTTTTCGACATCGGCGTACCACGCCGCGAGCTTCGCGTGGCGCTGTCGCCAGCCGTCGCTTGGGAAGCGGAAATCGAGATAACCGAGGGTGCAGCCGGCGGTCACCGAGCCGATCGTGCGCGCGTCCGACAAATCCTCGTTCTCCAGCGCCGCGAGGCCCTGGTGCGCCTTGCGCAACTGGGCATCGGTCCAGCCGGCGTAGCGCTTCTCTTCCGGCCGCGCGGCGATCTCGTAACGGCACGGATCAGCGCGTCGAGAATGCCGTCGCCGAGCGCCTGCTGCCGTAAGGCGGCCCAACGGGTATTGCCGGCCGGGAACAATCTGCCGCCACCGGCGATGCTGTCGAGGTATTCGCAGATCACCGGCAAATCGAACAGCACCTGCCCGTCATCGGTTGACAGCGCCGGTATCTTCATCAGCGGGTTTTCCGCCGCCAGCGTCGCGTTGACCTCGACCGGGCTGACCGCCGTGGTCAGAAGTTCGATCTTATCGGCGAGGCCTAGTTCGTGGGCGCATACCATGACTTTGCGGACATAGGGCGAGGCTGGATTGTAGCGGAGTTTCATAGGAAGGTGCTCCCTGGAGGCCGTTCGATTTTCACTCCTCCCCGGTGAAGGGGAGGAGCAGGCGCGGGTGCCGTGGCGCTATTTGCCCTTCAGCGTGCGGTCCCACATCGCGAACATCTTGTCCCAGGTCTCCTCGGCGGCGAGCGTGTTGTAGATGGCACGCTCGGGGAACGCGAAGCCGTGTTCGGTGCCCGCGAAAATTTTCAGCTCGTGCTTGATCTTGTGCTGGTCGAGCAGGGTCTTCAGTTCGCCGGGGATGTGCGCCGGAACGCTGCGGTCGGTCTCGGCGAAGGCGTAGTACAGTTCGCCCTTGACGCGGTCGAGCAGCAGGTGCGGCGAATCTTCCTTGTCGGTGATGATGCCGACGCCGTAGAGCGAGGCGGCGGAGGCGATGCGGTGCGGGTAGAGCGCCGCCGCGTTGGTGATGTGCATGCCGCTCATGCAGTACCCGACGCAGCCCATTGGGCCGGGTGCGCACTTCTCCTGTGCATCCATCCAGCCAATCCAGCCGCCGGTGTCGTCCATGACCTTGGCGTTGGTCAGGCTGGCCATCGCCTGGAGGAACACCGGCGCCATCGATGTCGTCCCGCCGTGCCACGTCAAAGCGCAGCGAGCCGAGCCGGTAGTACATGTCGGGCAGCAGGCAGAAATACCCATGCTTCGCGATGCGCCGCGCCATGTTGCGCAGCTCCTCGCGGATGCCCGGCGCGTCCATGTAGAAGATGATGCCGGGATAGGGACCGGGGCCGTCCGGGCAGACGGCAAAGGACGGGCACTTGCCATATTTGGTGGTGACGACGACGTCCTGTTCGAGCATGGCGCGGCTCCTTTTGGGGGCGTGAGGCGAGGCAGATTGTGGGCGCGAGACTCGCGCGATCGGCGGACGATGTCACGCAATTTTGGGTCAGACTCCGGCGGCTTCGTCACCTGGAAGCTCTGCCGCCCCTCCATCCGCTTCATCCATGCCTGCAACCCCGGATGCTCGGCGAGCGGCGCTTCGCCTTCCGGCACGCGGGCGAAATAGAACAGCAGCGGGATGACCATCAGGTCGGCTAGGCTGACGCGGTCGCCGGCGAGGAATTGCTGGTCGCCCATCAGGCGTGCGATCTCCGACACGCAGAGTTTGGCGCGGGGCAGGGCGGCGGCGATGGCGGCCTCGTCGACCGGCAGGCCGAGGCGGGGCGCCAGCATGCGATTGAACAGAATGCCGGCGGCAATCGACGGCCAGGCATAGGCGTCGACGATGCCGATGATCTGGTTCATCCGCGCGAATTCATGGAGCTCGGTCGGCTGTAGCGGGGCGGACGCAAACCCCTCGTCGATGTAGCGCAGGATTGCCTGGGTTTCGTACATCGCAAACCCGTCATGCTCGAAGGCCGGCAGCTTGGCGAACGGATGCCGAGACAGATGCGGCTCCTGCTGGTGTTCGCCGTCGGCGACAGGCACGAGTTCGTGCGTCACCCCCTTCTCGGCGAGCGCCAGACGCACGCTCCACACATACGTGCTGCCCGCCGGGCCATAAACGATCGGCCGCGCCATGTTCCCCCCTTTGCGATCGTGATGCGATCGCGCGGGAATTTGCGTCGGTTCAGGGGGCGCGGCGCAGCCGTGGACAGCGGCGACAGCGGTTGCAGCCTGTGGCCCGGAGGGGCTAAGACCCTGCCAACGCTCTAGTGGAGGAGAATTGCCGTGGCGCGCGGAGCCGACCAACATAGAAACCCACAATCCGACATCGAGATCGCCCAGGCCGCGACCATGCGCCCGATCGGCGAAATCGCCGCAAAGCTCGGCATTCCGAACTCGGCGGTGTCTCCCTATGGCCATTACAAGGCCAAGATCGGCCTCGATTACGTCGACAGGCTGAAGAGCAAGCCCAACGGCAAGCTGATCCTCGTCACCGCGATCACCCCGACCCCGGCGGGCGAAGGCAAGACCACGACGACGGTCGGCCTCGGCGACGCACTCAACCATATCGGCAAAAAGGCGATCATCTGCCTGCGCGAGCCGAGCCTCGGGCCGAGCTTTGGCATGAAGGGCGGCGCGGCCGGCGGCGGGTATGCCCAGGTCGTGCCGATGGAGGACATCAACCTCCACTTCACCGGCGATTTTCACGCGATTGGCGCCGCCAACAACCTGCTCGCGGCAATGGTCGACAACCACATCTACTGGGGCAACGAACTCGGAATCGACCCGCGCCGCGTCACCTGGCGCCGCGGCATTGATATGAATGACCGGGCATTGCGCTCGATCGTATCGTCGCTGGGCGGCGTCGCCAACGGCTTCCCGCGCGAGGATGGGTTCGACATCGTCGTCGCCTCAGAGGTCATGGCGATCTTCTGCCTCGCGACCGATCTCAACGATCTGAAGCGGCGTCTCGCCAACATCATTGTCGCGCAGACCCGCGCTCGCGAAGCGGTTCGTGCCGGCGAGCTGAAGGCGGCCGGGTCGATGGCGGTGCTGCTGAAGGACGCGATGGCGCCCAATCTGGTGCAGACGCTGGAAAACAACCCGGCCTTTATCCACGGCGGCCCGTTCGCCAACATCGCGCATGGCTGCAACTCGGTCATCGCCACCAAGACCGGGCTGAAACTGGCCGATTATGTCGTTACTGAAGCCGGGTTCGGGGCCGATCTCGGCGCCGAGAAATTCATGGACATCAAGTGCCGCAAGGCAGGGCTCGCGCCGGATGCGGCGGTCGTCGTCGCGACGATCCGCGCGCTGAAGATGCACGGCGGCGTCGCCCGCGACCAATTGCGGACCGAAAATGTCGCGGCGCGTCGAAGCGGGCTACGCCAACCTCGCGCGGCATCTCGAAAACCTGCGCGAAATTCGGGGTCCCGGCGGTGGTGTCGGTCAACCGGTTCAGCGCCGACACCGAAGCCGAGCATGCCAAGCTCAAGTCACTCTGCGCACAACACGGCGTCGAAGCGGTGGTTGCCGACCATTGGGCGAATGGCGGCGAAGGCGCGGCGCCGCTGGCCGAAGCCGTCGTCAAGGTCGTCGACACGCGGCACCTCCAAATTCCAGGTGCTCTACCCCGACGAAATGCCACTGCGCGACAAGATCAAGACGATCGCGCAGAAAATCTATCGCGCCAAGGACATCGCGTGCGACGCCAGTGTCGAGAACCGGCTCGCCGAATTGCAAAAAAACGGCTTTGGCCATTTCCCGATCTGTGTCGCGAAGACGCAATACAGCTTTTCAACCGATGCCAATGCCAAAGGCGCGCCGGACGATCACATCCTGGCGGTGCGGGAAATACGTCTGTCGGCCGGGGCCGAGTTTGTCGTCGCGATCTGCGGCGAGGTCATGACGATGCCGGGCCTGCCGCGCGTCCCCTCCGCCAACAACATCGACCTGACCGATGATGGCCGCATTACCGGGCTGTTCTAAGAGGATGCAAGCGTCCGGGGACGACCTGCCGATGGAGGGCGTGCCGATGGAGGGCGTCGAGCTTCGCCTGTGGCGCCGCGCCGAGCGCGAGCGGCTGATCGCCGAGCGGATGGAGGTGACGGCGGCAACTCGGCGGCAATGGGGCGAGCGCATTGCCGCGTCCTTGCAGACCGTGATTGCCGAGACGCCCGGCACCCTCGGGGTGTACTGGCCGTTCCGGGCCGAGTTCGACCCGCGGTACGTCATCGACTGGGCGATCGCCGGCGGGCGGGGCGTGGCGCTGCCCGTCGTCGTCGACAAGAAGGGGCCGCTCGAATACCACGCCTGGCGGCCTGGCGAGCCGCTTGTTGATGGTGTGTGGAACATCCCGGTGCCGGAAAAGCGGGACCTGGTGCTTCCGTCGGTCGTGCTCGCGCCGGTCGTCGGGTATGACCGCGCCGGGTATCGTCTGGGCTATGGTGGCGGCTATTTCGACCGCACGCTGGCGGCACTGTCGCCGCGCCCGCGGGCGATCGGTGTCGGGTTTTCGCTACAGGCGATTGAAACGATCCATCCCCAGAGCTTCGACATCCCGATGGATGTCGTCGTTACGGAAACGGCGATCCATCGCCGCTGATCACCACCGCCGCTGATCAGCCGCCGGTGGCGGCGCGGGTGCTGCCGCGGGGACGGCCGCGGCGGCGGGGTGTTTCGGGAGCGGTGGGGGCCGCGACCTGCCGGCCGCCGCGCCCGAGGCCGAGTTCCTTGGCGAGGTTCGATCGCTGCTCTGAGTAGATCGGCGCGGTTAGCGGGTGGTCGCTCGGCAGCCCCCAACGCTTCAGGTAGGCCTCGCCGCGCAGGCCGTGGCGGGTACTGAGGTGCCGCCGCAACATCTTGCCCTTCCAACCGCATTCGAGACACACGACCGCGTCGCGCTGCACAGAGCGGCGCACCGGCACCGCCGGCGTCAGTATACCCTGCGGCTCGGAGGGCTTGCCGAGGCTGTCGATAACGCGGTGGACCGAGGTGATCAACTCGGGGATCTGCTCGGGGGTGACGTTATGATGCGATACATAGCTGGCGATGATCTTCGTGACGAGATGTGGATAGGCGCCTTGATACTTGCCGTCAGCAGCCATTTCCGCCCCCTATTCGAAGCGCCAGAGCGTATCACAAAGTATGGGGTGTAGTACAAGGCGGTATGCATCGCGGCCGCAGGCGCGTGGAAGCATAGTCCAAGGTTGGTGGCCGGCGCGATACCGGCCAATGCCAAAAAGGAAGACTGCAACGAATGTTCGTTACATCGGGGCGATGGCGATTTGGCGCGGTCGATCGATTTTCGAATGCAGGGAAAGGCGTCCGCCCAAATTCAGTGATGCTTTGATCATGCAGAAGCAGCGGCTCGGAGACCGGGCGGCTGTGGGTTGGAGCGGTGATAGCGCACGCGGCGGCTCTCTTGCGGCGAGCCGCCGCGTCTGGGGATTACTCTGCGGCGACCTTGATCGGCGCCACGTACTTGTCGCGCATCGTGACGAATTCTTCGGCCGCGCTCGGATGAATCCCGATGGTCTGGTCAAACTGCTTTTTGGTGGCGCCGCATTTGACCGCGATCGCCACCCCCTGGATGATTTCCGGCGCGTCGGGGCCAAGCATGTGACAACCGACCACCCGGTCGGTCTTGGCATCGACCACCAGCTTCATAAAGGTGCGCTCGCTGCGGCCCGACAGCGTGTTTTTCATCGGCCGGAACCGGGTCTTGTAAACATCGATGTCGCCGTACTCGCGGCGCGCCTGCTCCTCGCTGAGCCCAACGGTCCCGATTGGCGGGTTGCTGAACACCGCCGAGGGAACGTCGTCATGGTCCATGCGGATCGGGTTGTTGTTGTAAAGGGTCTCCGCGATGCCACGCCCTTCGCCGATCGCCACCGGGGTCAGGTTGATCCGGTCGGTGACATCGCCGACCGCATAGATGTTCTTGACGCTGGTGCGCTGCCACTCATCGACCTTGATTGCGCCGTTCTCCTTCATTTCGACGCCAATTTCCGCGAGCCCTAGCCCTTTTGTGTTTGGCGCGCGGCCGGTCGCATACATCACGCAATCGGTCTCGATCCTGTCGCCGGCCGTGGTGGTAACGGTATAGCCGCCGGCGTGTTTGTCGATGCGGGCGATCTGGGTGCCACTGCGGATGTCGATGCCGCGGCCGTGCATCTCCTCGCCGAGATTGGTGCGCAAATCCTCGTCAAACCCGCGCAGTAACTTGTCGGCGCGAATGATCTCGATCACCTCGCTGCCAAAGCCGCGGAAGATGCCGGCGAATTCGACCGCGATATAGCCGCCGCCGACAATCACGATCCGCTTCGGCAGGGCCGGCAGGTCGAGCGCCTCGTTCGACGAAATCACGTGCTCGACGCCGGGAACATTCGGTGTCTCCGGCCAGCCGCCGACCGCGATCATGATGTTTTCGGCGGTATAGCGCTTGCCGTTGACCTCGACGGTGTGCGGATCGACGACGATCCCGCGGCCGTTGATGATCTCGACCTTCGCGTTGTTCAGCATGTTGATGTAGATCTGATGCAAGCCGGTCGAGTTCCTTGTCCTTGGCGGCGATCAGCTTTGGCCAGTCGAATTCGACCTCCGGCACCGTCCACCCGAAGCCTTCGGCGTCGGCGAAAGCGTCAGCGAACTGGGCGCCATAGACCAACAGCTTTTTCGGCACGCAGCCGCGCAGCACGCAGGTGCCGCCGACCCGCAATTCCTCGCAGATTGCGGTGCGCGCGCCATAGGCGCCGGCCCGGCGCGTGCCGGCAACGCCGCCCGATCCGGCGCCGATCGTGAACAGGTCGAAATCATAGCGCGGCATGCAGGGCTCCGTTCATCATGGGCGAAATACGGTTGTCACAATCGCGCGCTCGTCGCAAGCAGCCGCGGCAGGGCGCACATCCCGCGACTTCTAGACAACCGGGGCTAAATCCAGTCCAGCCGGGTCGGCGTGCCGGCCGTGGGCCAGAAATGGCGACCGAGATAGCGCCGGTCCAGATGCTCGATCTCGAGAAAAGCGGCATTCTCGCGCGCCGGCTTGTAGACACGGAAATGCCGCATGATCCCGAGCGTCGCGGCGCTTTCGAGCGGCCCGCCAAAGGCGGCGCTGTGTTCGGCGAAATCCGGCTGCGCCACCCAGCGCGCCAGTTGTGCCGGGTTCAGGAAAAAGCAGCCGGAATGCGGGTTGGCGATGCGCTGAAACACGGCGCCCTGGCCGAACGCCGGCACCTCGAACCGGCGATGTGCCTCGTCCGGCCCCAGCACCGGCCCCTGGTGCATGTTGCCGTCGATGTAGAGCTTGTAAGGCAGCGGCTCGTCGATCAGCTCGAAGCGGTTCGGCTGCAGCACCGTCCCCTCGCCGAATTGCGAGGTAAACCAGGCCAGTTTGCGAAAGAACAGCCCGTCGGTGATCCGCAGATCGTCTTCGAGATAGGCAAAGTAATCGTATTGGCCGAGGCCGTTGCGCAGCAGTTTGTGGCATTCGAAGCCCAGATAGCGCGGCTCGGCATGGGTGCGGATGTGGTCGAACACATCGATGCCGAGCTGTGGCACGAGATGGCTGTCGCCGGTCGTGCACAGCGCGATTGTGACCTCGGCGGAGAGCCGCGGGTTGGTCGGGTGAAACGCCTGCGCCCGCCCGTCGAGCAGCGATTGCGCGCCGGAAAAGGTCTGGTGCAACGCCGCGAGGCATTGCCGCACGGTTCGCGCCCGCGATTCCGGTGCGCTGCGCTCCGAAGCGTAATTTCCGGCATTGGTCCCGGCGAAGTAGTGCGGGATCGCAAACAGAATGCGCATCAGCCTTGTGCCAACCTGATCGTACCAACACCTGCGATCGGACACGGTATCATTGGATGCCGATCAACGCGGCCAGTTTGCCGCGCACATCTTCCAGGATGGCCGCAGGCACCTTTCCGGCAAAGACAATCGGCCGGGCGATCGTGTCGATGCGGCGCACGTGGCTGGTCAGGATCTCGCCGAAAATGGGCACAGGCAGTACGACACTTGTTCCAAACGGCCGGACCCGCGAGGTAATCGGACAGACAATGGCAAACTCGCTGGCGACGCTGAACTCACCGGGCGATACGACCAGCGGGTCACCGGTGTCGGGGGAATAAGGCATCGGCTACTCGACGATCTCGCGGCCTTTGTCGTCACCCCAATCGAAAGCATCACGCATCGCCTGCGGCGTCGTGTCCTTCAACAACCCGGCGAGCACATACCGTCGCCGCGCCGGCGTGATGATGATGCGCCCGTCATCGGCCTCGACATCAACCCGCGCGCCTTCGCTCAGCCCGGCGCGAGCAGCGATGTCTTTCGGAATGCGCAGTCCCAGGTTGTTGCCCCATCGCGCAACCTGCACCTGCATGGACGCCCTCTCGAGTTGTGGGATATCTCAGCGTAAACCATAGGTGTAACAACCGGCTCACGATGGCAGAAGTCAAGGCCACGACTGTCCGGTTAGGCCTCGTAGGATGGGCTGAGCGCAGCGAAGCCCACTCTTCCCGGGGATCGGCAGGACGATGGGCTTCGCTGCGCTCAGCCCATCCTACGGCACTCAATGCCCTCTCACTCGGTCATGCCATAGGTGCAAACAAGGCACCACCAACCCGCGTCAAGAACATCCAAGCGCTGCGTGGCCGCGACCGCATGCGCGAGGCACTCAACGCGCTGGGCTTCCCAATCCGCTAAGCCGCCGAGCAGGGAAACCGGCGATCAGCGGTCGATGCCGCCCATGCACAGGTATTTGACTTCGAGATAGTCCTCGATGCCGTATTTCGAGCCTTCGCGGCCGATGCCGGATTCCTTCATGCCGCCGAACGGGGCGATCTCGGTCGAGATGATGCCTTCGTTGATGCCGACGATGCCGTATTCGAGCGCTTCGGCGACGCGCCAGATGCGGCCGATGTCGCGGCTGTAGAAATAGGCGGCGAGGCCGAATTCGGTGTCGTTCGCCATCCTGATCGCCTCGCTCTCTTCCTTGAAGCGGTAGAGTGGCGCGACCGGGCCGAACGTTTCTTCCCGGGTGATGATCATGTCGGTCGTCACGTTGGACAGCACCGTCGGCTCGAAAAAGCTGCCGCCGAGCGCTGACCGCTTGCCGCCGATCACCACTCTGGCGCCCTTCTGGACTGCATCGGCGATATGCGCCTCGACCTTCTCGACCGCCTTCATGTCGATCAGCGGGCCGATCACGACCCCGGCCGCCATGCCGTCGCCGACCTTCATGTCGCCGGCAACCTCCGCGAGGCGCTTCGAGAACGCGTCGTAGACCCCGTCCTGCACCAGGATGCGGTTGGCGCAGACGCAGGTCTGGCCGGCATTGCGGTATTTCGAGGCAATCGCGCCCTTCACCGCCTGCTCGATATCGGCGTCGTCGAACACGATGAACGGCGCGTTGCCGCCCAATTCCATCGAGGTCTTTTTGACCGTCTCGGCGCATTGCTCCATCAGCAATTTGCCGATCTCGGTCGAGCCGGTGAAGGTCAGTTTGCTGCACCATCGGGTTCGAGGTCAGCTCGCCGCCGATCTCGCTCGACGCCGCCGGTGACGCAGGAAAACACCCCAGCCGGCACCCCGGCGCGCTCGGCCAGTTCGCAGAGCGCAAGCGCCGAAAACGGCGTCGCGGTCGCGGGCTTCAGCACCATTGTGCAGCCTGCGGCGAGCGCCGGCCCAGCCTTGCGGGTGATCATCGCCGCCGGAAAGTTCCACGGCGTGATCGCGGCGCAGACGCCGATCGGCTCCTTGGTCACGATGATGCGCTTGTCGGCGGCCGTGCGACGGGATCGTGTCGCCGTAGATGCGCTTGCCCTCTTCGCCGAACCATTCGATGAACGAGGCGGCATAGGCGATCTCGCCCTTCGAACTCGGCGAGCGGCTTGCCCTGCTCGGCGGTCATCAGCTGCGCCAGGTCCTCCTGGTTCGCCATCATCAGGTCGAACCACTTTCTGCAGGATGCCGGCGCGTTCCTTGGCGGTCTTGGCGCGCCACGCCGGCAATGCCTTGTTGGCGGCCTCGATCGCCTGGCGGGTTTCCTCGGCGCCCATGCGCGGCACCGTGCCGAGGGGTCTCCCCGGTGGCCGGGTTGGTGACCGGGATCGTGCCGCGGTTCAGCGCATCGACTCCACTTGCCGTCGACGTAGCATTGCTGGCGGAAAAGGCTCTGGTCCTTGAGCTGCATCGCATCCTCCCTGAAACCGCGCCGGCGGCTTTCATCGGCTGGTTCATAGGTACGGACGCGCCCGGTCTTTGGCAAGGCGATCGCCCCGGACGGCCCCGGACGGCCAGACCCGCGGCGCGGGCTGCGTGGTTTCGCAGCCGCGCCGCCGGCCGTCACCTAAACACAGCAATATCCGAGTTTTAGTTGCAGCCGCACGCCGGCAAGCTGGTTGCCGGTGCCGTCGGACACTGCGACGACCCTCGTTTCGTCGTCGTCGATCAGTTCGCGCGCGCGCATCAGCGCTTCGTGCTCGGTGCTGAACCGCTCGCTCTGGATGCGCTCATCGAGATGGCGGTCGCGGTTGGCCATGGCCGGCGCCGCGCCGTAGAATACGTGATAGGTCACTGCCTTACCCCTGATGATCCAAGAAGAAATGCCGGGCTTGCGCCGCTTACTGCGCGGCGGCGCAGGCCATTGCGAGATCGCGCGGCATTGCAGGCTGCACGATCGGCACCGCGTGTTGCGCGACGCACTCGATGCTCGACGCCGCGTGTTCGAGCGAGCCGGTCAGCCAGCGCCGCTGCAACCGCGCGAAATCGAGCGGGCTGCGGCACTCGCACATGTCCAGCAGGGTGCGGGCGGAAAACTCGGCCGTCTGGCGCTGCTGGCGGTTCCACTCCGCCCACATCGCTCCAGCGCCGGCCAGCATGTCGCTTTGGGCATTGGCCCAGGTCTCCACTCCGCGCAATACCGCCGCGACGACCACGTCCCCGCCGCTTGCTGTGTTCGCTGCGTCTCTAATGCGATTGAGATCACTCATATCCGTTCTCCCTAATGGAACAGCACGCCATGACAAAAGCGTCAGGTGTACTGCGCCTTCGCTGTTCAACGTAAAAGATACTGTTTTCTTTAATACTGGACGTTCACTCAGGTCAGGATGACCCGAGTTTAAGGCAATAGTATGACAATACCGACTTCTTGCGGTAGCCGATGTTTTGCCAAATTCACATTGGATCGAATGGATATTACCCAGGTGCCACAGCGGCATTATCGCCACAGCTGGATCAACTCTGGCTGGGCGCAGCTCGTCTTCTCCTGCTCGGAAAGAAGGATCGCCCGGCAGGCCGCGGGCGATCAGGTTCAGGCGATTTCGCTGGAGGTGATCGTATAGGCGAAACTCGCGGGGTCGAGCGAGTCTTCGGTGCCTTCGGCGGTTTCGGCATACGGGTACATCAGAAAACCAATTGGCCCGGCCTTCTGGTCCGGCAAGGTGAAATCGCGGGCGTAGTTGAACCCGACCCAGTTCATCTCCCAATTGCCAAACAGCCGCTCGCGCAAGGCTTTGACCTTGTCGCTATCGACCGGCACCTGTTCTTCGAGCACGACTTTGCGGACATCCGCCGGATCAACCGGAAACCATCCTTTGCCGTCGATATGCACCTCGGCGCGGCAATGTTGCGCCTTGGTAATATCGCCTGATTTGCCGAGCGACTTCGTCACCTTCGATGCGGCGACGCGGATGCCGAAGAAATCTCGGGCCGGCAGCCCCGCGGCGCGTGCCAACCCGACATAGAGCGAATTGATGTCGGCGCATTTGCCGCCCATGTCGCCGCTTTCCAGCATGAAGGCGATGTTGCCCAGGCCGCAGCCGCGCGTCTCGGCCTTGCGGAAGGTGTTGTCCACGACCCAGTCATAGATCGCCCGCGCCTTGTCGAGAGGCTGCGTACGCTCGCCGACGATCTCGCGCGCCTTTGCCAGCACGATGCCGTCTGTCGGTGAGCTTTTGGTCGGCTTGAGGTATTCGGCCAGTTCGGCCGGGGTGGCGTCGGGGCTATAGCCTGACCGGTCGCGCGTCGCCACCCGGGCGGTGACTTCGACCTCGCGTTTGGCGCCGGGTTCAAGCCATGCCGCCGAGACGATCGGTGCGCGCGATGCCTGCGCCCACAGCACGAAAGCGGCGACCGGAGACTGCCAGCTCAGGTTGACGACCCGCTGGTAATCGAGCGCATCCTGCGGCACCGGCAGCCATAGCCGCGCCGGTGTCTTGTCGGTTTTCAGCGTGACCTTGTAGGTGATCTCGAACTCGCGCCAACCCGCCGGCGCCGCCTGCGCCCGCCCGCCCCAAGCGGCAACCGCCCCGGCGGCCGCCACCGATTTGAAGAAATCGCGTCGCTGCATAGGAAAAATCCGCTGAAGAGCCGCGCCGACGCGCGACAGGTTTTTGATGCGGAAATGGATCGAGCGGGATTCGCTTATGAATGGCTGCGCACGGCAACCACTCGGTTCAAGTCGCTGTCCCGAGACTAATGCGCGGCACGTACCTCATCAAGCGCGTCCGGGGCGGCCGGGGAGGGGTTACTCCACCGTGACGCTTTTCGCGAGATTGCGCGGTTGGTCGACGTCGGTGCCTTTGAGCACCGCGACGTGATAGGCGAGCAGCTGGACCGGGATCGCGTAGAGCAGCGGCGCGACAAACGGCGAACATGCGGGATCGCGATGCCGAAGGCGAGCCGGCCTTCGAGCCGCGCCACCCCCGCGGCATCGGAGATCATCACCACCCGGCCGCCGCGCGCCATGGCTTCCTCGACATTTGACAGTGTCTTCTCGAACAGATCGTCGGGCGGCGCCAGCACGATGACCGGCACGTTCTCGTCGATCAGCGCGATCGGGCCGTGCTTCATCTCACCGGCGGCGTAGCCCTCGGCGTGGATGTAGGAAATCTCCTTCAGCTTCAGCGCCCCTTCGAGGGCCAGCGGAAAGGCGGTGCCGCGGCCGAGATAGAGCACGTCGCGGGCCAGCGCGATTTCGGCCGCGATCTCCTGCAATCGCTCGTCGTGGTTCAGCACCTCGCTGGCGCGCGACGGGATTTCGGCAAGCTGCCCGGCGAGCGCCGCCTCGCCGGTCGGCGTCGATCGTGCCGCGTGCCCGCGCGATCGCGACCGTAAACGCCGCCAGCACCGCAAGCTGCGTCGTGAACGCCTTGGTCGAGGCGACGCCGATCTCCGGCCCGGCCAGGGTCGGCAGCACGATGTCGGCTTCGCGCGCGATCGTGCTTTCCGGCTGGTTGACGATGGCGATGATCTTCTGGCCGGCCTCGCGGCAATAGCGCAACGCCGCCAACGTGTCGGCGGTCTCGCCCGATTGCGAGATGAACACGCGCGGCGCCGTCGTGCGGCATCGCCGGGGCGCGGTAGCGGAATTCCGAGGCGATATCGACCTCGACCGGGATGCGGGCGATGCGCTCGAGCCAGTATTTGGCGACCAGCCCGGCGTGCTACGAGGTGCCGCAGGCCGATGATCGTGATCTTGCCGAGATCGCCGAGCGCGAACGGCAGTTCGCGGCAGCTGCACGCTGCGGCGTCGCCGGGTTGATCAGCGCGTGCAGCGTGTCGCCGATCACCGCCGGCTGCTCGAAGATCTCCTTCTGCATGAAATGCCGGAAATTGCCCTTGCCGATCAGCGCGCCGGACAGCGCGGTCTCGCGCACCGCGCGCTCGACCTTGCTGGTTGGCGTGGTCGTAGATCGTCACGTCCCGCGAGGTCACGACCGCCCAGTCGCCCTCTTCGAGATAGGTGATGCGGCGGGTCAGCGGCGCCAGCGCCAGCGAATCCGAGCCGATGAACATCTCGCCGTCGCCATAGCCGATCGCCAGCGGGCTGCCGCGGCGGGCACAGATCAACAAATCGTGCTCGCCGGCGAAGAGGAACACCAGGGCGAAAGCGCCTTCCAGCCGCTCCAGGGTGCGCGCCACCGCCTGCGCCGGCGCCATGCCCTGCGCCAAATGGTGCGTCGTCAGGATCGCCACCGCCTCGGTGTCGGTCTGGGTGTGGAACTGATAGCCGAGCCCGACCAGCTCGCGCTTCAGCGCCTGGAAATTCTCGATGATGCCGTTATGGACGACGGCGACCCGGTCGGTGGCGATCGGGTGGGCGTTGCCTTCGGTCGGCAGGCCGTGCGTCGCCCAGCGCGTGTGGCCGATGCCGATCGTGCCGCTGCACCGGCTCGCGTTCGAGCCGTGCCGCGAGGTTGCCGAGCTTGCCCTCGGCGCGGCGGCGCTCGATGCGGCCGTCGATCAGCGTCGCGACGCCGGCCGAATCATAGCCGCGATATTCGAGCCGCCGCAGCCCGTCGATCAGTTCCGCGGCGACCGGATGCTTCGCGATGATCCCGATAATGCCGCACATGGCATTCGTCTCCCGACGTCAAATCCTGTGAATTCGCTGAAACGCTCAGCGTTTCTTCGCGCTGCAGCCGCGCGCGGATTTCTATCGCGCGCCCCGGTTTGTCCACCTGCTGGCCGCGCGCGACCGTCAACGCATCAGCCGGCACGTCGTGGGTGATGACGCTGCCGGCGGCGGCAATACGCGCCGTCGCCGACCGAGACCGGCGCGACCAGCGCCGTGTTCGGAGCCGATAAACGCGCCTGCGCCGATGGTCGTGCGGTGCTTGTTAAAGCCGTCGTAATTGCAGGTGATCGTGCCGGCGCCGATATTGGTGCCGGCGCCGATATCGCTGTCGCCGAGATAGGTCAGGTGGCTGGCCTTGACCCCGGCGCCGAGCCGGGTCGCCTTGACCTCGACGAAATTGCCGACATGCACGTCGGTTTCCAGCACCGCGCCGGGCCGCAGCCGGGCGAACGGCCCGACGATCGCGCCGCTCGCGATCGTCGCGCCCTCGAATATGCGAGAACGCCGCGGATCCGCACGTTGTCGGCGACCGTCACGCCGGGGCCGAAAATCACGTTCGGCTCGATCGACGACATCGCGCCCGAGCCGGGTATCGGTGCAGAAGAACACGGTTTCCGGCGCGATCAGCGTCGCGCCCGCTCTCCATCGCGCGCCGCCGCAGCCGGTCCTGCATCAGCGCCTCGGCGGCGGCCAGTTCGGCGCGGGTGTTGACGCCCAGCAGTTCCTCGTCGGGCAATTCGGCCACCCGGCACGACAGCCCTCGGTCGCGGGCGATGGCGACGATGTCGGTCAGGTAGAATTCGCGCTTGGCGTTGTCGTTGCCGATTCGGTCCACAAGTGCGAACGCGTGGCGGGCATCGATCGCCATGATGCCGCCGTTGCACAGGCCGATCTGCGCGTTCCTCGGCGTTGGCGTCCCGCGCCTCGACGATGCGGGTCAGCGCGCCGTCGCCGTCGATCACCAGCCGGCCGTAGGCTGCCGGGTCGGCCGGCCGCATGCCGGCGACCGCCACCGCAACCTCCGGCTCCTGCCGCCGCGCCGCGAGCAGGCCGCGATCGTCTCGGTGCGCAAGCAGCGGCGCGTCGCCGAACAGCACCAGCATATCAGCGATCGATGCCTTCGGCCAGGCGACGCCGCCAGCGCGGTTCGCGCAGCGCGGACCGCATCGCCGGTGCCGCGCGGCGGGTATTGCGTCACGGTCTCTGCCGGCGCGACAGCCGCGCGACCGAACCCATGTCGCGCCCGATCACGACGACCGTCGCGGCCGGTTCCAGCGGCGCGCAGCGCGTCGATGACGTGGCGGATCATCGCCTGCCCGGCAACTTCGTGCAGCACCTTGGGGCGCGTCGATTTGAGGCGGGTGCCTTCGCCGGCGGCGAGGATGATGGCGGCGAAACGGGGTCGGCTCATGGCTGGCCTGGCGACGAACGAAACGCGATCATCGGAAAAGGTTTGCACTCGGACGGCCTCCTGCCAACACACAGATTGTTGCGGAATATGACGGGGGCAGGGCACAGTTGTCGGCGATGGCCAATTTTCTCCTGCTCTTCGACCTCGACGGCACGCTGATCGACAGCGTGCCAGATTTAACCAATGCGCTTAACGAAGTGTTGCACGAGCACGGCTATGGGCCGCTGTCGCCATCGGAGGTAGCGCCGATGGTCGGTGACGGCGTGCCGACGCTGGTGGCACGCGCCTTTGCCGCGCGCGGCGGTGGCGCCGCGGAGGCGGCGGAGGCGCTGCCGCATTACGTCGAGGTCTACGAACGGCAAATGCGACCGAACTGACGCGGCCCTATCCTGGGGTGCGCGACACGCTGCTCGGCCTGCGGCGGCGTGGCTACCGCACCGCGGTGTGCACCAACAAACTGCAGCAGGCGACGATGACGGTGCTGGGCGGGCTCACCTGCTCGACTTGTTCGACGGAATCGCGGGCGGCGACCGCTATGCGGTCAGAAAGCCCGATGCCGGCCATCTGCTCGGCCTGATCGACGAACTCGGCGGCGACCGCAACCGCGCGGTGATGATCGGCGACAGCGAAAACGACGCCGCCGTCGCGCATGCCGCCGCCGTGCCGCTGGTGATGATGCGCTATGGCTATGCGCGGGCGAACCCGGAGACGCTCGGCGGCAAGGTCGTGCTCGACCATTTCGCCGAATTGCCGGCGGCGCTGGAACGGCTCGGGCTTACTCCATAAATTTCAAATCGACGCCGCGGCCCTTGATCTCGGCGAGATAACCATCGATCGCCCCCATCTGGGTATCGAGCATCATCCGCACCGGCACCATGACGTCACCGGGCAGCAGCCGCGCGTACCAGAACGTTCCCTGGCGGGCACCGTCGGTCGCTTCCGGATCATCGGGGGTCACGATCATCTGGCGTGTCATCTTGCAAACCGTCGTCGGACCGGCAAATCGCTGTTCGCTGGTCGCCTTCAGATCCTGCTGGCCGGCGTCGCTGAAATGCAGGTCAAAGCGATGCCGGCCGTCGAATACCGGCACGGTCAGAGCGCATTTCCCGGTGCGCGCCAACTGCCGCTCGAGCAGGAAATAGGCCGTCAGGTCGTCGACCGTGCCGCGAGCACCTTCGTCGCTGACCGGCACCGGCAGCGGCGGCGTTGAACTGCCCTTGACGATGTTGTTCGGGTAGTAATCGACCTGATCCTTGCGATCGACACCGTTACGGCGCATGGCGCTTCGGAACGAATCCGGCCGTGCTCCGGTAGGCGTCAGCAGGCCGCGAACCTGGGTCTGGGCCTTGACGTCGACCATCGCGCCGGCAACGCCGGTCGTCGCATACGTCGTGCTGATCGAGTAGCGATCGTTGGTCTCTTCGATCTGGGTTCGCAGCGACAGCATGTGGAGGCCGGCGACGCCGAACATCTCCAACCGCAAGTTGATGCGGTCCTCGGCGACCGCCGGCGCCGCGAACAACAGTATTGCCGCGGCCAAGGCCTTGCCGGCCAGGAATGGCCGCCACCGGCCCGGTAGTGCGTCGTATGAACGACCATGCCTTAATCGTCTCAGACCTGACGGCCGCAGTCCAGCGGGCCCGCCTTGACAGGGTTCCGGCCACTATCCTAAATGCCGCCGCCGGCATAGGCTTTCGGGCACGGGGTTCAAGGGTTCGGGCGCGTAGCTCAGCGGGAGAGCACTGTCTTCACACGGCAGGGGTCGCTGGTTCAATCCCAGCCGCGCCCACCATGCCCACCATAATGTCGGTCCGACGCGAAACGGAGCCGCGATCCGCTCCGGATCGATGAAGGCAAGGATGCCCGACGGCGTGCATTTTCCCGACGAGACCGACGTACGGCTGGGCGTTGGCACAGGCGGCGAGAGCTTCCGCCGCCATGCGCCAGCGCTCACAGGGATTGATGCGGCCGCGATCGGTGAATTCCTCGAAGAATGGGCCGACGACATGCTGTCCGCGGTACGCAGCCACCTGGTCAATCTGATGGCGCACGCTGCCAAGGCCTCGTTCTCGCGTAATCCCGATGTGGTCGGACACTGGCGCAGCGAATGTACCGAATTTCACGACCGGTTGATCGACGCCTACCGCCCGTCGATGCACGACAAGATCGATGTGGAGCGGCTGTGGCGCCGCGCTTGCCGCAAGGTTGTGTCCAGCTTCGCGGATCACGGCGAGGCCGATCCAGCGCTACCATCGCAATGCCCCGATTCGCTCGATCGGCTGGTCGATCCAGATTTGAATATCGGCGGGTTAATTGGCGTACCGCCGGATCGCCAAGTCGCCACTCCGAAACGGCGTCGGCTTAAAGCACCTTTGGCGACGCGCGAATAGCACCGAAGCCGGCTGAAGGAGAAACGCCCATGCGCCGCGCCGTCATCGTTTCCACCGCGCGCACCCCGATCGGCCGGGCCTATCGCGGCGCCTTCAACGACACCCAGGCGCAGGCGCTGGCCGGGCATGCGATCGCCGAGGCGGTGAAGCGCGCCAGGGTCGACTCCGGCCGAGATCGAGGACGTGATCATCGGCGCCGCGATGCAGCAGGGCAGCGCAGGGCTCCAACGTCGCGCGCCAGAGCGCGCTGCGCGCCGGCCTGCCGGACACCGTCGCGGCGATGTCGCTCGACCGGCAGTGCTCGTCGGGCATGATGGCGATCGCCACCGCGGCCAAGCAGATCATGCATGACGGCATGCAGATCGCGATCGGCGGCGGGGTCGAGTCGATCTCGCTGGTGCAGAACGACCATCTGAACCGCTATCGCGGCGAGGACCCCGAACTCGTCGCGCAGCATCCCGGCGCTCTACATGACGATGATCGAGACCGCCGAGATCGTCGCCGAGCGCTACGGCGTCTCGCGCGAGGCGCAGGACGAATACGCGCTGCGCTCGCAGCAGCGCACCGCCGCGGCGCAGCAGGCCGGCCGCTTCGACGACGAGATCGTGCCGCTGCCCGCGACGATGCTGGTCGACCGACCGCAACACCGGCGAAACCTCGACAAGGCGGTGACGCTGGCGAAGGACGAAGGCAACCGGCCCGACACCAACCTCGAAGGCCTCGCCGGCGCTGAAGCCGGTGTTCAAGGACGGGCAGCGCGTCAAGGAAGGCCGCTTCATCACCGCCGGCAACGCCTCGCAACTGTCCGACGGCGCCTCGGCCGCGGTGCTGATGGAGGAGAGCGAGGCCGAGCGCCGCGGCCTGCAGCCGCTCGGCATCTATCGCGGCATCGCGGTCGCCGGCTGCGCGCCCGACGAGATGGGCATCGGCCCGGTTTTCGCGGTGCCGAAGCTGCTGGAGCAGCACGGGCTCAAGATCGACGACATCGATCTGTGGGAACTGAACGAGGCGTTCGCCTGCCAGGTGATCTATTGCCGCGACCGGCTCGGCATCCCGCACGACAGGCTCAACGTCAACGGCGGCGCGATCTCGATCGGCCATCCCTACGGCATGTCGGGCGCGCGCATGGTCGGCCACGCGCTGATCGAGGGCAAGCGGCGCGGCGCCAAGCTACGTCGTCGTGCACGATGTGCGTCGGCGGCGGCATGGGCGCGGCCGGGCTGTTCGAAGTCGCCTAAGCCTGGTCCAGGCCTTGCCGCTATGTCGGCAGCGCCGCCGGTCCGGCAGCAGATCCGCCTGGCCGATGAACGTTGGCGGTGTCATCGCTGCGAGGAGCCGGTCGGCTGATGCGGCAACGCCCAGGCGCCGAGGGATCATTCGGATCGGCTGCGATCCGATTCGCTTCGCGGTGCGATCCCGGCAGAGTGACCGAGCGCTGCTGAGGTCGAAGTGGCAAGCAGTCGCGCGTCCGTCGCGGCCGACGCGATAGTGGCGGGCATGACCGACTGAGATGACGGCTATCATCTCGAACAGATCGCCGAGCGCAGCTTGCCGCGATCACCTATCGCCGGTCCTGCCGCCGCGAGGCGGTGGCATTGGGCGAAGACGGCGATCCTCGACACGGTCGGGGTGACCCTGGCCGGCGCGCGCGAGGCCAGTGTGCGCGCAATCGTCGAGCGGGTCGCTGGGCGGCGGCGGGGCGGCGAGTGCCTGATCTTCGGCAGCGACCGCCGCGCCGGCGCCGCTCGACGCCGCGCTGATCAACGGCACCGCGTCGCACGCGCTCGATTTCGACGATGTCAGCAACTCGCTGGGCGGCCATCCGTCGGCGCCGATCCTGCCGGCGCTGTTCGCGCTCGGCGAGACGCTCGACTGCACCGGCCGCGATTTCATCGCCGCCTATGTCGCCGGGTTCGAGACCGAGACGCGGATCGGCCGCGGCGTGCATTTCCACCATTACGAAAAGGGCTGGCACCCGACCGCGACACTGGGCGTGTTCGGCGCCACGGCGGCGTGCTGCCACCTGATGCGGCTCGACCGGGCGCAGACCGCGCAGGCGCTGGCCATCGCCGCCTCGCTCGCCAGCCGGCATCAAGGCCAATTTCGGCACGATGACCAAGCCGCTGCATGTCGGCCACACCGCGCGCAACGGCCTGTTCGCGGCGCATGCTGGCGCGCGAGGGGTTCACCGCCAACCCCGGCGCGCTCGAACACAAGCAGGGCTTTCTGATGGTGTTCAACGGCGCCGGCAATTTCGACGCCGACAAAGATCCTCGAGGATTGGGGCAGCCCTACGACATCGTCAGCCCGGCCTCGGCGATCAAGCAGCACCCGTGCTGCGGCAGCACCCACCCGGCGATCGACGCGATGCTGGCTGTTGCGCGGCGAGCACGACATCGCCGACCGGACGGGTCGCGCGCATCGAATTCGTGGACGCATCCGCGCCGCCTCGCCCATACCGACCGGCCCGACCCGCAAATCGGGCCTCGACGCCAAGTTCAGCGTGCAATATTGCCTGGCGCGGGCGCTGATCGCACGGCCGCATCGTGCTCGAGGATTTCGAGGGCGACGCGTTCCGCGACCCGGCGCCGCGCGCGCTGATGCGGCGCATCCATGCCGCGCCGCACCCCGAGATGGCGCGACGGCGCCGAATCTCTCGGCGCCGAGGTGCGCGTCACCTTCGATGACGGCCGACGTCGTCGCAGCGAGGTCGGCGCCGCGCTCGGCCGCGGCCCCGACAACCCGCTGCCGCCCGAGGCGCTCACCGCCAAATTCGCCAATTGCGCCGCCCGCGCCCTGCCGCCGGCGCAGGTCGCGCGGCTGCAGCGGCTGCTGCTGCAACTCGACGAAGCGGCGAGCCTGCGCGCCGTCGTCAGCGCGATCGAAACCAGTCCGGCCGACCGCCTCGCGCGCAGCGCCTGACGGTCACATCAAACTGGCGGGGCGCTCATCGCCGGCCAGCTGATCGCTCATCGGCCCGCAGCCTTTCGCCCCAGCCGAGCCGAACGCGGCCGATCGCCATCGTCACAGCCGCCTGGGTCGGCTCGACCACCGGAAGCCGCACCGCTTCTTCAAGCGCGTCGCGGTAGCGCGCCATGCCGGCGCAGCCCATCACCAGCACGTCGGCGCCGTGGCGGTCGCGCAGTTCGCGCCACCTCGATCATGCGGCCAGGGTCTTGCGCTCGTCGCCAAGCTCGGTGACGCCGAGCCCGATCGGCAGATCGGCGGCCAGTCGCTGCCGACGCCCATCGCCGCGATGTAGCGCAGGTGCCGCGGCACCGACGTCGCCAGGATCGCAGATCACGCCGAAGCGATGCCCGAGGGTCAGCGCGGTCAGGATGCCGCATTCGGCGATGCCGAGCACCGGCTTGCGCGTGGTCTCGCGCGCCGAATGCAGGCCGGGGTCGCTGAAGCAGGCGATCACGAAGCCGCGGCGCTCCGCTCCTGCGCGGCGATCGACCGGCACAGCGGGGCGATCACCGATCGGCGTCGCGCTGGCTTTCGACGCCCGGCGGACCCTCGGCAAGGTCTGGCAGACGATCTCGGGGCCGCCGGCACGCCGCAACGGCGCCAGCGCTTCGTCGATCGCCGCGTACCGCCTCTGTCGAATTCGGATTGATGTATCAACCACACCGCCACACCGAACCCTCGTCCTTGCACCAGTCTGCTGATTATAATCCTGTCGCGACCTGGATGAAGGCACTGCCGAGCAGGAACAGACGCCGCATCATGCGATCGAACAGCCGCTGGTGCTTTATCGACGCTGCTGGCGCAGCCTCACGACTCGCCGCTGGTCCGCGTCGCGTTGTGCACGGAACGAGCAGGCAGTGCTGAGACCAGGTTGCGGCAGTGGCCCGTACCGGGGAGCCAGGCGCAGTCGCGCGCCCATCGTGCGGCATCCGGATCAGCGAGAAGCTCGGCGATTTTGAGATGGAACCGGCCCGAAGCCGGGAGAAGCAGGGTCAGACAATATCCACTTCCGATTCGAGGGGCGACGGAACAAAGTACAGTAGCGTCTCTCCCCAGGCTGGATCGCTGTTATCGCAGGCCGCCTGTACCCGCGCCTGCAAGGCCGCGTGCACAACGTTTCGTTTGTGTTCTCGGTTCGCATACCACGGGATGGCAGCAAAAACACGAAACTAATTGCTTAATGTGCGTGACCAGCTGGCATTTTATGCCCCTTTATGCCCCGGGGTTCCGGATTTCGGCGCCGCGGCGGCGTTGTCATGCGGCACTGGCAATCTATCATCGGGAGCAAATGGATGACGCTCCGTTTGGCTGCGGTCGAGTACGGCGAGGGGTCGCCGGTGGCGATCCTGCACGGGCTGTTCGGCGCCGCGCGCAACTGGGTTTCAGTGGCGCAGCGGCTGGCGGCACGACATCGGGTCATCGCACTCGATGCGCGCAATCATGGCGGCTCGCCGTGGGCCGATGCGATGGATTACCGCGAGATGGCCGAGGACGTGCGCATGACGCTCCACGCCCGCGGCTACCGTCGCTATGCGCTGATCGGGCACAGCATGGGCGGCAAGGAGGCGATGGTCGCAGCGCTGTTGCACGGCGCCGAGGTCGAGCGGCTTGTCGTCGTCGATATTGCGCCGGTTACCTATCAGCCACACCACCTCGGCTATGTCCGGGCGATGCGGGCGATGGATCTCACCGGCATCGAGCGCCGCAGCGACGCCGACGACCGGCTTGCGCGATTTGTCACCAACGCGGCCGAGCGCGGCTTTCTGCTGCAAAACCTGCTGCTGGAAAACGGCGAGGCGCGCTGGCGGACTGAACCTCGCGGCGATCGAAGAGCAGATGCCGTTGCTCAGCGACTTTCCGGATATGCCGCGCGGCACGGCCTATCAGGGACCGGCACTGTTTCTTGCCGGTGATCGCTCCGACTACATATTGCCCGAGCACGAGCCGACGGTCCGCCGCCTGTTCCCCAATGCCCGCATCGCGCGCATTGCCGATGCCGGCCACTGGCTGCACGCCGAACAGCCCGCGCGCCTTCCTCGATCTGGTGGAGCCGTTTCTCGCCGGAAGGTAGATGGCCACCGCGACGGCGCGGTACGACACGGCGTTGGCGCGCTAAGGCTTATCCGCGGGCTCAGCCCCGGCCCGGGGCCTCGGTAATGGTGACCGCCGGCCGATAACTCAACGCTTCCGCGACATGCCGCCGGGCGACATCGGCGGCGCCGTCGAGATCGGCCAGGGTCCGGGCGACCCGCAGCACGCGGTGATAGCCGCGCGCCGATAGCCGCAGCCGTTCGGCGGCGCGCTGCAGCAGCGCGCCGCCGGCCGGCTCGGGCGTCGCGACCTCGTCGAGCAGCGCGCCGTCCGCCTCGGCATTGGTGCGGATGCGCGGTCTCGGGCGACAACCCTGCATAGCGCTTCGCTCTGCCGGGCCCGCGCCGCGGCGACGCGGCGGGCAATGTCGGCGCTGCTTTCGGCCGGCGGCGGCAGGGCCAGGTCGGCGGGCGACACCGCCGGCACGTCGATATGCAGGTCGATGCGGTCGAGCAGCGGGCCCGACAGCGCGACTGGTAATCCTGGGCGCAGCGCGGCGCCCGGCCGCAGGCCCGCCCCGGCTCGACGAGATAGCCGCAGCGGCACGGGTTCATCGCCGCGATCAGCTGCACCCGCGCCGGATAGGTCACATGGCTGTTGGCGCGGGCGACGCTGATCCGGCCGGTTTCGAGCGGCTGGCGCAACGCCTCCAGCGCGGCGCGGCTGAATTCCGGCAGTTCGTCGAGAAACAGCACGCCCTGATGCGCCAGGCTGATCTCGCCGGGCCGGGTGCGCAGGCCGCCGCCGACCAGGGCCGGCAGCGAGGCGGAATGGTGCGGGTCGCGGAACGGCCGCTCGCGCAACAGCCCGCCGCCGCGCAGCCCGCCGGCGACCGACTGGATCATGCCGAGTTCCAGCGCCTCGGCCGGTTCGAGCGGCGGCAGGATGCCGGGCAGCCGCGCCGCCAGCATCGACTTGCCGGAGCCGGGCGGCCCGATCATCAGCAGGTTGTGCCCGCCGGCCGCGGCGATTTCGAGCGCCCGCTTGGCGCTCTCCTGGCCCTTTACATCCTTCAGGTCGAGCCCGGCGGCGCGCGGCGGCGCCAGCTTCGCCTCGGGCGGCGGCAAGAGCTGGGTGCCCTTGAAATGGTTGATGATCGCCAGCAGGTTCGGCGCCGCGACGATCTCGACCTCGCCGGCCCAGGCCGCCTCGCCGCCGCATTCGGCCGGGCAGATGATGCCGCTGTCGCGCGCCGCCGCGGCGAGCGCCGCCAGCAGCACGCCGGCCACCGCCGGTCAGCGATCCGTCCAGCGCCAGTTCGCCGAGCGCGGTATAGCCGGCGAGCTCGTCCTGCGGCAGCACCCCCATCTCGGCGAGCAGCGCCGAGCGCGATCGGCAGATCGAAATGGCTGCCTTCCTTCAGCACGTCGGCCGGCGCGAGATTGGCGGTGATGCGCCGCGCCGGCAGCGCCAGGCCCAGCGCCGACAGCGCGGCGCGCACCCGCTCGCGCAATTCGGCGACCGCCTTGTCCGGCAGCCCGACGACGTGAACGCCGGCAGCCCGGACGTGATCGTCACCTGGGTCTCGACATCGACCACCTCGACCCCGCTGAAACGCCACGGTGCGAACCCGCGCGACCATTTCCGACCCGCTGCTTTCTCGGCGCGAGTTTAGGGCGCGCCGCCTCGCAATACCAGCAGGCGACCAGCCATTCTAAATCAGACCACGCGTTGCACCCCGGCGGAGGTTTGGCTAGTTTCCCGCCCCGCCGCGATCATGGCGGCGGGCGGAGGGGTGGCCGAGCGGTTGAAGGCGCACGCCTGGAAAGTGTGTATACGGGAAACCGTATCGTGGGTTCGAATCCCACTCCCTCCGCCAGCCCGCCAATTGAATCAAATATTTACGATGGGATGATCGATGATGACCATCATCATGCCCAGCGTCTAACGTCGGATTGCGGTGATGCACCTCACCGCCTGACCGAAAAATGCGGCAGGACGGCATTACCCGGTTCTGGATTACTGCACACCGCCGCTTCTGTTTGAATTTACGCCGGGTCCTTGCAACGCCTGTGGGCTCGGCCCCACAAGGTGCTCCAGCTGCCACCGGTCTATCAGACCTGACCTATAGGCGTCCTCCGGGGTCAGGGCGCCGTAGAACTGTGGCGCGCCCGGGCTTGGTTGCGGCGTGTAGGGCGACTGGGCCGGCGCGCACGCCGTGAACACGATCGATAAAACGCCAGCCATCGCCATGGTGACCAAGAGAACCTTCATCGGATCAATCTCCCCAGCGGGCGCGTGCCCCTCGGCTGGCGCCAGTCTCGCCCGATCTGGCGGAAACCCAACTCACAACCCTGTGGGCGCCGTGGAGTTGCCGAAACGTTCGCGAGATTTAATTCAGATAGGTTAATCACGGATGCGGCTAATGTCGGATCGAGGCTATCGGTCTGGAAAATAGGGGGTCGCAGTGACACGTGCCAGAAGCGGCCACGATCCTCGCTGCCGGCTGGTGGTGTCATTCCGGGAGGCGTCAAGAAAGTCGGTGACGAACGGTGTCAGCGGCATTGCGCGGATTTCCGCCGGCTTTCCGACCTGCTCTACGCGACCCGCCTGCAGAATTGCGATGCGATCGGCCAGCTGGAAGGCCTCGTGCTGGTCGTGCGTGACAAAGATCGTGGTCAGCCGCAGTTTCTGCTGCAACTCACGCAGCCATTCGCGCAATTCACCACGCACCTTGGCGTCGAGCGCGCCGAACGGCTCGTCAAGCAGCAACACCTTGGGGTCGAGCGCCAGGGCGCGCGCCAGCGCCACCCGCTGACGTTGCCCGCCCGAGAGCTGCGCAGGAAAGCGTTGCCCGAGGCCCGGGAGCTGCATCAGATCCAGCAATTCCTCGACCTGCGCGGCGATCTCGGCCCGCGATGGGCGCTCGCAGCGTGGCTTTACGGTCAGCCCGAAGGCGATATTGCGCGCCACGCTCATATGGCGGAACAGCGCATAGTTCTGAAAGACGAAGCCGATCCGGCGGTCGCGCGGCGACACGTGCGGATATCCTTGCCATCGATGACGACGGAGCCGCCATCCGGCCGGTCGAGCCCGGCGATCAGCCGCAGCAGCGTCGTCTTTCCCGCCCCAGACGGGCCGAGCAGCGCGAGAAACTCGCCGTCGCCGACATCCAGGTCGATTCCGGCGAGAACGGTCCCACTGCCGTAATGCTTCGACAGCTTTAATACCTGGAGCGTCATGGCGCACCAAGCCGGCGGCTCGCGGCAAGTTCACCGCCGTGCCGCCATTCGACGACAGCCTTGGCGACCAGTGTCACCAGCGCCAGCAAGACGAGCAGGGCGGCGACCGCGAAGGCGCCGGCGAGATTGTACTCGTTGTAAAGAATCTCGACATGCAGCGGCATCGTTGTCGTTTCCCCGCGGATGCGGCCGGAGACGACCGACACCGCGCCGAACTCGCCCATCGCCCGCGCGTTGCACAACAGGACGCCATAAAGCAGCGCCCATTTGATGTTGGGCAATGTCACGAGCCGAAAGATCTGCCACCCCGAGGCGCCGAGCGTCAGCGCCGCCTCTTCCTCGTCGGTGCCCTGCTGGCGCATCAGTGGGATCAGCTGACGCGCGACAAACGGAAAGGTGACGAAGATCGTCGCGAGGACGATGCCGGGCACCGCGAAAATGACCTTGACCCCGTGATCGGCGAGGGTCGGTCCGAACCAACCCTGCGCACCGAACAGCAGCACAAACACCAGCCCGGCGATGACCGGCGAGACCGAAAACGGCAGGTCGATCAGTGTGACCAGCAGGTGCTTGCCGCGAAAATCGAACTTGGCGATGCACCAGGCGGCGGCGAGCCCGAACACCGTGTTGGCGACGACCGAGATCGCCGCGACCACCAGGGTCAACCGGATCGCCGAGATGACCTCCGGCTGGATCAGGGAAGCGGCGAATACCGCTGCGCCCTTGGAGAAGGCCTGGGCAAAGACAAAGACGGCGGGCACCACCAGAAACAAGGCGACGATCGCCAGCGCCAATAGCGTCAGCGCGGCGCGCGCGAGAAATCGCGGCAATTCGCCCGCCTCACCCGCCATGACGGCGCCTCGCCCAGTGTTCGACGCCGTTGATGGCGATCAGGATCGCAAACGACACCCCCAGCATCACGGTCGCGATCGCCGCGACGCCAGCGTAATCGTACTGCTCCAGTTTGGTGACGATCAGCAGCGGGATGATTTCGGACAAGCCCGGCACATTACCGGCGATGAAGATCACCGACCCGTATTCGCCGACGGCGCGGGCGAAGGCGAGCGCGGTGCCGGTCAGAATGCCCGGCAGCAATGCCGGAAAGATCACCTGCCAGAAGATCACCGTATGGGAGGCGCCGAGCGTGTAAGCCGCCTCCTCTTCATGCCGATCGAGATCGGCGATCAGTGGCTGCACCGCGCGCACGACAAACGGCAGGCCGATAAAGACCAGCGCAACGAAAATACCGAGCCGGGTGAACGAGACCTCGATGCCGAGGGGCTCCAGCAAGGGGCCAAACCAACCGGTATCGCTGTACAGCGTGGCGAGCGTGATGCCGGCGACCGCGGTCGGCAAGGCGAACGGGAGGTCAATCAGCCCGTCCACCAAGCGCCTGCCGGGAAACCGATAGCGGCCAATGACCCAGGCAAGCAGCAGGCCGGCCGCCGCGTCGAAGGCCGCTGCCGCGAGCGACAGGCCAAAGCTGACCCGGAACGCCGCCACCGTCCGCGGAGCCGCCAGCGTGGCGGCAAAGGCTGTCGGACTAAGCCCGGCCGCCCGCAACGCCAGAGCGGCGAGGGGTATGACGACGATCAGGCCGAGATAGGTCAGGGTCAGCCCAAGCGTCGGGACAAACCCGGGCAGGATATGGTGCCGCCGGGTGATCGCCCTCGTCGCAATCCCGGCCGCGGCGGTACTTGCCGGCATGTCAGTTGCCAGGCTTGTAGATCCGGTCGAACACGCCGCCATCGGCGAAATGCCTGGCCTGCGCCGCTTTCCAGCCGCCGAAGACCTGATCGACCGTGAATAGCTGAATTTGCGGGAACTCGTTCTTGTGGCGAGCAGCAACGGCCGCGTCGCGCGGGCGGTAATGGTGCTTCGCCACGAGTTCCTGGGCTTCCGGCGTATAAAGCTCCTTCACATAGGCTTCGGCAGCCGCGCGGGTGCCGTGCTGGTCGACGATCTTATCGACGATTGCGACCGGCGGTTCGGCCAGGATGCTGATCGAGGGTGCGACGATCTCCAACTTGTCCGCGCCGAACTCGTCGAGTGCGAGAAATGCCTCGTTCTCCCACGAAACCAGCACGTCGCCCTGACGGCGCTGGGTAAAGGTGATGGTCGAGCCGCGTGCGCCGCTGTCGAGGATCGGCACGTTGCGATAGAGCGCGGCGACGAAGTCGCGCGCTTTCGCCTCGCCGCCGTCGGGCTGCCGCAGCGCATAGCCCCAGGCGGCGAGGTAGTTCCAGCGTGCCCCGCCCGATGTCTTGGGGTTGGGGGCGATGACTTTGACGTCGGGGCGGATCAGGTCGTTCCAGTCATGGATATGCTTCGGGTTGCCCTTGCGCACGAGGAACACGATCGTCGAAGTGTAGGGCGCGCTGTTGTCCGGCAGCCGCTTCTGCCAATCGGCGGGGAGCAATTTGGCCCGCTCGGCGATCGCGTCGATGTCGTAGGAGAGAGCCAGGGTCACGACATCGGCTTCGAGCCCATCGATGACCGCGCGCGCCTGGGCGCCCGACCCGCCATGCGAAGCACGAATCTCTACCGTATGGCCGGTCTGTGCTTTCCAATGTTCGGCAAAGAATTTGTTGTAGTCGGCGTAAAGCTCGCGCGTGGGGTCGTAGGAAACATTGAGCAGCGATTGCTGCGCCCGCGCCGGTGCCGTCAGCATGGCCAGGATCATCGCGGTCGCGCCGGCAAGTTCAAGCCAGCGGTAACGCATCGGCCACCAGGGCTTTGCACGGCGGGGACGGTTGCGAGGCGGCGTCGGCCGATCGGGTCCGTCGACATCCGGATCGAACAGCATGACGAAACCACTGCACGGCTCGACGACAATCAGCGGCGCCAGTTCGGTGCCGTCATTCGCCAATCGAGGGTGTTGCCGGTAATCCACGATCCACATGGTTAACCTCTCTGCACTCTCCCAGACGCTCCCGGAGCGGCGCGGTTCAGTTACGGCAGGTTTGGCTGCGGTGTGATGCGCAGGTACGGCTTCACCTTGCGGTATCCCTTGGGGAAAGCCGTTTCCGCCTCGGCATCGGTCACGGCCGGGACGATGATGCAGTCGTCTCCCTGCTGCCAGTTCACCGGCGTCGCGACCTTGTAGTCGCTGGTCAATTGCAGTGAATCGATGACCCGCAGGATCTCATCGAAATTGCGGCCGGTACTCGCCGGATAGGTGATCGTCAGCTTCACCTTTCTATCCGGCCCGACAACGTAGACGGAGCGCACCGTCAGCGTGTCGTTGGCATTGGGATGGATCATGTCATAGAGCGTCGACACCTTGCGGTCGGCATCGGCCAGCAGGGGGAAATTCAGCTTTGCACCCTGCGTTTCCTCGATATCCTTGGACCAAGCGCGGTGATCGGTGACCGGGTCGACGCTGAGCCCGATGACCTTGACGTTGCGCTTCTCGAACTCTGATTTGAGTTTTGCCACCGCGCCCAGTTCGGTCGTGCAGACGGGTGTGAAATCTTTCGGGTGCGAGAACAGCACGGCCCAGCCGTTCCCGATCCATTCGTGAAAGTGGATTGGCCCGTCAGTCGAGTCCTGCGTGAAATCCGGCGCGATATCGCCCAATCGTACAGCCATGTTCACTTCTCCCTTTTGCCTGGTTTAGTTGCGGCGGCGCTTATGGCTGCCGCGCTGTTGCACGGCGACCGGTGGCCGCGGTGACGTGACCAGGCGATTGATGTCGGTCTGGATTTCTTCGATCCGCCGGTAGCGCCGGGTTTCGAGTTCGGCGAACGCGTGATTGGACGCGTAGAAGCGGAAGCCGGAACCGGCACGAACCGCGAGCCCGGCGGTGCCCGCCGCTGTTTCGACAGCAAAAATCTCGGACATTTGTCCCTCTCTCGATGACCGATCGTCGTGGAAGCGCGATCGGAGGTGCGTTGACGGCGAACCCCAGCGGTTCGCTGAGCCCTTAGCGGGAGCAGCGACAGCTTTTACAGGGCTGCGGCACGAACGCCGGAGCAACAGACCGCCACCAAGCGCGAGAGAGCATCGGTTCTCCTCGTGGTCGAGAGATGAGCCCACGGATTGCTCCGTGGCCGTTCAGCGCCGTCGCCGGAATGCAGGTGCCTGACACAAATTCCCGCATGCCCATGTTGGTCGCAGAGCTGCATCGAAAGTCATATTCCACGAATAAAATGTCAATAGAAAAATTTTACCATTTTAATATGTCACAGAGAGATTTTTTCTCATTGTAATATTGTATTTTAGCTGCCAAGGAGACCGCCGCCCCAGGGGTCGGGACGATTCTGACACCGCGGTAGAGGATCAGGTCGATGAGCCTACCGATACGAGGATTTGGAGCCGTCCAATGAGCCTCCAAATCGCCGCCAATACCAATGACGCCGATTCCGTCGGCGAAATTGCCGCCCCCGCAGACGACAGCGCTGCCGCCGGTCCCTCTCGCCTGGAGTATCTGGTTTCACGCTACGCCGGCCTCGCTGGCGAGGCGCTGCTGCATCCGCTGATCGAGCACGAATTTCCCGGGCAACTTGCGGTCGTGTCCTCCTTTGGCACGGAGTCCGCCATCATGCTCGCGCTGACTGCGGAGGTTAGCCGCGACACACCGATCCTGTTCCTGGACACCGGAAAGTTGTTTGGCGAGACGCTGCGGTACCGGGATCGTCTGGTGGCTCTGCTGGGATTACGCGATGTCCGGACCATTACACCGCAACCCTGTCGGATCAGGGACGCCGACCCCGAAGGGGTGCTTTGGCTGAGCGACCCCGACGCTTGCTGCGACCTGCGCAAGGCGGAGCCGTTGCAGCATGCACTGAGCGGCTTTGGCGCCTGGGTATCGGGCCGCAAGCGCTATCATGGCGGCGCCCGATCGGCGCTGCCGCTCTTCGAGGCGGATGCACAGGGTCGCATCAAAATCAACCCTCTCGCCGGTTGGTCGAAAAGCCGGCTCGACGCTGAATTTGCCCGGCGAAATCTGCCGCGCCATCCCCTTGAAGCCGAAGGCTATCGGTCGATCGGCTGCCTTACCTGCACCGCACGGGTGAGCCCTGACGAAGACTTGCGGGCGGGCCGATGGCGCAATTTGGACAAGACGGAGTGCGGCATTCACCGTCCACCCTTGTGATCTTCGGTATCGCGGTCCACGTAAATTCCTATTGATGCTATAGGATAAATGGATAAACTCTCGCTACGCCATCGCTGCCGACAAGCCGGAGGTCGACAATGTACGGGCGCGGAGCGGAGCAAGCGGAGCGCAACCGGTCCAGGTAGCGTAGCGGACCCAGAGGGATCAGGCGATGGACGAGATCGATCGCAAATTGCTGCATTTGCTGCAAGAGGACGGAACGCTGTCGATCGCGCAGATGGCGGAGCGCGTCGGCCTGTCGCAGACACCGTGCTGGAAACGCATCCAGAAGCTCGAGGCTCAGCGGATCGTCACGCGACGGGTTGCGCTGGTTGACCCGGATCGTGTCGGCGTCGGACTTTCCGTGTTCGTCGCGCTCGAGGCGGGCGAGCATACCCCGC
Organism: uncultured Alphaproteobacteria bacterium; assembly: GCA_963737875.1. Lineage (GTDB taxonomy): Bacteria > Pseudomonadota > Alphaproteobacteria > ATCC43930 > CGMCC-115725 > DATARH01. The sequence goes on along the minus strand of CAVTUM010000018.1, from coordinate 636 downwards.
AGTGGCTGGAGCACTTCAGCACCGCCGTCACGACCATGCCGGAAGTGATGGAGGTGTACCGGATGGCGGGCGACATCGACTACATGCTGCGCGTCGCGGTCGCCGACACGGCGGAATACGATTGCTTCTACAAGCGACTGATCGCTGCGGCGCCGATGAAGAATGTCACCTCGCGTTTCGCGATCGAACGGATGAAACACACGACCGCCTATCCGCTGCACTCCAGCGCCTTCCGCGATCGCCGCACCTCCGAAGACCAGCAGGAATGACTTTCTTTAAAGTCCCGGCGAACGCAAACTGTCCGTTTTGCCTCAATGCGGACCGAACTCGGCCGCGCTGACGGCGATGCCGAGGGCGGCGAGAAGTTCGTCGCGGAGCCACTCGAAGCGAGCGTCCGACTTCCGCCGCGGGTGCGGCAGGGCGACGGCGTGATCCAGAACGATGTTGCCCTGCTCCATGACCAGCACCCGGTCGGCGAGGAGCAGTGCCTCATCGACATCATGGGTGATCAGCAGCACCGTCGGACGGTGGCGCTCCACCAGCCGGAACAGCAATTCGTGCATCCTGATCCGGGTCAGCGCGTCCAGTGCGCCAAACGGTTCGTCCGCAAGCAGCAGTTCGGGCTGTCGGACCAAT
>CAVTUM010000017.1:0-63581 GCA_963737875.1 uncultured Alphaproteobacteria bacterium | reverse complement strand
CTAACTGAAAACACGTATTTCACGACGGATGCCTCTTCCGCCATTTCAGCTGTTTCCCGCTCCCTCGACGCAGGCAGAAGCGGCGCCAATCTGGGAGTGCCGGCGTTGCGGACAAGAGCACCACAGGCAGGTTGCACCCCCCACCGTTTGCCGCATCCGGCCTGAATAGGCCGACGATCAGCACGTTTTATGGCATCCTGATCCAGATTTTTTGGCGTGATCATGGGCCGCCACATTTCCACGCGCTCTATGCCGAGCACGAAGCGCTGATCGATATCCGTACGCTCGACGTGATGGAAGGCGGCCTGCCACAGAGTGGCACTCGCCCTGGTCTTGGAGTGGGCTACCGAGCACCATGCCGAATTGATGGAGGGACTGGAACCTATGCACGCGCATGCAGACACCCAACAAAATCGCACCGCTGAGCTGATCCCGCCGGTTCACCCGCGGGCGTCGTGGCGGATCGAAAGCGTCGAAGTGCTGCCAGGCTATCGGCTGCGGGTGCGGTTCAACGACGGGATCGAGGGCACCGTCGAAATGGCCGGCTTCGTGGATCCGACAGCGCCGGTGTCTTCGCTGTGTTGCGCGACGAGGCACTGTTTCGCCAGGCCATTGTCGCCCTCGGCGTGGTTACCTGGCCCGGTGACCTGGACCTCGCGCCGGACGCGATGCACCGCGAAATCAAGGATCACGGAACGTGGATCGTCAGCTGACGACGAACCCCTGCCGCGCCATGTCGCTCGCCGCTGGCGCAAGCGATAGGCGGCTATTGCCCGCCGCGATGCTTTGCTAGGGTCCGCCGCTAACGCAACGAGATCGAACGGCGAAAGGATGCGGCATGGCCGAGAACAAGCTGAAGGAACGATGGCAGGCCGGCAAGGCGGCGGTCAATGGGTGGCTGGCGATCCCGTCCGGGTTTTCGGCCGAGGTCATGGCGCAATGCGGCTGGGACAGCATCACCGTCGACATGCAGCACGGCGTGCAGGACTACCAGACGATGATCCAATGCTTTCAGGCGATGGATCGGTTTCCGGTGACCAAGCTGGTGCGGGTGCCGTGGAACGAGCCCGGCATCGTCGGCAAGGTGCTGGACGGCGGCGCCTACGGCGTGATCTGCCCGATGGTCAACACGCGCGAAGAGGCGGCGGCCCTGGTCTCCTATTGCCGCTACCCGCCAAAGGGGCAGCGCAGCAACGGCCCGATCCGCGCGGCGAGCTATGGCGTCGCGGGGACCTATCAGCAGACCGCGAATGACGAGATCCTGGTCATTCCGATGATCGAAACGCGACAGGCGGTCGAAAACATTGACCAGATCCTGGATGTGCCGGGTATCGATTCGATCTATGTCGGCCCGGCCGACTTGGCCTTCTCGCTCGGCAAGACGCCGAAGCTCGACAGCGAGGATTCCGAGCAGCTCGGCATGTACGAGATCGTGCTCGCCGCATGTAGGAAGCGCGGCATCTATCCCGGCATCCATTGCGGCGTGCCGGCCTATGCGGCGCGCATGATCCGCATGGGCTACCGGCTGACGACGATCGCCAACGACAGCGGGCTGATGGCCAAGGCCGCCCGCGAGGCCGTCGCGACGTCTGGAAGGAAGTCGGCGAGTTCAAGTAGGAACCGGCCCGGCTCCGCGGGGCGGGCGAGAGGCTGGCTCTCGCCCATCCCTCAAACGGTGCCCTGGTCACGCTTCACGGCGACAGCCCGTAAGCGTTCTGCCAGGCGGTTTGATCGGAGAGGTTCTGGCTGCAGATCGCCTGGCAGGGCAGGCCGTTGTTTCCAGGGTTTTGGATGATGCACAGCGAGCACGACGACTGGCCCGATGACGACTGACCGGATGGGCCCGTCATCGCCGCCGGCCCACTGCCCCCGGCCCCGCCGCACCCTACGAGGGCACCACCGATCAGCAGCGAGAGGCAAAAACCAGCCGTGCGCGACCGTGTCCCTCGGCTGACCTGAACTGATGTCTCCATGTTCGGGATTCCATCTTCAGCTTCGCGCGTCAGGGCCACGCCGACGACTGATAAAAGACATTATCACATATAGGTATCCACAGCGACCGGCGATTTGTAATGACAATGGCGTTACGTTGTGCTATGGTATGTTTGAATGGAGGCTCCCATGCAAAACGCGAAACCGGCCGCGCATCGTGACACGCTCAATCTCCGCATCAAGCCGGGCGATCGAGAGCTGATCGACCGCGCCGCCAAGCTCACCGGCAAGACCAAAACGGACTTCGTGCTAGAAGCCGCGCGCCGCGCGGCCGAGGACGCGCTGCTGGACCGCACGCTGTTTGTCGTCGGCCCCGAAGCCTTCGACGCCTTCCGAGCGCGTCTCGATGAGCCGCCGCATCCCAATGAGAAGCTGCGGCGCACGCTTCAGACCCCCGCTCCCTGGGAGTAGGCGTGCCGCTCCCCGCACCAGAGCCGCTTGCCGATACGCACGAGCTGACCGAATTCTCCTCCGGCGTTCCTTCGCTCGATGACTGGCTGAAGCGCCGCGCGCGCGGCAACCAGGCCAGCGGTGCGACCCGCACTTTTGTCGTGGCGGAAGGCCGCCGTGTTATCGCCTATTACGCCGTCGCCTCGGGCGCGATCAGCCTCGGAGGCGCGCTCGGCCGGTTCCGGCGCAATATGCCCGACCCTATCCCGGTCGCTCTACTCGGCCGTCTCGCGATAGATCGCGCCTGGCAGGGCCGTGGATTGGGCCGCGCCCTGTTTCGCGACTGCGCCGCACGAATCACCCACGCCGCCGACAGCATTGGCATTCGAGGCATCGTCGTTCACGCCGTCTCGGAGCAAGCCAAAGCTTTCTATCTGGCCCTCGGCTTCGAGCCGTCTCCGCTCGATCCCATGACGCTGATGGTCACACTCAGCGACGTACAGGCGATACTTGGAGCGCCGGCTGGATGAGCAGCCGCGATCTACGTCTTGTGGCGTTCGGCTGGGAAGTAACGGCGCGCTATACAAGTATTCGCGCGGCCTGGCGTGGGTACGGAAGCAAGGTAAACGCGGGTGTGCGGGCGGGGTATATTTTTTGAAGCACGCAGAAACTTTAGAATAACTGGGAAATATTTTCCAGATTGGAGCTTATGCGGCGGGCGGAGCAAGGCCGCCGTTAGCGGAACATACCATATCTAGAAACGGGGAGACGTTATGAAACGCACCTTCGCCGCTGTCGTCTCCGTCATTCTGATCCTCAACTATCAGCCTCGGCGGTTGTGCTGCGTTCGGGAAGCTTAAAGGGGGTTCTGGTCATGCTGTCACCTATTGTCGGCGCGGCGTTCGAAGGCGTTGCTTGCTTTTTCAAAATCACCGGCCCCCGACCGATCCTCAATCCTGATCGGGTTCTCTCCCTTGCCAACGCCGGATTTCGCGGCGGGCTTTGAGTTCCCCCCTGACTACGAGAGCAATCCACAAAAGGACTACAACAATCGCAACAATGCCAAGCGCTATGTCTTGGACGATTGGCGGCGCAAAAAAGCGAAAAACGATCACAGCAGCGATTAGACCAAGTCCACCCGCCATGATTTGGTTATCGGCAATCCAATCCAAGATTTTAATGAATAATCGAGCCAGCGTATCCCCTCCGGCAAGCAAAATTGGCACGGCAATAATCCCAAGCGCGACACCAGCGGCAATTTCGAGGATTAGCATGTCACTGGTCCTTTTCCGGGCTGCCACACAGCGCCGAAAATCTGGCCGGTATTTAGATGGCCGTAACATCGCCCCCGAGTTTCCATTTTCGCATCCGGTATCTGCACCATCGGTTGCGATAAATGTTTCCGCCCTCATCGACGAGCTGGCCTTGCCAGTCTAGCAGAGCCACTGTGCCCTTTTGTAACCAGAAGTTCAGACAGATCATTGACCATAATATTGGCGGTGAATTGTTTTCCCTCATTTAGTTCACAGGGAAGATCGTCGTGGGTGGTAAAGCGTCCGGCCCATACAATTTCTTCGCCACCCTCTAAGATGACGCCTACGCTGGCTAGGTGTATGCTCCGGTACTCCGTGTTAATCGCGTTTACTTGAAGGATGGGTGGGGAAAGACCTTTGTCGCCGGGGTCATAAATTTCCACTTTGAGCGCTCGGCGATCACGCCGCCGCTGTGCAAGGTAATTGAACGTGCTAAGCCCAGCTCCGTAGGCTGCGGCTAGGGCCGTGACGATATTGAACCAAGGTAATTGAGACAGCTCCGGCATAAGAGCTTCCGGAATGCCCCCTCAGCGCGAAGTTCCTGTCGGCCTTGACCAACCACGAGCATCCCACTCAGCAACAATCGCGTAGGCATCCAGCCGCTCCTCCGTCCCCGCGCACCAGATACTCGCAGGCGCATCTGCAAACGATGTGGCTTGTGCCGATAGCTCCCAAGCCCTCAAAAGCGCAGACGACCTCGATGGAGCCAAGCAGTAGCCGCCGCCACCACTGAAAATGACATGCAAGCCGGAATCCGTGTCTGTAGCTATTTTTTCCATTTGGTTGCCTCAGCCCCTCAAACCCGCATTCCCCGGATAGAACATCGATTTTGAGCGCCTGATCTGTGAGTTTGATATAAGATTTAATAGGTTATCCCAGGTCTGATGGGGCGGCGATGGCGGACCCGACGGGTGAAACGAAAGCCGAGACGCTGAGGCTCGATTTCGACCGCCGACTGATGCTCCAGTTTCGCGATTTGGTGATCACCTCCGATGGCGGGTTACTCGCCTACCGCGAGTTGGACGACGTTTTCCGTCTGACTACAAGCGGCGGTGGAAAGCTGGCGGAGACACGCACCGGCAAGAACCGGCGGCATCTGTTGGTCGGGTTACTGCGCCAATCGGTGTTCGGGCGGCTGGCCGGCTACGAGGATGTGAACGACGCCGAGCGGCTGTGCCGCGACCCGGCGATGCGTTGGGTCGTCGGCGGTGGAGCGCCGATGGGCCGGGCTGCCTCGACCAGCCAGATGGGACGCTTCGAGACCGAGTGGCTGGCGCGGTCTGAAAACCTCGCCGTCCTCGCCGATCTGCCGGGCGAGTGGATTGACGCGGTGCATCGACGACGCTCGCCGAAGCTGATCGTGCTCGACATGGATTCGAGCGAGAGCCCGACTTACGGTGAGCAGGAAGGCAGCGCATACAACGGGCACTTCGGCTGCACCTGCTACCATCCGCTGTTCGTGTTCAACCAGCTCGGCGATCTGGAACGGTGCACTCTGCGGTCAGGCAACGTGCACAGCGCCGACGGTTGGCGGAATGTGCTGGAACCGGTCGTCGCCCGCTACCGTGACGCCGTGAAGCAGCGCTATTTTCGCGGCGACGCAGCCTTTGCCAATCCCGAGATATACGAGTTCCTCGAAGCCGAGGGCTATCGCTATGCGATCCGGCTGCCGACCAATTCCGTCTTGCAGGGCAAGATCGGACACCTGCTCAAGCGTCCCGTCGGGCGACCGCCGCACGAGGTACGACGCTACTACGCCAGCTTTTCCTACCAGGCGCAGAGTTGGGACAAGCCGCGCCACGTCGTGGCCAAGATCGAATGGCATCCGGGCGAATTGTACCCGCGCGTCGGCTTCATCGTCAGTAATCTGGCGCGCTCTGCCGAGGGCATCGTGGCTTTCTACAACCAGCGCGGCACGTGCGAGCAGTACATCAAGGAAGGCAAGAACGCGATCAAGTGGACGCGGCTGTCGTGCCGAACTTTCGCGGCCAACTCGGTACGCCTCCAGCTCCATGCCTTGGCCTACAATCTCGGCAACTTCATGCGGACGCTGGCGATGCCAAAGACGGCGGAACCATGGTCGCTGACCAGCCTGCGCGAGAAGCTGATCAAGATCGGCGCAACGGTTGTCAGCCATGGCCGCTACGTTACCTTCCAGATGGCCGAAGTGGCGGTGCCGCGACAGATGTTCGCCGACATCCTGTCGCTGATCGCGGGCCTTCGGGCACCGCCCGCGCCAGCATGACGAGCGCCACAGAGCAGATGTGACAGACGATGACGGCAGAGGTGCGCCTTGATCCATAGCAAAGCCGAGAGTTTCGGCGCTGCAACGCCAACCAGACCGCCTTTTCGCCTGTCACCCGGTCGGCGACGAGCAAATTTTGTTGCCGCGAGGCTGCCAGAGACAGAAAATCACGTCCGCCAGGCTTGGAATCTGGGGAATGCCGGTCAAAAGTGGTGAGGCGCTCAAAGCCAAAAGGCGATGCTATACCTCAATCGACCCGGAGATAGTTTCATCTCTTTCAACTATCAAGGGCATGTTCAATGAAGTCCGCGATAATCGTATCAGCGTCCCGCGGCGGTGCCGTATCTTCCGCCGTCGCTGAGGTGTGACGCAAAGGAGTGGTAAATTGCTGGGAGTATTTGAGGCTTTGGGAATCTTGATAGGTGCACGAATGCATTCAGCAACCGAAATAGCTGAAACGCGCGATTTTCCGTAAAGCCGGTTATCGGTCAGCCGACTTTCCAGAAGATGACGTTATACGACTTTAGCCACGGCCAGGGAAATGATGTTTCCCGCCGCGGCCTGAGCCCCGATCCCCTTGGGTTCGGCGAGAACCACCGTTCGAGGCATGTCCAGCCGATTCTACCCAATATAGCCAATATAGAATAAAGGAAAATGCTTCAAAATCGGCAGCCTCGGCTGCGACCAGGGAGGACCATCATGCCGCGACTCGCCGGAAAGATTGCTTTTATCACCGGGGCGGGGACTGGGATTGGTCGGGCGACCGCGATCCTGTTTGCGCGGGCAGGGGCGCGGGTGGCGATTGCCGAGATCGATGCGGCGAGCGGCGAGGAGACGGCGCATCTGGCGGGCAATGGTGCGATTGCGGTGCCGACCGATGTGACCGACCCGGACAGTTTGCAACGCGCGATCCGCACGGTGGTGGGTCATTTCGGCGGGCTGCATGTGCTGCACAACAATGCCGGCGGCTCGACGGCTGAGGATAACACTGCGGTCGAGGCGCCGCTCGACGAGTTCTGGCGGGCGATCAAGCTCGATTTGTTCGGCACGTTTCTCGGCTGCCGCTTTGGCATTCCGGAGATCGCCAAATCTGGCGGCGGCTCGGTCATTAATATGAGTTCGAATGTCGCGCTGATGGGGGTCGCCGGGCGCGATTGCTATACCGCCGCGAAAGGCGGCATCTCGGCGATCACCCGGTCGCTGGCGGTGGCCTATGCGCCGCAAAAGGTGCGGGTCAACGCGATCGCCCCGTCGGCGACGATGACCGACCGGGTGCGCCGGCTGGTCGCCGGCAACACCAATCTGCAAAAACTCGCCGACGCGCATCTGGTCGGGCTGATCGAACCGGAGGACATCGCCCATTGCGCGCTGTACCTCGCGTCGGACGAGTCGCGCATGGTCACCGGCCAGGTTTTGCCGGTCGATAGCGGCGTGACGATGTCGTGAGAGCCTGACTTGAAATGAATTCCTTGTGTCGTCCCTGCGAAAGCAGGGACCCACCGTGCCGATCCCGGACGATTGCCCGGTGGGTCCCTGCTTTCGCAGGGACGACAACATTATTGTATTGTAAATATTGGATTTATTTCGGGTCGGGCTCCGACGACGAGTCTTTTCCCGATACTGCGCAGCGCATTGGCGGGGCGCTGATCCCTGTTCATACCTTGTGCCGCGGCCTATATAGCGGCGGTGATTTGGCAAGAGCGGTGACGAGATGAGCGACGACCATGCGGCCGGCCCGATCGACTGGAAGGAGCATGGGATCAAGGTGATCCCCGGCGACCAGCTCGACACCAATACGGCGCAGACCCCCGGCATGAACCGCGCCGCCGCGATCAATTTCGCGCGGGTCGGGGCGCAGAAAATCTGGGCCGGCACGGTGCATATCCATGCCAACGCCAAGACCGGGGCGCACCACCACGGGGCGCTGGAAAGCGTGATCTATGTGCTGAAGGGCCGGGCGCGGATGCGCTGGGGCGAGCATCTGGAATATGTCGCGGAGGCCGGGCCGGGCGATTTCATTTTTGTGCCGCCTTATGTGCCGCATCAGGAAATCAACGCGTCGAGCGAGGAAACGCTCGAATGCGTGCTGGTGCGCAGCGACAACGAGGCGGTCGTTGTCAATCTCGACATCGATCCCGTGGAAAAGCCGGAAGCGGTGCGCTGGGTCGACCCGATCCACCGTCACAGCTAGGCTGCGGCCGGAAGCGGGGCGGGAGAGGGGGTTGCAATGGCCAGTGGGCATGACAGGACGCGCGTCGTGTTGGCGACGGCGACGCCGGGCGGCGGGTTTCCGCTGTATGGCGGCGTGGTGGCCGCGACGATCCACGGCGTCGATCCGTCGCTGCTGATCGAGCTTCGCAACACCGCGGGCAGCACCGAAAACGTGCCGCTTCTCGAGGCCGGCGAAGTTGATATCGGCCTCGTGCAGGGCGAGGTCGCCTACGAAGCCTTCCAGGGTGTCGGAGGCCGCGAGCCGACCCGCGCGACGATCATCGCCGCGATGTATTCGACCGCCGGCATGTTCGTCGTGCGCGCCGACAGCCCCTATCACAGCGTCGCCGATCTGGCCGGGCAGCCGGTTGCCTGGGGCGCACGCGGCTCCGGCCTCGTGCTGCTGGCGCGCTATGTGCTCGACGGGATCGGTCGCGATCCCGAAAAGGACTTCAAGGCGATCTATCTCGACCGCGCCGGCGACGGGCCCGCGATGGTGCTCGACGGCAACGCCGCGGCGTTGTGGGGCGGCGGCGCCGGCTGGCCCGGTTTTGCCGCGGTGGCGAACAGCACGGTCGGCGCGCGTTTTATCGCCCCGACCGGAGCGGAGGTCGAGCAGATCTGTGCAAAACACCCGTTTCTGCAGCCGCTGACGGTGCAGTCCTACAGCTACCGCGACCAGACGGAGCAGGTACATTCGGTCGGCTCGTGGTCGTTCATCATGGCGCGCCCGGATTTGCCCGAGGAAACCGGCTATCGCCTCGGACGCGCGTTGCACCTGGGCGCGATGGCCCTGGCAGAGCGGCTGCCCCAGGCCGCCGAAACGACCGTGGCGAATACCCTGCTCGCCGTTCCCGACCGCAAGCGGCTCCACCCCGGCGTCGCCCGCTACATCAGGGAAATTTAGCGCGGCATGGTTTCTGTCATTCCGGGCAGCCCGCAGGGCTGAACCCGGAACCCAGGAACACGGTCGTTACCCTATTCCCCACCGTCCGTGTTCTTAGGTTCCGGGTTCCTGCGCTTCGCGCCGGCCCCGGAATGACAACGATGTTGGCGCGAGAATGACACTCGGAGGGTGATTCAAAACCGCGCGAAGGCGCGTTCGACGCGGGTGAGAAAGGCGGTGCAGCGGGTGCGGCTGGCACTGTCGATGTTGTACATCGCGAGGTAGCGGGTGCGGATGCCGTGGCCGCACAATCGTGACAGCCCGCCGATCAGCACCGCCTGCACCGGGTTGCGCAGCACCAGCCGGGCAAGCCACCACGGCGAGCCGAGCGTCGTCACCACCCAGAACCGCCGGATGTTGTGCAGGGCCGGGCGGATGGCGCCGCCGCTTCCCGACAAGGTAAACGCCACCCCGGTCGTCCACACCCGGTCGAAATAGCCCTTCAGCATCGCCGGCATACCGTACCACCAGGTGGGGAAGCACACGACCAGCGCCTCGGCCCTCTGCAGCCGCGCGACATGCCCGGCGACCGCCGACCAATCCGGGTTGTCCGTGTTGTAGACGCGCCGCTCGTCGGCGGTCAGGACCGGATCGAAGCCTTCGGCGTAGAGGTCGCAATCGTCGACCTCGTGGCCGCCCCGCCGCAAGGTCGCGACGACCGTCCGGTGCAGTTCGGCCGCAAAGCTGTCGGCAAGCGGGTGAGCGAAGAGGACCAGAACACGCATCGCGCGACGCTATGGCAGGCTGTCGCGCAGCACCGCGGCGAGCCGGAGCCCCGCCTTGACAAGCTGCTGTTTGACCGCCGCCTGGCCCTTTGTTTCGTAATCGGCGCCGACACGGTAGAGGTCGGGGGAACGGCAGGGGTCGAGCGGCATCGGTTTGCGCGGCGGGAAGTTGGCTTTCTCCAGCGTCGGCGTCGTCACAAAGCTGTAGGTCACGGTTCGGGCGACCTCATAGGTTTCCCTGGCCCAGCTTTCCGGCTTGCCGGCGGCCCAGTTTTTGGCGTCGTCGGGGGAGACCGGTGTGTATTGCGCCGCACCCGCCGCCGCGTTGACGAAGTCGTTTTCCCACATCGCAGACAGCCGCACCGGCGGCTTTGAGCCAAGCTGCAACGCGGTGCAGTCGCCGCCGTAATCCTTGCGGTCGATCGCGAGCAGCGGGTCGTGGAGGTCGCCGACCAGATTGAGGGTGAACTGCAACGCCGCCAGCCGCTCCCCTTCGGGGGTGTCGGGGCTTTTCAATTCCTCGATGAACTGCATCACCTTGTCGAGGCTGCAGGCGTCATCGGGGCCACGACTCGCCGGAAAGCCCTCGGGCAGGGGACGGCGGTTGAAACAGGCGGCGCTGAGGTCGGGCGCATCGGCCTTGAGCCGTGTCGCATGCCAGCGCGTGGTAGCCTCGCGCGCCTCGGTGCTCCTGTCGCGCAGGACATCGACAAAATTGGCTTCGTTGGCGATGTCGTTTTTGCTCAGCCGGTTGTTCGTGTCGGTCGCGAGGATGGCGAGAACCTTGTCGCGCACGGCCGGGTAGTTTTGCTGGAGGTTCTGGTCGGCGATCGCGGCGATGACGCGATGCCCCTCCGGGCTCCACGCCCGCGCCGCCATCGGTGCCAGGAACAGCGCTAAGGCCAGGGTCAGCGCAAAGGCCAGGATCAGCGCAAAGGCCGGGGCGGCGACCCCTGCGCCGTGCCGTATCGAATGCCGCATCCGCGCTTCCGCTCCGGCTTCATTGCCTGACCACCCGGGCGGCATGCTAGCATCGCGCGAAAGCACGATGTCAGCCGAGGAGGAAACGATGCGCGGAGTGGTCTTTACCGGCGAACGCCAGCTCGAGCTGATGAATTTCCCGGACCCGACCCCCGGCGAGGGCGAGGTCGTCATCGAGATGAAGGCGTCGGGCATGTGCGGCAGCGATCTGCACCAATACCGCCGGCCGCGCTCGCGGCGGCTCGACCGGCGGGCTTGCGGCGCCGAGCGAACCGACCATCGGCGGGCACGAGCCCTGCGGCATCGTCGCCGCGATCGGGCCGGGAGTGCCCGCGGCGCAGGCGCAGATCGGCCAGCGCGTCATGGTGCACCACTACAAGGGCTGCACCGTGTGCAACCACTGCCGCTCCGGCTGGTCGCAGCTGTGCCAGGAAGAGCCGGTGCTGGTCTACGGCAACAACGCGCATGGCGGCCACGCCAAATACCTGAAGGTGCCGGCGTTTACGCTGGTGCCGTTGCTCGACGAATTGTCGTTCACCACCGGCGCGGCGATCTCGTGCGGCACCGGCACCGCCTATGGCGCGTTGCGCCGCATCCGGCTCTCGGGCAACGACACGATCGCGATTTTCGGCCAGGGGCCGGTCGGCCTGTCGGCGACGCAGCTCGCCACGGCGATGGGCGCGCGGGTCATCGCGCTCGATGTCAGCGAGGAGCGGCTCGACCGCGCCAAGGAATTCGGCGCCGCCGAGACCGTCAACCCGCGCTCGAACGATCCGGTCGGCGCGATCAAGGATTTGACGCACGGCTACGGCGCCGAGTTCACGCTCGACACGTCGATCGCAGCCGGAAGGCCGCATCGCCGCGGTGCGCGCGACAAAGGTATGGGGCACGACCTGCTTTGTCGGCGAGCGCAACGACGTGACGATCGATGTCAGCCCCGACATGCTGCGCAAGCAACTGACGATCGTCGCGTCGTGGACCTTCTCGCAGATGGGTCAGGCCGAGTGCGCGCAATTCGTCGCCGACCGCAAGATCGACGTCGAAAAGCTGTTCACCCACCGCTGGCAGCTCGACCAGGCCGAGGAAGCCTACAAGCTGTTCGACACCCAGACGACCGGCAAGGGCGTGTTTTTGATGTGAGTTTGACGGGAGCAATGCAATGACCGCGACGACGCCGTTTCTCGCCAACGAAGACATGCTCGGGCCGCTGGCCTCGCGCTATGTCGAGGTCGGCGATCTGCCGTGGAAGCCGACGCCTTGCGCCGGCATCGAGATGAAGGTGCTGCTCGAAGACAAGGACACCGGACTGCTGACCGCGCTGTTCCGCTGGCAGCCGGGCGCCGAACTGACGCTGCATGAGCATGTCGAGGTCGAGCAGACCTTTGTCATCGAAGGCAGCCTCGAAGACGAGGAGGGCGAGGTCACCGCCGGCAACTACGTCTGGCGGCCCAAGGGCAACCGGCACACCGCCCGCTCGCCGAACGGGGCGCTGGTGCTGTCGATGTTCCTGAAGCCGAACATCTTCCTGACCGGCGACAGCCAGGGTCAGCCATTGCGGTAAGGGACTGTCATTGCGAGCGCAGCGAAGCAATCTCGATCCGCAAAGAGCCTCCTCCGCCCGGGATTGCCGCGTCGCTGCGCTCCTCGCAATGACGAAAAAGACGAGGGAGGGAGAGACATGCCGAAATCGAAAGTCTTCGCCACTTCGCCGATGCGGTGCGCGACATTCCGGACGGGTCGGTGGTCGGGTTTGGCGGGTTTGCCGTCGTCGGCATGCCGATCAACCTCTACCAGGCGCTGGCCAAGCAGGGCGCCAAAGGGCTGACCTGCGTGTCGAACGGCACCCGCGGCGGCGCGACCCTGCCCCAGCGACGCGCCGACCATGGAATGGCTGATCAGGAACGACCAGGTCATGAAGGTGATCTGCTCGTTCACCGCGCCGACCCGCGCCTCGCAGCGGCTGGCCCTGACCGAATATGTCGATAAGGGGCTGGTCGAGGCCGAGCTGGTGCCGCAGGGCACGCTGGCCGAGCGCATGCGCGCCGCCGGCGCCGGCATCCCGGCCTTCTACACGCCGGCCGCGGTCGGCACCGAACTCGCCGAAGGCCGCGAGACGCGCGTCTTCAACGGCCGCGAATACCTGCTCGAAGAGGCACTGCCGCTCGATTACGCCTTCATCCGCGCCTATCAGGCCGACGAGGCCGGCAACCTCCGCTTCCGCCGCTCGCAGCGCAATTTCAACCCGCTGATGGCGATGGCGGCGCGGGTGACGATCGTCGAGGTCGAGGAAGACATCCTGCCGCGCGGCGCGATCGACCCCGACGACGTCCACCTGCCGGGCATCTACGTCCACCGCCTCGTCAAAATCCCGCCCGCCCCCCGAAGGCTGGTGGCCGCAACGCCCCGCCGATATCGCGGCGATGGAGAAGAAGTAGGGTAACGCAAAGGACGCGATGGACACGCAAAGGTACGCGATGGCTGACCGAGGAAGACATCGGGCGAGCGATCATCGGGGCGGCGCATGAAAGTTCATACGATCGCCGGTCCCGGATTGCTTGAGAGCGCGTACGAGACCTGCCTGATCTATGAACTTGAGAAAGCTACGGTCTGCGCGTGCGCAGCCAAGTACCTGTTCCGATCCGGTACGAGGAATTGACGATCGAAAATGGCTATCGGCTCGATCTGCTCGTCGGAAGATTTGGTCGTCGTTGAATTGAAAGCCGTACCGGCAATCTTGCCGGTCCATCGGCGCGCAATTGCTCAGCTATCTGCGGCTTGGCGGTTTCAAACTAGGTTACTTGTTGAATTTTCATGTCGCGCATATGCGCGACGGTATCGTCAGAATGGTGAACGGGCTCTGAGCCATCGCGACCATTGCGTATCCATTGCGACCTTTGCGTACCCCTTTTCCTTGAGTGCCGACGGCCAGGAGATAGTTGAATGAGCGACGCTAAGGGGCTGACCCGGCAGCAGATGTGCAATCGGCTGGCGATGGAGTTTGAGGATGGCTGGGTCGTCAATCTCGGGATTGGCATCCCGACGCTGTGCTCGAATTTCGATTTCGGCGACAAGGAAATCATCTTCCATGCCGAAAACGGGGTGATCGGCTATGGCCCGTTGACCGGCGCCGGCAACGAGGATTTGCACCTCGTCAATGCCGGCGGCCAGCATGTGACGCTGAACCCCGGCGCCGCGATCGTGCACCACGCCGATTCGTTCGGCCTCATTCGCAGCGGCCGCATCGACGTGACGGTGCTGGGCGCCTATGAGGTCGCCGAAAACGGCGATTTCGCGAACTGGAAGACGGCGGGGCAGAAAGGCGGCGGCATCGGTGGCGCGATGGACCTCGCGGCCTGCGCCAAGCATGTCTTTGTCGCGATGGAACAGGTGACGCGCCGCGGCGCCCCGCGCCTCGTCGAACGCTGCGCGATCCCGGTGACGGCACGCGGCGTCGTCGATCTCGTCATCACCAATTACGGGTTGTTCGAGATCACCGAGGCCGGGATGACCTTGAAGGAAATCGCCCCCGGCCTCTCGGTCGATGAGGTCAAGGCGACCGCCGGCTGCAACCTGATCATCCCCGACAACCTGCCGGTCGTGCGGGGCGCCGCGTAAAAAAGCGAAACCCTCCCGCCGAAGAAACCAGCGGGAGGGCCGGTAACGCTACGCCTTGGCGTATTTGCCGGTCAGCTGCGGTGTGATGTCCGGGTAGTTGCCCGGCGTCTTGGTGTTGGACTTCTTCGTGCATCTGGAGGCGGGTCTTGCGGGCCCAGGTGCGCTTCAGATCGTCCTTGACGTGGAAGGTCAGGCGGCCGAGGCCTTCGGTCTCAAGCTCGATCTTGTCGCCGTCCATGAACGAGTTGAGGCCGCGATGGTTGGTGCCGGTGGCGACGATGTCGCCGGGCTCCAGCGTGTGGATCGAGCTGAGCCACTCGATGCAGCGGGCGATCTTGTGGCCCATGTCGCTGGTGTTGAAATTCTGCATCACGACGCCGTTGTTCCACAGGCGGATCTGCAGTTTCAGCGGGTCTTTGACCTCGTCGGCGGTAACGAGATAGGGGCCGATCGGCGCGAAGGTGTCACGCGACTTCATCTGGAAGAACACGTTGCCGGCCGGCGGCAGGCCGCGCGCGGACCCGTCGATGAAGTTCGTGTAGCCGAAGATATAGCTCATCGCATCTGCGGCCTTGACGTTGGTCGCCTTTTTGCCGATGACGACCGCCATCTCGGCCTCGCCCTCGAAGATCGTCGCCGGCACGTCGGGCAATACCATCGTGTCGCCGTTGCCGATGATCGCGCTCGGGCTCTTGTGAAAGGCGTTGATCGGCGCCGGGGCGCTGCGCGTGCCGTCTTCCATGTAGTTGACCGCCATGCAGTCGATCGTCTTCGGGCCCGGCAGAGGCGGGCGGATGCGGACGCCCGACACCGGCACGCCGCTGCTCTTCGCCGCGGCGGCCTCGATCCGGCCGCGATAGCCGTCGAAATTGGCGATCAGCCCGTTCATCAAATCGCCCGGGCCGGTATGCGGGATGTCCTTCACTTCGGCGGAGACATCGACGACCGAGTCGCCCTTCAGCACGCCCAGCTTGTAGTCATCGAAATACATCAACTTCATTGTGTTCTCCCTCGCTTATCGTTCGGGCCGGTCGATACGGGCAGGCCTCCCCGCCAGCGTTCCCCAGGCGCGTCCCGGGCGTCCCGCGGCGCACCTTATACCGCTTCCGCCCATCGCGAGAACCGGCTTGTTTTCCCGCTTTGGCGACTGCATATCGCATGAAAATACAGCGCTGAGTGGCTGTCAGCGTCCCGGCTCGGATTGCGCCGGCGGCGCGGGTTTGTTACAACTCGCCGCGCGCGCAGCCTGGGGACCGGTCCCGAGGGCGCCGCCCTGTTTGCCGGCTGATGAAAATCCTTACGTGCAACAGCAATCGCCCGCTTGCCGAGGCGATTTCCGCCTATCTCGGCTTGCCGCTGACGCGCGCCAGCGTGCGCCGCTTTTCCGACATGGAAATCTTTGTCGAGATCCAGGAGAACGTGCGGGGCGAGGATGTCTTTGTGATCCAGTCCACGTCGTATCCGGCCAACGACCATCTGATGGAACTGCTGGTCGCGCTCGACGCGCTGAAACGCGGCTCGGCGCGACGTGTGACGGCGGTCATTCCGTATTACGGCTATGCCCGGCAGGATCGTAAATCCGGGCCGCGCACACCGATTTCGGCCAAGCTGGTCGCCAATCTGATCACCACGGCCGGCGCCGACCGGGTGCTGACCCTCGATCTGCATGCCGGGCAGATCCAGGGCTTTTTCGACATCCCGACCGACAATCTCTATGCCGAGCCGGTACTGGTGAAGGACATCCAGGAAAACCTGTCGGGGCCCGAACTGGTGGTGGTGTCGCCCGATGTCGGCGGCGTCTACCGCGCCCGCCAGATCGCCCGCCGGCTCGACACCGACCTCGCGATCATCGACAAGCGGCGCGAGCGCGCCGGCGTCTCCGAGGTGATGAACATCATCGGCGATGTCGCCGGGCGGCGCTGCATCCTGATCGACGACATCGTCGACAGCTCCGGCACGCTGTGCAACGCCGCGGAGGCGCTGATGGACAGCGGCGCCAAAGATGTCTATGCCTATGTAACGCATGGCGTCCTGTCGGGCGGCGCGGTGGCGCGGGTTGCCGCCTCGCCGATCAAGACGCTGGTGCTGACCGACAGCATCGTCGCCACCGAAGCGGTGCGGCTGTCGCGGAATGTTCGGCAGCTGACGATCGCGCCGCTGATGGCCGAGGCAATGCAGCGGATCAGCGAGGAACGCTCGGTCTCCAGCCTGTTCGATTGATATATCCGCCGTCGGCAGGCGCCAAATGTTGCGGCGCGCCGGCGTGCTTTGCGTAGAGGAGTCAGAAGTCGATGCCCGAAATCATCAGCCTCACCGCCGAGGCACGGCCGCGTGCCGGAAAGGGCGCTGCGCGGGCGACCCGGCGCGCCGGGCGCATCCCCGCGATCGTCTATGGCGACAACAAGGACCCGGTGCTGATCAGCCTTGAGCCGCGCGAATTGACGCGCCAGCTTTCGAAGCCCGGATTTCTCGCGACGCTGGTTGATGTCAGCGTCGATGGGACAACGCACCGCACCCTGCCGCGCGACGTGCAGCTCCACCCGGTCAGCGATGCGCCAATCCATGTCGATTTCATGCGGGTCGGCGCCGGCGCGCAGGTGACGGTGGCGGTGCCGGTCCTGTTCATCAACCACGAGCGCTCCCGCGGGCTGCGCCGCGGCGGCATCCTCAACGTGGTGCGCCATGGCGATCGACGTCGTGTGCTCGGTCGACAGCATCCCCGACCATCTGACGGTTGATCTCGACGGCCTCGATATCGGCGATAGCATCCACATCCATTCGGTCGCGGTGCCGGAAGGTGTGCGACTGGTTATTCACGACCGCGATTTCACGATCGCCAGCATCGCGACCTCGTCGGCAGTGCGCGAAGAGGCTATGGCTGCGGCGGCAACCGCGGCGGTCTCGCCGGGCGAGGAACGCGGCCTAGCCTCCGCTTCGGCCAGCACTGCGCTCGGCGATGCGCCTTATTGTCGGCCTCGGCAATCCGGGCGCCCGCTATGCCCGGAACCGGCACAATATCGGCTTTATGGCGGTCGAGGCGATCGCCCGGCGCTACGGTTTTCCGGCGTTCCGCAGCCGCTTCAAGGGCGAAATCTCCGAGGGCGTGATGGGCGGCGAGCGCCGCCTGCTGCTGTGCCCGCAGACCTTTATGAATGCGTCGGGCGAGTCGGTGCTCGCCGCGATGAGCTTTTACAAGATCAAGCCGGCCGACATCGTCGTGATCCACGACGAACTCGATTTGCGGCCCGGCAAGCTGCGCGTCAAGCGCGGCGGCGGCAATGCCGGCCATAACGGGCTGCGCTCGATCGACGCGCTGATCGGCAACGATTTCTGGCGAATGCGGCTCGGCATCGGCCATCCCGGCATCAAGGAACTGGTGCAGCCCTATGTGCTGCAGAATTTCCCGGCCGACGAGATACGGCAATGGGTTGAACCGCTGCTCGACGCGGTGGCCGAGACACTGCCGCTCCTCCTCGCCGGCACCCCTGACGCCTTTATGAGCGAAGTCGCCCGCCTCTTCACCCCGCCCGACCCGCACGCCGATCCCTGACAAGCTGACCGGGATTACCTGACGGGCTCAGGCGGCAATTCGGTTGCACCTGTCGCGTGTTCCGGGTTTCCGGCGCTTGCGGCAGCATTCATCGGGTTGCTGCGTGCCTCGGCCGGGCTCGACCGGCTGGTCCCGGCGGAAACCTGAGACCCGATATGATGCCAAAGGCCCTGGATTTCCGGCGGCATCGGCATAAATAGAGCCGGCGCTTTCGCTCCCGGTATCAGGACATCATGGGCTTCAACTGTGGCATTGTCGGCCTGCCGAATGTCGGCAAGTCGACCCTGTTCAACGCGCTGACCGCGACCGCCGCGGCCGAGGCGGCGAACTATCCGTTTTGCACGATCGAGCCCAATATCGGGCGCGTCGCGGTCCCTGACGAGCGTCTTGCGGTGTGCGCGCAGCTCGCCAAATCGGTGAAGATCGTGCCGACCCAGCTCGAATTCGTCGATATCGCCGGGTTGGTGCGCGGCGCCTCGCAAGGGCAGGGGCTGGGCAACCAGTTTCTCGGACATATCCGCGAGGTCGATGCGATCGCCCAGGTCTTGCGCTGTTTCGAGGACGACAACGTCGTGCATGTCGAGGGGTCGGTCGATCCGATCCGCGATGCCGAAACGGTCGAAACCGAATTGATGCTGGCCGATCTCGACAGCCTCGAACGGCGCTCGATTGCGGTGCAGAAACGCGTCCGCGGCGGCGAGCGCGACGCAAAGGCGCTGCTCGACGTGATCGAACCGGTGCTGGCGGGGCTGCGGGACGGCCGCCCGGCGCGCCTGACGCCGATCCCGCAGGAACGTCAGCGCGAGTTGCAGGGTCTGCAATTGCTGACCGCGAAGCCGCTGCTCTACATCGCCAATGTCGATGAGGCCAGCGCCGCCTCCGGCAACAGCGATACCCAGCGGGTCGCGGAATACGCGAAGCAGCATAGCGCGCCGTCGGTGGTGATCTCGGCGGCGATCGAGGCCGAGATTGCCGGGCTCGGCGACGCCGACGAAAAGCGCGAATTCCTGATGACGCTCGGCCTCGACCAGACCGGGCTCGACCGCATCATCCGGGCCGGCTATTCGCTGCTCGACCTCGTGACGTTCTTCACCGCCGGCCCCAAGGAATCGCGCGCCTGGACCGTGACGAACGGCGCCAAGGCGCCGCAGGCCGCAGGCGCCATCCACACCGATTTCGAAAAGGGCTTCATCCGGGCCGAGACCATCGCCTATGCCGACTTCGTCGCCGGCGGCGGCGAGCAGGGCGCCAAGGATGCCGGCCGCATGCGCCTCGAAGGCTCCGAATACGTCGTCCAGGACGGCGACATCATGCATTTCCGCTTCAACGTGTGAGGCGGCTTATCAGAGGAGCGGACCATGGCGGTGATTCCCGACAACTTTCTCGATCTGCTGCGCGACAAGGTGGCATTCGCCAATCTTGCGACGATCATGCCGGACGGCACGCCGCAGGTGACGCCGGTGTGGTTCGATTATGTGGACGGGACGATCCGGGTGAATACCGCGAAGGGCCGGGTCAAGGCGCGCAACATGCAGGAAGGGTCAGCCGTCGCGCTGGCGATCCTCGACCCGGACAACGCCTATCGCTACCTGCAGGTGCGCGGCCGGGTGCGCAAGGTGGTCGAGGCCGGTGCCGACGCGCATATCGACTCGCTCGCCAGGAAATATCTCGGCAAGGACAAATATCCGTTCGCCCGCCCCGGCGAAGTGCGTGTGATGTACGAAATCGAGCCGCGTGCCGCCAACGCGGCGGGCTAGCCGGGCGCTGACATCAAGCCGGAACGCTCGTAAGATTGCCGCAGACAACGACAGGAACCTGGCATGCCCGTTACAATTCGCCAGATCGGCCCGTGCCTTGCCGGCGAGATCGAAGGCATCGACATGCGCAAACCGCTGACCCCGGCCGAGGTCGCGGACATCCATGCCGGCATGGACAAATACGCGGTGCTGGTTTTCCACAACCAGGATATCGACGACGAGCAGCAGCTTGCGTTTACGCGCAGTCTCGGCGACATCGAACTGGCGATCGCCACCAGTCTGCGGAAGCCCAACGAGTACCGGCTGCCCAACACCTTCGCCGATGTGTCGAACCTCGACCAGAATAACAAACCGTTCGCGCGCGACGACCGCCGCCGCCTGTTTTCGCTCGGCAACCGGCTGTGGCATTCGGATAGCTCGTTCAAGGCGACCCCGGCGAAATACTCGCTGCTGCATGCGCGCACGGTGCCGTCGAAGGGCGGCAACACCGAGTTTGCCGACATGCGCGCCGCCTATGACGCGCTCGACGACGAGACCCGGGAGATTTGCGAAAACCTGGTCTGCGAGCACAGCCAGATCTATTCGCGGCAGCAAATCGGGTTTTTCGACCTGAGCGATGCCGAGCGCGAGCTGTTCAAGCCGGTGCGGCAGGTGCTGGTGCGGCGGCACCCGGTCACCGGCCGCAAATCGCTGTACCTCGCATCGCATGCCGGCGCGATCGTCGGCTGGCCGGTGCCGGAAGCGCGCGCCTTTCTGCGCGATCTGATCGAGCACGCGACGCAGCGCGAGTTTGTGTATTCGCACAAATGGGCGGTCGGCGACCTCGTGATGTGGGACAACCGCCAGACGATGCATCGCGGCCGGCCGTTTCCGGCCCACGAGGTTCGCGACGTGCGCCGCACGACGCTGATGGGCGACGCGCCAACCGTGGCGCAGGCTGAAGCCGCCTGATTTCAATAGAAAACGTAAGGGGGAACGGCGATGACGTTACGTGTGCCAATGGTGTCGCTGGAGCGTGCCCGCGAACTGGGCGATGCGATGGGAATGCCGGCCCGGCGCACCCAGAGCGAGGCGTTCCGCGTCGTCGCCAACAATCCCGGCGTTGCGCGGGTCGCGTTCACCCAGCTGATGCAGCTGTTGGAGAACAACAAGTTCGACACGCGGCTGCGCGAATTGATGATCATGCGGATCGGCTGGGTGACCGGCTCGGCCTATGAATGGACGCAGCACTGGCGGGTCGCCACGACCGCCGGGTTGCCGCCCGAGGACATCCTGGCGGTGCGCGACTGGCAGAAATCGGACCGGCTCGGCGCCGCCGACCGCGCGATCCTCGCCGCCACCGACGAATGCCTCGCCGGCAAATCGATTTCCGACGCCGCCTGGGCCGAGGTCGCGAAATACGTCACCGACCCGGGCGAGCAGGTCGAATTCATCATTGCGATGGGCAACTGGATGATGTTTTCGCTGCTCTTCCGCAATCTGCGCATCCCGCTCGCCGAGGGCATCGCGGTCTGGCCGCCCGACGGGCAGGCCTCGCCGGCGGTTGCGAATTAACGAAAATTGTCGTCCCTGCGAAAGCAGAGACCCATTTGTCAGCTTAGCGAGATGCTGCGGGGTGGGTCCCTGCTTTCGCAGGGACGACAGTATTTCTTTATTTAGATTTCTTTATTTAGCCGGCATTTAGCCAGCGAGCGCTACCCTTCCAGTAGCACGCAGTGCTCGGGCGCGAATGACACCGTGACGGCGGCGCCCTCATCGAACGGATTCGGTGGGCGGCCGGCGAACGATCAGCTGGCCGGCGGGCCAGTCAACGACGTACTGGATGAAATCGCCGCAGAACAGGCGCTGGCGGATTTTGCCGGTGGCGGTGTTGCCTGCTGCCGGCGCGGTGCCGTTGGCGGAGAGGCCGATATGAGCGGTGCGCACGGCGACGGTATTTTCGTCGCCGCGCGGCGGGCGCGAGGCCCAGGCCTGCAAGGCGAGCCCGCCAGTGCCGGCGAAGGCAATCGCGCCGGCACCGTCTGCCGGTGCGGATATGCGGCCTTCGATCAGATTGGCCGAGCCGACAAAATCGGCGACGAAGCGGGTTGTCGGGCGGTGGTAGATGTCTTCCGGTGTGCCGATCTGCTCGATACCGCCGACATGCATGACGATGACCCGGTCGGAAATCGCCAGGCCTCTTCCTGGTCATGCGTCACATAAACCGAGGTGATGTTGAGCCGGCGCTGCAATTCGCGCAGTTCGACCCGCATCTCGGCGCGCAGCTTGGCATCGAGGTTCGACAGCGGTTCATCGAACAGCAGCACCGAGGGCGAAAACGCGATCGCGCGGGCCAGGGCGACGCGCTGTTGCTGCCCGCCCGACAACAGCGAGGCCGAGCGGTCGGCGAAGCTGCGCATCTGCACGAGATCAAGCGCCCGTTCAACCTGCGCCGCGATCTCGGCTCGCGGCAGCTTTCTCACCCGCAGCCCGTAGGCGACGTTATTGAACACGGTCATATGCGGCCATACCGCATATGACTGGAACACCATCGAGATGCCGCGCTTTTCAGCTGCCACATTGCGGCGCTCGGCGGCGGAATACATGGCCTGTCCGCCGATATGGATCGAGCCGCCGGATGGGGTTTCGAGCCCGGCGATGGCGCGCAACGTCGTCGTCTTGCCGCAGCCCGATGGGCCGAGCAAGGTCACATGCTCGCCGCGCCCGACCGTGAAGCTGACGCCATCGACCGCTGTCGCATCGCCGTAGCGCACGACGAGGTCGCGCACCTCGATGCGCCCGATCGCCGGGTCCGCGAGGGTTTCGCCGGTGTTCACGGCAATTCTCCGGAATAGCGGCTGCGACGCCCGCAACAGCACGACCAGCGCAATGAACACCGCGCCGCTCTGGATCAACGCCAGGGCCGCCGACAGTTCAGTTGAGGAACTGATCCAGGCGCTGACCACCGCCGGCGCGATGACTTTGGCATTGGGGCCGACCAGGAAGATCGAGACGCCGAGTTCACGCACGCAGGCGATAAACAGCAACAGCCAGGCCGCGATGATCCCCGGCCGCAACAATGGCAGCGTGACGGTGCGCAGCTGGTAGCTCCACGAGGCGCCGCATACCCGGGCGCATTCCTCGAGGCTCTTGTCGATCTGGAGAACGACGCCGGCAAGCGTCCGCACCCCAAGCGGCAGCATACGGTGAAATACGCCAGCGCCAGCAGCCATAGCGTGCCGTAGATCGGGATCGGGATGTTGAGCCACGCCCACAGAATGCCGAGGCCGAACACCATGCGCGGCACCGCCTGCGGGAACATCACGACATACTCGACAAGGCTGTGCCCCGGCACCTGCGAGCGGTAGATGATCCACACCAGCACCGCCATCACCACGACGCCGATCGTCGAAACGCTGATCCCCGAGCAGCAGGCTGTTGCCGAGCGCGCTGTTGATCGCGCCGATAGCTGAACGCCGTCTCGTAATTGGCGAGGGTGAATTGCATCTGCGATACGAACACGGTCGCGAACCGCTGGAACGAGGTCAGGGTCAGCGCCGCCAGCGGCAGCACCACCGCGACCAGCACATAAAAGCAGCACAGCCCGAACAAGCAGCCATGCGATGGCGCCCATCTCCAGCGGACGCGGGCGGAAGGCCTTGCCGGTGATCGTCGCGTAATTGCCGCGCCGCACGATCCAGCGATACGCCGTGAGGCTGCCGAACATGACGGCGAACAATGCGATGCCCATCGCCGCGGCGCGGCCGTAATCCGGCGGGAACGACAAGGTCGCTTCCCAGATCGAGGTGGTGATGACGAAAAACCGTCCGGGCACACCAAGCACCAGGGCGGCGGCAAACGAGCCCAGCATCTCGGCGAACACAAAGATGGTGGCACCGAGCACTCCCGGCGTCACCAGCGGCAGGGTAATGCGCAGCATCGTGCGCCACTTGCCGGCGCCGAGCACCCGTGAGCTTTCCTCGAGCGACGGGTCCATCGACTTCATCGCCGCGCCGATCATCACAAACGCGACGGTGCCTTCGAACAGCGCCATGACCCAGGCGATGCCCCACGGCGAATAGATGTTGAACAGATCGCCCTGGCTGCCGCTGACGAGATGCCAGAGCTGGTTCAGAAACCCGCGTCTTCGGCCCGGCGAGGATCGCCCAGGCGAGCGCCCCGACCAGCGGCGTCAGATAATACGGCAGCTGCATCAGCCGTTCGAGATAGGCGCGGCCGGGTAGGCGGGTGCGGGTCAATGTCCAGGCGATCAGAAACCCGAGCACCACCGCCATCACCGTCGCGATGCAGGCGACAAAGGCCGTGTTCGACAGGATGCGGGTGTCGTCGATCAGGTTGACGTAATTGTCGAGCCCGATCGCTTCCGGCGGAAATGTGCCGGGATCGCCGACATTCAGCGACTCCGCCACGAGGTAGACGATCGGATAAAACACAATGCCGCCGCAAAACAGCGTGATCAGCAGCGTCGCGATGCCCTGGCCACTCGGGCGCCAGCGCAGGAAGCGCCACGACGGCGCGACGGGGAACGAGATCGCCGTCATGCAAGGTAACTAGGTCGTACGGCGTCGCGGCAGAGAAACCCGATCACATCATGCCTTTCCGATGAGCGCGCTGGCGGCAAGTTACCCGCAGGCTGCCGCCGCCGTCCATCTGCCCGATCGGTTGGCGCAAATCCCGGCTTCTGCCGCGGACAGGACCGCGGCTGCTCACGAAAACATCAGTTGACAGCAGACGCAGAGCGGCGACGCTACGGGTTCGGGAGAGAACGATGTCCAGCACTGTCGCACCGAATACCGGAGAGGGACTGGCGAGCCGAAAACTGCGCCGATGCCTGCCGTATCTGGCGCTGCTGCTGGCGCTCGCGGCGGTGGCGCTGCTGGCTGTCGGGCCGCTCGGCTGGCGGCTCGGTTGGTGGCACTTCCGCTTTGGCTTTTCGCTGATGCCGTGGGCCGGGTATTGCGGACTGGCGGCGGTTGCGGTGGCCATCCTGGCACTGGTCTTCGGACGGCGCCTCGACAACCGGAGGCCGCTCGCGGTCGGTGTGCTTGCCTTCGCGGTTGGCGGGCTGATCACCTATGTGCCGTGGCACTATGACCACATGCGCGGCACGGTGCCGCCGATCCACGACATCACGACAGATTGGGACAACCCGCCGCAATTCGAGGCGGTACTGCCATTGCGCGCCGCCGACAACGCCAATCCCGTCACCTATGAAGGCGCCAAGGTCAGCGACCTGCAGCGCAAATTCTTTCCCGACATCGCGCCGGTGATACTGGATCGCGCCCCGCGCGACGCCTTTGCGGAGGCCCTCGCGACCGCCGAGAAACTGGGCTGGACGATTGTCGCCGGCGATCCCGCGACCGGCCGCATCGAAGCCAGCCAGCGCAGCCGGTGGTTCGGCTTTACCGACGACATCGCCATCCGGGTGACCGGACAAGGCACCGGCAGCCGGGTCGATGTCCGCTCGGAGTCGCGTTACGGCCGTGGCGATTTCGGGGTCAACGCGACCCGCGTGCGAACCTATCTCGCCGCCCTGCGTGAGGCGGCGAGAGACAAATAGCGCGGGGTCACCCGGCGGCGCGGTCAGGCGGCCGTTTCAGCGGCGAATTCGCTGGCGGTGACTTCGCGCAGCAGGCCGCGCAATCCGGCGGCGCGCTCGGCCCCGAACACGTCGTCGAAGCGTTTCTGTGCGACGACCCAGCAATGACCGCCCTGGCGGTATTTTTCGAGGCCCGCCTCGGTCAGGCGCAATTCGCGGCGGCGTCTGTCCTTTGTCGGAGGCAACGATCTCGATCAGCCCGTCGCGCTGCAACGGCAGGATGTTGCGGCCGAGCGTCGTGCGGTCCATCACCAGCAGCGCGGCCAGCGCGTTGATCGTCATCGGGCCTTCGCGCCGCAGCCGGCTGAGGATCGCGAATTGCGTCGCGCGCAACCCGAGCGGCGCGAACACCTGGTCGTAGAATTGCGTGACATGCCGCGCCGCCTGACGGATCGCCAGGCAGTTGCAGTCCTGGGAACCTGCGCGTCCGCTGGCTGCTCATTTGCGGAACTCCGAAAACAGAAACCGGGGTCTGGACATTGGCGTATATGCGCTTTTATATAGGCGCATATACGCCTGATATCCAGGCGAGGTTCGGGGACGCAGCATATCATGCCCTTGGACGCGATGGCCCAGACTATCCCGCAGCCTGTCGCCGCGCCGCCGCCGCACCGACAGCCGGCGCCGCCGACAGCCGCGCGCGCTCGACCCGCGCACCCGGCTGCCTCCTCGAAGCGCCGATCGCGCGGACGCTGTTGCGGCTCGCCTGGCCCAATATCGTCGTGATGCTGGCGCAGGCCTCGACCGGCCTGATCGAGACCTGGTGGGTATCGCGTCTCGGCATCGATGCGCTGGCCGGCATCGCGCTGGTGTTTCCCGGCTTTATGATGATGCAGATGCTGTCGGGCGGGGCGATGGGCGGCGGCATCTCGTCGGCGATCGCGCGCGCGCTCGGCGGCGGCCGGCGTGACGACGCCGACGCGCTGGTGCTGCACGCGATCATCATCAATCTCGCGCTGGGCGGGGTGTTTTCGGCGCTGGTGCTGAGCTTTGGGCCGTCGCTGTACCGCGCGCTCGGCGGGTCCGGCGGATCGCTCGCGGCGGCGCTGCTCTATTCCAACATCGTCTTTGCCGGCACGCCGCTGGTCTGGCTGATGAACGGCCTGGCCAGCGTGATCCGCGGCACCGGCAACATGCTGGTGCCGTCGCTCACGGTGTGCGCCGGCGTCGTCCTGCTGGTGCCGCTGTCGCCGTGCCTGATCTTCGGGATCGGACCGTTTCCGGCGCTGGGCATCGCCGGCGCCGGGGTGGCGGTCGTGTCGACCACCGTGATGGTGCTGGCCCTCCTGGCGCTTTACGTCGCGAGCGGGCGCTGCGTCGTGCGGTTTCGCCTCGCGCGGCTGCGCTGGGCGTCCTTCGCCGACATCCTGCGGGTCGGCGCGGTTGCCTCGATCACCACACTCCAGACCGCGCTGACCGTGGCCCTGACGACGGCGCTGGTCGGCAGCACCGGCGGCGCCGACGCGATCGCCGGGTTACGGCACCGGCAGCCGCCTCGAATACCTGCTGGTGCCGCTGGTCTTCGGGCTCGGCGCGCCGCTGGTGGCGCTGGTCGGCACCAATATCGGCGCCGGGCAGCCGCGAGCGGGCGTTGCGGGTCGCCTTGACCGGCGGCGCGATCGCCTTTGTGTTGACCGAGAGCGATCGGCGTTGCCGCGGCGCTGTGGCCGACGGCGTGGCTCGGCCTGTTCAGCGACGAGCCAGGCATGCTGGCGACCGGCGCGCAATATCTGCGCATCGTCGGCCCGGTCTACGGGTTTTTCGGGCTCGGGCTGGCGCTGTATTTCTGCCTCGCAGGGCGCCGGCCGGCTGTTCTGGCCGCTGGTCGCGGGTCTGCTGCGGATGACGATCGCGGTCGGCGGCGGCTGGCTGATCCTGCGACCTGACCGGCTCGCTCGGCTGGATGTTTGCGGCGCTGAGCCTGGGCCTTGTGATCTACGGCCTGCTGCTGTTGGGCACGGTGGCGTCCGGCGCGTGGTTCCGGGCGCGCTGACCGCCCCCAACTATGTCCCCGACTATCGCGGTCAGCGGACGCGACGTATCTTCGGGGCGGCGCTGCCGGGGAGCGATCTGATGGCCGAGAGTGTGCGGTATTTCGAGGATCTGGCGGTCGGGCAGAAATTCACCTCGCCGACCCTGCCGGTCGATGCCGACGCGATCACGGCCTTCGCCGCCGAATACGATCCGCAGCCGTTCCACCTCGACGACGCGGCGGCTCGGGCGACGATTTTCGAGGGGCTGGCGGCGAGCGGCTGGCACACCGCGGCGCTGACGATGAAGCTCGCGGTTGCCAGCGATTTCCGCCCGGCCGGCGGCATTGTCGGCGTCGGCGGCGAAATTGCCTGGCTGAAGCCGGTACGGCCCGGCGACGTGTTGCATGTCGAAATCGAGGTGATCGAGACCCGCCGCTCCCGCTCGCGGCCCGGCCAGGGCATCGTCAAAATCCGCCTGACGACGCTGACCCAAAGGGGCGCCGCCGTGCAGACCTTCGCCCCAACGTTGTTTGTCGACTGCCGGGTGGGCTGAAGCGCCGCGGCGCGAGCTATACCGCTTCGATCGGCTTTATCTCGCGCAGCCGCGGCAGGACTTCCTGAGAAAACAGCCGGATGCTCTTTGACGACTCTTCGTGCGTCATAAAGCCGGTGCGGCCGACGAGGCTCAGATGCCCGAAGCCGCCGACCTTGTCGTAGAACGCCATGACCTGCTTGTAGACGCTGTCGGGGTTGCCAACGAACAGGATACCCATCTCCATCGCCTGCTCGACATTCAGCGACATCAGCCGGCGGGCGTTCTGCTGTGCCGAGGCGACGCCCTTTTCGGCGTTGTTCAGTGATGGGTCGGCGCCGGGCGGCGGGCCGTTGCGGTAGATGCCGGGCGCGGCTTCCGGCGGCGCCGTGCCGGGCAGAAAGCGCGAGTGCTGCGGCGCCGATTTGAGGCTGGTGTTGAGAAACCACAGCAATTTGGCGCCGACGCGGCGGCCTTCCTCCTCGGTATCGCCGACATAGACGAAGGCGGCGTAGGCGAAATTGTCGGTCGTCACCGGCGGCAGGCCGGCGTCGCGGCGCGCCTGGCGGTGCGCCTGATAGGCGCGGCGGGTGCCCTCGGCGCCGCGCAATACCAGCACATGCTGCATGCCGCGGCGGCCGACCTCGGCAGCGCTGTGCGGATCGCCGGTGGCCGACCACATGCGCGGGTGCGGGTCCTGGTAGGGGCGCGGCCAGATGTTGACGTGGCGGTGGGTGAAATGCTTGCCCTCCCACGAGAACGGGCCGTCATGCGTCGATAGCGCCTTGCGAATCAGGTCGATCGCCTCCCAGTAGCGCTCCTCGTTGCGCACCGGGTTGGCGTTGGCCGAAGGAATCTCGCTGCCGCCGGATTTGACAAAGCCGATTTCCAGCCGGCCGCGCGAAATGACGTCGGCGGTGGCGTATTCCTCGGCGACGCGCACCGGGTCGGGGCGCAGCGAAATCAGTGTGCCGAGCGACAGGATGCGCGACCTTGCAGGTCTGCCGGGCCAGGATGCCGACCAGCATCGGGTTGGCGCCGAGCAGCGAGTTGATCCCGGCATGGTGCTCGATCGCCAGCACATTGAGGCCGAGATCGTCGCACAGCAGGAATTCGTCGATGACCTCCTCGAAAAGATCGGCCGCGACCTGGGGGTCGCAATAGCGGTTTGGCAGGCTGCCGCGCACCGCCTCGGCGGCTTCCAGACACGTCCGGCGCGACGAACGGGTAGGGGACTTCGCACTGCCACCAGGCATCCATTTGCATTGCCTCTGCTCGATTTCCGGCGGGGATTATGCCGGCTGACCAGGGGCGCCGTCGAGGCGGCTTGCGAGGTCTGTCATCGCACCTTAGGTAGATCCCTTGCGGATATGCAAAGGAGGCGAGATGGCTCGATCGACGGTTTTTATGAGCAATCGCAGCCAGGCGGTGCGGCTGCCAAAGGCGGTGGCGTTTCCCGAAGGCGTCCAGCAGATCGAGATCATCCGCATCGGCAACAGCCGTGTGATCACGCCGGTCGGGCATCGCTGGGGTGATTTCTTCCTCTCCGGGCCTCTCGTATCGGACGATTTCATGACCGAACGTGACGATCCGCCGCCGCAGTAGCAGATCGAAAACTGGGTGGTTGAAGAATAGGCCCCGTCGGGACGCTCTTTTGGGCAGGTTGATCGGTGCCGGGCAGCCGGTAAAATAGATCGCACAAAAAAAGAAGTTGCAGGGGAGGATCATGTCATCAGCAACGCTCGGAATCCGTTCTTTTTCCGCGTGCCGCAGCCTGTTGCTCGGTGCGCTGCTTGGCCTGCTGCCGGCGAACCCGGCGATGGCGCAGAAATCGGGCGGCGTGTTGCGGCTGTTTCACCGCGACAGCCCGGCCAGCGCCTCGATCCATGAGGAGGCGACGATCTCGGCGGTGGCGCCGTTCATGGGCGTCTTCAATAATCTGATCCTGTTCGATCAGCACGAAAAGCAGAACCGGCCGGAGTTCATCCAGCCGGAACTGGCGGAGAGCTGGTCGTGGAACGCGGATTACACGCGGCTCAGCTTCAAACTGCGCCAGGGCGTCAAATGGCATGACGGCAAGCCGTTTACCGTCGGCTGATGTCAAATGCACCTGGGACCTGCTGATGGGCAAGGGCGCCGACAAGCTGCGCCTCAACCCGCGCAAGGCGTGGTACCGCAATCTTGACGGATGTCGTGACCGAGGGCGATTACGCGGTGAGTTTTGTGCTGAAGCGGGCGCAGCCGGCCTTGCCGATGCTGCTCGCATCGGCGTATGGCGCCGGTCTATCCGTGCCATGTGTCGCCCGCCGATATGCGGAGCCACCCGATCGGCACCGGGCCGTTCAAATTTGTCGAATTCAAGCGCAACGAATACATCAAGCTGACGAAGAACACGGATTACTGGAAACCGGGCCGGCCCTATCTCGACGGCATCGAGTGGACGATCATCCCGAACCGGTCGACCCAGACGCTGGCCTTTATCGCCGGCCAGTTCGACATGACCTTCCCGTACGAGCAGACCGTGCAGACGATGAAGGACGTCACAGAGCCAGGCGCCGAACGCGATCTGCGAACTCGACCCGACGATGGTCTCGTTCAACCTGATGGTGAACCGCGATACGCCGCCGTTCGATGACCCTGACATGCGCAGGGCGATGATGCTGGCGATCGACCGCAAGAGCTTTCTCGACATCACTTCGGAAGGGCAGGGCCAGATCGGCGGCGCGATGCAGTCGCCGCCCGCCGGATTGTGGGGGCTGCCGCCGGAAATCCTGCGAACACTTGCCGGGCTACGGCCCGGACGTCGAGGCGAACCGCGCCGAGGCGCGCAAGCTGATGGAAAAGCACGGCTACGGGCCGAACAAACGGCTCGCGGTCAAGGTCGCAGACCCGCAATATCGCGCAATATCGCGACCCGGCGCGTCATTCTGATCGACCAGCTGAAGCAGATTTACATCGACGGCGAGCTGGAGGTTGTCGAAACCGCGAACTGGTTTCCCAAGATCGCCCGCAAGGACTTCACGATTGCGGCGAATCTGACCGGCAGCGGGGTCGATGACCCGGACGCCTATTTCTATGAGCACTACGCCTGCGGCTCGGAACGCAATTACACCAATTACTGCAATCCGCAGCTCGAGAAGATGTACGAGCAGCAGTCGATGGAACCCGACCAGGAAAAGCGCAAGAAAATCGTCTGGGAAATCGACAAGATACTGACCGAAGACGCGGCCCGACCGATGGTCTATCGCTATGATCTCGGGACCTGCTGGTACAAGCGGGTGCACGGCGTGACGATCATGGTCAACAGCATCTTCAATAGCTGGCGCTTCGAGGACGTCTGGCTCGACTAGTCCTGTGCCGTCGGATGGGCTGAGCGCAGCGAAGCCCATCGCTTCCGTTGGATCGGCAGGATGATGGGCTTCGCTGCGCTCAGCCCATCCTACGAGGGTTGCGACTCCACTTGATCGGACGCCGCGCTAATAGCGGTCGCGCAGATCAGGCCGCAGGAGGCTCCGTCGCCGGTGCGGTTTCCTTTGGCCCTGTTTTGGGCCCGTCGCGCCTCGCCGGAGGCGGCTGCCTGCGGGGCAGCAGGGTGCGGGGACTGCGAGCCTCCCTGCCGCCCTTCTCCAAGGCGGTGCTGACCGTTTCGACCATCGAGGTCGCCGCCTTTCGCAGTTCTTCGGAGAAGCTGATGGCGTCGGCCCGGTTCAGCGTGTCGGTTGAGGTGCCGAGAATGTAAAGCTGCTTGTAGAATGCCAGGTAGGCGGCCTGCACCTGCGCGAGATTCCCGGCGGCGGCCCTGATCCGATCGAGCGGGTTCATCGTCGCCGAGAGCAGCAGGCTCAGGGCCCCACCCCCTCCGGAAACGCCGATCGCCCAGAGTCTGTCGGAAAACAGCGCCGAGAGAAACGCAAGGCCGACCATTCCAAGACCGGCGAAAAACAGCCAGCGAGACAACTCCAGCGTCATCTTGAAGCTGCGGCGCATGTCGTCGACCGTTTCGAAGATCAGCTCCTTTACTTCTTTTATGTCGGCCCCGGGAACCGCGGCGCTGAGCGCCATGCCGACAGCGTCAACCACCTTTTCGCTGGGTATGATCGAAAGGGAAGCCGCCTCCCGCTGGATGACGGATTTCGGCTGACTTTGCAGCTGCTCTCTGAAATGCGGGTCTTCCGCCGCTTTCAGCGTCAGTTGCCCGACCAGGAGAGCCTGGTTTTTTGCGTCCTCGTCTCCCGCTTCGTCAAGGAGCCGTGCCCAGGTCTGCTCAAATCGCTTCATTCAGCAGCCTCCGCGGGGATTACCGTTCCCGGCGGGAGCAACCCGTAACTCGCCAGACGTTGCAGCGCGCGCACCTTCGCCGGCGCAAGCGTCTGAGTTTCCGGTATCGATCGCACCATGTCGCGCTCGAACGGCACCAGTTCCGCCATGATCCGTCGGATCAGCAGCGGGCCGGGGCCTTCCGGCTGCCCGAGGTTCTTTTCGACGACGTCTGGCGCGGGATGATGTCCGGCGCGGCTCTGTTCGAGGCAAAGTGCGAGGACAAAGTTCGCGACGAAGGGATGGCCGTACGAAGATTCGCCGACCAGCTCGCGTATAATCTTCTTGTCGGCGGCTTTTGTATTGCTGAGCCAGCGGTCGATCCATTGGTCGAGCTGGTCAGTCGTAAACGGATTAAGTACGAAGTTGATCCAGGTGTTGAAAAATGGCGAGACGGCTGCCGGCCGCCAATAATCTCGCAGCGGACGGCAGGTGGCCACGACGTAACAAAGACCCCGGGGTTCGCGTTCGTCAAAGAACCGCAAATTATGAAAAAAGTCGCTGCCGGTCCAGAAATTGTCATTGCGTAACGGCGTGTCGAAATTGTCAACGAAAAGCGCGACCGGTGTCAGGGCGGTGGCAAAACCGTCGAAAATGTCGACAATGTCAAATTTCGTCAGGCGGGATGCATGATCCTTTTGCAATCTTCTCATTGACCATCCCGGCCATTGGCTTGTCGGCAGCCAGATCGGCAAGACCTTTGAGAATCCCCAACCAGAAATCCTGCTCTGTCGAGTTTGAACCGACAATCTGCGCGTCAAAATACAATCTTAGCAGCGATCGTTTGGCAAAGTAGGGATTGGCCGCGCTGCTGCAAAGAAATCGGAAAAGCGATGTCTTGCCCATTTTCGGGCCGCCGACAACGGTGCTGCTTTGGAATTGCGGGCGGCATAGGCGCTCGCAAATCTGTTCGACGACAGATTTGCGGCCAGTAAAAGCTGTCGGGCGACAAGGGCGCATCAAAGACAAGCTGCTCTGTCATCCTTTTTGCTCCTTTGCCTCTTGCGGCCTTTTGGCGAGACGGTCGCGGGCCGTCGTGGCGTGTTCTGGCAACGACGTCGCATAAATTGAACAACGGGCCATGATCGATTTGTGGTGGAGTCAGCGGATCATTGTTGGAATCAAGCGGGAAATTCGCTGCTTTCCAATTGGCGGCGATGCCCCCTGTTAGGACGGCGGCGAACCCCGCGACAAGCATTAAATCAACGAGGTAGAAAAGAACTTCACCTGCTATCGGCACCCAGCGCGAACCCGACAATTCCAATTTGTCGCCAGGTGAGCCGGCCGTCGCGCTGCGCCCGATCACCCCAAAGAATCGCGATCCCGGCGAGCGAACAAAGACAGACCCGCACCTCGTTCAATTGCTCCGCAAACGGCACGTATCCGAGCCCGAATGCGGCGATAACCGAAACAAAGGCGACGCTGACGCCGATATTTTCGATGCGGCCCTGTTGCGCTCGCAATTGCCTGGCGGCTTGCGGCGGCTTCGGTATCCCCGAGCCGTTCGTACAGCCTCGCGGCATTTCCCACCGCCTGCCGCGACCCCATGACCATCTTGTCCGCGGCGCGCTGCCGGATGTTGCGGATCGCCCGGTCCCTGACCTGGTTTGTGGTGTCCAATTTATCGATTTTCCGAAAGAGCCATTCTGTTCGGGTCGTATCCTCGGTGATGTCCAGCGCCAGCATCAAGGCATCCAGAAGTTCAGCGCGCGGTGAACCGGCATCCAATTCGAGAACGCGCTCCCACGCTTCGATCGCGGCAAGCAGATCGCCAGGCTGGTTGCGCCGTTGCAGCGTCGTCGCAAGGCGCCGTTGCGCTTCGAGAAAGACAGGGTTCGCAATCAGCGAGTTGCGATAATCGACGATTGCGCCGTCGAGGTCTCCGTGCTGTTCGCTCTCTCTCGCCAGTTCATAGAAACTCCAGGCGCGCGGGTTGGCGAACTGGATTTCCTGTTCGAGCTGAAAGACCGGCCGTTCGCGGCGGACCCAGGCACCGAGCAGCGGGACGACAAACCGGTAGCCGGTATTGTTGGTGCCACGAATGATGTCCCAGGCGGTGAGGTCTCTTGCGGCACTATCGAGATCGGCCTGACCGATCGACAGCCGGTGGTCGCGAAGAAAATTCTGGATGTCGTCGAGCGATGACGATGCACCCTGCAACGGGTCCATCGTTTCCGACAAGGTCGAAATAAAGAGCCTCTGTTCGGCCAGCTCCAGTCCATCATAAACCCAGGTCATGCCATTGCCGCCGAAGTCGATAGCCTCTTCAATGGCGGAATTGACATCGACAGCGAAAATCTCGGATTGACGGCCGGCATAGCGTTGCCACACCGCATAGCAAAGCACCTGCGAACAATAGGGGTGCCCCGCGGCGACCTCGAAAACACGGTCGATGGCTTCCTGGTGAAACAACAGAGACGGGCCGGCAAGCACCTTTATCATCTGCGTTGTCTGCGCGGCATTCAACCGCCCGATGCGCATTTCGAGCGAGTCCTTAAGGATCCAATTCTTGAAACTCTCGGACAGCTCACTGGTGCGGCGGCCCAGTACCAGAACCAGGCCGATATTCAACCCGGCTTCGGTAAGGCGTCCCAGAAAGGGTATCAGTGTCTTTGCCGCGACATTGTCCTGGCTGCGTCGTTGATCGACCGCGTCAAACTCGTCAAGCAGCAATACCAGGCGCCTTGCGTCGCCAAGGCGCTCCACCACGAGTGGCATAAATGAGGTTTCGAATACATCAGCCGTCGCATCCTGGGGCTCGGGGCGCGCCATCTTGAGCTTGTCGGCGATATCACGAGCGAGACCGTAGAGCGCATCATCCAGCGGATCGTTCGCACTGCCTTGAAGGTCGTGATAAACACACTCCAGCTCAGGCGACAGCTTGTAGGCGAGCTGCCTCAGGATCGACGACTTGCCGATCCGGCGATGGCCATAAAGGATGACGGGGACGCGCTGAGCCGAATGAAGAGCCTTGCTGACGAACTGGAAAACGTCTTCCCGGCCGAAAAAGCCGTACCCATCCTGCTGGCGCAGGGCACCGCCAACGACAAATGGATTTAATAACGAAGCACTTTCCGCGAGCGCCATGAGGGTCACCTTTGGGTAACAAATTAGCCCGGCGGCGGCGTTTTCTCCAACATGATGTGCTGTATCTTTGGTGTCCGCAAGCTCGCGGTCCGGTTGATGGACCTGCTTTCTGTGACGCTCTGCTGATCTGAAGCCGGCGTTACGCGACGAGACGCCAGTTCAGGGGTTCGCCACCGCGAAACGCGGCGACGGCCTCGTCCCCCTCGCCGACGCTGGTCGGGGCGGTCCAGGTTTCGCGGCGCAGGGTGATGCGAGCCTCATTGGGCGGCAGGCGGTAGAAGGCAGGGCCGTTGAGCGAGGCGAAGGCTTCGAGGCGGTCGAGCGCGCCTTCTTCGTCGAAGACCTGCGCATAGAGTTCAAGCGCGGTCGCGGCGGTAAAGATGCCGGCGCAGCCGCAGGCGGTTTCCTTGGTCGGGATCGCGTGCGGCGCGCTGTCGGTGCCGAGGAAGAAGGCCGGACTGCCGGAGGTCGCGGCGCGGCGCAAGGCGCGGCGGTGCTTTTCGCGCTTGGCGATCGGCAGGCAGTAGAGATGCGGCCGGATGCCGCCGGCGAAGATCGCATTGCGGTTGATCATCAGGTGGTGCGCGGTGATCGTCGCGGCGATGCTGGGGCCGCCGGCGCCGACATAGGCGACCGCCTCCTCGGTCGTCACATGCTCCAGCACGATGCGCAATTCCGGCAGGCGGCGGTGCAGCGGGTCGAGCACGGTTTCGATGAACACTGCCTCGCGGTCGAACACATCGACCGCCGGGTCGGTCACTTCGCCATGCACCAGGAGGGGCATGCCCAGCGCCGCCATCCGCTCCAGCACCGGCATCACCCGGGCAAGATCGGTCACGCCATGCGCCGAGTTGGTCGTCGCGTGTGCCGGATACAGCTTGACCGCCGCAAAGACGCCTTCCTCGTAGCCGCGCGCGATCTCTTCCGGGTCGGCACCGTCGGTCAGGTAGCAGGTCATCAGCGGCGTGAAATCGACACCGGGTGGCACCGCCGCGACGAGGCGCTCGCGATAGGCACGCGCCGCCGCGATCGTCGTCACCGGCGGCACCAAATTCGGCATCACGATGGCGCGGGCGAACTGCCGCGCGGT
The DNA here is from genome assembly GCA_963737875.1 of uncultured Alphaproteobacteria bacterium. Taxonomy (GTDB): domain Bacteria; phylum Pseudomonadota; class Alphaproteobacteria; order ATCC43930; family CGMCC-115725; genus DATARH01. Next base: position 27,258 of record CAVTUM010000017.1, on the reverse strand, counting down.
CGCGGGCAGTACGGCGCGCAGCATCGCGCCGTCGCGGAAATGGACGTGCCAGTCGTCGGGGCGGCGCAGGGTCAGCGTGTTGATGGCGGCACCCTATTTCTTGCCGACCGGCACCGGGATGCCGGGGATTTTCACCTTTACCGAGCCGAGGTGGTTGCGGCTGGTGAAGTACAACGTCTTCCAGTCGTCGCCACCAAACGCGATGTTGGTTGTCGCCGTCGCGCCGTGGGCGATGCGGCCGAGCTTTTTGCCGCTCGGGTCCATGATCCAGATGCCGCCGGCGCCGCCGCAATAGACGTTGCCCTCGACATCGACCTTCATGCCGTCCGGCACGCCGGGTTCGCTGCCGCGCAAATCGGCGAACACCCGGTCGGTGTGCTTTGCCAGCGCGCCGCTCGGCAACAGTTCGAAGGCGCGGATATGCCCGCGCCGCGTGTCGTTGATGTAGAGGATGCTTTCGTCCGGCGAGAACGCCAGCCCGTTCGGCAACACGAAATCGTCGGCCAGCAGGGTCAGCGTGCCGAGATCGGGCGTCAGCCGGTAGACGCCGGAGAACGTCAAATCCCATTGCTGCGGCGCGTTCGGGTTGGTCCACGGATCGGTGAAGTAGATGCAGCCATCGGATTTGACGATGACATCGTTCGGCCGGTTGAGCTGTCGCCCCTGAAAGCTGTTGCAGAGCACGGTCAGGCTGCCATCGAGTTCCAGCCGCGTCACCCGCCGGGAATCATGCTCGCAGGCGACGAGGCGGCCTTGCAGGTCGCGTGTCAGGCCGTTGGCCCGGTTGGTCGGTTCGAGGAACAGCGACGCGCCCTTGCCGGGCTCGAATTTCATCCGCTTGTTGTTGTGGATGTCGCTGAACAGCAGGTAGCCGCCTTCCTTCCACCACAGCGGCCCTTCGGCCGGGCCATGCGCGCCGCCGAAGCCGTCGGCGAGATGCTGGATCGGCTCGGCGCTGGAGATGATTTTCTCCAACCCCGGATCGAGTTGCTCGATATGCGGTGACGGCATGATCAACCCCTCCCAGATGATTTCTTGCGGTCCGTGAGGCCACCACCGCAGGTTACTCGCGGTTCGCGGCCATGCCCACAGCCTTCGCGGCATGGCTGGTGAGGCCCGGAGTGAGAGGCATTGAGTGCCGTAGGATGGGCTGAGCGCAGCGAAGCCCATCGTCCTGCCGACCCCAGAGAAGCGATGGGCTTCGCTGCGCTCAGCCCATCCTACGGGGACCAGCTACGGGGAGGGCGTGTTTCAGGTTGGCGCTCCCGGCAGGGCACCCTAGGATCACGCGAGAACCTCAGCCAGGAGCGTGGTCATGGAATTCGGCGCGACGATCTTCTTTACCGACTATTCGATCACCCCGGCCGAACTGGGCGTGGCGCTCGAGGAGCGCGGCTTCGACTCGGTGTGGGCGGCCGAGCATTCGCACATTCCGGTGCCGCGCCGCACCCCGCCGCCGGGCGGCGGCGAACTGCAAAAGCGCTATTACGATGTGATGGACCCGTTCGTGACGCTGACCGCGGTGGCGGCGGCGACCAAGACCCTTAAGGTCGCGACCGGCGTCTGCCTCGTTGTGCAGCGCGACACGATCCAGACCGCGAAGCTCGTCGCCTCGATCGACCAGGTGTCGGGCGGGCGCTTCATCTTCGGTATCGGCGGCGGCTGGAATGTCGAGGAAGTGGAAAGCCACGGCACCGTCTTCGCGACCCGCATGCAGAAGATGCGCGAGCAGATGGAGGCGATGAAGGAAATCTGGACCAAGTCAAAGCCGGAATATCACGGCGACATCGTCAACGTGCCGCAGATGATGACGTGGCCGAAGCCGGTGCAGAAGCCGTATCCGCCGATCCTGCTCGGCGGCGCCTTTCCGTGGGCGGCGCGGCGCGCGATCCGCTATGGCGACGGCTGGTATCCGAATGCCGGCGCCGGCAATCCCGAAGAGTACATGCCGAAATTCAAGCAGATGGCGATCGAGGCCGGGCGCGACCCGGCGACGCTGCCGGTGACGCTTGGCGGCTGCCCGGAAGACGCCGACAAACTGAAGCGCTTTCGCGACCTCGGCGCCGTCCGCTGCAATTTCGGGCTGATGTCGGAAACCCGCGACGAGTTGCTGCCGGTGCTCGACCGGCTGGCGGCACTGATCCGCCAGCTGAAGGGCTGAGGGGGAGGGGGCGCCGCCGTTCGTCAAGCAGTAGCGCCCCGTGCCCGCGAGACCTGCCAGGGGTTGCGTGCGCACCGCGAAAACTTGTCGCTGGCGGCGTGATCGGCTATCAAACCGTCATGTTCGCGTGTTATTGCCGGAGCAGCGTGGATGAACGGAGGGTCTTTGAGTGACCGCCCCGCTCGATAGCTGCCCGGCGCTGGTTCTCAACGCGGATTTCCGCCCGCTCAGCTATTTTCCGCTGTCGCTGTGGTCCTGGCAGGACGCGGTCAAGGCGGTATTTCTGGACCGCGTCAACATCGTCGACCATTACGACGCCTATGTCCGCAGCCCGAGTTTCGAGATGCGGCTGCCCAGCGTCATCGCGCTGAAGGAATACGTGCAGGCCGTGCGGCTGCCGGCCTTCACCCGGTTCAACGTGTTCCTGCGCGACCGTTTCACCTGCCAGTATTGCGGCCAGCCGAATTCGTCGCACGAACTGACGTTCGACCACGTGATCCCGCGCTCGCGCGGCGGGCGTACGCTGTGGACCAATGTCGTCACAGCCTGCGGCGCCTGCAACCTGATGAAGGGCAACCGCCTGCCGCAGCAGAGCGGCCTCTACCCGAAGCAGCGCCCGGTGCAGCCGACCACCTTCATGCTGCAGGAAAACGGCCGCGCCTTCCCGCCCAACTACCTGCACGAAAGCTGGCGCGACTACCTGTACTGGGACACTGAACTCGACCCGATGTAGCGCGCCGCCGGGCTTGCGGCTTCGCTATTTCTTGACGTATTTGCGCAACCCCTTGCCGACGTTTTCGGCGCCGAACACGTTGCCCGCCGCGTCAGCCGCGACACCCTCGCCGCCCGACTTATCGGTGCCGGGATTGGGGCGCGGGATGAAAGATGCCACCGATCCGTCTTTGGCGCTGCCGATGCGGACACCGCGGCGGCAGCCCGGGTCGGTCGTGCAGCCCTCTTTGTCCTCGGTCTGCGAGTTGGCGACATAGATCACGTCGTTTTTATCGATGAACACCGCGCTCGGGCGCCCGAATTGCCGCCACTCGGCGATGAACTTGCCGTCCTGGTCGAAGATCTGCAGCCGGGCATTAACCCGGTCCGCGACAAACACCCGACCGGCCGAGTTCGAGCGCGATGCCGTGCGGTTCGTCGAACTCGCCGGGTCCGGTGCCCTTCTTTCCCCAGGCTTTGATAAACGTGCCGTCGGCGGCAAATTTCACAACCCGCGCGTTCGAGTCGCCACCATGCCCATCGGCGACGAAAATCGTGCCGTCCGGCGCGACCGCGACCGCGGAAGGCCTGTTAAGATAGCCTGGCGCGTCGCCCGGCATGCCCATATGCCCAAGCGTCAGCAACACCTTGCCGTCCGGGCTGAACTTGACGACGACATCCCCCTTGCCGTTCTTGCCGTCGGCATCGGCGACATAAACGTTGCCATCCTTGTCGACCGCGATGCCGTGCGGAAACACGAACATGTCGGCACCAAAGCTGGCGATCAGCTTGCCGGTAGGGTCGAAGTGCAGCACCGCGGGCAACTTTGACGTCAGGCAATTGCCGCCGCATCGCTCGAACGCCCAGATGCTCTTGCCGTCACGATCGGGCGCCACCGCGATCACCCCGCCCCAGGGGTGGTCCGTCGGAAGCTGCCCGAATTTCTCGCCCGTCGCATAGGGGTTGGGAAGGTCGATCGCCGGCTTGTCGGCGGCCAGCGCCGCACCTGCCGTCATCAGCAGCAGACCGGCGGCGGAAAGGACACCGAGCCAACCACAGCGCTGTTTCATCAATGCCCCTCCCTGATCGAGTTCTTCGCTACACCCTAACCGCGAGTTGGCGCCGCGCCAACCTTGGGGTGAACCCGATTGGCACCGGCCCCACGGCTCCCTTATCGGCCCTTTTTCTTGCGGGCTTTGCGGGCGGCGTAGCGCGCATCGCGGGCGGCCTGCTGTTCGACTTCCAGCGCCTCCTTGCGGGCAAGCTCCAGCGCGTATTCCGCTTCCCGGGCTTCCTGATCGGCCTGTGCCGCGGCTTCGCGAGCGGCGGTCTCTGCGGCGAGCGCCACAGCGGCCGCTTCCGCCTCCTGCGCCGCTGCCAGCAACCTCGCTGCCTTGCGCTCGGCGATGCGCGCGTCGCGGGCGGAGCGAACCGCGGCGCGGGCGGCCTGCCGCTCGGCTGCCTCGGGACTGCTGGCCGCGGCCTTCGCCTGCACCACCCGGTCGATCAGGGCTTTCCTGGCTTCGGCGGACGTATTCCGCCGCTCGGCAAAATCCGCTGTGGTCGATTTTCTCATTTCTACCTTTTGTTGCATCTGGAAAACAATTCAGCGCCCGGCCTGCGGCGTTCCCGCCGCCTCCGGCGCGCCAGGCTGGGTAACCGACCGACCGGCCGCCGGATCAACGGCAGCCACCGCGGCGGCGCCTGCTCCGCAATGCCTTCATTGGCGCAAAGTCACGGAGCGGGGAGCCGTGCGGGGCATGACGAGCGGTCCGCTGCCGGTCCGCTGATCCGCAGGAGGAGTTGCCCGGTGAGCCCACATGGCCCATCGGTAATATACCGGTTGAGACAGCCCTCAAAGGCTTCGATTGTCGTATCGCGAAAAACCGCGCGGATCAGGTTGCCGCCACGCGACCACGCGACTTCCGTCGCTGCCTGATAGCCGCTCGCCGGGCCCGGCGCGATCGCGCACGTTACATCCGGCGCGCCAAACGCCTGCTCCAGCCCGTGGACAACCCCCCGGAAGGCCGGCGGGTTTACCCCGTGCCGCTGGCGTTCGAGCTGGATTCGCTTCAACCCGTCGGTTGCCTTGTCCATCTGAAAAAACGCGATCAGCGGGACGCCGCCGACGACAACATCGCGCATGACGATCCGGGTATAGCTGTCACCAAAGTCGAGTGCCCACGGCAGGATCGTAAGCCTCGCGCCAAAGCGCTGGACCACGACGCTGCCGGCCTCACCCCACGAAACTCCCTGCCAGAGATCAACGACATCCGGCGCGGCCGCGGCCGGCCCCGCAAGGACGGCGCATATCACCAGGATCGGCACGGCGCAGCGTAGAATTTGCCGAGCAGTCACGGCGCAGGGTCTCCGCAGGCGCGCATTCGAGATCAGGCAGTATGCAGTATATGGTTGCTGGTCGGGGCCATGACCCTTGCTATTTGGTGCCGGCTGCCAGGATTGAACTGGCGACCTACCGCTTACAAGGCGGTTGCTCTACCGCTGAGCTAAGCCGGCATCCAGTGCGCGGTCAGGCGGGGACGGCGGTGCCGATCGGGCACGAGACGCCGGTGCCGCCGAGGCCGCAATAGCCGTGCGGGTTTTTCGCCAGGTATTGCTGGTGATAGTCCTCGGCGAAATAGAATTGCGGGGCATCGCGGATTTCGGTCGTTACCGCGCCGTAGCCGGCGGTGGCGAGACCCGGCTCGAAACGCTCGCGCGAGGCTTCGGCGGCCCGCAGCTGCTCCGGCGAATAGGTGTAGATCGCCGAGCGGTATTGCGTCCCGACATCGTTGCCCTGGCGCATGCCTTGGGTCGGGTCGTGGCTTTCCCAGAACAGCTTGAGCAGCGCGTCGTAGTTCGTCACCTTTGGGTCGAACACGACGAGCACGACCTCGGTGTGTCCGGTCTGGCCGCTGCACACTTCCTCATAGGTCGGGTTCAGCGTTGCGCCTCCGGCATAGCCCACCGCGGTGGTCCACACCCCCGGCGCCTCCCAGAATTTCCGTTCGGCCCCCCAGAAGCAGCCAAGGGCGAACACCGCCTGTTCCAGCCCCGCGGGATAGGGGCCTTCGAGCGCATGGCCGTTGACGTAATGCCTGGCCGGCACCGGCATGCGGATCGCGCGGCCGGGCAGGCTCTGCTCCGCGGTCGGGATTTCCAGTTTCTTGCGCAACGACCACATGGCCCCGTCTCCTGCTCAGATCAGGCTTGATATATAGCAATCAAAGCGGGCGCGGCGAAGGGCGCCCGCCACGGCTCACCAGGAGTTAATCCAGGCGGGGCCGGTCGCCCTCGGCGATGATGCGCCACAGCACGCGGTTCTGGCTGCGGTCATAGTCGCCGTGGGCACGGTGCATCGTCGCGCGGTCGTCGATGACCAGCACGTCGCCCTTTTTCCATTGGTGGTGGTAGACGATTTCCGGCCGGATCATGCGGTCGATCAGGTCGGTCATGTAGGCCTTGCTCTCATCGGGGTTCATGCCCTCGATGAACAGGGCTTTGCTGATATGGAAAAACACCGCGCGCGAGCCGTGCACCGGGTGGGTGCGCACCATCGGGTGGACGATCGGCTTGCTGTAGGCCTCCCAATCCTCCCGCCGCGTGTCGTTGTGGCCGGAATCGAGGCTGTTGACGGTCTTCAGCGTGTCGAGGCGGCGGCGCTCGTCTTCCGACAGATCGTTATAGGCGGCGCGCATGCTGGCGACGCTGGTGCCGCCGCCCTCCGACGGGATCTCGACGCCGTAGAGGATCGTCGCGGCCGGCGGGCATTCGCGGTTGGTGTGGTCGGTATGCCAGCGCTCGGCCGGACGCTGGCCGTTGCGGTGCCAGACGAGCCCGATGTCGGGATAGCCCGGCATGTGGTGCTGCGAATAATGCTGCCGCATCGCCGGGCCGAACACCGTCGCCGCCTCGAGATACTGGTCGGGGGTCAGCGACTGGTCGTGGAACACCAGCGCCAGATGCTCGGCGAGCGCGACGTTGAGCGCCTCGCGGGTCGCCGCGTCAAGCGGCTTGCTCAGATCGACCCCGGAAATCTCGGCGCCGATGGAGGCGTTGAGCGGGGTGACGATGATGTCGGGCATGGCGGTTCCTCCGGCTTTTCTCGCCGCAAATGTAACGGCGATTTCGGCCGGCGCGGAAGCGCTCTGTGCGCATGCCTTCCCGCCTCCGCCGCCAGCCGCTAAGATCGCCGCGGCACAACACGATCAGTGTAAGGAGAGGATCAAATGGCCGTCACGTTGTATTCCGGCTTCGTCCCCGTCGCGATCCAGTTGCTCGGCGGGCTCAACACGGTGCTGAAAAAGGGCGAAGAGCATGCCGCGGCGCAGAAATGGGATACCGCCACGGTACTCAATCTACGGTTTTTCCCGGATATGTTCACCCTTGAGCGCCAGGTGCGACAGGTCTGCAATCACGCGCTTGGTGCCGGCCGCGTCGCGGGCGTCGACCTGCCGAGTCTCGCTGACGCGGACAAGAGTTGGGCGGAAATCCATACCCGCATCGACAAGACCGTCGAATTCTTGAAAGGGCTGAAGGCGAGCCAGCTTGACGGCAAGGACGATTCCGACGTCAGCGTGACGATCGGCGGCCAGCCGCGCACGATGAAGGCACAGAACTACCTCTACCACTTCGCGATGCTGCAGGTGCAGTTTCACGCGACGACCGCGTACGACATCCTGCGCAGCGTCGGCGTGCCGATCGGCAAGCCCGACTATCTCGGGCAGCAGCCGTCGTAAATACTCCGACTTTGAACGCTCCTCCTTTGCGCCCGTGCAAGGGAGGAGCGCGAGAGCTTTGCGCGAAGCGTTTCTCGCCGGCTATTGCCGTCGCCCGCCGGTCATGGCGACATCTTGCGGCGGCGGCATGGCTGAGCGGAACGACGCGATGAACCTTCCGGCAATTGATCCCATGACGGCGGCAGGTGTCGTCTTTGCGACGGCTGCGACGGACGCGGTGTATGTGCGTTTCGCCAGTGCCGTTGCCGGTCACCGGCGCGTGTCGGCGGCAAATTGGAGCAGCCTCTGGTACATCCTCTCGTCGTATGCGGTGATCAGCTATACCGATAACTGGGTGTATGTGGTCTTCGCCGCGATCGGATCGTGGATCGGGGCCTTCGTCTCGCTGAGTTTTAGGCGGCCGGGTGCGCCTCACGCCCCGATTTCTTAAGATTTGAAATTGCCAATGCTCCAATCAGCCTGACCCGACTGCTGGCTGGTGACTCCGACCGCGGCAGCGCCTAGATATGCTGCATGAGCGTTGTCGTCCGTTTCGCCCCCTCGCCAACCGGGTATCTGCATATCGGCGGTGCCCGCACCGCGTTGTTCAACTGGCTGTTCGCCCGCCATCACCAGCTTTACGGCGGCGGCGGCACCTTCCGTCTGCGCATCGAGGATACTGACCGGGCGCGCTCGACCGATGAGGCGACGCGCGCGATCATCGACGGGCTGAGATGGCTCGGCCTCGACTGGGACGGTGAAATTGTCCACCAGTTTGCTGGTGCGGCGCACCATGCCGAGATCGCCCGCGGTCTGCTCGCCACGGGCGGCGCCTATCGCTGCTATTGCACGCAGGAGGAACTGGCGGCGATGCGCGAGGCGGCCCGCGCCGAAAAGCGCTCGGTGCGTTATGACGGGACGTGGCGCGACCGCGATCCGGCGACCGCACCGTCCGGCGTCGAGCCGGTCATCCGGCTGCGCGCGCCGCAGACCGGGGCGACCATGATCCGCGACCTTGTCCAGGGCGAGGTCACGGTCGCCAATGCCGAACTCGACGATCTGATCATCCTGCGGTCCGACGGCACGCCGACCTATAATTTCTCGGTTGTCGTGGACGATCACGATATGGGGATCACGCATGTGATCCGCGGCGACGACCATCTGAACAACGCCTTCCGCCAGACGCAGATCTACCGCGCGCTCGGCTGGGGCGTGCCGGAATTTGCCCATATCCCGCTGATCCACGGGCCGGACGGGCTGAAGATGTCGAAGCGGCGCGGCACCGTGGCGGTCGAGGCCTATCGCGATATGGGCTACCTGCCCGAGGCGGTGCGCAACTACCTGATGCGGCTCGGCTGGAGCCACGGCGACGACGAGATCATCTCGACGGAAGATGCGATCCGTTGGTTCGACATCGCCGATGTCAACCGCGGTGCGGCGCGGTTCGATCAGGCCAAGCTCGACAGCGTCAACGCGCACTACATCCGCGAGGCCGACGATGCCCGGATCGCCGGGCTGGCCATCGGGCAGCTGGAAAAGACGCTGGCCCGCCCGCTTTCGCCGGTCGAGCGCGTGCGCATCCTAAAGGCTCTTCCGGGGTTGAAGCCGCGCGCCAAGACGATCGTCGAACTGGCGGAGAAGGCGCAATTCTACGTCGCGACGCGGCCGATTGCCGCCGCGGCGGACGGGGCGAAGCTGCTGACCGGCGAGGCGCGCGAACGGCTCGGCGCGCTCGGCGCTTCCCTCGGGGGCGTGGAGTGGCAGGGCGCCGGCCTCGAAGCGGCGCTGCGCGATTTTGCTGCCGCCCAGGGCGTCAAACTGGGCGCGGTGGCGCAGCCGCTTCGCGCGGCGCTGACCGGCTCGACGGCGTCGCCCGGCATCTTTGAGGTTATGGAGGTTTTGGGCCGCGACGAAAGCCTTGGACGCATCGCCGATGCCGCGGCCGGGGTGACTAAAACCTAGTCAGGTCTCGCACATGCGATATTGCATTGCAAAATCCGAACGGCGTTTGATAATCAGGCACACGCGGCCTATTCTCTAGCCAATCCTGCAACCGCCTGCGGGCGTACGATCGAGGTGAATCGATGGACGGCAACAACACGAATGTCGGCGGGGTGAGCGGATCGATGACGTTGACCGACAACGCCACCGGGAAGTCGATCGACCTGCCGGTGATTGAAGGCTCGATCGGGCCAAAGGTCATCGATGTCCGCAAGCTCTACGCCCAGACCGGGTATTTCACCTACGACCCCGGCTTTATGGCGACCGCCGCCTGTCGCTCCAGCATCACCTACATCGATGGCGATGAAGGTGTGCTGATGTATCGGGGCTATCCGATCCAGGAACTGGCCGACAAAAGCGACTTCCTGGAAGTCGCTTATTTATTGCTCAACGGCGAATTGCCGACGCCCGACCAGAGGACCCAGTTCGTCTCCGACATCACGCACCACACGATGGTGCATGAACAACTGGCGACGTTCTTCCGCGGGTTCCGCCGCGACGCGCACCCGATGGCGGTGCTGTGCGGGGTGGTCGGCGCGCTGTCGGCGTTTTATCACGACTCCACCGACATCAACGATCCGTACCAACGGATGATCGCCTCGCACCGGCTGATCGCCAAGCTCCCGACGATCGGCGCGATGGCCTTCAAGTATGCGCATGGCCAGCCCTTCATGTACCCGAAGAATTCGCTGGGCTATGCCGAGAATTTTCTCCACATGACCTTTGCGGTGCCGTGCGAGGAGTACAAGGTGAACCCGGTTCTCGCCAAGGCGATGGACCGCATCTTCATCCTGCACGCCGACCACGAGCAGAATGCCTCGACCGCGACGGTGCGCAACGCCGGCTCGTCGGGCGCGAACCCGTTTGCCTGTATCGCCGCGGGTATCGCCTCGCTGTGGGGCCCCGCGCATGGCGGCGCCAATGAAGCAGTGCTGAAGATGCTCGCCAAGATCGGTGATCAGTCCGGCATCCCCGAGTTCCTTGACCAGGTCAAGAACAAGCACAACCACGAAATCCTGTTCGGGTTCGGTCACCGGGTTTACAAGAACTACGATCCGCGCGCGCATGTCTTGCGCGAAAGCTGCCACGACGTGCTGCGCGACCTCGGCATCAAGGACGACCCGCTCCTCGACCTCGCGATGGAGCTGGAAAAGATCGCCCTCAATGATGATTACTTCATCAGCCGCAAGCTCTACCCGAATGTCGATTTCTATTCGGGCATCATCCTGAAGGCGATGGGCTTCCCGACCTCGATGTTTACGGTGCTGTTCGCGATTGCCCGCACGGTCGGCTGGATCGCGCAGTGGACCGAGATGATCGAAGACCCCGACATGAAGATCGGCCGCCCGCGCCAGCTCTTCACCGGCTCACCGGAACGGCATTACGTTCCGATCTCCGAGCGCCGCTAGTATTGCTTCGTAGGATGGGCTGAGCGGAGCGAAGCCTATCTTTTTTGCCTATTTCGCGGACATTGATGGGCTTCGCTGCGCTCAGCCCATCCTACGGCGGTGTCGCTATTCCAATATCTCCGGCAATGAACGGATGATGCGGTCGGGGCGGATCGGGCAGTCCGGCGGCAGGCCGACGTGGTGGCCGTCATGCCAGATCGCGAAAATCCCGAGTTTTTGCGGCGCGACGACTTCCCATTCGAGATTGTCGCCGACCATCCAGGTGTCGTGCGCCTCGACACCGAGGGCGGCGAGGGCGTGGATGTAGGCCTGTTCCTCGGGCTTGCCGAAGCCGTGTTCGCCTTCGATCTGGATGTGGTCGAAGCGATGCTCCAGGGCAAACCGCACGACCTTGCGGCGTTGCGGCTCGCCGGCGCCGTTGGTCACCAATGCCAGCCGCACGCCGAGTTCCTTCAGGCGGTCGAGCGTTTCGTGGGCGCCGGGGAACATGCGCAATTCGGCTTCCTGGATTTCGTTGAAGCGGTCGGCGAGCAGGTGGCACAAATCGGGGGCCGGAGCGCCCGGCCCGCCGCTCGCGGCCAGTTCGGCAAAGGCATTGTTGACGATATGCCGGCGGGCCTCGCCGATCCTGTGGCGCCAGTATTTATGCCGCGACGGGTCGGCCCAGAGATGTTGCGAATGGGCCTGGATCGCGTCGATGACGATGCCGGGCTCGTGCGGCGCCAGATGCTCCGCGTGAGCGGCGATCACCCGCTCCCATTGTCCCTGGGCCTGCCCGAAGGCGGACAGGATCGTGTCGTCGAGGTCGAACAGGATCGCGCGCGGAAGATTGGGCATCGCCTGGGCTGCTTGGTGTCGGCGGCCGGAAAATAGCGGGCTGCGCCGCCCGCCGCTACCCCGCCGCGTGCTCAGCGGAAGTAATGCGGCACAAATCGGCTGGTGTTGGTGGTGATCGCGGTGCGGTCTTCGCGCAGTCCCATCCCGGCGGCCTGGCCGGCGATGATCCACGAGCCGACGACCACATGCATGTGGTCGAACACCGGCAATTGCGCGGCCGCCTGATAGATGCGGCCGCGCCGGGCGCTGCCGGCCTGCCCGCTGGCGAGCCGGCGGATATCGGCGCCCTCGCGGCCGTGCACCGGCTTTTCGACGCAAGGCCCGTCGATGTCGTCGCGCCTCAGCGCCGCCGGCAGCAGGTTCGGGTGACCCGGAAACATCTCCCACAAGATCGGCAGGATCGCCTTGTTCGACAGCAGCATCTTCCACGCCGGCTCGATAAAGGCGGTGCAATCGCTCGTCAAATGCGTGCCAAAGCTCTCGCGCAGCATCCATTCCCAGGGATAGAGCTTGAACAGGGCGGTGACCGGCTGCCCGGCGATGTCGGTAAAACTGCGTCCGTCCCAGCCGATCTGCGCGATGTCGAGCTGTTCGGTCGCCCAGCCGCCCTGGCCGCTCACATCGCGCATGTATTCGATGGTACGCAAATCCTCCGGTTCTTCGAGCACGCCCGGTGAGGTGAAGCCGGCCCATATCGGGATATCGCCGGCGCAGATCGCTCCAGGCGGCGATCAGCTTTTCGTGGATCGAGTTGAACTGGTCGGCGTCGGGTTTGACCTCTTCGAGCCAGTACCATTGCACCACCGCGGCTTCGAGCAGCGCGGTTGGCGTATCGGCGTTGTATTCGAGCATTTTTGGCGGGTTGTGGCCGTCATATGCCAGGTCGAACCGGCCATAGAGATCAGGGTCGCGGCGCCGCCATGATCTGGCGACCCAGTCGCGATACGCCTCGGGGATGTGCAGGCGGTCGAGATCACCGGCGGTCACGAGCCGGTCGACCATTTCAAGGCATAGCTGGTGCAGCGCCTCGGTTGCCGCCTCGATGACATCGATCTCGGCGGCGGAAAACGAATAGCACGCCGCCTCCCACCAATAGGGCTCACCCTTTTCGGAGGTGTGGAAATCAAAGCCGAGCGCCTCGACTTTGGCCGGCCAGTCGAGGCGCGGCGCCAGGATTTCGCGGCGCATGTTCAGCCAATGCCGCGCGCGAAGCGGCCGAACGCGCCAAAACCGCCGCGCGAGGTGGTTTCCGTGCCGGTGATATGGCCGGTGCGGCCCGGCCCGGGGTCGCTCGATGCCGCGCTCGATCGGTCGGCCGCGTAGGAGGGGCCGGACCAGCGCGAACCGCTCGAACTCCCGCCGCCGCTGCTACTGCCACCGCTACTGCTGCCGCTGGGACGCTGCTCGCATTGCGACGGGCTGTAATCGCGTTCGCAGGCCGGGCGGTCGGGATAGAGGTTGCGCTTGTAGTCCTGCGGCGGGAACGTTTCAGCGAGCGCGATCGCGCCAAACGGCAGGCCGATCAGGGTCAGGATCGACGGCGTTGGAACGCTTGCGGGGCTCGTCGGCCACTGGGTTCAGCCGGCCATGCAGGCCGCGTCGAGAATGCCGAGCGCCAGGGACAGGCCGGCGAGAAAGATCGCAGCGGCAACGTTGCCCTCTTCGATGGCCTGCGGCAGATGCGGCAACACCATCCGCGCGATACCAAACCCGCCGAGTTGGATCACCAGCGCGACAATGCCCCAGACAATGACATCGACAATCGCCGCGCTGTGCGCAATGACGCTCGCCAGCGGCAGGACAAACCCGACGAGACCGCCGACCAGCGAAATTGCCGCCGCGATATTGCCGGAGCGGATCAGCGCGAGTTCGCGATGCGGCGTCATGTTGACGTACAGCGCGATAAACAGCGCCATCAGCCCGCCGCCGACAACGAAATACAAAAGGAAATTCGGGAAGGTCGAAAGCGTGCCGCCGAAACCGATCACCTGACGCCCTTACTCACACCCCGGGGGGTTTGCGCGGCAATCAGTCTCTCATCCGCACCCTGTCACCGCAACCAGAGCGATGGTTAATACCGGGTGTACCTGCGGTTTAAGGAAGCCTGGCGGAAGGGGAGGGGGCTATGAGTCCTGCCACACCGGTTTGCGCTTGCCGACAAAGGCGTCGATCCCCTCGCCGGCATCGTGGGTCAGCATGTTGCGGGTCATCACCTCGCTGGCATAGCCGTAGGCGTCGGCGAGGCCGAGTTCGGCCTGGTGGTAGAAAGCCTCCTTGCCGATCGCCAGCGTCGCCGCCGATTTCGAGGCGATTTGCGCCGCCAGCGCCATCGCCGATGCGGTCAGTTCGGCCGGCGGCACGACGCGATTGACGAGACCGATCGATTTGGCGGTGGCGGCGTCGATCAATTCGCCGGTCAGCAGCATTTCCATCGCCATCTTGCGTCCGACCGCGCGGGTCAGCGCGACCATCGGGGTCGAGCAGAACAGCCCGATATTGACCCCCGGGGTGGCAAACCGCGCATCCGCGGCGGCGACCGCGAGGTCGCAGGTGGCGACCAACTGGCAGCCGGCGGCGGTGGCGACACCGTGCACTTCGGCGATCACCGGCTTTGGCAGGTTGACGATCTGCTGCATCAGCGCGCTGCACTGGACGAAGGTGCGCTGATAGGCGTCGCAGCTGGGGTCGGTGCGGATCTCGCGCAGATCGTGGCCGGCGCAAAACGCCGGGTCCCGCGCCGGCGATGACCACGACGCGACATCCCCGATCCGCGGCGGCGCGGTCGAGCGCCTGGCTCATCCCGCCATCAATGCGATCGACAGGGCATTGCGTGCCAACGGACGGTGCATGGTCAGCCGGAGCACGCCATCTGTCCAGCGACTCCAGCAGGATAGCCTCGTCATTCACCTGAGCCGCCACCTGAGCCGCCATCTGAGCCGCCATCCTGACGCCGCCACGGACTTGAGCCGCGCGCACTCATCGTCGCCTCCTTTGCCGCGCAAAATTCCGCCGACTCTCGCGCATAAGCTCGCAATCGGCAACCGAATCATCGCTTCGTCGGATCAGCGGTATTATAATACCTCATGGCAAATGCCGTTGTTTCACAACGGTTTTAGCTTGACCCGTACGCTGCGCCGATTGCCTAAACGGAGCGCCCGCGACCGGCCGGATACCGGCCTCTTCGGACCGCCTGATATGAAGACATTTTCCGCCAAGCCGTCCGATATCGACAAGAATTGGCTGCTGATCGATGCCGACGGGCTGGTGCTCGGCCGGCTTGCGTCGCTCATCGCGATGCGGCTGCGCGGCAAGCACAAGCCGACCTTCACGCCGCACATGGATTGCGGCGACCACGTCGTCGTCGTCAACGCCGAGAAGGTGCAGCTGACCGGCAACAAGCGCGCCGACGACATCTTCTATTGGCACACCGGCTATCCCGGCGGCATCAAGGGCCGCAGCAAGGGCGCGATCCTCGACGGCAAGCACCCCGAGCGGGTGATCGAGAAGGCGGTCGAGCGCATGGTGCCGCGCGGGCCGCTTGGCCGCCAGGTGATGCGCAATCTGCGGGTCTATGCCGGGCCGGAGCATCCGCACGCGGCGCAGCAGCCCGACGCCGCTCGATATCGCCGCGATGAACCGCAAGAATGTGAGGGCCTGAGCATGGCCGACGACGATACCCAGGACGACGAACACCCGAAGGCACGCGGCGAGCCGCCCGGCGCGCGCGCCGCAGACCTTCCAGGGCCTCGGCAGCCTGCGCCAGGCGATGGCCGCCGCGCCAGCCGGCCCGCCGACGCGCCGACGGTCCCGTCGACGATGGCCGCGTACCAGACGACGTGCAGCCGAAGCGCGACGCGCTCGGCCGCTCCTACGCCACCGGCAAGCGCAAGAACGCGGTCGCCCGCGTCTGGATCAAGCCGGGCAACGGCAAGATCGAGGTCAACGGCCGCGACAGCCCGGTCTATTTCGCGCGCCCGGTGCTGCGCATGCTGCTCAACCAGCCGTTTGTCGTCACCGACCGGCTTGGCCAGTTCGATGTCGTGTGCACGGTCAAGGGCGGCGGCCTGTCGGGCCAGGCCGGCGCGGTGCGGCACGGCATCAGCAAGGCGCTGACCTATTACGAGCCGGGCCTGCGGCCGATGCTCAAGCATGGCGGCTTCCTCACCCGCGACAGCCGCGTCGTCGAGCGCAAGAAATACGGCAAGGCCAAAGCCCGCCGCAGCTTCCAGTTCTCGAAGCGGTAGAACCGCGCGAAGTGCGTATTTAGCACCAGAGTAGGCCCGGGAAGACGCAAAGGGCGCGAACGCGGAACACCGCTCTCGCGTCCTTTGCGTATGCTTCGCGCTCATTGCGTTAAATAATTCGCTGGAGAGAGCACCATGCGCTTCGCGATCGCGCTACCCGACCGACGCTGATTCCTGGCGCGTTGTGCGCCGCGCCGAGGAACTCGGGTTCAGCCGGGCGTGGTTTTACGACACGCAGATGCTGAGCGCCGACCCGTTTGTCGCGATGGCGGCGGCGGCGATGAAGACAACGCGCATCCGCCTCGGCACCGGCGTCCTGATCCCGTCAAACCGGATCGCCGCGGTGGCCGCCAACGCCTTTGCCTCGCTCAACAAGCTGGCGCCGGGCCGGATCGATTTCGGGGTCGGCACCGGCTTTACCGGGCGGCGCGCGATGGGGCTGGGCGCGGTCAGGCTCGCCGACATGGAGGACCTATATCGGCGAGGTCATGGCGCTGTTGCGCGAGGAGACGATCGAAACCGAGATCGAAGGCAAAAAGCGCCTGATCCGCCTGCTCAACCCCGAGCTTGGCCTGATCAACACGCGCGACCCGATCGGCCTCTATGTCGCCGCCACCGGGCCGCGCGCCCGCAAGCTGACCGCGAAACTCGGCGCCGGCTGGATCACCACCACCGCCGATGTCGCCGGCGGCGTCGCGGCGCTCGACGAGATGCACGGGTTGTGGAAAGCCGCCGGGCATGCAACGGCGATCGCTCGACGCCGTCGTGCTTACCGGCGGCGTAATCCTTGATGAGCGACGAGCCGGCGGACTTCGCCGCGCGCCATTGCGCAGGCCGGACCGCGCGCGGCGATGCTGCTGCACCGCGCCGCCGACGCGGCGCTGATGGGGCTGCCGCCGATGGCGTCATTGCCGCCGGCGGTCGCCGACACGCTGGCGGGGTATATCGAGCTGGCGCGCAATTTCCGGCCGCAAGGCGCGCACTACCTGCGAAAACCACCGCGGCCATCTGATGTTCGTCAAACCCGAGGAACGCCCGTTCGTTACCGCCGATCTGATCCGCCTGACCACCTTCGCCGCGCACCGAAAGCGAGATCAAGCAGCGCATCGCCGACTCTTGCCGCGGCCGGCTATACCGAAATCGCCATCCAGATCGTCCCCGGCCAGGAACATGCGATTGAGGACTGGGGCCGCATCCGCCGCGCGTTCGCTTGATTTAAGGAAGTAGCGTCGGTTTTATTTATCATATTCCAACGGTGTCCCTGGCCAGCACCGTCAGCGCTTCGAGATACGCGGCGCCGGTTTCCGGGAACTCATCGACACCGATCCGCATGCGGTAGTCATGCGCACGTTCGGCAAAATCTTCGATCACGTCGAATTCGCCGAGCCAGTTCAGGATCGCGAGGTATTCGATATGAGCCGGCATGCCGCGCAGGCCGCGCACCTCATCTGCAAGCGTCTGCAATAACCGGGCGGCGAGGGCGCTTTGCCGGTCGGCCGGGTCTTGGCCAACCTTCTTGATCCGCCAGTCGGCGATGCGGTCGAGTTCCACAGCCTCGATCGGATCGTCCATTTTTCCCCGCTGTCAGCAGCACCCACATTCGAGGTCGGGAACGGTCAGCCGTCTTCGAACCCGACGATGGCTTGGTGCGGTTCGACGGGGGAACGGCGGCGGCGCAGGCTGGGTGGCGGCGGGGGAAGGGTCGGCGGACGTTCCGGTTCGGCAGCGGCCGAACCAAGCCGGGCGGAGATATGCCGCACCAGCAATTCGCGCTGCCGCACCGCCTTTTCGATGTCGTCCTTCAGTGACTCAATCAGGCCGAAATTGGTCTTGCCACGGCGCGCGTGGGCATACCGCTCCCGCATGTCGCTGATGCGGCTGCACAACGCTTCCAACTCTCTCCACTCGTGCGAAAGCATCGAGACCTCATAGGATTTGAGGCACGTTATCGCACATTTGCTGCAAAGTTAATGCAGCTTTGCGGCAGTGCCACCGGGCGTGTGGTTCAGTCCAGTCGCGCGCCATACCTGTGTACGTGATAGGGCGCGCGCGCCAGACCGGGACAATAGCTCCCGACTACCGGCTCAAGCGCTTGATATAGCAGGCGGTTATCGGCATTGGCAGCGGCCAGCCGGTCGCGCGCCGCGGTCGCGCGGTCGCGCAGCCGGGCCAGATCAACCGTCACGATCCGGTGGTTTTCGACGACCATCCGGCCGCCGATCATCACGCTGTCGACCGCGGTGCCGTCTTCGCTGTGAACCAATTGGTTGACTGGATCGTTAATCGGCAACCAGTTCGGGTGGTCGAGATCGAGCATCACCAGATCGGCCTTGTAGCCGGGTGCAATGCGGCCGATCTGGTCACCAAACCCGAGGATGTGGGCACTGCCTTCGGTGGCGGCGAGCGCAGCCTCGCGTGTCGACAGCCAGCGCTGCCATTCGGGTCCCTGGACCTTTGACACAAAGGATGCGAGGCGCATCGCTTCATACATGTTCTGGTTGTCGGCGCAGGACGCGCCATCGGTGCCGATGCCGAGATTGACGTGGCGGTCGAGCATTGCGCGGGAGTCGGCAAGGCCGGCGCCGAGCCGCATGTTGCTGCCCGGATTGTGCGCCACCGACGCGCCGCGGTCGCCGAGCCGCGCCATATCCTCGTGGTCGAGCCAGACGCCGTGCGCCACCGTGAAATGCGGCCCGATGACGCCGAGCTGGTCGAGATGCGCGGTCTGGGTGTGGCCGTAAAGACGGATGCCGGCAACCGCCTGCACCTTTGACTCGGCGACATGGCTGTGCAGTCCAAGATCGAAGTCGCGGGCCAACGTCGCGCAGCCGGTGATGAAGGCATCCGAGCAATGATGCGGAATGGTCGGCGCCACCGCCGGCCGGACCATGTCGCGGTCGCCGGACCAGTGCTGCAGGCTGTCGCGGATCGCGGCGAGGGTCGTCTCGCCCGGCGCCAACCGCAACGCATCGACCCGCTCGCGCAGCGGCGACGGCAAGGCCTCGGCGAGACCGGGGATCGCCTCGAAAAAGGTGCGGTCGGCGACCATCGGCGCGATGACCGCGCGCATGCCGACATCGGCATAGGCGGCGGCGACGCGCGCCATGCCGTCGCGGGTCGGCACCGGCCATTCGAAGAACAAATCGTAGCAGGCGGTGCAGCCCTTCAGCACCATCTCGACCGCGCCGATCTGTGCCGACAGATAGATGTCCTCGGCGCCGCGATTGCCGCCGAGCCAGGGCGCTGCTGTCAGCAGCAATTCGAGCGTCCAGCGGTCGCCCATGCCCTTGGCGAGATTGCCGTGCGAGTGCGTGTGCGCGTTGACGAGACCGGGATGGATCAGCCGCTGCGACGGCCGAAATCTCGCGCGCTTCGGCCGGTCCCGGCATGCCCGGCGGACCAAGCTCGCGGATCGTGTCGCCTTCGATCAGGATATCGGCCGGCTCCGCCTTGCCGGCGCGAATGTCGAGCACCAACCCGCCGCGCACGATCGTATAGGTCATCGGTCCCGCCTCCCTGTTCGGCTCCGCCCCTATATCCTCACCAGCAAGGATTATGCCTTGTACGGTTTGTGAACGCGTCGGTTCACTTCACCGCGAAGCAGTAAAACAGGCCGTCGCCGCCGGTGCTGCGCAAATCGGCCTGGCTGCAGCCGCCATCGGGACCGCGTGAGCCGTGTGATGAGTTCCACGAACGCGAAGGTGCGTCGTCGCGCAGACCCTGGCGGTCGATATGGCCGAGCATGGCCGCACCCTCGATGCTGCTGGTCCAGTTGTGGCAGGTGCGGTCTTCCTCGGGTGGGAAGGCGGTGCCATCGGGTTTTGAGCCGGTCAGCGCGTCGTGGCGGTTGGGCGTGTCACCGCGGCCGTTGATGATTTCGCCCTTTTCGGACAGGGCGGTCTGCTTGGTCAGGTTGTTCTCGCCATGCAGCTCATCGATGGTCTTGGCGATCACCGTTCCCTTGGCGTTCTGCCATGGTCCGTTGCCGATTCGGTCCCGTGCGCTGATCGCGGTTTTGCCGTTAAAGGCCTGGGTGCTCATATAGGCGTGCCAGGTGCCCTTGGCGCCGGCCGCCGCGGCGAGTTGCTGGCAATGCTTGTCGGCGCCCTCGATGCCGCCGAGATCACCGCCCTTGCCGATCCCGACGCTGGTGACGAAGAACGTCATGTCGGCCTGCTCCGCCCGCAGCGCGCCGGCACTCAGCGACAGCATCGCGATCGCCGCCAGCATCGCCCGCGGCAAGTGCTTCATGGCCATCGTTCCCTCCCTGTTCTATCTGCTTTTTCAGCTCGCCAGCCGGCCCTTGAGCACCTCGCCGGTGTGGTGGCCGGTGGCGTGGCCGTTTTCGATCGCGACGGTGCCGTTGACGATGGTCGCGGCGATGCCGTCGGCTTTTTGCACGAGGCGACGGGCGCCGCCCGGCAGGTCGGTTTCAACGGTCGGCAACTGCGGCTTCACCCCGTTTTCATCGAATACGACGATGTCGGCAGCGTAGCCCGCGCGGATCAGGCCGCGATCCGGCAGTTCCCAGGCCGAGGCGTTGTCGAAGGTCAGCATCCGCACGGCTTCTTCGAGGGTGAATTGCTGCTTGTTGCGCACCCAGTAGGAGAGCAGGTGCGTCTGCAATGACGAGCCCATCTCCTGGCAGACATGCGCGCCGGAATCCGAGAAGGTCGCGAGGGTGCGCGGGTGCTTGAGCAGGCCCAGCACATCCGCGGGCTGCTCGTTGACGATCGGCTGCACAAACATGCGGTTGTCGTTTTCCAGCGCCAGATCGAGCATCACCTCGACCGGGTGCTGGTTCTGCCGGCGCGACAATTCTCCAACGCTTGGGTCGTCCCAATCGACGCTGAGCATTGGGAACAGATTGTCGTAGTTCGGCTTGCGCGGGTCGGTTGTCGCGGCGCCGCCGCCTTGCAGGATCTGGTCGCGCGGTTTCATTGTGGCTTCCGCGGCGATCAGCCGGGCGCGTACCTCGGGGTCGGCGAGCTTGGCCTTCTGCTCGGCCAGAGGTAGCGCGCGGATTTCCTTCCATGCCGGCAATACATCGAACGGCAGGTAGGAGCGCAGCGAGAACACCGCGTTGATCGATCGGGTCGTTGCCTGCCCGTACATGCGCCCGCCGGCCGCTACGGTCTCGTCCATAAAGCCGAGCTGATAGTCCCACGGGTTGGGCTCGAGGCCCTGCCTGGTGGAGAGCATGCCGAACATGATCGGCCGGCCGGTCTCGATCGCGATCTGGCGCAGCCGCATGAGACAGGCGCGCTGCGCCTCGCCGCCGGAAATATCGGGGCCGATCTGGAAGATACCGGAATTGAGCTTTCCCATCGCGCCGACCAGCCGGTCGATCTCGGACCAGTCGGCGATGCGGCTGGCGACCGGCGTGTCGTCCGGGGTGACATGCGTCGTCGCGCGCGAGGTCGAAAAGCCGAGCGCGCCGGCCTTGATCGCCTCGCTGACCGCGTGCTCCATCGCGCGCAGATCGTCTTCGGTCGCCTTATCGGTCAGCGCGCGCCTGCCCATCGCGTACATGCGCAATGCCGAATGGCCGATATACATGCCGTAATTGAGGCCCTTGGGCAGGCGTTCTACATTGGCGAGGTATTCGGGGAACGTCTCCCAGGTCCAGTCGATGCCGGCCATCATCGCTTCGGTCGGGATATCCTCGACCGCGGTCAGGCAGCGCGCGAACCACTCGCGGTCTTCCGGCTTGCACGGCGCCAGCGCAAACCCGCAATTGCCCATCACGACGCTGGTGACGCCATGCCAGCACGAGCAGCTGCCGAGCGGGTCCCACGCGACCTGCGCGTCCATGTGGGTGTGGCCGTCGATAAAGCCGGGGGAGACGATCTGGCCGTCGGCGTCGATGACGCGCTCGGCCGGCTCGCGGATGCGACCGATCTCGACGATCCGCCCGCCCTTGACGCCGACATCGGCGCGGTAGCGCGGCAGGCCGGAGCCGTCGATCACGGTTCCGTTCTTGATCAGCAGGTCGAGCGCCATCGAAAATCTCCTGATAGAGTTGGCCGCAGCTTCGGAGCATCGTTCGGCACCTGTCAACCGGCACCGACGCACACCTCATGGGAGGAGAAGATGGCAAAAGGCATCCTGATCGCGGCGATGGACTTTACGGATTCGCGGGAAGATGAATTTCACGACTGGTACGATCTCGAACACGTGCCCGAGCGGCTGCGCGTCCCCGGCTTTATCAATGCCGAGCGGTGGATCTCGGTCGACAACCCGAAGCATTCGCTGGCGACCTATGACCTTGACTCGGTCGGGGTGCTGCACAGCCCGGCCTACAACGCGATCGGCCGCGAGAATTCCTCGCCCTGGACCAAGCGGACGCAGCGTTTCCGCAAAAGCCTGATGCGCTACGAAGGCGAGCAGGTGTTCCCCGGCGACAAGATCGCCGCGCCGGGCGCCCCCGCGGTGCTGGTGATCGGCATGAACGTCGCCCCGGCGCACGAGGCGGAATTCAACGAATGGTATAATACCGAGCACGTTCCGGCCTTGGGCTCGGTGCCCGGCGCGCTGAGCGCACGGCGCTATCGCGGCAGCGGCGCGGCGCAGAAATACGTCGCGGTGTATGACCTCGCCTCGCCCGATGTGATCCAGTCGGACGCCTGGAAAAAGGCTGCGAACACGCCCTGGACCGAAAAGCTGCGGCCGCATTTCACCGACCGCTTCCGCTTTGTCGGCAAACGCTATGTCCGTGCGTAGTAGATATAGATAGAGGGTGGGCTTCAGCCGCGCGGCTCAGCAGCGGTCAGCACGCTGTCAATTGCCCGGCGCCAGCCGGCGTAGCGCTCCTCGCGCTCCTCGTCGGGCATCGCCGGGGTGAAGGCGCGGGCGGCGGACCAGCGGGTCATCATGGCTTCCGGGTCGGGGCAGAGGCCGCGGGTCAGGCCGGCGATATAGGCGGCGCCCCAGGCGGTTGTCTCCAGCGAGAGCGGGCGTTCGATGCGGGCGGGCAGGATGTCGGCGAGGAATTGCAGGGTCCAGTCGCTCGCCGCCATGCCGCCATCGACTCGCAGCGTGTCGATGGCGAGGCCGCTATCGCTCTGCATCGCGGCGACCAGGTCGCGCGTCTGGTGGCCGACGGCTTCGAGTGTGGCGCGAGCGATTTCGGGGACGCCGCACTCGGCGGTCAACCCGGTCAGCGCGCCGCGCGCGTCCGGCGACCAGTACGGTGCGCCGAGGCCCGCGAAGGCCGGCACGAAATAGACGCGCTGGCGCGGGTCGGCCTGCCCGGCAAGCGCCTGGGTTTCGGACGCGGCGGCGAAGGCGCGCAGCCGGTCGCGCATCCATTGCACCGCGGCGCCGGCGATGAAGATGCTGCCCTCGAGGGCATAGGCGGTCTCGCCGCGCAGTCGGTAGGCGACCGTCGAGAGCAGCCGGTTGCTCGACACCGCCGGCTGCCCGCCGGTGTGCAGCAGGGCGAAGGCGCCGGTGCCGTAGGTGCACTTGACCATGCCGGGACGAAAGCAGGCCTGGCCGATCGCGGCCGCCTGCTGGTCGCCGGCGACGCCCGGCGATCGGGATCGGATGGCCGAAGATGCCGGTGGCCGTGACGCCGAAATTGGCGCCGGTGTCGCGGATCTCGGGCAGGATCGCGCGCGGGATTTCGAACGCCGCAAGCAGGTCGTCGTCCCATTCGAGGCGGTGCAGGTCGAACAGCATCGTCCGCGACGCATTGGTGACGTCGGTCGCGTGCACCGCGCCGCCGGTCAGCCGCCACAGCAGGAAGCTGTCGATCGTGCCGAACGCGATCTCGCCGGCGTCGGCGCGCTGCGCGCAGCCCGGGGACCGTGTCGAGCAGCCAGCGGATTTTCGACGCCGAGAAATACGGGTCGATGACGAGGCCGGTGCGACTGGCGACCGTCTCGGCGTAGCCGGCGGCGCGCCATGCGCCGCAGAGCGGCTCGGTGCGCCGGTCCTGCCAGACGATCGCGTTGTGCACCGGGCGGCCGGTGGCGCGCTCCCACAGCACCGTCGTCTCGCGCTGGTTGGTGATGCCGATCGCGGCGATCGGCTCGCCCTGCGCGGCGATCGATCGCCTCCCGGCAGGTCGCCAGCGACGGCGCGCCAGATTTCCTCGGGGTCATGCTCGACCCAGCCGGGCTGCGGATAGAGTTGCGTCAACTCCATGCGCGGCGATGTGGCGGATGCTCGCCGGTCGCGTCGAACAGGATGGCGCGGGTGCTGGTGGTTCCCTGGTCGATCGCCAGTAAAGATGCCGGTCCGCTCATGTACGGGTCCTTCGTCGTGAATGCGTCGATGGCGGTGTCGTCTGCTCAGTTCGGCGGCAGTACCCGACATTGTCCAATATCATCAAAGAGTAGCATGGATCGCTATTCCCTTGGGAATATTACGATAACTTCTCCGTCGCCCCTCTGAGGTCTCCAATTCCGACATTAGCACTTCACGATGCCGGGGCTGGTGGTGTAAGCCAGAACGGTGCGGAGCCGAACGTCGTCCGACGATGGCGGGAGTGCGTCCAGGGATATTTCAGGAGCGAACATGCCGAGGGTCAATTACACGGCACCGACCACGGTCGACGAAGCCGTGAAGGCGCTGGCCAGCGCCGCCGGTCTGGCAAAGGTCCTTTCGGGAGGGACCGATCTGCTGGTGCAGCTGAAGAGCGGGCGGCTGAAGCCCGATCTGATCGTCGATACCAAGCGCATTCCCGGGCCTGATCGGGGTCCGCGAGGAAGGCGGCTTTTTCATCATCGGCGCCGCGACGCCGGGCGCGATGCTGAGCGACAGCCATGTGCTTGAACATGCCTGGCCGGGCATCGTCGAAGGGGCCGACCTGATCGGCTCGACGCAGATCCAGGGCCGTGCCTCGCTCGCCGGCAATCTGTGCAATGCCTCGCCGGCAGCCGACAGCGTGCCTGCGGTCATCGCGGCGCGCGCCACTTGCGTCATCGTCGGCCCGGCCGGTCGCCGCGAAGCGGCGGTCGAGGCGATCTGCACCGGCCCCGGCCGCACCTCGCTGGCCAAGGGCGAGTTCATTGTCGAGTTCAAGATTCCGAAGCCGAAGGCGCATCAATGCGATGCGTATCTGCGCTTTATCCCGCGCACTGAAATGGACATCGCGGTGGTTGGCTGCGGCATCAACGTGACGCTCGATGCCGGCGGCACCTGCACCGATGCGCGGGTCGTGCTCGGCGCCGTCGCGCCGACGGCGGTCATCGTCGATGACGCGGCAAAGGCGCTGATCGGGCACAAGCTCGACGATGCGACATTGGCGGCGCTCGACGCGGCGGCGCAGGCGGCCTGCAAGCCGATTACCGACAAGCGCGGCACGATCGAATATCGCACCAAGGTGGCCGGCGTTCTGGCCCGCCGAGTGGCCGCGATCGCATTCAAGCGCGCCGCGGCGCGCTGAGAGGAGAGCGTTTTATGAGCAAGCATCACGTTACGACCATAATTAACGGCGAGCCGGTCGAGTTTCTCTGCGAGGCGCAGCAGACGCTGCTCGACGTGCTGCGCGACGAACTCGGCCTGACCGGCAGCAAGGAAGGCTGCGGCTCGGGTGACTGCGGCGCGTGCAGCGTCATCGTCGATGGCACGCTGATGTGCTCGTGCCTGTTCCTTGGCGTCGAGGCCGAGGGTCATTCGATCACGACGATCGAAGGCGTCGCCAATGGCGACACGCTGCATCCGATACAGCAGAAATTTCTCGAGCACGCGGCGTTGCAATGCGGCTTTTGCACACCCGGCCTGATCGTCGCGGCGAAGGCATTGCTCGACACCAACCTCAACCCGACCGAGGAGGAGGCGCGCTATTGGCTCGCCGGCAACCTTTGCCGTTGCACGGGTTATGACAAGGTGCTGCGCGCCGTCATGGATGCCGCCGCGGTGATGCGCGGGGAGGCCTCTGCATGACGTATCTCGACAAAGCGGGATTGAAGGTTGTCGGCACCCGGCCGATTCGTCCCGACGGTGTCGATAAGGTAACCGGCCGCGCCAATTTCGGCGCCGACATGGCGCTGCCGGGCATGCTGTGGGGGCGTGTCAAGCGCAGCCCGCACGCGCATGCCCGGATCGTCTCGATCAACACCGACAAGGCGGCGAAACTGCCGGGCGTCAAGGCGGTGGTGACGCGGGCCGATTTCCCCGACGTGCCGCCCGACCGCGCCTATATCGGCGAGGCGCCGGCCAATCTGCGCGATATGTCGCGCAACGTGATGGCCGCCGACAAGGCCCTCTATGAAGGGCACGCGGTGGCGGCGGTGGCCGCGACCTCGGTCGCGATCGCCGAAGAGGCGCTCGACCTGATCGAGGTCGAGTACGAGGTATTGCCACACGTCCTCGATGTCGAGGCGGCGATGGCGGATGACGCGCCGCTGTTGCACAACGACGTGTTCACCGTCGGTCTCGACCAGAAGCCGACCAAGCCGTCGAACATCTGCAAGCGGGTGCGCTTCACAAAGGGCGATGTCGCCGCCGGCTTTGCCGAGGCGGAGGTTATCGTCGAGCGGCGCTATACGACGCAGCCGGTGCATCAGGCCTATATCGAGCCGCATGCCTGCGTCGTGTCGGTCGCGGCCGACGGTCAGGCGACGATCTGGAGTTCGAGCCAGGGCCAGTTCATGGTGCGCGGCTATACCTCGCGCATCGTCGGCGCCGAGATTGCCGATATCCGCGCGATGCCGGCCGAGATCGGCGGCGGGTTTGGCGGTAAGACTGTTGTCTATCTCGAACCGGTTGCGTTCATCCTGTCGAGGAAATCCGGCAAGCCGGTCAAGATGGTGATGAGCCGCGAGGAAGTGTTCCGCGGCAGCGGGCCGACCTCAGGTGCGGTCATCGAGGTCAAGCTCGGCGCCAGGAAGGACGGCCACATCGTCGCGGCGCAGGCGATCCTGAAATACCAGGCCGGCGCATTCCCGGGATCGCCGGTGAACCGGGCGCGATGTGCGCCTTCGCCTGTATGACCTGCCGCATGTCGATGTGATCGGCTACGACGTGGTCAGCAACCGGCCGAAGACCGCGGCCTACCGCGCGCCGGGCTCGCCGATCGCCGCGTATGGCGTCGAAAGCTGCCTGGACGAACTGGCCGGCGAACTCGGCATCGAGCCGCTGCGGCTGCGCGAGATCAATGCCGCGAAAGACGGCACCAAGGCGGCGCATGGGCCGACCTGGGCCAATATCGGCTATCAGAAGACGCT
>CAVTUM010000016.1:2500-127784 GCA_963737875.1 uncultured Alphaproteobacteria bacterium | reverse complement strand
CCTTTCGCGTCACCTGAGTGCTGCAGCAATGCGGGCAGCGCTCCGGGCGCTTGTCCGTGTGGGCGACGCGGGTCGTTCTGCTCGGGATGGCAGCCATAGGGTTGAGGGTATCTGGAGCGTAGCACCGGCAACGCGTCAGGCAATACAGGACCTTTAGGCAGTCGGCTGCTAATGCCCCGAAGCCGACCTCCACAACATCGAACCGCAGCAATTTAGGCCGACAAGGCCGCGAGGCTATTTCTCCGCGAAGGCGATTAGGGCCTCGTTGGACAGGCGCACGTCGCCGTCCTTGAAATCGTCGTGCAGCTGCCGGACCAAAGTGTTCTGAACGTTGCGCGTCTTCTCCGGGCCGAGCGCATCGAAGATGAAGGAAAGACCGGGCGAGATTCCCGGGAAGTTCTCTGCCAGCCATAGCGGCGACGGCAAGCGCCATTCGCGGGTCACAGCCTCAATCCGAACGTGGTGGAAATCCGCGCGTTCCAGGTACTGCTTCAGCACGCTCGCCTCGCTCAGACGCAACCACACCGGAGGTCTTGCAGGCGGGACGAAATCCGGCACGGCGGCCTTCACTGCCCGCAACAGGACGCGCAAGGTCATGAAGCGGTCCGGCACGCTCCAGGTGGAGACCGCAATCCTTGCGCCCGGTCTGAGGACGCGGTGCATCTCCGCGAGACCGCGCTCGATATCCGGAAAGAAGATCAGGGCAAAATTCGAAAACGCGAAGTCGAAGCTGCCGTCCGGCAACTTAAGATCCTGCCCATCCATGACCTCGGCACGCGCATTTCCGATGCCGGCATCGCGCAACCGGCGCTGGAGCCGTTCGACCATGTTGGGCGAGAAGTCGATGCCAAGCACATCGGCACCGGAGGGCGCGGCGAGCATGGTCAGAATGCCGGGACCGGCGCCGATATCGATGACCCGGTGTCCCGGGCCAATCTTCATCTGCGCCAGCATCTCTTCGGCGAACAGACGGGCA
This sequence comes from uncultured Alphaproteobacteria bacterium, assembly GCA_963737875.1. Lineage (GTDB taxonomy): Bacteria > Pseudomonadota > Alphaproteobacteria > ATCC43930 > CGMCC-115725 > DATARH01. Next base: position 126,808 of record CAVTUM010000016.1, on the reverse strand, counting down.
TAGGATTCGAACGCCTTTTCATAGCCGGGCGCGACTGCGTCCCAGCCCTGCGGACTTTGATCCAGCGATAAATCTGACATGGTGTCGCGCGTGCTTTCTCGTGCTAGCGGGGAACGTGACCTTTGACAGCATTCGCCAGCGCCGTACAGGTGATGCGCCCCGAGGCGTCGACCGTCAGAGCAGCGCGAACCCGATCTTTCAGATCATCGACGGCAGTCGCCTCCATCGCCGCAATAACCGGAGCAGTGGTCGGGCCACCGGCACTGGCTGTCCAGAAATCGTTGAAGTCGGCGAAGGTGCGCGTTACGGAAATCTCCCGCGTCTCGACCTTCTCCAAACCTGCGCCCGCCCACAACTGCTGCAGGGCCGCAAGCCCCGAGGCATCGTTGCTCGGCGAAGTCGCTGGGCGGTATCCCATTGTGCGCAACCCGGCCTGGATCGGACTTAGCGGCGATCCGCCGCTCCCAATGTTCCAGTTGTAGGCGGCGACCGCACCTCCTGACGCGACTACGCGCGCCATTTCGCTGACGGCCTTGGCCGGGTCGGACACGAACTGGATAACCAACGCCATAACCGCCACGTGAAAACGAGCTTCTGGAAAGGGCAGGACCATCGCATTGCCCTGTTCGAAGACTGCGGTGCGAGTTGCCGCCCGGGTGCGCGCGAATGCGAGCTGGGCCTCGGATGGGTCGATTCCATGCACCTCGGCCGGCGCGACGCTTTCGCACACGAGCGCAGTGAAAGCCCCGTTGCCGCAGCCGACATCGATCCAGCGCAAACCCGGCTGCGGCTTCAGCCAATCGAGGAAGATGGTTCCAGCCAGCCGGCTCCACACCCCCATCAGCCGCTCGTAGGAGGCGCCGTCGTCGAAGCGCAATTCTTGTTCGGCCATAGGGCAATCTCCTATTCCGCGAGCATTGCGCCCTGCCCACCCTACCGCAAGTACATCCGCCTTGGCGTGCGCAGAAATCAAGCTTTGGTCGCGGATCCGGCAGAGGCCGGGCGCATTGGAGAGACCAGCATGGGGGCCTAGAACTCCCCATCAGGACGGCCGCTCCCGGCGCCAAGCGGTCAACTCGGCTGGGCCATCAATGTCGCAAGCTGCCTCACTCCGGCCCTTCACGATCGTCGCCGCGCAGGCTCGAAGCCGCGTTCAACGGAACGCTGACTTGACCTCCCGCGCCAATAGCCGGATCGCCTCTCGCTCCGCCGCGTGATCGGCCAGGCCCGCGCAATTCGTTTCCAACTGCACGCCCGACAGCCCGATGTCGCGTTGCAGGTCTTTCAACTTCCCCACCACCGTATCGGGTGAGCCAATGAACACCGAACCGCGCAAAGTTTCCTCGAGCGTGATTTCAGTCAGACGCTGCGAGGTTTTGAAGCGCGGGTGGTCCGGCGGGCTGTTTTGCCGGCGAGCGGAGTCGGCGAGCAGGCGGCTTTGGTTCTGGAAATGCTGCATCAGCGTGGGCCCGTAGGCTTCCTGGGCCGCCGCATCGGATTTGGCGACGAAACCGGGGCAACGGAGATAGACGGGCGCCTCCCCGGGATGTCCGGCGTCGGTCCAGGCTTTGCGGTAGACGTCGATGTGCTGCTTGAACATCCGCACATCCTCGTGCCGCGCCGACAGGAACAGGCCTTGGCCGGCTTTGCCGGCCGTGGGAAAGGTTTCGACGCTTGCCGCCGCGAGGCGGATTTCGGGCGTCGGTTGTTGCACCGGGTGCGGCACGACCGTGACGTCCTGGATGTCGTAAAACTTGCCCTTGTAGGAGAAATTGTCTTCCTGCCAGGCGCGCTGGATGATCTCGAGACACTCGATCTCGCGGTCCTTGCTTTCGGAATACGCGATGTTCATCGCCTCGTAGGTCTTCACGACGCCGCTACGCCCGACGCCGAAGATCAGTCGGCCCTTGGAGACGTGGTCCAAGATCGCGGACTTCCTCGGCGATTCGAAGCGGGTTCGCCAGCGGAAGCACTTGCACGCTGGTCCCGATCTTGATCCTCTCGGTGCGGGCCGCGATCGCGGTACCGAGGATCAGCGGGCTGGCGGCGAGGGCGCGCGTTTTGGCGAAATGCAGTTCCGCGAGCCACATCACGTCGAGGCCGTATTCCTCGCTGGCGTCGACGATGTCGAACCCGGCGGCGAAGCATTCGGCCTGGCTGCGGCCGGGCAGCACCGGAAACTCGTGATAGATACCGAATTCCATTGAATGGGACCTTCCCCAATACGGTCTTATCCGACATTCACCAGATTGCCGGCGGTGTCGGCGCCACGGTCGCTATCTTGAGCGATTTGAGCAACGGCAAATCGCGCGTTGCATACCCGGCAGGCGCCACGATCGGTCGATGACCGCGCCGCCGCGCTGAAATGCGGCGCTTTGCCTGCGTCGGTACGGGTAGGCCGAGTGACCGCATACGGCGCTTAGCTGTCGCGGCGGGTCACGGATATTGGACGTGCCGGCGTGCCCGAAGAGGTCATGGACTTCGGACGACGCCGGGGGGCGGCGCGGCGTTATTGAGCTGCGGTTGGCAGGCGGTTAGGGAGAAGGAGTGGCGCCTTCTGAACTGTTAGGCGAGGCGTCGGACGAAGGCAGCGACGGCGCTTGGTTCGCCCTTTGGTCAGGCAACGCGCAAAGGCCGTCCTGGACGTGTCCCCATGCGCTCGCCGTGAAAATGACGGCACAGAGAGTCCCGAAAGCAATAAATAATGGGTCCATGACTACTGCCTCATTCACCACGACGGCATTCCTATCCAACTTGGGTTACCACGACATTAACCTGTATCGGAATGTTCGCTCGAATTTTGGATGGTTGATGGCCAGGTCGACATGCATGCAGGCGGCTATTTGGCTCTTCGTAGCACCGGGTTCGTGGCACCGTTGAACTTCGGTTGCGCGGATTGGCAAGGCGGTATTGTGGAGGAGGGTGAAAAGAAGAGCCGCGCGCGTAGGCGGCTCTTCATCTGAAGACTGAGACAGCGACGGCTATTTCTTGCTAGCGGCTTCCTTCTCGTTGCCGCGGGCTTTGGTTTTGTCGGATTTTCCTTCGTTCCCCATGGAGCCGATCGAGATACAGATAGATCACCGGAGTTGTGTAGAGTGTAAGCAACTGACTGAGCGCAAGCCCACCGATCATCGCGTAGCCGAGCGGCTGGCGCAGTTCCGAGCCGGTGCCGTTGCCGAGCGCGAGCGGAACTCCGGCAAGCAATGCCGCCCCCGTCGTCATCAGGATCGGGCGGAAGCGCAGGAGGCACGCCTCGCGAATGGCCTGCACTGGCGAAAGGTGACGGTCACGCTCGGCAACAATAGCAAAGTCGACCAGCATGATGCCGTTCTTCTTGACGATACCGATCAAGAGGATAATTGCGATGATGCCTATCACCGATAGATCTATGTGCCCCACCCACAACGCAAGTAACGCACCAACACCAGCCGATGGTAATGTCGAAAGAATCGTCAGCGGGTGAATGAAGCTCTCGTACAGCACACCGAGGATGATATAGACGACCACGAGCGCAGCGATGATCAGCACAGGCATACTCGACAACGATGTCTGGAACGCTTGCGCGTTGCCCTGGAACGCGCCAGTCACTGTGCCTGGCAGGTTGATCTCCTGCGCCGCCTGGCTGATTGCGTCGACAGCCTGGCCAAGCGCGACGCCTGGCTGGAGATTGAACGACAGGGTAACCGCGGGGAACTGGCCCTGGTGTGTCACCGACAGTGACCCGACCTTGGCCGTATCAACTCTCACGAGCGCGGAAAGCGGCACCGCAGCGCCGGTCAGCGGCGATTTCACATAGATGCGATCGAGCGATGCAAGCGTGCGCTGCAGTGCCGGGGTGATTTCGAGAATGATCGGATATGTATTGAGCTGGGTGAAGTACTGCGTGATCTGCCGCTGGCCGTAGGCATCGTTTAACGTGTCGTCGATCGTCTGCGGCGAAATACCAAAGCGCGAGGCCTGGTCCCGGTTGATGTCGACCGTGAGCAGCGGCGCGTCGGCGAGAAGGTCTGTGGCTACGTCCGCGAGCTGGGGCAGCGTGCGCATTTTCTCAAGCATCTTCTGCGACCATGTGATCAGGTCGCCGACATCGGCGCTCTGCAACGTGTATTGAAAACTGCCGCGCGAAGACCGGCCGCCTACGGTGATGTCCTGTGTTGCCGACAGGGAGAGATTGACGCCCTGGACTTTCGCAATCTCCGGTCTCAGCCGATCGATAATCTGGGAAGCCGTCAGCGTGCGCTCGTCGCGTGGTTTGAGAACGATATAAAAGCGGGCGGTATTCGCTGTCTGTGCATTGCCGTTGCCGCCGGTGCTGCCCGTCCATGAGGCAACTCCCTCAACGCCGGGATCCTTGAGGACGACCTCTCCGAGCACTCGTTCGAGACGCTTCATCTCCTCGGGCGAGACCTCTTGCGCGGCCTCCGCCAAGCCGCCGATCAGGCTGGTGTCTTGAATTGGAAAAAAGCCTTTGGGGATCTGGACGGCCATAACCACAGCCAGCACAACCGTCGCGAAGAACACACAGAGGGTGACCGCCTGATGGCGCAGCACGATGTCGAGCGTGTACCGATAGCCGGACAGCATCGTGCTGAAGCAGGTTTCGAGGGCGCGATAGAGGCGGCCATGATCCTCTGGTGCCTCCCGCCGCATGAAACGCGAGCACAGCATCGGGGCGAGCGTGAGCGACACCAACGCCGAGACCGCGATCGCCGCGGTCACCGTTAGTGCGAACTCTCGAAACAATCGGCCGACGACCCCGCCCATAAGCAGGAGCGGGATAAAAACGGCGATCAGCGACACGCTGATCGAAAGCACGGTAAAGGCGATCTCTCGCGAACCGTTAAGCGCGGCGTCAAGGGGTGGCGCGCCGCTTTCGATATGACGATAGATATTCTCGACGACCACGATAGCGTCGTCGACCACAAAGCCGACGGCTATGGTCAGCGCCATCAATGATAAATTGTCGAGACTGAAGTTGAGCACATACATGGCTGCGAACGATCCGAGCAGCGCCAACACGATCGTGAAGCCCGGAATCAGCGTTGCCCACAAATTGCGCAGGAATACCAGGACCACCATCACAACGAGGCCGACAGTCAGGCCAAGCGTAAACTCAACATCGCGCACCGAAGCGCGGATGGTGGTCGTTCGGTCGAGAACAGTATGGATCGTGATCGCTGGCGGAATATCGGCCGCGAGACGCGGCAACTGGGCCTTGATCCGGTCCACGGTGTCGATGACATTGGCGCCGGGCTGCTTGTAGACCGTGAGAAGGATCGCGGGATTATTGTTGTCATAGGCAGCCGCAGTGCGATCGGCCGCCGCGGAAACCGCCTCGCCGACGTCGCGCACCCTGACCGGGGCGCCATTGCGGTAGGCGAGCACGACGTCATCGAATTGTTTTGCCTCGGTGATCTGGTCGTTGGCTGCGATCGTAAAGCTCATTTTGCCGGTATCGAGCGTGCCTTTGGCGGCATCGGTCGTGGCGTTGGCGAGGACGGGCCGTATCTCCTCGAGGGTCAACCCGCGCGAGGCGAGCTTTGCCGGATCGACCTGAACACGGATCGCCGGCTTCTGCTCACCACCGAGCGACACCTGGGCGACACCCGGTACTTGTGATATCTTCTGGGCGAGATAATTGTCGGCATATTCGTTGACGCTGGTGAGCGGAATTGTGTCGGAGCTTGCCGAGAGGACGAGGATGGGAGCGTCGGCCGGGTTCAACTTCTTGTAGGTCGGTGGCGTCGTCATGGACTGCGGCAGGGTCTTGCTGGCAGCGGTGATCGCGGCCTGCACATCCTGCGCCGCCGAATTAATGTTGCGATCAAGATCGAACTGGATCGTGATCGATGTCGCGCCCAGCGCACTGAACGACGTCATCTGGGTCACGCCCGCGATCTGCCCGAGTTGGCGCTCCAGTGGCGTCGCAACAGATGACGCCATCGTGTCGGCGCTCGCTCCGGCAAGCGTTGCGGTGACTTGAACGGTCGGGAAATCAACCTGCGGCAGGGGAGCCACCGGCAGAAGCGGAAACGCGGCAATGCCCAGGAGCGCCAGAGCCGCCATCAGCAGCGTCGTTGCGACCGGTCGCGCGATGAAGGGCGGGGAGAGATTCACCTGGTGCCTTCGGACGTTGGCAGCGGCGGTGAGGAGACCCTTATTTGTACTCGTGCATTGCCCTTCAGCTTGAATTGCCCATCCGTCACGACGCGTTCGCCGTCGCCAAGACCCGAAGCGATCACCGTCAGATCGCCAGTCGTCGGCCCGGCCTTGATCGGCCGGGGTTCAGCCGTGTCTTTCGACGTCACGATCCACGCGAACAAGCCCTGCGGGCCCCGCTGGACTGCAGTCGATGGAATGACGAGAGCATCGCTGAGCGTCTTGAGTGACAAGCGGGCATTGACGAATTCGCCCGGCCACAGCCTTTCGTCGTCATTGGAGAAGATGGCCTTCAGACGAATGGTATCGGTGGCCGGATCGACTGCGTCGTCGACGAGGAGGAGCCTTCCGGTGCTTAGAGCGCGGCGATTGTCCTGGTCGAATGCAATCACCTCGACCGGACCGCGGGTCAAAGCGCTGCGCACGTCGTCTAGAGACCGCGACGGCAGTGTGAACAGCACGGCGGACGGGCGGATTTGCATCAGGACGGCGATCGGTTGTGCGTCGGACGCGTGCACCACGTTTCCGGGATCGATTGCGCGGATGCCCATGCGCCCATCGCTTGGAGCCCTGATCGACGTGTAGTCGAGTTGCGTCCGTGCGGTGTCGATCGCAGCTTCATCGGCGGCAATGGATCCCTTCAGCTGATCGACCGTCGCTTGTTGGTGATCGACAGTCTGCCACGCAGTGGCATTACTCAGTGCCAACGTCTTGAACCGCGTAAGATCTTTCTCGGCGGAAACGAGCAACGCAGCGTCCTGGGCTTTCTTGCCCCAGGCCTGGTCAAGCGCGGCCTTGAACAGGCCTGGGTCTATCTTGGCCAGCACGTCGCCCTTCTTTACCTCTTGCCCTTCGATGAACAACAACTCCTGCAGTGTTCCATCGACCTGAGGGCGAATACCGACAGTCAATGAAGCCTGCACGGCGCCAAGACCGGTCAGATAGACCGGAACGTTCTGTCGAGTTACGACGGAAATGCTTATCGGTACAGATGAGCGTGTGGTCGGCGCAATCTTGGTTCGCGCCGACAAAATCCAATAGGTCGCAATACTGACCGCAATAAGAACAATACCGGCGGAAATCAGAAAGGTAGCGCGATGGCGCCGTGTTGCGTTACGCTCTGTATCGCTGGTCGAAGTTGTATTGGACTGCTGACATTTTAGCAGATTATGACCTGCTCGATGATCCAAATTCCCGCAACCTCACTTCTTGATCGGCTGTGGAATAGAACGCCCTTTGTCCTTTTCAGCTACGATGAACTCCAAGAAGCGCAGGTGATCCGTGGTGCTTGGGTTCCAGTGGGAATGGATCGTGCCGGCAGGGACAAACAAACTGTCTCCGGCATGCAGCGTTACCGATGGTTTCCCTTCCTCCTGCCAAACGCCCGTTCCTGACACGACATAAAACGTGATCGCTGCCGGATGGAGGTGTCGCGGGTTGGCCCCGCCCGGAGCATATTCCGCCTCGTAGACTGCGACCTCCAAATTTTCCGTGCCGGGTAATACGGCCTTCAGTAGCGGTGCATGCGGTATCACACCATGCTTTTCCTGGCTTACAGCCGGACCTGCCTGAAGCATGTATAGGACTCCTGCCATTGCGACGCCGATCCTTATGACATTCATTGTCTTCGTCATTTGATGTTCACCGGAAGCTGACCCGCTAAAGGGCTGTGTTGAGCAGACTTAGAGTTGATTGCGGCGCTGATGGTTGGCCGAACTGCGAGTAATCACGTGGAACGTATCCTGGTGGTGTCCATAACTGTCTGACCGTCCGCCCATCCCGGCATTTCGGTTTTGGTCATCGTCGGGCCTTGCTGATAAAGCCGACTCTGCTCCAGCCGAATGCCACCAATCATGCCAGGGCCAGTCCCACCCGTGGTTCATTGGCCCTCGCGGCATCCATCCTGTAACGACCCCGGGCAAGACAACGGCTACTAGCAAGGCAACGGTAGTCGTGATGCCAAGAGCAACCTTACGCATATAAATTCTCCATCTCGTCGGATAAGATGTCGTTGACAGACTTACGTTGCAAACGCAAAATCCTCACTCTTAGACCAACTTTTATTTAGGGTTATAGTGACTCGCCAGATGCCCTCTTTGAATGGATTGCGAGCCTTCGAAGCGGCTGGACGGCATGGCAGCTTCAAAGCAGCAGCGGAGGAGTTGAATGTCACTCAAACAGCGGTGAGCCACATGGTGCGGCTCTTGGAAAAGCACCTCGGGTTCGCGCTCTTCCGCCGTCACGCCAATAGGCTCGAACTCACCGATCAGGGCCGGGCGTTCCAGCCCGGCCTGACCGAAGCCTTCGATGGGATCGCCCGGCTCTCTGCGCAAGTGGCCTCGATGCAGGCGGGTCCGGTGCTCACCGTTGGGGTCGCGCCGACACTCGCGTTACACTGGCTAATTCCGCGCTTGACGAGCTTCAATCGCAACCATCCCAACATCGAGGTACGCGTCGCTACAGGCGGTGCAATGCTTCCGCTGCGCGACGATTGGACTTGTACTGTACGCCGCGGCGCGGGCAGTTGGCCTGGCTATACTGCCGAGGAGCTATTCCCGTCGACACTGGTACCAGTCTGCACGCCAGCAATCGCAGCAGGTTTGTTGCACCCCCGCGATCTCCACGCTGCAACCCTGATTGTCGTCTCCCACTTGCGCGAGCAATGGACATGGTGGTTCGACACGGCAGGTCTGAGCGCGCCGATACAGCCGGCTAATGAGATATCGTTCGAAAGCTCTGTGATGGCAATTCAAGCCGTCCTCGATGGAGTAGGAGTTGCTGTCGCGCAACTCCCCTATGTCAGTGACGCGTTGGCAACGGGCCGCCTGGTCACGCCATTTCCGATCACTACTCGGAAATACGAAGACTGGTATCTGGCCTATAGGCCGATACGCGAGAAAGAGCCGGCGCTATTGGCCTTCCGCAATTGGCTGCATGGCGAAGCTGAGTTGCAACGCCAGGTACATAAGAGGCTGGGCCTCAGGCGACCGCTTACGCACAGCGTAACTCCAAACCCTCTCCCAACGACCGTCGTCACACCGCCCAAAAATCGGAAGAAATAGTTATATATGGAGCCTGAGTCACAAGCTATATCGCCGACCATCAAGTCACGAACCGCTTGGAAGCTGACACCGGCCGTTCGGGCTTGGCTGCGGGAACCGTTGCATCTGCCCCTAAAGCGGCCACTCCTACCGCTCGATGTCCGTGACACTAACCTGTACGTAGTCGGGGTGAGCTACGTGTTTAATGGTGGGGCCGACACCGACACTTCCCTGCCCCGCCGTTGAGGTGGCACTTACTTTTCCGCCTTGGCCGGCGAGGACGGCGGCGAGCTGGTCGCCGGTGACGCAGACGGGCGTGCCGTCGGCCTTGTCCACGCAAAGCTGCTTCTTGGCGGTGATCGTATCGGCGTAGAGCTGGTGGATGCCATTGTCGTCGTCGCCGAGGAAGGCGATGAGGTTGTTGCGGAAGATGCCGGAGATTGGTGTTTCCCTAGGTGTTGTGCCGCCGGCTTTATCCATTGCCAAGGGCTTCCTCGTCGGTGAGCCGTTCGACCATAGGTGCAAAGCCACGGGTCGCTTGGCAGCCTCGTACTCAGCCTTCATTCGCTACCGTGGCAAGTTCTACGAGAGCAAGGAGGCGATGACCGGCGGAGTTCAAAGCGTTTGATCCGGGTACGCTGTCATGAGCGCCGCCAAAATCCGGTAGCTGAACGATGCCTTGTGGACGACGATGACCGGCGGTCGCGTGATGATGATGGCCGGTGTTGATGCCCTTCCCTCGGATGTGAAGGCAATGGTGATCCGGAGGGTGGCGACGTTCTCCGACTTCGATGCCGACAACGATCCGTACAGAGAGCATGATTTCGGTTCCTTCACGCTCACGGGTCGGAAGTTCTTTTGGAAGATCGATTGTCACGACCGGACAATGACGTACGGGTCAGATGATCCGGCTGACCCGGCGAAAACAACCCGCGTGCTGACGATCATGCTCGCCGAAGAATACTGAGCACGTCCCCGCCTGGCTTACGCTGGGCGGGTTCCCTTTTAGTCAGCTTTGAGATGAATTGTGTTGTGACCCCAAGCACTCGCCGCGCCGAGGTTTCATACGCGCAGACCGTTGGCGCCGAGCCATTGCCAAGCCCGATCCAGGGCAATCTGACCGGAAGTCGTCGGGAAACGTCCGCCCGTACCCGGCGTCGGCTGGACCGTGGGCGCGTTTCCAATCTTTGTAATCGTATAATCGATCTTCTTGTTGGTGAATAGCCCGTTCACTCCGTAGTATCCATACTTGAATGAGGGCGTATCAAACGAGTATTTCGGCCGCGTACTCTTTTCCCGCGTGGTGCAAAGCCAAAACACAAGCGAGAAAGGCGGGATATGCGCGAGCACTTCTATTTTAACCCCGTTCTTGACCACCAGCCAGGCCTGGAAAGACAAAACCTTTTCAACACGACTGATCATTGATCCATCGAGTTTCAAGGTCGCGCCTCCTCCCGGTTGGTCCCAAACATCGACAATTCCGGGCTGGTTGTTTGTCGCGACCCCGCTACTGCTGTAGGGGTTAAGCAGCTCCCCATAACCTTGAGGGGTACACCATATATCTGTGTAGGGCCGCTCTTTACCTCGTTGCCCGCTCAAGACCGGATCTGCGTAGAATGGCAACCCAAACGTCCCAGATACGGAATCGACTGCCGGCGCGGTGAATTCCTTAACAAATTTGCGATGGTTGTCATACTCGAAGTACAATCGTTCATATAAAACGTTCTGAATGATGCCGATCCTGAACAGATCCGGCTCGCGCGGATTTCCACCGTAACCTTTTTTCGGATCCGGATTGAACGAAATGCCAAACGTAATGGTGAACGAATGCATTTCGTAGGACATATCGTTGTGGATAACGTCCATCGGGTCCAGCAGGAACAGCGGATCACCAAACTTCATGTTTGATCGACTCAGATCGACAACGATGCCCATCTCAAGCTCCCGGATACGAGTTGCCTTGACGCCCAGCCGCAAGCGGCAACAGCACCGCCGTTAGCTGGGCGAGCTACCTGGCTTGGATCAAAGCGCCTTCATCAGCGCCAGATCGTAACCCACTGTCTCCGGGGTGCCACCAATTCCCGGATCCATGCCGACGAACTTTTCACTGATTTTTGTGAAGTTCAGCGACATCGTCTCCAACGGCATATCGCCACTACTCATCAAGGCATAATGACTAAGGCCGGTGTTTTCCAGTTCGTAACTCAGAAAGGTCTCTACCTTTCCTTTCGTGGTCGTTGTGAACTTGATGGCGACGTTGGCATCCAGTTTTCCGGCAACAGCGTCGAGAAAAAGCTTCGGCGACGAGATGTCGGCGAGTTTAGTGACAGTCACTTCGTTGAGACTCGGCTCAGTGTGTTCACGAGAAAAAGAGCCTCGCGCGGCGGTGCCGATCTGCCGGGCAACCCCCCATCGAAAGGAACTCAGCTCGATCCAGTTCTCAAAACCGGCGGTCGTAACAGCACCGCTGATCTTGCCGTATTTCATGTATATGGCCATGATATGATCTTCTTCGCAAAAGCGGAATCTACGGTGTCGGTGGGTCTGCCTAGTTTGACACAGGCCCGAGCCAGGCAAGCCTGTGGGAGAGTTCAAGAAAGGGGTTGAACGGAGCCGATACGACCCCCGAAAGGGCCATGAAGGTTTCCGTCCAGGTTAACCGGTTTATATTCATCAGTTTCAGGTTTTCGGGGTCGCTGAGAAACCCACTTGAGGTGGTTAACGGTGGCTTTAGCGTCGCGAAATTCTGGTGATCAGCTCGCAGCAGAGAGCCTCCCGCGGCTGAGATATAAACGTTGGTAACGACAATGGCGAGAAACTCTTCCTCATGATCGTACCTGACATTATCTGTCGGGATGCATTTGGACTTTCCTTGCATATATCGAAGCGCATGCACCATCTCGTGGAACAGCACTTCGTCAATTTGGGAGCCCGCTCCGGTCAAGTTGACACAGTTTGATTGCATGAATCCGTCCGGATCAAAAAAAATCTTCACATTGGACCCCGCTCCAGTGCCGGTCCATTGGTAGGGGACCAGAGTGAACCGCTCGTCCTCACTGGTCTCTGGGTTGTCTTCAACCCCACGATACCAGTATGGAGGCGCCCGACCGGACGCTCCCTTGGGCGCCGAATCCATCTTTTCTTGCGCGACGGTCTCGGCGTTGCAAACGCCACTTATTGCAACCTTTCCGGCATCACGGGGCAGGAAGATTAGATCTTTCTTTATTTTCCTTATTAGATCGATAATGACCTGTCCGACCTTGTTGCTTTCTATTTTTGCGTATATATCGTACTGCTTTCTGACGGCGTCAGGCGAGCCTCCGAAGTAGATTGTCATTTAAGACTCCATCATAAATAGAACGGTCTTGCTGGTTGAGCGTCGGACGCCCGCTGCAAAGAACCTCTGGTTCGGGTCGAAACACATGCTGTGGCGGTCTTCAATTGGAGACCTCTCACTAAAATGACCTATCGAAGATCAAAAGACTTTACGATGTGCTTAATTTAGCGTTAGGGACAGCTCGCTTTCTCCTTACGTTCCGGTTGATGTCAACGCCGGAGAGAAAATGCATCGGCGTGCCGCAGTAAAAATGCATCACGGATGGATGCTGAAAGGCCCCCCGCGAGGGGCCTTTTCTCGTCTCGGCGTCAATCCTGGGGTTAGTTGTCTGCCGGCTCGTCGGCTGTGGGCTGACGATAATGCTCGCCCAAGAATACTGAGCACTTCCCCGCCGGGCTCACGCTGGGCGGGTCTTTTCGTCATCCACCGCCCGTCATTTGACATCCATCACCGGGAGAGTAGCACGCCTGTACAAATGGCTCCGGCCCTCCCCGCAAGGGGTAACAAGAATCGGGTCAGGCAAGCAATCGCCTGATCCTTTCTTTTATGAGGATAAACTCATCCGGGTGCACGGTCCCGATCTTGTAGCGTAGGCGTTTACCATCAATTAGCCGGAGCTGGGAAAGGATGCCGACCGACGCTTCAAGCGGCGCGCCCTCGACCGCGAGAAAGGCTGCGTACTCAAAGCGCGCATAATACTGGTTCCCCGGTTTCCATGTTTTTGTTAACGGGATGACCCACAACACTTCGTTGTTGAATTTACGCAATATTAAAATTGGTCGAAGGAACTCTGCTCCACGGCCATCCTGTTCAAACCCGACGTTGACACCCAGATGCGCGAACCAGAGTTCCCGCGGATGAAAGAAGACCCGCGCTGATGCATCGTTGACGGATTTCCTCCTCTTATTCCAGCTGCCGAAGTCTTTCTCCATACATTGCGGGCGTATTCAGTTTATCGTACCACGTCGTTGGGGCGGCCCTCCCCCTGGGGTGAGAGGCTCATGGCAGGGGGAGGTAAGAGGACAACGGGGTTAGTAGAAGAGCCACCCCGATGGCCGGGGCGACGATCAAATGGTTAGGTCAAGGACCGGCCAGAGCTGCTCCGGCGAGCGCCGCTCATCGCAACGACAATCATGATCTCTCCTTGCAACGGATGTGTCGGGGTCAGCCGGCAACTTGAAAGCCCTCTCCCCACGAGCCGATAATCCGGGTCGCGTTCTCGCGGCGCCGAAGGTCGTGGTTGAGGGCATCGCGTTCTACCCAGCTCTCATAACATTGGTGGTTACAGGCCGGACGCGGCTGGCCGTGAAGTGGGACCAGATAACTCACGTTATTTGTGTTGAGGATGCGCTTAGAACATAAGCAAAAATCCATTTGAATCTCCCAAGAGCCGTTGTTACCTCCTAAATCTTAACATGGGTAAAAAGAGTACTCCCAAAGGGGCTTGGGTGGAAAATAGTACCTACCCTCGTAACGTTTTGGTGAGGCAAATAGAAAACCCCCTGCGAGGTGGGGGCTGAATATGTGAATGTGCTCGCTCTCGGGAGCTTCAGTGCCACCTTCGCCTTGAAGGCCGGGGTGTGGTTCCGGTGTGTCCGTCTCGTCATGCTCTCTCCTGATCCGCGGCAATCTGCGCCGCTCGCAGGCAGAAAATCCACTTAGCCCGCTGTCCAGATTCCCCGGGCCACCTCTGCCTCCTGGTGCGGCGGGCATCGAATGCCGGGCTCGGCCCATCTTGTTGACTTAAAACTGCTGTGTGACAGACTTGTGTGCTGTGCGGCGTTGTATCAGTTGATCCCTAGGCGTCGAGAAATCACATGGGCGAAGTGTCGGCGAATGGCCCGATCGTCGAGTATTTTACGCGCTCGCGCGACGTGGTTGACGCGGCACTCGGCGATGCCGGGTTTATCGCCACAGTTGCCGCGATCACCGATCGGATCACCGCGGCGCTTGCGGCCGGGCAAAAGGTGTTGCTGGCGGGCAATGGCGGCAGCGCCAGCGATGCGCAGCATCTCGCCGGCGAATTGCTGTCGCGGCTTTACTATGACCGGGCGCCGACCGCGGCGATCGCCCTCACAACCGACAGTTCGGTGTTGACCGCGATCGGCAACGATTACGGGTACGAGCGCATTTTCGAACGGCAGGTGCTGGGGCTCGGGCGACAAGGCGATGTGCTGATCGCGCTGTCGACCTCCGGGCGATCGCCGAACATTCTGAACGCGATCGCGGCGGCGCGCCGCAACCGGCTGGTCGTGATCGGCTTTACCGGGCGCAGCGGCGGCGACATGGCGCCGCTCTGCGATCTGTGCCTGCTTGTGCCGTCGGATTCGACGCCGCTGATCCAGCAGGTGCACATCACCGCCGGCCATGTCATCTGCGGGCTGGTCGAGGAACGGCTTTTTCCGCGGGCCGGCGTGACGCAGCCCCTGGCCGCGGCAACCCGCTGATCGTTTTCGATCAGCCCCCTCACGGCGGTCGGTCGCCGATGCGGAATAGCAGCGGCAGGCGGCACGTTCATGCTCCGCGACGGAGCCAAAACCCCTGCCAGGACGACAACCTTGAGCGCGACCGCCAAGCCTGATTTTGCCGCCTTTAACGGCACGCGCGTGCTGATCACCGGTGGTGTCGGCCTGATCGGGTCGGCGCTGGCGCGGCGGCTGCTCAGGCTTGGGGCGGCGGTGGTTCTGCTCGACTCGATGGTGCCGGAAGCCGGCGCCAACCTCGCCAACATCGCCGATATCAGCGGCCAAATGCGGGTGAATATTGCCGATATCCGCGACGGCGCGGCGCTGCGCCATCTGCTGGCGGAGCAGGACTATCTGTTCGACCTCGCGGGCCAGACCAGCCATCTCGACTCGATGAACGCGCCCGAGCACGACCTTGCGGTCAACTGCACCGCACAGTTGCAGATGCTGGAATTATGCCGTGCCGTAGCCCCGAAGATTGCGATCGTGCATGCCGGTACCCGGCAGATTTACGGGCGGCCGCAATACCTGCCGGTTGACGAGGCGCACCCGCTGCGCCCGGCCGATGTCAACGGCGTCAACAAGATGGCCGGCGAGGCCTATCACCTGCTGTTCCACGATGTGTACGCCATCAACACCCGCTCATTGCGGCTGACCAATGTCTATGGCCCGGGCATGCGCATTCGCGATGCGCGGCAGAATTTTCTCGGCATCTGGCTGCGCCGGGCGCTCGAAGGCGACGCGTTCGAGGTGTGGGGCGGCGAGCAGCGCCGCGAACTCCTCTATGTCGAGGATGCGGTCGAGGCGTTTCTGTATGCGGCAATCCGGCCCGAGACGGCCGGGCTGGCGCTCAATGTCGGCGGCGAGGTGCCATACACGCTGCTCGCGCTGGCCGAGGCGCTGGTGTGCGCAAACAAGGGCGGTTCGTTCGAGCAGCGCGAGTTTCCCGCCGACCGCAAGCGCATCGATATCGGCGATTTCGTCACCGACGATCGCAGGTTTCGCGAATTGACCGGATGGGCGCCGCGGATCGGGCTCGACGAGGGTCTGGCGCGTTCGCTCGACTATTATCGCAATCACCTGACGAGTTATCTCTGAGAGCATGATGACAGACGCCCCGATCCCGCAGACCGATCCGCGTGCCGGCTATCTCGAGCAAAAGGACGCGATCGACGCCGCGATCGCCCGCGTGCTCGGCAGCGGCTGGTACATTCTCGGCAGCGAAGTCGAGACGTTCGAGACGGCGTTTGCGGCGTGGCTCGGCACCGCGCACGCGGTCGGTGCCAGCAACGGCACCGACGCGATCGAACTGGTGCTGCGCGCTTGCGACATCGGTGCCGGCGACCTGGTTTTCACCGTGTCGCATACCGCCGTGGCGACGGTCGCGGCGATCGAACGGGCCGGGGCGATCCCGGTGCTGGTCGATATCGAGCGCGGCGGCTTTACAATGGATCCGGCGGCGCTGGAACTGGCCCTCGCCAACCCGCCGCCCGGCCGCCCGGCCGCGGTGGTTCCGGTGCATCTCTATGGCGAACCCGCCGATCTCGCGCCAATCCTGGCGCTGGCGCGGCGCCATCGGCTGCGCGTCATCGAGGATTGCGCGCAGAGCCACGGCGCGCTTTATCAGGGGCACAAGACCGGCAGTTTTGGTGACGCCGCCTGTTTCAGCTTTTATCCGACGAAGAACCTCGGCGCGCTCGGCGATGCCGGCATGGTCGCGACCAACGACGCGGAACTTGCGGTCGCCCTGCGTGAAATCCGTGAGTATGGCTGGCGCGATCGTTACGTCAGCGCCCGGATCGGTATCAACACCCGGCTTGACCCGGTCCAGGCTGCGATCCTCGGCGTGAAGCTGCCGCTGCTTGATCGGAGCAACACAAGGCGGCAGGCAGTGGCGGCGCGGTATGATGCGGGGCTCGCCGGACTGCCGCTGGCTTTGCCGCGGCGCCGGGGCGGCGATGGCACGCACGTCTTTCACCAATACGTCGTCCGCAGCCGCGAGCGCGACCGGTTGCGCGATCATCTGCGCGCGGCGCAGATCGGCACCGGCATCCATTACCCCGCACCGGTGCATTTACAGCCGGCCTATCAGGGCCGCCTCGCCGAACTTCCGCCGGGACTGCCGGAGACAACCGCCGCGGTTGGTGAAATCCTGAGCCTGCCGATCTACCCGCAACTTTCCGGTGACATGGCCGACCGGGTGATTCTGGGAAATCCGCCGGTTCTTTTAATCAAGTTGTAATTCGTATCCCTATACAATCTTGAGGTGTATTCGCGGTTGATTGTCCATTGGGGACTTGCAACCAATGCTTTCTCGTCGTACTCCCGGCGCAATAATAGAAACGGGCTTACGAGACTGCATTGCCCGCGTATCACGCCACCACCACCCGCGCTCGCGCCCCCCTCCGCCTTGGCCTCGCCGGCGGCGGCACCGATCTGTCACCGTACTGTGATGAGTTCGGCGGCGCCGCGCTCAACGTCACGATCGACCGGTTTGCCTATGCCTTCATCAGCCCGCGGCGTGACGGGCAGGTGAAGTTCCAGGCGCAGGATCTCGGCCGCGACGAGACGCTGGCAGCCCGCTGTCTGTTGCCGGATGCAACGCTGCTGCTGCATCGCGGCGTGTACGAACGGATCGTGCGCGATGACAATGACGGCGTTCCGATTTGTGCGACCGTGACAACAGCGGTCGATGTGCCGCCGAATTCAGGGCTCGGTGCCTCATCGGCCCTGGTTGTTGCGCTGATCAGCGCCTATCGCACGTTTCTGGGCATGCCGCTCGACCCCTACGAGATCGCACATCTCGCGGTTGACATCGAGCGCCACGACCTTGGGTTACCGGGCGGACGCCAGGACCAGTACGCGGCGGCATTTGGCGGGACCAACTTTATCGAGTTCCGTACCGGCGACCGGGTGATCGTCAATCCGTTGCGGGTCTCGAACAGGGTCCGCAACGAACTGGAAGCCTCTTTGGTGGTGTGCTTCGCCGGTGGCGCGCGCGACGCGACGACCATCATCACCGAGCAGACCACCTATATGTCCAGCCACCGCAAGACCGCGATCGACGCGCTCGACCGCATGAAGGCGAATGCCTTTGCGATGAAGGACGAATACCTGCTGGGCAGCATCGGGCAGGTGGCGCAGCTGATGCGTGATTGCTGGGAAGCCAAGAAACTGACGGCGTCGAACATTTCGACCGACCGCATCGATTACCTGTGCGATGTCGCCTTTGCCTATGGCGCGCTCGCCGGCAAGGTTTCGGGCGCCGGCGGTGGCGGGTTCGTCGTCTTCATTGTTCCCCCGGAAAGCCGGCTTGGCCTGATCCGCGCCCTCGCCGCGGCCGGCGGCGAGGCAAGCCCGGTGCGGTTCAGCGACCACGGCTGCGAAGCCTGGCAAATGCCTGTTTAGAGCAAACTTCGATGAGCTTGTGTCATCGCACTGACGCGGCGGTCGGACGGGATAATCGACCTGTAGAGCGCCGCCAGATCTTCACTCTGCTCTGCCGCGCGCCGTAGCGTCGGGCGCAGCGACGGGGACTGCCGATAGGTTTCCGGCGCCGTGTCGATCATCTCCAGAAGATCGGTCAGGGCCGCTGCGTTCGCGACATTGATGATGTAGCCGTTTTCGCCCTGAGTGATGCAATCGCCGATGCTGCCGCGATTGGACGCGACAACCCAGCAGCCGCAATGCAGCGCCTCACGCGTCACCAGCCCGAAGCTCTCGATGCAGACAGAGGGCGCCAGCAGAACATCGATCCGGGCATACAACGCGGCCACCGCGGCCTCGGGAAATTTCGCGAGAAACTCGACAGGCGTCGTGTTCCACGTCTCATGCCGTGCCGTGCCCGGTGACAGCGTACCCTCGATGACGATCAGGTGCAGGCGTGTGAAATTTCGTGTCAGGAGTGCCTGCCTGACCAGATGGTATCCCTTGGCCTCGGTCATCCCGGCGATCAGCGCAAGGCACACTCTGCCGTCGGCACGGGGCGTTCGCCGGGCAGGCTCGAACGCGGAGATGCCATTCGGGATCGCGCGCACGTTCGGGACGCCGCATCGCCGATATAGATCGGCAAATTTCTCCGACACCGCTGCCACGGCGGTCGCCCCGAACAAGGGCTCGCGCAGCACCGCCATGCGCCCGGACGTGTTCCGGTCCAGCGCATAGTCATAGGTGGCCTCGTTGCCGTTTTCATCGACGACGAACTGGCGATCGGAAATCCACCAGCCGTCATGCACCGTGATGACATAGGGGATGCCGCGCTGCCGCGCCGCCTCGACGACCGAGACGGTCAGCCGCTGGACGCAGTGGAAATGCACCAGGGCCGGCCGCACCCGGTCCAGATACGCGCCAAAAATTTCGCCCGAGATGGCATCTTCGACAGCGTCGTCGACCGTGGCGGTTTGCGGCCGGATCAGGCTGACGACCGGTACGCCGTCCTGTGCATATGATTTCGAGCCGGTCATCGCCGTCGGCGCCGAACCCGCTGGTAAACACCTGGAGGTTAAAGGCCGCGCGATGCGTGCGGTGCAGGTACGTGACGTTGTCATGCACAACACGGGTCGCGCCGCCGATCAGCAGCGGCGGGTAAAAGACATTAACGACAAGCACGCTGGGGCGTTGGTCGGTGTCACCGGTCGGTTGTGTGGGAACGCCGGCAAAAAGCGCCTTTCGCCATTCAGCCTTGCTGGGATGCCAGCGTTTGCCGATCCCGACATTGCGCCAGTGCCAATGTGCGTTCGCCGGACCGAGCCGGAGGTGCAGGTAGGTATCGCAGTAATATTCCGCATCAAACGGTGACGCTGCCGCAGCCTCATCAGTTTGTGGGTCGGCGGCTGCGGACGATGGCATTTGGACACCGAGCGCCTGCAATTCAGCGACGGGAAAGGCGAGCGTCGGGTCGAGCCGGTGCGCTGTCAGATAGGCGTCGGCCGCCGCTTCCCTGTCGCCTTGCAGCTTGAGGACGTGCGCCAGTTGGAGGCAGGTATCGGCGACGTCGGGGGCGAAGGAGAGGGACTGGCGGTAGGCCGCCTCGGCCGCCGCCAGCCGGCCTTGTTCTTTCAGCGCGTGCCCGTATTGGACCCAGATTGCATGCAATGTCGGGTCGAGGCGCAACGCACCGCGATAGCCGGTTTCAGCGGCCGGCCAGTCGCGCCGGCGATTGGCCGCGTCGCCGGTGCTCAGTAACGCTGCCAGCTTCCGGTGCCGAAGCCGGCTGCGAAAGCCGGACCACAGCATCTAGGGAGCGCCGATGCCAGACCGAAGGTCGGTGAGCCACGGGTTGGGCGAGGCGCATAGCCGAATGTGCCGCCACAGCCGCGCCTGGGGTGGTGCCGAAATCAGCCGGAACGGCAATGTCGCATTGTGCCAGGCCGGGTTGACGCTGGGATCGATCTCCAGTGCGGCGCCCCAGCGCTGTTCCATCACGCGGCGCTCGGCCGCGTTGCGCGCGGCCTTTTCCGGTTCGAGATGATCGAGGCCGCGCGTCTTGGACTTGTAATGGCGCAGCGTGATCTGCGGCGTCCACAAAATCTTGCGTCCACTGGCGCGCAGCTTCAGCGCAAAGTCGATATCGCCATATCCGACGGGGAGAGCGGCTTCGTCGAACCCGCCGCTCTCGTCAAACACGGTGCGGCGCACCGCGAGGAACGCGCCGGTAACCGCGCCGGCTGCCCGGGTCACCTGCCAGCGCCGGCACGGCCCGGAATCCGAACAGGGATTTGTACCGGCCGTCATGCACATCGACGGTCGGCCAGCCGAGCAGAATCCCGGCGTGCTGCATCGTGTCGTCGGCATAAACCAGCCGCGCGCCGACGGCACCGACCTCATCGCGTTCGAGCAGGCCGCGCAGCATGCCATCCCAGCCGTCACTGAGCATCACCATGTCGTCATTGGCAAATACCAGCAGCGGCGCCGTGGTCAGGGACACGGCATGGTTGTTCAGACGCGACCAGTTGAAGGGCTCATCAACCCTGACGACCTGCACCCGCTCCCGGCCGGCTAGTTCTGTCAGGATACGGGAAGCGTCGGGGTCATGGCCGCCGTTGTCGACGATCAGGACGTGCAGCGATCCCGACATCGCGGCCCGTTCGTGCAGGGACTGAACAAAGTTCCGCAGGTCGAGGGCGTTGTCGCGCGTCGGGATGATGACCTGAACCGGAAGCTGCGGATCGCTCGGCTGCCATCTGACCGATAGCGGCGATGTCGGCCGTGCCGGCAGACCAAGCTGGATGCGCGCCGCAAGACCAACCGCCGCGAGGTGCGCCGCGACCGCCATCCTGTGTTGCGCCGCCGGCTCCGGCTGGGGGATCGGACCGGAGGATTCCGGCGCATCGTAAGACCTGGCTTCCTCCTGGCGGATTGCGACCAGCGGCAGCGGGATGTGGCCGACCGTCCCGCGATGCGCGAGGCCCAACAGCAGTGAGCTTCGCGCGGCGGTAAGAGAACCTTCGGTCAGGCAGGCTCCGGCGATCGCTGCGTAGACCGGCCGGGAGACGACGACAGTCTCGCCAAACGGGTTGGCTTCGAGCAGCGTGTCGTAATCGACCGTTTGGCGCAGTTGCGGCGCCAATCGGCGCGCCGGACCGCTGCTGTCGGCGATCTGCTCGGAGTCGGTCACAAAGGCGCCAGCCGCGACCTGATCCGCCACCGCCGCCAGCCACGCCAGGGCGTGGCGGTGCCAGAGGGCGCCCTTCTCCGGCAGGATCAGCCAGTCCGCCGCTGTGGAGTTCGCCGCTGGGGAGTCCGCCGCTGTGGCCAGGGCCACGCGCCGCTCGGTGGCGGCGGGCGTTTCCCGCGCGTCCACCTCGATCCAGGTGATCCGCGGATCGCTGACCGCGGCACGCTCGACAATCCGCCGATGCGCCGTGTCGCGACCCACCACACAAAGCTGCCAGTTCCGGTAGGTCTGTCGGTCGAGCGAGGTCAGCTGTGCATAGAGCGTCTCGAGCGCCACTCCGTCAGCGGCCAAAACGATATCGTAACGCCGATGCTCCACCACAGCCGGAGGCGTCGGAACGTCGAAAATTTCGCGAAACCGGCCGTAGGCCGCGATCGGAAATGCGGCCTGGGCCGAAACATCCGGCAATGCCTGCGCGAGCCGCGCAACCGCCTGTTGCAGGCGGGTAACCTCGTTCGAGATTGCCAGCAGCGCCTCGACCCCGCCCAGCGCCATCTGGCGGCCGAAAAACTCCTGCTGGCTCGGCGCGTATCCGGCATGGAACAGTTCGGTGTCGGCGGCATCCAACGACGGCTGCAATTCGGCGGCACGGCCATAGGCCTGCAGCGCCTCGTTCCGCCGCCCCTGGATCTTCAGCAGATGTCCGAGCTGCAAATGCAAATCGGCATTCTCGGGAGCCTCCCCCAAGGCCGCCCGATAGACGGCTTCCGCGTCAGCGAGGCGGCCGGCGTCTTTCAGCATGTTGCCATGCTGAATCCGGATGTCGGACCGGCCTGGGATGAGTTTCAACGCGTTGCCGTATGCGTCTGCCGCTTCCGCGTAGTGCCGGGCATCGCGCAGCCGGTCGCCCTCCTGGACCAGCTTTTCGCCGGCTATGGAGTTCGCCCAATTCAGTTCAGGAGACGCGCCGAAGCCGCGCAGTTCGGCGGCGGCGACGTCGGTGTTCCTGTCGCGCAACAGCCGGTGCGCCTCCGAGTACGCCGTCACCGCTTCGTCCCGGCGGCCGAGCAGTTTCAGCAGATGCCCGAGCTGCAACTGGATGTCCCCGTCGGCGGGCGATTGGCTTGCAGCCTGGCGGTATGCCGCCTCGGCCTCGCCAAAGCGGGTCAGCTCCTTCAGCATATGACCGAGCTGCACGCGGAGATCCACCCGGCCGTGATCAAACCACAGCGCCTGCCGGTAGAGCGTCGCAGCTTTGGCGAATCGGTGGGCGTCACGGGCGCGGTCGGCGCGGCGGGCAAACCGCCGGGCCAGAATTCGACGCCACGTCAGCGGCCCGCCGGCCGCTGGCTTGTTACCGTGAACGCCGGACCAGCCGGCCGACGGTTGGCCTCGGACGGCTCGCATCGCACGGGTCTTGACCAGCTCTGGGCTGCCCATCACTCCACCAGATCGAGAAAATGCAGAACGCTATTCACCGGCCAGAGTTCAGCAAGGGTAGGGCACCCTGCGTAGAGCCGACCTGTTGCACCGCCACTCCGACGTAAATCCATCTGCCGAAGTTCATCCGTCAGCATGAGTTTGGGCGGCCCGGGTTCGCGCCTCCTCCAGCAAATCCCCCCGCAGATCGCTCCAGCGACTTTCAGCCACCATACAACGGCTGACACAAGGTGCAAAATCCGCCGATGCCGCGGAGCCAAGGCTGACGGCGGCGCAACGGAGGAGAGACAGATGATTTGCGACGTGCATGCCCATTTCATTCCGAAGCCCTTTGGCGATTTCATGGGCGACCGCTGGGGACCCCGCGTCGGGCTTCCGACAAAGACTGGCATCGCCAAACACCCGGTGTCGGATTCGATCGACGACATCACGGGCCGCCTCGAATTGATGGACGAGGCCGGCGTCGAAAAGCAGGTGCTGTCGCCGCACCGCCCGCCCTATCTGCAGGACGAGGCCGAAGGCGTGCGCGCCATCCGGCTGCTCAACGACGGCTATGCCGATCTGGCGCATCGCTACCCTGACCGCATTTCCTCCTATGTGATGCTGCCGCTGCCGCACATCGATGCGGCGTTGAAGGAGATGGAGCGCGGGTTCGACCAGCTCGGCTGCGTCGGCGTCAACATGCACGTCACCTGCTTCAACCGCTCGGTCGCCGAGACCGAGTTCGAGCCGATCTATGCCGAACTCAACCGCCGCGGCGCGGTGCTGTTCGTGCATCCCTCGACCAACGGCGCCTGCTCGCCGCTGATCAACGATTACAACTTCACCGCCGCGGTCGGCACCTCGATCGAGGATGCGTGCTTTGTGCTGCACATGATCAACAAACAGATTCCCTACCGCTATCCGAACATCAAATTCATCGTGCCGCATCTCGGCGGCCCGATCCCGATGCTGCTCAACCGGCTCGACCAGCAGGGCCAGAACGCCTCGCACAACCCCGGCCTCGCCGAGGCGCCGAGCGTCACCGCCAGGAAGTTCTATTACGACACGGTGTGCTATGGCTCGAAGGCGGCCTTTATGTGCGCCTACGAAGCCTTCGGCGCCGACCATCTGGTGACCGGCAGCGATTATCCGGTATTGCAGGATTACGAATCCTACAAGGAAACCTTCGCCTATATCAGCCGCCTCGGCCTGCCCCCCGCCGACCTCGACAAAATCCTCAACCACAACGCCCAGGGCCTGTTCGGCTTCGCGCATTAACATCGTCGTAGGGTGGGCTGAGCGTCAGCGAAGCCCACCGAACTGCCGCCGCCAAGATGGGCTTCGCTGCGCTCAGCCCATCCTACAGGGTAAGTCAGCCGCGCTCGGCGATGTCGCGCAGAGCGGGGCGCAGGAGCCAGGTCAGGGGCAGCGTCACGAGCACGACGCACGCGATCAGCATCATCATTGTCGGGACGCTGGCGAGGTCGCTGGCGAGGCCGTAGAGCACCGGCGCCAGGGCACCGGCGCCGATGCCGCCGGTGTAGAAGATGCTGAACGCCCGCTGACGCCGCTCGGGCGCCACCAGTTCGGGAACGGTGCCGTAGAGCACCGACGAGGTGCCGTTTAGCGCGACGCCGATCAACGGCAAAACCGCCAGCCCGGCCACCAAGCGGCAGTGGCAGCAGCAAGAGGATGCCGGCGGCGGTCAGCCCCTCGGTCAGAAACACCGCCTTGACCACGCCGAGCCGTGCGCCGAGCCAGCCGCACACCAGCTTGCCGGCGGCGCCGCCGAAAAAGATCAGCGTCAGCGCGACGCCGATCATCGGCATGTCGGCGCCCTTCTGCTTGAGCAGGAACGGCAGAAACGTCAAAAACCCCATGCGGGTCGCGCTGTCGATCATCGCGATCGATAGCAGCAGCGGAAAGCCGCGGCGCGGCGCGGCGGCAGGGGTCTCGACGCGCGTCTCGGCGGTCGTGGCCTTGACCGCGTCGCGGCGGCTGGGAAGCCCGCGCACCGCCAGGATCGCCGCCGCCGCGGCCAGCGCGCCGATGCCAAGCACGATCGTCGCGGTACGCCACGGCATCAGGGCAACCAGCCACGCGGTCGCCGCCGGAAAAGCCATCTTGCCGAGATCGCCGGAGAAATTGTAGCTGGCAAGCGCGGTGCGCGAGCGCCGACCGGGAAAGGCCTGCGCCACCAGATTGGCGGCGATCGGATGCTGCACGCTGGCCCCGAGCCCGGCCACAACCAGCGCCGCGGTCAGCATGAAAAACCCGGCGCTTGCCCCCGCCGCGAGATAGCCGATCCCGACCAGCGCGGTCCCCAGCCCCAGCACGAGCTGACCGCCGACCCGCTCGGCGAGCGCGCCCGCCGGCACCTGAAACCCGGCCATCGACCCGGCGAACAAGGCCCGCAACAGTCCGACCTCGGCATAGCCCAGGCCGAACTCAGCCTGCCACAACGGCAGCAGCACGTAGAGCAGGTCGGTATAGCCGTCGTGCAGCACATGCGCGCCGCAGGCGACGCCCATCGTGCGCCGCTTGGGCGCCGCGATCTTACCCAGGGTGGTGGTGATCAATGACATCGCACCCGCCGTAATAAAGCGTCACTAAAGTGTCATCATCGCTGGATCGAGGCAATCACGCCGCCGATATCTGGCAGGAGAGTTTGCTCGCGGGGGCTGGCCCGGCCTATTTTCGGCGGGACCGAGGAAGGGGATTGAGCGATGGCCGAATACGATCTGGTGATCCGCAACGGCACGGTGGTTACCGCCGCCGACACGCATGCAATGCGATGTCGGCATCAAGGACGGCGTCGTCGCGACGCTCGGCCGCGGCCTCGCGGCGGGCGCGCGCGAGATCGACGCGACCGGCAGGCTCGTTTTGCCCGGCGCGATCGACAGCCATTGCCATATCGAGCAGCGCTCCGGCGCCGGCGTCATCTGCGCCGACGATTTCTATAGCGGCACGGTGTCGGCGGCGTTTGGCGGCACCACGACGGTCATCCCGTTCGCGGCGCAGCATCGCGGCCAGTCATTGCGCCAGGTCGTCGCCGATTACCACGAGGCGGCGCGGCCGAAGGCGGTGATCGACTACGCCTTCCACCTGATCATCACCGACCCGACCGATCAGGTGCTGGGCCAGGAACTGCCGGCCCTGCTGCAGGACGGCTACACCTCGTTCAAGGTCTACATGACCTATGACGTGATGCGGCTCGACGACGGCCAGATGCTCGACATCCTGGCACTGGCGCGGCGCGAGGGTGCGCTGGTCATGGTGCACGCCGAAAACCACGACATGATCAAATGGCTGACCGCCGGCTGCTCGAAAAGGGCCTCGGCAACGCCGCGCTACCACGCGGTGGCGCACGCCCGCGTTGCCGAGGGCGAGGCGACCAACCGCGCCATCTCCCTCTCACAGCTATTCGATGTGCCGATCCTGATCGTGCACGTCTCGGCCGGCGAGGCGATTGACGTGATCCGCGACGCGCAGACCAAGGGCCTAAAGATCTACGGCGAGACCTGCCCGCAATATTTGTTCCTGACCGCCGACGATATCGGCATGGGCCTCGAAGGCACCAAATTCTGCTGCTCGCCGCCGCCGCGCGACCACGCGGCGCAGGAGGCGGTATGGCGCGGCCTCTCCAACGGCACCTTCCAGGTGTTTTCGTCCGACCACGCGCCCTACCGCTACGACGAAACCGGCAAATTGCCGAAGGGCGACAAGACCACCTTCAAGGACACCGCCAACGGCGTCCCCGGCATCGAATTGCGCGTGCCCCTGCTGTTTTCCGAAGGCGTCGGCAAGGGCCGCATCGACCTCAACCGCTTTGTCGCGCTGACCTCGACCAACCACGCCAAGCTCTACGGACTGTACCCGAAAAAGGGCACGATCGCAGTCGGCAGCGACGCCGACATCGCGATCTGGGACCCGGAGAAGGAAGTGACCGTCGGCACCGCGATGCTGCACGACAATGTCGGCTACACGCCGTATGAGGGCCGCCATATCAAGGGCTGGCCGGTGACTGTATTGTCGCGCGGCCGGGTGGTCGTGGATGACGGCAAGCTCAACGCGGAACGCGGCAGCGGCGTGTTCCTGCCCTGCGGCTTGTCGGACGCCGCAAAGCCATTGAGCCGACCTACGCCGGAACTTGCTTTTGCCGCCGAACGGGGTGGGGTGTTGTTGTAAACTGCGGAAGTTTTCTGCTTCGCGGCGAAAGAAGGCCTCATCAATGGAATCGATTTGGGAGGGGCTGACGCATTCCGAGACCTTGGGCAAGGAAGCAGTTCGGCGTCGGCAGGAGCTTGCCGCAGCCGCCAGGGATTATGACTGGCAGCATGTGCTGGCGCTCGTCTCCCAAAATCCTGACTTGGTCAACGCCACGCGGCCCGACGGGTCCTCTTTGTATGCCCCTTTGCACCAAGCCGCGCATGGCGGCGCCCCTGTGGAGATAGTCAATAAGCTGATTGGCTTGGGTGCCTGGCGAACCTTGCAGAACATCCGAGGCGAACGCCCGGTCGATGTAGCCGAGAGATGTGGGCATAGACATCTGTTCGGCATTCTTGCCCCGGACCTAAAGCGATGGATTCCTCAAGGCGTACTCCTCAAGATCCAAGCGCATTTCCATGCCGTCATCAATGGACGAGCCCAGATGCAAGTCTTGGAACATAAGCTTCGGTTACCTGAGTTGGAGCCGATGTTGGAGTTCGATGATCTCCAGTTCTGGTTTCCCGTGCCGGGCATGGCTGGCGGTTTCAGCTATCGCTTCGAGACCGATGGGGTTACCGCTAAATTGGTGTCCGAAAGTTGGTGCCGTATGGTTGTAGGGTCGGGGGAACGCCACGAGGTCACGTCGGCGGGCGGCCTACTCGTGGCCAAGGGTTTCGTCTGATTAGGTGAGTTCGTAGGATAGGTAGAGCAAGCGTAGGGCGGATGAGCGGAGCGTTATCCGCCATCTTGCCGTGGCCACTTCGTTGGCGGATTACGCTGCGCTTATCCGCCCTACCAACCATCCGAAACTCACAGCTAAGGAGTTCGAGATACGAAGAAGCAGCCTTGAACGTGTCGGCGGTCATTATACCAACGATTGGTCGATCGCCATCGGTTCTTGGAAACCAGTGTCTGGAGGATCATACGGCTCGATGTAATAGTAAAACCGGTCGGCCTCTGGTCTGAAACCCAGGATTTCCGCGACCCGACTGGTTTGTTTTTCGTCGAGGGGGTATTCGCCTCGGCCGTCGTCTTGCGGCTGAAATCCGGCGATCTTCTTTACCTTGCCCAAGACGCTCGGTGGCACGACGAGACTGCCTTTCATCCGCTCCGTCGTGCGGTCGTAGGTGACGACCCGATAGATCATTTCTAGGGCTCCACGGATCGGGTCGAATCAGGCGGGCTCACCTGCCTCCCGTCCCAGGGATCGAATTCGCCGAGGTGTCTGCGGCCGCTTGGATCATACACCTCGACCGTCTCATGCAAATAATCTCGCTCGAGAATACGGCCATCCTCCGTTTTCCAGCGGCTACGGCGGCCGCCACCGGGACGCGGGCGTCTTTGCTCGGACTTTCACCGCGTCTGGGAAGCCCGGGAGGGTATCACTCGGTGGAAACGGCCGATTGGCGCGGCCGGTTCTGGCGGGTGTCGCGGTTGAGTCCATACCGGGATCGCGGCTTTGATTTTGCTCGGCGTCAACCGGCGATATGATTGGTGTCGTAGGGTGGGTAGAGCGCAGCGAAACCCACCATGGTTCCGAGGATTGATGATGGGTTTCGCTGCGCTCTACCCATCCTACAAGCCATCGAGGTGTCTGGATGTCTCGTAAACTTCGTGCTGCCGTGGCCCAGTTGGGGCCCATCCATTTGGCCGATAGCCGCGAGGCCGTCGTCAAGCGGCTGGTCGCGCTGCTGCGCGAGGCGCATGGCGCGGGGGCGAAGTTTGTTGTGTTTCCGGAACTGGCGCTGACGACGTTTTTTCCGCGCTGGTGGATGACCGAGCAGGCCGAGATCGACCGGTTTTTCGAGAGCCAGATGCCGAGCCCGGAAACGCTGCCGCTGTTCGAGCTGGCGCGCGAACTCGGCATCGGGTTTTACCTCGGTTATGCCGAGCTGACCGAGGAAAACGGCCAGACGCGGCGGTACAACACCTCGATCCTGGTGGCGCCGGACGGGCGCATCGTCGGCCGATATCGCAAGATTCACCTGCCGGGGCATTCCGAGCATCTGCCGCAGGCGCCGTTTCAGCATCTGGAAAAGCGCTACTTCGATGTCGGCAATGAGGGGTTCAAGGTGTGGCGCATGCAGGATGCGGTGATGGGCATGTGCATCTGCAACGATCGGCGCTGGCCCGAGACCTACCGGGTGATGGGGCTGCAGGGTGTCGAGATCATTTCGCTCGGCTACAACACGCCGATCGCCAACATCCACCATCGCGAACCCGAGCATTTACGCACGTTCCACCATCTGCTGTCGTTGCAGGCCGGCGCGTACCAGAACGCCGCCTGGGTGCTGGCCTCGGCGAAATGCGGCGCCGAGGATGGGTTTGCGATGATCGGCGGCTCGGCGATCGTCGCGCCGACCGGCGAAATCGCCGCGCAGGCGTTGAGCGAGGAAGACGAGTTGATCACGACGACCCTCGACCTTGAACTCGGCGATTATCTGCGGCGTACTGTCTTCGCCTTCGAAAAGCACCGCCGCGTCGAGCATTACGGGCTGATCACCAGCCGCACCGGCGCCAAGACCGAGGTGTAGCGCCGCGCGGTTCAGCCTGCGAGGCCGCAGCGCTGGAGCGCGTCGAGTACCGCGTCGGCGCAGGCGGCAGGTTCTTCGAGTTGCAGCAGGTGGCTGGTGCCGGGGATTGCGCGATAGGCGAAACCGCCCTCGGCAGCGAGCGCCCGGTTCGAAAGGGCGGTCGCGCTGGGGTAGGGCCGGTCGGGATCGGCGCCGATCAGCGTGACCGGCACCGGCACGTCGCGCTGCGTTGGCCACAGGCCGAGATCGATCCCCTGGCGATACATCGACGCCTCGAAATCGCGCGGGCAGGCCAACGTCCACGCGTCCTCTTCTCGGCGCAGCAGGGCGTGCGCCATCGCCAAGGCGGTCCCCGCGGGCCACTCCCGGCCGGAGCGGGTGGCGGCGAATTCGGCGGCCAAATCCTCCGGCGCATCAAACCGGTCGCGCCGCCCGCTCGCCCAGGCGACCAGCTTGTGCAGATAGTCGAGCATCGGTGGCAGCGCCGGGTGGCCTTCGGGCGGCGTGTTTGGCGGGTCGAACAGGATCAGCGCGTCGAATTGCGGCTCGCCCGCGATCGCCTGGAGCAGCGCACTTTGTGCCGACATCGAATGAAACACACCCGCCGCCGGCTTGGCACCGAACGCGGCACGCGCCGCCTCGCCGGTTGCGGCAATGTCACCGCGCATGTGGGCGTAGTCGTGCTGCGCGATGCCGCCGCGCGGGTTCTGCCCGTGATTGCGCATGTCGAACGCGACGACATCGAAATCCGCGAGAAACCGGCTCCAGAAAGCGGCATACCCGTCGATTGCGAAGCCATTGCCGTGGCTGAAGAACAGACGTGTTGCGGCACGCGGGTTGCCGTGCCGACGCAATCGAAACACCGCACCGTCCGCGCCCGCCGCCTCGACCACCGCAAGCGGTGCCGGCACCACCATCATCGACGAAAGATCATGCTCCCCGGCCGGGGTAGCTGACCGCCATGCCGGCGCGCACGTCCTGCTGGATGCCGTATTGCGGGAAGGGGTAGCGCAGCCCGTTTTTCGACAGCGCCTCCATGCCGGCGATCGCTTTCGGCAAATATTCCGGCGGCAATGCCATCAGCATTTCGTCGTCGAGCACCCCGCCATAGCGACGTTCGGCAAAACAAGGGATCGACAGCGAGGGCTCGCGGGTTTTCAGCGCCCGGCCCCACGAATCCGCGCAGGCCGACTTGCCAACGATGCCCCAGTCGAATTTCTTGTACCCGGCCCATTGCAGCCCGTTGATGAAGTACATCATCGCGCCGGGTGTCGCATAGAACAGCGCGATGTCCGGCGGGTCGAGCCGGCCGCTGGCGAGCGGTGCCACCGCCATCGCCTCGTACTGTCCGTCGGCGACGCAGTTCATCGCCGCCTGGTGGGCGGTGGCGTCTTCCTCGGTCGAGTACCACACGCCGACCATGTGCTTGCCGGATTGCCACAGCGGGTCCTTGGCGTTGCCGAGCCCGATCACGGCGCGGCATTGCGCCCCGACGAGATTGTCGGCGGTGATGCCGACGGTCCAGCCGAGCCGCGACGCCTGCCCCACGACCTGGTCGAAAGTGTGGACATTCTGCGGCCGGCGGATGCGCGGGATCGCCTCCATCTCCTCGCGCTTTTCGTAGAGCTTCATCGCGAAGACAAACGACCGCAGTTTCAGCAGGCGTTCGAGATCGGCGGTCAATTTGGCCCAGTCCTCGGTCATCGGCTTGTCTTTCGGGTGGATCGGATGGGCCATTGTGTCGCCAAACCGGTTGCGGCGCCATGCTCCGGCAGCGCGACTAGGGAGGGCCGACCCGGTACAGCGTCAACACCATGCGCTGGCCGTTGGAGTAATCGGTGCCGGAGACGCTGCCGAGCGCCTGGGCGTTGAGGCCGAGGGCACTCAATGCCTGGCGGAACAGCGGGTCTTCACGGCTGCTGACAACGGCGTCGCCGCCGCCGGCCAGCGCCTCGGCGGCGCTGCGCGGGGTCATCAGGCGCAGGCGGGTGCCGAGCAGGAAGACGAGGCTCGGCTCGCTGTAGCCGACGGCGACCAGCAGCGTTCCCGGCGGCCGCTGGTGTTCCGCGACAAGGGCGGACGCGGCCCGGCTGAGCCATAACTGATCGACGCCGGGAAGCACCAGCATCGCGGCCGACACAATAAACGTCAGTGACAATGCCGGGATCAGCAGCACCGCGCGCTCGGGCATCTGGCGCTGCCGCCAGAAGGCTATGGCAAGGCCGGTCAGCACGAGGGCCCCGAGCAGGCCTCCGATCACCAGATGGCCGCCGAACCGCAGCGGCAGCCCGACAAGCAGCACCGCAAGCCCGAGCGAAACGACGCCCCACAACACGCGCGCCACAAGATCGGCGCGGGCCATCCAACTCGCCGGCCGCAGCCGGGTGCCGTCGGCCACCGCCGCCGCCGCCAGCAGGGCGAGCGCCGGGTAGAGCGGCAGCACGTAATGCGGCAATTTTGTCGGCACCAGTTCGAGCAGCATCCAGGCCGGCACCAGCCACGCGAGCAGGAAACGCTCGACCGGCACGTCGCGCCGCCGCCAGGCGCGGATCGCCGCCGGCACCAGCAGGAACGACCCCGGCCAGAACGTCACCAGCGCCAGCAGCATGTAAGAAAACGGCGGCGCGCCGTGCGATTCCTGCGCGTCGAGCACCTTCATCAGCAGGTCGTGGCCCAGCGATTCGGTGAGGAACCGCCCGTCGGTAGCCCGCTCGATCGCGATCAGCCACGGCGCCACCGCTGCCAGCATCGCGGCGAGGCCGAAGAGCGGGCGCAGGCCGCGCAGCCAGCTTGCATTGCCGTCGGCGATTGACAGCGCCGCCGCGGTCAGCAGCGCCAGCACCGGTCCGGGCGGCCCCTTCAGCAGGATCGCGGCGATTTCCGCGGCCCAGAACGCCGCGGCGATCCAGCCGGAGACCGGCTGTCCGGTGCGGCTGCGCAGATAGACCAGCCCGAGCATGCATTGCGCCGCGGTGACCGCCGCGAGCAGAGCCGCGTCGCTCTTCGCGATATGCGCTTCGGTGACGACCCCGAGCGCACTGGCGAGCAATATTGCCGCGATCAGCGCGAGGCGGCGCGCCGCGATCGGCTCGGTATTGCCGCGGAACAGCGCCACGCCGCCGGCAAAAGTCAGCAGGGTCGCGGCGATGGCGCCGAGCAGCGACGGGACGCGGTAGGGCCAGATTTCGGTCGCCGCAGCGCTGCTGAAAAGGCTGACCGACGCGGCTTGCAGCCAGTAGACGCCGGCGGGCTTTTTGTTGCGCGCCTCGTCCTGAAAGCGGATGCGCAGAAAGTCGCCGGTTTCCAGCATCTGCCGGGTCGCCTGGGCAAACCGCGCTTCGTCGCGATCGAGCACCGGGATGCCGGAGATGCCGGGCAGGTACAGCAGGAGGCACAGCCCAACCAGCAGGACGTACGGCCGCGCCCCGAAAAGCCACCTCGTCGAGAACATGGCTCAGCCGGGCGTGGTCGAGGTCGATCCGGGGACGATCGCGGGCGCACCGGTCCTGGCGGTCGGCAGGCGACGCAGCGTCGGGCGCATTCGGGGCGGCAGGATTGTCATGTCCTCGTCGCGATAAGGTGCGCTGGCGCGGGCCGGGCGACCCCGTAGCACAGCCTCTCGCGGCTTGCCAGTGCCGCGCGCCGTCCGGCGCAATCGGCGCGCGGTCACGCCGAGCGTCCAGGCCTCCTCGGTTTCGATGCGGGCGCGCTCGTCGGGGGTCAGCGCCGGGTCGGCGCGGAACAGGGCGCCAAGGTCGCCGGCGGCGGCGCTGGCGGCGAGAAACCGCGCCACCTCGCGCACCTGGGCGGCGTCCTTCGGCTCGCCGGGGTTTGGCGTGACCGGCCAGAACGAGGGGTAGATTTCCGCCATCACGACAGCCGCGTCGTCGGCGGGCGGCTGGAGGCCGGTCTCGCACGGCCAGATTTGGGTGCGGCTCTGCCAGCGCGGATCGTCACGCAAGGCGCGCACCACCGGGATGCCGGTCAGGGCCTGGCCGCCGACCGACCCGGCGCCGAGCAGTTTCCAGCACGGCTGGGTGCTCGGCACATAAAGATCGATCAACCGCCGCTCGGCGAGACCGTCGCTGTCATGCCGCCGGTGATGCCGCGGTCCGAGAAACGGCCCAACCAGCGCCGCCGGGCAGCCCCAGAACGGAAACCCGCCCTGCGACACACGCTGGTTAAACGCGGCGGCGACCGCGAAACGATTGTTGCGGTTATCCGCGCCATCCTCGATCAGGCGGGCGATCTCGTCCCACACGGCGCGCCACGCGGGGCCGGCGAGGCCGAGCCGGCTGGCGAAACCGGCGGGATAGCCGAACGGGAAATCGCAGCCGATCAGCACCCGCTCGCCGCGCCCGAGCGACTCGCCGATCAGCGCCGCCAGCGCGTCTCTCGCGGCATGCCGCGTCGCCGGGTTCTGCAACTGCACGCCGCCGCGCCGATGGCAGCAGATCCAGATGCTGTCGGCACCGGTTTTCGGCTGGTTGGCGGCGCTCCAGTCAACGACGATGAAGGTATCGAACACCTTACCGGCTCCCGGCTACCGGATATCGGGCATGACAGCCTCGCCCGCCCGCTCGACCCAGGCGTCGATGATGCGGGGATCGCCGCTCAAATGCCGCGCCATGACGAAATCGGCGGTCGGAAGCCGCGCTCCCATTGCGGCGATTTGTGCCCCGAGGCGTTTGACCAGCACGCCGGTGAACAGGAAATACGGCATTACGACAACCCGTCGAAAGCCCTGCCTCGCCGCGTCGTCGAGCGCCGCTTCAACCGGTGGTTTCGCGATGCCGCTGAACGCCACCTCGCCCTGCGCAAAACCGAGGCGGTCGCCCAGCCGCGTGGCGATCTGCCCCAGGCGCCCATTCGCCGCCGCGTCGCTGCTGCCGCGGCCAACAATCAACAATAACCGGTCGCCGCGCGCTCCCGGCGCCGCCGCGGCAATGCGGTCGGCCGCGACAGCCAGCAGCCGCGACTCGGCGGAAAGGTCGGGGCCGAGCGTGACGCCGATCTTCGGGTTAGCCATGACAAAGCGGCTGATCTCGCGCGGCAGGTCGTTCGTCACATGCCCGGCGCCAAACAGCATTGCCGGGAGCACAACGATTTGCCGCGCGCCGCGCGCCGCCAGTATCGCGAGGCTCTCTGCCAGGCCTGGGCGGGCGAATTCGAGATGCGCGAGCGCAAAATCTCGCGGCCCGATGCGCGCCCGCAATTCGGCGGCGGCGGCGGCGAATTCGGCGACCGCCGCCGGGTCGCGGCTGCCGTGTCCGCACAACAGCACCGCGCTGCCGCCCATCGCCTGTCTCCGCCGGTTGCCTGCCGGCCCATCACAGCCGACACTCGCACGCCGATGATCCTACCGGACCCGCACGATCCGCTGCTATTGCTGCTCGCCGGCCTGGTGATCGATGCGGCGTTCGGTGACATGCCGGCGGTCTTTGCGCACCTGCCGCACCCGGCCGCGCTGGCGGGCCGCGCCGTCGAATTCTTCGACCGCAAGCTCAATCGCCGCAATCGCAGCGCACGCAGCCGCCGTGAGCGGGGGACGATCGTCCTGCTCGTGCTGGTCGGCGGCGCAGCCGGAATTGGCTGGCTGGTCCAACTGGCCGGGCAAGCGACGCCCGCCGGTGCGGGGCTTGAGGCGCTCGCAATCGGGTTGCTGGTGCGGCACCGCGGCGTGCAGGACCAGGTCGCGGCGGTGGCGGCGGCGCTCGACTGGGGCGGGCTGCCCGCCGGCCGCGACGCGATCCGCCCGCTGGTCGGCGACGCCGCCGGTGCGCTCGACGAACACGGGGTGTCGCGCGCTGCGATCGAATGCCTCGCCGAAAACCTCGGTGATGGCCTCGTGGCGCCGGTTTTCTGGTATCTGCTGCTTGGCCTGCCCGGCCTGTTCGCCTGCCGCATGACCGAAATCATCGACGGCATGATCGGACGCCGCTCCGGGCCGGAGGGAGCGCGCGGCTTCGGCTGGGCAGCGGCACGCCTTGATCACCTTCTCGGCGTCATTCCCAGCCGGCTCAGCGCCTGCTTGCTGATCGTCGCGGCGGTGTTCGCCGGGCGGGCCATGCCGGCCCGCGGCCTCGCGACGATGCTGCGCGAAGGCTGGCGGCATCCGTGGCCCAATATCGGCTGGCCGATCGCGGCGATGGCCGGGGCGCTCGACCTGACGCTGGCCGGGCCGCGCCCGCAAGGCGGCCTCGTCATCAACGAGCCGTGGCTGGGCGACGGTTCGCCGCGCGCCGCGCCACGCGACATCGCCCGCGCTCTCCGCCTCTCCAGCCTTGCCGGCCGCCTGCTCGCCGGCATGGTGTTCGGCGTCTGGCTGGCGATGCGGGCCGGCTAGGTGACCGGCTAATTAGGTGAACTGCGCCGGGTCAAGGCGGGGCAGCCGCTCCAGCACCGCCTGCGCGACGTCACTACCGTCTTCCGTCAGGTCGAGGATGGCCTCGGCACGGAAAGCGTCGGCAATCCAGATCAACGCCGCCACATGCCCGTGCGACGGCATGTCGCCGCTGAAGGCGGGTGGCGTGACGACGGCGACATTGCCGCTGCGGAAACCGGGGATGACAAAGCGGCCGCAATCGAGGCGGCCCGGCCGGAACAGCGGGTCGCGTTCGCCGGGTCCCCAACAGGCGGCGATGCGTTGCTGCATCGCGAGCGGCAGGGTCGCGAACACGATGGCGTATTCCGCAAAGGAGAGGCTTTCCGCCTCCGATGACTCCGCCGCATCTGCCGTGCGATACCCGGCCGCGCCCAATGCCGCGAGCAGCGGCTCCACCGCCGCGTACCGCTCCGGCAGCAGGATTGCGACGCGCCTGTTGGAAGTCGGAGGTGTCGTCATCAGCACTCCGTCCCGTTAGCATGGGAGCCGGTTGACCGTGATGACCCGCCAGCCGTGGCCCATGCCTGGCCCGTCGACGTGATCGATGCGGGTAACCGAGCAGTTTTCCATCGTGAAGGCGAGGCAGGCTTCCGGGTCGAGCCCAAGCGCCAGCCCCAGCGCCGCACGGATCGTGCCGCCATGCGCCACCGCGATCACGTCGCGGCCGCGATTGGCGTCGAGGATGCGGTGGGTCGCGCCGGCAACCCGCTCCATGACATCGATAAAGCTCTCGCCGCCGGGAGCGCGCTCGTGCGCCGGGGCATGCCAGAAGCGGTGGAAGGCGCCGCCGCGAGCGTGCCGCAATTCGTCGTAAGTCAGCCCCTGCCAGTCGCCAAAGCTCTGCTCGGCGAGGTCGGCGATGGCCGGCACGTCGGGGCCGGGGATTCCTTCGGCCCCGGCAACCCGGCCGCGATGATCGCCCGCGCCGTCTCGTGGGTGCGCCGCAGGTCGCTGGTGACCCAGGCGGCGTTGCGCGGCAACTGGCGCGCCAGCCCGGCGAAGACGTTCGCGTCGGTGCAGTCGCAGGTCATGTCCTTCTGGCCATAGATGCGGCCGTCATGCTCGACCGGCGCATGGCGCACCCACCAGAAGCGGGTCGTCGTCGCGGTGACAGCGGCGGTGCCGGCGCCGATCGCGCCGGCGGTGAACGGCGATACTTTTCCGGCCGGCGTGCCTGACGAACCGTCGCTCATGTATTGTTCTCCCGCCGTATCGGCCGTGCATAGGACGCCGCCGGTTTAGCCGCCGCACCGCCGCGGCGCAAGCATGGCAGCGGTAGGGACGGGCTTTTGCTGCTAGACGTGAAGGACACAACCGGAGAGACGAAGATGCCCGAGCCGGTGGCTCAACTCGACGAGATCAGAGCCTTGTTGCAGCATCTGCCGGGGCCCGATCTGGAGGCCGGCACCGCGTCGGCATTGCATGAGCGCGAACTGGCAAAGCCGGTGGGCTCGCTCGGTCGATTAGAGGAACTGGCGGGGTGGCTGACAACCTGGCAGGGGCGGCACCCGCCGCGGGTCGAGCATCCGCGCACCGTCGTGTTCGCCGGCAATCATGGGGTGGCGGCGCGCGGTGTGTCGGCCGATCCCGTCGCCCGCACCGCCCAACAGGTGGAGAATTTCATCGCCGGCAGCGGCGCGGTGAACCAGCTGTGCCGCGTGATCGACGGCGATCTGCGGGTCTACGAACTCGACCTCGACACCCCGACCGGCGATATCGTCGAGGGGCCGGCGATGAGTGAGGAAGAGTGCGCCCGCGCCATCGCCTACGGGATGATGGCGGTCGAGCCGGGCATCGACGTGCTGGCGGTCGGCGAGGTCGGGGTCGGCAACACCACCGCCGCGGCAGCCTTGTGCCTGGCCCTGTTCGGCGGCGAGGCGGCGGATTGGACTGCCGCGGGGAGCCGTCCGGCGCTCGATGTCAAGCGTGAGGCGGTGACTGCCGCTGTGGCGCGCCATTGCGAGCCGGGCCTCGACCCGCTCGGCCTGTTGTGCCGGCTTGGCGGCCTCGAATTCGCCGCGATGGCGGGCGCGATCCTGGCGGCGCGGATGGGCCGGGTGCCGGTCGTGCTCGACGGGTTTTCGAGCTGCACCGCCGCCGCCGTGCTGTATGCCGCGGACCCGCGCGCCCTCGACCATTGTGTCGCCGGCCACGCCGCGCCCGACCCGGCGCACCGCCTCCTGCTTCAGCGCCTCGGCAAACAGCCGCTGCTCGACCTCGGCATCCGCCTCGGCGAAGGTGCCGGCGCAACCCTCGCCCTGTCCGTGCTCAAGGCTGCCGCCGCGTGCCACGGCGGCATGAGCTAAAGGGGTACGCCAAGGGCGCGAAGGTTACGCAAAGGACGCGAAGGCGGTCTTTCTTTGCGCGAAGCGCTATAAATCTATCGGCGCCGAATAAGTTATGGCGCTTCGCGCAAAAGACGCCTTCGCGTCCTTTGCGTAACCCTCGCGTCCTTTGCGTAGATTTTCCTTTTCCTACTCCCGCCGCGTGCCATGACGGCACGAGCTAAAGGAGTACGCGAAGGGCGCCACGGTTACGCAAAGGACGCGAGGCGATCTTGCTTGCGCGAAGCGCCATAACCCTACTGACGCCGACAGATAAATTATAGCGCTTCGCGCGCTACAGCCCCTTCGCGTTCTTTGCGTAACCCTCGCGTCCTTTGCGTAGGTTTTCCTTTTCCTACTCTCCCATCTGCATCAGTGCGCCGCGGCGGCGGGCGTTGCGGAAGGACAGGGCGAAAATCGCGGCGCCGGCGGCGAGGTACACGGCATCGAGGGCGAGGGCGACGAGCCAGCTATTCATCTGAAAGGTGTGCTCGAACAGCACGGCGCGCATGCCTTCGAAGATATGCGTTGATGGGAGCGCCCAGGCGACCGGCTGGAGCCAGGAGGGCAGGGTGGTCACCGGGTAATAGACGCAGCTGAGCGGGGCCAGCGCGAAGATGACCGTCCAGGCGAGGCTTTCGGCGCCCATCCCGTGCTGCAAAATCCCGCCGCAAATCGCGAGCCCCAGGGCCCACCCCATCACCATCAGCGCAACGACAAAGGCGACTAGCGGCAGTCCCATGTCGAAGATGGAGTAGTGATAAAGCGGGATCGCCAGCAATGCCGCCGGCACGATGCCGATCGTCACCCGGATGACGCTCATCGCCAGGAGCGAGATCAGCCACTCGTAGGGACGCAGCGGGCTGACAAACAATTGCCCGAGATTGCGCGCCCACATTTCCTCGAGAAACGAGATCGACAGCCCGAGCTGGCTGCGGAACAGCAAATCCCACAGCATCACCGCCGCCAGCAACACCCCGAAGGCGCGCGCGACATAGGTGCTGTTCTGGTAAAAGAACTGGCTCATAAACCCCCAGATCAGCATCTGCAGGGTCGGCCAGTACAACAGCTCAAGCGTGCGCGGCCACGAACTGCGCAGGATGTAGAGATAGCGCAGCAGCATCGCCCAGACGCGCGCCGGCGAAAACGCCGCCTCGCCGGAACGCCGCATTGCGGCCCGTGCGACCGAGGGGCTGCTCATCACGCCGGCTCCAGTTCCGGTTGCTGCTCGCCGCGGGCAATGTGCAGGAACACCTCTTCGAGGTTGGTGCGGCCGTACCGGTCGATCAATTCGTCGGGGCTGCCGCGATCAACGATGCGGCCGGCTTTCATCATCATCACCTGCGAGCACAGCCGCTCGACCTCGGCCATGTTGTGCGACGCCAGCAGGATCGCGGCGCCGGTGCGGTCGCGGTATTCTTCGAGGTAGGCGCGCACCCAGTCGCCGCTATCCGGGTCGAGCGACGCCGTGGGCTCGTCAAGCAGCAGCAATTCGGGTTCGTTGAGCAGGGCCTTGGCGAGCGCGACGCGGGTTTTCTGCCCCGACGACAACTTTCTGGCCGGCCGGTCGAGCAATGCGGTGATCTGCAAATCCTCGGCAAGCTGGGCGATCCGCTCGCCGCGCCGCGGCAGCCCGTAGAGGCGGGCGTAGATCTGCAGGTTCTGGCGCACCGTCAGCCGGTGCGGCAGGTCGACATAGGGCGACGAGAAATTCATCCGTGGCAGCGCGCGATAGCGGTGCCGCAGCATGTCCTCGCCAAACACCTGCACCGACCCCGAGGTCGGCAATAGCAGGCCGAGCAGGATCGACAGGGTCGTGGTCTTGCCGGCGCCGTTGCCGCCGAGGAGTGCCGCGGTGGTGCCGGCCTCGACCATAAAGCCGATGCCGTCGACGGCAGTGGTTTTGCCGTAGCGCTTGACGAGCTGGTCAACAAAGATGACGGGGGTCGGGCATCGCCCTTATATGCCGCATCGAGGATCGACGGGCCAGCACGGCCGGGCGGTCGCAACCCTGCCTCCATCCAGAGGGTCGCGATCCGTGAGGAGGAACGTCACGGTGAACACCGCCAATCCGACGCTGCTGCCCGAACCGCGCGTCGCGTTCGACCGAATCAGCCTGCGCCGGCTGGTGCTGATCCGCTGGGTGGCGATCGGCGGGCAGGCGGTGACGCTGCTGTTCGTGCATTACGCGTTCGGCTTCTGGATTCCGCTCGTGCCGGCGTTTGCGGTGGTCGGGTGCTCGGTGCTGGTCAACCTGTTCAGCACGCTGTACCGCCGCGGCGACGCTTCGGCTCGGCGAGCGCCAGGCCGCGCTGTTTCTCGGCTATGACCTGATCCAGCTTGGCCTGCTGCTGTACCTGACCGGCGGCTTGCACAACCCGTTCGCGATCCTGATCCTGGCGCCGGTCACCGTGGCGGCGACGGTGTTGTCGCTGCGCCCGGTGATCGCGCTGGCGGTGTTTGCGGTCGGCGATGATCTCGCTGCTGGCGTTGTGGCACGTGCCGCTGCCGTGGCGGACCGTGCCGCTGGTGTTTCCGCCGGAGCTGGTGCTCGGCCTGTGGACCGCGCTGGTCCTGGCGATCGTGTTTATTGGCGGCTACATCTGGAGCGTCGCCGAGGAGGCGCGGCGGCTGCGCGACGCGGTGGCGGCGACGCAGTTGGCGCTGGCGCGCGAGCAGCGCGTTTCCGCGGTCGGGGCGCTGGCGGCGGCGGCGGCGCACGAACTCGGCAGCCCGCTCGCGACGATCGCCATCGTCGCCAAGGAGCTGGTGCGCGAGCTGCCGTCCGATTCGCCGCATGCCGAGGATGCACAGCTGTTGCTGAGCCAGTCGGAGCGCTGTCGCCTGATCCTCGCCGAGCTGGCGCACCACCCAGACGAGGAAGGCGCCTCGCCCTATAGCCGATTGCCGATATCGGCCCTGGTCGAAGCCGCCGGCGCGCTCTACCACGACCCGCGCGTCCGGCTGATCTTTGCGACGACCGGCGAGCCGGCCGATGCCGAACCCCTGGTGGTACGCAGCCCCGAGATCATGCACGGGCTCAACAATTTGGTCCAGAACGCGGTACAGTTCGCGCAGGCCGAGGTCAGCGTCACGATCCATTGGGACAATGCTGCGGTCACCGTCGAGATCGCCGATGACGGGCCAGGATTCCCGGCGCATCTGCTCGGCCGCCTCGGCGAGCCCTATCTATCGACGCGGGCCGGCGCCGCCAACCACATGGGGCTTGGCATCTTCATCGCGCAGAGCCTGTTGGAGCGCAGCGGGGCAGAGTTGATCTTCGATAACCTTCTTGAAGGCGGCGCACATGTTGTCATTTCGTGGAATCGTGCCAATTTGGAGGCGATAGCGCGACCCAATGCCGCGGCGACTGCCCGGATTCCAGGCGAGGCGCCACCAGGCAATGAAAGGCAGACCGTATGAATGCGATTGACCGACCCCTCGGGGCTCCCGGCGCGGAGGCTGAAGCCGCGCCGTTGCGAGGGTTGCCCGACAACGAACGCACGCTGCTGATCGTCGATGACGACGCGCCGCTGTGCCAGCGCCTGGCGCGCGCGATGGAGCGGCGCGGGTTTGTCGTCTCGACCGCGGATGGCGTCGCCGCCGGCGTCTCCGCCGCGACCGCGCAGCCGCCGGCTTTTGCGGTCGTCGATCTGCGGCTCGGCGATGGCAGCGGTCTCGATGTCGTCAGCGCCCTGCGCGGCGCACGACCGGGGCGCGCATCGTCGTGCTGACCGGCTATGGCAACATCGCCACCGCCGTCGCCGCGGTGAAGGCCGGCGCCTTGGATTACCTGCCAAAGCCGGCTGATGCCGACGCCGTCGAACGCGCCCTGCTTGCTCAGGAAGGCGAGACGCCGGAACCGCCGGAAGACCCGATGTCGGCCGACCGCGTCCGTTGGGAGCACATTCAGCGCATCTTTGAATTGTGCGACCGCAACGTCTCGGAAACCGCCCGCCGCCTCAAGATGCACCGCCGCACGCTGCAGCGCATCCTCAGCAAACACGCCCCGCGCAACTAGACGAGCTAGCGGCCGGTGCTGTCCCATAGCCGGCGGATTTGCTCGCGCTGCTTCGCATCGGGGAGGCGACCGAGACCGGCTTTCAAATCGTCGTCCATATGCTCGGGGCTGGCGGTGGCCGGGATGACGCAGGTCACCGCCGGGTCGCCGATCAGGTATTTGAGGAACAGCTGGGCCCAGCTGGTGCAGTCGAACTCGGCGGCCCATTCCGGCAATGGGCGGCCGCGCACCCGGCGGAACAAATCACCCTGCTCAAACGGCTGGTTGACGATGACCGCGACGCCACGGGCAGCGGCGGTTGGCAGCAGGCGGGTCTCGGCGTCGCGGGTCGCCAGCGAATAGCCGCATTGCACGAAATCAATGCCCGGCTCGCTGTCGAGGATGCGCGCCAGTTCGGGCAACGAACCGGTGGTGTAATGGGTAATGCCGATATAGCGGACCTGCCCAGCCGCCTTCATCTGACGCAGCGTCGCGAGATGGGTGCGCCAATCGAGCAGATTATGAATCTGGATCAGGTCGAGCACGCCGGCCCGCATCCGTTCGGCCGACCGGCGCATCTGCGCGATGCCCTGCTCGCGCCCGCTGGTCCACACCTTGGTCGCGAGAAACAGCCTGGGACGCAGGCCGAGTTCGCCCGCGAGGTCGCCGGTGACCTCCTCGGCGCGGCCATACATCGGCGACGAGTCGATCATCCGCGCACCCGCCGCGGCGAATTCCTGCATTACCGTGCGCAGCGGTTGGCGGGCCCGGTCGTCGGTGCCGACATCGAACACCTGCCAGGTGCCGAGGCCAATGACCGGCATCGCCTCGCCGCTCGACGGGATCGGGCGGGTGATCATCGCCGCGGAGGCCATCGTCGTTGTGCTCCCAAATGTGAGACCGGCCGCGGCACCCGCCAGCCCGAGCAGCGCCTCACGCCGGCTGACTATAACCGCGCTGTAGGATGGGCTGAGCGCAGCGAAGCCCATCATCTTTGCGGCATCTGCGGCGTTGATGGGCTTCGCTGCGCTCAGCCCATCCTACAGCGTCGGGACGCTTTCGAGGCCGAGCATCAGGGCGAGGTTCTGTACCGCGGCGCCGGACGCACCCTTGCCGAGATTGTCGAGCCGCGCCACCAGCACCGCCTGCCGCTGCGAATCATTGGCGTAGACGCACAGCTCCAGCAAATTGGTGTCGTTGAGCTGCTCCGGTTCGACTTTGCCGCCGGCGGCCGGGTCGACGACCCGCACGTATTCGCGACCGTGATAGAACGCGGCCAGCGCCTGGCGCAGATCGTCACCGCTCGGCTTGCCGGGCAGGTCGTCGAGGTGCAGCGGGATCGACACCAGCATTCCCTGATGGAAATGCCCGACCGACGGCACAAAGATCGGCCGCCGCGTCAGGCCGCTGTATAGCTGCGTCTCGGGCACATGCTTGTGTTCGAGGCCGAGCCCATACAGCTCGAAGGCCGGGCCGCCTTCATGGTCATGCGCCTCGATCATGCTGCGGCCGCCGCCGGAATAGCCGCTGACCGCGTTGATCGAGATCGGATGGTCAGGCGGGAT
The DNA here is from genome assembly GCA_963737875.1 of uncultured Alphaproteobacteria bacterium. GTDB lineage: Bacteria > Pseudomonadota > Alphaproteobacteria > ATCC43930 > CGMCC-115725 > DATARH01. The sequence goes on along the minus strand of CAVTUM010000016.1, from coordinate 82,751 downwards.
CAGCCCGACATCGACCAGGGGGCGCAGCAGCCCGATCGCGCCGGTCGGATAGCAGCCGGGATTGGCGACCTTGCGGGCGCCGGCGATCTGCTCGGCCTGGCCTTCCGCCATTTCGGGAAACCCGTAGGCCCAGGCCGGATCGACGCGGTGCGCCGTGCTGGCGTCGAGCAGTTTCGGCGCATCGGGGCCGAGTTCGTCGGCCATCGCCGAGGCCTCGCGCGCCGCGTCGTCGGGCAGGCACAGCACCACGGCATCGACTTCCGCCATCATGTCGCGGCGTGCCGCCGCATCTTTGCGCAGCGCGGGATCGATGCTTTTCAGCTCGACTTCCGGCATCGCCTCGAGGCGCGCGCGGATGCCGAGACCGGTCGTGCCGGCCTCGCCGTCGATGAAGACGCTGGGCTTGTTGCTCGCCATGCTGGTTCCTCCAACAAAAACCCCCACCGCCTCCGCAGGCCGCGAACGTTTGCCGGGGTTTGAAAAAAGAACGTTTCGACGCTAAGGTCGCGAAGGATACGCAAAGAACGCGATGCCGCCTGCTTGGCGCGAAGCGCCGTCACGTTAACAGGCACCTACAGATGAATTCGATGCGCTCCGCGCGACAAAAGCCCTTCGCGTTCTTTGCGTATCCCTCGCGACCTTTGCGTCGATCTTCCTTTCTCCTTACCCTTTGGCGCTGAACTCGACGGCGAGGGCGTCGCGGACCGTGTCGAGATCGAGGCGGTTGGCTTCGATCATCGGCGCGGTTTCGACGATGATCTCGTCGATGTCGCGGATCTGCTTCAGCCGCTTGTACAAATCCTCGCTGTCGAGCCCCAGGCCTTCGCCGAGCAGCTCCATGAAATTGACGATCTCGAAGCTGCGGCCGTCGCCGGCATCGCAGATTTCGCGGTGGCAGGCGTGATAGATCGTCGCCAGCGTCGTCACCCCGGCATCGGCGACCGCGGCAAGCTCGCGCTGCACCAGCTCGCGCTTGAATTTCGGCAGTTGCGCCAGCGATGTTGGCCTGCGTCCCGATGCGCGGCACATCGATTTCGACGAGTTCGGCGCCGGGGATGATCGAGATCAGCTTTTTGACCGCTTCGATGATCTTCGGGAACACCGGCCGCTCATGCAATGCGATGCGCTTTTCGACCCGCCGCTTCATCATTGGGGCGAGCTGGTCGGCGTGGTCCGCCAGAAAAATCAGGAACGGGTTGAGATCGAACGGCTTTTCGCCAAATTGCAGCTCGTAATTTGGCAGCGACACCTCGCTGATCGAAATCTGGCAGCTGGGGCACCATGACAGCACCGTGCTGGCGCCGGCCGAAGCCAGCCCTTCGATCGTCGCATTCGCCATCTTGCTGTTATTGGCGAAATCGCCTTCGCGGAACTGATACACGCCGCAACACTGGCCGACCCCGCCCATCACGTCGTAGGTGACGCCGAGCAGATCAAAAATGTCGAGGCACAAAAGCGGGATGTGCGGCGTCTTCAGCACGTTGCAGCCGGTATAGAAGACGACATCGGGCGGTCCGGCATCGGTCGCGCTGCGCTGCTTGAAGCGGGCCAGCGTCTCCGGTGGCAATTGCAGGCGCGACAATACCCGGACGCCGCGGCTCATCGTCTGAAAGCCCTTGCGCCAGCGCGTTTCCAATGGCGCACCGTCGCGCTGCGCCCGGGCAAAACCGCGCGCCATCTGCACCATAAAGCGCGGGTTGATGCCGTGCTGGCAGGCCGGGATGCAGCTGCCGCTGCCGCTGCAGATTTCGCCCCAGCGGATCGCCGCCTCGTTGCCGGAGCCGCCGGTGATCAGATCGACGATGCCGCCGGCCGTCGCGCTCGGGTCGGCATCGGCGATGCCGCCCGGCTCGGTCATCGGGCAGGCGCGGAAACAATCACCGCAGCGCGTGCACGCATCGGCGATCGCGGCACCGCGCGCCCGGAACGCATCGACAAGCTCGCCTGGGACGTATTCTGTCGGTTCGATCGTCCCGTCCATGTCTGCCACCCGCCTTGTTGGAAACTCATCTTATCCCATTCGAGTGCCGCAAAGCCTTTCATGCAGATATGCATGGCTCATTTGCGTCACCGCGTGGGATAAACCTCTGTTACATAACGTTAGCGCATTGTCACGAGAGCGACACGTGACGCACCAAACGGCGGCAGGCCGGTCTGGAATTGTAACAAGGCGCGATGGCGCTAGAGGAGAGCAGGATGTACCACGCAGTAGCAAAAAATCTCCCCGCCGCCCGTAAGCCTGTGATTTTGTCGCCGGTCGATCGCGAAATCCGCGATTTCCTGTCTGGCAAGACGCATGGCGAGAAACTGCTGCATGCGATTTATGACCGTGCGCTCGACGAGCCGGTTCCGGAGCGGCTGCGCGCCGTCCTGCGCGACTGAAATGGGTGGACCAGACCGAGAGGCCAAGGGCCGGCATCCGCCGGGCCTTTTGATTCGTGCGAAGATGTCCCGACTGTAAACAGGGTGAACCGCTATCGAGCATCTGGTGTTACGCTCGCGGACATGGCCGCTGTATCCAGGCTCGCCCCATCGCGGATGACGGTTGCGGAGTTCCTCGGATGGCCGGGGGACGGCAGCCGCGATGCCTATGAATTGATCGATGGCGAGCCACGCGCGATGGCACCCGCCAGCATCACGCACGGCATCATCCAGGCCACCACGGCCGCTTTGTTGCGCAATCATCTGGCGGGAACGCCTTGCCGGGTTGTGACCGCGCCGGGCATTGTGCCCCGAATCCGCTCCGCGGCGAATATGCGGGTCCCCGATCTCGCGGTGAACTGTACGCCGGACGAAGCCGGCCAGCGGGCATTGCCCGATCCGATCCTGATCGTCGAAATTCTATCACCAAGCAACGAGCCGCAAACTCGCGAAAATGAGACTCGCGAAAATGTTTGGGCCTACGCGTCGATCCCGAGCGTGCGTGACATCCTGCTGCTGGCGTCGACGGGCATCGAAGCCGAGTTGCTGCACCGCGCCGCCGACGGCGCCTGGCCTGCGCAACCCGAAATCATCGGGCCGGAGGACGAACTGGTGCTTGGCAGCATAGACCTCCGCCTTCCGCTATCGGCGTTCTACGCCGACACGCACCTGCGCCGGCCGTAGCCGGTTTACCGGCCGGCAGCTGGCGGCGGGGCGAGGAAAGCGGGGCGGTTCGGCCGGTCTTGTACCGCCTTTATAAAAAACCCTGGCGGATCACCCGCGGGATCGGCGGGCGGCGCGATAAGGGTCCATTCGCGGCAGTCGATCAGCAGCATCGTGGCGCCGCCGGCGGGAGGTTCGGTCGGGCTGCAGCGCCCGGTGCCGGCGAACCCGGCGGCGGTCTCGGCGATTTTGGCGACGCTGTACTGAGCGTTGCCGGCGGCGTTCTGCCAGCGCTCCCAGCGGGTGCCGCCGAGTTCGCGGGTAAAATAAAACCGCTCGACATGATCGGCCGTGGCGCGATTCTGCCCGCCGTAATGGTCGGAGATCAACGTCGTCAGCGTCACGGGCGTGCCCTGTCCCGGCGCGGCGCGATAGCGGAACGGCACGACCCGCCAGGTCGTGTAGGCCGCGTTGAACCGGCTCGGGCAGGTTTCCTGTTGTCCACTGCGCAGGTCGTTCAGCCTCGCGACCGTCTCGCCTGCGAGCGGCGCCGGCCGTGTCGTGTCATATTCCACGACGATCCAGGCGTGGGTCAGCGCTCCGGCATCGATCGGACCGCCGCATTCGCCGACAAACAGCTGGAACCCGAAGCCGCCATCCTCGGTCACACCGAACGACACCCGCCCCGGCGTCAGGATCGCGAGGTCGCCGCCATCGCTGCCGGTGTCGAAGATTCCGAAGCGCCGGTTGTCGCCGGCTCCAAAATCGAATGAGTGCTCCACCGCGTCGGCGAACCCGGCGGTGACGACCGGCACGGAATCATGCCGCTGATAGCCGAGCGGATCAACGGCGCGCTGATCGGGTGAGGCGTGGTCATGCTTGTGATAGGGCAGGCGCTCGCCGAGCTGCAGGTCGCGCTGCGCGACACAGCGCTGGTCGCCCTGTGTCGCAGCAATGCCCTGTGTCGGCGCGATGCCGGGAACGACGGCACCGGCGGCGTCCAGACAGACGTTCTGGATCATCAGGTCGCGCAACGTGTCGGCGCTTCCGATCAGCGGTTCATCCGCGGCCGCTTCCGTCGCGATCAACGCCAGCATCGCAACCGCAAAACACAACGCCTTCAACCTGTCCTCCTATGCCCGTGGCGCGGCGCGCCAACTCGGTTATAACCGGCGTCAGCAGAAACACAGCAACCGGCCGCCATCAGCCGGCCATATGATTGGAGGGGCACATGGATCTGGGCATCGCAGGGCGCAAAGCCATCGTCTGCGCCGCAAGCAAGGGGCTGGGGCGTGCCTGTGCGACCGCACTGGCGCAGGCCGGGGTCGAGGTGACGATCACGGCGCGCACTGCCGAGACCCTGGAGGAGACCGCCGCGGCAATCCGCGCCGCGACCGGCGCCAAGGTGACGGCGGTGGCCGGCGACATCACGACCGAGGAGGGGCGCGCGAAGACGCTGGCCGCCTGCCCGGAGCCCGACATCCTGGTCAACAACGCCGGCGGGCCGCCGCATGGCGATTTCCGTGATTGGGGCCTCGACGACTGGAACAAGGCGGTCAACGCCAACATGCTGACCCCGATCATGCTGATCAAGGCGACGGTCGACGGCATGTGTGAGCGCAAATTCGGCCGTATCGTCAACATCACCTCGGCCTCGGTCAAATCGCCGATCGCGATCCTCGGCATGAGCAACGGCGCGCGCGCCGGGCTGACCGGGTTTGTCGCCGGCCTCGCGCGGCAGGTTGCCAAGTACAACGTAACGATCAACGGTCTGCTGCCGGGGCCGTTCCTCACCGACCGGCTGCGCTCTGGCATCGAATTCGATGCGCGGAAGCAGAACGTGTCGTTCGAGGAAATGCTGGGGAGGCGCGCGTCGACCAACCCCACCGGCCGGGTCGGTGATCCCGACGAATTCGGCAACGCCTGTGCTTTCCTGTGCGCCGCCTCATCGGGCTTTATCGTCGGCCAGAACCTGCTCCTCGACGGCGGCGCCTTCAACGCCACCCTGGCGTAACGTCACCTTTCCCTCTCCGCCCGGGGGCGGAGAGGGAGTATCCTATGCGTAAATCGACGGGTGCCCTGCGGGTGGAGGGGGATGGCGGGATTTGCAATCGCGAACTATTCGCAATAGTGTTTGTACTTGACGAAATGGCGATTGCACGATGTCGGAACCACAACCTGAACCTTGTTTGCTGAGTGATGCGGCGCCGGGATTTACCGGCACAATCCGTGTGGTCGCAGCGCCGCCGGGGCCGGGTGCCCTGCCGCCGGCCGAGCTTGAACGACGCCTGATCGAACTCGGTTTTGTCGAGGGGGCGGTGGTTAAGATTCTGCACGAAGGGCTGATCCGGCATGATCCGATCGCGGTGCGGGTCAACGGGATGACCGTCGCGCTGCGCCGGCGCGACGCCGCGGGGATATTGGTCGATCCGGCATGAGCGATGTTGCGCTGCCGGCCCGTATCGCGTTGGTCGGCAACCCCAATTGCGGCAAGACGGCACTGTTCAATGCGCTGACCGGCAGTCGCCAGAAGGTCGCCAACTATCCCGGCGTCACGGTGGAGCGCAAGGAGGCGTTCGCCACGACGCCCGGCGGCGTGCGCGTGCGCCTGCTCGACCTGCCCGGCACCTATTCGCTGCGCGCCCGGAGTCTCGACGAGGAAATCACCCGCGACATCGTGCTCGGCCGGTTTGCCGGCGAGGAGCCGCCGCAGCTTCTGGTCTGCGTCGCCGACGCGACCAACCTGCGGCTCGCGTTGCGTTTCGCGCTCGAACTGAAGCGGGTCGGGCGGCCGATCATCCTGGCGCTCAACATGTTCGACATCGCGCGCCATCGCGGCGTCGAGATCGACCTCGACAAGCTGTCGAGCGAGCTTGGCGTGCCGGTCGTGCCGTCGGTCGCGGTGCGGCGCGGCGGCACCGCCGACCTGCTGGCGCGCATCGACGCGGCGATCGCCCAGCAGGGGCTGCTCGACGCCACGACTCCCGGCGGTGACTGGCGCGAACCCAGCGCCGGCGAACTGCGCACCGCGCAACGCCAGGCCGACCGCATCCTCGCCGCTGTCGTGCGCATGCCCGGACGCGCCGACAAGGTGACGCAGCGCATCGACCGGGTCGTGCTGCACCCGGTGCTGGGCTTGGTGATCCTGCTGGCGATCCTCTTCCTGATGTTCCAGGCGGTGTTTGCCTGGGCCAACGCGCCGATGGACCTGATCAAATCCGGTTTTGACGCGCTCGGCGCGTTCGTCAACGCGACATTGCCGCCGGGTCTCGTGCGCAGCTTTATCGCCGACGGCGCGATCGCCGGGGTTGGCAGCGTCATCGTGTTTCTGCCGCAGATTCTGATCCTGTTTCTGTTCATCCTGGTGCTCGAAGATTTCGGCTACATGGCGCGGGCCGCGTTTCTGATGGACCGCATCATGGGCGGCGCCGGCTTGCACGGGCGCGCCTTTATCCCGCTATTGTCGAGCTTTGCCTGCGCCATTCCGGGGATCATGGCGACGCGGGTCATCGACAGCCGTCGCGACCGGCTCGCGACGATATTGGTGGCGCCGCTGATGACCTGCTCGGCGCGCATCCCGGTCTATACGCTGATCATCTCGGCCTTTGTGCCGAACCGCTTGGTGTGGGGCGGGCTCGGCCTGCAAGGCCTCGTGATGTTCGGACTTTACGCCTGCGGCATCGCGGCGGCGCTCGGCGTGTCGTGGCTGTTGAAGCGCGTGCTGTGGCGGCGCGAGCCGGCGCATCCGTTCATGCTCGAACTGCCGGACTACAAGCGGCCGATCGTCAGCAACATCGCGCTCGGGCTGTGGCAGCGCATCAAGATGTTCCTGCACCGGGCGGGCACGACGATCTTTATGATGATGGTGGTGATCTGGTTTCTGTGTTCGGTGCCGCAGCCGCCGCCCGACGCGACCGAACCTGCCATCCAGTACAGCCTCGCCGCCAAAATCGGCCATGCGATGGAGCCGGTGCTTGCGCCGGTCGGGTTCAACTGGCAGATCTCGGTCGCGCTGGTCCCCGGCATGGCCGCGCGCGAGGTCGCGGTCGCCTCGCTTGGCACGGTCTACGCGATCCAGGGCGGCGAGGAACAGGAGGCGCAACTTGGCCACGTACTGGCCGGGCAATGGAGCCTCGCGACGGCGCTTTCCTTGCTCGCCTGGTATGTCTTCGCGCCGCAATGCGCCTCGACCCTCGGTGTCGTCAAGCGCGAGACCAACAGCTGGGGCTGGATGCTGTTCCTGTTCAGCTACATGCTGGCCCTCGCATACGCTGCGGCCTTCGCGACGTATCACATCGCCCTGGCATTCGGCGCCGGCTAGCACCATCTGCGGCGTGACATCATTCCCGCCGCGGCGGGAATTTGAGTCATACGGCTTGATTATGCTGTAGAATCCGGCGTCTTCCTGCGGAGGCGATGGGCATGCGCCTGCGATTGACGAAAACCCTGGGGGCGCATCAGCGCGTGCGATGGGCCGTGTGGCTGATCGCCGCCGCGGCGCTGTTCTGGCTGACCGCCCCGACCTTTGCGCGCGACGCGGCACCCGCGCCCGCCGCGGTGGATCAGATGAGTTCCGCCGGCTGGTTCGAAGCCGCCGCGATGAAGCTCGAAAAAGAGGCGGTCTGGGACGTCCAGATGCTGCCCGAGACGCCGGGCGCGCTGGACCGGGAGTGGCGTTCGTTCGATGCCAATGGGTCGGCGCTCGGCGCCTTGATCAACGTCGGCTGGGTGGCGCTGGCTGGTTTTATCGCCTGGCTTGCCGAGCGAGCCGTGTCGCGCGGGTTGAGCCATCGCCGGCGCCTCGCCTTTCGGCTGCACGCGCCGGCAATGAGCTGCCTGTTGTGGCTCTTTGTGTGCGATATCGTCGGCTTGGTGATTTTCGCCGGTGTCTTTGTCTATAGCCGGCACTGGCTGATGCGGCTGGGGGTGCCGATAACCCTTATTCTGTTCTCGGCCAACGTGTTGATCCGGTGGCGCGGGACGATGCTGGTGTTTCGCATGCTGCTGCGGCCCGGCGAGCCGACGGCGCGGCCGGTTGCCATGCCAGATAACGAAGCCCGCCGGTTGAACTGGTTTCTGTCGTGCGCCGTGCTGGCGGTCGTCTTGCTGATCGGCTTTGGTCGCCTCGGTCTGAAAGACGAGGATAGCGGGGCGCCGCATATCATCGGGCTGGTCGTCGCCCTGCTGGTATGCGTGATTTACACCTGGATGGTGTTCCGGGCCCGGGTGATTGCCGAGGCGCTGATCCGCGGCCATAGCGGGGGTCTCCTCGGCGCCTTTCGCGCCGCCGCCGCCCGCGCCTGGCTTTCAATCGGACTGACCGGCGTCGGTGGGCTGCTGGTTTTTTTCATCTTCGGGCTGTCGCTCGATCTGCTGTCGCTTTACCACGCTGTCGTCTCGACGCTTGGCGTGCTGATCGTGCTGCTGGTGTTCGAACAGTTGGCCGACCGGGGCGCGGCGGGAGCGGGGGAGGCGGGCGCGTCCTCCGGTCAGGTCGATCATCTCGTCAAGCGCGCCTTCCGGCGCATCTTCCAGGCCATCGTGTTGCTGGTCGCCAGCCTGCTGATCGTGTGGATCTGGGTGGATGCGATTGAGATGGCGGATGGCAGCGCCGACAAGGCGATGCAAACCTGCACGATCGCGGTCGTGACATTGTTTGTCGCCTATGTCGCCTGGGAGTTGGCGCGGCTGGCGATCGATCGGCAGCTGCCCGAGACCGCCAGCGGGCCGCGCCTGCCGGGGGCTGCTGACGACGAGGAATTGGCGCCGGGCTCGCGCCTCCAAACCATCCTGCCGATCATGCGGATCGCGTTTGGCGCGATCATCGCGGTTATCGCGCTGCTGACCGTTCTGTCGCGCCTCGGCATCGATACCGGCCCGCTGATCGCCGGGGCCGGGGTGTTCGGCCTGGCGATCTCGTTCGGCTCGCAATCGCTGGTGCGCGACATCATTTCCGGCCTGTTCTACATCTGGGATGATGCGTTCCGGGTCGGCGAATACCTCGATACCGGGCGGCTGCGCGGCACGGTCGAAGCCCTCGGTATCCGCTCGATGAAACTGCGCCACCATAACGGGCCGTTGCACACGATCCCCTATGGACAGCTTGGCGCGGTCACCAATCTGAGCCGCGATTTCGCGACGATGAAATTCAACCTGCGGCTCGAACGCGGCACCGATGTTGAGCTGGTGCGCAAAACGGCAAAGCGTATCGGCCTTGAGATGCAGGAAAACCCGGAGATGACGACCGAGGTGTTGCTGCCGTTGAAGATGCAGGGCATCGCCGAAATCGCCGACAATGCGCTGGTGTTGCGCTTCAAATTCACCGCGCGCCCGGTCAAGCCGACCTGGGTGCAGCGCGAATACCTGAAGCGGATGTATGCGGTGTTTGCCGAAAAGGGCATCCGCTTCGCGGTCGGCGCCCTGACCTTGCAGAGCGCGCCGCCGACGCTGGAGCAGGAACACGAGTTGCCGGGGCTCCATTTGGCGGACCGGCCCGTCCTGTCGGCACCCTTGTCGGCACCGCAACCGACGGCCCGCGTCGCCTGACATCGATTCGATTTGGCAGAGAGGTAAGCAAATGCAGATCGGCGTGTTCTATTTCCCGGTCGATTACGGCATCAACATTGTCGAGCTTGCGACGGCGCTCGAGGAGCGCGGCTTCGAGTCGATCTTCCTGCCGGAACACACCCACATCCCGGTCAGCCGCAAGACGCCGTTCCCCGGCGGCGGCGAGTTGCCGAAACGCTATGCGCATACCCATGATCCGTTTGTCGCGCTGTCCTTCGCCGCTGCGGTGACCAAGAAATTGCGGCTTGGCACCGGCATTGCCCTCATTCCCGAGCGCGACCCGATCGTCACCGCGAAATGCGTCGCGAGCCTCGACCAGTTGTCCGGCGGCCGCGTCGAATTCGGCATCGGTGGCGGCTGGAACGTCGAGGAAATGGAAAACCACGGCGCCCAGTACAAAACCCGCTTCAAGCTGATGGGCGAGCGGATCAAGGCGATGAAGGCGCTGTGGACCCAGGACGAGGCCGAATACCACGGCGACATGGTCAATTTCGACAAGGTGTGGTCCTATCCGAAACCGGCGCAAAAGCCGCATCCGCCGATCCTGCTCGGCGGCGAAACCGATTATACGCTGCGCCGCGTCGTCGAATATTGCGACGGCTGGTTCCCGCGCCCTGGCCGCGGCGTTGAGATCGAGGCGCAGCTGAAGCGGCTGCACCGGATGGCGGAACAGGCCGGGCGCGATCCGAAGACCCTGTCGACCTCGGTGTTCCGCGCGCCGACCAACAAGGCGGCATTGGCGGAATACGGCGCGGCCGGCATCGACCGCGCCGTTCTCGAAATCCCCGACGGCACTCGCGACGAGATACTCAAGGTGCTCGACGAGTACGTGCCGCTTCTCGGCTGACGCCCTATCGCTGCATCTCGGATCTGCTGCCTTCCCCAAATCCTGTCATTCCGGGGCGTCGCGTAGCGACGAACCCGGAATCCAAGAACACGGACGTTGCTTCCGGTTACTCCTGCGATAGCCGCGCGGTGCCGGCCACGGTCCGTGTGCATGGATTCCGGGTTCAGCCCGTTGGGCTGCCCCGGAATGACAGCTTGCGGTGCAGGCGAAAGCGCTGCGGAATGCTTCAACACCACCCGATCATGGTCTACAAGGAGCCCAACCTGCGGGAGGGAGAAATTCGATGCGGCTGAGCATTTTAGACGATTACCAGGGCGTCGCGCTCGACATGGCGGATTGGGCACCGATCCGGTCGCGCGGCATTGAGGTCGCGGTTGAGCGATTTCCGTTCGCCGATGAGGACGATGTCGTGCGCTCGCTCGCCGACAGCGAGATCGTCTGTGCGATGCGCGAGCGCACCGCGTTCCCGAAACACATCGTCGACCGCCTGCCAAAGCTGAAATCTGCTGATCACCACCGGCATGCGCAACGCCTCGTTCGACATGGCGGCGCTGAAGGAGCGTGGCGTCACGGTATGCGGCACCGGCGGGCCCGGCGGTGGCAACGAGGATACCGCCGAACTCGCCTGGGGCCTCATCCTCGGCGCGGCGCGGCGCATCGCGGAAGACCACGCCTTGATGCGCCAGGGCGGCTGGCAGACCCGGATCGGGCATCGCCTCGCCGGCAAGACGATCGGCTGCCTTGGCCTCGGGCGGCTCGGCAGCGCGGTGGCGCGGGTCGGCATCGCCTTCGGCATGAAGGCGATCGCCTGGAGCCAGAACCTGACCGCCGAGAAAGCCACCGAGCAGGGCGTCGAGCGCGTCGAGAAGGACGAGTTGTTCAAGCGGTCGGACGTGCTGTCGGTGCACCTCGTGCTCAGCGCGCGCAGCCGCCATCTGGTCGGTGCCCGCGAAATCGGGCTGATGAAAAAGAGCGCGATCCTGGTGAATACCTCGCGCGGCCCGATCTGCGACACCGACGCGGTGATCGCGGCGCTGACGGAAGGCCGCCTCGCCTATGGCGGGTTTGATGTCTACGACAAAGAGCCGCTGCCGATCGACCATCCGCTGCGCTCGACGCCAAACGTGATCTTGACGCCGCATATCGGCTACGTGACCGACGAGAACTATCGCAGCTCGTACCCGCAGATCGTCGAGAACGTCACGGGCTTCCTTGATGGCAAGCCGGTGCGGGTGATCGGGGGCTGACCGGATGGCCGAGGCGTTCGCCGATCCAGCCGCGATCCGCGGCTATCACGCGCACATCTATTACGACCCGGCGACGACGCGGGAGGTCGCCGCCCGGGTGCGCGAGGGGATCGGCGAACGGTTCAAGGTGGTGCTCGGCCGCTGGCATGACGAGCCGGTCGGCCCGCACCCGATTTCGATGTACCAGGTCGCGTTCGAGGCCGGGGAATTTCCCCGCCTCGTCCCCTGGCTGCTGCTGAACCGCGGCGGGCTCGACGTGCTGGTGCACCCTGAGACCGACAATGCCTATGACGACCATGCGGTCCACGCGATGTGGCTCGGCACCAAGCTGCCGCTTCGCCTTGAGGTGCTCCGCCGCACCCCGCCCGCCTGAGCGAGCCGTCGCGGAGAGGCCCCCTCGGCTGACTAGACCCCGACCAGCAGCAAGACGATCAGAATAATAACGAGGATGCCAGCGCCGCCGCTCGGGTAATAACCCCAGCCGGCGCTGTATGGCCATGTTGGCAGCGCGCCGATAACGATCAGAATCAGCACGAGAAGAAGGATGAGACGCATCACAGCCTCGGGTGTGGCTAAAGCTTTAGCTGTAAACCCGATGCGATAGCGTGAGTTCCGGAGATGGCCGGCCGTGGTGATGATGCCGTTCGGCGAGGCGGCGAAGACGCTGCGGCAGCCCGTGCCGCAGCGCTATCAAATCACCAGCAGCCAAATCACCAGCAGCGGACCGGGCCGCAATCGACGTGCACGAAATCCGAGCGGGGATAATACCCGACACCGCCACAGCGCATGCTCATGGCCGCCGCGTGCACCTGCGAGATATCGCGCTGCTCGCAGCGCAGGTCGATCGCCATTCCCTTAATATGAAAGCTGTTGCTTGCAACGCCGTCGCCACGCAGCCACATCATGTGATTAGTGGTTGGTGACCGATAGCCGGAAATGATGAGAAACGGATCGTTGACTTCAAGGCGGTGGCGCAGCATGCCGAGCAGGTCAAGGACCCCGGCATTCATCGGGCGCACTTCATCGGAGTGATGATCGCGAAGCACCCAGTTAATCTCGCGCACCGCGTCGCGAATATAGTGGCCGTCCGCCCAGTATACAGTTCGGACCCATTCGCCAGTGTGGGTGTTATAGAGAGAAACCGACCGTGGTGCGAAGGATACGGCGGTAGCTGGTGCGACGAAAGCAACGCCAGCCGCAGCCGCGGCGGCGCCAAGGACCCGGCGCCGGGTCAGCAGTGTTGATGAATGCAATGGCTAATCCCCCTACGTCCCCTGGGGTAAGGCCATAGCATCGCAGTGCGGTGCAAACAAGCCTGTTATGCGGATTTTACCGCCGCGGAGCCGCGTTCGCCGTGCATTTTCCTGTGCAGGTTGAGTCACTTAGTGGATGTTCAGCCGCGGCGTTGGCTGTTTAACTCGTGCTCTGCAACCGGCGCCTGGCGGCCCGGATACAATTGCTGCCAGATTTCGCTGTCGCGGTCATAGACGTCGGCGCGGAACTGGATCGTCCCGTCCGGGTCGGCAAACGCGGTCTGGTAGACCAGGAAAACCGGGGTCGACACCGGCAGCATATGCCGGTTGGTGGTTCCCAGCGCGATCCCCTTGTTGATCACGTCGACCGGCTGCTGCAATAACAGCGAGGCCAGTTCGCGCGGATTCTCCACCCGCACACAGCCATGGCTCTGCCGCCGGTTGTCGCGGCTGAACAGGTTTTTCAGCGGCGTGTCGTGCAGGTACACGTCGAACCGGTTGGTCATCTCGAATTTGAGCTGGCCGAGAGCGCTGCCCGGACCCGGCAGTTGCTGGATCGAGCCGTTGTGGCGCATCGTCATATGGTGCCGGCTCAGATAATCGGGCTGCTGGCTCAGCTTCGGCAGGATCTCCTTGGTCGCGATCGAAGGCGGTATATTCCAGGGCGGGTTGTACAGCAGGCTGACGATCGTCGATTGCAGCTCGGGGGTCTGCTTGTCGATATCGCCGACCACGACGCGGGTCGTGAAGGCCGGCTGGTTGTTCAGATAAAGCACCAGTTTGGCGTTGGCGATGTTGACCCAGATGCGGTCGGCCGGAATGTTGCGCGGCAGCCAGCGCATCCGCTCCAGATTGACAATGAGCTTGCGCAGCCGGCTTTCCGCCTTTTCGCCGTTCTTCTCGCCAGGGGCCTTCTCACCGGAGGCGCGCCCGCGCGCATCCGGCATGCCGTTGCCGCTCTCCGTCGCGGCGGCGGCCTGATAGGCCGGCAATGCCCGGCGCATAGCCAGATAGGCCGGCGAGTTTGGCGCCAATGCCTCGATCACCGCACCCGGGTTGGGGCTGGCGATCGCCGTGTCGAGCGTCGCGGGGATGTTGACCGGCTCGGGTGTCAGGTCTTCGTCGTCCATGCGGATATCGATCGGCACAGCACCACGGGCCAGCGCATCGGCGTACCCCAGAAACGCATCCGACAGCAGCAACTCGCGGTCGGTCGGCGACAGCGCCGCGGGATTGCGCAACGCGGCGGCATGAAACAGATTGGGGTCGAGCCCCTGCTCGCCGGCCCGCATCACCGTCGCGAGCAGCGCATCCGCCTGCGCCTGCCGCGCCGGCCAGACCCGCTCGTAATTATGCGCCGCATAAAATTGCCGCAGCAGCGACAGATGCAGCTTTTCGCCGGCGATCGACAGCGAACTGACGCTGTCGAGGCGGGCGTGGAGTTCGCTGTCGCCGAGCACGGCAGGCGCCGTGACGCCCGGCTGCAGCGATGCCGGCCCCAACACTGGTGGCCCGCCAGCCGGCACTTCCGCCCCGGCCCCGACCGCCATCAGACAGGCCACGGCAACCGCCGCAGCCCCACCCATCACCCGCCCGCACCGCACGGCACGCCGACCATTCGCATTCCTGGGGGGAACCAACACCACGGCCTCGCCTGAAAATATGCCCCGGCCCAACCTAGCACAAAACCGCCGCGTTCGCGCGCAACCGCGCGAGGCCCGCGACAGCCGCGCATCCCTCAACGGGCTCGATCGACCACGGCAGCTGCGCGCGATTACTCTAGGATACTGATAACAGTTACATTATCCCAAAGTTAAGCGCTTTCTTCAACCGAGGTGTGTGGAGGCGGCTAATTCTGACTGCGTTCGGCGAAGCGGGCGCTCAGGTTGCCTACCTGGCGCTGTGAGCACCTAGTCACGATTTAGGGGGTTACCGATGCGCTCGCGCAGACCTGGCTATATTCGTCGTCTTTTTTTCGAGGTTACCCGAAAATGCCAACACGTCGTTCGGTAATGCGGACAATGGGGTATCTAGTCTTATCGCCTTTATACTGGTTGCCCTTTCGGCCGCCTCAAGCGGCGGTCGGCAACGATCTCGGAATACTGACCCCATTCTATCGAAGTACCCAACTCCAGGGACACCTAATCGGCATGGGTGTCATGGAGATTCCAGATTACGTCACCGCGGTCCACGACGGACTACAATATAAAAAAAGACCGAATGCGTCGAAAGAAATTCCATTTGTCGATACATTCACCATTAATCGCTTTTTGGGTGGGTATCGTGGAGATTGGATCCAAAAATTTCACCTTACCGAGGAGGAACTTGGGCGTCGATCTTTGGATTACGTGGTCAAGCAGAACGACGGGTCTCTCCGCTTCAGGCCGGAGCTGATCCGCCGAAGGCTAGAACCGTATCTTCAGGCGGGGTATCGACCGCAGGATATTACCATCGCGCTTGAAAATGTGCCGTGGGATCTCGCAACTCCGAATGGAGCCCCCGCTGAGGAGGGGACGTGGGGACGCCGGAGCCCCCCAGGAAACTTGGATGAATGGGAGCGCGTAATTCGCCAGTTTGGAGCGGACTTGAAAACGTATCTCGGTTCGACTGCGGAGACAACTCGCTTTGAGACAGGTGTTGAATATGACGAGAAGTCTGGATTCAATGCATCTCAGTCAGACTTCTTCCGGTACTACGAGTCGACGGACCGCGCGCTACATGCCGTTTTACCCACGGCTGAGCTTAATCCCGGCGAGTTTACAGGACTTGGCGTCTGCTCACCGAAAGCTTCTAGTTGTGTGTATGATACGGCTGCGTTTCTTGCCTTTGCAGCTCAGCAGCACCTGAGCGTCCATCATGTGCCGCGAAGTCTTCACTCGTTCCTTGACCGTCCAGCAAATTCCTGGCCTTCCACAACAGCGCAGCGTGCGAGTCAATCGTATCGAAGGCTACCATCGTCGGTAGTGCCGTCGATCCACCAGTTTGGGTTACTGTCTGAACCCTTTGGTAATGCTGGAAGCGATCCCGCCGCGCGTCAGGCAAATTGGGAATTCCAGGTGCTGATGCGTTTATGGGCTACTTTACGGCCCAATCGTGTTTTCCATTGGGGTGGCTTTACTACAGTCGGAAAGATGCCTTTTTTGAATGGAAGCGGGTTCTTGCGCCTGGTGCTCGACCGTTACCTAGGTTTCCGTGCGCAGTCACTCGATTTACATGACGCACTTCCTTCGGGCAAGGCGGAAGTCATGGCTGTAGGCTTCGTTGACGGTGGCCATTCGGCAATTATCGCGTCGAGTTTCAGCTTTAATGCTCCTGATGCACAGCGACGCGTTCTCATAAGGTTGCCGCCTAATCTGCTATCTGGCCGTCGAACCATGAAAACGATTCGCTATCGTCAATCGGCCAATATCTTCATGACGATCCGCAACCATTTAGCTGCGGAAGACAATCTGAAACCTGCGTTTGCGGCGTGTGATCACTGCCTGGCGGACCCTACCAGCATGGCTACCGATGGCGCTCGCGCTCGCGCAATGTTGTCGCGTAACTGGCAACAGTACACTTTAGCGCTGACTAACAGTCTCAAATGGGTTGCGGCAGACCCGGGCGTCGTGCGCAGCGATGCGCAATTGACGGTCACGCTCGATCCGAATGAAATGATTATCCTTGAGTAATGCCTATTTTTGCAGGAGCAGCCAGCAAGCCCTTACCTTGTACCTCATTACCGCCTTTTCGCGCAGTGAAATCAGGCTAGATCGCATGGCCGCAGCTTTGGGCGCATCAGGTATTGACCAGTATGGGGTGCTAAAATCTGGTTTCCGATCAGCAGGTTTTCGATTAGCATCAGTAGTTCGAAGATGACTGGCCCATCATCCGTTTCTAAATAATTCGTGCGCATACCTTGCGGGCACACACGCCCCATGAAGGCGCCTTCCTCGTGGCGGTAGTCGATATCGAACCACTGACTAAAAACGGGAATGATTTCCGCGGACCGTATCGCTTCGAAAGGCGAGACCAGTGCGCCTGGACTCGGCCGGGTTATGTGCGTCAGGATGCGATCCCGGAGCCGATCTCGTCGATATCGGTCAGGTAATATTTCTAGTATTCGATTGGCGATTTCAAGACGCAAATCGCTAAATTGGAATTGTGTCTCTCCTACATAGTCATGAATCCACAAATACCCTTCCGGCCGTAACGATCGCCATATTTGTTCCGCGAGGTGCTCCAGCTCTAAAACATGATGTAAACAATTCTGCGTTACTACCAAGTCATAGGCGTGCGCCCGCAACGTAACTCGGTTTAGGTCAGAAACCTCATAGGTGATATCCATGCTCCCAGCATTTTCGGTGGCCTCTTTAACTGCATCTGCCGCGATATCGATGCCGTGAAAGCGTTTGCATATCCCGAGGCGTATAAAGTCTCGCTCCGCCCGACCCGAGCCGCATGCCAGCGACAGGCCGGACCCGAACCGCAGATTTTTATCACGGAATATCCTGGTCAAACTAAGGCCACGCAGGGGCCTCAGCTTCATCGCCGCAACCTTATCTGCTTCCCAAACATCTTTCATTTCTGTATTTGAAAACACTTCACCCCAAACTACCCCCTCTCTCACGGCCGCGTCCTTGTATGCCTCGTCGCTGGTCCGTAGGGTCTGAACGATATCGTGAGGGCTTCTGTTTTCAGCCATTTTATCCCACCTTATGGAACAGTGTCCGGCAAAGCGGCATTTCGGCTTTGTCGATATTTTGTTGGATCGTCAGCCGAATTTAAGGGTTCCGCCAGGTCTCGGCGCAACGCGACAACCTGATGCGCCGAGTGAGCTAAATCAATATTGAAGCCGTCGTTTACCAATTTTCTAATCATCAAATCAGTCTCTGAAACCCCCGCAGACCAATAATGTGTTTCCATGATGATCATCCGAATGCCGTCCAATTTAGCGTTAGACAACAGCTCAACTTCACCACCTTCAATATCGCAGATCAGCACAGTTGCACGGTGCCGTCTGACTTCCTCTTCTAGGCAAAAGATGGGGACCTGCACGGTCTCTACGATGTCATTGTCTGTATCGTTCACAGAAAGGCGTGATGCCCAGAAATTTTTTGAAATGTGAAAATCTGCCACTTCATCGTTTTTAAAAAGCCTTTCGTTTCGGACAATTCCATTTTTTGCTTGTATCTGAGGGAGCCCGTTGTAAGAAAAGTTCTTTTGTGCATCTTGGAGTATATAGGGGTTTGCCTCGAAAGTGAGTACATGCTCTGGCCCAACCACAACAGCGGCCGTCATCGCCACAGCACCCACCGCTGTACCCAACTCAATTACTCGATCGCTGGTTGTAAGGAGTTCCCGAGCTAGGTGCCGCTCCGTCCATTCGTACGTTCCGCTATTAAGAGCACTGATGATGGGTGCCCCGTACCGGCGAACATCCGTAAAAATTGAAAAGCCGCCGACGTCGCTAATATGGCCATCGCGTCCCGTTGTGATCGCATCAATTGTCTCAACGATTTTCTGGGCTAGCGTAGTACGTTCCAGATCACTCGGCTCCCATCCGAACACCTGGCATTCGTCAAAGTGCAAAAAATTCAAACCATCCATTTGAATTCGGATAAATCGTGCGAGGTGTGTTTGACGAAATTGGATGATGTACGGTTTCGAGTCGTTTCCAAACACCTCATGATCGGATTTCCAGTGAATTGTCTGCCAAAATTTTCCATCCAGAGATTTCTAGGACACGAAAATTTCTCAGCCTTTCAGCGTTTTTTCTACGGTTGTAAATATCGATTTTGTATATGATAAAGTCATCTTGTAGGTCAACTTGCCACCAAGGATTAATTTCTTTGGCGGTATGAAAGCCAGCTTCGCCGGATATTTTTCCGTTATTCGCACCGGCAGCGTCGTCCGCAGGCACCTGGCTCCGCGACCATTTGCTAGTCGAACTTTGCAGAGCAGGTTTTCCTAATGCTAAATTGGGGCGCACAGGGTTCACCTCGCGTGGGGTCTCGATAAAGTCGCTCATGGCTTTCTCCTGACGGCTAGCAGGTCGCTCAGCCTTGTCTAGAGCTAATTTGACAAGCGCCCTCAAGATTTTCGGATGTTCGTGCGTCATGGTGGCCCATCGTGGATGCCAAATTGTCGCTCCGTGCATCGTCGATGGATTAGGGGAACCAACGCGCTTTGCGTAGGACGGTTCCAAAAGGCTGATTTTTACAAAATCAGCCTCTCCAGCAGTATCAAATGCGGGAGGGCAGAAAGCGGTAACCTTCCAATTGGGTCCTTCATGACCGCCTTCTTTCCAAGTTGCGTTCGTGTGCAAGAGCATTTGTGCAAGTGCTATTTGGTCGTCGAACATTATTTCGACGTTGTTGGTCCATGCGGATAAGAAACGCGCCATACCGTCCGACGCGCGACAGGCAAAAAATCCCGCACACGGCGTGCTGCCCCATTGATCAACAGCATATTTTGGCATGTCACTGGTCGGCATAAAAAGCAGGTCGACGATAGATAGCGGTGGGGAATTCCAATCGAGGAAGAAATCTTTCAGCCAGAAACTATCAAGATCGGAGTAAACTACATCGTGTCCAAACGATATGAGGTGCCTTATAACCGAGATATTGAAATACCAAAGGTTGAATAGATTTCCCCCGTTACCGCTCGGTGTGAGAGATCGGCTAGGGCAGAACTCCAACATCGTGAAATTTTTGAGACGGTTTTCCGTGAGCGTTTGGGTCACGTTCTTGGCTAAGTTGGGTCCTATAGCAATCACTAGAAGATGTGCGCTATTACCTGTCGATGCGCTAAACACGCTGACCCATGCACAAAAATTAGTAAAGTAATTGTCGGTTAAAAAAACAAAACACAGTTGCTTGGGGAGGGAAAGATTCTGAGCGTATCTATCGAATAACGCAAATATCTCTTGCGGAAAATCGTAATAACCTTCCGTCTTCTGGCGCAATTCATGAATTGATGTGTTTGCTGTAACATGTAGTTTGAAGTTTGCCTCCACACAGATTTTTGACAACGCCACACTCATAGCGGGCGGTGACAGTGTGAACTGTTTGAATACAAAGTTGGTGAACTGTATGAGGCTTCGTGTATCCTTACGTAGAGTTAGGATTCTAATGAACTGTTTGCCGAGTTCCACTAGTGGTTCGACGTCGTTGTCGGTCAATAGGGCAGCTAGATAGATTTTCAGAAATTCGTGGACATCAAGCTGCTCTCTGCTGTCCACAGTAGAAAACCGCGCGTCATCATCTATCCTGGCGGCCATCACCGCCATGAAGGGCCCCAAACTCAGGTTCCACAGCGGACGTGTTTGACAGTGATCAGCGATCGCGGCGGCGATGGCAGGCACGTAGCGCACGGGCATTTTCGTTCTCACCGGAATTGAGAGCCGACGGACGTTTTCAAGTAGCCTTAGCTAGCGGCTCCCCGGTCGCTGTCTCCGAAAGGGGTTGCGACCAACGAAAGCCTATCGATTACATGTCGTTGGAAGCTTCAACAGCTGAGGATAATGAGTGTAATTCAACTGATCCGAATGTCACTATTAGGCGTGAGCTGAGCATCAAAACACCTGTAACTAGTTGTAATAAAACTGTTGATGTCATAGTATATAGCTCTACGTTGATCGTAGGTGACTTTGCCGTCAAAGCTAACAGCTACTCCTTTAGTCACGGCGTTCGTTGAAAATTTTAGACCGAGCTTTTCTGCCAACGGTGGGAGCACTGCAGGTACAAAAGGATCGAGTGCCTCAGGGTACGGTGTCGGGACAGCGGGCGGAGATGCGGTCATGTCGGCCGATTTTAGTAGGTCGTGAGCTACGCGGATAAGCAGCTCATTGGCCGGATGATTGAAGGTGTGGAAAAAGCGAACTCTGCGCCAGTTTTGTTTAATATAGTCTGCGGTCCCGATTGTGAGGTGCCGTTCTCTGTTTTCAAGTTCTGCTAGCGATCGCTCGGCTTCTTCCGCAAACGCGTCCACCCAATCGCCGCCTCTTAACAGCTCGCGGGCTGCGGTGGCCGTATCAATCCCCTTCCGCCACGCGTCATATACCGCGATGCTCTGGTACTCGCCAAGTGGCCCCAGCACGCGTGCTCCGCCGGAGCTTAAGTAACGGATATCTGGGCACTGGCCACGAAAAAAAATGTTAGGCCAAGAAATAACTTTATCACCGAAATGTTTCTTTAGATTATTCAATCTGACAAAGGCAACAGGGTAGCTATCATATACCAATTGGGAAAAAATCAAGTCACATGTTTCATACATTGACAGGGATTTATCGGTGTCAGCATCGGTCGTTAGCTGCACGACTGTAACGGTAGCAATCTCTACATTCGGCGCCAATAATTTGACGAAGTTGGCGATGGGGCGTGCTTGGCAATTCGCAATCACAGCTATTTTGGCATAGTTCTTTATCCCTCGCATACTTCGTGTTCCTGTGGGATCATCCATGTCGATCCATGCCGTAAACTCTGAATATTAACGGGAATGCCGAGCGGGTTGGTCGAAGTTCTCATAGTAACGGGTGAATTGAACTAGCCCGTCTCCATCGCTGCTTTCGGTTGCTGGCGAATGGGTTTCATCGGCATATTGTCCAAGCGCCAGCCGATGCAGGACGAAATCGTCCGCGTTTGCGGCGGCGAGGGTGTCGAACAGTTCGTCTCCCAGTTCAGTGCGGATTTCGGCGATCCGGTCGTCCAGGGTCCGCCTGGGGCGCGATACGTTTTCGCTCGCCTCGAAGATGCGGAAATTCGGGATGCGGGGCGTCAGCAGGGTTTGCAGGCGCTGCATCGAGGCGCCAAAGGCTTCGACCGCGCCGATAAACGGCAGCGCGTCAAAGGCGCGCAGGGCGCGCTCCAGTTCGGTGCCGTTGCGCGGCGGCTCCATCATCGAAAGCCGCGCGGTGTGAAAATTTCGGCACACCCGGTCCGCCGGGTTTTCCAGGTGGGCTCTGACGTAGCCGGCGAAATCGGTTTGCTTTGCGAGGCGGGCGCCGTAGGTATCGGCGTTCTGTTCACGCTCGAAGGTATAGGCCGATTTCATCCGATCGAGCGGATGCCGCACGAAAATGACCGGGAAAACCTCAACCCCCGGCAGTTCCGGCGGCGGCAACAGCAGCGTATGCGAGGCCAGCGCCTTGATCTCCGGATGCTCCAGGAGAAAAGCGCGGACCGAGGCCGCCATTTCAGGGCGTGATTGTTTGACATATTCCCGTGCCGCCCACCCATCGCCGAAATTCTTGCGGAGGATCGCGTCGACACTGGTCCCGGCGTTCTTGAACAGGTGATAGTGCACGATAACCGTGCGCTTCTGTTCCGCCCGCCCGGCATTGCCGCCGGTGATAACCGTCGGCTGCGTCGCGGCCGTGGGTGCGGGTGTCCCAGACGCTTCGAGCAGCGTGGCTGGAACAGCGGCAAACGACGACGCACAAAGGCAAAATTCCTCGAATCGAGTCGCCAGAGCTGAAACCACATCGTCACGCGCTTGCGGCTCGATATCGCCCCAGCCAACGCAAAGCCGGTAGACGTCTTTGACCAGCGCGGAAATCAGCGGCCGGCGGTAAAGGAATTCAGGCGGCAGCAGGTCTTCGCGCAGCTCGTCGTTGATCATCTGGTCGAGCGCGGGGTGGTGCGTCTCGGCGTCAGCGGCGCGGAGCCCCAGCTGATCCAGCAAGCGAAAGACGAGTGAGGCCTTGTCGCGCCGCAGCTGATCGAGCCTGATAATCGCATCCGGGCGGCCGGCGGGCAGCGTCAGGGCCGACATCGTATAGCGGAGCCACAGTTGAATGCCGCGGGGCCGGCCAAGGCCGCGGTGCTGATGCAGCCAGTCGGCTGTTTCAATCGGGTTGCGAACGATCAGAACACGCCGCGCCGCAAAGCCGCATTGGCGCAGCGCGGCGTCCCACAGGCCGGGAAACAGGGCGACAAGCGGGTCGCTGATTACGACACGTGTCGCGTCGCCAAAGCTGGTGTCCAGCGCGGCGGCGGCTTCGCCGAGATACCGGCGTGTGACCAGCGCATCGACCTCGATCGCGCTTTCCGAAGGCGGCCGACCGCGCGCAACGAAGACGGCGGGGCGATCCCAGGCCGAGTCCAATTCCTGAATGATCGCGCGGTTAAGACGAGCAATATCGTCCGCCTCGCCAGGAACGTTGACGGTGGTGGGTGGTCCGGCCGTTGCGGGAATGGCGTTCCGGAACCCCAACGAAGACGACAATTTACACAGTATCGAGCTGCCGGAGTGCTCACCTCCCATCACAACCAGTGCAGCTTTCTTGGCACGCTCGTGCGCGACACTCACCCAACCGATTCCTTTTGGCTGACTTTCCTACTATCGTACTCATAGTGATACAAAAGAACGCCCCCACTGCCAAGGACGTTGGCGTCGTGGCGCGCCTGCTGCCGCGAGGCCTGTGCGGGCGGGGCTGAAGCGCCCGCCTGTGGGTGCGCGATCTGAGTGTGTTGGCAAAGGGGTGGGCGGTGCAGTTGCTGAACTTTAAGACGGGGATTAATTTCGGGGCGGGCGGCAATTTGCGGGAGTTCAGCCCGGCTGGGTTTTCGCCGACGCCTGACGAGGTCAGCAGCTGGAGCGAGGCTTCGGTTGCCGAGGTCACGTTCCGGTTGCCGCCGTTGCGCCACGATCTGCGCTTTACCGTCGAGGTCTTTCCCTACCTTGTCGATGGGCTGCTCAGCCAGCAGAATTGCTGGGTCTTTTTCAATGGCTTGTTCGCGCACTACCAGACAGTGCGGACGCCGGTTGAGATGATGTTCACGGTCTCGCGCGAGCTGCTCAACCCGCGCGCCAACCGCCTGTCCTTTGCGTTGCCCGACGCGGTTTCGCCGAGCCAGCTGAATGTCGGCAACGATATGCGGATGCTCGGGCTCAGCTTTGTCAAAATCAATGCCGGGCCGCCGGGCTGAGGCCTGTGGGCTGAGCCTGGGGGGCTACTCTGTAAGTCACGCTCTGCGGTGAGTTGACGCGACCGCGGCTTCGGCGGATCGTCTTTGGAATTGGTTCGCGGGAGGACGGTCATGAAGGTCGGCGTTGCGCTCAACATGCTGTGCCAGGCGGGGCGGTCGGATGCCTCGGTGGTCGGCGAGCATCTGGCGATGGGCGATCTTGCCGAGCCGCTCGGCTTCAACTCGCTGTTCGCGCTGGAGCATCATTTCACCGGCTATGCGATGTCGCCGGCGCCGACCCAGCTGCTCAGCTATTACGCCGGCCGCACCAAACGGATCAGCCTCGGCACCGCGGTCATCGTGCTTGCCGTGGCACGATCCCGTCCGGGTCGCCGAGCAGATCGCGCTGCTCGACATCATGTGCGGCGGGCGCTGCCTGTTCGGCTTCGGCCGCGGCGCGGCGAGCGTCGAATACGAAGGGTTCCGCATCCCGATGGGCGAGGCGCGGCCGCGCTTTGTCGAGGCGGCGCAGATCATCGTCAAGGCGCTCGCCAACGACAGCTTCGAGCATGACGGCGAGTTCTTCCAGATCCCGCGCACCGCGATCCGGCCGCGCCCGATCTCGCACCCGGAGCGGCGGTTTTACGCCTCGGCGGTCAGCCCCAACTCGGCGGAGATCATGGCCAAGCTCGGGTTTGGCGTGCTGATGGTGATGCAGAACGAATGGGCCAAGGCGTCCGACGATATCGCGCGCTACCGCGAGATCGCGACCGCCGCCGGGCACACGCCGCGGCCGCCGATCATCCTGACCAATGTCTGCTGCGCCGAAAGCCGCGACGAGGCGCAGGAGCGCGCGGTCAAGTATCTCGGCCAGAAATGGCAGTCGATCGACGACCACTACCATTTCTCCGACGGTCATCTCTCGACCGTCAAAGGCTATGAGAGCTACGGCAAAATGGCGCGCACCTACGCCAAGATCAACGAAAGCGCCGAGACCAAGGCCAAGGCGACCGATTTCTATGTCAGCATCCAGATCGTCGGCACGCCCGGCGACTGCCTGCGACAAGATCGCCGAATTGCAGCGCTGACCGGCATGGACCATCTGGTGACCGAATTCTCGTTCGGCGCGATGCCGCACGAGGAGGCGGAGGTCAACATGCGCCTGTTTGCCGACCGGGTGATGCCGGTGCTGCAGCGCGATCCGGCCTTTGCCGGCGGCGGCGCGCCGGGCCGCGCGATGCTGCCCGATGCGATCGGCCGGGAGCGGCTGTTCGCGCCGGCATGATCACGGCCGCCGGCACCCTGCCGCCGGGCGAGACGTATCTTCGGACACGCCGGCGCTGCGCCCGCACGCCGGCACCCAGCCCGATCTGTTCCTGTGCTGGAACGAAGTCCCGCTCGACGCGGCGGCGATTGATGTCGTCGGTGCATCTGCACGGGTTCTCGCAGCAGCGCGGCGAGATGCTGCTGTCCGAAAAGGTGCCGCGCAGCGGGCTCGACCTGTCCGGCCGCGCCCGCCCGACGCTCGGCGTGCTGCCGCGCGGCAACTGGATCCGTTCCACCTGGTACGATTTCCCGGCCCTGCTCGACGGCGGTCTCGACGCGCTGGTCGCATATGCGCTGGAGCAATTCGGCGATCTGAGCCGGCAGTACCCCATTTCCGTTCGTGCCGCTGGCCGGGCATCCGAGACGCCGCCGCCGCCGGACTGCTCGTGGATGGCCGGGCCAGCCCGGCCACGTACGGGAAGAGGGAGTTTTGCACCTCGACCGGCTGATCCTGAGCGGCCATTCGGGGGGCGGCATGCCGGCGGTCGACGCCATCGCCGGCGCCGCGCGCCCGCCCGACGAATTCTACGCCTTCGACGGCCTGTACGGCCGCGACCCGAGCCTCGGCGACCCGATGCAGGGTCTGGAAATCATCGATGCCTGGCTCGCCGCTCGCTTCGCCGCCGAGCCGGACCGGCCGGGCGCGCTGCGCGTCATCTATATCGAGCGCCAGACCGGCCCGTTTTCACGCGAGGTGCAGCGCCTGATCGCGCGCCGCCTGGCCAAGGTCGATCCGAACGCGGCGCCGGCCAGCCTGTGCGCGCCGCTATCGGGTCGAGCCGGCCGGCGGTGCCGCACGGCTATGTCGCCGCCGTCTGCGGCCCGCAATTACTGGCGGATGCCGGCGTCCGCTTCGATTGGTCACGGGTTTAGTCTCACCCCTATAAAGGGCTGTCATTGCGAGGAGCCGAAGGCGACGCGGCAATCCCGGGCGGGCGAGGCTCCTTCGGCCCGAGATTGCTTCGCTTCGCTCGCAATGACATGGGAGGATTAGCGCGGGGATGAACAGCAGGAGGAAGTGATGGCCGGCGTTCTCGACGGCATTCGCGTGCTCGATTTCGGGCGCTATATCGCCGGGCCGTTCTGCGCCGCGCTGCTCGGCGATCTCGGCGCCGAGGTGATCCGCATCGAGCGGCTCGGCGGCGGCGAGGACCGCTGGATCATCCCGGTCGGCACCGGCGAGGATGGCGGCGGCGGCGATGTTCCTGGCGATGAACCGCAACAAGCGCGGCATGACGCTCGACCCGGCCTCGCCGAAGGGCCGCGAGATCGTCAGGAAGCTGGTCGCCACCGCCGATGTCGTCGTCGCCAACCTGCCGCCCGCGGTGTTGCGCTCGCTGGCGCTCGATCTCGACAGCCTGCGCCAGGTCAAGCCCGACATCATCCTGACCACCGTGACCGGGTTCGGCGCCGGCGGGCCGCTTCAGCCACAAGCACGGCTTCGACGGCATCGGCCAGGCGATGAGCGGCGCGGTCTACCTGTCCGGCACGCCGGAGCAGCCGATCGTGCTGAAGGTGCCGTGGGTCGATTTCGGCACCGCTTCGCCTGTCGGCGTTTGGCACGATGGCGGCGCTGATGGAGCGCGGCAAGACCGGCCAGGGCCAGAAGGTCGAGGGCGCCTTGCTGCGCACCGCGATCGCCTTTGGCAACTCGACTCCTGATCGAGCAGGCGCTGACCAGGGTCAACCGCGTCGCGACCGTCAACCGCGCCTTCAACACCGCGCCCTCCGACATCTACCAATGCCAGGACGGCTGGATCATCACGACCGTGATCGGCATGCCGATGTTCCGCCGCTGGTGCCGCATGATCGGCGAGGAGCATTGGCTTGGCGACCCGCGCTTTCGCCGACGACCAGGCGCGCGCCGACCACGGCGAGGCGATTTCCGAGCGGATGAGCCGGTGGTGCGGCGAGCGCAGCTGCGCCGAGGCCCTGGCCGGCGCTCGAAAAGGCCAATATCGTCGCCGGCCAGGTGTATTCGCCGCAGCAGGCGCTCGACGACCCGCATATCCGCGCCGCCGGCCTCCTGGACGAGCGCGACTACCCCGGTGTCGACAAGACCGTGCCGATCGCCCCGACCCCGATCGACCTGTCGGATACGCCCGGCACCTATCGCCGCCGCGCGCCGCTGCTCGGCGAGCACACCGACGAGATCCTGCGCGAGCCTCGGCTACGGCGACGCCGAAATCGCCGCGCTGCACGCCGAGAAGGTGGTGTAAGCGACGTGTTCTACATTTCGTCCCTGCGCAAGCAGGGACCCCAAGCAGGCTCGTGAACAGCTGAAAAGTGGGTCCCTGCTTTCGCAGGGACGACGTAAGTAGCGATATCGGGAAGAGATGAGCAAAGCCTTTGTCAAAGAAACCGATGACGACGGCTCCGAGACTCGGACGATGACGCGCCGGCCTGCCCGCCGGTGTCAAAAACTACATGACCCCGGACGGCCATCGCCGGATGCAGGAGGAATTGCGCCGCCTGCTGCGCGAGGAGCGGCCGAAAGTGGTGGAAGTCGTGTCCTGGGCCGCCGGCAATGGCGACCGCTCGGAAAACGGCGATTATCTCTACGGCAAGAAGCGGCTGCGCGAGATCGACCGCCGCATGCGCTTTCTGACAAAGCGGCTGGAGATCGCCGAAATCGTCGATCCCGCGCCGCCAGACCCGCCATGACCAGGTGTTTTTCGGCGCGACCGTCACCTATGCCGACCCGCACGGCGCCGAAAAGACCGTGACCATCGTCGGCATCGACGAAGCCGATCCCGATCGCGGCCAGGTCAGCTGGATTTCGCCGATCGCCCGCGCCCTGTTGAAGGCGCATGAAGGCGACGTCGTCGAACTGCGCACTCCGACCGGCCGCGAGCCGATCGAAGTCCTCGAAATCCGCTACGAGGCGGGCTGACCGCCCACCTCGCGCCGCTATTTGAGCTGGTCGGCGATCTTGTCGAGGCCGGTCTTGGCGCAGGCTTCGTCCTTCTCGCCGCCCGGTGCGCCGGAGACACCGACCGCACCGATCACGTCGTCGCCGATTTTGATCGGCAGGGCGCCCTGGGCGGCGGCGACGTTCGTCAGATAGACGAACGACAGGGTCGGGTTTTCCTTGAGCCGCGTGGCGATCTCGCCCGACGGCACGCGGAAGGTGCGGGCGGTGTAGGCCTTGCGCAGGCTGTTTTCCATGGTGTGCGGCGAGGCGTCGTCGCCGCGCATTTGCAGGATAACCTCGCCGGCCCGCCCGATGATCGTCACCGACACGCGGTAGCCCTGCCCCTTGCAGGTTTCCGCCGCCGTTGTCGCGATGGTCAGCGCCATCGCCTGCGACAGATCCTTGTGGCTCAGCAACTGTGCCTGCGCCGGCATTGCGAGCGCCGCGGCCAACCCCAACCCGGTGAAAAGACCGATCGTCTGCAAGGCATCCTCCCATTCGCGATGTTTATCGGGGGATACTCCACCGAAACCCGCCTCCCGGTCGAATGACGATCTTGCGATCGGGTCACCCGATCGGCGCGGTCGCGGCGGCGAGCCAGGCGGCGGTTTCGGGATCGACCAGCGGGGTGATGACCTCGCGGACCCGCGCGTGGTAGGCGTTGAGCCAGGCGATCTCGTCGGTGTCGAGCAGGTCGCGGGCGACCAGTGTGCGGTCGATCGGCGCCAAGGTCAGCGTCTCGAAGCACAGCATGTCGCGCTCGCCCTCGGCCTGCAGCGGCTGCACGACGACCAGATTCTCGATGCGGATGCCGTAGGCGCCGGTTTTGTAATAGCCGGGCTCGTTCGAGACGATCATTCCCGGCAGCAGCGGCTGCGTGTTGGGCGCCTTCGAGATGCGCTGCGGCCCTTCATGCACCGACAGATAGCTGCCGACGCCGTGGCCGGTGCCGTGATCGTAATCCAGCCCCTTTTGCCACAGCGCCCGCCGGGCAAAGGCGTCGAGCTGCGAGCCGGTCGTGCCCTTCGGAAACCGCGCCGTGGCGAGCGCGATATGGCCCTTCAGTACCCGCGTGAAGCGGTCGCGCATTTCGTCGCTCGGGTTCGCCGATCGCGATCGTGCGGGTGATGTCGGTCGTGCCGTCGAGGTATTGCGCGCCGGAATCGAGCAGATAGAGGTTGCCGGGCTCCAGCAGCTTTTCGCTTTCCGGTGTCGCGCGGTAATGCACGATCGCGCCGTTCGACCCGGCGCCGGAAATCGTCGGAAAGCTCAGGTCGCGGAAATATTCGCCCTCGCGGCGGAAGGCTTCGAGCCGGTCGCTGGCGGCGATCTCGCGCAGCCCGCCTTTGGGCGCCTCGCGTGCCAGCCACGCCAGGAAACGCGTCACCGCGGCGCCGTCGCGGCGATGCGCGGCGCGGGTGCCGTCGAGTTCGACGGTGTTCTTGCACGCTTTCGGCAGCGCGCACGGGTCGGCGGCGCGGATGGATTTTGGCGCCGGCTTCGTTGAGCCGGTCGAACACCCAGGCGGCGGCGGTCGCCGGATCGACCTGCACCCGCGTTCCCGATTTCGCCAGCGCCGCCAGCGATGCGGCCAAGCCGCTCCGGCGGCTCGATCGCGACGCCGTTGCCGAGATGCCGGTCGAGCCCGGGCGCCAGCTTGCGACGGTCGATAAACAGCGTGACGCTGCCGTCGTCGCGCAGGATCGCGAACGATAATGGCAGCGGCGTGTGCGGCACGTCGCCGCCGCGGATGTTGAGCAGCCAGGCGATCGATTCCGGCATCGTCAGCACGACGGCACCGGCGCCGTCTTCGGCAATGGCATGGCCGATCCGCAGGCGCTTCGCCTCGGCGCTCTCGCCGGCAAAGCGGTCGGGGTGCGGCACCACCGGCGCGAGCGGCGCCGGCGGCCGGCCGGGCCATACCCGGTCGATCGGGTTGGCCACGGCGCGCAGGCTGGCGCCGGCACGCGCCACGCCGGCCTGCAGCCGCTCGACCTCGTGCGGCGTGTGCAGCCACGGGTCGTAGCCGATCACCATGCCCTTGGCCGCCGCCTCGGCGAGCCAGCGCGCCGGCGGCTCGTCGATCAGGTGGCGGATTTCGAACAGTGCGGTATCGGCCTGCACCGCCGCCTGCAATGTGTAGCGGCCATCGACAAACAGCGCGGCGCGCTCCGCCAGCACGATCGCCATGCCGGCCGAGCCGCTGAACCCGGTCAGCCAGGCGAGGCGCTGGCCGCAGGTCGGGACGTACTCGCCCTGGTGCTCGTCGGCGCGCGGCACGATAAAGCCGTCGATCCCCTGCGCCTTCAGCTCCTCGCGCAGTAGCGCGACCCGCGCCGGGCGCGGCAGACGGCGGAAATCCTCGGGTTCGAGACCGTCGCGATAATCCTCGGCGAGATAGGTGCGCAAATCTTCGAGCGCGGCGGCGAGCGGCGGCGGGGTTGGTTCGGCGACCAGTGCGTGCCAATCGGTGCCGATCTCCGGCGGCGCCGCCAAGCACACCGGCGACCAGCGCGGCGACGCCGTCGGCGTCAAACGGCGATTTGGTCTCGCTCAGCAATTGCGCCAATCGGCGCCGATCCGGCTCTGCGACTGTCGCGCTCATCAAAGGCTCCTTTGCGGCTTTGACCGCACTCTAACGCGCCGCGGATCGGCCGACGAGCCTTGTTGCGATGCAATAGAAAAACCCTGCGGCACGTCAGCTACCTGACCTGGTGCATGGCTGGAATGCTATCTTTCGCTTGGTGTTTTTGCGCCGCAATAGCCAGTTTGTGCATTGCACCATGGTGGTGCGGAGTAATTACCATGTCGCTTGTCAATCTGTTGGTTGCAGCGCGGTCGGCCATCTCGGAATGGCGGAATCGCGACCGCGCCTATGGCGAGCTGATGTCGCTCGACGATCGTTCGCTGGCCGATATCGGCATCCATCGCTCGGAAATCCCGGCCATCGTCGAGGGCTTCCACGAGAGCCGCCGACGCTCCGGCCCTGGCTCGCGCCCGGTCGGTGATGAGTGCGCGCCAGAGCCGGCTCGCCACCGCGCATCGCTGGCTGCCGCCAATTTGACCGGCAGCTAGTCTGACCGGCCATTAGCCAGCCCGTAAAGATCAGGGTCGACCATCCTTCGATAACCAGGCGGCGCTCAAGGGTCAGGCCCTGAGCCCGATGCGCCGCCAGCACCATCGCCTCCTGCCGCCGCAGCAGCCCTGCGAGGATGGCGGTTCCGCCCGGCATCAGTGCCCCGCGCCAGATCATGCGCCATCAGCGCCAGCGGGCGAGCCAGGATGTTCGAGAAGATCAGGTCATAGGCGTTCCGGCGCACCGCCCGGCTGCGGTAGCCGGGGGCGCAGATCGGCGCTGTACCCGGCCGCGCAAACCGTTGCGCCGGACATGATGCCGGGCGACCCGCACCGCCGCGCAATCGATATCGCTCGCCAGCACCGGCCGCTGCAGGCATCTTCGCGGCGGCGATCGCCAGCACGCCGCTGCCGGTGCCGATATCGAGCGGACGCCTGAAACCGACGTCGCCGCGCCAGCCGGTCGAGCGCCAGCAGACAGCCATAGGTCGAGGGGTGCTCGCCGGTGCCGAAGGCGGTCGCTGCATCGATCTCGATCTCGATCGCGCCGGCCGGCACCTGTCCGCTCCAATGCGAGCCATGCACAAAGAACCGTCCGATTCGCAATGGCGGAAAGGCCCGCCGGTTTTCCGCGAGCCAGTCGCGCTCGGCCAGCCGCTCCTCGCCGATCTGCAGGATGCGCCCGCCATCGCCGATCGCCGCGAGCCGCAGCCGCACCTCCAACTCCGCATCGAGCGCCGGCGCGCGCGGGTAACTCTCGACCCGCCATAAGGCGGGCGTGGCGCCTTCCGCCTCCCGCGTCTCGAACGCCGCGACCGCGCCGCCCACCTCGTCGAGCATTGCCGCGACCGCCAACGCCGCCTCGGCCCCCTCGATCTCGGCGCTGATCCGCAGCGGCCCGGTCATTGTGCACTGTCCTCGTAGGATGGGCTGAGCG
This sequence comes from uncultured Alphaproteobacteria bacterium, assembly GCA_963737875.1. GTDB lineage: Bacteria > Pseudomonadota > Alphaproteobacteria > ATCC43930 > CGMCC-115725 > DATARH01. The sequence continues at coordinate 50,612 of CAVTUM010000016.1, read as the reverse complement.
GAGCGAAGCCCATCAACTTCGTCTGGGATCGACCAAACGATGGGCTTCGCTGACGCTCAGCCCATCCTGACGAGGCAGCGGCTGAAATCAGGCGCGTTCGACAAAGGCGTCCATGACCTTCTTTTCGCCGGCGTGTTCGAAATCGATCGCGAGCTTGTTGTCCTCGACGGCGCGGATCGTGCCGTAGCCGAATTTCTGGTGAAACACCCGGTCGCCGATCGAGAAACCGCCGACCCGGCGGATTTCCTGGCCGCGCTGCGGCACGCGGCGTGCTTTCGATCAGCACCGGCTGGCGCGCAGGCGGCGCCCCATCGGCGCGGCTCCACGCGGCACCCCAATTGGCCTGCGCCGCGCTTGCGCCCGACCAGTTCCCCGACGGCGCCGGCGCTGCCCCAGGACGGCGGCGGCCGGCATGCCCATTTCGGTCTGCGCATTTCGATCTGCGCGGCCGGCAGCTCGTCGATAAAGCGCGAGCGCGCCGAGCTTTGCCATTGGCCGTGGATGCGGCGGTTGGCGGCGAACGAGACATAGCGCCCGCCGCCGCGCCCGGGTCAGCCCGACATAGGCGAGCCGCCGCTCCTCTTCGAGGCCCTTCAGCCCGCGCTTCCTCGACCGAGCGCGGGCTCGGGAACACGCCTTCCTCCCAGCCCGGCAGGAACACCGTGTCGAATTCGAGCCCCTTGGCGCTGTGCAGGGTCATCAGGTTGACCATGTCGCCGGCGGTTTCGGCGGCGTTGTCCATGACGAGGCTGATATGTTCGAGAAACCCGGTGAGGTTCTCGAACTCGGCCATCGCGACGACCAGCTCCTTGAGGTTTTCCAGCCGGCCCGGCGCGTCGGGCGATTTGTCGGCCTGCCACATCGCCGGTATAGCCCGACTCGTCGAGCACGATCTGCGCGAGATCGGTGTGCGTCACGCGCTCGGCCTCGGCGCGCCAGCGGTCGAACGGCACGAGAAACGCGCCGAGCGCGTTGCGCGCGGCGCGCGGCAGCTTGTCGCCGGTCACCAGCATCCGCGCCGCCTCGACCAGCGGCATCGATGCCGGCCCGCGCCGCCGCATGCAATTGCTGCAGTGTCGCGGTGCCGATGCCGCGGCGCGGCGTGTTGACGATGCGCTCGAAGGCGAGGTCGTCGCGCCGGCTGGTGGACCAGCCGCAGATAGGCCAGCGCGTCGCGGATTTCCTGGCGCTCGTAAAAGCGCGGCCCGCCGATCACCCGATAGGGCAGGGCGAGCGCGATAAAGCGCTCCTCGAACTCGCGGGTCTGAAACCCGGCGCGCACCAGGATCGCGATCTCCCGCAGCGCGTGGCCCTTGCGCTGCAATGCCTCGATCTCGTCGCCGACCCAGCGCGCCTCCTGCTCGGCGTCCCAGATGCCGCGCACCGACGACCTTGTCGCCCTCGCCGGCGCGGGTCCACAGCGTCTTGCCGAGCCGGCCGCGGTTGTGCGCGATGACCCCGCCGGCGGCCGCGAGGATCTCCGGCGTCGAGCGGTAGTTCTCCTCCAGCCGCACGATCAGCGCGCCGGGGAAATCGCTCTCGAACCGCAGGATGTTGCCGATCTCGGCGCCGCGCCAGCTGTAGATCGACTGGTCGTCGTCGCCGACGCAGCACAGATTGCGGTGCCCCTGCGCCAGCAGCCGCAGCCACAGATACTGCGCGACATTGGTGTCCTGGTACTCGTCGACCAGCAGATAGCGGAAGCGCCGCTGATAGGTCGCGAGGATTTCCGGGTTCTCGGTGAACAGCGTCAGATTGTGCAGCAGCAGATCGCCGAAATCGGCCGCGTTCACGGTCGCGAGGCGCTCCTGATAGTGCGCGGTAGAGCGTCACCGCGCGGCCGTCGGCGAAATCGCCGATATCGGCGGCCGGAACCTTGTCGGGTGTCAGGCCGCGATCCTTCCAGCGCTCGATGATCCCGAGCAGGGCGCGGGCCGGCCAGCGCTTTTCGTCGAGATTGGCGGCGGCGATGATCTGCTTCAGCAGGCGCTGCTGGTCGTCGCTATCGAGGATCGTGAAGCTCGAGGTCAGCCCGACCGCCTCGGCGTGGCGGCGCAGGATGCGCGCGGCGAGCGCGTGGAACGTGCCGAGCCAGACGCCGTCGGCAGCCTCGCCGATCATCGCCTTCGAGCCGCTCGCGCATCTCGCGCGCCGCCTTGTTGGTGAAGGTGACGGCGAGGATTTCGCCGGGCCAGGCGCGCCGCTCGGCCAGGATATGCGCGAGGCGCGTCGTCAGCACCCGCGTCTTGCCGGTGCCGGCGCCGGCCAGCACCAGCACGGCCCCGTCGAGCGCCGCGACCGCCTGCGCCTGCGCCTCGTTGAGGCCGGCGAACAGCTCCTAGCGGCGGGTGATAGTCAGCGGCGAGATCGGTCATGCCGCACATCATATAGCAATTCGCCGCCATCGCGGCACTAGAAGCAGGCCTCGTAGGATGGGACTTCGTAGGATGGGCTGAGCGCAGCGAAGCCCATCAACCCCGATGACAGTAAGAAAGATGGGCTTCGCTGCGCTCAGCCCATCCTACGAGGCAGGGCTATCGGAGCTTGACCTGGATTTCGTCGCCGACGATGCGGACCGCATAGGTCTTGACGTCGTCGACGCAGGGCGGGGCGGTGGCCTTGCCGGTCTTGACGTCGAAGCGGCCGGCGTGCAGCGGGCACTCGATCTCGCCGTTGTCGAGCCAGCCGTCGGACAGCTTGGCGTAGGCGTGGGTGCAGATGTCGTCGGTGGCGCAGATATCGCCGTCGAGATCGTAGAGCGCGATCTCATGGCCCGACGACGACGACCCCGATGACTTCGCCTTCGCCCAGATCGCGCGCGCTTGGCGGCCTTGACCCAGCCGCTGTCGATCGCTCATGGATTCCGCGAATGTGGCTCCCTTCAGCCCGCGTCGTGTCGGGCGAGAACGCCTTGAAGGCGATGATCGTGAAGGTGTCTTTGACGCCGGGCAATGTCTGCACCTGCTCGGTCACGAAATGGCCGATATCGGCGCTGTCCGGCAGATAGCATTTCATCAGCAGATCGTATTGCCCGGAGGTCGAATAGACCTCCGACACCTCTTCGATGTCTGCACCGCCGCGTCGGCGACCTCGTAGGCCTTGCCGAGATCGCATTTGACCATGACGAAGATGGTCTTCATCCGGACCTCCTGCGCCAGCGGAGAACCGCTATCTAGCGCACTCGCGGCCCAGGCGCGAGCCGCAACCGTGCAGCGGCCGCGCGAGGAACGCCGGCAGGTGATCGCCAAAGCCCGACGACTGCGGCTCGGCCTCGTGGCTGCGGCCGGCGCGGCGGGTGCCGATCGGCCGGGGCGCCGGAAGCGGCAGCCGCGTCACGTTGCGTCTCTGGCCGTGCTCCGGCGCCGCGACGCGGCTTTCGGCCGATCGCCGGCACCGGGCGTCTCGCGGCCGGCCGGCCGGGCCGTCGTCGCGCGGGCGTCGCGAGCGCGGCATTGTCTGCCCGCGGGCTCGGTCGGTCCGGGCGCGCCGGCCGCGAGGGCGCTCGGAGCGCGCGGGGGCCGCGCGGGCGCGGCGCGCGGCGGCGCGCGGCCGCCTTCGAAATCGAGTTCGGCGGTGTCGATGCCGGCGATCGTCACGACGGCCGGGATGTCCTTGCCGATCAGTGCCTGGGATCGCGGCGACGGACTTGCCGTCCTCCGGCGCGGCCAGCGTGAAGGAGCGGCCCAGCGCGGCCGGCCCGGCCGGTGCGGCCGATGCGGTGGACATAATCCTCGGCGTGGTAGGGCACGTCGAAATTGAAGACGTGGCGAGGCCCTGGATGTCGAGGCCGCGCGCGGCGACATCGCTGCACACCAGCAGCCGGATCTCGTTGTTCTTGAAGCGCTCCAGCGTCTCGGTGCGCTTCGGCTGCGGCATGTCGCCGTGCAGCGCCGCGGCGTCGAACCCGTGCCGGGTCAGCGACTTGTAGAGGATGTCGACGTCGCTCTTGCGGTTGCAGAAGATCAGCGCGTTCTTGACGTCTTCGCTGGCGATCAGCCGGCGCAGCGCCTCGCGCTTCTCCTCGGGCTGCACGACGACCAGCGCCTGCGCGACGGTCGCGGCCGGCGAGGCCGGCGGCGCCACCGAGATCTCGACCGGCTCGTTCAGAAAGGCATCGGCGAGGCGGCGGATTTCCGGCGGCATCGTCGCCGAGAAGAACAGGGTCTGCCGGTTCTTCGGCAGCAGGCCGACAATGCGTTCGACATCGGGGATAAAGCCCATGTCGAGCATCCGGTCGGCTTCGTCGATGACCAGGATGCGCACATCGGACAGTAAGATCTTGCCGCGCTCGAACAGGTCGAGCATGCGGCCGGGCGTCGCGATCAGCACATCGACGCCGCGGTCGAGCTTGCGCTCCTGCTCGGCAAAGCGCTCGCCGCCGATCAAGCAGCGCGGTCGTGAGCCGATGCTGCTTGCCGTAGACCTCGAACGCGGCCTCGACCTGGGTCGCCAGTTCGCGGGTCGGCTCCAGGATCAGCGAGCGCGGCATGCGCGCCCGGGCGCGTCCGGCGGCGAGCTTGTCGATCATCGGCAGGGCAAAGCTGGCGGTCTTGCCGGTGCCGGTCTGGGCACAGCCGAGCACGTCCCGGCCGCTCATAACGACGGGGATTGCTTGCTGCTGGATCGGCGTGGGAGTTGTATAGCCGGCGTCTGAAACTGCCTGAAGAAGTTCAGGCGAAAGTCCGAGTTCATTAAAATTCATTGAGAATTTGTTGCCTTATTATTGAGATTGCAGACGGGTGGATCGCTCAGACTTTAATTGGCGATGAATGCGCAGAAAGTCAATCGTTTTCACGATTTCGAGCCATGCGCGCGGCTCAGCCATGTGCCAGGCGCGCGGGCAAGACCACGATACAGACCGCGCTCAGCGGCGGCGGAATTGCGGGCGCGGCATCACGGCGGCGCGGTCGTGTCCTTGTGGCGGAAATTGATCCGGCCCTTGGTCAAATCGTAGGGCGTCATTTCGACCGTCACCCGGTCGCCGGCAAGAATGCGGATGCGGTTTTTCTTCATCTTGCCCGACGAATAGGCCAGCGTTTCATGGCCGTTGTCGAGACGCACGCGAAACCGCGCATCGGGCAGAAGCTCCATCACAGAGCCTTCGAATTCGACCAGATCTTCTTTCGCCAATGAGCACCTCCTTGCGTTGAGAAAACGAAGAAAAGGGCGCCGCTCGCGTAACTTCCCGGCGCCCCTTGACGACCGACGATTAGGCCGGGCGCAGGTTGACCGCCGAAACGCGGCCGCGCTGGCCTTGCTCCAGATCGTAATTCACGTTTCTGGCCTTCGTTGAGGCCATCCATGCCGGCCCGCTCGACCGCAGAGATATGAACGAAGACATCGGCCCCGCCCGTGGTCGGCTGGATGAAACCGTAGCCCTTCTGGGCATTGAACCATTTGACCGTACCGGTCGCCATCAGCTGAACTCCAGTTAGTAGAAGGCCGCCGCACGAGGCGCGGCGGATCGAAGCTCGATTGGATCGGGAGACACGTTCCGCGCTCTGAAGCGAGCGCTGGCAGTGAAGGCCTAGGCCAAGCGGATCGACGGCACATTAGGTAAGCGGAAGCAGGGATTGACGCAAGGTCCGCGACCGTGCCCGGCGTTTTCAAACCCGGCGGGCTTGCGCCGCCCGCCCGCATCTGGACCGCGTCCGGCAGCAGTCGCCGCCGTCGCATGGCACTAGGCGTCGGTCGAAATCCATGGAATGCGGCCGACCTCGATCCCTTCCTCAGTCAGCTCACGCGATTCCTCGACCGATGCCTCGCCGTAAATACCGTGCGGATCGACTTCGCCGTAATGAATGCGGCGCGCCTCTTCGGCAAACCGCTCGCCGACATAATCGCATTTGGTCTCGACCTGACGGCGCAGTTCAACCAGCGCGGCGCGCATCTGCGCCGGGGTCGGGGCGGGGGTCTTGTCGCGGCGACGCCCGATAGCCGGCGTCATCAGCGCTTTTTCGATATGCGTGTCGCCGCATTGCGGGCAGGCGATCTCCCGGGCCTGCTGCTGCGCCTCGAACGTGGCGCCGTCGCGGAACCAACCCTCGAATTCGTGACTGTCGGCGCAACGCAAACTGAACAGGATCATCGAGCCAACCTCCTGCTGCGCCTATACACCGATATCTCGGGTTTTAGCAATCGCCCGACATAAGTGCCAACCACGTTTTCCGGCGCACCAGCATAAGCCTTTAGTCGATCAGACTGACATGCGCCGCGACAACCCGCCAGCCTTCCGGGAAGCGTACCCAACTCTGCATCTGCCGCCCGGTGCGCGGGTTGCCGGCGCGGCGGAACATCGTGCTGGCGGTAGCAAAGTCGCGGCCGAAGGTGGTGATGACGGTGTTCGAGATCGTGCGCACGCCGGGCGCCGTGCGGGCCGAGCGAAAGGCGGCGATCTCAGCGAACCCGTAGAGGTTCTCCGCGATGCCGTAGCGGATCGTGTAGAGCGCGTCGCGGAACGTCGCGTCGAGCACCGCCACGTCGTTTTCGTTCAGCCCCTTTTCATAGCGCTGAAACGCCGCCGTCACTTCGGCGACCACCTCGGGAATGTTGATCTCGGGTTCTTTGGTGTCAGTCATCGACACAGCTTGCCACGGCAACCCCGTCGCTTTCCAGCGCCCGCGCGTCGCGAAACGCTACTTCACCTCGACCAGCGCGATGGCTTCCTTGCTCGGGCCTTCGATCATCACGGCGCGGGTGTCGCCGAGCGGTGCGGTGGTTCGAGGAAGGTGATGCCTTCACCGCGCAGCTTGTCGACCCAGGCGTCGAGATCGGCGACGCTGAGGCCGATATGGTCCTGCATCTGGCCGCGGCTGCTGACCAGCTGCTCGCCGCCCTGGTTGGCGTACCAGGTCAGCACGACATCGCCAAATTCGACGCCAGCGCGCGGGGTGCGGAACATGCCTTCGCGCGTTAAGCGCCGGCCAGGTGCGGTCGGCGCCGCGCGGCACGCGGCAATTGTCGTCGGTCAGGTCGGTGTCGGGGAAGCCCTGCGCGCACCGGCGCGTTGAGGTGCTTTTTGTACCAGAGCAGGGCGCAGAACGGGTCGTCGTGCCACATATGCACATGGTTGAACCGCTCCGCCGGGTAGTCGCCGGCAATCTCGAACAATGCGCCTTCCGGTCCGCCCGACATATAGGCAAACCCGCCCGTGTGGGTCGGCTGCACGCTGTTCGCTCCGCGCCTCGGCGATCTGCGCGCCTGGTCAGGCCGAGCGTGTTGCCGATGCTCGGCCACGTGTCGCTGCTCGCCAGCACCGAACCGCCTTCGTCGGTGGTGAACAGCGGCTCCATCCTGACTTCGGGCCGCGCTATCGAACGCCTTGACCGTCGCCTGCGTATCGGTGACGTGCCAGCCGAAATGCCAGATCGCGCTTTGCGGCTCGCTGCGGCGGCGGCGTCGCGACCTTCTCGAACAGGATCAGCACGTCGTTCGGCGATTTCAGCGCCGGCATCCCGCCCCATGTGCTTTTCCGGGTGGTGGAAACTGTCGCATGTAGAACTCGATCGCCGCATCGGGATCGACCGAGCGCAGATAGATGTGATGAAAGCCGGGGCTGGGTAGCATCGGGGCGTCCTCCGCAAATTTCGCCCAACTATGCCCGCGTCGCGGCGGAAAGCAACGCCGAGGCTTAACCGGCGCCCGCGGCTTAACTGGCGCCTGAGGCTTAACCGGCGCTTGGGTGCGTCATGTCATCCGGACGGACCCAGGCGTCGAACTCCGCGTCGGTGACATAGCCCAGCTTTAGCGCCGCCTCGCGCAGGGTCAGGCCCTCGTGGTGCGCGGTCAGGGCAATCTTCGCACTTTTCTCGTAACCGATATGCGGCGACAGCGCTGTCACCAGCATCAGCGATTGTTCGAGATGCTCGCGGATGCGCGGCTCGTTGGCCGCGATGCCGACGGCACAGCGTTCCGTGAACGAACGGCAGGCCTCGGCCAGCAACTCCGGCCGATTCCAGCAAATTGTGCAGCATGATCGGCTTGTAGGCGTTGAGCTGAAAACTGCCCTGGCTGCCGGCGAAGGCGATCGTGTGGTCGTTGCCAAACACCTGGGCGCAGACCATCGTCAGCGCCTCGCACTGGGTCGGGTTGACCTTGCCCGGCATGATCGACGAGCCGGGTTCGTTTTCCGGCAGAGCCAGTTCGCCGAGCCCGGCGCGCGGTCCGCTGGCGTACCAGCGGATGTCGTTGGCGATCTTGATCAGCGCGCCGGCCAGGGTGCGCAACGCGCCGCTGGCGGTCACCATCGCATCGTGCGCCGCGCCGACCGCGAACAGATTGGCGGCCGGCCGGAATTTCTGCCCTGTTTCCGCGGCGATCAACTCGGTGGCGAGAGCGCCGAACCCGGGCGGCGCATTGAGCCCGGTGCCGACCGCGGTGCCGCCGAGCGGCAATTCGTAGAGACCGTCGAGGCTCGTCCGTATCGTCGCCGCGGCCTGGTCGAGTTGCGCGGTCCAGCCGGAAAACACCTGGCCGAGCGTCAGCGGCGTCGCATCCATCAAATGCGTCCGCCCGATAATGACGATCGCCCCGAGCGCCCTGCCGCGCTCCGCCAGCGCGTCGCGCAGCGCCTGCACCGCGGGCAGCAGATCGGCGGTGATCGCCTCGACCGCCGCGATGTGCATGATCGCCGGAAAGGCGTCGTTCGACGACTGGCTGCGGTTGACGTCGTCATTCGGGTGGATCGCGATGCCGCCGCCGAGCAGCGTCGCCCGGCGCGCGATGACCTCGTTCGCATTCATGTTGGACTGCGTGCCCGATCCGGTCTGGAACACGACCAGCGGAAACTCGCCGTCATGCGTCCCGGCGATCACCTCGTCGGCGGCGCGCTCGATCAGTCCGGCTTTGTCGGCGGACAATTCGCCGAGCCGGCGATTGGCTTCGGCGGCGGCCTTTTTCAGCAGGCCAAAGGCGCGGATCACCGGGCGGCCCCAGACGAACCGGCCGCGCCCGATCGGAAAGTTCCCCAGCGAGCGCTGTGTCTGCGCCCCCCACAGCCGATCCGCCGGCACATCGACCGGGCCGAGGCTGTCGTGTTCGCGCCGGGTCTTTGTCATCGGCCGGTCTCCGTGTTGCCGCGCGAGTGCTGCCGGCCCTGGAAGATGCCAACCGACGTAAAGCGATCGCCGCTAGGCGATAATGTCGGGCAGCAGCTCGCTTTCGATTTTCGAGATATGATCCTTCAGCAGCAGCTTGCGCTTTTTGAGGCGCTGTACCTGGAGCTGGTCGAACGGGGCATGCTCCAGGACGCGCGCGATCACGTCATCGAGGTCGCGATGCTCGGTTTTCAAATCGGCCAGCCTGGCCTTTAGGGCTTCGACGTCGAGGTTCATCTCGCGGGCATGCAGGGTCACGGCGGCGCGCTATAGCACGAATTTCGCTGCATCGCAGCGCTGCCACAGCAAGTATATAACGCCGATTGCGATGTGACGGCGGAGTGTCTGATATGAAGTTCGGATTGTTTGGCGGGGCGCGGGCGCGTGGCGGTCAGGCCGACGATAGCGACGGCTACCATGATTTCATCCGCTACATCATCGCGGCCGAGGAACTGGGGTTTTCCAGCGCCTTTCTCGTCGAGCACCATTTCACCGGGTTTGGCCAGGTGTCGGCCTCGCTCAACCTGTTGAGCTATCTGGCGGCGCGCACCGAGAAGATTCGCCTCGGCACTGCCGTTGTCGTGCTGCCGTGGCACAACCCGGTGCTGGTGGCGGAAGAGGCGGCGACGCTGGATCTGTTGTCGAACGGCCGGCTCGATTTCGGGGTCGGCAAAGGGTATCGGCCCTATGAGTTTTCCGGCTTTTGCGTACCGCCGGAGGAAGCGAGCGCGCGGTTTGACGAGGCGATGGATGTGATCCGCCGCGCCTGGACCACCAAGGGCCGCTTTTCCTACGAAGGCAAATGGTGCCGTTATGACAACATCGTCGTCGAGCCGGCGCCGATCCAGCAGCCGCACCCGCCGTTCTGGATGGGTGCCGGCAGCCCCGACTTCGATCCGCCGCGCGGCGCGCGACGGCTACAACCTGCTGCTCGACCAGATCGCGCCGATCGATGTGATCATCGACCGGGTGCGCGTCTTCCGCGAGGAATGTCAGGCGGCGGGGCGCGCCTACGACCCGATGATGGTCGGCGTGACGCGCGGGTTGCAGATCGTCCACAACGATGAGGAACGCCGCCGGGCCGTCGCGACCCGGCGCGAGGTGCTGAAAAACATCGGCGACCTCGCCCGCGGCCCCGGCGCCGAACGGTATCACCACCTCAAGGACGACCCCGACGCGTTCGAACTCGACGATGCGCCCTTGCTCGGGACGCCGGAGGAGATCATCGCACGGCTCAAAAAGCTCGAGGCCGGCGGCGTCGAGAACATCCTGTTCGCCGCCCCCGGCGCCTCGGTCGCCGGCCTGCGCACCTTCGCCGAGGAAATTATGCCGGCGTTCGACACCCGCTCGATGTCGCTGGCGCAGGTTTAGCCGCCTCGAAGACATGGGTGGCCGGGTACTCCGGCCTCGTAGGATGGGCTGAGCGAAGCGAAGCCCATCGCCTACCTGGGTAGCGGGATGATGGGCTTCGCTGACGCTCAGCCCATCCTACGAAGCTGGCGCAGGTTTCTAACGCCCGATGCCGATGCCGATGCGTTCGACCGCGGAGGGCTGACGCGGGTTGAACAGATCGGCGAGGACCATCGGCTCGCCGATGTCGGCCGGAGCGGGGAGGCCGGCGTCACGGGCGGCGGTGCAGGCCTCGTCATGGGTCAGTGGGCGCGCCTTGATCGCGCCAAAGCAGCGGCCGGGGCGGATCAGGGCCGGGTCGACGCCGCGAAAATCGTTCTGGTTGGTCGTGAAGATGATCTTGCGGCTGGCCATGTGGACGAGGCCGTCCGACACGTTCAGAAAGCGCGTCATCAGGCTGGCGCCGCTGCCGGTTTCTCGCGCATTGACCAGTGACTCGGCGTCTTCGATGACCATCACCGCGTCGTCGCCCATCGCCAGGAAATTAACGAACATCTCGTCGGAGTTCAGCAGCTTTTCCTCATAGGTAATGACTGCCTTAAGCTGGTGCTCGTAGATGAAGTGGCGCAGCAGCGAGGTCTTGCCGGTGCCCGGCTCGCCCATGATGAACAACACCGACGAGCTGGCCTTGAGGTAGCGCGCGAAATAATCGGCGACCGGCTCGCCGAGCCAGGGGTAATAGGAATCGTAGACCGGTGACGGCGGCTGCATCGTAATGTTGCGGTAATCGGCGCCGTGTTCGGCCTGATACCACCATTCGACGGTGGCGAGCCGCGACTGGCCGAACCGCGCGCTCATCTCGCCGGCGACCGCGGCGACGGCGGTATGGTCGCCCCAATACTGCACTGAGAAATGCAGGCGGCGCGTCGCGAACACGTCCTTGTCCTCGTCGAACCGGACATAGGCGTAGAACACCGCGCCATCCTTTGACGGCGAATGCACGATCACGTCGCAGCCGCCGGCCGAGACCGACCGCACCTGACAGCGCAGTTCGGCGAAATGCACCTGCGCGATGTCGCGCAAGGCCCCGACAAAATCGAAAGCCGAGATCAGCAGCGCATATTCCGCCCGCATCGCCGTCGAGTCGGCTTCCGAGGCGAGCGCCGCGGCAATCGACGGCATGATGCCCGGCACCCGGACATCGGCCTTTAACGCGAATTGAAAATCGTTCATCGGATCGCCGATCGTTTCAGATTGGGCGGAGAGAAACAGAATTCCCCCAGGGGCGCTATATTTCCCCACGCGCGCCATCCTTGCCGCCCTGCCTTGTGGCCGCAGCCGGCGGGCCCGCCTTGCCGGGCCTCGGGTTTCGCGCTAAGACCCGGCCATCTCGCGCTTCGTCGCCCTTGGATGAGGACAGCTCATGGCACGCAACAAAATCGCCCTTATCGGCGCCGGCCAGATCGGCGGCACCCTGGCATTGCTCGCCGGCCTCAAGGAACTGGGCGATGTCGTGATGTTCGACATCGTCGACGGCATTCCGCAGGGCAAATCGCTCGACATCATCCAGGGCTCGTCGATCGAGGGCTATGACGCCGCGATCACCGGCACCAACAGCTATGCCGACCTCAAGGGCTCCGACGTCGTGATCGTCACGGCTGGCGTGCCGCGCAAGCCGGGCATGAGCCGCGACGATCTGATCGGCATCAACACCAAGGTGATGGGCGAGGTCGGCGCCGCCTTGAAGGAGCATTGCCCCAACGCGTTCGTGATCACCGTCACCAATCCGCTCGACGCGATGGTGTGGGTGATGAAGCAGGCGACCGGCTTCCCGTCCAACCGGGTGGTCGGGATGGCCGGCGTGCTCGACAGCGCGCGGTTCCGCTATTTCCTCGCCGAGGAATTCAAGGTGTCGGTCGAGGATGTGACTGCCTTTGTACTGGGCGGCCACGGCGACACGATGGTGCCGTCTATCCGCTACTCGACCGTCGCCGGCATTCCGGTGCCCGATCTCATCAAGATGGGCTGGACAACGAAGGAGCGGATCGAGGCGATCGTGCAGCGCACCCGCGACGGCGGTGCCGAGATCGTCAATTTCCTCAAGACCGGTTCGGCCTTTTACGCGCCGGCCAGCGCCGCGATTTCGATGGCTGAATCCTACCTGCGCGACAAAAAGCGCGTATTGCCCTGCGCCGTCGAGCTGACCGGGCAGTACGGCGTCAAGGACCTTTTCGTCGGGGTGCCGGTGGTGATTGGCGCCGGCGGGGTCGAGCGCATCGTCGAGATCAGCCTCGACGCCGAGGAACAGGCGATGTTCGAGAAGTCCTGCGCGGCAGTGTGCGAACTGGTCAACATCGCGAAGAAGATGCGGGAGGGCGCGGCCGCCTGATCAGCCGCCCGCAGCCGCCATCCCGGCACGCGAGGCAATTCGATGAATATCCACGAATACCAGGCGAAAGAGCTGCTGGCGTAAATTCGGCGTCCCGGTCCCGGCCGGCGGTGTCGCCTACACCGCCGCCGAGGCGGTTGAGGCGGCGAAAAAGCTCGGCGGCAAAATCTGGGCGGTCAAGGCACAAATTCATGCGGGCGGCCGTGGCAAGGCGGGCGGCGTCAAGCTGGCACGCTCGGAAGACGAGGTCGCCGCGGCGGCCAAGGCGCTGATCGGCCACAAGCTGGTGACGCACCAGACCGGCCCCGAGGGCCGCGAGGTCAAGCGCGTCTATGTCGAGGCCGGCTGCGACATCGCCCGCGAACTGTACCTCGCGCTGTCGATCGACCGGGCGACCGGCCGCATCACGCTGATCGCCGCGGCCGAAGGCGGCATGGAGATCGAGGAACTGGCGGCGCGCGCGCCGGAGAAAATCCTGCGCGAGCGATATCGACCCGGCCGCCGGGCTGACGCCGTTTCACGCGCGCCGGATCGCCTTTGAGTTCGGCCTGTCCGGCAAGCAGGTCGGCGCGACAGTGACGCTCGTCGCCGCGCTCTATCGGGCTTTCACCGAACTCGATGCGTCGCTGATCGAGATCAACCCGCTTGGTGGTAACCGGCGCAGGCGATCTGGTGGCGCTCGACGCCAAGATCGGGTTTGACGACAACGCGCTGTTCCGCCACCCCGAGATCGAGGCGTTGCGCGACGAGGACGAGGAAGACCCGATCGAGCTGGAGGCCGGCAAGCACGCCCTCAACTACGTCAAGCTCGACGGCAATATCGGCTGCATGGTCAACGGCGCCGGTCTCGCGATGGCGACGATGGACATCATCAAGCTCTATGGCGGCAGCCCGGCCAATTTCCTCGATGTCGGCGGCGGCGCGACCAAGGAGCGGGTGACCGTCGCGTTCAAGCTGATCCTGTCCGACCCCAACGTCGAAGCGATCCTGGTCAACATCTTTGGCGGCATCATGCGCTGCGACGTGATCGCCGAGGGCATCGTCGTCGGCGGCGCGCGAGGTCAATCTGCATGTGCCGCTGGTGGTGCGGCTCGAAGGCACCAATGTCGAACTCGGGCGGCGCATTCTGAGCCAGTCCGGGCTGCCGCTGATCGCGGCCGAGAATTTCGAGGATGCCGCGCGCAAGGTCGTCGCGGCGGTCAAGGAGGCGGCGCATAATGTCGATCCTCGTCGACGCCTCCACCACTGGTGATCTGCCAGGGCATCACCGGCTCGCAGGGCACCTTCCATACCGAGCAGGCGATCGCCTACGGCACCAAGATGGTCGGCGGCGTCACCCCCGGCAAAGGCGGCACACGCCACCTCGACCTGCCGGTGTTCGACACCGTGCACGAGGCGCGCGCCAAGACCGGCGCCACCGCCAGCGTCATCTACGTGCCGCCGCCTTATGCCGCCGACTCGATCCTCGAGGCGATCGACGCCGGGATCGAACTGGTGATCTGCATCACCGAGGGCATTCCGGTACTGGACATGGTGCGCGTCAAGCGCGCCCTCGACGGCACGAAATCGCGGCTGATCGGGCCCAACTGCCCTGGAGTCATCACCCCCGGCGAATGCAAGATCGGCATCATGCCGGGGCATATCCACAATCGCGGCCGCATCGGCATCGTGTCGCGCTCCGGCACGCTGACCTACGAGGCGGTGCAGCAGACGACCGCGGCGGGGCTCGGCCAATCGACCTGCGTCGGCATTGGCGGCGACCCGATCCACGGGCTCGACTTCACCGATGTGCTGGAGATGTTTCTCGCCGATGACGAAACCGACGCGATCGTGATGATCGGCGAGATCGGCGGGAGCCGCCGAGGAAGATGGCGCCGCGTTGCTGCGCGCGGCGAAGCGAAAAAGCCGACGGTCGGCTTTATCGCCGGCGCCGCGGCCCCGCCGGGCCGCCGCATGGGCCATGCCGGCGCGATCATTGCAGGCGGCAAGGGCACAGCCGCGGACAAGATGGAAGCGATGCGCAGCGCCGGCATCACCGTAACCGAATCGCCGGCGGCGATCGGCATCACGATGAAGCGTGTGTTGGGGGGCTGAAGCGCGTCAGGGCGGCCTCGAAGATTCGGATACCCGGGAGCGAGGACTATGGCACAACATGCCGAAGTGATCGAAACCACCGTCGCCGAAGTCACCGCCGAACTAGCCCGCCGCGGTCTCGATCCGCACGACCGCATCACGGTCACAATACAGGCGGACGAGCAGGTCCCTGGCCGCCGCGAGGCGCGGGCGCGCGTGGTCGCGGCGGGCCTAACAGATGAGGATATCGACCGACTGATTGACGAGGCGCGCACCGAGGCGCAATCGCTGATCCGGTGAGGATCATCATCGACACCAATGTTTTCGTCAGCGCGGCACTGAAGGAAGGATCGCACCCCGATCAGGCGGTACGCCGCGCAGCCGGGAACGACCACCTGCTCAAATCGACGATAACTGAGCAGGAACTGTTCATCACTCTGACCCGGCCACGGCTAGCCACACTGGTTCCGGGGCAGTTTCGAGAATGGCTCATAGCGATGTTTGCGACGGCTGAATTGGTGGAAATCGTGGAGCAAATTGTCGCCTGTCGTGATCCGAAGGACGACAAATTCCTGGAGCTGGCTGTCAATGGGCATGCTGATCTGATCGTGAGCGGCGACGCCGATCTGCTCGTCCTGAACCCGTTCCGCGGCATTCCGATCATCGCGCCGGCCGCGTTCGTGCATGGCGGACGGCGGTAATTCGTAAGGAATTTACAAAACTGCCTCCCATATTGTCATACCGGCGGAAGCCGGTATCCATGGCGGAGATGGGTCCCAGCTTTCACCGGGGCGATTCCAAAGGCGACCTAAAGATCGATCATGGCTGATATCAACAGCACTACGTTTCTGTCCGGCGCCAACGCCGAATTTATCGCCGAACTGTACGCCCGCTTTCTCGACGATCCGGAAGCGGTCGATGACAGCTGGCGCAGCTTTTTTTCTGAACTCGGCGACGACCCGGCGACGCTCCGGGCGGAGCGCGCCGGTGCGCCCTGGGTGGGGCCGCCGATTGCCAAGGCGTCATCGCCCAATGGCCGCCTCCCGAAATCGTCCCCTCCGACAGCCACAACGGCACCGCTCGACAGCGACGTCTTCCACCACGCGGCGGTCGATTCGATCCGGGCGCTGAACCTGATCCGCTCCTATCGCGTGCGCGGCCATCTCGAAGCCGATCTCGACCCGCTGGGTCTCGAAAGGCGCTGCGACTACCCCGAACTCGACTATCGCAGCTATGGCTTTACCGAGGCTGATCTGGATCGCGAGATATTTATCAACAACATCCTCGGGCGTGGGCGCGCGAGCTTGCGCGAGATCATCGCGATCCTGCGCGAGACCTATTGCGGCAAGATCGGCGTCGAGTACATGCACATCCAGGTGCCGGCTGAGCGGCAATGGGTGCAGCAGAAATTCGAACACCGCGACAACCGGACGAGCCTGACCGGCGCAGCAAAAAAAGACGTGCTGCGCGTGCTCACCGCACGCCGAGACGTTCGAGCGGTTTCTCGACCGGCGCTACACCGGCACCAAGCGGTTCGGCCTCGAAGGCGGCGAGTTGCTGATGCCGGCGCTGGAGGCGATGCTGCGCCGCGGTGCCGAACTCGGCATCCAGGAATACGTCGTCGGCATGCCGCATCGCGGCCGGATCAACGTGCTGGCCAATTTCATGGGCAAGCCGTTCGCCGCGATCTTTTCCGAATTCCAGGGTGGCGGCAGCCTGCCGGCGCACGTGCTGGGCTCCGGCGACGTGAAGTACCATCTCGGCACCTCGGGCGACCGTGAGGTCGGCGGCCGCACGGTACATCTGTCGCTTGCCGCCAACCCGTCGCATCTCGAAGCGGTCAACCCGGTCGTGCTCGGCAAGGTGCGCGGCAAGCAGCACCGCCGCGACGATACCGATCGCCGCGAGGTGGTCGGCATCCTGATGCACGGCGATGCCGCGTTTGCCGGGCAAGGGCTCGTCGCTGAATCGCTGGAACTGGCCGATCTGCGCGGCTATCGCACCGGCGGCACGATCCACATCATCGTCAACAACCAGATCGGCTTTACCACCGCGCCGTCGTTTGCGCGCTCCAGCCCGTACCCGTCGGATGTCGCGAAAGGCGTGCAGGCGCCGATCTTCCACGTCAACGGCGACGACCCCGAGGCGGTCGTCGAGGTGGCGCGCGCCGCGATCGAATTCCGTCAGCATTTCAAGAAGGACGTGGTGGTCGACCTGTTCTGCTATCGCCGTCACGGCCACAACGAGGGCGACGAACCGGCCTTCACCCAGCCGCTGATGTACCGCACGATCGCGCAGCACGCGACGACGCGGCAGCTTTACGCACAGCATCTGGTTGCCGAGGGGGTGATGAGCGAGGCCGAGGTCGCCGTGATGGCGGACGAGTTTGTCGCCGACCTCGAAAGCCAGTTCGACGCCGCCGCGAACTACCGGCCGAACAAGGCGGACTGGCTCGAAGGCGCCTGGGCTGGCCTCGAACGCGCCCCCGATGACGACCGCCGCGGCGACACCGCCCTGCCGCTCGAATTCCTGCGGGAGGTCGGCAAAGGGCTGGTCACCGTGCCCGAAGGCTTTCACCTGAACCGCAAGATCGCGCGCCAGCTCGACGCGAAGCGCCAGGCGCTCGATACCGGCGAGGGCATCGACTGGGCGACCGCCGAAGCCCTGGCGATCGGCACGCTGTGCGCCGAGGGCACGCATGTCCGCATGTCCGGGCAGGACAGTGGCCGCGGCACCTTCTCGCACCGCCATGCCGTGCTGGTCGATCAGGAAACCGAGGAACGCTATATCCCGATCAACCATGTCCGCGACGGCCAGGACCGCTTTGACATCATCGACAGCCCGCTATCGGAGGCGGCGGTGGTCGGCTTTGAATACGGCTACAGCCTCGCCGACCCGCGCACCTTGGTGATCTGGGAGGCGCAATTCGGCGATTTCGCCAACGGCGCGCAAGTTATCATCGACCAGTTTCTCAGCTCGGGCGAAGCCAAGTGGCTGCGCATGAGCGGGCTCGTGATGCTGCTGCCGCACGGCTTTGAAGGGCAGGGGCCGGAGCATTCCTCGGCCCGGCTCGAACGCTATCTGCAGCTTTGCGCCGAAGACAACATGCAGGTCTGTAATCTGACCACTGCCGCCAACTATTTCCACGCGCTGCGCCGCCAGATCCGCCGCAAGTTCCGCAAGCCATTGGTTATCGTGACCCCGAAATCACTGCTGCGGGCGAAAGAAGTCATGTCGCCGCTGGCTGATATGGGGCCGGGCACGACCTTCCACCGCGTCATCGCCGATCCCTCGCCGCTGGTGGCGGACGACCAGGTGCGCCGCGTCGTGCTGTGCAGCGGCAAGGTGTATTTCGATCTCGCCAAGGCGCGTGCCGAAAAGGGCGATGACCGCGTTGCGCTGGTGCGGGTCGAGCAGCTCTACCCGTTCCCCCTCGGCACGCTCGGCCGGCTGTTGCAGCGCTATCGCAACGCCGAGATCGTCTGGTGCCAGGAAGAGCCGCAGAATATGGGCGCCTGGGGTTTTGTCGACCGCCGCATCGAGCAGGTGCTGGGCGGTCTCGACATCGCCGCCAAACGCCCGCGCTTTGTCGGCCGCTGCGAGGCCGCCTCGCCCGCCACGGGTTTGTTCAAGCGGCACGTCGAGGAACAGACTCAACTCGTCGAAACCGCGCTGGCGGCGTGAGGCAGGCTCAATGACGACCGAAATCAGGGTCCCGTCCCTCGGCGAGTTGGTGACCGAGGCGACCGTTTCGAAATGGCTGAAGCAGCCGGGCGAGACAGTGGCGCGCGACGAACCGGTGGTCGAACTTGAAACCGACAAGGTGACGCTGGAAGTGCCGGCACCGGCGGCCGGCACGATCGGCGAAATCCTCGCCGCCGCAGGCAGCAACGTGCCGGTCGGCGCGGTGCTGGGGACGATTGCCAATGGCACCGCCGCCCCTCACCCACCAGCCGCTAACGCGGCCGGTCCCCCCTCTCCCGCGGTGCGGGAGAGGGAAAATCTGCCTTCCCTCTCCCGCACTGCGGGAGAGGGTGCCGCAGCGCGCAGCGCGGAGGCGGGTGAGGGTGCCGGGCCCATGCTCGACCGCGCCGGCCCTGCCGCCCGCAAGATCGCGGCGGAAATCGGCGTCGACGTAACGACTATCCTGCCGACCGGCCCCCAGGGCCGCCTGACGAAAGGCGACGTGCTCGCCGCCGGGAACCCGCCACAGCCGCCGGCCCGCGAGCCTCCCACCGAGCGACCGCCGGTCGAGCGCGAGACCCGGGTCCGCATGACCCGCCTGCGCCGCCGCATCGCCGAGCGCCTGAAAGAGGCGCAGCAGAATGCGGCGATGCTGACCACCTTCAACGAAATCGACATGTCGGGTGCGATGGCGTTGCGCGAACGCTGGCGCGACGCGTTCGAGAAAAAACACGGTGTGCGGCTCGGCTACATGTCGATTTTCGTCAAGGCGGCGATCGTCGCGCTCAAGGAATTGCCGGCGGTCAACGCCGAGATCGACGGCGACGACCTGATCTACAAAAACCATTACGACATCGGTGTCGCGGTCGGCACTGAGCAGGGACTGGTCGTGCCGGTGGTGCGCGACGCCGACACCAAGGGCTTTGCTGATATCGAAAAGGAAATCGCCGGCCTCGGCCGCAAGGCGCGTGACGGCAAGCTGACGATCGCCGATCTGTCGGGCGGGACGTTCACGATCTCGAATGGCGGCGTCTACGGCTCGCTGCTATCGACGCCGATCCTCAACCCGCCGCAATCGGCGATCCTCGGGATGCACAAGATCGAGCGGCGCCCGATCGCAGTGGGCGCGCCGGGCGGCGACAAGATCGAAATCCGCCCGATGATGTATGTCGCGCTGACCTACGACCACCGCGTCATCGACGGCCGCGAGGCGGTGACCTTCCTCGTGCGCATCAAGGAGTGCGTCGAGGACCCTTCGCGTCTGCTGTTCGACATCTGACATTCTGATCGAAATTGCCGATATAAGCACGGCTCGATCACTTGCCTGAGGCTTCGCATTCGATGAGTTCCCGTCCCCGCCCGGTTGTGTTGTGCATTCTCGACGGCTGGGGCGAGCGCCCGGACGGCGCCGACAACGCGATCACCCGCGCCGCGACGCCGGTGTGGCACCGGCTGATGCAGCGCTGGCCGCACGCGCATCTCGAAGCCAGCGAGCATTATGTCGGGCTGCCGGACGGGCAGATGGGCAATTCCGAGGTCGGCCACACCAATCTCGGCGCCGGCCGCGTCGTGATGCAGGATTTGCCGCGGATCGACCAGGCGATCGCCGAAAATCAGGTCGCCGGCCTGCCGGCGATGCAGGACTTCATCGCCAAGGTCAAAAAAGCCAACGGCACCGCGCATGTGATGGGCCTGATGTCGCCCGGCGGAGTGCATTCGCACCAGCACCAGATCGCCGGGCTGGCTGCGATCCTCGCCGATGCCGGGCTGCCGGTGGCGGTGCACGCGTTTCTCGATGGCCGCGATACGCCGCCCAAATCGGCGCTCGGCTACCTGAAGCAGTTTCAGGACGATACCGCCGGCCACGACAAGATCAGCATCGTGACCGTCGCCGGACGCTATTTCGCGATGGATCGCGACAAGCGCTGGGGCCGGGTCGAAAAGGCCTACAACATGCTGACCGCCGCCACGGGCGGGCGGGCCGACGACCCGATCAAGGCGGTCGAGGCGGCCTACGCGGCGACTGAAACCGATGAGTTCGTGACGCCGGTCGCGATCGGCGACTACGCCGGCATCAAGGATGGTGACGGCCTGCTGTTCGCCAATTTCCGCGCAGATCGCATTCGCGAAATCGCCACCGCACTGCTCGATCCGAAATTCTCCGGGTTCGAGCGCGGCACGGTTGTGAAATTCAGCGCGGCAGTCGGGCTGGTCGAATATTCGACCGAACTGAACAGCTTTATGACGACTCTGTTCGCGCCCGACGACCTGAGCAACACCTTCGGCGAGATTGTTGCCGATGCCGGGCTCAAGCAGTTGCGCATCGCCGAGACCGAGAAATACGCGCATGTGACGTTCTTCTTCAACGGCGGTCGCGAAGCCGTGTTTCCCGGCGAGGAGCGCATTCTGGTGCCGTCGCCCAAGGTCGCGACCTACGACAAGCAGCCGGAAATGTCGGCCCCCGAGGTTACCGACAAGGTCGTCGCGGCGATCGACAGCGGCAAATTCGATGTCGTCGTGCTCAATTACGCGAACACCGACATGGTGGGGCATACCGGATTTATCGACGCCGCGATGCAGGCGGTCGAAACCGTCGACGGCTGTCTCGGGCGGTTGTCCGCGGCGGTCGAGAAAGCTGGCGGCACGCTGGTCATCACCGCCGACCACGGCAATGCCGAGATGATGCGCGACCCCGAAACCGGAGAGCCGCACACCGCGCACACGCTGAACCCGGTACCGTTCCTGGTCGTCAACCCGCCGGCGGCGGTGGCGCGGGTCGAAAACGGCTGCCTCGCCGATGTCGCGCCGACCCTGCTCGACATTCTCGGGCTGGCAAAGCCGGCGGCAATGACCGGGCATTCGCTGATCGTGTCGGACCAGCGTCGTGCGGCTGAATAGCAGCGTCGCCATCATCACGGCCAGCCTGCTGCTGGCCCCTGCCGCGATTGCACAAAAGCCTGCGGTCTCTCCCGCCGATCTCGACGCGGTGCGGCAGCAAACAATTGCCGCCGCGCGCACGGTGCAGCAGCGCGAGGCGGCGATTGCCGCTGATGCACACGCCATCGACCTCTACGGGCGCGACGCCGACGCGCGCAAGCGCGGCCTCGGCGACAGCCGGCCCGAGCAGGCACATCTGCTCGCCGCCATCATGCTGAGCGAACGCCGGCCGCCGGTGCGGCTCGCCGCCGCGGATACCGGCCCGCTCGATGAAGAACATCGTGACCTGCTGGTGCGCGGCACCGTGCCGGGAATGCGCACCGAACTTCGCCTGCTGACCGGCGAGATCGACCGCATCGCGGCGCTGCGGCAGGAAATCGACAAGCGCACCGTGGCACTGAACGAGGCGCGCGACGCACTGCCGCAGGAGCGGGGAAGCCTCGCTGGGCTGGTCGCGCAGCGGCTCGACCTGACGCGGAAATTGCTGCCCGACGACCCCGCCACCGCCGCCCGCATCACCAGGCTCGCCCACGATGCGCCCGACCTCGGCGACCTGATCAAGCGCGCCGATGCCGCGACCGAGCACCGCGACAAGGACATCCTCGCCCGCGCCAAGACGATCCCCCCGGCCAAGGGCACCAAACCACCGCCACTGACCGTCGAAACCGCCGATCCGACCCGGCCACATCCACTGGCTGCCTTCGATCCGCCGCAATCCTCGCTGACAACGCCGGTATCCGGCACGGTCAGCCTCGCCTTTGGCGCGGCCGACGCCGGCGGGTCGGCCAGCCAGGGGATTACCCTGGCTGCCGCGTTGCCCGCCGGAGCCGAAGTGGTTGCACCGTTCGATGGCCGTATCGTCTATGCCGGACCGTTCCGCACTCTGGGCCTCGTCTTGATCATCCGGCATGGCGGCGGCTATCATTCGCTGCTCGCCGGGCTGGGCCGGATCGACGCCAAGGTCGATCACTGGGTCCGGAGTGGCGAGCCGGTTGGTGCATTGCCGGATGCCGCGGGCTCGGCCGATGCCAAGGCGGTGAAAACGGAATCGGGCATCCTATATTTCGAGCTGCGCCGCGACGACCACCCGGTAGACCCCCAACCGTGGCTGGCCAATCGCGACGATGCGCGCAACGATCGCTCCAGTGACCAAAGCGGGGACCGGAAGGTACGTGAATGAAGCGAACTGGGCTGATCGCGGCTGTCGCCGGGGCGGCGGTTCTGTTTACGCTGGCGCAGGATGTCGGCGCCGCGCCGCCAACCTCGTCGTCGAACACGCCGGATACCTACAAGCAGCTCAACCTGTTCGGCGACGTGTTCGAACTGGTGCGCAACAATTACGTCGATAGCGTGACCGACGACACGCTCGTCGAGGGCGCGATCAACGGCATGCTGGTGTCGCTCGACCCGCACTCCAACTACCTGAACGCCAAGAACTTCACCGATATGAAGGTGCAGACCCGCGGCGAGTTCGGTGGGCTCGGCATTGAGGTCTCGATGGAAAACGGCCTCGTCAAGGTCGTGTCGCCGATCGATGACACCCCGGCGGCGCATGCGGGCCTGAAGCCCGGCGATCTGATCACCGGCATCGACGGCAGCCCGGTGCAGGGCCTGACCCTGCCCGAGGCGGTCGAAAAGATGCGCGGCCCGGTCAACAGCGACATCAACCTGACGATCCGCCGCGAGGGCCGCGACCCGTTCGACGTCAAGCTGACCCGCGCCAAGATCAAGATCCAGTCGGTCCGCTCGCATCTCGAAGGCGGCAACATCGCCTATGTCCGCATCACCTCGTTCAACGAGCAGACCGATGTCGGGCTCAACAACGCGATCAAGAACCTCAAGCAGGAAGCCAACAACAAGCTGATCGGCGTCGTGCTCGACCTGCGCAACAACCCCGGCGGGCTGCTCGACCAGGCCGTCGCGGTGTCGGACGCTTTTCTCGACAAGGGCGAGATCGTCTCGACGCGCGGCCGCCGCGCCGACGACGCACAGCGGTACAACGCGCGCTCCGGCGACATCGCCAGCGGCCTGCCGGTGACGGTGCTGATCAACGGCGGCTCGGCTTCGGCCAGCGAAATCGTCGCCGGCGCGCTGCAGGATCATCACCGCGCGATCCTGATGGGCACCAAGTCGTTCGGCAAAGGCTCGGTGCAGACGATCATCCCGCTCGCCGGGCATGGCGCGATGCGGCTGACCACGGCGCGCTATTACACGCCGTCGGGCCGCTCGATCCAGGCCAAGGGGATCGACCCCGACATCATCGTTGAGGCCGCCAAGATCGAGCGCGCCCCAGCCAAGGACGACAAATCCGCCTCGGCCGATTCCAAGAAGGGCGACAAGGCGGCCGACAGCGCCGGGCAGAGCACGGTCGACCCCTCGATCATCGGCACCGCCGACGACTACCAGATGACGCGGGCGGTCGACATGCTGCGCGGGATCGCGCTGTTCAACGGCCGCGTGGTGAACTGAGCCAGCCGTCTCGCCGCAGCGCGCGATGAGCCTGCCGGAAAGCGACTTCGCCGCCTATCGGCCGGCGGTCGGGATCATGCTGCTGAACCCGGCGGGCGATATCTTCGTCGGCCGGCGCATTGACATGCCGGCCGGGCTGGCGGCGTGGCAGATGCCGCAGGGCGGCATCGACCCCGGCGAAACCCCGCGCCAGGCGGCGTTGCGCGAGTTGCACGAAGAGGCCGGCACCGACAAGGCCGAAATCCTCGCCGAAACCGCCGGCTGGCATCATTACGACCTGCCGCCGCGAGATCGCCGGCAAGATGTGGGGCGGTCGCTACCGCGGGCAGCGCCAGAAATGGTTTGCGATGCGCTTCACCGGCAGCGACCGCGACATCGACCCCGCGAACACCAAACACCCGGAATTCGACATCTGGGAATGGGTCGCCCCCACACGCCTCCCCGACCTGATCGTCCCCTTCAAACGCCCCCTCTACCTCGCGGTACTCACCGAATTCGCCGACCTGCTCGGGAAGCCCGGAGTCTGATCGGCAACCAAAGACGTGGATGGCCGTATTGGGAAAACGGCCGTCGTAGGATGGGCTGAGCGCAGCGAAGCCCATCGTCTTGGGGCAAGGACGGTTGATGGGCTTCGCTGCGCTCAGCCCATCCTACGAGCTACTCGGGTGCGAGGCGGAGGTCGAGCTTCTCGCTGCCCTACTGTGCAAGCCGAGGCGTCAGTGCTTGGCCTCGGTGTAGGGCAGGATCACATCGCCCGCTTTGTACTGTTCCGGGCCGACCACGACCTCGCCCTTGCCGTCGCGGAAATCGTCGACGCTGGTGCCTTTGATGTTCTGGAACTGCACCGTCAGAATGCGCGACTTGGCCCATTCGCCCTTGCTGCCGAACGTTACATCGCCGACCACGGTCTTGAAGGTATGGGTGCGGATGTAATCGGCGATCTTGTCCTGGTCGAGGCCCTTGGTGTTCTCGATCGCTTCGCCGAGCACCTGCATGCGGGCATAGGCCCATGGCCCCAGGTAATAGCCGAGCGGATCGACGCCTTCCTTGCCGGCGCGTTCCTGGTACACCTTGAGGAATTCCATCACGCCCGGAAAACGCAGCGATTCGGCTGGCAGCCACCAGTCGAAGGTGATGATGCCGTTCAGCATCGGCCCGAGCGAGGTCTTGATCGAGGTGCTTTGCGGCCCGGTCAGATTGCCGCCGAACACCTTGGTCTTGAGACCGAGTTCGTTGACGCTGCGGATCATGCCGACGCTGTCATTGGGGTAGGACGAGACCAGCACGATATCGGCGTTGGTTGCCTGCATGGCGCGGACGATCGGGCTGAAATCGGTGGTCTGCAGCGGGTAGGTCTTGTCGTAGACAATATCGAGCCCGGCCTTCTTGGCGTTGATCCGGGCGCCGTCTGTGCCGTTGCGGGTCGCCTCGCCGTCGCCGGTTGCGATCGCAAGCGTCTTCAGCCCGAGCTTTTCCTTGTTGGCCTTGATGATGTCGAAGAAGCCCGCGGTGAGCGCCGGTCGCGGCTCGGGACCGACCGGCAGCATCGAGAAGTATTTCGGGTATTTGAACTCTTCGTTGATGTCGAGCGCGAAGAGGCTGATGAAGGTCGCGTTGTGCTGAATGATGACCGGCATCGCGGGTGCCGCGATATTGGTGCCATAGCCGGAAATCACCAGGTCAACTTTGTCGACATCGAGAAGTTTCGTGTAGATGCCGGGCACCAGCGACGAGTTGGTCTGGTCGTCATAGAACACCAGCTTGACCGGCCGGCCGAGCAGACCCCCCTTGGCATTGATATCCTCGGCCCAAATCTGCGTTGCAAGCAGGCCGCTCTTGCCATTGACCGCAAGCGAGCCGGTCAACGCCATCGAAAACCCGATCGAGATCGGGTCTCCGCTCGGCGCCTTGGGCGCCTGCGCCGAGGCGATCGGCGCGGCGAGCAGCAGCCCGGCCAGCACCGCGGCGAAAAATCTGGCAATCATGCGTCTCCCCCAATGATCTTGTGCCCGGACATCCTCCGGGCATGGTCGCCGGCGACAATACCAGCAAGAAGGGGCGAAGAAAGACCCAACGAAGGCTGCAATGCGTCAGCTTATCCCGCAGGAAAGCGGCGGCGCAGGAAATCGGCGACATCGGCGGCGCAGCGGTCGGGCACGGCGTCGCAGATATTGTGCGGCATGCCGTCATAGGTTCTGAACTCGACATCGGCGAGGCGGCGGAACGGGTCATAATTGGCGACGGTGCCGACGGTTTCGGCGCCGGGGATGACGACCAGGGTCGGGCAGCGAATGCGCTCGACCTCGCCGCTCCAATCGTAGCTCGCCATCAGCAGCACGAACCGGCCGATAAACTCCGGGTCGTTCTTCGCCGCCTCGTCGAGAAACCATTCGACGATGCGCCGGGTCGGCATCGGCCGGCAGGCGGTCGCGGATCGTCTCGGCGAGAAAGCCGCGCATGCCCTTTTCGCTGGATCCGCGGGATCCAGCTCGGCGCCTGGCTGTTCTTGAGCCCCGGCGTCGAGCCGAACAGACACAGGCTGCGCACCCGCTCGGGCCGGGTCATCGCCAGTTGCTGGCCGAGATAGCCGCCGGCCGAATTGCCGACGATATGCGCCGCATCGCAGCCGAGATGGTCGAGCAATTCGGCGACATCGGCCACCAGCCGGTCGAGCGTCAGCTGCCGGTCGCGGCGGCGGCACCTGCGATGCCCCGTGGCCGCGCAGATCGAGCCGCACGACGCGGCAGTCCCGCGCGAGATGCGGCACCCAGCCGAAATAGCGCCGGGCGCTGCCCATCGCGGCGTGCAGCAGCAGCAACGTCGGCGGCGACTCCAGGGATCGGTGAAGTCGTCGGTATAGTAGGCGAGCGATATCCCGTCGCTGGTCCGCGAAATGTTCCATCGTCAGTTTGCCGCCTGCTTCGCCGGGCCCAGCGTTTTCATGAACTCGATCAGATAAGGCTTCCACACCGCCGCGTAGTAATGGGTGAAATGCCCGTGGGTGTCCTTGCTGTAGGGGATCAGCACGTATTTGCCGTGCTTGATCTTCTGCATCCCGCGCTCGACGGTGCCGAGTTCGGGCGGGTTGGCGACATCCTCGACAGTGTTGATCAGCAGGACATTGGCCTTGATCTTCGGCAGGTCGGCTTCGGGGCTGTAATCCTCGATCGACTCGATTTCCCAGAGCGTGTTGTTGGCGTCGCGCTTGGCGGCCTCCGCCAGCCGCTTGTCGTAGAGCGCCTTGGCCGCCTCGCGCGTCGGCGCCATTTCCTGGATGCGCACCGGGCTTTCGGTCATGAACTGGCCGGCGGCGGCATAGATGTAATGGCTCGGGTTTTTCTGGTAGTCGCCGTTGTTCCAGTCCGGGTCGTGGCGGATCGCCTCGGCCGCGCGCGTGCCGCGTCAGATAGTTGCGGCCGCTGATCTCGACCGGCTGGCACGACAGCCCGACCGTCCCGTCCATCAGATCGGGGTACATCTCGGCCCACATGAATTGCTGCATGCAGCCGAGCGAACTGCCGATCACCAGACGCAGATGCGCCACCTTGAGCCCGTCGGTGACCAGCCGGTGCGTCGCATCGACCATGTCGTGATAGCGGTAATGCGGGAACTTGGCCTTGAGCCCGTCCGACGGCTTGACGATCCGCCGCGGCCGAGCGCGTCCGGCATGATGATGAAATACTGCGCCGCGTCGAGCGGCTGGCCGGGCTTGAACAACTCGTCGGCCAGGGTCGGCCGCAGCCAGTTGGCGCCGGTGCCGGTATTGCCCTGCAGCAGCAGCACGCCGTTGACGATCTCGCCGGCCGCGTTCTTCTTCTGCGTGCCGAGCGTGCGGTAATGCAGTTTCACCTCGGGCAGCGTCTCGCCGCTGACGAATTTATAGTCCTTGATGATGTAATCGCCCTCGGCATAGTTCGGCCAGTTGGTGCTGACCTCGGCCGCGAATGCGGGCGCGGCGACGCTCAGAAGGATGGCAACAATCAGGGCGCGGACCATCATCGGATTTCCCTTACTTTGAACTGTCATTGCGAGCCCCCGGGTCCGGCCTCTGGCCGGCCCGAGGACAGGCTCCGCGAAGCAATCTCGGGCGGAGTGCGCACTTACGTCGAGATTGCCGCGTCGCCTTCGGCTCCTCGCAATGACAAATGGAGCTTATTCCGCGGCGGCGGCCTGCGGCGGGTCGAGCGTCGGCCAGGAACTCGATCAAATACGGCTTCCACAATTTCGCGTAGAAATGGCTGAAATGGCCGTGCGTGTCCGGGCCGGCCGGGATCAGCACATAGCGGCCGTGCTTGACCCGCTTCATCGCCCGCTCGACGGTGCCGAGTTCGGGCGGGTTGGCGTGGTCCTCCGCGTCGTTGATCAGCAGCACCTTGGCCTTGATCTTGTCGAGGTCGGGTTCGGGGTTGTAGTCCTGGATCGCCTCGATCGCCCAAAGCTGGTTGTTGGCGTCGCCCTTGGCGGCGTCGGCCAGCCGCTTTTCGTAGAGCGCGTTGGCGGCGGCGAGGGTCGGCGCCATTTCCTGGATGCGGGTCGGGCTTTCGGTGCCGAAATTGCCGGCCGCGGCGTAGATGTAATGGCGCGGGTTGTTGTCGTAGAAGCCGTTGTTCCAGTCCGGGTCGTGGCGGATCGCCTCGGCCTGGGCGCGGCGGCCGAGCCAGTTGCGGCCGCTGATCTCGACCGGCTGGCACGAGATCGGCACGACCCCGTCCATCAGATCGGGGTAGGCCTCGGCCCACATCCAGGCATGCATGCCGCCCATCGAGCTGCCGATGACCAGCCGCAGATGCCCGACGCCGAGCCCCTCGGTGATCAGCCGGTAGCCGCTATCGATCATGTCGCGATAGCGGTATCGCGGGAAATTGCCCTTGAGCCCGTCCGACGGCTTGCACGACCCGCCGCGCCCGACCGCATCCTGCATGATGATGAAATAGTTGCGCGCATCGAGCGGCTGCCCCGGCCCGTACAGATTCGTCGGCGAGGCTCGGCCGCAGCCAGTTCTCGCCGGTGCCGGTATTGCCCTGGAGCAGCAAGCACGCCGTTGACGATCTTCCCCGCCGTATCGCGCCGCGGCACCCCCATCGTGCGGTAATGCAGCCGCAATTCCGGCAATGCCTCGCCGCTCGCGAACACGATAGTCCTTCAGAACGAAATCGGCCTCGTGGTAATTCGGCCAGCTTCTGGCATAATCGGTCGCAGGCATCGGCTGAACCTCCCTCTTCGCGCGGTTGGTCGCAGCATAAGGAGAGCCGGCGATCATCGAAAGCCGTCGCGTCGAATCTCGCCGCCGCCTTGAAGCAAGACGGGAGGCCGCCCCATCATCGGCTGATGGAAGAATTTACCGTGCTCCCGAACCCGGACGATCCGCGGCTGACGCGCCGGGTCGAGGGGATTGATCAGGATGGCAGGGCGATCGAAACCTCGGTCGTCACCGAGCGGCCGCTGACGCTGTTTCTGAACGGGCGCGAGATCGTCACGATGATGACGATCGGCGACCACCCGAATTACCTCGCGGTCGGCTATCTGTTGAACCAGAACATGCTGGGGCCGGACGACCATATCATCGGCATCGATTATGACGAGGACATCGATACGGTCGTCGTGCGCACCGACCACGAGACCGATTTCGAGGACAAGCTGAAAAAAAAGACGCTGACCTCGGGCTGCGCCCAGGGAACTGTGTTCGGCGATTTGATGGAGCGCTTCGAGGAGGTGAAGCTCGACCGCGACGCGGTTCTGCGCACCTCGTGGCTTTACGCGCTGACCCGCAAGATCAACACCGCACCGAGCCTCTATCTGGCGGCCGGGGCGATCCACGGCTGCGTCTTGTGCGAGGAAGACCGGCCGCTGCTCTACATGGAGGATGTCGGCCGGCACAACGCGGTCGACAAGATCGCCGGCTACATGCACCTGAACGGCGTGTCGCCGGCCGGCAAGAGCTTTTACACGACCGGCCGGCTGACCTCGGAAATGGTCATCAAGACGGTACAGATGGGCATCCCGATCCTGGTGTCGCGCTCGGGGTTTACCGCCTGGGGCGTCGAACTGGCGCGGCAGGCCGGGCTGACCCTGATCGGGCGCGCCAAGGGCAAGCGGTTTGTCGCGCTGGCCGGCACCGAGCGCATCGTCTTTGACCTCGACCCGCGTTCGGTGGCCGACGAGCCGGCGCGGCTGTCGCGCAAATCGGGCCGGTGGAAGAGGACGAGGCGGCGTGAGCGCGGGCGCCACGTCGTCGGGCTGCTGCTCGCCGGTGGCCAGTCGCGCCGCATGGGCGGCGGCGACAAGTCGTTGCGGCTGCTGGGCGACCGGCCGCTGCTGGCGCACGTCATCGAACGGATGCGGCCGCAGGTGACGGCACTGGTGCTCAATGCCAATGGCGACCCGGCGCGGTTCGCCGCGTTTGGGCTGCCGGTTGTCGCCGACAGCGTGCCGGATTTCGCCGGTCCGCTGGCCGGCATCCTCGCCGGTCTTGACTGGGCCGCCGCCAACCGGCCGGATTGCCCGATGGTCGCCAGCGTCGCGACCGATGCGCCGTTTCTGCCGAGCGGATCTTGTGGCGCGGCTGCGGCGCGGCCTCGACGCAGAAGGCGCCGATCTCGCCTGCGCCGCGTCCGACGGGCAGGCGCATCCGGTCATCGGGTTGTGGCCGGTCCGCCTGCGCGAGCGGTCTGCGCCGGGCGCTTGTCGACGAGGACATCCGCAAGGTCGATCGCTGGACCGGCCGTTACAAGCTGGCGACCGTGCCGTTTGCGCAGGACCATCCGGGATCGACCCATTCTTCAACGCCAACCGGCCCGAAGATCTTGATCGCGCCGCCGCGCTGCTGCGTCAGGCCCCCGGCTGACGCCCGGCTGACGGGGCTGAAGAAGCGGCGGGCGCATTGCCGCAAACGTGGCCGCGTGCCAGCATGCCTGGATGACCCACCCGATCGAGCTGCGGATCGTCGAACTGATCGCCGCCCGGCTGTGCCACGATCTGATCGGCCCGGTTTCGGCGATCAATAACGGTGTCGAGCTGATGGCCGACGAGCAGCCCGATTTTGTCCGCGAGGCCACGGCGCTCGTCGCGGACAGCGCGCTGAAGGCGAGCCGGCGACTGCAATTCTATCGTTTCGCTTATGGCTATCGCGGCGGCGGCCTTGCCGGCGCGTATCCCGCACGTTCTGACCGCCGATTACTTCGCCGGCAGCAATATCGCATGCGACTATCGCGCCGACGCCCGCGACTTGCCGCTGGAGCAGCAGAAGCTGGCCTGCACCCTGCTCGCGGTGGCCGGCGAAGGATTGCCGCGCGGCGGCCGGCTGGTGCTCAGCGCGGGACCGGCCGGGCCCGAGATCGATGCCTCGGGTGAAGGCCCGGGACCGTCGCCCGAGGCGCGCGCCGCGCTCGGCCTGCTCACGCCGGCGGCGGAGTTGACCTCGCGCACCGTCGGTGGGCATTTCGCCGGTTTGCTCGCCGACGCCCTTGGCTGCCGCCTCGTTGTCACCGACCGGCCGGGCGGCTTCCGCCTTGGCGTCGAGCCATTATCGGCCGCTCCCGACCTCGGCGCGGACAAATGACCTGTGCCGTTACCGGTCACGGCTGGCGGTTGGCGATATAGTCCTCGCTCTGCATTTCCATCAGGCGCGAGACGGTGCGGTGGAACTCAAAGGCACCATCGCCGGTGGTGTAGATTTCGCCCGGCGGCACCTCGGCCGAGGCGATGAATAGCGTGCGGGCCTCGTAGAGCGCGTCGATCAGGATGTGGAAACGCTGTGCCTCGTTGCGGCGCTGCGGCGAGAGGCGCGGGATGCCTTCGAGGATCAGGGCCGCGTAACGCTCGGCAAGCGCCAGGTAATCGACCGCGGAGAGAGGCCGGTTGCACAGCTCCTCGAATCCGAACCACGCGACGTTGTGCGCGGCCCGCGGCACGATCAGTTCGCGCTTCATCACGATCAGCGTTTCGCTCGCGGCCGGCGCGTTTTCGGTCAGGTCGGCGAAGGCGGCCGCGAGCGCCCGGTGCGCCGCTGCGTCGAGCGGGGTGTGGTAGACCGGTTTGCCCATCATCCGCGACAGCCGGTAGTCCCGGCCGCTGTCGAGTTGGACCTGGTCGAGTTGCTGTTCGAGGAGCGCGACGAACGGCAGGAAACGGTCGCGCTGCAGCCCGTTTTCGTAGAGCCGGTCAGGCCGACGGTTTGAGGTCGCGACCACCACCGTGCCGGCTTCGAACAAGGCCCGGAACAGGCGTTCGAGGATCATCGCGTCGGCAATGTCGTTGACCTGGAACTCGTCGAAACACAACAGCGTCGCCTCGGCCGCGAGATCGGCGGCAACCTTGACGACCGGCTCGTCGGTGCGGGCGCGCCGTTCGTGTTCGATGCGGTTATGGACATCGAGCATGAAGGCGTGGAAATGCACCCGCTGTTTGTGCTCGACCGGCGCGGTGGCGAAAAACAAATCCATCAGCATCGATTTGCCACGCCCGACCGGCCCCCACAAATAAAGCCCCCTGGGCGGCTCCGGCGGCGGCGCGCCGAGCCCGAGCCGCGCCAGCCAGCCGCTCCGTGCCGGTGGCCGGTAAGCTCCCAGCGCGTCGTAAAGCTGCTGCAGCCGGGTGATGCCGCGCTGCTGCGCCGGGTCGGGCCGGATCAGCCCGGCCTGCATACGCTCGCGATACAGCGCGGCCGGTCCCGCTTGCCCGGGCTCGGTGCTAAGCGGCGAAAACGCGGTTGTGGTGGCGGGAAGATCGACGGGCATCTGGCGCGATATGCGGAACGACGCGCGGCCCCCATCGAGACGGTGGCGGGCCGCGCGTCCCGGTCTACTTCAGCTTCGCGGCAAAAGGCAATCCCGCGTCCCGGTTTTACGCGCCACGATAAAGCCGTCATTTTCGGGGTAGAGTGGGGACAGACGCACCTTGTCGAGGGTTTTGATGTTGCGCTTCGCCGTCTTGAGCATCCTTGGCCTTGCCGCGTGCACCGCCTCCGATACCGGACCGGCCTTCGGCTCCGGCGACATGGAGGGCTGGCGCTTCACCTCGGGCAAGGCACCCTCGCACGCCGCCTACACGGCGGTCGTAGCGGCCTGCGAGGACGGGGCGGTAATTCGGGCGCAGGCGAAGCCGCTCAACGACTGCCTCGCCGATCTCGGCCTGCGGCGGGCGCCCTGACCTCCCTATAGCAGGTGGCCGCTGCGGGTGGCCTTGGTGCGCAGATAGCGCTCGTTGTGCCCGTTGGCCGGGAAGATGTGCGGCACGCGTTCGGCGACCTGGATGCCGTAGCGTTCGAGGGCGGCAACCTTGTCCGGGTTGTTGGTCAGCAGGCGCACGGTCGGAAAGCCGAGCTGGCGCAGCATTTCGGCGGCCGGCAGGTACACCCGCTCATCGGCGTCGAAGCCGAGCTGTTCGTTGGCGTCGATCGTGTCAAAGCCGGCATCCTGCAACTGATAGGCCCGCAATTTGTTGACGAGGCCGATCCCGCGGCCCTCCTGCGCCAGGTAGAGCAGCGCGCCGCCGCCGGCTGCGGCGATCGTTTCGATCGCGCCGCTCAGCTGCACGCCGCAATCGCAGCGCAGGCTCGCCAGTACGTCGCCGGTAAAGCATTCGGAATGCAGGCGGATCAGCGCCGGTTTGGCCGGGTCGGGGCTGCCGATCAGGATGGCGAGATGCTCGATGCCGCCATCTCCGGGACGGAACGCGATCAGTCGCGCGTCCTCGGCGTTGGCCAGCGGCACGCGCGCCTCGGCGGCCCGCGACAGCCCGGTGCTGGCGGCGCGGCGGGCAATGATCTCGTCGATCTCGACGCTTGCGAAATCGGTGCGGCGGCGCGCCAGCGCGGCTTCGGCCGGCGCCAGCGGGAGGACAAGCGCCGCCGGCAACAATGCCGCCAGTTTGGCGAGATCGACAGCGGCGAGTTCGCTGGCGGCGGCCGGTGTCGGCTCGGTGCCGAGCCCCGGCGGCTCGACCCCGAGCGAGGCCGCCGGATCGGCGAGATTGCGGATGACGGCGGCGGAAAGCTGCGGTGTCAGCGCGATCGACACCGCGCCGGACAAGGCATCGCGCGTCGCGAGCCCGAGGGCGACGGCGCGCCGCCGGGTCAGTACCATGCGCAGCGATCGGCCCGACACCGCGCGCAGCCGCGCCAGGTTGTCGTCATTGACGAACTCGGCGGCGAGCGCGAGCAACGCCGCACCGCGACCGACGAGCAGGACCGGCTCGCCGCGACGGAGCGCCACGATGCCGGCGTCGAGCGCGCGTCCCGCGGCCCCGCCAACCGCCAGCGACGAAATCAACCGATCAGCCAAACATCACCTCACACTTGCATGAATAATAGGCTGGGTCGGCGGGGTTGCCAGCCATTTCCGGCGCATGCCAGCGTCTCGGGTAAACAGAACGGGTATTGCCCGGACACCCTACCCACCCGTCGCTGTCATTGCGAGGAGCGGAACGACGAAGCAATCCCGGGCGGAGGAGGCTCTGGCCGGAGGTGCCTCCTTCGGCCCGAGATTGCTTCGCGGAGCCTGTCCTCGGGCCGGCCAGAGGCCGGACCCGGGGGCTCGCAATGACACCTTCTTGTGACAAGAAGCGACGGGCGGTCAGAAATTCTCCAGGCTCAGGACCTCGTCGTCGTAATCGTAGGCGAAGATCTCGGCGTGGCGGCCCCAGTTGATCAGCGTCTCGAACACGCGCCCGGCCTCGTCCTCCGACAGATGGTCTTCGAGTTCGCGCAGAAACCGGGCTGCCGGCGCGCGATGGCCGGGGCGTTCGTCGAGGACCCGGCGGATATGCGCGGCGAGCGGTACATGCTTCAGCACCGCCTCGCCAAACATCTGCTTGCGCTCCTGCATGTCCGCCTCGGCATAGGCGCGCCCGGCCGGGGTCAGGTCGATATCGCCGCCGCTGACATTGGCGAAGCCAAGGATTTGCAGTGCCTCGATCAGCGGGAACAGCTCGTCGACCGCCAGGTTTTCTTCGTCGGCGAGATGCGGCAGGTCGGCATGGCCGTTGAACAGCGGCTCGGTCAGCCGGTCGATCAGTCCGGTCAGCTGCTGTACCGCGGCGTCGGGGAGGCGATAGCCGAGCCCGATCGGCTCCGGCTTGGCGCCGCGCCGGCCGTGGCCCGGGCCGGTCGTCAGCAAGGTGTAGACCTGATCGACGATCTGGCGGAATTGCGGGCTGTCCCAGTCGCGCGGGCGGGGCATCGGCACCTTGATCTCGGCCCGGATGCGGCCGGGGTCGCTGCTGAAGATCAGGATGCGGTCGGCCATTTCGACCGCCTCCTCAATGTTGTGCGATACCAGGAGGATGCCCTTGGTCGGGATGCGGCTCTCGCTCCACAAATCGAGCAGATCGTTGCGCAGGGTTTCCGCGGTCAGCACGTCGAGCGCCGAAAACGGCTCGTCGAGCAGCAGGATGTCGGGGTTGACCACCAGCGCCCGGGCAAAACCGACCCGCTGCCGCATACCGCCCGACAATTCCTTGGGATAGGCGTTTTCGAACCCGTCAAGGCCGATCAGGTCGATCGCATCGACCGCCTGCCGCCGCCGGTCCGCCGCCCCGACACCCAGCGCTTCGAGGCCAAGCTCGACATTGCCGAGCACGGTCAGCCACGGGAACAGTGCAAAGCTCTGAAACACCATTGCCATGCCGTGCACCGGTTCGAGGACCGGCTGGCCGCGATATTCGACGGAGCCGTCGCTCGGCGGCACGAGACCGGCGAGAATGCGCAGAAACGTCGATTTGCCCGAACCCGACTTGCCGAGCACCGCGACGATCTCGCCTTCGGTCAGCGAGAAATCGAGATGGTCGAGCACCAGCCGCCCGATATGGTCGGGCGTCCGGTAGGTTTTGCACAGCGCCGAGGCGCGCAACAGCGGGGTCTGGCCGGCGATCATCGCGGCACCTTGCCGGAAAGCGGGGCTGGCATCAATTAAACCGGGTTCTGTCGGGCTCTCGGCCGGCCGCGGCCGATGCCGTCGGAGGTCCAATACCACGCTCACGGCGATTGATCAGGCTACTCCGCCGGGATGCCGCGCATCGCCGGCGCGCGCAACTCCCCAAGCGCTTGCTTTATGACACGCTGTGCCGAGGACAAGCTCAAGCTGGCGATGATCGCGGCGACGATCACATCGGGCCAGTGCGTTGCCGATGCCCACACGCCGGCGCCGGCCGCCATAACCGCGATATTCACCAGGCAATCGTTGCGAGTGCACAGCCACACAGAAACCGCCTGGCTGTCGCCGCCGCGGTAGCGATAGAGCAGCGCCGCCACGCCGAGATTGGCGGCCAGCGCAAGCAGCGCGATGCCGCCCATGATCTCCGCCTTGGGCACGGTTGCGACGATCGCGCTGAAGATCGTACCGCCGGCAACCCATAAGCCGAACAAGGCCATGACGCCGCCCTTGAGCACCGCGGCACCGGCTCGCCATTGTAAGGCGCGGCCGACGACGACGAGAGCCACAGCATAGTTGCCGGCATCACCGAGAAAATCGAGCGCATCGGCGCGCAGACTGACCGAGCCCGCCCGGTAGCTGCTGACCAGTTCGACCACGAACATGGTCAAGTTGACGGCTAGCGCCGCCCACAAAATCTTGCGGTAGCGCTCGTCAACCGCCGCGCTGGCGCAGGCGTCTTCGCAGCAATTAGATGACATCGTGGTCCTTGAAGCTTTTCACCGTCAGCGCCACGATAAAGGTTGTAGCAACTACAATGTCAAGCCGTGGCCCCGACATCCGGCACCATCGGCGCGCTTGCCGAGGCAACCGCCACCAAACCCGAGACGATCCGCTATTACGAGCGCATCGGCCTGTTGCCGGCGCCCGCGCGTTCGGCCGCCAATTACCGCCATTACACGGCCCACGACCGCAAGCGCCTCGCCTTCATCCGCAAAAGCCGGGCGCTCGGCTTCACCCTTGAGCAGGTGCGCGCGCTGCTGCATCTCACCGACCATCGCGAGCAGTCCTGCGCGGAAGTTGACCGCCTGGCGCGCGATCATGTGCAAGCGATCGAGAGCAAGATTGCCGAACTGACCGCGCTCGGCGACGAGCTGCGCGGCCTCATCGCGCAGTGCCGGCGCGGGACCATTTCGGAATGCCGTATCCTCGAAGCGCTGTCCCCAGAACTGGTTGATTAACGCTCGAAACCGCGCGCCGCGCCGCCGGCTTGATCAATCGCCCGGCCCGGCGTAGCTATAGAGGAATGTTGGTGACGCTGCTGCGCCAGTTCCTGAGCCTCTTGATCGTGACCGCCTATCTCGGCGCCGCGATGGTGCAGCTCGCGCCCGGCATTGAGGCCGCCACGGCCGCCCCGATGCAAAGTGGCATGGCGATGCCGGCGCCGGACGGCACGGGCGATCCGATGCCCTGCCACCAGGGCAAGGGCATGGTGCCTGGCTGCATGACCGATCTTGGTTGCGTGTTCCTGGTCAGCCTGCCGGCGATGCCGGTGCTTTCCCTCGTTAGCCGCTTCGTCTGGTCACAGGTGAATTATGGCGACACCGCCGAGGCGCTTCACGGGCGCTCGATCAAGCCCGCTTTAGGTCCTCCCATCTCCCTCGCCTGAACCGAGCGTAGCCGGTTTCCCGGCCGCGCTCCCTTTCTCGCTCGAACATCGGGTTTGCGGGCGCGCCTTGCGCGTGCCGAGTCCGATGGCCGAGCACCTGAGGCGATGACGAGCCGTCCGCGAATACCGACGGCCGCGAGAGATGGGAATTCTGCATCATGCGCTTTCAACTTTTCGCGCGCGCCCTCTTCGGCGCGGCCCTTGCGCTGACGTCAATCACGCTGCTCGGCGCCTGCGCCGTCGCGGCACCCAACGATTACCGCTTCGAGCTGGTGAGCGCGCAGCCGATAGGTCCCGGCAAAACTGCCGTCACCGTCCGCCTGGTCCATCTTCCCGACACCAAGCCGGTCGTCGGCGCGGTGCTGTTCGAGACCAAGGCCGATATGACCCCCGCCGGCATGGCCGATATGGCCGGCAAGGTCAGCCCGGCGACGGGCGATCAGCCAGGGCTTTACCGTCTTCAGATCGAAACCGGCATGGCCGGCAAATGGCGGCTCACGCTCGGCGCCAAAGCGCAGGGCGAAGCCGGCACCGTGCGCGGCAGCGTGTCCTTCGAGGCGAAGTAACATGCGGCGCCAGCTCTCCCGCTCGCTGCCGCGAGCGCCGGTCGCGGCGCTCGCAATGCTGCTCGGTATTCTGCTTGCCGCACGGGGGTCCGCCGCGGTAGCCGAGGCGACATCAGGCGCGACGCTTGAGGAGGTGGTGGCGATAGCGCGGCGGCTCAGCCCGGCGCTGGCCGCCCGCGCCCTCGATACCGAAGCGGCCCAGGCGCGGGTTGAGATCGCCGGCTCGCTGCCCGATCCGACGCTGCGCATCACCTCCGACGAGATCGATCGCACCCGCGGTCCGCGCCAGAACAAGATGATTTACGGCGTCGAGCAGGAATTTCCGCTGTGGGGCAAGCGCGACCTGAAACGCGATCAGGCGCATGCCGAGCTGGCGCGCAGCAGAGCCGATGCGCGGCAGACCGAGGACGAGCTGATCGAAAAAGTGAAGCTCGCTTTCGCCCAGTATTACCAGGCCGACCAGGCGATCCGCACCACGCAGGACCTGCATCGCGTCGTGCACGACATCGCCCGCGTCGCCCGCGAGCGCTACGCGCAGACAAAAGGCACGCAGGCGGAAGTCTACAAAGCTGAAGTCGAAAACTCGCGCCTCAGCAACGAGATCATCCGGCTGGAGGCGAAAAAGAACAGTGCCGTCGCCCGCCTCAACGCTTTGCTCGCGCGGCCGATCGAAGCGCCGCTGGCGCGGCCTTCGCGGTTGCGCGCTCTGCCGCCGGCATCAGCTTTCGAGTTACCGGCGCTGATGTCCCGTGCACGCACTGGCAACCCGTCGCTCGCCGGCGGCGATGCGCAGGTTGCAAGCGCCGCCGCCGGCCGCGATCTCGCCGATAAGGGCTGGTATCCCGATGTCACGCTGAATGCTGCCGCCATCGATCGCGGCAGCAACGGCCCTTCCGGCTATGTGGCGAGCATCGGGCTCAAGGTGCCGCTGCAATGGGGCCTGCATGATGCCCAGCACCGCGAGGCCACGGCGCAAGTGGGTGCCGCGCAAGCCAGGCGTCAGGCGCTTGAGCTGCAACTGCAAAGCGATCTTGGCGAGGCGGCAGCGGCGCTCGCCGCCAGCCGCAAGACCGGTGATCTGATCCGCACGCAATTGATGCCCCAGAGCCAGGCGCTGCTGCGCTCCGGCATCGCCAGCTATGGCCTCGCCCGTGCCGAACTCGCCGATGTGCTGCGCGCCGAGCACGATCTGGCCGATTTACGCGTCGAACTGCTGGCGGCCGAATTCGAGCAGCAGCGCCAGCTTGCCGCCATCGAGCGGCTGATCGGCGGCGAGCTATGATGCGCCCCCTCTTATGTTGCGTTGTCGTGATCACCGCGCTGGCGGCGCTTGCCGTCAGCCATCCGGCCGCGGCGGCCGACCGCGTTCCGCTCTATTACCAGGACCCGAGTGGCAAGCCGGATTATTCGCCGGTGCCAAAAAAAGACGACACGGGCCGCGATTACCTTCCGGTCTTTGACGAGCCGGGCACAGCTGCGGCGAGCCCGCCTGCGCCGACGACCGCCGTCAGCAGCCAGGATTGCAAGCCGCTCTATTACCGCAATCCCATGGGCCTGCCCGACACCTCGCCGGTGCCAAAAAAAGATTCCATGAGCATGGATTACATACCCGTCTGCGCCGATGACGGGGTAGGCGCCGGCACGGTCAAGATCGCGCCCGAGCGGCTTCAGACCTTAGGCGTGCGCACCGAAGCCGCCGCGTTACGGCCGCTTGTTCACCGTGTGCGCGCGGTCGGCACGGTCGCCGCCGACGAGCGCCGCATCGGCGTCGTGAATGCGAAATTCGAGGGCTGGATCGAGCAGCTCCATGTCGCCACCACGGGCGAGCCGGTGCGGCGCGGGGAGGCTTTGGCCGAGATTTACAGCCCCGATCTCGTACTGGCGCAGCAGGAATATCTGATCGCCCGCGGCACGGCGGGCGCCATGGCGCAGGCCGACGCCATGGCGCGCGATAACGCGCGCGCGATTGCCGGTGCCGCGCTCGCGCGCTTGAAGAATTGGGATATCTCCCCCGGCCAGCTCGCCGAGCTGCAACGCAAAGGCAAGGCGCAGCGCACGCTCGCGCTTACCGCGCCGATCGCGGGGCTCGTCATGGACAAGCCGGCGCTGCAAGGAATGCATTTTGCCGCCGGCGACACGCTCTACCGCATCGTCGATCTGTCGAACGTCTGGCTCCTGGCCGATGTGTTCGAGCAGGACCTCGCGCAGATAAGGACTGGCGAGAATGCCCGTATCAGCGTGCAAGCCTATCCCGGCCGAGCTTTCACAGGCCGCGTGGCTTTCGTCTATCCGACCGTCAATGTGCAGACACGCACCGCCAAACTGCGTATCGAGGTGCCCAATCCTGAACTCCTGCTCAAGACCGATATGTACGCCACGGTCGAAATCGCGGCGCCGGTCGATGCCGCGCCGGTGTTGGCGATCCCGGATTCCGCGGTGCTCGATACCGGCATCAGGCAAACCGTGCTGGTCGATCGCGGCAATGGCCGCTTCGAGCCGCGCGCGGTCAAGCTCGGCGCGCGGGCCGAAGGATATGTCGCGGTGCTTGATGGTTTGGCGCAAGGCGAGAAAGTCGTCACCTCCGCCAATTTCCTGATCGACGCCGAAAGCAATCTGCGCGCCGCGTTGCAGGGTTTCACGCCAGCGCCGGCGCCGGGGAATGCGCCATGATCGGCGCCGTCATTCGCTGGTCGACCCGCAACCCCTTCCTCGTGCTGCTGGCGACCGCCCTCATCGTGGCGGCCGGCCTCTATGCCGTGCGCCACACCGCGCTCGATGCGATCCCCGATCTCTCGGATACGCAAGTCATCGTCTACACCGAAGATCCCGGTCAGGCGCCGCAGGTGATCGAGGATCAGATCACTTATCCGCTGACGACAGCCTTGCTGGCGGTGCCGCGCTCGAAAGTGGTGCGCGGGTTTTCGTTTTTCGGCGTGTCCTTCGTCTATGTCGTGTTCGAGGACGGCACCGATCTTTATTGGGCACGCTCGCGCGTGCTCGAATATCTGAATTTTGCGTCGAAGCGCCTGCCGGCCGGCATCACGCCCTCGCTCGGTCCGGATGCCACCGGCGTCGGCTGGGTCTACCAATATGTCGTGCTCGGCGCGCAGCGCACGCTGGCCGAGCTGCGCACGATCCAGGACTGGTCTCTGCGCTACCAGCTGACCAAGGCCGAGGGCGTTGCCGAGGTGGCGAGCGTCGGCGGTTTCGTTCAGCAGTACCAAGTCGTTATCGATCCGCGGAAATTGCAGGCCTATGGCCTAACGCTCGGGCAGCTCACATCGGCCATCCGCGCCAGCAACCGCGATGTCGGCGGGCGCGTGGTCGAAATGGCCGAGACCGAATATGTCGTGCGCGGCCGCGGCTATCTGCGCAACACCGCCGACCTCGAGCAGATCGTGGTGAAGATGCAGGGCGGCACGCCGGTGCTGTTGCGCGACGTGGCGCGCATTGAGCTTGGCCCCGAAGAACGCCGCGGCATTGCCGAATTGAACGGCACCGGTGAGGTGGTGAGTGGCATCGCGTTGCAGCGCGACGGTCAGAACGCGCTGCGGGTGATCGACAGCGTCAAGCAGAAGCTGGCCGAAGCCGCTGCTTCGCTGCCGGAAGGCGTGCATGTCGAGCCGGTCTATGACCGCTCAAACCTGATCCACCGCGCGATCGACACGCTGAAACGCACGCTCGCCGAGGAAAGCGTGATCGTCGCCCTGGTCTGCATCGTCTTTCTCATGCATGTGCGCAGCGCGCTCGTCGCGATCCTGATGCTGCCCGTGGGCGTCCTGATCGCCATGGGGTTGCTGAATCTGCTCGGGCTCAGCTCCAATATCATGAGCCTGGGTGGCATCGCGATTGCGCTCGGCGCCATGGTCGATGCCGCGATCGTCATGATCGAGAATGCGCACAAGCATCTGGAACGGACACCGACCGGCACGCCGCGCGCGCAGGTGCTGCTGGAAGCCGCCCTTCAGGTTGGCCCGGCCCTGTTTTTCAGCCTGGCGGTGATCACCGTTTCGTTTCTGCCGATCTTTACGCTCGAAGATCAGGAAGGCCGGCTCTTCAAGCCGCTGGCGCTAACCAAGACGTTCGCCATGGGTGGCGCCGCGCTGCTGTCGATCACGCTGGTGCCGGTGCTGATGCAGCTTTTCGTCCGCGGGCACATTCGCCCCGAGGCGAAGAACCCGATCAACCGGCTGCTGATTTTCCTCTACCGTCCGATCATTGCCTTGGTGCTGCGCGCCCGCCTTGTCACCATCCTGATCGCGCTGCTGGTGCTGGCGGTAACCGCCATTCCGCTCAGCCGCCTCGGCTCGGAATTCATGCCGACGCTGAACGAGGGCACGCTGATGTATATGCCGGTCAGCGTGCCCGGCATGTCGGTGACCAAGGCGGCCGAACTCCTCCAGCAGACCGACCGCATCATCAAGAGCTTTCCCGAAGTCGCCTCGGTGTTCGGCAAGGCCGGGCGCGCGGCGACGGCGACCGATCCGGCGCCGTTGGAGATGTTCGAGACCATCATCAATCTGAAGCCGGAATCTGAATGGCGCGCCGGCGTCACCATCGACAGCCTGATCGCCGAGATGAACAAGGCCTTGCAGTTTCCCGGCGTCAGCAACGCCTGGACGATGCCGATCAAGGCGCGCATCGACATGCTCTCGACCGGCATCCGCACGCCGATCGGCGTCAAAATCTATGCCCCCGATCTCGCCGGCATCGACCGCCTGTCGCGCGCGATCGAGGCCACGGTGCGTGAGGTGCCCGGCACCAGCAGCGCCTATGCCGAGCGCGTGCAGAACGGGTTCTATCTAGAGATCACGCCCGACCGCGCGGCGCTCGCGCGCTATGGTCTCACCGTCGGCGATATGCAGGACACGATCGCGACGGCGCTTGGCGGCGAGACGATCACCACCACGGTTGAAGGTCGCGAGCGCTACACCGTCAATCTCCGCTATCCGCGCGGCTTGCGCAGCGATCCGCAGGCGATTGCTACACAAATTCTGGTGCAGGGGGAAAACGGCCCTGCTGTCCCGCTCGGCCAGGTGGCGACGGTGAAGGCCACACAAGGCCCGCCGATGATCCGCACCGAGAACGCGCAGCTCGTCAACTACCTCTATATCGACATGCAGGGCCGTGACATCGGCGGCTATGTGGCCGCCGCGCAGGCCGCGATTGCCAAACAGGTGCCGATCCCGCCCGGCTACCGCCTCGAATGGAGCGGCCAGTTCGAATATCTCGAACGCGCCAAGGCCAAGCTGCAAATCGTGGTGCCGATCACCCTCGTGATCATCTTTGTGCTGCTCCATCTCAATTTCGGGCGGCTGACCGAGACGCTGATCGTGATGCTGTCGGTGCCCTTCGCGCTGGTCGGCGGCGTGTGGCTGATGGCCCTGATGCAGTTCAACATGAGCGTCGCCGTCGCCGTCGGCTTTATTGCGCTCGCCGGCGTCGCCGCCGAAACCGGTGTCGTCATGCTGATCTATCTCGATCAGAGCTTGAGCGAGCGCCGCGCCTTCTGCGAAGCCGAGAGCCGCGCCTTCACGGGCGAGGATTTGCGCGCCGCGATCATGGAGGGCGCCGTCGAACGCGTGCGCCCTGAAGATGATGACGGTCACCGCGATCATCGCCGGGCTGTTGCCGATCCTGTGGAGCCATGGCGCCGGCGCCGAGCTGATGCAACGCATCGCCGTGCCGATGATCGGCGGCATGGTGTCCTCGACCGTGCTGACGCTGATCGTGATCCCGGCCGTCTATGGCCTCGTCAAAGGCTGGCGCGTGCAATCGCGGTCGCAGCAACAGGCGGTGCCGGAAGCGACACGGCCGGCCGAATGAGAGGCGCGCAATGATGGACCACATGACGATGGGCGGCGGCATGATGTGGGGCATGGGCCTGATCGGCCTGCTGCTGCTCGCGGTGCTGATCCTCGCCGCGGCGGCGCTGGTCAAATACCTGTTCTTCCGCCACCGAGGCTGATCGCTTGTGCTTTTCTTTCTGCACCCGCCCGGGTGTTCGACCTGTCCGGCGGGAGGCTGCCGGCCAGCAGGTTGACGATATCGGCCAATTCGCGGCGACACTGGCGAAGGGAACCGTTGATGCGCGGAACGGATCCGGGCCGAACCCCGACTGGCGCTGCCCGCGAGGGGCGCGCTGGGCGAGAAGCTGAACCTCTCGCTTAAACGGCGGGAAG
Organism: uncultured Alphaproteobacteria bacterium; assembly: GCA_963737875.1. Lineage (GTDB taxonomy): Bacteria > Pseudomonadota > Alphaproteobacteria > ATCC43930 > CGMCC-115725 > DATARH01. Next base: position 6,331 of record CAVTUM010000016.1, on the reverse strand, counting down.
CTCCAGCGGGCTTCCCAACCTATGTGAGTTGCGTCACGGGGCGGGGCGGGGGCGTCGTCCGTCTTGCGCTTTGCCCTTGGCTTGCGCGCATTGCTGGCCGACGCGTCGAGCGTGCTTTTGATATGGGCGGCTCCTGCAAATCGAACCTCCCGCATCTTGCGCGGCCCGGCGGCAGGCCGGGGCGACTGAACGACGGCAACCATAGCAAGGGGCGGTACTGGTGTAAAACGGCCGGGCTGCGACGTGGCTGACTGGTGCGTAGGGCGCCGGCATGGCGAAGCCCGCCGGGGTGCGGCGGGCTTATGTCGGGGTCTGATGTAGAGATGGTTGCGGGGATAGGATTTGAACCTATGACCTTCAGGTTATGAGCCTGACGAGCTACCGGGCTGCTCCACCCCGCGGTGATGTGTGTGTGATGATGGTGGCCCGGGCAGGGGAGGGGGGTGGTCTGGCGGGCCTGGCGGCGACCTACTCTTCCGCGCCTTAAGACGCAGTACCATTGGCGCAGAGGGTTTTCACGGCCGAGTTCGGGATGGGATCGGGTGTTTTGCCCCTCGCTATGGCCACCAGGCCGGCGAGACCGCCCGGTGGGGATTATCCCAGGGGAGCGGGGCCGGTCGAAGCGAGTTGTGTGATGTGTGTCTTTGGGTGGAGGTGTTGCCGTTCTGATCCCTGATACCTGTTTTTCTGATACCTGGAATGGTTTTTGCCGCTGGATGCGGTGGTTGAAGCCGATCGAGCGATTAGTACCGGTTGGCTGCGTGGATTACTCCACTTCCACCTCCGGCCTATCGACGTGATGGTCTGTCACGGCTCTTAACGAGACCTGGTTTTGAAGGGGGTTTCCCGCTTAGATGCGTTCAGCGGTTATCCCGTCCGCACATAGCTACCCGGCGATGCGGCTGGCGCCACAACCGGTACACCAGAGGTGCGTCCCTCCCGGTCCTCTCGTACTAGGGAGAGCGCTTCGCAAGTCTCAAACACCCACGGCAGATAGGGACCGAACTGTCTCACGACGTTCTAAACCCAGCTCACGTACCACTTTAAATGGCGAACAGCCATACCCTTGGGACCTGCTCCAGCCCCAGGATGTGATGAGCCGACATCGAGGTGCCAAACGACGCCGTCGATATGGACTCTTGGGCGTCATCAGCCTGTTATCCCCGGCGTACCTTTTATCCGTTGAGCGATGGCCCTTCCACGCGGGACCACCGGATCACTATGGCCGACTTTCGTCTCTGCTCGAGCTGTCGCTCTCGCAGTCAGGCGGGCTTATGCCATTGCACTCATCGGCTGATTTCCGACCAGCCTGAGCCCACCATCGCGCGCCTCCGTTACTCTTTGGGAGGCGACCGCCCCAGTCAAACTACCCGCCATGCAGGGTCCCGGGCCCGGGTTCACGGGTCACGGTTAGATATCAGAGACCATAAGGGTGGTATTTCAAGGACGGCTCCACGAGAACTGGCGCCCTCGCTTCAAAGCCTCCCACCTATCCTACACATATAATCCCTAATACCACTGCAAAGCTGTAGTAAAGGTGCACGGGGTCTTTCCGTCTGACCGCGGGTACTCCGCATCTTCACGGAGAATTCAATTTCGCTGAGCCGATGTTGGAGACAGCGGGGAAGTCGTTACGCCATTCGTGCAGGTCGGAACTTACCCGACAAGGAATTTCGCTACCTTAGGACCGTTATAGTTACGGCCGCCGTTTACCGGGGCTTCGATTCAGAGCTTGCACCCCTCCTCTTAACCTTCCGGCACCGGGCAGGCGTCAGACCCTATACGTCGTCTTGCGACTTCGCAGAGCCCTGTGTTTTTAGTAAACAGTCGCCACCCCCTCTTTTGTGCCCCCCGCCCCCGGTTGCCCGGGAACGGGGCCCTCTTCTCCCGAAGTTACGAGGGCATTTTGCCGAGTTCCTTCAACATCGTTCTCTCAAGCGCCTTGGTATGCTCTACCAGTCCACCAGTGTCGGTTTGGGGTACGGTCTATATGCCGGCGCTGTTTCCTGGAAGTCCGTTGCCTGCCACCCCAATCCAATAAGGGATGACAAACGCGGGCCTTCGTCGCGCCCCGGCAGGCTGGGGAATATTAACCCCATTCCCATCGGCTACGGCTTTCGCCCTCGCCTTAGGGGACCGGCTAACCCTGCGCGGATTAACCTTGCGCAGGAACCCTTGGACTTTCGGCGTGAGGGTTTCTCACCCTCATTTACGCTACTCATGTCAGCATTCGCACTTCCGATACCTCCAGCATGCCTCACGGCACACCTTCACGGGCCTACGGAACGCTCCGCTACCGCGTGCATCCAGTTTCCTGGGCGCACACCCGCAGCTTCGGTGCATGGCTTTAGCCCCGTTACATTTTCGGCGCGGGACAACTTGTTTAGACCAGTGAGCTATTACGCTTTCTTTAAAGGATGGCTGCTTCTAAGCCAACCTCCTGGTTGTCTTGGTCGTCCTACATCCTTCACCACTTAGCCATGACTTGGGGACCTTAGCTGGCGGTCTGGGCTGTTTCCCTCTCGACGACGGACCTTAGCACCCGCCGTCTGGCTGCCACGCTGCACTCACCGGTATTCGGAGTTTGGTTAGGTTTGGTAAGGCTCGCGCCCCCCTAGCCCATCCAGTGCTCTACCCCCGGCGGTGATCACATGACGCTCTACCTCAATAGATTTCGCGGAGAACCAGCTATTTCCGAGTTTGATTGGCCTTTCACCCCTAACCACAGGTCATCTCCGACTTTTGCAACAGTCGTGAGTTCGGTCCTCCAGTGCGTGTTACCGCACCTTCAACCTGCCCATGGCTAGATCACCCGGTTTCGGGTCTGATCCCCGTAACTATGTCGCCCATTTCGGACTCGCTTTCGCTGCGCCTACACCTAACGGCTTAAGCTTGCTACGAAGACCAACTCGCTGACCCATTATACAAAAGGTACGCAGTCAGTCCGGTAATCAGAACACAGTAATCAGTTATCAGAACTGCGCTGCAAAGCTCGCGCCTCGCTGGCTATCCCCGGCATCGCTGCCATCGGTTCTGATTACTGATCACTGATAACTGACTACTGAACCTCCTACTGCTTGTAGGCATCCGGTTTCAGGAACTGTTTCACCCCGCTCATTGCGGTGCTTTTCACCTTTCCCTCACGGTACTGGTTCACTATCGGTCACTGAGGAGTACTTAGGCTTGGAGGGTGGTCCCCCCAAATTCAGACAGGATGGCTCGTGTCCCGCCCTACTCAAGGACCTGGGTCCAGATTTCCCGTACGGGGCTGTCACCCGCTATGGCGCGCCTTTCCAGACGCTTCCGGTATCTCAGACCCAGGCCACTGGCCTGGTCCGCGTTCGCTCGCCACTACTAACGGAGTCTCGGTTGATGTCCTTTCCTCCGGCTACTGAGATGTTTCAGTTCGCCGGGTTCGCCTCCCGCACCTATGTATTCAGCACGGGATACCGCTTGCGCGGTGGGTTGCCCCATTCGGAGATCCCGGGATCAACGATTGCTCGCATCTCCCCCGGGCTTATCGCAGCGTGCCACGTCCTTCATCGCCTCTCAGTGCCAAGGCATCCACCAGATGCCCTTATTTCGCGCTTCTTGCACCACACCCAACGGCAAAAATCATTCCCGGTGATACCCGTTAGGGTTTCACCGCGGGAGAGGGCAGGGACCTCGCACCGCGACAGGCGTTGCGTTTGCAACGCCGAAAGCGGTCCAGGCTCTACGCCTCCCCGGTATCAGCCGATCAGTATGGCAAACTCTCCACTCAGAAGACACTTTTGCGGTGTTCCCGTTTGAGATGAAGCCGTGCAAGCCTCACCTCCGAGGAACACCACC
>CAVTUM010000015.1:0-143984 GCA_963737875.1 uncultured Alphaproteobacteria bacterium | reverse complement strand
ATAGACAAACCGGGGCTGGGTGGCGTGGCGGCGCAGTTCCTCGAACAGCGGCAGGCTGTCCGCCTCGGAAAGGCCGTCGATGCGCGCCGTATGGTTGAGGCTGAAATAGAGGCCCTTATGGCCGCTCAGCGGGTGGGTCCGCACCATCGGATGGACGACTTCAGGCGCGTTGCGCTGCTGTTCCTCGGTCAGCTTGATGCCGACCCGGCGGTCGGCGGTGGCGGCGGAATGAACCGCGTGGCGGCCGTTGACCTGCGCCGCGAGCGGTGCCGGCAATTCCTCGTAGGCGCCGCCGAGATCGGAGAACCATGTATTGCCGCCTTCCGGCGTCACCTCGACCGCATAGAGGATCGTCCCGGCGGTCGGCTTGGCCATGAATATCTGGTCCATGTGCCAGTTGAGTTCCTGGTTGCCGAGCCGGCCGATCGCCTTGCCGTCTTCGGTCTTGTTCGACACCAGCATGACCTCGCGGCGGCCCGTGGTGCGGGTTTGGCGCAGATGGACTTCGACCTCGCCGAGCTTTTGCGCGAACAGCACGAGGTCGTCTTCTTCGAGCTTCTGATCGTGGAACACCAGCACCTTGTGCGCCAGCCACGCTTCCTTGATCGTGTTCGTCTGTGCCTTGTCGAGCCGTGTCAGATCGACACCGTCGATTTCGGCGCAAAAGGTCGGCGCCAGCCGCCGGACTGCGATACTCATCGGAACCCCCCGAAACCTGTCGTGATGCGACCGGCATTGTACCGCAATGCCGCCATCGGGCTATCCCGTCGCGGCTTGCGTGTTGGACTTCGCCCGCAACCCAGGTCGCAAGCACCCGCACCTCCGCCGGATCGAGCGCGACGATATCGGCGCGATAACCCGGCATCAGCCTCCCGAGCCGGTCGCCAAGGCCGAGAAACGCCGCCGGCGCTGCGGACGCCATGCGCAGCGCCTGGGTCAGCGGCAAATCGAGCAGGCGCACGCAATTGCGCACCGCACTCGCCATGTCGAGCACCGAACCGGCAAGCGTCCCGTCTTCCGTCGTGCAGCGCCCGTCGCGAACCTCGACCGGTTTCCCCGACAGCATGAAGCGCGGCCTTGTCCCGCCGACCGGCGGCATCGCATCGGTCACCAGCATGGCCTTGCCGGCGCCGCGCAACGCCAGCCGCAGCATCGCCGGCGCGACGTGTACGCCATCGACGATCAGCCCAAAGAAGGCGCCCTGATCCTCGATCGCCGCCGCGATCGGGCCGGGTTCGCGCGCCAGCATCGGCCGCATCGCGTTGAACAGATGGGTAAAGCCGCGTCAGTCCGTCCTCCATCGCGGTGCGGGTCTCGCGCGTAAGTCGCCATCGAATGACCCAGCGCGACACGCACCCCGGCCAGCGCCAGGCTTTCGATAAAATCGCCCGGCACCTGTTCGGGCGCGAGCGTCGTCAGCGTGACGCCGCGCCGCCGCGCGGTCAGCAGGGCGAGATCGTCCGGGCCGGGCTGGCGAAACATTGCCGGGTCGTGGACACCGGCCCGCTCGGCCGCCAGGAACGGCCCCTCGAAATGAATGCCGAGCACGCCCGGCATCGTAGCGGCAGCGGCCTCCACGGCGTCCGCCGCTGCCTGCATTTTGGCGGGGCTGTCGCTGATCAGCGTCGGCAGCAGCCCGGTCGTCCCGAACCGGCGATGCGCCGCGGCGATCACAGCGATCGTTTCCGGCGTTGGCGCGTCGTTGAACAGCACGGTCGCCGCCGCCATTGACCTGGGTGTCGATAAACCCCGGCGCCAGCCAGCTTCCCTCCGGCAGTTCACGAACCGGCATCGGCGGCAGGTCGCCGCGCGGAACGACGCCGACAATCTCGCCACCCTCGACGATCACGGCATGACCGCGACGCAGGGTCTCGCCGTCGAAAATCGTCTCAGCCGCGATCGCGTGACGCCGGGGTGTGGTCACTGGCACGACACCACCAATTTTAGGTAACGCGAAGGACGCAAAGGAAACGCAAAGATCGCGAAGCGGCTGGTGAGGTGCAAAACACCCAAAATAAACTAATATAATATGATATTACTGTCATTCCGGGGCCGGAGCCCGGGTCCGGCCTGTGGCCGGCCCGAGGATAAACTCCGCGGAGGAGCCCGGAACCCAAGAACACGGACGGTGAGAAATAGGGCGATGACCGTGTTCCTGGGTTCCGGGTTCAGCCCTGCGGGCTGCCCCGGAATGACAGAAGGAGGGGGGATTTTACTTAAAATTTTACAGGCGCTTCGCCCCAAAGCACAAACCCCTTCGCGTTCTTTGCGTTTCCTTGCGTCCTTCGCGTTAAATACCCCTCAAATATTCCTGCGGCCCCACCCGGCGCGGGCCATGACGGGGATCACCAGCGACAGCAGCAACGCGGCGATGCCGATGACGCTCGGCCATAGGATGGCGTTGCGCCAGTCGGGGCCGGCGAGGAGGGCCTGGCCGCCGGCGGCGCCGAGATCGGCATAGGCGACGGTCAACGGGAACTGGCCGATCAGCGACCCGAAGGCAAAGCTGCCGAGGCCGAGCCGCGTCAGGCCGAGCGCGTAGTTGCTGAGGCTGTGCGGGATGATCGGCACCAGCCGCACCAGCGCGACGGCGCGCCAGCCGCCGCGCTCGACCTGTGCCAAGAGGGCGGCGAGCCGGGTCGCATTGGCGCGCTCGACAAACCCGGCATTGATGTAGCGCGCCGCGAGAAACCCGGCAGCGGCGCCGGTAACGCTGCCGAGCGCGGCCCACACGATGCCCCACCACATGCCGAACACCAGCCCGGCCCCGACCGCCAGCAAGGTGCGCGGCACAAAAAACAGGCTGCCGGCGATATGGATCAGCAGGAACGCGACCGGCGCCAGCGGGTTGGCGCCGATCAGTGCCGGTAATCCCCGCGGGTCGAACAGGCCGCGCCAGCGCCACGCCGCGACCGCGCCGGCGACAAGCAATGCCGCGATCACGACCGCGTCCGATCATATCCTTGCGGCGCATCAAACGACCGGTTCGGCCGATGCGGGCTTTGCGGCCCTAACCGGTGCGACGGCGCCGTCGGCCGCCATGCCGTCCTCGATCAGTTGCGGCCGGGCACCGCGCCGCCGCAGCCACATCACGCCGAGCAGATCGGCGATGCCAACCGCCAAGCGGTCGAGCACCCCGTATTTCGAGACACCGCGCTGTCGCGGCCGATGATTGACCGGCACCGACCGCACGACCCCGCCTTCGCGCAACACCAGCGCCGGCAGAAACCGGTGCATGTGGTCGAACGCCGGCAGGTCGAGAAACAGCGCGCGCGGAAACAGCTTCAGGCCGCAGCCAGTATCCGGCGTGTCGTCATGCAGCATGCGGCGGCGGATGCCATTGGCGATGCGCGAAGCCTGCCGCTTTGACCAGGTGTCGCGACGCTTCGCGCGGTGCCCGGCGAGCAGCAGCGGCGGCACCGCCGGCGCGGCCCGCGCCTGCCGCCACAAGGCTGGAATATCGGCCGGGTCGTTCTGTCCGTCGCCGTCCAATGTCGCGATCCAGGCACCGCGCGCCGCCTTGACGCCGCTGCGCACCGCCACGCTCTGTCCACAACTTTTGGCGTGCCGCACCAGCCGGAGTACCGGCACGCTCAGCTGCAACCGGCGGATTTCCGCGGCGGTGGCGTCGTCGCTGCCGTCATCGACATAGACGATCTCGTAATCCGCCAGCCCGTCGAGCGCGGCGGTGATTTCGGCGACAAGCGGGGCGATATTGCCGGCCTCGTTCTTGACCGGGATGACAACACTCAGATCCATACGCAGATGATAATAGGCCGGCTACTCGGCCGCCATCCGTGGTTCGGCCGCGGCCAAAGCCGCCGTGATGCTGCGATGGTAATGCTGCAAGGCCGGCTCGTTGCGGCCGAACACGATCGAATCCTGCGCCGGCGAATGGAACCCGCGCTGCATGCCTTCGCAGGTCGGGAAATCCTCGCATTCAACGGTCGCCATCAGCAGGTTGAAATTGCGGTCCCAGTGCTCCCTCGCCTTGGGGTTGGTGACCGGCTCCGGAATGTAGAGCGACACATACATCACGGTTTCGTCGACCGTGTCGCCGGGGAACATGTGCCAGGTTTCGACATGGTCGCGCTGATACGTGAAGACCGTGTTCGGGAACAGCACGCAAATGACGACTGTGTGGTCGAGCACATCCCATTCAGCTTCCGGGACGGCGCGCAGCTCATCGAAATTGCGCCGCGCCGCCAGCATGCGGTGGTTCGGGCCGAACGCATCGAAGGTGCAGCGGTTGCTGTGGAACAGCGGACTGCACGGTTTCCGGGTGCAGATGCTGCAAATGATAGGTCTCGCCGAACGTATCGACCGCGAGCTTCCAGTTCATCTCCCGGTGCAGCACGCGGGTTTCGTAATGATGGTAGGTGTCGAGCCCATAGGCGGCCAAATCGTCGCCGAGGCCGGCCAGGGTCTGGTCGATATCGAAGGAGGCCGCAGGGTTCGGCGACACCCAGATCATGCCGTATTTCTCGGCCACCGGCAGCGGCCGCAGCCCGTGCGTCGCCCGTTCGGCGGCAGCGAAAGAGGTTTCGTCGGGCCGCGCGATCAAGGCGCCGTCGAGCCCGTAGCACCAGCCATGATAGGGGCAGCTGAAATCCTTGCGGCCATTGCCCTTGCCCTCGGCGACGCGCGCGCCGCGATGCCGGCAGGCATTGAGGAACGCACCGAGCGACCCGTCCGCGCGGCGCACCAGAAGGATCGGAACACCGGTATAGTCATGCGTCATCCAGTCGCCGGGGTTCGGCAACAATGCGCTCAGCCCGATATTCAGCGGCCATTGGCGAAAGAACAAGTCGCGCTCGCGGGCGCCCTGCGCGGGGCTGGTGTAGTCGGTCACCGGGTTACGGTAGATGGCGTCGGCCAAGGCGGTCGTCCGCTGGTCGAGATAGGTAAAGAGCTTCCGCGCTCCGGCAATCTGGTCCTGGCGGCGCATTGACGTGGCTCCCGACGACTTTCTTTGGTTCCCTACAGCATAGCACCAAAGCGGTGCCACGCGCCCGCCCGTGAAATGCTCAGTGGCGCAATCGGTAATAAAGATCGCCGATCAATTCGTGCAAGGCACGAAACGTGTCCTGCAGCGCGGCGGCGTTCGGCGTCACATCCTCGATGCCGGCGAAGGCCAGCGGCGTGCGCGGCGCCGGCCACGGCAATGCCTTGAGCCCGACCCGCTCGAACGACCATTGCGCCCGCGGCAAATGCCAGGCCTGGCTGACCAGCACGACCGTCGTGATCTTCTCGGATTGCAGCAGCCGGGCGGTATAGACCGCGTTCTCCCAGGTCGTCCGCGACTGGTCTTCGGCCCAGGCGACCGGCACCGCGAAATCGCCTTCGAGCGCCGCCTTCATCAGTGCCGCCTCGCTGGCATGGGTGCCACCTTGCACCTCGCCGCCGCTGACCACGACCGGCACATGCAGGCGTCGCCAGGCCTGCGCCGCCAGCGCGATCCGCTCCCACGATAGCGGCCCGAGCGCATCCGGAATGCCGCCGCCGTCGCCATTGCGGGTATCGCCGCCGAGGACGACGATCGCCTGCGCCTCGGCAAAATCAAGATTGCGCCGCGGCGGCCCCTCAACCGACCTCAGCAGCCAGGTCGAAAGCGCCGGCGTTGCCGCGGCGTAGAGGCAAAGACTTCGACGCGAGCGCGAGCGCCAGCCCGATGCGCCGCCACACCAGCGCCAGCAACGCGCCAGCGAGGCTCAGGACGATAAAGACCGTTGGCGGCGCAAGAAACCCGTAAGAAAAAAGGGTCGTCACGCCGCGCCCGGCGGGTCGCCCGACTACACGGTGGCCAGACTAAGCTGCGCGGGCGTAGCGGGCGCAGACGACCCGCAAATGGTCGCGGAAATGCGGCCGCAGCTTTTCCGTCCACGGCGTGGTGGCGGCCGATTTCCAGGCAGGCGTCGCCTGCACCTCGGGCGACACCAGATGATACAGCGCGACATAGCGGCGGTTGGCGCTGGTCGCCTTGAAGCGGCGGGCGCACAGCACGCCCGGCACCGCGGCGAGCGCCGGAATGTGCTCCTGGTTGTACCAGTCGTTGAACTCGGCCTCGTGCTCGGGCACGACGTTCATCGAATTGAGCAGCAGCCCGCCGGCATTGTCCGGCGGCAGCAGATCACCGGGCAGCACCTGCTCGCCCTCGAACCGCATCAGCCGCTCGACCTGTCCCGTCACCCGCTTTGACCACGGCGACAAATTCGCGCCGCCGATCGCCGAATAGCCCGGGCCTTGCAGCACGCCAATATTGTCGAGGTCGTAGGTCGCGATCGATACCCGCTTGTCCTGCGTCCCCATCCAGCGCTGGCACGCCAGGAACCCCGACACGCGCTGCCGCTCGGGCAGGTGTTCGGTATCGTACCAGTCGTGAAATTCATCATCCGCGGCGTGTCCGATATTCATCGCCGCGATCAGAATGCCCTTCGCCATGGCGCCCTCCTTGCGTTCTTCCCGATCACGATAGGCGGAATAGCAGGCGCCGTTAATCCCCTCTCCCCGCATTGCATAGCAGGTGAAAAAATAAGGTAGAATCACCAGCATCCAGACATCTCAGGAAAGGACAGCACCATGCAGCCGCAAGCCGCCGCGATGAAGGCCCTGCTCGATCAGCCGGGGTTGCAGGTGATGCCGGGGTGCGGCGACGGCATGGGGGCGCGGCTGGTCGAGGAGGCGGGGTTCAAGACAGCCTTCATCTCGGGCTCGAGCGTCTCGGCGATGCGCCTCGCGATGCCCGACATGGACCTCGTCAGCCTCGGCGAGATGGCCGATGTGGTCGAAACCTGCATTTCCGTCGCGCCCAAGGTGCTGTGGCTGGCCGATGGCGATACCGGCCACGACAACGCGCTGTCGGTGCAAAAGGTGATCCGCGCCTATGCACGGCGCGGCGCCGCGGCGGTACTGATCGAGGACAAAATCTGGCCGCGGCCACTGGGACAGGGCGGCGCCAAGCTGGTCGTCGAGCGCGAGCACGCGATCCTGCGCTGCCGCGCCGCCGCCGAAGCCTGCCGCGAGGAAGGCATCCTGCTGCTGGCGCGCACCGATGCGCGGACCTCGCGCGGATTTGACGAAGCGCTGGCACGGATCAAGGCGTTTGTCGCCGCGGGCGCCGACATCCTGTTCCTCGACTCGCCGCAATCCGAGGCCGAAATGCGCACCGGCATCGAGGCCTGCAACGGCAAGCCGGCGCTCGCCGTGACCTCGCCGGCCGGCCGGCATTTCATGCCCAACGACGCCGAGTTGCAGCGCATCGGCATCAAGATCGTGGTCTATCCGCAGGACATCCTGGCCGCTGCGGTGCATGCCGTGCGCGCCGCCCTCACGGGCCTCAAGGGCGGCGCCAAGCCGCCGATGGCGACCCCGGCCGAACTCGCCACCGCGATCCGCTCGGCCGAGTACCTCGCGCAGGATTCTCGCTGGCCCGACCCGAAATAGCCTGCCGCCACCACTACTGCCATTCCGGGGCGCTGCGCAGCGGCGAGCCCGGAATCCAGGAACACGGACAATCGCTGACGATGTGAAGCGCCGCAGCTCCTCGTCGGCTTGGTCCGTGTGCTTGGATTCCGGGTTCCGCCTGCGGTGGCCCCGGAATGACAGCTTTGAGACGCTGGAAACGGCATGTAATAGAAGCCGGCCTGACGCACCCCCATCTTCAATTTTCGCGCCCGCATCTGCCGCCAAGGTAGCCACCGCATGGTACCGCTCTCGGTTCTCGATCTCTCCCCGATTGTCGAAGGTGGTGACGCCGGGCAGTCGCTGCGCAACTCGCTCGACCTCGCGCGGCATGTCGAGGCGCTGGGATATCGGCGCTTTTGGATGGCGGAGCACCACAACCTGCCGGGCATCGCCTGCGCGGCGACGGCGGTGGCGCTGGCGCATGTCGGGGCCGGCACCAGCACGATCAAGATCGGCGCCGGCGGCATCATGCTGCCGAACCACGCGCCGCTGATGGTGGCTGAGCAGTTCGGCACGCTGGCAGCCTTGTATCCGGGGCGGGTCGAACTGGGGCTCGGCCGCGCACCGGGGTCGGACCAGACCACGCTGCGCGCGATGCGGCGCAACCTCGCCGCGGACGTTGACCAGTTTCCGCAGGATGTCGTCGAGCTGATGGCTTATTTCGAGCCGGCCGTGCCGAACCAGGCGGTACAGGCGGTGCCCGGCGCCGGGCTCAAGGTGCCGCTGTGGATTTTGGGGTCGAGCACGTTCGGGGCACAGCTTGCCGCCTATCTCGGGCTGCCGTTTTCGTTCGCCTCGCATTTCGCGCCGGGGATGCTGAACGAGGCGATCTCGATTTATCGCGAGCGGTTTCGCCCGTCGGCGCAGCTCGCCCTGCCGCATGTGATGCTCGGCCTTACGGTGGTCGCCGCGGAAACCGACGCGGAAGCGCGTTTCCTGTTCTCGTCGTTGCAGCAATCGTCGCTGAACAACCGCACCGCGCGGCCGACCCGCGTGCCGCCGCCGGTTGCGGATTTCGAGGCGCGGCTCGAACCCTATGCCCGTGCGATCCTCGCCAACTCGCTCGGCGCCGCGGTCGTCGGCAGCCGCGAGACGGTGCGGCAGCGTCTCGACGAGTTTATCGCGCATACCGGCGCCGACGAGTTGATGGTCACCGCCAACATCTTCGACCACGACAAGCGCAAGCGCTCGTTCGAGATCGTCGCCGAGATCGCGAAGGCGCCGCCTGCTACTTCTTGATGCCCGCTACGCCTTGATGCCCAGCACCCGCGCGGCGTTGCCGCCGAGGATCGCCAGCTTGTCCTGGTCGCTGAGGCTCGTGGTGGCGAGGATCGCGTCGACCGGGTGCTGCTCCCACGGGTAGGGGTGGTCGCTGCCGAGCATGATCTGGCTGGCGCCGACCTGGGCGGCGAGGTGGCGCAATGCCTCCGGGGTGAACACCAGCGCGTCGAAATAGAGCTGCTTCAGGTACTCGGTCGGCTGCTTTTTCAATTTGATGTTGGGGTCGCAGCCCGCCGGATTGACAAAACACGCGTGGTCGGAGCGGTCGGCATAGGACGGGAGAAAGCCGCCGCCATGCGCCGACAGAACCTTGAGGCCGGGGAATTTGTCGAGCGTGCCCTCGAAAATCAGGTGCGACAGCGCGATCGTGGTTTCGGTCGGCAGCCCTATCGTGTTGCCGAGCCAGCCATTGCCGGCGAGACGCTTTGCCAGTTCCGGCGGGCTTTGCGGATGGATGAACAGCACTGCGCCGAGTTCCTCGGCCTTGGCCCAGACCGGGTGGAATTTCGGGTCGGAGAAATCGACGCCGGCGACGGTGCCGCCGATCGCGGCGCCCTTCAATCTCTGTTTCTTGACCGCGGTATCGAGCTGCTGCACCGCGAGGTCGGGGTATTGCAGCGCGATTGACGCAAAGGCCGCGAAACGGTCCGGCTTCGAGGCGCACAACTCGGCGAGCTTCTCGTTCTGCACCTTGCAGATTTCGGCGGCGAGGTCGCGTTCCTTCTTGTACCAGAACGGGTTGACCGAGAGCACCTCCATATCGACCGCCATCGCGTCCATCGCGGCCAGTCGCTCAGCGAGCGTGATGAAGGCCTGTGGCGCGCCCTTTACGGTCGCGTGAAAGGCCGCGTTGTCGTCGCCCATCAGCTTTTCGGCTTCGTGGAACAGGCAGTGCGAATGTATGTCGATCGTCTTGACCTTGGTGCCGTTGACCGCCACCGGCAGCTTGGCCGGACCGGCGGGCTGCTGCGCGTGCGCCGCGTCGAGCAGGGAGCAGCCGCAAAAGGCAACGCCGGTCGCGGCGGCGGCATTGGCGAGAAATTGTCTGCGGCTGGTCATTTCCGTCCCACCTTGTTGGATTTGGTTGGAGAGGCTTAGCCGTCGCGGCGAGGGCGTTACAACTGCTCCTTTCGCTCGGCAGCATCGAGTTCCTCGCGCTGGATTTCGAGCGTAAGCCATTGTTCTTCGGCTGCCGCCAGTTCGGACTGGGCGGCGGCGAGGGCAGACGTGGTTTCGGCGAAGCGCCGCGGGTCGCGGTTGTAGAGCGCGGGATCGGCCAGCGTCGCGTCGAGCTTTTCGATTTTGGCCTGCAAGCCGGCGATCGTCGCCGGCAGGGTGTCAAGCGCGTGCCGGTCCTTGAAACTCATGCGCCGGGATCGCGGCGGCGCTGCCTGCACTCGCCCGGCGGCGGGCCGCGCCTGCCGCACCGGGGCGATGACCGGATGCGGGTCGCCGCGCTGCGCCAGCATGTCGGTGTAACCGCCGGCATATTCGGTCCAGCGCCCGTCGCCATCGCTGGCGATCACCGCCGTCACGACGCGGTCGAGAAAATCGCGGTCGTGGCTGACCAGCAGGACCGTGCCGGCGTAATCGGCGAGCAATTCCTGCAACAGGTCGAGGGTTTCGAGGTCGAGGTCGTTGGTCGGCTCGTCGAGCACCAGCAGATTCGACGGGCGGGCAAAGGCGCGGGCCAGCATCAACCGCGCCCGCTCGCCGCCCGACAAGGCCACAACCGGGGTGCGCGCCTGCTCAGGGCGGAACAGAAAATCCTTCATATAGCCGACGACATGCCGGCTCTGGCCGCCGACCGACACATTGTCGCCGCTGCCGCCGGTCAGGGCACCGCTCAGGGTTTCGGTCGGTTCGAGGCTTTCGCGGCGCTGGTCGAGCGTGACCTGCGCGAGGTTGGTGCCGAGCCTGATCTCGCCGCTGTCGGGAGTCAGCGCGCCGGTCAGCAGGTTGAGCAATGTCGTCTTGCCGGCGCCGTTCGGGCCGACAATGCCGATCCGGTCGCCGCGCAGGATGCGGGTCGAGAAATCGCGCACGATGGGCCGGCCGTCATAGGATTTCGTGATGTTTTCGGCGGCGGCGACGAGCCGGCCGGACAGGTCGGCCTGACTCGCGGCGAGGCGGACATTGCCTTGCGCGGCGCGGTGCTCGCGGCGCTTCTGGCGCATCGCGATCAGTTCGCCGAGGCGGCGCATGTTGCGGGTCCGCCGCGCCGTCACCCCATAGCGCAGCCAGTCCTCCTCCATCGCGATCTTGCGGCCGAGCTTGTGGTGGTCGGTTTCCTCCTGCTCCAGCACCTCGTCACGCCACGCCTCGAAGCCGGCGAACCCGCCGTCGAGAACGCGGGTGAAGCCGCGATCGAGCCAGACCGTGGTTTGCGACAGGCTGTCGAGCAGGCGGCGGTCATGGCTGATCAGCACGATACCCGAGCGCATGCCGTCGAGTTCGCGTTCGAGCCATTCGATGCCGGGCAGGTCGAGATGATTGGTCGGCTCGTCGAGCAGGAGGATGTCGGGCTCCGGTGCTAACGCACGCGCCAGCGCGGCGCGGCGCATTTCGCCGCCGGATAGCGAGGCCGGGTCTTCCGCGCCGGTCAGGCCGAGCTCCTTCAGCAGATAAAGGGCGCGGTGGCGGTTGTCGGCCTCGGTCCCCGCCTCGGCATAGGCGAGGGTCGTCGCAAAGCCCGACAGGTCGGGTTCCTGCGGCAGATAGCGGATCATCATGCCGGGCTGCACAAACCGCCGCCCGTCATCGGGGTCGATCAGCCCGGCGGCGATGCGCAACAGCGTCGATTTGCCGGAACCATTACGCCCGACCAGGCACACCCGGTCGCCGGCCGAGACCGCCAGCCCGGCGCCGGCAAGCAGCGGCGTCGCGCCAAAGGTCAGGCCGATGTCCTGGAGCAGCAATAATGGGGGCGGCATCGGCCTCGAAATATCACGGGAAGGCGGTGGGCGGTGAGATAGTCTGGGCCACGCTGATTTCGGAGCAGATGCGATGAGCAATCCGGCATTCAAATTCGATCACGTCCACATCATCAGCGAAGACCCGCATGCCTCGGCACGGTGGTATGTCGAGATGCTCGGCGCGACGATCGCGAAGGACACGGTGGCGCGCGGCGCACCGCAGATTTTTGTCGAACTCGGCGGCATGATCATTCTGATCCGCGGTCGCCGGCCGGGCGAGGAACCGGCGTCGTCCCGACCGATCCGGCCCTATTCCGATTTCTCCAGCCACAACGCCTGGGGCACCGACCATTTCGGCTTCCTATACGAGGGCGACCTGACCCAGTTCTGCGCCGAACTGCGGGCCAAGGGCGTCAGCCTGCCGGTCGAACTGAAAGCGGGCGTCGGCGGCAGCCTGTTGTGCTACGTCGCCGCGCCCGATGGCGTCAGCATCGAACTGATGCAATGCCGTTAAATCCACATCTCTGTCATTCCGGGGCAGCCCGCAGGGCTGAACCCGGAAACCAAAAACACGGACGGTGGGAAATAGGGTGACGACCGTGTTCATGGATTCCGGGTTCGACCCGTTTGGCCGCCCCGGAATGACAGAATGGGGCGATTTTCCTTAGAGTTAGCGCCTGCGCGCGAGAGCGGGGATGACGAAAAAAGTGATCATGTCCCAGCGTATCCCGCTCTGACCTACGCGGCGGTCGCGCGGGCCTCGCGGATGGCCTGCCACACGCGTTCCGGGGTGGCGGGCATGTCGATGTGGCGGATGCCGTATTCAGAGAGGGCATCGACCAGCGCGTTCATCACCGAGGGCAGTGCGCCGGCGCAGCCGGCTTCGCCGCAGCCTTTGGCGCCGAGTGGGTTGGTGGTGGCCGGCACCGGGTGGCTGGCGTTGACGAACATCGGCGCATCGGTGGCGCGCGGCATCGCGTAATCCATAAACGAGCCGGTCTGCAACTGCCCGTCATCGTCGTAGACAGTGCGTTCGCACAGGGCCTGCCCGATGCCCTGCACGATGCCGCCATGCGCCTGGCCATCGACCAGCAGCGGGTTGATGACGACGCCGAAATCATTGACGAAGCTGTACTTCACGACCTCGACGATGCCGGTTTCGGGATCGACCTCGACCTCGGCAATATGACACCCATTGGGGAAGGCCGACGGAGGACCGTCATAAATGTCGGCAACGTCGAGGGTTTGCGGCACCTCCGGCGGCAGTTTGAGGCCGGCATGGATTTGTCCGGCCAGTTCGATCAGCCCGATCGAGCGGTCGGTGCCGCCGATCACAAACCGGCCGCCGTGGAATTCGATATCGGCGGCCGACGCCTCCAGCACATGCGCGGCAATCTGCTTGCCGTTGGCGACGACCTTGTCGCTGGCCCCAACGATCGCGTTGCCGCTGACGATCATCGACTTTGACCCGCCGGTGCCGCCGCCGGCGATCAACTCGTCGCTGTCGCCTTGCAATAGGCGGATGCGGCTGAACGGAATGCCGAGCTTCATCGCCAGCACCTGGGCAAACGGCGCGGCGTGGCCCTGCCCGTAATCGAGCGTTCCCGTGATGATCGTCACGTCGCCGTTCGCCTCAAAGCGCAAACCGCCCATCTCGCGTCCCGCCGCGCCGGTCAGTTCGAGATAATCGCCAATGCCTCGCCCGCGCAGCTTGCCCTGCGCCCGGCTTTCCGCCTTGCGCGCCGCGTACCCGTCCCAATCGGCGAGTTTCAGCGCCTTGTCGAGCAAGGCGGTGAAATCGCCGCTGTCATAGGTCTGGTTGTTGCCTGCCTTGTACGGCATCGCCGCGGCCGGGATGTGGTTGCGGCGGCGCAACTCGATCTTGTCGAGGCCCATCTCGGCGGCGGCGGTATCGACCAGCCGCTCCATGTAGTAATTCGCCTCGGGACGCCCCGCGCCGCGATAGGCGCCAACCGGCGAGGTGTTGGAGAACACGCATTTGGTGTTCACCTCGATCAGCGGCGTCTTGTAGACGCCGAGCGTGTTGCGCACGACATTGCCGGTCGCCGGCCCGGGCGACCCGTAAAGCGCGCCGAGATTGCCGTGGCCGGAAACGCGGATCGCCAGGAAATTACCTTTGGCATCGAGCGCCAGTTCGGCGGTCATCTGATGGTCGCGGCCGTGGCTGTCCGAGACAAAGCTGCCGGAGCGCTCGTCGGTCCATTTGACCGGGCGGCCAAGTTCGCGCGCCGCTTGCAGGATGCAGTAATATTCGGCCATATCGGCCTGCTTCATGCCGAACGAGCCGCCGACCCGGTCGGTCAGGATGCGCACCTGGCTGCGCTCGACGCCGAGCACGCCGGCGATGTAGTTGCGAAACCCGAAGACGCCCTGGCACCCGACATTCAGCGTGAAATGCTCTCGCTCCGCATCGTATTGCGCGACCGCGGCGCGCGGCTCCATCGGGTTGACGACGATG
Organism: uncultured Alphaproteobacteria bacterium; assembly: GCA_963737875.1. Classification (GTDB taxonomy): domain Bacteria; phylum Pseudomonadota; class Alphaproteobacteria; order ATCC43930; family CGMCC-115725; genus DATARH01. Next base: position 129,845 of record CAVTUM010000015.1, on the reverse strand, counting down.
CGGTTGCTGCGCAAGGTCAGCCTGGTGACATGCGCCGCGGCGGCAAACGCGGCGGTGACCTTTTCGGTGTCGCCGAAATGGAAATCGAGCCCGACATTGGCCGGCACCTCGTCGTAAAGCTGCGGCGCGCCGGGCATATCGGCCAGCCCCGGCTCGGTCACCGCCGGCAACGGATCGACATCGACAACCACAGCTTCGGCGGCATCCTTGGCAGCGGCGACGCTGTCGGCGATGACGGCCGCGACCGGGTGTCCGACATACCGCACCTTGTCGGTCGCCAGCACATACCGGGTCGGGGTCAGCATCGGCGTGCCGTCGCGGTTTTTCAAAACCTGCCGCGCCGCCAGCGGCTTGATGCCAGCCGCGGTCAGATCGGCCGCGATGTAGATCGCCAGCACCCCCGGCAGCGCGCGCGCTTCGGTCGTGTCGATGCCGCGCAGGATGCCGTGCGCATAGGCGCTGCGCACCATCACGCAATAGACCTGCCCCGGCAGGTTAACATCGTCGGAATAGCGCCCCAGGCCGCGCAGCAGCACCGGGTCCTCGGTGCGCGGCACCGGCTGCCCGACCGCATAGCGCTCGTCGTCGCCCAAATCCGCCGTTTCGATGTAGGTGTCCATCGGATCACCTCCTTCTTTGTGTTGAATGCCGGAAATCCGGCGGTCCGCTGTTGGAGATTATAGACGAGGCGGCGGTGCAAGGTTTCACGTGGATACCCGGCCCAAGGCCGGGCACAAACGAAATTGGCGTGTTTTCAGCTGCCCCTCCGTCTGTGGGCTGGGCAAGCATCAGATGACGCCCTCTTCGGCGAGGCGCTCGACGTCGCTCGGGCTCATCCCGAGCATCTCGGTCAAGACCCACAGATTGTCTTCGCCATAGCACGGCGCCCCGCGGTTGATCGGGCCGCCGACATAGGCGGGCGTCCGGCTGAGCTTCATCGGGATTTCATAGACCGGCCAGGTGCCGATCTTGGTGCCGGTGACCTCGGTCAGCCATTTGAGCTGCCGCAACTGCGGATCGGCATCGACCCGGTCTTCGGCGTTCTGGCAAACTCCGGCCGGCACCCCCGCCTTCTGCAACTTCATCATGCAGTCATAGCGGTCCTGCGTGCGGGTCCAGGACTCCACCGCGGCGTCGAGCGCATCCTGGTGCTGCATCCGGCTGTCGAGCGTCGCAAAGCGGCGGTCGTCGAGCCAGTCGCCGCGCTCGGCGACCCGCGCCAGCGCCTGCCACTCGGCGTCGGTAAAGCAGGCGATCGCGATCCAGCGATCCTTGCCCTCGCAGCGATAGGCGCCGTGCGGTGCCGCCAGCTTGTACGGCGAGCGGTTGCCAAAGCGGCGGAAGACGCGGTCGTTGGCCGCCCAGTCGAGGATCGTCGTGCCGGTCAGGAAGATGCCGCTCTCGCATTGCGAAGCGTCGATCCACTGTCCCTCGCCGGTACGCTCGCGATGATAGATCGCGCCGAGCAATGCCAGCGCGTAGCCGTAGGCGCCCATCCAGTCGAGATAGGAATAGCCCCAGCTGACCGGCATCGCCGGCTCGGGCAGCCCTGACATCTCTGCCTGCCCGCCGAACGCCGCCGCGACCGGCCCGACGGTACGCATCCGGCCGTATTTGCCATGCGCGCCCATCCCCGCCTGCTGGATGTAAATGATGTCGGGCCGGATCGACTTCAGCACGTCATAGCCGAGCCCGAGCCGCTGCAGAACGCCCGGCGAGAAGCCCTCGGCGACCACATCGCACAGGCGGATCATGTCCTTGGCGATCTGCAGCCCTTTCGGGTGGCGGATATTCAGCGAGATGCCGCGCTTGCCGGAATTCTTGTTGAGGAAATTGCCGCCCATGTCAGGGTCCCTGACCGCGGGCAGCGGCCCGGTCGCGGCGTCGCGTGCCGCCCGGCCGCCAACCGGCGCCATGCCGGCCAGCCGCGTGTCGGGGTTGTCCTTCCACTCGACCTTGAAACTCTCCGCCCCCATCGCAGCCAGAAAGCGGGTGCCGCCGGCCGAGGCGAGGAACCAGGCGAAATCGAAAATCTTGATGCCCTGGAGCGGGAACGGCTTGTCGTGCAAGGCCGAACGGCGCGGGTTCTCGACCCGGCGCGGCTGAGCCGGGACGCTCGGCTGGCGCGCCGCTTCGCCCAGGACCGCCTCAGTGTCCTCACCGAGCAACGGGGCGCGGCGGCCGACCTGCCAGCTCGTCTTGTTGGTGAGCCATTTGCTGGTGGGGTAGAGGAACGAGCGGCCAAGCTCGGGATGCTCGACTTCGGCAAAGGTCTTGCGCACCAGCCAATGCTCGTCGAGCGCGTTCTCGTGCGGCTTGCGCAGCGGCGCCCACAACAGGCCGGCTTCCTGCGCCTCCAGCCAGGGCATGTCCTTGAATGTCCAGGAGCGGACAAAGCGCTGCACGATATCGAGCATGTGCGAACGCGCCTCGTCGCCGCTGGCCGTGCCGGGCACCGCGCGCGCCTTCAGATCGGTTTCGGGCGGCGGCGGCTGCAAATCAGCCTGCGCGTTGTACTTGGTCAACAACGGGATGAGGTTCTTCAGATCGCGCGCGCCGATGCCGTGGGTGATGAACCAGCGCCCGTCCTTGGTGTGGCAGATGCTCGGGCTGTGGTTCGGGTGCTCGCCGGCATGGCGGCAGGTCATGCGCCAGAGCGGCACCCGCCGACAGACCCAGTTCATCAAATCCTGCTCGGGGTTTTTCGAGACGGCTTCGTGGATCGCGAGCGAGACGTCCTGCCCTTCGCCGCTGCGATGGCGGTGGATCAGCGCACCGATGATGCCGCTCGCCATCTGCTCGCCGGCGATGTGGTAGGCGTGCCAGATCTGCGGCGCGATCGGCGGCGTGTCGTATTCGAAATTCGGATCGGGGTCGTAGCCGCAATTCATCATCGGCCCGCCCAAGGCGAGGTGGATCAGGTCAGAACCCTTGAAGTCCTTCCACGGCCCGTCATCGCCAAACGGCGTCATCCGCGCCGTGACGAGTTGCGGAAAACGCGCATTGACCGCGGCATGATCGAGCCCCAGCACCTCATTGAGGGCGCCGCAGCTCGCATCGAGCAGGATGTCGGCGCCCCCGAGCAGCCGCAGCATGTGCTCTTTGCCTTCCGCGCTCTGGAGGTCGAGCACGACGGATTTCTTGTTGCGGTTGTAGTTCCAGAAAAACAGCGAGCGTTCGAGGCCTGGCTCGTCCTCGAGATAGGGGCCGATGCGACGCGTTGCGTTGCCTTCCCGCGGCTCGATCTTGATGACCTCGCAGCCCAACCCGGCGAGCAGCAGACCGGCATATTCCGCGCGTTCGTCGGCGATCTCGATAACCCGCAGCCCCGCGAGCATGCCGGGACCGGCATTGCCCATCATCTCGCCCGGACCCTGGGCAATCCCGCCTGTATCGGACAAAGCGCCTCTCCCCATTCTGGCTTGCGGCCGGATTGTGGTGACCGCGGCGAATTTGGTCAACGCGACCGGCCGCATGCCTCCCCTCGACATGCGGGCCGGCGCCGCCAAATAAGCGGAGCGGCGCGCGGTTGGCGCGACGGTCGTCGGGGATGGCGGCGGTTCGCGATCAGGCTTTCACGATGAGGCACGGCGGCGGAAGGTGAGGGTGTTGCTGCTTCTGCTGCTCGTCGCCTTTGTGCTGCCGCTGCTGGTCAGTGCTGCCCGGCTCGATCGCGGTGGGGTGCCGTGGTACGAGGCGACCCGCGCGCCGACCGGCCTCGCGCCCGACCCGGCGACGACACCGGAGGCGGTGCTCCAAGTGTATGCGGCGCGGGCGGTGTCGTGGCGCGGCATCTTCGCGGTGCACACCTGGTTCGCGGTCAAGCCGACCGGAGCCGAGCGCTTTACGCGCTACGAGGTTGTCGGGTTCGGCGTCGCGGGCGGCGCGCCGTCGGTGCGGATTGACCGGATGGGGCCGGACAATTTCTGGTTCGGCGCCCGGCCGCAGGTGATCCTCGACCGGCGCGGCGCCGGGGTCGATGCGCTGATCCAGCAGGTGCGGGCCGCGATCGCCCGCTACCCCTACCCGCACGCCTACCGCGCCTGGCCCGGCCCCAACAGCAACACCTTCACCGCCTTTGTCGCTCGCGAGGTTCCGGCGCTTGGCCTCGCGCTGCCGTCAAACGCGGTCGGCAAGGATTTTTTGCCGGACGGGGCGGTGTTCGGCACGGCGCCGAGCGGCACCGGTTTTCAGCTGTCGCTGTTCGGTGCCGTCGGCCTCACTGTCGCCCGCGACGAAGGGCTCGAACTCAACCTGCTCGGCCTCAACCTCGGCCTCGACGCGCTGCGCCCCGCCGTGAAACTCCCCGGCCTCGGCCGGCTCGGTCTGTCCCGGCCGTGAGGCTCGAGTGTGATCCTTGTAGCTCTGTCAATTATTTCTGCCGTCGCGCGAAAGCGCATAGGTGCTGACTTTGCCCTGAGGAACCCCCTAATTTGTCATTCCGGGGCAGCCCGCAGGGCTGAACCCGGAACCCAGGAACACCGCCTTCGCCCTTTTGGCACCGTCCGTGTTCTTGGTTTCCGGGTTCCTCGCTCCGCTCGGCCCCGGAATGACAAAGACTTAGCGCGGGAATGACGGAAAAAGGAGATATTTCATCGTCATCCGTCGCATCCAGAACGTGCGCGCGGCTTTACCCCTCGCCGTTGTGCACCGTCGTGTCCTGGCCGCGGACGGGGTCGGCGATGGCGGCTTCGAGGCCGCGCACGCCTTTCCATTCGGCGGAGGGGCGGGCCTGGCCGTCGCTGCCGAACTGGTCGATGCCCCAGTAGATTTCGAGCCGGTGATTGTCGGGGTCGCGGAATTCGACCGCGAGCTGGCATCCGGCCCGCCGCCGCCCCTCGAAATCGATGACGATCTCGTGGCGTTGCAGATGGTCGCGGGCCCGCAGCACCTCCTCGATCGTCGCGACCTCGAAGGCGATGTGGTTCAGCTCGGTGTTCTGGTTCTCGGCGCCGTCGCTCATCGAGCCGACCAGGGCGATGCCGTGATGGTCCGGGTTGAACCGCAGGAAGGCCATGCCGCCCGGCACCATCTCATCGGGGTAGATGTCGGAAACCTCGAACCCGAGTACCTCGGTATAGAACCGCACCGAGCGCGCGACATCGCGCACGTTGAGCACGACATGCCCGAGCCTGCCGATGCGGAATGGCATGCCGTGTGGCCGGCCGAGCCGCTTCAGGGCGTCGACATCGATCATCGTCAGCCTCCCGCCGGCACGAGCGCCGCCGCGATGCGGTCGAGCTTGGTCGCCATGATGAAATCGTTTTCGTGCAGCCCTTTGATCTTCTTCGTGCGCAATGACACGGTGGCGTAGCCCCAGCCGAAGCTGATGTCGGGATGGTGGGCTTCCGCCTCGGCCAGTTCGCCGGCCTGCTCGACGAAATCCAGCGCCTCGCGGAAATTCCTGAAGCGGAAGGTCCGCTCGATTCGCGAAGTGTCATCGGCCAGGGTCCATTCCGGGGCCTGGCGGTGGTAATCCTCGGCCGCCTCGCGGGTCAGCGGCGGAATGCCGCCGCGGCATGGCGTGCAGCTTTTCTGCGCAAGCGCTGTTTCCATCGCGAACCTCCCTCGGCAGTGGCGAACGTGGTGGCGGACGTGGCGGCGGGATTGGACGCGGCCGCTGAAACAGTGCCATATTGCGCCGGCTTTGCAACAAGGCGGCCCGCCGCGCGCCACTCGTCTCGCGCCACCCCCCAGACAACCCGACAAAGCCGCCATGGTTCATCTGAAATCCCTTCGTCTGTTTATCCAGCTCGGTGTTGTGCCGCTGTTATGCCTGGTGGGGTTGTGCCTGATCGGTGGAGCGGTTTCCGCCGCCGAACCGGCGCCCATCAAGTGGCAGGCGGTGCTGGTCGCCGGCGACGACGCGCAGCCGGTGTTCGATAATGCCGTCGAGTCGTTCGCCCGCTGGCTGACCAGCCACAACGTCGCGAACAGCGACATCCACCGGCTGACCGCGACACCCGGCCCGCAGCATCCCGGCGCGGAACCGGCCTCGGCCCGCCTCATCCTGCAATGGATATCCTCGCTGCATCCGGGGCCGGGCGAAGGGTGCCTTGTCTTCGTGACCTCGCACGGCTCGCATGATGAAGGCGCCTGGCTTGCCTATAGCGGCGAGTTCCTGCGGCCCTCGGCGCTGGCGCAGGCGTTGTCGTCGGGCGGCTGTGCCGGAGCGCCAACCGTCGTGATCATTTCCGCCTGCTACAGCGGCTCCTTCGCGAAGGGCGCGATGCGGGCACCCAACCGCATCATCCTGACCGCCGCACGCGCCGACCGGTCGTCGTTCGGCTGTCAGGCCACCCGCACCTACACGGTATTCGACGAATGCCTGCTGGGCTCGCTGAACCGCGCCACGAAATGGCAGGCGCTGAGCCAGATCAACCTCGCCTGCGTGCGTGAACACGAGCGCGAGCTACAGGTCATGCCGTCGCAGCCGCAGGTGTTTGTCGGTGCCGCCGCCCGCAACCTGCCGCTCAACTGATTGTCGTTGCCGCACGAACTCGCTGCCGCGGATGGGCCTCTCCCCTAAAGGGCACCTAAAGGGCGGAGAGGGGAAAGATCTGGCTAGGCGGCGGTGGCGGTTTGCTGCCAGAAGGGCGGGGCGGCGAGGAGGCGGTCGAGGTGGCGGCGCATCTTCGGTTCGTTTTCGGCGATCCGCTGTTGGTGCCATTCGATGATCGCGTCGCCGGCAATGGCGGCGTCGCCGGCAGCGGGGTGCTCTGTCAATTCGGCAATCAGCTCGCGGGCGACCTGGACGTCGTTGGCGTCGCCGAGATCGTCCTGCATGCGCTTGAGCTGCCGCGTGAACTGCCTGACCTCCTCGGTGTCGTAGAGGGTGGCCAGAAGTTCGGTCGCATAGCGCAGCTTCTTGAGCGCGATGCGCAGCCGGTGGCGTTGTTCCGGCGATTGCCGGGCAAAGCCCTTGGCACGCCGGCGTGCGCTGTGTCGGCGTTGTTCGAGAAGCCCGGCGGCGAGGGCGCTGATCGGCTGGCGCAGTTCGGGCGCGGCGCCGGCGGCGCGCCAGTCGCGCCCGTCGAACCAGCGCAGCAGGCGCAACAGCATTGCGGTGTAGCGCACCGACCGCAGCGCTTTGCTGGCCCGGGCGTAGGCGCCCTGGCGGCGCTGTTCGGCGGCGGCGGCGAGGGCGGCGATGCCTTCGCTATCGCCGAGCGCCTGATGCGCCGGGGCCAGCATCTCGGACGTGAAGACATCGAGATTGCGGGCCATGCCGAGCGCGTCGCCGAGCCAGCGCAATTCCTCGGAGGCCCAGCGCTGCTGTTCGTCGGGCAGCATGGCTTTGAAGGAGGACAGAATTGCGCGCAGCCGGCGTACCGCGACCCGCATTTGATGCACCCCTTCCGGCACGCCGGCCAGCACCGCGGCGTCGTTGCGCAGGATCTGGTCGAGGCATGACAGGCCGATGCGGCGCAGCACCTCGTCGCCGTCAAGCCGGGGCTCCAGCACGAGGTCGGCGGCGTGGGCCGCGTCCGGCTCCTGCTTCGCGGCGGCAAGCCAATAACCACGCTCCGCCTTGCTGCGCGCTTCGATCCGCAGCGGCGCCACCGCCAGCAGGTCGAGCGCCAGATCGTAGAGCAGCTTTGTGCCCCCGTGCTTCAGTTCTAGCTCGACCTCGCAGATCGGCTCGCCGATGTCGCGCGCCGGGACATAGACCCGGCCGGTATCGATCGCGACCTCGACATGGGTGCCGGCGGCCGGAAACAGATCGGTCGTGCGCCGGTTGACCTCCGTGCGGAACAGCGGTTCCAGTCGCTCGATGATATCGGGCGGCAGAAGACGGCCGCTTTGCGGCGCCTGCGGGTCGGGCCTGTCGCCGCGGACCGGGTCTTCCCACTCGCCGCGGCTGAGGCCGGCGCCAGGGACGCCTTGCGACTTGACGGTCTGGATATGGCGCCGCCCATGCCTGCGCACCCGCAATACGAGGCCGCGTCGCGCCAGTTCGTGGTCCGGCGTGTCGAAATAGGTGCTGACCAGCCGGGCTCGGGATGGCCGGGGGTCGTCCTTTGCGTCGCCCTTTGCACGCGCCGTCAGCGCACGCGTGATGGCCGGCAGGTCACGCCGCCGTACTGCGAGCTTCAGTTCGATTTCGGCGGCGATAATCGCCTCCTTGGACCTTTTGGGGTCTCCCCTGGAGCCGGTTAGAACGGCTCCGACCCGATGACTGTCGTGCGGTGCATCAGGCGCCGCTCCGGCAGGGCATAGTCGCAAATCGCCAGATGCATGGCGCTGGCATTGTCCCACATCACCAGATCGCCGACCCGCCACGAGTGGCGGTAGCAAAATTCGGGCCGAACGCAATGCGCGTCGAGTTCGGCGATCAGATCGACTGCCTCGTCGTCCGGCATCCCCTCGATGCCGATGCACTCGCCGGCCGTCACATAGAGCGCCTTGCGCCCGGTATGGGGATGGGTGCGGACGATCGGGTGCGCGACATCCGGCGTCTCGGCAAGCTGCGCCGCGGTCAGCTTGGGGCGCGGGCTGTTTTCGATGCGCCGGCGCATCGAATAGCGGTGGACCGCCTTCAGCCCGTCGAGGCGCCGCTTCATCGTGTCGGGCAAGGCCTCGTAGGCGGTGATCGTATTGGCGAACACCGTGTCGCCGAGCGGCTGGCCGTCGCGATGCGGCACCTCCCTGGCGTAAAGCAGCGAACAGCGGCTCGGCTGGCGCCGGTACGAGACATCGCTGTGCCAGGTAAAGCCGGCATCGGCGAGGCCGATATGCTCATCGGCCTCGTTGCGTACATTCGACACCAGCAGGATCTCGGGATACCCCGCCAGCAGGTATTTCTTCACGATATGCACTTCGAGCGGGCCGAAGCGGCGGCTGAAATCGATGTGCTGTTCGTTGGTCAGGTGCTGGTCGCGGAAGAACACCATGATGTTGTCGTGGAACGCCCGCTCCAGCTCCGCGAAGGTCGCGTCATCGATCGGCGACGACAGGTCGAACACGATTTCGGCACCGCAGGCCGCACCGCTTTTGCGCACCGGAATGGCCACGATCGACACAACTCCCTCAAGCCGGGCCGGATTCTTACCTTGACGCTTTCTTAAGTCAAATCGCGTCTGATGGCTGCCAACAGGGGCGCATTTGGCGAGGCAACGATGGCGCGGGTTCTCATAATCGAGCCCGACAAGAATACCCGGACCCTGATCGCCGGCATTCTCGTCGATTTCGGGCATGACGTGCGGCAATGCAGCGATGCTCGCGACGCCAGGGAATGCCTGCGCACCGCCCGGTTCGATGCGCTTGTTACCGACCTGCCGTGCGACGGTCCCGAAGGGGTCGTGATGCTGACCCTCGACGGCGGCAGCCACGTCGCGCCGCCCTATCCTGGCGGGGCGCGTGACACCGGGGCACCGACACGGTTGCGCGACAAGCCTTTTCGCATCAGCGTCCTGCAAAACCTGGTCACTGCGGTTGCCGCCCTGCGGGCTGGCCGCCGCCTCGCCGCGTGACGGCCGCCCAGCTTCGGGACCCTTCACCGCCACCCGCTGTTTACCCTGCTGAACCGGCACTCATGCGCCGCAGGCTTTTGCAGGAGTAGGCAATGAAGGTAATGAAGTGGATGGCGCTCTCGGCTGCTTTGCTCGCCAGTACGGCGATGTTCCCAGGCTCATCGGCGCAGGCCGCCGGCTGCGTGAAGGGTGCGGTTGTCGGTGGTGTGGCCGGGCATTATGCCGGGCACCATGGATGGCTTGGCGCCGGCGCGGGCTGCCTGATCGGCCGCCACGAGGCCAACAAGCATGCGCGTGAGCGCTCTGACGCCGAGCGTTACCGCTCATACTGACGGCCAGAGCGAGCGGATGGGATTGAGCCATCCGCGACATTTCCGCCGCCGCTTCCTTCCGCTAGAGTACGCTCCAAACCATCGGGGCGCGGGCGGAGGGAGCGGCGAACATGCAGGCGGATTATGTGATCGTGGGCGCCGGCTCGGCCGGTTGCGTGCTGGCTAACCGGCTCACCGAGGACCCGCAGATCCGGGTCATCCTGATCGAAGCGGGCGGCAGTGACTGGAACCCGTACATCCATGTCCCCGCCGGCTTTATGAAGTTGCTCGACCACAAGACCGTCACCTGGGGCTTCAAGGCCCAGGCCGGCGACGGGCGCGAGATCATCTATCCGCGCGGCCGGGTGCTGGGCGGCTCGTCGTCGATCAACGGGCTGATCTATATCCGCGGCCAGCCCGAGGATTACGACCACTGGGCCCAGCTCGGCAATCGCGGCTGGACATGGGACGATTGCTATCCCTTCTTCAAAAAGGCCGAGCGGTGGAGCGGCGACGGGGGCGGTCCCGACGACGTGCACGGCAAGGACGGCTATCTGTTCACATCGGAAATGGACCGCTCGCCGATCTGCCAAAAGGTCGTCGAAGCCGGCATGGAGCTTGGCCTCGAATACCGCGAGGACGTCAACAACCTGCCGCCCGGCGCCGGCGACAGCATCGGCTGGTGCCAGCAGACCCGCGGCGGCCGCCGCCGCGCCAGCACCGCGCGCAGCTATCTGCGCCCGGCGTTAAAGCGGCAAAATCTGGAGGTTGTGACCAAGGCGCTGGTCCATCGGGTGATCTTCGACGGCAAGCGCGCGGTTGGCGTCGAGTTCTCGCGCGGCGGCAGGATGGACCGCGCGGACGCCCGCAATGAGGTGATCCTGTCGGCCGGCGCGGTCGGCTCGCCGCACCTGTTGCAGATTTCCGGCGTCGGCGATCCTGAGCTGCTCGGCAAGATCGGCGTGCCGGTGGTGCATGAGCTGCGCGGCGTCGGCAGGAACATGCAGGACCATTATGTGGTCCGTGTCACCTATCCGATCCACGGCATGGAAACCGCCAACGAAAAGGCCCGCGGCCTGCCGCTGGTCGGCGAGGTCCTGCGCTATCTGGTGACCGGCAAGGGCATGCTGACCTACAGCGCCTCGCTGGTCGCCGCCTCGGTCAAGATATTGGAGGAGTCGGCGACGCCCGACGTGCAGATTTCGTTCGCGCCGGGCAGCTTCAAGGACGGACAGATCGGCCAGCTTGAAGAAGCCCCCGGCCTCACCGGTGGTCCGTGGCAGATGCGGCCGTCGTCGCGCGGCTTTGTCGAGGCGCAGTCGAGCGACCCGCATGTGCAGCCGGTGATCAACCCGCGCTACCTGACCGAGGAGAGCGACCGCCGCGCGATTGTCGGCGGGCTCAAATTCGTCCGCCGCATCTTTACCGCGCCGGCCTTGCAGCCCTTCATCGGCGACGAGCGCCTGCCCGGCTCGCAGGTGCAGGGCGACGACGAATTGCTCGATTACGCCAAGCGCAACGGCAACACCGTCTATCACGCCAGTTGCACCTGCATGATGGGGCAACACCCGATGTCGGTCGTCAACGACGAGCTGCGGGTGCATGGGCTCGAAGGCCTGCGGGTGATCGACGCCTCGGTGATGCCAGCGGTGACCTCGACCAACACCAACGCTCCGACCATCATGATCGCCGAAAAAGGCGCCGCGATGATCAAGGCCGCGGCCCGACAGCGGCTCGCCGCCTGATTTGCATCCTGTTGTCATTGCGAGGGGCGCGCAGCGCGCCGCGGCAATCTCGACCCGAAGGAGTCTCCGGCGGCACGAGATTGCTTCGCGGAGCCTGTCCTCGGGCCGGCCGGAGGCCGGACCCGGGGGCTCGCAATGACAGCAAAAGGAATTGAGTGGCGGCCGGCTCGAGGAGGAAAGACATGCAAGCAGATTACGTGATCGTCGGCGCCGGCTCGGCGGGGTGTGTGCTGGCCAACCGCCTCACCGCCGACCCGAACACGCGCGTCATCCTGATCGAGGCCGGTGGGCGCGATACCAACCCGCTGATCCATATCCCGGCCGGCTACGTCAAGCTGCTCGACCACAAGACGTTGACCTGGGGCTTTATGGCCGAGCCCGATCCCGGTGTGAACAACCGTTCGATCCTCTATCCGCGCGGCAAGGTTCTGGGCGGCTCGTCGTCGATCAACGGCATGATCTATGTCCGCGGCCAGCCCGAGGATTTCGACCATTGGGGGCAGCTCGGCAATCGCGGCTGGGATTGGGACAGCGTGCTGCCCTATTTCAAGCGGGCGGAGAACTGGGAAGGCGGTGCCGATGAGTTTCACGGCAATGACGGCCCGCTTCTGACCTCGCGCACCTCCGATAAGCCGGCGCTGTGCCACAAAATCATCGAGGCCGGCACCCAGATCGGTCTCGAATACCATGAGGACGTGAACCACCTGCCACCGGGCGCGGGCGACAATATCGGCTGGGTGCAGCAGACCCGCCGTGGCCGCCGCCGGCAGAGCGCCGCGCGCACCTATTTGCGCGCCGCGATGAAGCGATCGAACCTGGAAATCGTCACCGGCGCGCTGGTGCGCCGCGTGCTGTTCAACGGCAGGCGCGCGGTCGGCGTCGAGTTTTCGCGCGATGGCCGTATCGAACGGGCCGATGCCTCGAACGAGGTCATTTTGAGCGGTGGCGCGATCGGCTCGCCGCATGTGCTGCAATTGTCGGGCGTCGGCGACCCCGAGCATCTGGCGAAGATCGGCGTGCCGGTGGTGCATGCGTTGCCGGGCGTCGGCAAGAATTTGCAGGACCATTTCCTGGCCCGTGTCACCGCCGAGGTGCACGGCATCCCGACCGCCAACGAGAAATCGCGCGGCGTGCCGTTTGTCGGCGAGCTGATGCGCTATGTGTTTGCCGGCCAGGGGTTGCTGACCTACGCCGCCTCGCTGGTCGCCGCCTCGGTCAAGGTGCTGGAGGAATCGGCGACACCCGACGTACAGATATTGCTGGCCAATGCAAGCTTCGCACCGGGGCCGATCCGCCGGCTCGACGACAAGCCCGGGATGACCGGCGGCATGTGGCAGATGCGGCCCCTGTCGCGCGGCTATGTCGAAGCGAAATCGAGCGATCCGAACCAGGCACCGGCGATCAACCCGCGCTATCTCTCGGAGGAAACCGACCGGCGTGCCGCAATTGGCGGGATGCGTGCGGTACGCCGCCTGTTCGCCGCGCCGGCCCTGGCACCGTATCTGGTCGGCGAGATGCTGCCGGGCAGGGACGTGCAGAGCGACGACGAATTGCTGCACTATTTGCGGCAGACCGGCTCGACCGTGTTCCACGCCACCTGCACCTGCAAGATGGGCCCCGACGCGATGGCCGTGGTCGATGACCAGCTGCGCGTGCACGGTCTCGAAGGGTTGCGGGTGATCGACGCCTCAGTGATGCCGACCGTCACCTCGACCAACACCAACGCACCGACCATCATGATCGCTGAAAAAGGCGCCACGATGATATTGGCGGCAGCGCGGCAGAGGCTGGCCGCGTGATTTTTTTCCTCTTTTCCAGTTGTCATTGCGAGGAGCGCGCAGCGCGACGTGGCAATCTCGATCCGAAGGAGGCTCCTACGGCACGAGATTGCTTCGCGGAGCCTGTCCTCGGGCCGGCCGGCGGCCGGACCCGGGGGCTCGCAATGACACCGAGAGAGCAGGGATATGAATAACCCTCACCTGAAAGTTGGGGATTCACCGCCGCCGAAGGGAGAAGAACAATGCAAGCGGATTACGTGATTGTCGGAGCGGGGTCGGCCGGGTGTGTCTTGGCCAATCGGCTGAGCGAAGACCCGAGCGTCAAGGTCGTCGTCATCGAAGCCGGCGGCAAGGATTGGAACCCGCTGATCCACATTCCGGTCGGCTTTATGAAACTGCTCGACCACAAGCAGCTGACCTGGGGTTTCAAGGCTGAATCCGATCCCGGCACGGCCGGGCGCGCGATCGTCTATCCGCGCGGCCGGGTGCTTGGTGGCTCGTCGTCGATCAACGGTCTGATCTACATCCGCGGCCAGCCGGAGGATTTTGATCATTGGGCCCAGCTCGGCAATCGCGGCTGGGACTGGGACAGCGTGCTGCCCTATTTCAAGCAGGCCGAGAACTGGCAGGGCGACGCCTCACAAAGTGATGGGGCGGAAATCCACGGCAAGGGCGGCTATCTGACAACGTCGCCGATGGGCGAACATCCGCCCGCCTGCCAGGCAATCATCGACGCTGCGCAGGAAATCGGCGTCGAGTACCGGCCCGACGTCAACAATCTGCCGCATGGGGCCGGCGACAGCATCGGCTGGTGCCAGCAGACCCGCGGCGGAAGGCGCCGCGCCAGCGCCGCCCGCACCTATCTCGAACCGGCCAAAAAGCGGCCCAACCTGCAGATCATCACCAACGCGCTGGTACACCGCGTGTCGTTCAGCGGCAAGCGCGCCACCGGCATCGTATTTTCGCGCGGCGGCACGGTTGAGATCATTGATGCGGCGCGGGAAGTGATCCTCGCCGGCGGGGCGATCGGCTCGCCGCATCTGTTGCAGCTGTCGGGTGTCGGCAATGCCGAGGTGCTGGCGAAGGCCGGCATCGCGGTGCACCACGAACTGGCCGGCGTCGGCCAGAATTTCCAGGATCATTACATCGCGCGCATGTCGTGCATCGTGCGCGACCTCGAAACCCTCAACGAACGCGGCCGCGGCCTATCCTTCGCCAACGAGGTGTTGCGTTATGTCACGCAGGGCAAGGGCCTCCTGACCTATAGCGCCTCGATCTGCGCCGCCTCGGTCAAGGTGCTGGAGGAGTCGGCAACGCCGGATGTGCAAATCGTCTTCGCGCCGGCGAGCTACAAGCCGGGCCTCATCCGCAAGCTCGACAACCGGCCCGGCATCACCGGCGGACCGTGGCAGATGCGGCCGCAGTCGCGCGGCTATGTCAACGTGCGCACGCCCGATCCGCGCGAGCAGCCGGCGATCAACCCGCGCTACCTCGCAGAAACCACTGATCAGCGCGCGATCGTCGGCGGCTTCAAGTTCCTGCGCCGCCTGTTCGCCGCGCCGTCCCTGGCGAAATACGTCGTCGGCGAAAACGTCCCCGGCCCCGATGTGAAGACTGATGACGAACTCCTGCAATACGCCCGTGAAAACGGCTCGACCGTCTACCACGCCAGCTGCTCGTGCATGATGGGCAACCATGCGATGTCGGTGGTCGATGACGAGTTGCGGGTGCACGGCCTCGACGGCATCCGCGTCATCGACGCCTCGGTGATGCCGGCGGTCAGCTCGACCAACACCAACGCCCCGACGATCATGATCGCCGAGAAAGGCGCCGCGATGATCAAGGCAGCGGCAAAGGAGCGGCTCGCGGCCTGACGCGCGGTCTTTCGTTTCACTCTACTGTGGTGATCTATCCGAGCGGCGGCGATATCGCGTAGCATCCACGCCAACAATCCTATTCCAGTGAGGAGTGCAGCCATGCTGATCGTCGACGCGCAAATCCATTTGTGGTCGCAAAACCTGCCAAGCAATCCGGCGCACCGCCAGATCACCTCCTATTCGGCCGAGGAATGCCTGATGGAGATGGATAATGGCGGGGTCAACGCTGCGCTGATCCATCCGCCGGGCTGGGACCCGAACAGCCTCGTCGTCGCGGAATCGGCGGTGATCCACTACCCGAACCGGTTTGCCATCCTGGGCAATTTCCCGCCCGACAAGCCGGAAAGCCGCGACCTGATCGCCGGCTGGAAAACCCGCCCCGGCATGCTCGGGCTGCGCTGGGCCTTTACCACGCCGCATATGCAGACCTGGATGACCGATGGCACGATGGACTGGATCTGGCCCGCCTGCGAAAAGGCCGGCATCCCGGTCGCCCTGATGGCGTCGAACTACCTGCCGCAGCTCAAGATCATCGCCGAGCGCCACCCCGGCCTCAAGCTGATCATCGACCATTTCGGCCGGGCCCGCGGCGGACAGGACGATGCCGCCTTCGCCAACATCGCCGAAGTCACGGCGCTTGCTAAATTCCCCAACGTGGCGTTGAAGGCCACGGGCGGAGCGGGCAAGTCGAGCCAGCCCTACCCGTTCACCAACATACACAAACACCTCGAGCGGATGTACGACGCGTTCGGCCCGCACCGCTACTTCTGGGGCACCGACATCACCCGCATGCCGTACCCGTGGAAGCAAAACGTGACGATGTTCACCGAGGAACTGCCCTGGCTGAAAGGCAACGACCTTGACCTCGTCATGGGCCGCGGCGTGTGCGAGTGGCTCGGCTGGGACCTCACCTGAGCCTTTTGAGCACGATCAGGCGCGATTACCTTTTTCGTCACCCTCGCGTTTCGTGGTAATGGCGAAAGAGGGTGGGTGATCCGGTATTCGGGCGCAGATGGGATCCGCGCCCCTGAGCCGCATCAATCGGACGAATATATAGGGCAATCGGCTCGCGGTAGCGCTTTGCGGAGGTCCGTAGGATGACCGGCCGTCAGATTGCAGCCTTGATCTTTGCCGTTTTGCTGTTGCTGCCGGGCGGTTGCCTCCTGTTTTACAACCCGGTTTTCGGGGCAGCGCGGGTCGGTATCGTGATCATCCTGGTCGCTGTCTGCCTGTTCTTCGGGGTGTTCATTTTCCATAGGCGGCATCGGCCAGGAGAGCCGCCGGCCTAAATTTGGTCCCATCTGCGCCCGAATACCGGGGAGGTCCACTTCATCAAGTTCAATTACCGTTCTTGTCGTCCCTGCGGAAGCAGGGACCCATTTTTCAGAAACTCCCAAGCTACCCGGTGGGTCCCGGCTTTACGCCGGGACGACAACGGATAGTGATCGAATTTGATCGGTCGCCTCTCTAGTTCGGTGGCATGAGTGGTTACTTTACTTCGGCCGGGGTTGAGGTGGCGGGGCCTGCGCCGGCGATTTCCAATACGGTGTCGCCGCCCTTGGCGCCGTCGTAATGCACCTGTTTGCCGAAATGGGTGACATAGCTGCCGGCCGGCATCGGGACGGTGGTGTCGGGGTCGAATTTGGTGCCGGTGCCGACCCACCAGGTGCCGGAAATCACCGTGATGAAGCGGTCGTTCGGGTGGAAATGCGGGTGGCTCATATGCCCGGCATGCCAGCGCACGAGGACGATGTATAGGCCGGGCTTTGCCGGGTCGCCGTAGAGGACGGCGTTGTCGGCGCCTGACGGGTTGAGCTTCCACGGGATCTGATCGGGCAACTGAAACGCGACCGCGGCCGGATTGAGTTCGCCCGATGCGGCGACACCGGACAGCGCTGCTGCCATAATCAATCCCAGGAAAACCCGCGGGATCGCGCGACCCTTCATGCCCCTCTCCTCGTTTTGTATTGCTTGCGGCAATCATCGCGGCCCCCGCGCCATCGCGCCAGCCCCCGATGCGGGGCGATGGTGAGAGGCCTTCTCGGCATCGCGGCATTGCTGCTGTTCGCCTGGGGGATCAGCGAGGATCGGCGTCGGGTGCCGTGGCGGGTGGTCGTGGTCGGGGTGGTCCTGCAATTCGCGCTGGCGCTGGCGTTTCTGAAATTTCCGCCGGCTTCGGCCGCGTTCCTGTTGCTGAACCGCGGCGTCGAGGCGTTGCAGAGCGCCACCGAGGCCGGCACCGGTTTTGTGTTCGGCTATCTCGGGGGCGGTGATCTTCCCTTTGCCGAGACCCGGCCGGGCGCCAGTTTCATCTTTGCGTTTCGGGCGTTGCCGCTGGTGCTGGTGATCAGCGCGCTGGCGACGCTGCTGTTCTACTGGGGCGTGCTGCAGCGGATCGTCCAGGGGTTTGCCTGGGTGTTGCGGCGCTCGGTCGGAGTCGGCGGGCCGCTCGGGCTGGGGGCGGCGGTGCATATTTTTGTCGGGCACATCGAGGCGCCGCTCTTGATCCGGCCGTATCTGCTGCTGCTGACGCGCGGCGAGTTGTTCGCGCTGATGAGTTGCGGCATGGCCGGGATCGCCGGCACCGTCATGGTGCTGTACGCCTCGATGATCGGCACCGTCATTCCCGACGCGCTCGGCAATATCCTGATCGCGGCGGTGATCAGCACCCCGGCGGCACTGGCGATCGCGGCGCTGATGGTGCCGTTTCAGCCGGATTTGTCGCCGAGTGCGGAACTGGTCATCGACGACCCGCCGGTCAGCGCGATGGACGCGGTCGCCAAGGGCACCCGCGATGGCATCGTTTTCCTGCTCAACATCATCGCGATGCTGGTTGTGCTGGTGGCGTTGGTCAGCCTCGCGAACAGCGCGCTCGGGCTGCTGCCCGACTTTGCCGGTGCGCCGGTGACGTTGCAGCGCCTTGCCGCCTATGCGTTTCGCCCGGTGATGTGGCTGATCGGCATTCCCGGCCCGGAAACCGCCGCCGCGGCGGCGCTGATGGGCACCAAGACGGTGATCAACGAGTTCGTTGCCTATATCGATCTGGCGCATCTGCCGGCCGAGGCGCTGAGCCCGCGTTCGCGGATCATCATGACCTACGCACTGTGCGGTTTCGCCAATTTTGGCAGCCTCGGCATCCTGATCGGCGGCATGGGTGCGATGGTGCCCGAGCGCCGGCCGGAGATTGTCGCCCTGGGCCTGCGCGCCATTCTCTCCGGCACGATCGCCACCTGCATGAGCGGCGCCGTCGTCGGGCTGCTGCTGTAGGGCGGACGCAGTGTAGCGAAGTCCGCCGATGCGCGCGCCGGCATTGGCGGACTGCGCTTCGCTCCGTCCGCCCTACCTGACATCGCTCCAACGCCGTAGGATGGGCTGAGCGCAGCGAAGCCCATCAACAGCCGTATGCGGAAAGACGATGGGCTTCGCTTTGCTCAGCCCATCCTACCAGTTCGCAACGGCGGACACAGTGCAACGAAGTCCACCGGAGGCCCTCATTCGTAGAGCCAGCAGGCGGCGTCGCTGCCGAGGGCGGGGAGCAGGTCGGGGCGGTCATGGCGGCAGCGGTCGAAGGCTTCGGGGCAGCGCGGGTTGAAGGCGCAGCCCGGCGGGATTTCGGTGAGGCGCGGCATCGCGCCGTCGATCTGGCGCAGCCGATCGCGGCGCTGGCCGATGCGCGGGATCGACTGCATCAGCCCGGTGGTGTACGGGTGGTGCGGCTCGGCGATGATGGTCCGCACCGGGCCGATCTCGACCACCCGGCCGGCATACATCACTGCGACCCGGTCGGCGGTTTCGGCGATGACACCCATGTCGTGCGTCACCAGCATGATCGCGGTGCCGTGGTCGCGGCACAGCCGCTTCAACAGCGCGATGATCTGGGCCTGGATCGACACGTCGAGTGCCGTGGTCGGCTCGTCGGCGACGACGAGGCGCGGGTTGGCGGCCAGTGCCAGCGCGATGACGACACGCTGGCGCATGCCGCCGGAAAACTGGTGCGGGTAATGGTCGAGGCGCTGCTCGCCGCCGGCGATGCCGACTTCGTGCAACAGAGCGATAGCGCGGTCGCGCGCTGCCGTCGCACCGAGATCGAGATGGGTGCGGATGGTTTCGATCAGCTGCTGCCCAATGGTGTAGAGCGGGTTGAGGCTGGTCAGCGGGTCCTGAAAGATCGCGCCGATTTCCTTGCCGCGCACCCGGCGCATCTGCCTCGTACGGCAGATTATCGATGCGCCTTCCGTTGAGCGTGATCTGGCCGCCGGCAATCCGCAGCGGCGGTTCCAGCAGGCCGAAAATCGCAGCCCCGGTCAGCGACTTGCCGGCGCCGGATTCGCCGACAACGCCGAGCACCTCGCCGGGCGCGATCGCGAAGCTGACATCATCGACCGCGACCAGCGTGCCGCGGCGCGTCGGCACCTCGATGCGCAGATGCTCGACGCGCAGCAGCGGCTCCGACCCTTTAGGAGCCCCGTCCTCATTCCTGCTCTCTGTCATCCCGGGGCCGAGCAACGCGAGGAACCCAGGACCCAAGAACACGGACGGTGCCAATGCGTGCGAGGACGGTGTTCATGGGTTCCGGGTTCAGCCCTTCGGGCTGCCCCGGAATGACAGTGAGGGAAAAATTGCGAGGGCGGGGCGGGGCGCAGGATGGCCATCAGCGCAGCTTTGGGTTGAGGGCGTCGCGGAGCCAGTCGCCGAGCAGGTTGACCGACAGGATCAGCAAGGCGAGCACGACGCCGGGGAAGATCGAAATCCACCAGTCGCCGGACAGCAGGTAGTCGTTGCCGACACGGATCAGCGTGCCGAGCGAAGGCTGCGGTCGGCGGCAGGCCGACGCCGAGAAAAGACAGGGTCGCCTCGGTCAGGATCGCCAGCGCGAGGTTGATC
Source organism: uncultured Alphaproteobacteria bacterium (assembly GCA_963737875.1). Taxonomy (GTDB): domain Bacteria; phylum Pseudomonadota; class Alphaproteobacteria; order ATCC43930; family CGMCC-115725; genus DATARH01. Next base: position 109,777 of record CAVTUM010000015.1, on the reverse strand, counting down.
GTGGCGATCACCAGCACCGGGCCGAGCACGTTGGGCAGAAGATGGCCGAGCACGATGCGCGCCGGGTGCACCCCGATGACCCGCGCCGCCTGGATGTATTCCTTGTTGCGCTCGACCAGGGTCGAACCGCGCACGGTGCGGGCGTACTGCACCCAGGTCGACAGCGCGATCGCGGCGATCAGCACGTAAAGCGCGATTTCGCCCTGCGCCTCGCGCGGCAACACGCTGCGCGCGACGCCGTCGATCAGCAGCGCGATCAGGATCGCCGGAAAGCTCAATTGCACGTCGGCGACGCGCATGATCAGCGTCTCCGTCAGCCCGCCGCGCCAACCGGCGACAAGCCCGAGCGTCACCCCGAGCAGCAGCGCCAGCACCACCGCGGACACGCCGACCAACAGCGACAGCCGGGTGCCGTAAAGGATCGCCGACAATACGTCGCGGCCCTGGTTGTCGGTGCCGAGCGGATAGCTCCAATTGCCGCCATCGAGCCAGGCCGGCGGGTCGGTCGCGTCGAGCAGGCTCAGCGAGGCGAGGTCGAACGGGTCGTGCGGCGCGAGCCACGGCGCCGCGACCGCGCTGACGATGATGATGACGGCGGCGACCGCCGCGGCGACTCGCGACCGGCGAATGCCGGAAGCTCCAGAAGAGGTCGCTGTCGAAAATCGTGCGCAACCGGCCGGGCGCACTGGCGGCCGGTGGCGTGCCCGTGACGGTCGGCCGGCGGTCGCGAGTCAGACATGAGCGAGTTCAGCCATGCGGCGGCACGTGCTCGCGCTCGATGCGCAGGCGCGGATCGACGACGTAATAAAGCAGATCGACGACGAGGTTGATCACGACAAAGAAGAACCCGACCAGCACCAGATAGGCCGCCATCACCGGAATGTCGGCAAACGTCACCGCCTGGATGAACATCAGCCCCATGCCCGGCCACTGGAACACCGTCTCGGTGATGATCGCGAACGCGATGATCGAACCGAGCTGCAGCCCGGTGATCGTGATCACCGGCACCAGCGTGTTCTTCAGCGCGTGGCCGAAATTGATCGCCCGGTTGGTCAGCCCGCGCGCCCGGGCGAATTTGATGTAATCGGTGCGCAACACCTCGATCATCTCGGCCCGCACCAGCCGCATGATCAGCGTCATCTGGAACAGCGCCAGCGTGATCGCCGGCAGGATGATGGCGCGCCAGCCGTCGACCGTCAGGAGCCCGGTGGTCCACCACCCGATATGCACCACCGTGCCGCGCCCGAATGACGGCAGCCAGCCGAGCAATACCGCGAAAAACAGGATCAGCAGGATGCCGATCAGAAAGGTCGGCAGCGATACCCCGACCAGCGACGCCGCCAGCAAGCGCCTGCGATCCCCAGGAGTTGCGGTGGAGTCCGGTATAGATGCCCATCGGCACGCCGAGCAGCAGCGCCAGCGTCGCCGCGACAAAGCTCAGTTCGATGGTCGCCGGCATCTTTTCGAGGATGATCTGCCCGACCGGCCGGGCCTGCTGGTACGACAGGCCGAATTCGCCGCTGCGCCGCATGCCCGACAAAGCGGGCGAACTGGATCGACAAAACTGTCGTTGAGCCCCAGTTCCTGGCGCAGCCGCGCCGCGGTCGGCGAGGTTGGTATCCTGGCCGACCATGTTGTTGATCGGGTCGCCGACAAAGTTGAACAGCGCGAACGCGATCAGCGCCACCACCAGCATCACCAGCACCGCCTGAAACAGCCGCTGAATGACGAACGCGATCATGTCCAGGGGGTGCCCTGAATACCCCGCCTGTCATTCCGGGGCAGCCCGCAGGGCTGAACCCGGAAGCGATGAACGACCGGCCGGCCGGAGCCCTGCGCGGCTGCCCCGGGATGACAAAGATGGGGGCGTGCGGATTAGTGATTAGTACGAGGGGCAACCGGGTCACTTCATCTTCACGAACCGCAGCTGAAAGAAATTGTCGCCGGTCTGCGCCACGTCGACATTGGCGCGTGTCGCCCAGACCACGACCTGCTGGTGCAGCGGGATGATAGGCGAAATCGTCCTTCAGCAGGGTCAGCGCCTCGCGCGATCTGGCGTTGCGCTTGGTCGTGTCGAGCTCGACCTGGATCTGCTTGGTCAGCTCGTCGATCTTCGGGTTCGAATAACCCTCGATGTTGAACACGCCGTCCTTGCCGCCGCGGGTCGCGGCCAGCGCCTTCAAGGCATCGAGCGCGTCATAGGTGCCCGGCGTCCAGCCCAGCATGTAGAAGCTGGTGTCATAGCGCGGCGCGTTGATCTTGCCGAAATACTTGGCGCGGGTCTGGGCCAGCAGATTGGCCTTGACGCCGATCTTCGCCAGCATCGCGACGACCGCCTGGCAGATGGCCTCGTCGTTGACATAGCGGTCGTTCGGGCAGTCGAACCCGACCTCGAACCCGTTGGGGTAGCCGGCTTCCGCCAGCAGCTTCTTGGCCGCCGCCGGGTCATAGGGAAAGCGCTTATCGAGCGCCGCGTCGTAGCCGTTGACACCCGGCCCGACCATCAGCGCGGTCGGGTGGGCAAAGCCGCGCATGACCTTGGCGGCGATCGCGCTCTCGTCGATCGCCTGAGTAGAAGGCCTGCCGCACCCGCTTGTCCTTGAACGGGTTCTTGCCCTTGATGTTGCTTTCGAGCAGCTCGTCGCGCGACTGGTCCATGCCGAGGAAGATCGTGCGCAATTCCGGCGTCTGCCAAACCTTCATGCCGGAGGTTTTGCTCGATCCGGTCGGTATCCTGCGGCGGCACCGTATAGACCATGTCGAGTTCGCCCGAGAGCAGCGCCGCGACGCGGGTCGCGGCGTTTTCGATGCGGTTGAACACGGCCTCGTCGATGTCGATCGGCTCGTCCTTGAGCCCCCACCAGTTCGGGTTCTTGACCAGCACGGTCTTCACGTCGGGCTGGCGGTCCTTCAGGATGAAGGGGCCGGTGCCGTTGGCGTTGCGGGTGGCGTAGCTTTCCTCGCCCTTGGTCAGGTCGGCGGCGCGCGTGGTGTTGTGCTCCTCGCACCATTTCTTCGACATGATCGCGACGGTCGGCAGGTTGAACGGCAGGATCGGGTCCGGCCCGTCGGTGACGAAATCGACGGTGAAGTCGTCGATCTTTTTCACCTCGCGCACCGTCGCCAGCGGCCCCGCGAGGTTGGAGCCGGGATGCGAGGCGCGGTCCATCGAGAACACGACATCGTCGGCGGTAAACGGCGTGCCGTCGTGGAATTTGACGCCCTGGCGCAGTTTGAAGCGCCAGATTGTCGGCTCGACGCGCTCCCATTCGGTGGCGAGCCCGGGTTCGAGCTTCATCTGATTGTTCCGGCGGATCAGCGGCTCGTACATGCTCTGATCGAACAGCAGCAGAAAGGTCTCCTGCCGGGCGTAGGGGTCCATCGAATTGCTGTCGCCGTCATTGGCCCAGCGAAACGTCTTCGCCGCCGCGCCGGCCGTCGCCATCCCCAAAAGCAGTCCTGCGCAAACCCCGCAGCGAACCGCAACGTGCAACCAACCTGCCATATCCCCCGGCTCCTGCCTGCCCTACTCGCCGTGACCTGTGGCCCCGACTTTACGTATGTACCCAGTTTTTAGCGTATGTAGGCGGCGGGCGCACCTGCTCCAGGGTATAGCTATGGGACCGCTCGACACGTCCGGCGCGGGCGATGAAAATGCGCCCACTGGCAGGATCGGGTCTGAATTCAGGTCGGGGGAGGCGGAATGGAACGCGTCGCACAGTGTCATTGCGGGCAGCTCAAGGCGGTTGCGGCGGGTGAGCCGGATCGCGTCTATGTCTGCCATTGCGTCGCCTGCCAGCGCCGCACCGGCGCGGTGCTGCATTCCGGCGCCGCCTATCCGAAAGAGCGGGTGCGCTTCGAGGGCGAGGAAAAAATCTACGCGCGGCTTGGCGACAGCGGCTCCGAGATTCGCTTTCACTTCTGCCCGAATTGCGGCACCAGCGTCTATTGGGAGGGTGACCGCAACCCGGCGACCTACGGCATCGCGGTCGGCGCCTTCGCCGACCCGAACTTCCCGCCGCCGACCTCGTCGGGCTGGGAGGAGTTGATGCACCGCTGGCTCGGCCTGCCTCCCGGCATCCCCCGCTTTCCGCAATCGCGCACCTAGTGCGGTCACCGCCGACGCTACTCCGCCGCAGCTGGCTGCGGTGTGAGCGCGGGGGCGATTTCGTCGCGGCGCATCGGGAACAGGACGGCGCCGATGAGGACCAGCAGCCCGAACCCCGCCAGCAACTCGAACAGCTGCGTAAAGCCGCTGTGTTCGTGCATGACGGCGACCAGCGGCACAGCGGTGGCGCTGATGCCGAATGACAGGAGGTAGCGCACCGCGTAAACCCGCGCCCGCCACTCGGCGCTGGCATAACGCGCGACCATCGCGTCATTGAAGGTGATCTGCCCAAACACCGTAAAGATCATCGCGGTGGCGGCGATCACCATCGGCCAGCCGGTGGTGAAGGCGGTGACCAGGAGCAATGGTGCCTGCAACGCAACGATCGCCAGAAAGCCGATTTTCAGCGGGTGGCGGTCGATCACCCGGCCCATTACCAGTTGCGACATCGCGCCGATCACATACACGCCGCACACCAGCAGACCGACCGCGAGGGTCGAGCCGGCCAATTGCGGCAGGCGCTCATCGATCAGCTTGGGGAACGCGACCGTGGTCGCGTTGAACACCATGCCGCCGGCCAATGTCACCAGCACCAGCACCAGGAACACCCGCACGATCACGGCACGGGGAAACTGCGCGCCGGCGGTCCTGGCACGGCCGGCGAGGTTCGGCTCGTCGGGGACCAGCGCGAGATAGGCGGCGCCGATGCCGATCGCGATGACGCCCGGCAACACGAAGGCATAGCGCCAGCCGAGCCATTGCGTGACCGCGCCGGTGGTCAGCGCGGCGAAGGCGACACCGAGATTGCCCCACACCCCGTTGATCCCGATCGCCCGCCCGAGCCGGCCGGAGCGCTCGGCATGCGCGACCAGCATCGCGGTGCCGACCGGGTGGTAGATCGCCGCAAACAGGCCGATCACGGTGAGTCCGCAGGCGACCTGCAAGAGGCTCTGCGACAGCCCGGTCACCAGCGTCGCGGCGCCGATGCCGAAAAAGAACAAGGCCATCATGTTGCGCCGGCTCCAGCGGTCGCCGAGCCAGCCGGCCGGCAGCGAACCGGCGCCAAACGCAATGAACCCGCCCAGCGCCAGCGCGATCATCTCGCCGTAGGACCGCTGAAACTCGGCCTGCATGCCGAGCACCGCGGTGGGATAGATCAGCATGAACATGTGGTCCATCACATGCCCGGCATTGATAAAGCCGATCACCCGGCGCCCCGTGCCGCGATCCGACTCATTGTGGTCCGACCCGGTCCTGTATGCAGGCGAGGCCATCGCGTTTCTCCCTTGGTCGATGGCGGCGAGAGGGGGCACAGTAGCGAAGTCGGAATTGCGCTGTCCTGCCGTAGATCATCGAGAAACAGACATTGAAGAAGAGCACCAACGCCGCCGACTATCAGCACGCGCCGGCCCCGGTCGCGGCAATGCCGAAGGATTATGCGCGCGGCACCTACCTCGCGCCGCACAGTCATGTCCGGGCGCAACTGGCGTGGGCGGTGGCCGGCGTCATCACCGTCACCGCGCAGGAGGGGACGTGGATCGTGCCGTCGCAGCGCGCGGTGTGGATACCGGCCGGTGTGGTGCATGCGATCCGCATGTCCGGCGGTCCGGTCTCGATGCACAGCCTCTACATTGATGAGCGGGTTGCCGCTTTGGCGGGGCGGCGCTGCAAGGTCATCCTGATGTCGGGGCTGCTGCGCGAACTGGTGCTGGAAATGGCGGATGCGCCGCTGCAATACGAACTGGATAGCCGGCTCGCCAAGATTGCCGACCTGATCCTCGCCGAGATCAGCCGGCAGGTGCCGCAGGAGCTGCACCTGCCGATGCCGCGCGACCCGCGGCTGCGCGGGCTGTGCGAGGCGCTGTTGGCCGAGCCCGGACGAGACGATACGCTGGAGCGATGGTCGGAAAGCGCCGGCGCCAGCAGCCGCACGCTGGCCCGCCTGTTCGCCAGCGATCTCGGCGTGCGGTTTACCGACTGGCGCTGTCAGGCGCGGCTCGCGGCAGCCCTGGCGCGGCTGGCCCAGGGGATGGACGTTGCGACGGTGGCGCGGGATGTCGGGTATCGCAGCCCGAGCGCCTTCACCGCCATGTTCCGCAAGACGCTGGGCGCTCCGCCGCGTGACTACCTCGCGTAAGACCGCCAAGCACCTGACATGAGATAAAATCAAATGATTTCAGTAGCGTAAGTAGGGGTTCCCCACAGCAGATTTTTCCCCTTGTGTCTTCCCTGCTTTCGCAGGGACGACAACGTTATAGTGTTGTAAATATTGGATTCATTTCGAGTCAGGTTCCAAGCACCGGCTGATCCCTCAAATTTGATTTACGACGAATGTCTCGACACCCCGGCCCCCGCACTCCTAGTCTAATCGAGCGCGCCGGATCCAGGTTCAGGCAGAAATGAGAACCCGAGTTCGCGCAAACTAGTATAGCCGGTCGGGCTGATGATTACATGGTCATGCACCGCTACTCCAATCACGCTTGCCGCCCTGATGATAATGCGGGTAGTTACGCGGTCGCCGGCCGATGGCTTCGAGTTGCTTGAGAGTCCGCCCGAGAATTCGGGATAGTTGAGTTAGCCACGGGCGAGACGTCGCGAGAGTAGTTTGACGCTGGCGATATAGAGCCAGGCTGTGGCGGTTTTGACGGTGGCTTCGAAGTCCTTGGCGAGGCGGCGGTTGCGACCGAGCCAGGCCAGGGTACGTTCGACCACCCAGCGCCTGGGGAGCAGCACGAAGCCCCGGGCGGCATCGGACCGCTTGACGATTTCGAGGGTCCAGGTGCCGTGTGCAAGCAGGGCACTGGCGAGTTTTTCGCCGGCATATCCGCCGTCGGCGAAGACGTGGCGCAGCCAGGGATAGAGCCGGCGCGCGGCCTTCAGCACGAGCGGGGCACCGTCGCGGTCTTGAACATCGGCCGGATGCACCACGGCTTTGACGAGAAAGCCATTGGTGTCGGTGAGGATGTGGCGCTTGCGGCCCTTCACCTTCTTGCCTGCATCGAAGCCGCGCGGTCCGCCGGCCTCGGTGGTCTTGACCGACTGGCTGTCGAGCACCCCGGCGCTGGGGCTGGCCTCGCGCCCCATCGCCTCGCGCGCTGCCATCACCAGCGCATGGTTGATCCGCTCCCAGGTGCCGTCGTCGCGCCAGCGATAGAAATAGCCCTGTACCGTCGAGACCGGCGCAAACTCCTTCGGCAGCAAGGTCCAGGCGCATCCCGCCGACAAAATATAGAGAATGGCATCGACGACGTGGCGCAATTCGACCTTGCGAGGCCGTCCCAGCCGGCGGCGGGATGGCATGAAGCCCTCGATCAGCGCCCATTCCGCATCCGTCATACTGCTTGAATACCGCCCCCCGGGTCGCCGATACTGCTTGCGAGTGATGTCAGTCCACATCTTGCGACCCCGGTTCTGTTTCGCACCAAAACCGAATCACAAGTCACTGATATCACTCAACTCATTTCCGGGTGGCCTCTGAGGGATGGTTATGGACGAGGATCATTGCGGCGGCTTCCACCTCCAATGCACGCTTGATAATTTGTCGTGGATAGACCTCCATGCGATCGATTGTCCCCGTCTGCTGTCGCTCGTGTTTCAATAAATAATCTCTCCGATCAAGAAAGAGGATATGAAATTCCTCCACTCGGCTATGACCGAGACATCCTCGTAAATACGCGATGAGCTTGTGGTCTGTTCCGATAATTGGTCCGCGGCGCAATTCGGCGCGCGCAAGTCGGGATGCAGTTTCCTGCGCTGATTTAATGGCCACAATGCCGCCAAGCCCGACGCCGGCTCCGCGGAGAGCCTCTCGGCTCGCACTCAGAACATGGGCAAGGCCATCGAATTTGTGGATCAGCGCAGCGGCGAGCCCCTCTGGGTCTCTGCGCGGCTCGTCCGCGTACAGAAGCGCCTCCAGCAATCCAGTGTCGCTAAGGCTCTCTGCGCCTATCTCGATCAGTCGCTCGCGCCGCCGTCGGCGGCGCGCCACAATCGTCTCCCGACCGACAGGAGGGGCCCGATCAATGATGCCATTCCGCGCGAAACCCATTTCGCCACGCCTCTTGCAACCTACGCATAAGGTATCTCATCTACAATCAACTATAAATAGAAAAACCATCCCGACGCCTAAATATTTATGGGCAGGCCGGCGTCATGCGCATGGCTGTTGCGGTCCCCTGGGTCAGCGTGCACGACCACAAGCTCGAGCAGTGCCTGCGGCATGCTACTTACCATTACGCCGGCACGGCACTTCTGCATGTCCGCCTTGTGCTAAACGCATAAGCGTGGCTACCCGCTGACAGTCTATTAAGGATATTGATCGAGTTGTATGAGTAGGTGCAAATACCTTGAAAAATTTAGCACTGCGAATCTTGGAGCCTGCCTGCATAATTGACGAATTGGGGCGCTATTGGGGTGAAAATGAGCACTCATTCTTCGAACATTGTAATCAATTCTCTCTAGCTGCCGCAGTGTCCCGTTTTGGTTATATTTTTTTGAAAAAGCATAAGGCCGGCGTCAGCGTTTTTCTAAACCCGCGAAATATTCACAGTGCAGCGCTAGCTGGTTTATTTTTTTTACTTAGTGACCTTGAGCCACATCGGGTTGTCTTGCATGTGATGCTCCCTCAGCCTGCGATCGAAATCGCAATTGGTGCAAGTCGCGCGATCCAACGGATAGAAGCACTGCTTCACTATCCTTTGCCTTCTCAAGCAGTATTGAACACAAGACGGAGAAAAGTCGAGCCACCGTCCGTCGATCAAGCTGTGATCTTCGATGAGCTGATGACGTTTTGGGCATCGAAACAATTGGAATGGAGCGACGAGATTTTGCATGAAAATCTGCTTATTAAAAGGCTTCTATCCTCCGGAGTTGTGGTCAATAAGCTAGATAATTCTGATCGCCTGATCATCAATCACTGGGGAAAATCTCGGAAACTTTTGGGGCCGTGGGCGCAAGTCTCTTTGGGCAAAGATGTAGATGATCAGCCATTTTCAAATGTCGCCGAATGGTCCGCCATCACGCATCGAGAGTGTATTTCGCGCGACAATCCCGTGATGCACGATGTGGATTTGCGTATCCCCGCTGCTGACGGTCAGATTACCAGTCGAACGTATACCCGACTTCTCCTTCCTTGGAAGGATAGCGTCCAGAAGGGTCGATACAGCACCTGTATTGACTTTGTTAAATAAATGACGATAAGAAGATGACGATCAAAATTCCGAGAGATCATGCGACCAGGAAAAGGGATGGTCCCCAACTGTGGCCGCCGGCCAACTGAGATCGACAAGCTGGTTGGGAGGCGTATCAGAGATTTCCGACGGCGCATCGGGTCGACACCAAGCATGATCGCAGATCGCCTGGGTATTAGCGTAGAAAGTTATCAGCTATACGAGAAGGGGACCTTCCGGGTCGCTCCCGCCCACCTTGTTAAACTGGCCGCGGAATTTGCGCTACCATTGTCAGCTTTTTTCCTTGACGCACCAGCGGTCGAGCGTGCTGAAGTCGATGAGATAGATGAAATAATAATCACACGGGCAAAAAGTATATCATACCTACCTGTTATGGTAATGGAGCACGAGAAGCTTGTTGAAAAAGCCGCATTAAGAGCTGACTGCCCCCAATTCCGAGTGAAATATCGTGCTTTTAATCTGGGCGCTTTGACCGTAAGCAGTTTACTGGATCGATCGGCGCATTTTGCTGCCGGGGTTACACCGGCATTTTTGAAACTTTGGGATCAGACTTATTGTGCCGAATCCGAGATTAGAATGATAAGAGCCTTGGCTTCGACCCCTCTGTATCTTTGCACGCGCAATCCCTTTGTGCAGTCGATCGGAGACTTTTCGTCGAGCGACCGGATCAACGTCATATATCCGGGATATCTAATCAGGCAATTTTGTTGGAAATGGCAGCCGCACAGGAGTTTGGCTTTGAAGAACGTGAGAGATTGAATGGAATAACCGTTGGTTTGCTTCCCCCGGACGGGGCCGCCGCTTTATTGTCCGGGGGCGGCGATGTCACAAGTGACTTTTGCAATGCGCCATTCTCGAACCGCGCTCTGAATTCATCGGACATCCATCTCGTTCTGGAGGGTGACGAGCTACTTGGCGGACCCACTACGTTTTCCGTTCTGTGTACTTCGACAGAGTTCTATAGGAATAATCCTGTTGCCGTCGCGATCGTAACAACTGCGGTGGATGAAGCCACGTCCATGATCCAGCAAGATCGAAGTTGGGCCTGCCGCATATTCGAACGAATGACCGATCCAGGCTGGCGGCTATCTGGTATTCGCTCACTCGACGATGCACGCGTAACTTTCGATCCTGGTCCTAACAACGTGATTAAGTTTGCTGAATTTATGCACCAATCTGGACGTTTGGCACATATGCCCGCAGGGTGGCGAGACTTTTTTCTGGAAGACTTTGCAGTTGGTATGACGGGCAGCTAACTTAGGCAGTAGCATTCTGGCATTTTCCAATGAGCGAACATCCCTACGACACCGGACTCGACAAGAACGCGGCGAATTATGTGCCGCTATCGCCGGTCGGGTTTCTGCTGCGCTCGGCGGCGGTTTATCCGCAGCGCCTCTCGGTGGTCCACGGCGAGCGCCGCTATACATGGCGGCAGAGCCTCGAGCGCTGCCGCCGGCTGGCGAGCGCGCTGGCAGCGCGCGGTATCGGGCGTGGCGATACCGTCGCGCTGATGGTGCCGAACATTCCCGAGGGGTTTGAGGCGCATTTCGGGGTGCCGATGGCCGGCGCGGTGCTGAATGCGCTGAACATCAGGCTCGATGCCGAGACCATCGCCTTCATCCTCAAGCACGGCGACGCCAAGGTGCTGATCACCGACACCGAGTTTTCGCCGGTGATCGGACGCGCCCTGGCGCTGCTCGACGACAAGCCGCTGGTCATCGACATCGCCGATGCGGCCGGGCCGGGCGGCGAGCGGCTCGGCGAGATCGAGTACGAGGCGTTTCTGGCGGCGGGCGACCCCGATTTCGCTGAATTGACGCCCGGCGACGAATGGGACGCGATTTCGCTGAACTACACCTCCGGCACCACCGGCAATCCGAAAGGCGTCGTCTATCACCATCGCGGCGCCTATTTGAACGCGCTCGGCAATATCCTGACCTGGGGCATGCCGACCCACCCGGTGTACCTGTGGACGTTGCCGATGTTCCACTGTAACGGCTGGTGCTTTCCGTGGACCGTGACGGCACTGGCCGGCACGCATGTCTGCCTGCGCCGCACCGAGGCCGGGGCGATCTACGATGCGATCGAGCGCGACGGCGTCACCCATCTGTGCGGCGCGCCGGTGGTGATGAACATGCTGCTCAACGCACGCACGCAGAAACTGCCGCGCCCGGTCGAGATGATGACGGCCGGCGCCGCGCCGCCGGCGACGGTGATCGGCGGCATGGAGGCGCTCGGCTTTCACATCACGCATGTCTATGGGCTGACCGAGGTCTATGGCCCGGCGGTGGTTTGCGCCTGGCATGACGAATGGGACATGCTGTCCGCCGACGAGCGCGCCCGGCTCAAGGCGCGCCAGGGCGTCGCCTATCCGGTGCTCGACGGGCTGATGGTCGCCAACTCCGACACGCTCGAACCGGTGCCGCAGGACGGCATGACGATGGGCGAAATCTTCATGCGCGGCCACATCGTCATGAAGGGCTATCTGAAAAACCCGAAGGCCACCAACGAAGCCTTTGCCGGTGGCTGGTTTCATACCGGCGACCTCGCCGTCGCGCATCCCGACGGCTATATCGAGATCAAGGACCGCTCGAAGGACATCATCATCTCGGGCGGCGAAAACATCTCGACAATCGAGGTCGAAGACGTGCTCTACCGCCACCCGGCGGTGCTCGAAGCCGCCGTCGTCGCCCGTCCCGACGCAAATTGGGGCGAAACCCCCTGCGCCTTCGTGACCCTGAAAGACGGCGCCACTGCAGACGCCGCCGACATCATCGCCTTCTGCCGCCAGCACCTCGCCCGTTTCAAGGCGCCGCGGCATGTGATCTTCGGCCCGCTGCCAAAGACCTCGACCGGGAAAATCCAGAAATTTGTGCTGCGCGACCAGGCCAAGGCCGAGGCCTGATACCTGGAATCAGAGAAGCTCGACCCATCAAACTCCCCTTCCCCCGTTGGGGGCGAGGGGACTTTTCCCCTCCATAACTCAGCCCCTTTGGCCTATTCGTTTGTGTTTTCGGCGTCGCGGCGGGCGCAGATGAGGAATTCGCGGTTGCCGGCGGGGCCCTGTATCGGGCTTTCGGTCACGCCCTCCACCTGCCAGCCCGGCAGCGAAGCGACCCAGGCGACAATGCGGTCGCACACGGCACGGTGGATCGCCGGGTCGCGCACCACGCCGCCCTTGCCGACATCGCGGGGGCCGGCCTCGAACTGCGGCTTGATCAGCGCCACCAGCGTGGCGCGACCGGCGGCCAATGACAGCGGCGCCGGCAGCAGTGTTGCGAGGCCGATAAAGCTCGCATCGCAGGTGATGATGTCGACGGGCTCGGGAATCTCGGCGCGGGCGAGATAGCGGGCATTGACGCCCTCCAATACCGTGACGCGCGGGTCCTGTCGCAGTTTCCACGCGAGTTGGGCGCGACCGACATCGACGGCATAAACCCGGACAGCGCCGCGGGTCAGCAGAACGTCGGTGAATCCGCCGGTCGAAGCACCAAGATCGAGGGCGACGGCGCCGCCGACATCGAGCCCGAAATGATCGAGCGCATGGACCAGCTTCAGCCCGCCGCGCGACACCCATGGATGATCGCGGCCTGCGACCGCGATATCGGCATCTTCGGCGAGGGGGGTGCCGGCCTTGTCGATCCGTCGCCCGGCGACAGAGACCAGACCGGCAAGGATCAGAGCCTGGGCTTTCGCCCGGCTTTCGGCGAGCCCGCGCTCAACAAGCAACTGGTCGGCGCGGCGCTTCGCCAAATGTCACGCTAGCGCGGCGCGCGTTTGGCAGTCAGCCGCGGCGCACTTTCCGGCACGGTGCGGTGGTCGATGTCCTTGAACGGCGTCATCACAAAGTTCAGGAACCAGTAGCGCTCGCGGCGAAAACCCATCAATCCCTTCATAGCACGTTCGTCGGAGTTATCCATTGGCATGTCGATGGAAGACGGCACGGAGGCCTCCCTGAATTTCGTGAACCGAACGAGACGAGCTTATAGGTTCGTTGTTTCTGATTGTCGACCAAAATCATAGTTAAATTGCCTTAATTATTATCTTAATCATTTATTTTATTTGGTTAAGTAAAGATGAACTTTAATAATTAGGTAATAGATGTTGATAAACCGTTAATGCCAATGTTGGCCCCGAGCGCCAGCCGTCCCAGGCGATCCTCGCTTTGTCATGTTGCAGCGCTATGATGGCGCCCGGGAAATTCGACTCCCGGGGCAATATCGGCGGGGGCCATCGTGCTGCGAGCGGTTTTGAGTGCGTTGCTGATGCTGCCTCGGCTGATGCTGCCTCGGCTGATGCTGCCTCGGCTGATGCTGCCTCGGCTGATGCTGCCTCGGCTGATGCTGGCTGGGCTGATGCTGGCCGCCGCGGCATCCGCCGCGCAGGCGGCGGACATGCCCAGCGCCTGGGTCGAGTTCGGCGCCGATGGAGCGTTGTCGGTGCGCACGGTTATCGCTTCCGGCACGGCGTGCCCGGCGCTGACGACCGATGCCGGCACGATCGCGATGACGCCGCGCGGCATGCCCAACGCTGCCTTTCCGGTACAGGTGTGCGAGGCCTCGGCACCGCTGACCGCGACGCGGCTGGCGATCGGCGCGACCGCTTTGCCGGTATTGCCAAAGACGGTGCAGCGAATCGCGGTGATCGGCGACACCGGCTGCCGCATCGAGGGGAAGGCGGCGCAAAATTGCAACGACCCCGCCGGCTGGCCGTTTCCGGCGATCGCCAATGGCGCCGCCGGCAAACACCCGGACCTGGTGATCCATGTCGGCGATTATTACTACCGCGAAAACGCGTGCCCCGCCGGCAAAACCGGGTGCGCCAACAGCCCGTTCGGCGACAAATGGCCGACCTGGCAGGCCGAATTCTTCGGTCCCGCGTCGGGACTGCTGGCGGCGGCGCCGTGGGTGGTGATCCGCGGCAACCACGAATCGTGCAAGCGCGGCGGCGCCGGCTGGGTCCGCCTGCTCGACCCGCACCCGGCCACCGCCAGTTGTACCGAGCGCACCGAGCCCTACCGGGTATCGGCCGGCGGACTGGAACTATTGCCGTTCGACGACGCCGATGCCGACGATTTTCTCGCGCCGCCCGGCAAGGTTACGGCCTATGCGGCACAACTGGCGGCGCTGCTGGCGGCCGCGCCGGCGCATGCCTGGCTCGTCATGCACCGCCCGGTCTGGGCGATGGCGCAAGGCAAACTGAACAGTCTCAGCATCAATATGACAATGCAGCAGGCGATCAAAGGCCACGTGCCCGACAACCTCGACATGGTCCTGTCCGGCCATCTGCACGACTTCCTCAGCTATTCCTTCGGGCCGGAGCACCCGACGCAGCTGGTCGTCGGCACCGGCGGCGACACGTTGCTGCCGCTCGGCAGGGACCCGGTCGTCGGCGCGACAATCGACGGCATGAGCGTGCGGAAGGGCTTTGCCGCCGAGCGCTTCGGCTATTTCATCATGGACCGCACCGCCGCCGGCTGGGATGGCGTGCTCTACGCCCCCGACGATACCGTCCTCGGCCGCTGCAAGCTCGCCGGGCGCGATGTCGATTGCCAGTAGCCGCAGCATGCCAACGAGCGTGCTGCTGTCATGGAGTGGCGGCAAGGACAGCTGCCTCGCGCTGCATGAGCTGTTACGGGCGAACTCGGCCTATCGGGTTGAGGCGCTGCTGACCACGATCACCCGCGATTTCGACCGGATCAGCATGCACGGCGTCCGGCGGGTTCTGCTGGAGCGACAGGCCGAAAGCATCGGGCTGCCGATCCATCAGGCTCTGATAAATAAGGGAGCGACCAACGACGAATACGAGGCCGCGATGAGCGACGCGTTTGCGACGTATCGCGAACGCGGCATCACCACGGTGGCCTTCGGCGACCTTTTTCTGGCGGATATCCGAGCCTATCGAGACCGGCTGCTGGCGGCGAACGGCATGGCCGCAATCTATCCGGTCTGGGGACGCGATACCGCGGTGCTGATCCGCGAGTTTATCGCCCAGGGTTTCAAGGCCGTCGTGGTCTGCGTCGATCCGGCCCAGCTCGATTCCTCATTCGCCGGTCGGGTGATCGACAACGATTTTCTCGACGACCTTCCCGCGCCGGTCGATCCGTGCGGCGAAAACGGCGAATTCCATACCTTTGTGTTTGACGGGCCGATATTCAAAAAGCCAGTCCCGTTTGAGTTTGGCGAGCGGGTATGTCGCGATGGTTTCTGGTTTTATGACCTGATCCCGGCCGATTAGAGCACGATCGCCTACCCCTCTCCCGTCATCCCCCCCAACTTTAGGAAAATCGCCCCTATTTCTGTCATTCCGGGGCAGCCCGCAGGGCTGAGCCCGGAACCCATGAACACGGTCGTCGCCCTATTTTCACCAGCCTGTGTTCTTGGATTCCGGGTTCAGCCCTGCGGGCTGCCCCGGAATGACAGCTATCTTATATAATATAAGTCGGACGCTCGGTCACGGCTCTGGGTACATGCGGGCCTTGATCGCTTGTAGTTCTGCGATAAGGCCGACATCGGTGATCCTCGTAAACCGCGGCACCATTCGCCCTTTCCACTCGGCCGGTTCATAGAACATGCGCAGCGGGCGCAGGTCGAACATGCCACCGTTCCGGTAGGCATACGCCTCATACAGCGGGCGGTAGACCTGCATGAAGGCGTCTTCCGGCCGGCAATCGTCTTCCGTGTGATGCCCGACGCCGTAAATGTAATAGGCGTAGTTGTTGATCGGCCCGTTCGGGTCATGTTTGAAATGGTAGTAGTATCCGGGCTCGGGCCGTTCCCCGGGCGGCGGGATGTCGTAGGCCATAGCGCTACTCGAACGCCCGAAACACCTGCCGCAAAGCGGTCATCTGGTTGCCGTCAGCCGAAAGCGGCACGATGACCGGCGTGCGGATGCCGGCCTCGCGCCAGGCCTCGACCCCCTCGCGGATTTTCGCCGGTGGCCCCGACAGCGTCACGTCGGCGAGCCACGCATCGGTCAGGTATTTCGGCACATCGTCGATCCGCCCTTCCGACACCGCCTTTTCGATCGCCGTCATCTCATCGACATACCCCGCCTCCTTCCAGTAAAGGCGGTAGTACGGTAGCAGGGTGTAATGCGTCATCGTCCGCCGCAGCACCGCCCGCGCCTCGGACGGGTCGTCGGAAATGCAGGTGCGGATGCGATTGCCGATAAAGAAATCGGGGTCGTCGCGTTTCTCCGCCGGCAATACCGCCAGCGAGTCCGCCATATGCCGGCGGCTGCCATTGGCGAACACCATGCCGTCGGCGATCTCGCCGGCCAGCGCGATCATCCGCTTCCGCAACGTCGCCAGGATGATCGGCGGCAGATCGCCGATCTTGTCGTAGGAACGGTATTTCTGGACGAAGGCGCGGATATCGCCGAGCGGCTTACCCGGCGTCACCCCCATCCGCACATGGGTCGGCCCGTGCGCGACACCGATGCCAAACTGAAACCGCCCGCACGACACCTCGTGCGTATAGGCGGCGGCGTGGGCAAACTCCTCGATGGTCTGGGCATAGATCGGGGCGATCGCGGTAGCGAACGGAATCGTCTCGGTCGCGAGGGCCAGCCCGGTGCATTGCGTCATGTTGGCATAGGCGCTCGACACCTGGATGCCGGTGAAGCCGCGCTTTTCGATCTCGCGCGCGACATCGAGCGTCAGACGGCGCCGGTCTGGCTCGGCGATCAGGTTCAGGGCAGGCAATGGTGACGGCATCAATTCGGTCCCCTCGCGACGACATCTGTGCCGGCGAGGCTAGAGCATCCCGCCCGCCCCACCAAGCATCGCCGCCGCCTTTTAGAGATGCCGCCGCCGCGATACCGGTGAGGCCTCCCCATCGCAGGCAGCACGATCGCGCTGATGGCGTGCGCCGAGTGGCTCGCAGCGGCATTCCTCGGTCACGCTCTCCGAACGAGCCTCTTATGCCGCTCGGCGGCTCGCTTCAGCGCCGGTGTCGGTTCGGGCGGCTCCGCGATGGCGGCGGCAAGCGCCTGCTGGTCCGGGATGGACAACGGATGATCTCTGCATCCCGCTCGATGCGGGCCGGACGGGTCGTCTGTTGTGGCATGATGTAGTCCTGATCTTACGACGGCAGACGCACGGCGATGTCCCGGACAGAACAAGAGTATGCTCCGGGCTAAAATGCGGGTAACCGCCGCAGCTTGGTCATAAGAGGCGATGTGAACACGCGGGCTCGATTGTCACCAGCAGGGGGAGCGCTCATCGGCGAGGTCGATGTGTCTCGGCAGTTATCGTTCGGCGACAGGTCGGCGATCATCGACGCGTTTCTCGCCCACCATGTGGTCGTCTTCCCCCGCCAATCCCTCTCCCGCGAGCAGCAATTCGCCTTTGCCGCGAATTTCGGCGAGGTCGAGGCGCATGGCGGGCATCGGGGCGAGGCGAAGCGGTACGACGTGGCGCATGTCATCACCAATCTCGGCGCCGACGGCAGGCCGATGCTGCGCATCTCCGGCGCCGCCAATTATCACTGGCATACCGACAAGCCGTATCACCCGGCGCCGCCGTCGCTGACGATGCTGTACGCGGTCGAGGTGCCGCCGCAGGGTGGCGACACCGAGTTCGCCAACACCGCGCTGGCCTACGACGCCTTGCCGGATGACATGAAGCACCGTATCGCCGGGCTGCGCGTCGCCTTCGCGCCGGCCTTCGACCCGGACGGCGCGACGGTCGATCACCCGCTGGTGCGCACGCACCCCCAAACCGGCCGCAGGGCGCTCTATCTCGGCAATCATTCGACGCACATGGTCGGCATGCCGGAGGGCGAGGGGCGGGCCCTGCTGGCCAAGCTTTTGGCGCACGCCACCGAGCGGCGATTCGTCTATGCCCATCGCTGGCGGGTCGGCGATCTGGTGATGTGGGACAATCGCTGTCTGCTGCACCGGGTGGTTGCCGATGACGCCTTGCAAATCTACCGGCGGGTCATGCACCGCAGCGTCGTCAAGGGGACGGTGCCGGTCTGAGCCGGTCGCGCGGGCAAACAGGCGGGTCTTGCCGGTAACTGCCGGTTGCGCCTAGCCTTATGGTTGGAGGACGGGATGGATATCGGCTTTACCGAAGAGCAGGAATTGCTGCGCGACACCGCGCGCAAATTTCTCGATGGCGAGTGCACCACAAAATTCGTCCGCGAGCAGATGGCGACCGAAACCGCCGTCACCCCCGAATTCTGGAGCAAGCTCGCCGAACAGGGCTGGCTCGGCATCAACTATCCCGAAGCGGATGGCGGGAGCGGGCTCGGCCTGACCGATCTTGTCGTGCTGATGGAAGAGGTTGGCCGCGCGGTGATGCCGGGGCCGTTTCCGGCGACGGTGCTGCTGGGCGGCGCGGCGATCGCCGAGGCGGGGTCGCCGGCGCAGCGCCAGGAATGGCTGCCGCGGATCGCCGGCGGCGAGATCAAGGCGACCCTCGCGGTGACCGAACCAAACGCGCGGTGGGACGCCGCCGGCGTCACGCTGACCGCCCGCGAGGCGCGCGGCGGCGGCTATACCCTCTCCGGCACTAAATTGTTCGTGCCCGATGCGCATCTCGCCGATGTGCTGGTGGTTGCCGCGCGCACCCGCGACGGCAGCACGATGGAAGACGGCGTCAGCCTGTTTCTGGTGCCGAACGGCACTGCCGGGGTCAGCGTGCGGGTGCTGCCGTCGATCGATGAGACACGCAAGACCTGCGAAGTGCGGTTCGACAACGTTGTTCTGCCGGCCTCCGCTTTGCTTGGCGAACTGCATCAGGCCTGGGCGCCGGTGGCGCGGGTGATCGACCGCGCCGCGGTGGCGCTGGCGGCCGAGATGTGCGGCGTCGCGCAGAAGGTGCTCGAGATCACGGTGGACTACGCCAAGATGCGCGAGACGTTCGGCAAGCCGATCGGCAGCTACCAGGGCGTCAAACACAAATGTGCCGACATGCTGGTCGATATCGAGAACGCCAAATCGTTGACCTATTACGCCGCCTGGGCGATCGACGAAAATGACCCCGACGCGGTGACCGCGGCGTCGATGGCGAAAGCCGCCGCCTCCGATGCCGGCCGCAAGGTATGCGCCGCCGGCATTCAGCTGCATGGCGGCATCGGCATGACCTGGGAACACGATCTTCATCTCTATCTGAAGCGCGCCAAGGCCTCCGAAATCGCCTTCGGCGACGCCAACTGGCACCGTGAACGCATCGCCCGGCTGATGGGCGCCTGATTGCAGGATCATGCGATGACAAGACTGACAGGTCGGCTTTTGGTGTTCTCGACGGTGCTGTTCCTCGGCGCCTGCGCCAATGACCGATACTATCCGCCGCCCTACATGTACGCACCGCCACCGCTACAGCCCTATGTCGAGCCGATCGGCCCGGTGGCCCAGCCGGCACGCCCGGTCTACCGCCACCATTACGTCAAGAAACGGCGCCCCCGGGTCCATTGCCAATGCATCCCCGCGGCGCCGCCGGGTTCTCAAACAGCACCGGTGGCGGCACCGGTGCATTAGCCGACCCGCGACTAACCGCGATGCCGGCGGCTGATCGCCCGAAACCAGCAGGTGCGGCCTAGATCTGGTCAAATCGTGCTCTTTTTGCATCCCCGCAAAAGCTAACTGTAGGGGAAATCGCCCCTATTTCTGTCATTCCGGGTTCAGCCCTGCGGGCTGCCCCGGAATGACAAAGTAGAGTGCTGCCGGCCAAAGTTAGTGGCTATGCGTTTCGCCGGGATGACGAAAAGAGGGTGCTCGCGCCTGGGCGGATAATGCTCTAAGCGCCGGTGGCGAGGGCGATGAAATCGAGGACTTTTTCTTCGAGTTGCTCGGGATGGATGGCGTCGTAGTCGACTTCGGCGCCATAGCCGCCGTCGCGGCCTTCATGCGGAAAGGTGCCGGTGAACTCGACCTCCAGCGGACGTTCCTGGCCGGGTGCGTAAACCGCGAGGCGCGGCGGCCGAGCGCCTTGCGGCAGGTTGCTCGGAATGATCGTCAGTTCGGCGGTGACGCGGCCCTCGCTCTCGCTCATGCCGGCGCTTGCCTTGGCGCCGTGCGCTTCGGCGACCTCGACGGCCTTGTTGAGCAGCGGCATGATTTGGGTCCGCGCGTACTCGACAAAGTGGCCGGGCGGGTGGTCGCCAATCGGCTGACCCGCCGCCGGGGATGCCGGCCGCTTCTGTTTCGGGGCGGGCTTATGGGTGCCGTTGAAGATCGCCCGCAAGGCTTCGGTGAAGTCAGCCATCATTCAGCTCCCGTTTGCCGCCATGCCGCCCAGTCTCGGGCCGTCCAGTTTCGGGCCGTCCAGCCTCGCATAGTAGCGTCCCGACGGACGCCCGGGCATCCGGTTTTCCGTCACACCCGAGGTGTCGCTGCGGGCCACGCCGCAATAACAGCGACACGCTTTCGCGAGAAGATCAGCGCCGGCGCGACGCCGCCTTGACTTGCATCGCCGCCTTGACTTGCATCAAGGACCGGTGCGGTAATTTTGCCGATACTGCGCGCGGCAAATGGCCGGCCGCGCCGCCCGCCATCGGTCGCGTCGTGACGAAAGCACAGCGATGAAGCAGCACGGAACATCGGCGACCGTGGCTCGAGAGCGCCCTCTCGCGCGCGACATCGTCGCGGTGCTCGCCTTCAAGGTCGCGGCCCTCGTCACGCTTTACCTGCTGTGCTTCGGCCCGGCGCACCGCGTTCATGTGACGCCAGGCGACATGGCCGCGATGCTCGCCGGCGAGGTGCCGCAGACGCACGGGAAATACTGACATGCCGGATTTTGATGTCGTCGACCTGTCGCGTCTGCAATTCGCGCTAACCGCGCTCTACCATTTCCTGTTCGTGCCGTTGACGCTCGGCCTGTCAGTGCTGCTGGCGATCATGGAGAGCGTCTATGTGATGACCGGCCGCGTCATCTGGCGCGACATGACCAAATTCTGGGGCATGCTGTTCGGCATCAACTTCGCGATGGGCGTCGCCACCGGCATCACGATGGAATTCCAGTTCGGCACGAACTGGGCCTATTACGCGCATTACGTCGGCGACGTGTTCGGCGCGCCGCTGGCGATCGAGGGCCTGATGGCCTTTTTTCTCGAAGCCACTTTTATCGGCCTGTTCTTCTTTGGCTGGGACCGGTTGAGCAAGGTCGGCCACGTCATCGTGACGTGGCTGGTGGCGATCGGCAGCAACCTGTCGGCGCTGTGGATCCTGATCGCCAATGGCTGGATGCAGAACCCGGTCGGGGCGCAGTTCAACCCGGCGACGATGCGCATGGAAGTTGCGTCGTTCTATGACGTGCTGTTCAACCCGGTGGCGCAGGCGAAATTCGTCCACACCGTCAGCGCCGGGTATGTCACCGGGTCGATGTTCGTGCTGTCGATCAGCGCGCTGTACCTGCTGCGCGGCCGCCATGTCGAGATCGCCAAGCGGTCGATGACCGTCGCCGCCAGCTTCGGCCTCGCTTCGGCGCTGTCGGTCGTCGTGCTCGGCGACGAGAGCGGCTATACCGCCGGGCTCAACCAGAAGATGAAGATCGCCTCGATCGAGGCGATGTGGGAGACCGAGCCGGCGCCGGCCAGCTTTACCATCTTCGGCCTGCCCGACCGCCGTGCCGAGCTGACGCATTTTGCGATCCGGGTTCCGTGGGTGCTCGGGCCTGATCGCGACGCGTTCGCTGGACACGCCGGTCCCCGGCATCAAGGAGCTTGTCCAGGACGCCGAGCAGCGCATCCGGGACGGTCTCGTCGGCTATCGCGATGCTCGCACAGTTGCGCACCCAGCACGCGACCAGCGTGCCGCCGGAGATGCAGCGCCTCGATGCAACGATCTCGGCTATGCGCTGCTGCTGAAGCAGTTCCGGCCGGATATCGAGAACGCGACCCCCGACCAGATCCGCCGCGCGGCGCGGAGCACGGTGCCCGATGTCTTCACGCTGTTCTGGTCGTTCCGGATCATGGTCGGGCTCGGCTTGTATTTCATCGCTGCTGTTCGCGGTCGCATTTGCGCTGTCCGCGCTGCGGCAGCTCGACCGCCGGTGGTTTCTGCCGATCGCGATCTGGAGCCTGCCGCTGCCCTGGGTCGCCGCCGAACTCGGCTGGATCGTCGCCGAATACGGCCGCCAGCCGTGGATCATCGACGGGGTGTTGCCGACGTTTCTCGGCGTGTCGAACACACCGGCCGGCAATATCTGGTTCAGCCTCAGCGGTTTCGTGCTGTTTTACAGCACGCTGGCGATCGTCGACCTGTTACCTGATGATCAAATACGTTCGGATCGGGCCCGACGAGCCGCGGCCGGTGCTTGCCGCCGCCGGTCATTGAGGAGGCGCCGATGGTCCCGCTCGACTACCCGACCTTGCGTTTCCTCTGGTGGGTGTTTCTCGGCATCCTGCTGATCGGCTTTCGCGGTGACTGGATGGCTTCGATCTCGGCGCCGCCATTCTGCTGCCGTTCGTCGCCCGCAACGACCGTGAAGAGCGGCGTCGTTGCTGAACACAATCGGGCCGGTCTGGGAAGGCAACCAGGTCTGGTTCATCCTTGGCGGCGGCGCCGCTCTTCGCCGCCTGGCCGCCGCTTTACGCGGTGTCGTTCTCCGGTTTCTACCTGGCGATGTTCCTGGTGCTGGCGGCGCTGATCCTGCGGCCGGTGGCGTTCAACTTTCGCAGCAAGGTCGAGGACCCGCGCTGGCGCGCGCGTCTGGGACTGGGCGTTTTTCGTCTCGGGGCTGGTGCCGGCCCTGGTGTTCGGCGTCGCCTTCGGCAACCTGTTTCTCGGCGTGCCGTTCCGCTTCGACGACACGACTGCGCGTCACCTACGAGGGCGGTCTGATCGGCTTGCTGAACCCGTTGGCGCTGCTATGCGGGCTGGTCAGCCTTGTCGATGCTGTCGATGCACGGCGGCAGCTGGCTGTCTATGAAAAGCGAGGGCCCCCTGGCTGGCCGGGCGCGGCTGGCTGGCATCTGCGCCGCGATCGCGCTGATCGTGCTGTTTGCCGTCGCGGGGTTGTGGATCGCCGGCATCGACGGGTACGCGGTGCAGGGCGCGCTCGACCATGCGGCGCCGTCGAACCCGCTGGGCAAGAACGTCGCCCGCGCCGCCGGCGCCTGGTTTGACAATTACCGGCTGTATCCGCTGACGATGGCAGCCCCGGCGCTGGCGTTTATCGGCGCGGCGGCGGCCGCCTTGCTGCTGCTGTCGCGGCGCCGGTTGCCGGCCTTCATCGCCAGCGCGGTCAGCGTCGCCAGCGTTGTCGCGACCGGCGGGCTGAGCCTCTTTCCGTTCCTGCTGCCGTCCTCGCTCGACCCGCGCAGCAGCCTCTTGGTGTGGGATGCCTCGAGCAGCCGCACGACGTTGTTCATCATGCTGTGCGTGACGCTGCTCTTCCTGCCGATCATCATCGCCTACACCGGCTTTGTGTACCGCGTCATGCGCGGCCCGGTGCGCAGCGAGGCGATCGAGCAGGACAGCCACGGCCACTATTGAAGCGGGGCGCAGACCGATGTGGTATTTTTCCTGGGTGCTCGGCCTCGGCCTTGCCTGCACCTTCGCGATCCTCAACGCAATGTGGTTCGAACTGCGCGGCGACGACGACGAATAGAGCGCTATTCACTCTTTTCGTCATTCCCGCTTTCGCAGGATGATGAAGGTCGATCGTGCGAGAAGCAAAGACGTGGATGGCCGGATCAAGTCCGGCCAAGGCGAATTTGGCGAGATAAGGTGTAATGGAGGCGGCGTTCTGCGCGTGCCTCTGCTTCCGCCGGAGCGAACGCCTCACCCAACTGAACATGCTTATATTAGAGCCCTTGGCCGGGCTCGACCCGGCCACCCACGTCTTTGTCCTGGCAAGGCGCTTAGCGGCAAACCTCGACAGATCCGGCTCTACCCGACCTTCACCAGCTTTTGCAGGCTGCGCAGGTCCTTGGGCATCTCTTCGCCCTTGGCGCGGACGCGGCGGCCCCAGTTGGTGAAGCTGACCTCGCCGACATAGATGTCGCCGCGCGAGTCGACCGAGATGCCGTGTGGTGAGATGAACTGGCCGGTTGCAAGCCCGGCATGTTCTTGGCCGAGCCGCGCCAGCAGGTTGCCGTCATGCGCGTAGATGCTGACGCGCGGCCCGCAGCCCGGAATGTCGATGTTGACCGCCATGTCCGGGCCGATCTCGCCGATATACATGCGGCCATCCTTGCCCGGCTCCAGATAAAGGCCGGAGGGGCGGTGCATGTTGTTCCACTGGCCGGCGTATTTGCCGTTGCCGTCAAACACCTGCACGCGGTGGTTTTCGCGGTCGGCGACGATACACCCAGCCGTCATGGTCGCAGCACACATTGTGCGCGATGTTGAACTGGCCGGGGCTGGTGCCGGGCTCGCCCCATGACATCTGCAACTTGCCGTCCGGGGTGTATTTGTGGACCCGCGAATTGCCGTAGCCGTCGGACACATAGATGCTGTCGCCGTCGGGCGACATCGCGGTGTGGGTGCAGCGGTGGAACGGGTCGCCGCTCATATAGGGCGCCGCCTTGCCGGGCACGCCGATCGTCAGCAGCACCTTGCCGTCGAGGGTGCATTGGCGGACCGTGTGGTCGCCGTCATCGGTCAGCCAGATCGTGCCGTCCGGCGCCATGAACACGCCGTGCGGCCGCAGGAACACGCCCTCACCCCAGGTGCGCAGCAGGTTGCCGTCGCGGTCGAACACGCACATCGGGTGCTTGCCGCGATTGAAGGCATAGACGTTGTCGTTTTTATCGACCCCGACCGCCGCGACATCGGCGTTGAACTCCATCCCCGATGGCAGTTTGGCCCATTTGTCCTGGACCTCGTAGCGATACCCCTCCGTCCCGAGCACGACCGCCATGACATTCCCTCCTGTGATTTATCCCGGAGTATAGAGAGGCGACGGCGTGTGACTCAACGCGGGTTGCACTGGCGCATGGTGATGGCGCATGGCGGCTCGTCTTGACGCACGGGCCAGCAGAGCGCACATTTGGGATGATGTTCAGGGATATGCATCGCGCTGGCGACCGGCGAATTAGCGTCCCGGGCTCCGCAGGGGCTCGGGTCGTGCTGATTCGCCGTCATTTCGCCGAGGAAAATTGCGATGTCTTCGTTGTCTCTCGCCGCTGCCGCGGTTGCTGATCGCGACTCTTTCCGACCCGTCGTTTCGTTCTCCCTCCAGGCCCGCGCGGAACCGGGGGTGATGCCACGCGTTGTCGAGTTGTTCGCGAAGCGTGGTCTGGTGCCGCACAAATGGCACAGCACGGCCTCGGAGACGGACCTGACGATCGACGTGCAAATCGGCGGCCTCGACCGCGACCTCGCCGACTATATCGCCCGCTGCATGCGCCAGATCGTCGGTGTCGACACCGTATTGACCAGCTGAAGCGCGGGCCGATGGCGTTCGCCGACCACATCCGCGCCTGCAACAATTTCGATCCGCGCCC
Source organism: uncultured Alphaproteobacteria bacterium (assembly GCA_963737875.1). Taxonomy (GTDB): domain Bacteria; phylum Pseudomonadota; class Alphaproteobacteria; order ATCC43930; family CGMCC-115725; genus DATARH01. The sequence goes on along the minus strand of CAVTUM010000015.1, from coordinate 84,083 downwards.
ACGCCGTGCCGCTGATGGCCGGGAGGCAGCGGATCGGCTGGCTCCCGCTTACCCATGCTGCCGCACTGAAACGCTTTGGCGACGTGTTCGCTGTCGAGGAGCGGCAGGTGCGGCTGGTCGCGCGGGGCGATGCCGACACGGTCAGCGCGGCCGTCGATGCGGTGGTCGAGGCGCTGGTTGTCGAGCGGCAGGTGCCGAAATGGCGCAACGAGACGTTCGACGTCATGGCGCGCTGGGGCGACCAGCCGCTCTTCCGGCTCGACCGCGGCGCCGTGCCGTTTTTTGGCGTGCGGGCCTATGGCGTGCATCTCAACGGCTATTGCCGGAAGGATGGCGGGCTGCATCTGTGGATCGGGCGGCGCGCGCCGGACAAGCGGGTGTCGCCGAATAAGCTCGACAATATCGTCGCCGGCGGCATCGGCAACGGCCACGGCGCAACCGCAACCCTGTTCAAGGAAGCCGACGAGGAAGCCGGCATTCCAGCCGAACTGGTGCGGCGCGCGGTGCCGGTCGGCGCGGTCAGCTATCTGATGGAGACGGATGGCGGCATCCGCGATGATGTGATGTTTGCCTACGACATCGAGCTGCCGCTCGATTTCACGCCGCGCAACCAGGATGGCGAGATTGTCGGGTTCGCGCTGTTGCCGGTGCGCGATGTCATCGAGCGGGTGCGGGGCACCGACGATTTCAAGTTCAACGTCAACCTGATCGTTCTCGACTTCGCGCTGCGGCACGGCCTGATCCCGGTCGACGACCCGGAATACCTCGACATCGCCACCGGCCTGCACCGCCCGCTCAGTAGTCCAGCGCCGTAGGATGGGATGAGCGCAGCGAAGCCCATCAACAGCCGTCGATGCGCAAAGACGATAGGCTTCGCTTTGCTCAGCCCATCCTACCAGCGACGTCACTTCACCGGTTTTGCGACGGCAGGCAGGCAACGATCACGTCGAGTTCGGCCGAGGCATTTTGACTAAGCCGGCCGCTGGCATATGCGGGTGGCGTCGGCTGCGGCGCGAACGGCTGCCGGGGTCATCCCGGCGGCGCGCATCGCACGGATCGTGGCGGCGTTGTCGCGCTTGGCGAGGCGCCGGCCGGTGGCGTCGGTGACCAGCGGGTGGTGGCGGTAGCGCGGGGTGGGCAGATCGAGCAGGGCCTGCAGCAGGCGGTGGATGTGCGTCGCGGCGAACAGGTCGATGCCGCGGGTTACCAGCGTGACCCCTTGCAGCGCGTCGTCCACCGTAACCGCGAGGTGGTAGCTGGTCGGGACCTCCTTGCGGGCCAGCACGACATCGCCGAGCAGCGTCGGCTCGGCCGCTACGGAACGGCCATCCTCGGCCCAGGTGAGCGGTCCGGTGCGCCCGATCGCCGCCGCCACGTCGAGCCGCAGCGCATAATCGGCGGCGGAGCACAGCCGTTCGGCGCGCTCGCCACGGGTGAGGCGGTGGCAGGTGCCGGGATAGGGCACGCCAAGATCGCCTTGCGGCGCGCCGCCGGCGCGGGCGATTTCAGTCTGGATATCGCGGCGCGTGCAGAAGCAGGGGTAGAGCAGCCCGGCTGCGTCGAGATTGTCCAAGGCGGCGCGGTAATCGGCGAAATGCTCGGATTGCCGGCGCACCGGCCCGTCCCAATCGAGGCCGAGCCACGCCATGTCTTCGAGGATCGCGTCAGCGAAATGCGGCCGGCAGCGGGTGTGGTCGATGTCTTCGAGACGCAGCAGGAAACGGCCGCCGGCCTCTCGCGCCGCCTTCCAGCCTTCGAGAGCGGAACGGACATGCCCGAGATGCAGATACCCGGTCGGGCTCGGGGCAAAGCGGGTAATGACGGGATCATTCACGTTTCAGTGGCCGAAAAAGGCGAAGGGCGCCCCGGCATCCGCCGAGGCGCCCTCCTTCGGATCAGGAACCGGGCCTAGCGCAGCCGGCCTAGCGCAGCCGGCCTAACGCAGTTCGGGGACGATCCAGAACGGCGCGGAGCCGCGGGCGACGCGTTGGCAGTTGTCGAACGCGTTGCGCCAGCGCTTCGGATGGTTGTCCCAGGTCGGGCCGGCCGAATGCGGGCTGAAGATCGCGTTTTTTAGCGTGAACAGCTCGTGATCCGGCTTTGGCGGCTCTTCGACCATCACGTCGATACCGGCGGCCATGATCGTCTCGTCGCGCAACGCCTTGTACAGCGCCACTTCGTCCACCACCGGGCCGCGGCAGGTGTTGACCAGGATCGCGGTCTTCTTCATCAGCGACAGCTCGCGCTCGCCGATCAGATTGTGCGTCGACATGTCGAGCGGCACGTGCAGCGAGACGATGTCGGCGGTCTTCAGCAGTTCGGGGAACAGCGCGAAGCGGATGCCGAGCGCGTCTTCCTGGTCGGCGGTCAGGCGGTTGACATCGTAATAGATGACCCGCATGTCGAACGCCTTGGCGCGGCGCGCGACCTTTTTGCCGATATTGCCGAGCCCGACGATGCCGAGCGTCTTGTCCTCAAGCTCATAGAGCTTGGCGGCGGCGAAATCGTTGCCGCGCCAGCGCCCGGAGACGACGCCGTCATGCACCCAGATCAGTTTGCGCGACACGGCGAGCATCAGCATCATCGCGTGCTCGGCCACCGCTGTCGCGTTGGCGCCGCCATTGTTGCAGATCGGCACGCCGGCCGCGCGCGCGGCGTCGAGATCATAGGTGTTGTAGCCGGCGCTCAGCGTCTGCACGAGCTTGAGCTTTGGCGCCTGGGCGTAGAACTCCGGGCCGTGCTTGTACTGGCCGGCGCCGATATAGAATTCGGCGTCCTTCAGCAGATTCCAGAATTCCGGGCGGCCATGCGGCGCCTGGACCAGTTCGTAGCCGTCGGGGATCAGGTCGTGGGCGATCGCGAGGGTTTCTTCGCCATTACCGGTGGGGGTGAGAATGCGATGCGGCATCTAGGGCGTCTCCTTTTTTGCGGCGTTGTCTTCAAGGCGCTATCGTAGCGACTGCGCGCGGCGCTGCCCAATAGCAAAAGCTCGGGTCAGCAACGCCGCAAACCCCTACAGGTGTCATTGCGAGCCCCCGGGTCCGGCCTCCGGCCGGCCCGAGGACAGGCTCCGCGAAGCAATCTCGGGCCGCCCGAGAACTCCTTCGGATCGAGATTGCTGCGTCGCTGTGCTCCTCGCAATGACCCCCCTGGGATGTCCGCGAGGGAAGCCCGGTTGCCGGTCACAAACGGCTCGGCTAGGCTGCCGCCTTCCCGATCCCAGCCTGAGGCAATGGCCCATGTCCGACGACGACGATAACCTCGAATTCCGCTTTCAGAACCTGCACGAGTTCGTCAAGGTCGCGCGGCAGAACCTCAACCGCAACAACTGGGACTATCTGATCGGCGCCTCGGAGAGCGAGACGACACTCGCGCGCAACCGGCTGGCGCTCGACCTGATCGGCTTCCGCCCGCGGGTGTTGCGCGACGTATCGAACGTCGATGCCAGCAAGGAGGTGTTCGGCAAAAAGCTGCGCATCCCGGTGCTGACGGCACCGGTCGGCTCGCAGGAGAATTTCGAGCCGGGCGGCGGGGGCACCGTCGCCGCGGCGACCACCAAATTCGGCAACGGCATGATCCTCTCATCGGTGTCGCATCCCGGCCTCGAAAAAACCGCGGAGGCGGCCGGTGACGGGTTTCGCGTGTTTCAGCTTTATGTGCGCGGCGACGAGAACTGGGTCGATGACCATGTCCGGCGCGCGATGGCAAATGGCTACAACGCCTTCTGTCTGACTGTCGATACCGACAGCTACAGCCGGCGCGAGCGCGATATCGCCAAGCGCCACGAGCGGCGTCGGGTGCGGGCGGGCGATGCGCGCATTTTTCAGGCGCGCTTCAACTGGAAGGATATCGATCGGATCAAAAAGCTGTCGAAAATCCCGGTCATCCTCAAAGGCATCGCCACCGCCGAGGACGCCCGGATCGCGGTCGATCACGGTGTCGATTGCGTCTATGTGTCGAACCACGGCGGGCGGCAGCTCGACCAGGGTATCGGCTCGATCGAGGTATTGCCGGAGGTTGTCGAGGCGGTCAATGGCCGGGCCAAGGTGTGGGTCGATGGCTCGATCACCCGCGGCACCGATGTCGTCAAGGCGATCATCCTCGGTGCCGACTGCGTCGTGGTCGGGCGGCTTTATGTGTATGCCCTCGCGGCGGCTGGAGGGCCGGGCATCTACCGGATGTTCGAGATTCTGGAAGACGAGATCCGCATCTGCCTGTCGCTGCTCGGCGTCAACAATTACAGCGAGCTGGACAAGAGCTATATCCGGCCGGCGCGGCAGGTTGTGGCGCCGCATGTCCACAGCCCGTTCCCGCATCTCGACCTGCCGATCGAGACGTATTAGCCGCGAAAACTCTCGGGCTGTCCGCGCTGTTCAAGGGCGCCACAACGCGCGAGTATAACCGCGCCCAGTCCGACAAGGAGCCCGCCATGACCGTGACCCCAGCATCACCCGGCTGCCTTTCCGGCATCCGGGTGCTCGACCTGACGCAATTCGAGGCCGGCACCACCTGCACCGAAGCGCTTGCCTGGATGGGGGCGGACATCGCCAAGGTGGAAAACCCCAAGGGCGGCGAGGCCGGCCGCACCGGGTTTGGCGATGCCTATTACTTCATGATGTACAACGCCAACAAGCGATCGCTGACCGTCAACCTGAAGTCCGAGCGCGGTCTTGCGCTGGTCAAGGAGATGGTGAAGAAGGCGGACGTTTTCGCCGAAAATTTCGCCCCCGGCGCGGTCGAGCGGCTGGGGCTTGGCTATGATGTCGTCAGCGCGATCAACCCCGGCATCATCTACGCCCAGGTCAAGGGGTTCGGCGATGGCAGCCCGTATGAAAAGGGCCTCGCCTTCGACCCGATCGCGCAGGCCGCCGGCGGGGCAATGAGCATTACCGGTGAGCGCGACGGCAAGCCGATCAAGCCGGGTCCGACGATCGGCGACACCGGGACCGGCATGTTGATGGCGTTCAGCATCGTCAGCGCGCTGTTCGATCGCTCGCGCACCGGCAAGGGCCGCCGGCTGCAAGTCGCGATGCAGGACTTCGATCATGCATTACAGCCGCACCGGGTTTATCTCGCAGGCTCGCACCGGCAAGGCGGCACCGCGCCGGCCGGCCGCCGCCAACCCGCCGGGCGGCATCTTTCCCTGCGCGCCGGGCGGCCCCAACGATTACGTCTACCTGTTGACCAGCCGCGCCAATCCCGAGCATTGGCCGCGCCTCCTGAAACTGATCGGCCGCGAGGATTTGATCGGCGATCCGCGCTACGACACGCCCGAGGCACGGGTGCAGCACGAGGCCGAGGTCGATGAACTCGTCAGCACCTGGACGCGCCAGCGCACCAAGCATGAGGCGATGGCGCAGATCAGCGGTGTCGGCGTGCCCGCCGGGGCGGTGCTCGACACGAACGAACTGGTCAGCGAACCCAGCTTTTACGAGCGGGGCATCCTGCAGACGATGACCCACGGCGACCGCAGGATGGCGATGCCGACCTGGCCGGTGCGCTTCAACGGCGTTCCGGCCGAGGTCAAATCGGCGCCGCTGCTCGGCGAGCACACCGAAGAGGTGCTGTCGGATTGGCTCGGCCTCGACAGCACCGCGGTTGCCGATCTGCGTCGCGACGGGATCGTGTAGCGCCCTCGGCATCGCTGCACCTGCTTCTGCAGGGGAAAAGCAGGTCCCGGGGCTCAGTGTGAGGCCGGGGCTGGTCGCGGCTCGACGGCGCTGGCGTGGTGGTAGAAGGCGCTCTGCTTGTCGTGCCAGGCGGTGCGCTCGGCGTGGTCGATGATGCCGTCATGATTGGCGTCGATGCGGTTGAAACGCTCGCGGAAACGCTGGTCGCGGTCCTTTTCGGGCAGGTCGGCGAGCCAGTCGTAATAGGCCTTGGTCTGCTCGAGGCGCGTCTTCTGCCGGGCCGGCAGGTCGGCGGCCGACAGTTGCATCGCAAGTTCCGAGCGGCGGCGATCGAGAAAGGTGAGACGCCAGTCGCGATACTGCTCAAAGGTGATCTTGTCGTCGCCGGCGCCGGGCGCTTCCGGAGCGGCTGCCTCGGTCGCAGCCGCTGGCTGCGCCGCTTGCGCAGGGTATGACAGGGGCGCCGCGAATAGCGCGGGCAGCGCCAGCAGAATCCATCGCATCGGGTTACTCCGTTCGAGTTTCTATATCGGAGAACAAACCGGGAAAATCGTGGCGAGTCAAACATAAAGTTCTGCATCTGTTCTGAATTATGGGATGCCCTTGCCAGCGTCGGGGCGGAGTGGCACAAGCGCTCGACGGGGGAAACTTGCCAATGCCGGATTTTGCGATTGAGCGCCGCTGCGAGGGGGTCGTGTGCGGTGTCGACGAGGCCGGACGCGGCCCGCTGGCGGGGCCGGTCGTCGCGGCGGCGGTAATCATCGACCGGCGGCGGTTTCGCGGCGAACTGCGCCGGGTGCTCGACGATTCGAAGATGCTCGGCCGCGAGGCGCGCGAGAATTGCTATCGCGCGCTGTTCGCCTGTGCGCAGGTCGGGGTCGGGGCGGCCAGCGTCGAAGAGATCGATCGCATCAACATCCTGCGTGCGAGCCTGCTGGCGATGCGCCGCGCGGTGATCGCGCTCGGGGTGGCGCCGGACATCGCGCTGGTTGACGGCAATGTCGCGCCGACGCTGCCCTGCGCGGTGAAAACCGTGGTCAAGGGCGATGCCCTGAGCTTCTCGATCGCGGCCGCATCCGTTATCGCAAAGGTTACCCGCGACCGAATCATGCATGCGCTGGCCGGGCGCTATCCCGGTTACGGCTGGGAAACCAATGTCGGGTACTCGACCGCCCGGCATTTTGACGGCATCCGACAATTCGGGGTCACGGCGCACCATCGGCGGTCATTTGAGCCGGTCCGAGCGGCTTTGGCACCTCCAGCCGACCTGTTTGCGCTGCTCGACGCGGCGGCAGCGGACGCTCCGGTTGCGGCAGCAGCGGCGGCACGCCCGTAGAAATTGACGCTGGCCCCCGCCTCCCGCAGAGTTCGGCCCCATGGTGGGGGCGGAACCGTTACGCAGCGATGTGATTCTCGATGGCGATTGCCTCGCCGCGATGGCGTTGCTGCCGGATGGCGCGATCGACGCGGTGTTTGCCGACCCGCCCTACAATCTGCAACTAAGCGGCGAACTGCACCGGCCGGATAACAGCCGGGTCGATGGTGTCGAAGAAGCCTGGGACAAGTTTGCCGGGTTTGCCGAATACGACGCCTTCACCCGCGCGTGGCTCGGCGAATGCCGCCGCGTGCTGAAACCGGATGGTGCGCTGTGGGTGATCGGCAGCTACCACAACATCTTTCGCATCGGCGCGGTGTTGCAGGATCTCGGGTTCTGGATCCTCAACGACGTGATCTGGCGCAAGACCAACCCGATGCCGAATTTTCGCGGCCGGCGCTTTACCAACGCGCATGAGACGCTGCTGTGGTGTGCCCGTTCGCGCGAGTCCCGCTACACCTTCAATTACGAGGCGATGAAGGCGCTCAACGACGATCTGCAGATGCGCAGCGACTGGCTGATCCCGCTCTGTGGCGGACCGGAGCGGATGCGCGACACCGACGGCAAAAAAGCGCATCCGACGCAAAAGCCGGAGGCGCTGCTGCATCGGGTGCTGCTCGCCTCGACCCGGCCGGGCGACATCGTGCTCGACCCGTTTTTCGGCACCGGCACAACGGGCGCGGTCGCCAAGCTGCTCGGCCGGCGGTTTATCGGCATCGAGCGCGACCCGGCCTATATCGCGGTGGCGCGGCGGCGCATCGCGGCGGTGCGGCCGGCGGCGCGCGACACGGTCGTGCTGGAATCAAAGCGCGAGGCGCCGCGCATCCCGTTTGGTAGCCTGATCGAGCGCGGCCTCTTGCGCCCCGGCGATGTGCTGGTCGACGCGCGGCGGCGGTTCAGCGCGCGGGTGCGGGCCGATGGCAGCCTTATCTCAGCCGAGCATCGCGGCTCCATTCATGCGGTCGGCGCACAGGTGCAGGGCGCGCCGGCGTGCAATGGCTGGGCGTTCTGGCATGTCGAACGCGCCGGCGAACTGGTGCTGATCGACCGGTTGCGCCAGCAGGTCCGCGGCGAACTCGGATAGTCCCGCGGCGGCAGCGCGCGGAGTGGGTAAGGGGTAGGCAAGGTGAAAGCATTTTGGTTGCTCGGGGTGCTGCTGTTGCTGGCGGGATGTGAGACGCCGGGCCCGCCGCCCGCGGTGCCGCCTGCGCCCCTGCCAGGATCGGCTCGCGGCGTCGATTTACCGATCGATGCACGGGATGTGTCGAGCGAGTTGCGCGGCAGCGGGATCGATTTCGTCGCGCGCTATTACCGCGACCCGGCCTCGCGCTGGCCGACGCTGTCGGCGGAAGAGGCGCGCAGCGTCTCGGCGAGCGGCATGCGGCTCGTCGTCGTGTTCGAATCGCATTCGCACCAGCCGGCGTATTTCTCCTATGCCAGCGGGTATAATGACGGGCAGACGGCGTATCGGCAGGCGCGCCAGGTCGGCCAGCCCTTTGGCAGCGCGATCTATTTCGCGGTCGATTACAACGCGGCCGGCCCCGATATCCAGGGGCCGATCGACCGCTATTTCCGCGGCGTCCTCGCCGGCATGACGGCCGCCGCCGGGCACGCGCCGGAATACCGCATGGGGGTTTACGGGTCGGGCTCGGTCTGCCTCTACCTGAAGCAGATGCGGCTCGTTCAGTACACGTGGCTGTCGAACTCGACCGCCTGGTACGGGTATAACAGCCTCAACAACTGGAACATCAGACAGGGGATGCGGCTGCCGACCGTGTCGTTCGACAACGATTCGAACGAGGCGCGCGGCGAGTATGGCGGCTTTATGATCGGCGCCGCGTCGGCGTCTTGAGGGATTTCGGGCTGATGGCTTATGACCGCAACAACGTGTTCGCCCGCATCCTGCGCGGCGAGGTTCCCTGCGCCAAGGTGTACGAGGACGCGCACGTGCTGGCGTTTCGCGACATCACCCCGCAGGCGCCGGTGCATATCGTGCTGATCCCGAAGGGCGAATACGTGTCATCGGACGATTTCTCGGCGAACGCGACGGACGCGGAACTGGCCGCCTTCATGCGCGCGGTCAGCCGCATCGCGGCGGCCGAGGGGGTGGTGGATGGCGGCTACCGCATCCTCGCCAACCACGGCGAAGCGGCCCATCAGGAAGTGCCGCATTTCCACCTGCACCTGTTCGGCGGCGGCGATCTCGGCCCGATGATCCGGCCGCCGCGAAACTAGGGTTCCGCGGGGAGGCGGATCAGGAAGCGGGCGCCGCACACGGTGCCGTCGGCATCGGTGCGGTTTTCGGCCCAGACGCGGCCGCGATGCGCCTCGACGATCTGGTGCGAGATCGACAGGCCGAGCCCGGAATGGGTGCCGAATTTCTCGCCGGCCGGGCGCTCGCTGTAGAAGCGGTCGAAAATCGCGGTCAGCTTGTCCTCGGGGATACCCGGGCCGTCGTCATCAACCGTGACCAGCACGGCGCGGCCGTCGCGCGCCACCCGGATGCGGATCGTGCCGCCCGGCGGGCTGAACGAGATCGCGTTGGCAATCACGTTGAGGAACACCTGCGACAGGCGGCTTTCGATGCCAGGCACGGTCAGCGCCTTGCCGCGCCCGCCGGCATCGGCCGGTAGTTCCAGCATCAGGCGCGGGGCGTCGCCGCTATCGGTGGTCTCGTGCATATCAACGAGGGCGCTCAGCATCTCGCCAAGATCGGTCGGCGACACTTCGAGCCGGCCGAGTTCGGCATCGAGGCGCGACGCGGCGGAGATGTCGGTGATCAGCCGGTCGAGCCGGCCGACATCGTCCTGGATGATGCCGATCAGCCGGCGCCGCTTTTCCGGGTCGTCGATCCGCCCGACGGTCTCGACCGCGCTGCGCAATGACGACAGCGGGTTCTTGATTTCGTGCGCGACATCAGCGGCAAAGCTCTCGATCGCGCTCATCCGCTGGCGCAGCGCCGCGGTCATTTCGCGCAATGAGCCCGCGAGTTCGCCGATCTCGTCGTTGCGGTCGGTGACGTTGGGAATTTCGATGTTGGCGCCGCGCCCGCGCGCCCGCTGCGCCGCCGCCGCGAGCCGGCGGATCGGCTGGGCGATCGTGCTCGCGAGGTACAGCGACAGGAGGATCGTCACCAGCAGCGTCACGCCGAAAATGCGCAACAATTCGAGCCGCACCGTGCGCAGCTCTTCCTCGATCTCGTGATCGCTGGTCGATAGCATGACCGCGCCCAGCACCTGCTTATAGCGCTGCAGCGCCACCGCGACGCTGAGCACCAGACCGTCCTGCGGATCGGTGCGCACCGACGAGCCGCTGCCGCCATGCAGGGCGGCAACGGTTTCCCGATAATCCAGCGCGGTGTCGCTCTCGCGATAGGGCGGATATTTGTGCCGGCTCGGGACCAGCCCGGCGATCGCGTCATAAATCCCGTTGGCGACACGCGCCAGCATGTCCTTGCCGTCGGCCGGCGGCGGCAGGGCGTCGACCAGCACCGCACCGCCGGGCCCCAGCAGCAGGCGGCTGTCGGCAATCAGCCTGCCGTCGGTGTTGAAGAGACGGGCGCGGGTGCGGGTGGGTTCGACGAGGCGGCGCATCATCTGGCGCGCCAGATCGGGCAGCAGCACCTCACCTTCATCCGCCGAGTCGAGCACCGCGCCTTCGCTGAGCGCGGCCGCGAAAATTTCGCCCTGCGTATGCAGCGACTCGATCTGCTGCCCGATCAGGCTCGCCTCGAATTTTCCGAGGTAGAGGAACCCGACCGCGAGCAGGGCCAATGGCAGTACGTTGACCGCGACGATGCGGCGGGTCAGCGGCGAGATCGACGGCCAGCGCGGCATCGGCCAGCGCCAGCCCGCCCAGCGGCCTGGAGCGCCGGGGCGGGGAGCGTCAGGGCGGGGGGCGTCGGGCCGCGGCGGCGGGCGCTCCTCGCCCGGCGTCAGATGGGCCGACGGTGGAACGGCAGGCGCGGCCGGGGTCGGATCACCCTCAACGATCGCGGTATCGGTAGCCGACGCCATAGAGGGTTTCGATCTGCGCAAACTCGGTATCGACGGTCTTGAACTTCTTGCGGAGGCGCTTGATGTGGCTGTCGATCGTGCGGTCATCGACATAGATGTGCTCGCCGTAGGCCGCGTCCATCAACTGGTCGCGGTTTTTGACGTGACCCGGCCGCTGCGCCAGCGATTTGAGGATCAGGAACTCGGTGACGGTCAGTTCGACCGGCCGGTTCTGCCAGGTGCACAAATGCCGGCCGGGGTCGAGCGTCATCAGGCCGCGCACGATGACCGGCTCGCCCTGGCCGTCCTCGCGCTCACGGGCCAGTTCGCCGCGCCGCAGCAGGGCCTGGATGCGCGCGATCAGCAGGCGCTGCGAAAACGGCTTTGTGATGTAGTCGTCGGCCCCCATCGTCAGGCCGATCAACTCATCGACTTCATCGTCCTTTGAGGTCAGGAAGATCACCGGTATCTGGCTTTTCTGCTTGCGCAACTGTTCGAGCAGTTTCATGCCGTCCATCCGCGGCATCTTGATGTCGAGGACCGCCAGATCGACCGGTTGCGCGGTCATGCCGGTCAGCGCCTCGGTGCCGTCGCTGTAGCAGCGCACCGCAAAGCCCTCGGCCTCAAGCGCCATCGATACCGAGGTCAGGATGTTCCGGTCGTCATCGACCAGCGCAATCGTACTGCTCACGGATGCGTCCCCCGCATATCCCCCGCCGCTGCGATCGGCGGCGGCGTTTGTGTGAGGCTTAAATATGGCTGCTTGGCGGCAACCGAAAAGGGTACGGGGCCGACTATTCGCCGCGGCAAAGGCTGGCGTCCTGCTGTAACCTGGAAAAATGCCGCCGCAATGATGCTCGAATTACCGGCGCTACACGGTCGAGCGCGCGGCGATGGTAACAGTTTAATTCGCGCATGTTTGGATTTCGCTGCAATCGAGGACTCGGGCGCTATGGCGACGACTGAGGCGGAGATCGATCGGGGCCTGATCGCGCGGCGGTTGATCCGCGCCGGTGTCACCGCGGCATTGGGCACCAGTCTTGCGGGAGAGCCCCCTGCGGCACAGCCTTATGTGTCGCTGGTGGCCTGCGCCTGCACGATCGATGCGAGCCCGCTGCTGCTACTGTCCGACCTGGCGCAACATACGCGCAATCTGGCGGCCGACCCGCGTGTCTCATTGCTGTTCGCGGACATTGTGGGACAGGCTGATCCCCTCGCCGGGGCACGGCTGACCGTGCTCGGGCGGGCGGAGCGCTGCGACGACCCGGCCGCTGCCGCTCGCTTCACCGCACGTCACCCCGCCAGCGCCGCCTATGCCGGCTTTGCCGATTTCCATCTGTACCGGGTCGTGGTCGAACGCGGCCATCTGGTCGCCGGGTTTGGGCGTATCGCCTGGGTGGGTGCCGACGATCTGCGGTTTGGCGAAGCAGCGGCGGCGCTGGCCGCCGCGGAAACCGATATCGTCGCGCACATGAACACCGGGCACGCCGATGCCGTCGCGCTCTATGCCCGGCGCCTCGCGGCGCGGCAAGGGGGCGGCTGGCAGGTGACCGGCATCGACCCCGAAGGGATTGACCTGCGCCGCGAGGGCGATGCCGCGCGGGTTGATTTTGCCACGCCGGTCATGACGCCGGCGGCGGCGCGGCAGGCGCTGATTGCGCTGGTTCAGCAGGCCCGCGGGCTCGCTCCCGACGCGGTGCCCGATGCTTCGGCCAGCGCCTGACCGCGGCCGAGCTGCTATCCCTCGGCTGCTATCCCTGGTTGCGCGGCAATCGGCCCGCTTGCCGGGGCATCCGGCGACAGTTATTCTTTGTTAAATTCCCTGGGCTCGCGCCGTAAGCCTCACCAACGAGGATCCGGCGACAATGGAGGAACAGCTTTGGATCAGACGGAGAAATTGGTCAGCCGTCGAAAGCCGCAATTCGACCTTGCAAAGCAAGGGATGCGGCATCTTGAGCCGGTCCACTGGAACCTGACAGCGCCGCTGCTCTATGAGCACGCGGTGCGGCGCCGCGAAGGCGAACTCGGGGCCGGTGGCACGTTCGTTGCCAACACCGGCCCCCACACCGGCCGCAGCCCGCGCGACAAGTACATCGTGCGCGAACCGGGCACCGAAACCTCGGTCAACTGGGGCAGCGTCAACCAGCCGATCACGCCGTCCCAGTTCAATAGCCTGCACCAGCGCATGCTGGCCTATCTGCAGGGCCGCGAACTGTTCGTGCAGGATTTGTATGGTGGCGCCGACCCGGAATACCGGCTGCCGGTGCGCGTCGTGACACCAAGCGCGTGGCACAGCCTGTTCGCCCGCAACATGTTTATTCGCCCGCCGGTTGCAGACCTGGAGGGCTTCGAGCCCTCCTTCACGATCCTGCATGCGCCCGAGTTTCGCTCGATCCCGGAACTCGACGGCATCCGCTCCGATACCTTCATCTTTGTCAATTTTGCCGAGCGCCTCGTGCTGATCGGCGGCACCCGCTATGCCGGTGAAATCAAGAAATGCGTCTTCGGCTATCTGAATTTCATGCTGCCGATGCGCGACGTGCTGCCGATGCACTGCTCGGCCAATGTCGGGCCAAACGGCGACAGCGCGATCTTTTTCGGCCTGTCCGGCACCGGCAAGACGACCTTGTCAGCCGACCCGAACCGAACCTTGATCGGCGATGACGAGCATGGCTGGAGCCCGCGCGGCATCTTCAATTTCGAGGGCGGCTGCTATGCCAAGGTGATCAACCTGTCGCCAAAGGCCGAGCCGGAAATCTACTCGACGATCACCCGTTTCGGCACGGTGCTGGAAAACGTGGTGATCGACCCGGTGACCCGCATGCCGGATGTCGATGACGCCAGCCTGACTGAGAACACCCGCGCCTGCTATCCGCTCGACTTCATCCCGAATGCCGACGAACTCGGAATGGCGCCGCATCCGACGAACGTCATCATGCTGACCTGCGATGCATTCGGCGTGATGCCGCCGATCGCGCAGCTCAACGCCGAACAGGCGATGTACCACTTCCTGTCAGGCTATACCGCGCGCGTCGCCGGCACCGAAGTCGGTCTCGGCAGCGAGCCGCAGGCGACGTTCTCAACCTGCTTCGGGGCGCCGTTCATGCCGCGGCATCCGACGGAGTACGCCAAGATGCTCGGCGAACGCATCGCCAAGTACGGCGCCAAATGCTGGCTGGTGAATACAGGCTGGTCGGGTGGCGCGTTCGGCGTCGGCAACCGAATGGCGATCGGCCATACGCGCGGCCTGCTGCGGGCGGTGCTCGACGGGCGCCTTGCGACGGCACCGATGCGCAAGGACGCGAATTTCGGCTTCCTGGTGCCCGAAAGCGCGCCGGAAATCCCGCCCGAAGTACTCGACCCGCGCGCCACCTGGGCCAACAAGACGGCCTATGACGAAACCGCGCGCGGCCTGACCCGCGACTTCGAAAAGAACTTCGCCGGCTACGAATCCTATGTCGGCAGCGAGATCAAGAACGTCGCAATCCGCGCCGCTGCCTAACCTCGTGGTTGCCCAAGCTCGTGGTTGAATAGACGGAGACGCGCCGGAACGGCGGCGCGTCTCTATCTGTTTCCCCGGTCATGCTGCTGTTGACCGACGCGCTCCGCCGTACCGAAGAATTTCTGACCGGTCAGATGCTCGACGCCTTGAAGGCGGTCGAGTACGAACTGCCGAGCTTCAATACCGAGCCGCCGGAAACCTCGCTCGCCGACGCGGCGCGGGGGACTGTCGAACTGCGCCATGTCCGCGGTGCGTCGGATGCGACGTTCCTCGTCCAGGCGTTCGGCGACGAATTGCTGATGCAGCTTCAGCTCAATGTGCATCGGCTGGTGGTGGTGTACCGCTGTCCGGCGCTGGGGGCGCTCGACGCCAACGCGATGGCGACGCATCTCGAACGCTGGCGGATCGGGGCCGAACATGCCGGCTGGAAGTTCGGCTGGCGCGATGCCCCGCTCGCCGGCGATCCCGCCCGCCGCTGGGTCGAGACCTATTGCTACGCCTTCGCCAGCCCCGATTTTCTCGAAAACGAGCCGCAGCAGCTCTACTGGCGCACCGACATCGTCCAGATGACCCGCTATTACATGCTCGAAGCCGCCCGCTGCGGCATCCGCCTCTCCCCCCGCCAGGCGGGCTTCCCGATTTAGAACGCGATCCCGTCAGGGAGAGGCCCAAGACCCTGATTTACCCCGCTGTTATAGGGGGGACGGGTGGCTTGATTGGAATTCTAAGGGGTCCTGAGTTATGCTATCAGCAGGAGATCGGCTATGGCCAAGAACACCCACCCTGAATTTATCGAAAGCACCGCAGGCCAGGTTGCAGCGGAACTGGCACGCCGCGGCGTGCCGTCCGATCAACGCGTCACCATCACGATCGAGCCTTCCGAGCCGGACGACTGGCTGAGCAAGGCTCGCAAATTCGCGCGCGCCAAGGTCGTGGCCGAAGGCTGGAGTGACGCCGATATCGACCGCATTATCAAGGAAGAGCGCAAGGCCGTACAGCCGCAGAACGGATGAGGCTGGTTGCCGACACCAATGTCTTTGTCAGCGCCGCGTTAAAGGACAGCTCCTGGCCGGCGCATACGGTCCGCTGGCTGGCGAAATTTGGCGGTCTTCTGAAAAATGATGTCACCGAAGACGAGCTTTTCGCGGTTCTGCAACGGCCACGTTTTGCCGGCAAGATCGCCTCCGTCTTTCTCGAGGAAGTAAGCCGCATCTTCGCGGCGGCCGAGCGGATCGCCATTATTGATCGCGTAGCGCTGTGCCGCGATCCGGGCGATGACAAATTTATCGAGCTTGCGGTAAACGTCGGGCCGATCTGATCGTTAGCGGCGACGCCGACCTGCTGGCGCTCGGCGCCGTTCGTGATATCCCGATCGTGACCCCAGCCGCCTTCGGGCGGGCGGGAACACGACCCTAGAGCGGAGCCCGATCAAGTTCGTTCGCCGAGCAAAAATTCCCTTCCCGCGGGCTGAAGGCCCGCGGGTCGAGCCTGGGCAAAGAGTATTAGGGTTGCCACTCCGCTTGATCGGATTGCGCTTCTGGATCAGGCGGCCGGCGGTACCCACTGCTCGGGAGCGCGCGGTTCCAGTTGGGTCACGACATCGACGACAACCGGCGCATTGGCGGCCAGTGCCTCCTTTAAGGCCGGCCCGATCTGGTCGGGCCGCTCGACACGGATGCCGCGCACGCCGAGACTTTCCGCGACCTTGGTAAAATCGGTCGGTCCAAAGCGGACCAGTTCCTCGCCGCGGCCGGGCCGGTTGCCGCCGATGCGGTTGACGCCGGTCAGGTTCTGGCCAAAGCCCGAATTGTTGTTGACCACGACGACCGTGCCGATGTTGTAGCGCTTTGCCGATTCCAGCTCGGGCAGGTGGTAGTAGAACCCGCCATCGCCGGTGAAGCAGATGACCTTGCGGTCGCCCGCCGCGCATTTCGCGCCGAGCGAGGCCGGGAAGGCCCACCCCAGCGAACCGGCGGCGCGCAGATAGGTCTGCCCGGCGCCGTTCATCTCGATCATCGTGCCCGTCCAGATGCCGGAATAACCGGTATCGGCCACGACGATGCCGTCGGGTGGCAAGGCCCTGGTGATCTCGGCGCAGAGCCGCTCGACGGTAATCGGCCCGGTGTTGCGTTCGACCAGCGGCTTCATGCTTTCGCGCCAGTCGGCGACGATGCGGGCCGCTTCCTCGACATAGGCGCCGTCGCGGTTGGGTCGGCCAAGCATCTGGTTGAGCCGCGCGACCGTCACCTTCGGGTCGCCGACGACGCCGGTCGTGTTCGGGTAGCTGCGGCCGATTTCGGTCGGGTCGATATCGATCTGTACGATCCGCGTGCCGATCGGCGGCACGGTCCAGTTCAGCGTCACCTGATCGCCGGTGTCGCAGCCGATATAGAGGACGAGGCCGGCGCTGTGGACGATGCGGTTGGCCGGCGGCGCCGAGTAGCTGCCGACCACGCCGGCCGACAGGCGGTGCGTCGTCGGGATGATGCCGCGGGCGCCAAGCGAGGTCGCCACCGGCGCCGACAACGCTTCGGCGAGCGCCAGCACTTCCGGCCCGGCACCCGATACGGCAGCAGCGTCACCGGCGACGATGCAGACCCGGCTCTCGCCTTTCAGCAGGCTGACGGCGCGCTCGATGTCGCTGTCGTCAGCGACCGGGCGGTGCACCGGCAGCTGCCGCTTGTCGGCATCGATCTCGGTGGAAGCGGAGGTGTGGCCGAGTTCGATGACATCGCCCTGCAACCCGTTGAAGTCGAGATGCGTCGGCCGCACCGTATCGGCCATCGCCGCCCGCCAGGCCTGCCGCAGCAGCCGCGGCAATTCTCCGGTCGTGTAGACCGGGCTGGAAAACTTGGTGACCGCGGAAAACAGCGGCGCGTGCGGGATTTCCTGATACGAATTGCGATGCTGGAACGACGGCTCCTTGTGGCCGGTAAAGGCGATCACCGGCACGCGGCCGAGCCACGCATCCTGCAAGCCCGAGGCCAGATTGGCCGCGCCGACCGACTGTGCCATGCACACCCCCGGCCGCCCCGCGACCCGCGCATACCCATCGGCCATGTATGCGGCCGCCTTCTCGGAATGCGCCAGGATCGGCTTGACCCCGAGATCGCTGAGCGCCAACAGCGTGCGCCGCATTGTCAACTCGACAAAAAACACATGACTCATGCCGGTGCCGGCCAAAGCCCGTGCCAGCCACTCATACCCGACCATTTGGGCTTGTTCGCTCATTCCGGTTTCCTCCGCTCGCCTTGCGCTGCGCGCTTATGCTGATAAGGGGTCGGGCGGTAAAGTGCCATCGATCGCGTGCCGGCGCGTAGCGCGAATTGCGCGATGCCGCTGCCCGGCTATCCCCGGCGTGGTTCGCGGCTCAGCCCCTGCGCGGCCAGCGCGGCGATGTAGTCGCGCCAGCGTTTATCGTATTCGACACCGAGCTGGTACAGGTACTCCCAGGAAAAAATGCCGGTGTCGTGGAGGTCGTCAAAGCGGATGCGTACCGCGTAGTTGCCGACCTCCTCCATTTCCAGGATTCCGACATGGGCGCGTTCGGCAATGACGATCCTTTCGCCCGGACCGTGCCCCTGCACCTCGGCCGACGGGCTCTCGACCCGCAGGTACTCGGCCGGCAGGCTGAACCGCCGGCCGTCATCGAATTCGATGTCGAGCCGCTTTTCGGCGCGTTTCAGGCGCAGTTCAACCGGCCAGGGGGCGGCCGCCTTCATGGCTGCGGCAGCCGCGGCGGCGTGGTTGCCCTGCTCGCCTCTTCCGGCTGCAACGGACGCGCCTCGTCAACCAGCATGATCGGAATGCCGTCGCGAATCGGATAGGCGAGGCCGGCCTGCTCGCTGATCAGTTCCTGCGCCTCGCGGTCATAGCGCAGCGGCGCCTTGGTCAGCGGACAGACCAGGATTTCGAGGAGCCTCGGGTCAAGCTCGGACGTTCCCTCCATCACCGCTCTCCGCCGATCCGACAGGACATGGCCGCTTTCCTAGAACACGCCGAGCATGATCACCACCACCCAGAACAGCGCGAAGGAGGTCGCGGCCAGGACGATCAGCAGCAGGATGTTGAGGAAGCTGAGTAAATGGTGGGTGACCGGGCGGGTACGCTCGCCGACATGGCCGGTGACGCGATAATCGTCAACCTTCGAGATTTCCGGTTCGGTCGTCAGCGACATCGTGCCTCCGGTGCGGGCGCTGGGCCCGGCTAGTTGGTCTCGTCCGCGTCGCCGCCGTTCAGCGGTGCGGTGCCGCCGCCGACCATGCCCGAGCGGAATACCGGCCCGGGGGCCGCCGCGTTGGTTACTGCCGGGTGCCCATTGGCGGCGGCGCGCATCCGCTCGCCGACCGGGTCGCGGATCGTCGCGGCAATGTCGGCGGTGCGGGTTTCCGCCAGGGTCTGTTGCGAAGGTGAGAAGGCCTGCAGCAATTCGTCGGCCCGCTTTGCCGCCGGCTGGCTGCCGCGCCGCGCCGCCGCGCGATACCAGGCGTAGGCATCGACCGGCGACACGTCGAGCCCTTCGCCGCGCTCGTAGAGGATCGCCAGATTGACCATCGCCGCGATGACTCCCTGCGCCGCGGCGCGGCGATACCAGATCGCGGCTTCGGCGAAGTCGCGATTGACCCCGTCGCCCTTTGTGTAGGCGACGGCGAGGTTGTATTCGGCGAGCGGGTGGTTCTGCTCGGCCGCCTTGCGATACCAGCCGGTCGCCTGCGCGGTGTCGAGCGGCACCCCCCGGCCGCGCTCGTATAGCACGCCGAGATCGTATTGCGCCCGCGCCAATCCCTTCTCGGCCGCCGCCCTGAACCATTTTGCCGCCGCCGCATAGTCGCGCCCGACGCCGTCGCCCTTGGCGTACAGCACCGCCAGATCGACCTGCGCCTGGGTATCGCCCGCCCTCGCGTGCTCGCTGTAATAGGCGAGGCGCCCGGCCGGGTCGCTCGGCACCTCGGCCGGGCTTTTCAGCGGACCGGCCAGTTTCTGCGCGACCGCCAGCCGTACGCGGCCCACCCATTCCGGCCCGTCGCCGCGCGACAGGAAGATGCCGGCCGCCAGCAGCACAGCCGCGATGCTGCTGCACGCGAGCAACAGCGGCAGGCGTCGGCGGCGGGGCGTTGCCGCGGCGACAGGCGGCAGCCCCGCGGGCTCTATCGGCGCAGCCTCGCTGACCGGCGGCGGCAATTCGACCGCCACCGACTGGCGCTCGCGATAACGTACCTCGTGCGACAACGACGCCACCGGAGCAGTGCCATCCATCCGCACCTGGATGACCGGGGCAAGGAATGTCCGCCGCATCGGCCGCCGCCCGCCCGGCAGCGGGCGCGGTGCCGGCACGTTAATCCCGGAATCCCGAATCCCGGCCGCTTCGAGTGGAGGCGGTACATCGTCGGTGGACCGACCGCCGGTTCGGGCGGGGTCGTCAGCAAGACGCGGATCAGCCATGGCCTACGATCCTCCGTCCGCCACCCTCTTTTCAAGTCCGAATGGCGGATCGCTCCGCGCTATAACGCGTTCGTTGAGCGGAACGGCGCGTTGTGCCCGATCCGAGCGAAAACGTCAGACGAGGAAGCCATGTCGAGTGAGAGTTTGCATGTTCCGCGGGAGGTGCTGTCGCAAGAATCGCGCCTGCTGCATTACGCGATCACCTCGCTGAAAGAGGAACTTGACGCCGTCGATTGGTATCGGCAGCGGGCCGACGACAGCGAGGACGAGGCGCTGCGCGGCATCCTCCTCCACAACATGCGCGAGGAGATGGAGCACGCGGCGATGCTGCTGGAATGGCTGCGCCGCCACAACACTGATTTCGCCGGACATATGAAGACCTATCTGTTCACCGATGCGCCGATCCTCGGCATCGAAAAGGCCGTAGAGGGCGGTGCCGGGTCGCCGCCCGATGCCGGCGGTGGGCCGGGGGGCGGCATGACGATCGGATCGCTGAAAGGAGCCCGCTAATGGACACGCTCAACCGTTCACAGGCGCCGTTCCCGGCGCAAATCTGGAAAGCGATTGACGAAGCCGCCGCCAGTGCGGCGCGCGATCGGCTGACCGGCCGGCGCTTTCTCGACCTCGAAGGCCCGTTCGGCGTCGGCCTGACCGCGATCGAGGTCGGCAATGACGATTACTGCCGCCAGCCCGGCCCCGACGAGGCCGGCGCGATCATGGGCCGGGCGATCCCGCTGCCGATGATCCGCAAGAGCTTCCGCCTCAGCATCCGTCGGGTCGCGGCGCATATCCTGAACGGCCAGCCGCTCGATCTGAGCCCGGCCGAGAATGCCGCCGAGGCGGTCGCCGACCGCGAGGAGGAACTGATCTACAGCGGCACGCCGCCGTTCGGGCTGTTTGGGCTGATGACGATCGACGGACGGCAACAGGTCAACGGAGGCGACTGGACCGGCCCCGAGACGGCGTTGCAGGACGTGCTGAAGGCCACCACCCAGCTCGACAATGCCGGCTTCCGCGGGCCCTACGCGCTATCCCTGTCGCCGGTGCTCTACAACAACCTGTTCCGTCTTTATCCCGGCAGCGACGTGATCGGCCTCGATCATCTGCGGCGGCTTTGCACCGCCGGCATCTACAAGGCGGCGATCGAGGGCGGCGTGCTGGTCGACACCAGCGCCGGGGTGCTGATCCTCGGCCAGGACATGGCGGCCGGCTACAGCAACCAGGACGGCGTGCACTATCACCTCTATGTCAGCGAAAGCATCGTGCTGCGCATCGACAATCCGAAGGCGATCTGCGTGATCGCGGCCAAGGCCTGACCGCCCCTTCACTCGCGGCGCGGAACAAATCAGTGCCGCGAACGTTAAAGATGCGACCACACCATTGCATGGTTCGAAAGGGAACTCGATGAGGAAGACATTGATCGCGCCGGGCGCCATTGCCCTGATGCTGGGCCTGGCGGCTTGCACGAACCCGTATGACCCGGGGCAGCGCGCGGTCGGCGGCGCGCTGATCGGCGCCGGCGCCGGCGCCGCGATCGGTGCGGCGGCAGGCGGCGGCCCGGGCGCCGCAATCGGCGCCGCGACCGGCGGTGCGGTCGGTGCCGTGACCGGCATCGCGACCACGCCGCCGCCACCCCCGCCGCCCGGCTATTATCGCTAGGCTGGCGCCTTGTTTAAGCACAGCGCCTGCGGATCACTATCCGCGGGCGCTGTTGCGTTTCAGCCGGAACCCGGTCAATCCAGGCCGGGCGGGGCAATAAAGCCGCCGATCTCGGCGGCGAGCAGCCGGGAAAATTCGATTGTCGTCAGGTCTTCGCCCTCCGCGCCGATCACCTGCATCCCGACCGGCATGCCCGCCTCGGTCAGCCCGAGCGGGGTCGCGGTCGCCGGCAGGTAGGAGAGGCTTGCCGGCCCTGACCAGAAAATCTGGTCGGCATAGTTTCGCTGCACGCCATTGACCGGGATCAGCCGGGCGCCGCGGTCGGGATTGTGGGCGTGCGGGAACGCCGCCGTCGCCGCGACCGGCGCCAGCAACACGTCGAACTCCTCGAAGAACTCGCGCCACGCATAGCGCAAGCGCGTGCGCGTTTCGTTGGCGACGCCCCACGAGCGATGATCGATCGTCGCGCCGCGCGCCACCAGGGCGCGGAAGCTCGTGTCATCCGGCGCCAGCGCCGCGACGATTTCCTGTTGCGCCGCGAAGTCGGCGTCACTCATCCGGGACGCGGTCGCGGCGCGCAGCAGCAGCATGAACAGATCGTGGTGCTCCAAATCATCGAGGCGGCGGATGCGCCTGTTGTTCGACGCTGGCGCCGGCACGCTTCAGCGCATCGACCGCAACATCAAAGCGGCGGCGGACGCTGGCTGTCGATGTCGCAGAGCGGCGAGTTCGGTCCATACGCGCAACCCGGAAATCGCCGAGCCGGCGATGCCGCGGCGCCGCCAGATCGACCCGCCAGCCCGCCTGCTGCAACACATCCGGCCCCGCCAGCACGCGCATCGCGAGGTCGAGATCCTCGGCATGCCGCGCCATCGGGCCGACCACCGAGATATCGGTCGGGGTCAAGGCGCCGGTCGGCGAATGGCCGCGCGTCGGGATCAGACCGCCAGCTCGGCTTGTGGCCATAGACGCCGCAATAATGCGCCGGGTTGCGCAGCGAGCCGGCAATGTCGCTGCCGGCCCCGAGCGCGCTGAACCCGGCCGCCAGCGCCGCCGCCTCGCCGCCCGACGAGCCGCCCGGACCGCAGCGCCTTGTCCCACGGGTTGTTGGTGGTGCCGTAAACCTTGTTGTAACTCTGCGAGTCCTGCAGCATCAGCGGCACGTTGGTCTTGCCGTAGATGACCGCGCCGGCGCCGAGCAGCCGATCGACCAGCACCGCGTTCCCGGTCGCGATGTTGTTTTTCCACACCGGGTTGCCCCAGGTGGTCGGCAGCCCCGCGACGTTGAACGATTCCTTGACCGTCATCGGCACGCCGTGCAGCGGTCCCCAGATTTCGCCCTTCGCCAGGGCCGCATCGGCGGCGCGGGCGCGTTCGCGCGCCGTCTCGATCTGCCATGCGACGACGATGTTCAGCGCCGGGTTGTGGCGCTCGGCGCGGGCGATGAAGAAATCGAGCAGTTCGAGACAGCCGATCCGCCGGTCGCGGATTTCTGCCGGCCAGCCGCGTGGCCGAGGCAAAGGCGCGTTCATCCATGATTCTTCCCTCCCCGTCGCGGAAAAATGGCACCTTAGCGGCGGCGCAAGAGTTGCGCCACGTGTCCCGCGGGCGGAGCTGGAATGATCGTTGAGCGGCTGATTTCCTGGGTCGAGACGGTGGCCGCGGTCTATGTGTTTCTGCTCGCGACATACCTCGCGACCGCCCTGGTCATCGAGCGGATGAACCGGCGGCTGGTCGCGGCGAAAATCCAGGCGCGAACCACCACCGCCGCCCTGATCGCCCGCGACCGCCGGCAAAGCTTTGTGTCGCTGGCGGCGATCGCGGCGATGTTCGGCACCGGGCATTGGATGTATGCCGAATTCGGCTGGGGCTGGGCGCCGGCGACCTCGATCGGCGGCATGGTGCTGTGTTTGTCGCCTCGATGGTGCTGTTCGACACCTGGTTCTACTGGCTGCACCGGCTGATCCACATCCGGCGCGCTCTACCCGTGGGTGCATCGCTGGCACCACCTGACGGTGACGCCGGTCGTGTGGTCGAACAACAGCGACCGGCTGATCGACAACCTGTTTCTGCAATCCTATTGGCTGATCGCGCATTTCCTGCTGCCGGCGGCGCCGCTCGTGCTGCTGGGACACAAGCTGTATGACCAGATCACCGGCGTCGTCGGGCATTCGCGGCTACGAGCATGGCGGCATCTGGTGCTGGCCGCCCTCACCGCTGGTCGGCGTGACCCACCACGACCAGCACCACCGCTATTTCCGCTGCAACTATGCGACCCATTTCTCGGTATGGGACCGGCTGATGGGGACGCTGCACCCGGACCACGATGCCGAGATCAAGCACAACATCACCACGACCGCCGCGGTGAAGCGCGGCAGCCGGGTGCCCGCGGAATAGCAGGCCCTGCCAAGCAGTCAGGCGTCAGGCCGTCAGAATTTCCAGGACATGCCCGTTCGGGTCGTCGAAATAGACGCCCCGGCCGCCGTGCCGATGGTTGATCTGCATGTCGGTGCGCGAGCGCGGCCCGCTGCCATACGAAATGCCTTCGGCCTGGACGCGCTCGAAGATCGCGTCAAACTCCGCCTCGCCGACCTTGAACGCGTAATGATGCGGTTCGAACGCGTCACGGTTGTCGAAATCGAGGGTCAGCGCCGGGTTGACCTGCACCGGCGCGAAATGCGACTGCGCCCCGCGATACTCCAGCCCGAAAACCCGCGCGAAAAACTCCGCCGAGGCGATTTTGTCGTGTGCCGGGATGACGGTGTGATCAAGCACGATATCCATAACAGCCTCCCTCGTGTGTTCCAGCGGATTATTATGTGGGGACAGCATAGCGCCGTTCGATCCCCGGCTCCACGACAAGCTCGACCATGACAAGCCTGTGCCGCGCAGGAGCCGGGTTGAAACCGGCACAGCATCCTCTTAGGTTCGCCGGCAGCCATGCGTCCCACCCTGCGTCACCCAGTAGCCGGTCTCCGGCGCCCGCCAGCGCCCCGGCAACGGAGACCGGGCGCGTGAAGGTTGGCGTCGTTTCGGATATTCACTGCAACATCGCCGGCCTCACTGAGGCCCTGGCGCTGATGGGCGATATCGACGAGTTGATCTGCCTCGGCGACAGCATCTACGAGTACCGCTTTTCCAACGAGGTCGTGCGGCTGCTGCGTGACCGCGAGGCGCATGTCATCGTCGGCAACCACGAGGAATGCTTTTTCGGCCCGCTCGGCGAACGCGCCCGCGCCCGGCCCGGCATGGACAAGGCGCTCGCCGAATGGCTCGCCAGCCAGCCGCACCGGCTCGACCTCGAATTCGGCGGCAAGAAGCTGCTGCTGATCCATTCGACACCGTGGGAGCCGCGCGGCGCCTATATCCACCCCGGCAGCGCCGACCTTGCGCGGTTCGGCGAGGTCGATGCCGATTTCGTGCTGTACGGCCACACCCACCAGCAGGTGGTGCGCCGGTTTGACCGGACGCTCGTCATCAACCCGGGCTCGACCGGCGATGCGCGCGACCACCGCAACGACAGCCAGCTGAGCTGCGCGGTGCTCGACACGGTCAGCGAAGAAGCCCGCATCATCGACTTCCCGAATATCCGAGCATGAACGACAAGCCGGGCATTTATTTCGAGGATTATCCGGTCGGCGCGGTGTATGGCGGCGGTCCGGTCATCGTCACCGAAGCCGACATCCTCGATTTCGCCGGCCGCTACGACGCGCAGCCGATGCACGTCGACAAGGACGCCGCCACAGCCGGCCCGTTCGGCGGCCTGATCGCCAGCGGCTGGCACACCGGCGCGATGACGATGCAGTTGATGATCCGGCATTTCGTGGCACGCGAAAACCTCGCCTCGCCCGGCCTCGATGAACTCCGCTGGCACCTGCCGGTGCGCCCCGGCGACCAACTGAGCCTGCGCGCCACCGTGCTCGAAGCCCGCCTCTCCCGCTCCAAACCCGACCAGGGCATCATCCTCGGCCGCGTCGAAACCCTGAACCAGCACGGCGACGTGGTAATGAGCTTCAAAGGGGTCAGTTTGATCCGCCGCCGCCCAGCGTAACGGCGCTGCTGGGACGGCCTGCTCTTAACCCGGCTCGGTAGCTACGGGCCGGTAGGGGTTCACCTCGATCTCACCCGCATGCTGGCGCATCGTGTAGGCGTCGTACCAAGCCTGCATATTCAGCAAAGTTTCCATCTTCACGCCAAACGCCTTCTCAATCCGCAGCGCCATTTCTGCCGACAATGCCGCGTTACCGTTGATCAGGTCGGAGAGGGTCGCGCGGCGCACGTCGAGCGCCTTTGCCGCCTCGCTCACGGTCAAACCGAGTTCATCGAGAACTTCTTCGCGGATGAATGCGCCCGGATGTGACGGCGCCATCGTGATCCTGACGAGTGCATCGCTCATTAGTGGTAGTCCTCCAGATTGAGGTCGCATATTTCGCCTTTCCGAAGATCGAACGTCAGACGCCAATTGCCGCTGACCGAGATGCTCCAGGTGCCTTCGCGATCTCCCTTGAGCTGATGGATGCGCCAGCCCGGCGGCCCGATTACGCCATCCATATCGGCCGCGGCTATCAAGACCGTGAGGATGTTGCGCAGGCGCCGCACGAGGTCGGTGCCAATTTCCCGGCTGTCGTCGTCCTCAAGAAGGCGCAGCAAGCCACGGTGCTGAACGCTACGAATAATCATACTTCACGTACGCCTACACCGTACAGTGGGACATCAATTCGGTAGCTTCCACCCGAGCCACTCGCAAATCCCGCGGCCCATCACCCGGTCGAGGTCGTTGCCGCGCAGCCAGGGCAGTTCCTCGGTGAAGAGGGTGATCGCCTGCGTGTAGGTGCAGGGGATGCCGGTCAGGTCGGTGCCCCAGAACAGGCGGCGCGGGCCGAAGGCGTCGAACACCTGGCGCAGAAACGGGTGGAGGCGCGGGTAGGGGTAGGGTTCGGTCGAATAGCGCGGCAGGGCGGAGGCCTTGGCGGCGACGTTGGGGCGTTTCGCGAGGGCCAGCAGGTCGGGGAGTTCGGCGAAGGCGGCCTCGTCCTTGCCTTCGCGCGACAGGGCGAGGTGGTCGATCACCAGCCGCAGGCCGGGATGGCGCTCGGCGATGCGGCCGACCGCCGGCAACAGGCCGGGGGTCGAGACCATGACCGGCAGCTGGTTGCGCTCGGCGGCGGTCCACAGCCAGTCGCCCGAGGGGTCGGTAAACAGCTCGCGGCCACCCGCGCCGGCGGTGGTGACCCGGATGCCGAGCATGCCGGGCTGTTCGCGCCAGTGGTCGAGCGCCGCCGGATCGGGGCGGTCGAGCGGCGGGCGGCCCATCACCGCGAACCGGTCAGGGTGCGCGGCAGCCGCGACCAGCGCGAGGTCGTTGCGGTCGCCTTCCCACGACGGCGGCACGATCACGACGCGCGCCACGCCGGCCGCGTCCATCTCGCGCGTCAGGTCACCCTTCGAGAACGGCAGCGGCCGGTGCGCCCGGCCGTGACCGCCCGCCGGCCACGGCCGCTGCGGCGTATCGGCGCCCCAGATGTGTGCTTGTGCATCGACGATCAGCATGACCAGCCCTCCCCGGCAACGGTCGAGCATGCGCGCCCCGCGCTTGTCAAGCCGGCGGGCTTCTGGTTCTCTCGCCGACAAAGCCCAGGGGAAACGCCGCGGAAGGACCGCAGGATTTCAGATGACCGACAACATCATCGTCGATACCGCCAACCGGATCTTTGCCGATCTGTGCGATCCCAACACGATCAACGCCGCGGAAAAGGGCGAGTGGCCGGCCGCGCTGTGGGAGGCGCTGGAGGAATCCGGACTGCCGCTGACCTGGGTGCCCGATACGCTGGGTGGCGCCGGCGCCGACATGATCGACGGGTTCGCGGTCTTGCGCGCCGTCGGCCGCGCTGCCGCGCCGGTGCCGCTAGCCGAGACCCTGCTCGCCGGCTGGCTCCTGGCGCAAGGCGGCCTCGAATCCCCGAGCGGCCCGATGACCATCGCGCCGATCTATGAGGACGGGCATATCGAGCTGGCCGGCAACAAATTACAGGGCCGCGCCCGGCATGTGCCGTTCGCCCGCGATGCCAAACACATCGCGGTGCTGGCATTCCGGGCCGGCGTTCCGACCGTCGCGCTGGTCGCCGCCGACAGCGTCGCGATCCGCCAGGGCACCAGTATTGCCGGCGAGCCGCGCGACACGATCTCGTTCGACGGCGCCACTGCCGTCGCGGTCGGGTCGGCGGCAGGGTTCGGCACGCTCGGGCTGGTGCAGATCGGCGCCGCGGCGCGGGCGCAGCAGATGGCCGGCGCGCTGTCGCATATTCTCGACCAGTCGGTGCAATGGTCGCTCGACCGGGTGCAGTTCGGCCGGGCGATCGCCAAATTCCAGGCGGTGCAGCACAGCCTCGCGACCCTGGCCGGCGAGGTCGCCGCCGCCGGCGCCGCCGCCGATGCCGCCGCCGAGGCGATTTCGGCGCACGGCGTCGGCAACGAGCTGGTCGCCGCCGAGGTGGCGATCGCCAAGCTGCGGGTTGGCGAGGCGGCCGGCGCCGGCGCCGCGATCGCGCATCAGGTGCATGGCGCGATGGGCTTCACCTACGAGCACTCGCTGCATCACGCGACGCGGCGGCTGTGGGCGTGGCGCGAGGAATTTGGCAACGAGACACATTGGGCGATCCAACTCGGCCACATGGTGGCGGCGCGCGGCGCCGACGCGCTGTGGCCGTTCTTGACACAAGGGTCCTGAGCAGGATGGGCCGCGCCATCCCCACATCCCCCCTCTCTGTCATTCCGGGGCAGCCCGCAGGGCTGAACCCGGAAACCAGGAACACCGCCTTTGCCCTTTTTAGCGGCGTCCGTGTTCTTGGGTTCCCGCGTTCGCGGGAATGACGACGTAACTATTGCACCAGTGGCATCGAGGATGAGCGGAGGCAGCAGCAATGGCCTATAATTTCCACTTCGACCCGATCGACATGCCGCCCGAGTGCAAGGAATTGCGCGCGGAAGTCCGCTCGTTTCTGCGCCAGGAGATCGAGGCCGGCACGTTCGCCCCGAATGACGGCAAGGGCACGTTCTCCAAGGCGTTCGCCCGCAAGGTCGGCGCCAGGGGCTGGATCGGCATGACCTGGCCAAAGGAATATGGCGGCCACGAGCGTTCGCACCTCGAACGCTATGTCGTGACCGAGGAGATGCTGGCGCACCGCGCCCCGACCCGCTCCTACTCGACCGCCGATCGGCAAAGCGGCCCGGTCATCCTGCGCTATGGCCAGGAAGAGGTAAAACGCAACATCCTGCCAAAGATCGCGTCGGGCGATCTGTGCTTCTGCATTGGCCTGTCCGAACCCAATTCCGGCTCCGACGTGTTCGCCGCCTCGACCCGCGCCACCAAGACCGAGGGTGGCTGGCTGGTCAACGGCCGCAAGATATGGACCAGCAACGCGCACCATTCCGATTACATGATCGCGCTGTTGCGGACCTCGGCCAAGACCGCGGAAAACCACCGCCACGGGCTGACGCAGTTTCTGATCGACTGCAAATCACCGGGGATCACGATCCGCCCGATCATCAACATGTCCGGGGCGCATGATTTCAACGAAATCTTCTTCGACGATGTGTTCGTGCCCGATCTGCATCTGATCGGCGAAGTCGATATGGCGTGGAAGCAGGCCTCCGACGAACTCGCCTATGAGCGCAGCGGCCCGGACCGCTGGCTGGAGACGTTTTCGGTGCTGATCGAACTGGTGCGCCGCGCCGGCCCCGAGCCGAGCGAGCGGCTCGCCGAAGGCATCGGCC
This sequence comes from uncultured Alphaproteobacteria bacterium, assembly GCA_963737875.1. GTDB lineage: Bacteria > Pseudomonadota > Alphaproteobacteria > ATCC43930 > CGMCC-115725 > DATARH01. The sequence continues at coordinate 54,707 of CAVTUM010000015.1, read as the reverse complement.
GCGAGGTCGCCAATCTGGCGACGCTGCGCCGCATGTCGGCGAGCATCGCCGGCATGCTGCAGGCCGGCAAGACGCCGGGCACCGAGGCTGCCGTGGTCAAGGACCTCGGCACCAACTGGGAACAGGCGCTGCCCAACCGCGTGCGCCTGCTGGCCCCGCCGACCGGCGACGCCGACCCCGACAGCAACGACGACCGCTTCGAGGAAGCCCTGCGCCACACCACGCTGATCGCCCCCAAGCTGACCATCCAGGGCGGCACCCGCGAAGTCCTGCGCGGCATCATCGCCCGCGGTCTGGGACTGCGGTAGAAAAGCCTACGCAAAGGGCGCAAAGGCATACGCAAAGGGCGCGAAGGAGTAAATGTATTACTTTGCGTCCTTTGCGTGCCCTTGGCGCCCTTTGCGTCGCCTGATCTTTTTTGAGAAAGCGCCTGCTGAATATGCCCGATCTTCGTCCTCTTCTTTCGCCCGATAGTGTTGCGATTATTGGTGCCTCGGCCGACAGTTCCTTGCGCGGGCGGCTGACGCATCAGTTGATCGAGCACGGCTATGATGGCCGCATCTACCCGGTGACGCGCAGCGCCGACGAGGTGCTCGGGCATAAGGCGTACAAGACGATCGCCGAATTGCCGGAGGCGGTCGACCTCGCGGTCATCCTGGTGCCGGCGGCGCATGTGATCTCGACGATCGAGCAATGCGGCGCGCGCGGTATCCGGGCCGCCGCCATCATCAGCTCCGGTTTTGGCGAGGAGAAGACAGAAGAGGCGGCGGGCCGCGACGCGGAGTTGCGCGCGGTCGCGCAAAAGACCGGCATGGTCATCGCCGGGCCGAATTGCGAGGGCGTCGTCAACCCGCTGCGCCCGCTGGTCGCGACCTTCAGCCCGGTATTCCACGACCCGAACCAGCCGCTGCTGCCGAAAGACAGCCGCGCCAAGCCGATCGCCGTCAGCTGCCAGTCGGGCGCGCTGACCTTCGCGTTCCTCAGTCGCGGCCGCGACCGCCAGCTCAAATTCACCTACCAGATCAGCGCCGGCAACCAGACCGTGCTGGAGGCGCACGACTATGTCGATTGGGTGCTCGACGCCGGCGGCGCCGACATCTTCATGTGCTACCTCGAACAAATCCGCGACGCGGCGCGCTTCCGCGCCGTCGCCGACCGCGCCGCCGCCGCCGGCAAGCCGATGATCGTCGCCAAGGTCGGGCGTTCGGATGCCGGGCGGCGCGCCGCCTCGTCACATACCGGGGCATTGGCGCGGGCCGGGGTCGCCGACGACGCGATCTTCCGGCATCACGGCATCATCCGCGGCGAAGACCTAGACCATATGGTCGATGTCGCGACCGCCTTCGCCTATTGCTCACTGCCAACGGGCAACCGGGTCGCGATCATCACCGGCTCGGGCGGCAGCGCGGTGTGGATGGCCGATGTGCTGTCGGCGCACGGCCTCGAACTGCCGGTGCTCGAAGACGACATCCAGCGCCGCATCATGGCCCTGCTGCCGTCCTATGCCTCGGCGCTGAACCCGATCGACGCGACGGCGCAGGCGATCGGCGAGGTCGGCTACCTGCCGCTGATCGAACTGGTGCAGCAATCCGCAGCGCATCGACACGATCCTGTTGATCGGCTCGCTCGCCAACGAGACCCGCGCCACCAAGATGGCCGCCGATCTGGCCGATGTCGCCGCCAACAGCAACAAGCCGATCCTGCTCTCGACCTACACGACCGCCAGCGCCAATGCGATCGCGAGCGTTGGCCGGTATCGGCATCCCCTGCTACACGTCGATGCCGAGCTGCGCCCGCGCGATCCGCGCGCTGGTCGATTACGGCGCGTTCCGCGAGCGCCTCGCCCACCGCACGCCGGTGCCCGCCGACCCCAGCGGCAACGCGCGACGAAGTCGGCCGCACCCTCGGCCTGCCCGGCTCGGTCCTGACCGAAGATCGCGTCAAAGCGGCTGCTCGGCCGCTACGGCGTGCCTCTGCCGCCCGAGACGCTGGCCAAGACCGAGGACGCCGCGGTCGCCGCGGCGGCAAAAATCGGCGGCCCGGTCGCGCTCAAGGTTCAGTCACCGAACATCCTGCACAAGACCGAGGCCGGCGCGGTGATGCTGAACGTCAGCGGCGACGCTGCGGTCGGCGAGGCCTATCGCACGGTGCTGGAACGCGCCAAGGCGGCGCATCCGGAGGCGCATATCGAAGGCGTGCTGGTGCAGGCGATGGCGCGGCGCGGTGTGGAGATGATCATCGGCATCACCAGCGACCCGGATTTCGGGCCGATGCTGATGGTCGGGCTCGGCGGCATCCATGTCGAGGTGCTGAAGGACGTTGCCTTCGCCCCGGTGCCGCTCGGCCCCGACGAGGCGCTCGACCTGGTCGGCCAGCTCAAAGGCGCGGCCCTGCTCGATGGCGTGCGCGGCGCCCCGCCATCCGACAAGGCGGCCCTCGCGCAGTTGATCAGCACCCTGTCGCGCTTTGCCGCGCGACCATGCCGACGCGGTCGCCGAAATCGACCTGAACCCGGTCATCGTCCACCCCGCCGGCGAAGGCCTGACGGTGGTCGATGCGCTGATCGTAAAACGTTGATTTCTCCGTGTCATTACGAGCAAAGCGAAGCAATCTCGCGCCGATGGAGCCTCCTCCGCCCGGGATTGCCGCGGCGCCCTCGGCGCCTCGCAATGACAATCGTGTCGTTTCCGGTCATTGCGCAGCGAAGCAATCTCGGGCCGACGAAGGCTCCTCCGCGCCGGGATTGCGGCAGCGTCTCGCAATGACAAGCTGATTTAGCAAGGAGACACGACCATGACCGACTACAGCGGCTTCAAGGAAATCGGCGTCACCCTCGACGGGCCGGTCGCCACGGTCGAAATCCGCCGGCCGCCCAACAATTTCTTCGATGCCGCGCTGATCGCCGAGATCGGCAGCGCGTTCGAGAAGCTCGATGCCGACCCGGCCTGCCGCACCATCGTGCTCGCCGCCGAGGGCCGGCATTTCTGCGCCGGCGCCGATTTCTCGAAGCGCATGGATACCGGCACGGTGGCGGAATCGGCGAAGAGCGGCTCCGGCAAGCATCTCTACAAGGAGGCGGCGCGCCTCTTCCGCACCGCCAAGCCGGTGATCGGCGCGATCCACGGCGCCGCGGTCGGCGGCGGGCTCGGCCTCGCGCTGGTGCCGGATTTCCGCGTCACCTGCGCCGAGGCGCGGTTCAGCGCCAATTTCAACCGGCTCGGCTTTCACCCCGGCTTCGGCCTGACCTACACGCTGCCGCGCCTCGTCGGGGTGCAGCAGGCGAGCCTGCTGTTCTATACCGGCCGCCGCATCCCCGGTGACGAGGCCGTCCGCATCGGCCTCGCCGACGTCTGGTGCCGCTCGCCGAGGTGCGCAGCGCAGCGCAGGCGCTGGCGCTCGAAATGGCGCAATCGGCGCCGCTCGCGGTAATGTCGACGCGCGAAACCATGCGCCGCGGCCTTGTCGATGCGATCGAGGCCGCGACCGAACGCGAGCTGGTCGAGCAGGACTGGCTGCGCCAGACCGAGGATTTCCGCGAGGGCATCAAGGCGATGGCCGACCGCCGCCTGCCCAACTTCCAGGGCCGCTGAGCCGCGCCGCGGGCGGGCGCAGGGGCACGCGATGTACTATTTCTTCAGCGACCGCAGCCAGTGGCTGAAGCTGCTGCCAAAAGGCGGCCGCTGGGCCGAGATCGGCGTGTTCCGCGGCGACAACGTGGCTCGGCTGCTCGAAATCTGCGAGCCGGCCGAGTTGCATTTGATCGATCCCTGGCATTTCGACCTCGATTTCGACTGGTTCAACCCGCCGGAATGGTCGGCCGCGTTTGGTGACGCCCCCCGCCTGGTCCGTCAACTCTCGGAATGGTCGGGCGTGCCGCCCGGCGACCATGTCAACAACCACTTCGACCGGCTGTACCAGCAGGTCGCCACCCGTTTTGCCGGCGACTCGCGGGTGACGATCCACCGCGCGACCTCGCGCGCGGCGGCGCCGCTTTTCCCCGAAAAGCATTTCGACTTCGTCTATATCGATGGCGCGCATGATTACGATTTGGTGCTGGCCGATTTGCATCTCTATGCCCCGAAACTCGCCGATCACGGCATCCTGCTGGGTGACGATTTTTGTGAGCACGGTGCCGCCGAAAATGCCGAATACGGCGTCATCGCCGCGGTCAGCAAATTCATGCGCCGCACCGGAGCGCGGACGCTGGTGGTGAATAACGAGCTTCACTCGTTCTACGCCCTGCTCCGGCAGGACCAGCCGAGCACCAATCAACTGCTCCAGCAGATGGTCGATTCCGACTTCTATCTCCTCGAAATCAACGATTCGCTGGTGCCCAACTACCATCACAAACTGCTGCGCCGCACCGACGGCGGCATCCGCGCCATGCCATCGTTCTAGCGGCGGCGGCAGCGCGCGCCTTTACATCCCCAGAATTGAGCCGGTGACGGCGCGGGGGTCGCGGCGGGGCCAGCGGCCGCTTTCGACCTGGTGGAAGAAATCGGCGAGCGTCTGGTTGAAGAGGCCCGGCTCTTCAAGGTTGAGGCCATGGCCGGTGTTCGGCAACACGATCAGCGCCGCGCTCGGGATCAGCCGCTTCATCAGGATGCCGGGTTCGAGGCAGGGGTCGTCCTCGTCGCCGGTCGCGATCAGCGTCGGCACATCGAGCTTTTTCATCTGCTCGGTCAGTTCATAAAGCGACGGCCGGCGTGCCTGCACGCCGCGCATCGTATTGGCCGAACCCCTTGTCGAATGCCCGGCGAGCTGCTCGTAAAACTGGGCCCAGCCGCGCGGGTCCTTGTTCTGGAACTGCACGCGGGTCGGGCCGATCCCGTAGGTCTTGGCGACTTCCGCCATGCCGGCGCTTTCGATCATCGCGGCGGTGCGCGTCGTCTCGTCCTGGAATTGTTGGCGCTTGTCGGGCTGCGCGCCATAGCCGCAACCGGCGACGACCAGCGAACTGGCCCGCTCGGGATAGGCAAAACCGAAATGCAATGTGGCGAACCCGCCCATCGAGATGCCGACGACATGCGCCTTTTCGACGCCGAGCCCGTTCATCACGTCGCGAATATCGTCGCGCGCCCGCTCCTGTGAATACTGCCGCCAATCCTCCGGCACGTCGGAGGGTGGATAGCCGCGCGCGTTGTAGACGATGCAGCGATAGCGCCGCGAGAAATAGCGGAGCTGCACCTCGTAACCGCGGAAATCGTCGGCGAATTCGTGGACAAAGACGATCGGGTGACCGGAGCCGGCCTCTTCGTAATAGAGACGCACGCCGTCATCGGTGGTCAGGTATGGCATCGCGGCTTTCCTTCAGAGGCGGTGCGGCATCCTACGGGGGTGACCAGCCGCGCCGCAAGCCGGCCCAACCGCTGCGCCGGGTCAGGGCGACCCATCTGCGTGCATCGACCGGTTTTGCAGCACTGCTCTGCGCCGCAACTCCATTGTCACTTTCCACCACGGGTCAGTAGGTTGCGCGCCGTTTGGCCACAATGTGCTAAAGGGGGAACGCTTATGCTCGAGTTGCTCGAGCGCCAGCAACGACTGACGCATCAACCAGAAGAAGATCGTCTTCGCCGCCATCGTCGGCGACATGCTCGATTTCTTCGACTACTACCTGATCGGTTTTGTCCTGGCGTTTATCGTTGGTCCCTGGCACCTGACCTATGGTCAGTCGGCGATCGTGCTGTTGTCATCGGGTGTTGGCGCCATTCCGGGCGCGATGTTCTGGGGCTGGATGGCCGACAAGATCGGCCGCCGCAAAGTCTTTATTTACACCATCCTCAATTTCTCGCTGGCGACCGGCGTGCTGGCGCTGACACCGGACGATGGCGGTTGGATATTCCTGACATTCTTCCGTTTCTTTGTCGGGTTCGGCGTCGCCGGGCTTTACGCGGTCGATCTGCCGCTGGTGCAGGAATTCGTGCCGTCGTCAAAGCGCGGCAAGGTCGGCGGGCTGGTCACCGCCTGCCTGCCGCTCGGCACCACCCTGGGGGCGTTTATCGGCGGCTACGCCACGCCTTATATCGGCTGGCGCGGTGTCTTCATCATCGGCCTGCTGCCGGCGCTGCTGACCTTGCTGGTGCGCGCCTGGGTGCCTGAATCGCCGCGCTGGCTGTTGCGCATGGGCCGGGTCGAGGAAGCGCGCAAGTCGCTGGCCTGGGCGCTGATGATCGACCCGAAGACGATCAAGCTGCCCGACACCATCCCCGAGCCGCCCAAGGTGCGGTTCAGCGAGTTGTTCCAGCACCCGCGCAGCCTGGTGCTGACCTGGCTGACCAGCCTCGGCTCGCAGACCGCCGGATACGGCATCGGGTCTGTGGGCACCGACCCTGTTCGTGCTGCTGATGGCAATCAAGCCGGCCGAGGCATCAAAGCTGATGATGACGGTCGGGATCGTCGGGCTGTTCGGGCGGCTCGCCTTTTCCTATCTGTCCGACATCGTCGGCCGCAAGGTGCTCGGCGTCTTCATGGGGTTCGCCGCCTTCGCCGTGGTGGCGCTCGGCGGCTACTACTACTCGGCGACAATCTTCGGCCTGTCGGTGTTCTGGCTGATGGTCAACGCGCAGAGCTTTATCGGCAGCGGCGGCTACGCGATCGTCGGTCCCTATTCGGCCGAGGTGTGGCCGGCGCATCTGCGGGCGAGCGGCATGGGCTCTGCTTACGGCTTTGGCAGCATCGGCAAGATCGTCGGCCCGCTCGGGCTGGCCCTGATCGTCGGCTCGTCGGACGTCGTCAGCCCGAAAGCGACGATCGACGCGATCCAGCCGGCGATGCTCTATCTCGCCTCGTGGTATCTGCTGACCGGTATCACCTTCTTCTTCATCGGGCTTGAGGTCAAAGGCAAGTCAATCGAGGAAATCGACACCGAGCTGATGGCGCAAAGCACCGCCCGCACAGCCGCACGCCCCGCCCCAGTTGCCGGTAACGATTAGCGGGTCGATCGCGCTCGCTACCGCTTGCCGTCATCACTCCTGGAAGCAGGGGTGATGACGAGACAGAGCGGATATCTAGACTAGCGCAGCGTCCGATCAAGTTCGATCACTATCCATTGTCGTCCCTGCGAAAGCAGGGACCCATTGTTCAGCAACTCCTAAGCTGCCCGGTGGGTCCCTGCTTTCGCAGGGACGACAATTTTTTGGTGGAATGTGACTCCGTCGCTCTAAATCTCAACAACCCTGGAAAATGGGGCCCGGTTTGGCCCCACTCTTCACATCTGCTATCCCTCAGCCGCCTGTGGCGCCGTCCGGATCGTTTTGGCGATTTCCTTTTGCCGGTCGAACTCGGCGCGGCGGCGGGCGATTTCCTCGGCTGACAAAAGCGCGATGTTGGAAAAATCGAGCTTCCAGGCCGGGTCTTCACGCCAACGCAGCGGCGATTGCACGGTGGTGCGCGGCGCCGGCGCGGTTTCCAGCACGCGCAACGCCAGTTCAAGTGTCAATGCGCGGGATTCCGGGTCATGCGGGCGCCCCGCCGGGTTGCCGAGCGGAAAGTCGCTGAACAGAAACCGCGGCACGCCGCAATATTCGACGATGTCCTTGCCACACCCCAGCACGACGGTCGGGATGCCATTCGCTTCGAGGTGACGGGCGGCCAAACTCACGGTCTGGTGACACACCGGTCAAACCGCGAAGAGCAGAACCGCGTCGACCTTGTCCTCGCGACAGCGCGCCAGCAGTTCCGGGCAGTCCTGTTCCAGCGTCACCCGATGGCTGCGATTGGTCGGCGCACCGTGAAAGCGCGGCGCCAACTCGCCGATCCGCCCAGACGCCGCGATCTCGCGCAGCAAGCGGCAGCGGAAACCAGGTGTTGCGGTCCTCGGCGGTGGTGTGGACGCGGTCGTAACCGATATGCGAGATGCGCAGATCGTGGTCCGCCGCGGTGTCGCCGGAATACACCTTGTAGAATTTGGCCGACGCGTTGTAGGCGGCGCCCGGCCCCTGGTCGCCCTTGTCGGGCAGGAACGGTGCCGCCGTCGTGATCAGCCCGATCCGGCTGTCCGCCAGCGGCTTTCTCAGCGGCGTGAACGGCACCTCGGCATAATGCGCCCAGCGATAGGGCGCGCCATAGCCGAGCGTCTGGTAATAGGTACCGATCCGCTCGCGATAGGGGATCGGCACATCGTGGTCGGCGGCCTGGTCCGCCCCGTCGGGACGATCGTTCATCCTGCTACCCCTTGGCGAAATACTCGGTATCGGCCGGCCGCGGTGTCCATTCCGGGTTGCTCGGCCATTCCCTGGTGCGGCCGGAGAATTCCTCGCCATAGCGCACGCGGAACAAGAGGGTGCGCTGTGATCCGGTGATCCATTCATGCAATTCGCCGCGCGGATGCACAACAAACGAGCCGGGCTTGACGTCCACCGTCTCAGTCGGGGTGCGCATCGTGCCGCCGCCCTCGAAGCAGAAATACAATTCGACCGCGTTCGGATGGCAGTGATAGGGGCTGGTCTGTCCCGGCTCCCAGCACGCCACCGTCACGTCGCCCTCGCCCGCCTTGCCGAGGATTTTTTCGACATGGTGCTTGGGATCAAATTTTTCCTCGGCCTTCAGATCAAATGCGAGCATCGCTCTCCCCACGGTCTGCTTGATGGCGCCAAGTCTACCGCGCCCGCCAACGCGCGACGACAGATTGTTTCCCCCTTCCCTCTACCGCACCGCGGGAGAGGGTGGCTCGACGCGAAGCGGCGAGACGGGTGAGGGTGCCTGGGACAGGCTCGGACCTGGGGCCGCCCCCTCACCCCAACCCTCTCCCCCGATGGGGGCTAGGGAGTTTCTTCCCTCTACCGCACCGCGGGATGCTTGGGACAGGTTCGGACCTGAGGGCGGAGAGGGGAAAACCTCAGGCGGTCGCGACGATACGCAGGTCGAGTTCGGCGATCATCTGCTCGCGCATGATGAATTTCTGGATTTTGCCGGTGACGGTCATCGGGAATTCATCGACGAAGCGGACGTGGCGGGGGATTTTGAAATGCGCGATCTGCCCCTGGCAGAAGACGCGGATGTCTTCGGCGTCGAGGCGTTCGCCGGCGCGCAGCCTGACCCAGGCGCAAAGTTCCTCGCCGTAGCGCTCGTCGGGGATGCCAAACACCTGCACGTCCTGGATTTTCGGGTGGCGGTAGAGAAATTCCTCGACCTCGCGCGGGTAGACGTTCTCGCCGCCGCGGATCACCAGATCCTTGATGCGCCCGACAATGTTGCAATAGCCCTCGCCGTCGAGCGTCGCGAGATCGCCGGTGTGCATCCACCGCGCCGCATCGATCGCCTGGGCGGTGCGCTCGGCATCGTCCCAATAGCCGAGCATCACCAGATAGCCGCGGGTGCACAACTCGCCCGGCGTGCCGCGCGGCACGATGCGGCCCTCGGCATCGATGATCTTGCATTCGACATGCGGCAGGATGCGACCGACCGTCGCCACCCGCTTTTCGACCGGGTCTTCGATCGAGGTCTGGAAACTGGCCGGGCTGGTCTCGGTCATGCCATAGCCAATCGTGATCTCGGTCAGGTGCATCGCGTCGATGCAGCGGCGCATGACCTCGATCGGACACGGCGCGCCGGCCATCATGCCGGTGCGCAGGCTCGACAGGTCGAACGAGGCGAAGTCCGGGTGCTCCAGTTCGGCGATAAACATCGTCGGCACGCCGTAAATCGCGGTACAGCGTTCCTCGGCGACGGTCTGCAAGGTCGCCAGCGGGTCGAAGCCTTCGCCGGGAAACACCATCGCCGACCCGTGCGTGATACAGGCGAGGTTGCCGATCACCATGCCAAAGCAGTGATAGAGCGGCACCGGGATGCAGACCTTGTCGCGCTCGGTGAAGCGCATGGTCTCACCAAGGGTGAAACCATTGTTCAGGATGTTATGGTGCGACAGTGTCGCGCCTTTCGGTGCGCCGGTGGTGCCCGAGGTGAACTGGATGTTGATCGGCTCGTCGAACTGCAGAATGCCCGCCAGCTCTACGAGCCGCGCCCGCTCGGCGCCGCCACCCAGCGCGGCAATCTCGTCGTACGAATAGGCACCGGGTGCCGCCTCGCCGCCAAGCTGGATCACGATGTCGAGCGCCGGCAGCTTTGCCGCCCGCAACGCGCCCGGGGCCGACCCCGCCAACTCGGGCGCCAGCGTGTTGACCATGCCGATATAGTCGCTGGTCTTGAACGCGGTCGCGGTGATCAGCGCGCGGCACGACACCTTGTTCAGCGCGTATTCCAGCTCGGACAGCCGGTAGGCCGGGTTGATGTTGACGAGGATCAGCCCGGCCTTGGCGGTGGCGAATTGCGCGACGACCCATTCGGCGCAGTTCGGCGCCCAGATCGCGACCCGCTCGCCGGGATCGAGGCCGAGCGCCACGAGGCCGGCGGCAAACGCATCGACCCGCTCGCCAAGCTCGCGATAGGTCCAACGGATGCCGTGTTGCCGCACGCTTAGAGCGTGACAATCGCCGGACTGCGCGACAGTCTTGTCGAAGGCAGCGCCGATCGTATCGCCAAGCAGCTGCATCGTCGCCGCGCCATGCACATAACTCATGGCGTTGCTCATCGTTTCTTCTCCTCGTCGGGCGTAACGGAGCCGGGAATGCTCAGTGCCGCCACTCATTGGCCGGCGGCACGCTGGCATCGGCGGTCGGGTAGGCAGGCGTTTGCGCCGGCGCCGGCGCGGCGGCGGGCTCGGCACGGATTTCGGCTGGTTGCGCGGCGCGGCGCTGCCGGTAGGCGGCGCGCACCGTCAGCGGGATCGAGGCGAGATAGAGCGCCCCGACAAAGGTCAGGGTCGGCCACGGCGCGGTCGTAAAAAACGCCGCCGTCAACCCGACGCCGAGCAGCGTCGGAATCACGTATTGGTGCGGAATGCGGATGCGCTTTAGCGACACGGTCGGGATCGTGCTGACCATCATCAGCGCGACACCGGTGATCCAGATGCCATTGACATAGGGCGACCGCGCGATCCAGTCGCCCCACTCGAAGCTGACAAACATCGGCACCATGATCAGCCCGGCGCCGGCCGGCGCCGGCGCGCCGCTGAAGAACTTGGCGACATGCGGCACCGAATCGCCGCCAAGCTGGGTGTTGAACCGCGCCAGCCGCAACGCGCAGCACACCGCGTAGATCAACACGATGGCCCAGCCGAAACTGTGCCACTGCGCCATCGTCCACAAATACAGCACCGCCGCCGGCGCCACGCCAAAGCTGATGAAATCCGCCAGACTGTCGAGTTCGGCGCCAAAGCTCGACGTCGCCTTCAGCAGCCGCGCCAGCCGTCCGTCGAGCCCGTCGAACACGCCGGCCGCGATGATCGCGAAGGTCGCATACTGGAACTCGCCGTTGATCGCAAAGCGGATCGCCGTCATGCCGGCGCACAGCGCCAGCAGGGTCAGCACGTTTGGTATCATGCGATTGAACGACAGATCGGACAGCCGCCGCACCCGCCCCTGCGGCCGGCGCACCCTCACCCGCATACGGGCCCTCGACGACCGCATCGCCTCCGACCTTCCCTGAACGAAACAGTTGAGCGGTGTATTCTATACGAAGTTCCAGCCCAGCGCTGCCTTCAGTGCGAGATGCCGGCGCCCGCAGCCTCCGTCACCGCGCGATCGGCGAGCACGGTTTCCCCCGCCACCATGTGCTGCCCCGGGGACACCAAAGGCGTGTAGGGCGGCGGACAGTAGACATCGACGCGCGAGCCGAACCGGATCAGCCCGATACGCTCTCCGGCGATCAGCAATTGCCCCTCGTGGACAGCGCACACGATGCGCCGCGCCACCAGCCCGGCGATCAGGACAAAGGCGATCTCCGGCCCGTCATCCACCACGAGACGCACCGCCAGTCGCTCGTTGTCGAGGCTCGCCTTGTCGAGGCTGGCGTTGACGAAACGGCCCTTTGTGTAGCGCAAGGCCGCGACCCGGCCGCGGATCGGGGACCGGGCGATGTGGACATCGAGCAGGTTCAGAAAGATGCCGATGCGCGGCACCGGAGCGGTGCCCATGCCCAGTTCGGGCGGCGGCGGCACCATGGCGACCGAAACGACCGTGCCGTCAGCCGGGCTGACCAGGATGCCGCCGCGAGTTGGCGTCACGCGCCACGGGTCGCGAAAGAAATACGCGACCCACAGCGCCACGATCACCCCGAGCCAGCCAAGCGGCCACCACAGGAAATGCAGAGAAATCGCGACGAGGGCGGCGATGCCGATGAACTTCCATCCATCGGGGTGAATCGGCGCGAGAATGCTGCGGAGCATCCACCCTTCTGTCACCGCAGGCGCGGCGACGCAATCACCACGAGCCTCCCCGAGAGCTTTCCCCCGGACCGAGCCACCAAGCGTGGCCCACTCTCAGAGGGGAGAGAAACTCCCTCGCCCCCATCGGGGGAGAGGGTTGGGGTGAGGGGGCAGCCCCAGGCCCAAACCTGTCCCAGGCACCCTCACCCGTCTCGCCGCTTCGCGTCGAGCCACCCTCTCCCGCGGTGCAGGAGAGGGATGAGAAACTCCCTCGGGGTTACGCCTTTTCGTACGGGAAGCGGCGGATTTTCTGGACGTTGCGGCCTTCGATGCGGATCAGCCGGGTCGCGGCTTCGCGGCGCGGCGAATGCAGATCGCCTTCGTTGTAAACATAGGCGGCGCCCGGTGTCAGCGTGTAGTCGCGGACATGGCGGACCTTGCCGGGCTGCTCCTCGCTGGCCGGCGACACCATGGCCCAATCGGTCATGATCGTCTCGCCGATCGCCTGCCCGTAGATCGCCCAGGTCGGGCCGTGATCGTGCGGCTGGCTTTCCTTGGCGCCGTCATGGACATGGCCAAGGATGCAAAAGCCGAGTTCCGGGTCCTCGAACAGGATTTTGCGCTCGGGCCCGTCGGCGGGCAGGTGCTTGGCGACGAATTCCTGGTCGGTGCAGGCCTTCTGCACCAGCTCGCACACCTTCTTGCGGCCTTCCGGCCCCGGCTCTTCGGCAAGGATGCTGTGGCAGTCGCTGGAAAACTGTTCGAGCGTGTACGCCATCGGCTGACCCCCTGGTAACTCAATCGCGGCCTCGGACGGCCGAATGAACCGAGAGATACCGCCGCCGGCTCAAAACAGGCAAGGGCTCGGGCGGCATACCTGCGGCTTACCGCGTGCCGATGAGGGCGGGTTCAGGATAGACTTTCGCGAACGGGAAGCAACACCGAGCATCATGGAACCGGATCCCCGATAATACCGACCGGACCACCGGCGGCCCCTGTCACCCAGCGCGTCGCGCGCATCGCGCTGGCGATGATCATCGTGGCGATGGCGCTGTGGGTGATGTTCGATTTCCTGCCGGCGCTGGCCTGGGCGGCGGTGCTGGCGATTGCGTTGTGGCCGCTCTACCGCCGCCTGCTGGCAGTGCTGCCGGGGCAGGGCGACCGGGTGTGGGGGCCGGTCGTCGCGACGCTGGTTGTCGGGGTCGTGTTCATCGCGCCGATCGTCATGCTCGGCGTCGCGCTGGCAAAGGAAGCGCATGTCATCGTCGAACTGATCTCGCAGGCCCGGCATACCGGGCTGCCGGTTCCGGCGCTCGGTGTCCGAACTCCCGCTGGTCGGCTCCAGCATCGCCGAGTTGGTGGCAGGCCAATCTCAGCGACCCGGCGACGACCGAGGTGCTGATCGGCCGCCTCGACATGCGCAGCCTCTCTGGCGGCGTGCGCCTGTATGGCGGCGAGGTCGTGCACCGCCTCGCGCTGTTCGGGTTCACGCTGCTGACGCTGTTTTTCCTGTTCCGCGACGGCAATGCCCTGATCGATCAGGTGCGCCGCATCAGCGACCGGCTGATCGGGCTGCGCGGGCGAGCGGGTCGGCGCGGCAGATCATCGGCGCGGTGCACGGCACGGTGAACGGGCTCGTGCTGGTCGGGCTGGCCGAAGGGGTGCTGCTCGGCCTCACCTATGCGGCCGTCGGCCTGCCGCATTCGACGACGGTCGGGGCGGTAACCGGCGTCGCGGCGGTGATCCCGTTTGCCGCGCCGCTCGTGTACGGCCTTGCCGCCGCCTATCTGTTCGCGATCGGCCAGACCGCTGGCGCTCTGATCGTCTTTGGCGTCGGCAGCGTTGTCGTGTTCTGTCGCCGACCATTTCGTGCGGCCGTTTCTGATCGGCGGCTCGACGCGGCTGCCGTTCCTGATGGTGCTGTTCAGCATTCTCGGCGGGCTGGAGAGCATGGGGTTTATCGGGCTGTTTCTCGGCCCGGCCACGATGGCCGCCTTCATGGCGCTGTGGCGCGAATGGACCGAGCCCGGCACCGAGACCCTGACCACCCGCGCGGCACCGGCGCCGCCCGGCGCGGCGCGGCGGCGGCAGCGCCCGAGGCGGGCATGATTTCGCAAGGGACGGCCGAAGAGGCACCGGTCGCGTACACGCTGCGTGTAACGCCCCAGGTTGCTGTTGAACTCGCCCCGGTCTCCGGATTTTGCTTATTCCTGCATCGCATTCCGGTCGCGATGCGAACGCTCGCCCGGTGGTCCTGTGCTCGGGGGTCCTGTGCCCGGTGGTTCTGTGGAGGAAGCATGAGGTACGTTTGCGATGCACCCGGCGGCAAAACCTGGTTCCGCCTCGAAACCGAAGCGGAAGCGGTCGCGGAGTCCGAGACGATGCACCACGCCGTCGAGAAATATTTTCGCAAGGAACAGGACAAGGCGGCGCAGAGCTTCCAGCCGGTGTCGCGGGTTTATTTTGAGCAGGAAATCGGGCTGAAGGCGCATATTCAACGCGAAATGCCGCTGTTTCTGACGTTGCGCGACGGCGACGGAACCCCGCTGGCGACGGCGATGCTGCCGCCAACCGGGCAGGACGACCGCAGCTTCCGTCCCATTATCGTCGGAGCGGGCAATGCCGACCCGTATCCCGAACAGGGCGATGCGATTCGCGGGCTGGCGCAGCACTATGGGATGACCCTCGAACGCGCCCGCTGCTACCCCTATCGCCGCGATTAGGCCCTTTTCCTTCCTCCCTATTTCGGCTGATCCGGCACCAACTCGGGACGCCGGCCGATCCACAAGAGTGCTGCCGCCGGCGCCATGCCGGGGTCGGACACCAATCCGGCCGTGATGTTGCCGGCGGCCAGTGCGCTGCGCAGCAGGACGGCCTGCGGCGGCGGAGCGCTACGGTCGCGCACCACAATCGCCACGCCGGGAACCTCGTCGAGCTGTTTCGGCGCGGCGCGACGGATCTGCTGTCCCTCGATCTGCCATCCGACCTGCAGCAGGGTGGTGGCCATGCCCCTGGCGTACTCGGCGCTGTCGGTAACAACCGGATGTGCGACGATGGCGATCTGCCCCGGCGGCTTGCCGGCCAGGCTCTGGATGATACGCTGGCGCTGCGCCTCGTCGACCGTCCGGGCGACGCCCTCTTCAGGGATGCGGTCGACCTCGCTGAGCTTGCTCAGCACCATCTGCGGGATCGAGCCGGTTTTGCACGATGCGGTTCATGATCTCGGCGAGCTGGTTGGCGAACCCCTCGGAAATCCCGGTACAGCTGAACTGTACGTCTCCCCTTGGGGAGAGGCCCGGGATGTTGACCGCCGCGGGCTGGATGTTGACCGACGAGATGGTGCATCCGGGTGGCGGTGGCGGATCGTCTGCCAGCGCACTGCCCGCCGGCGCCAGCAGCAACACGGCGAGCCCGGCCGACGCTCCGCGCAGCGATAACCAATTCAACGACATGGAAGCGACCTCAGCAACGAACGCGGCATTTTTTACGGTCTGAGTTAAGAAACCCTCTCAGCGAAATGCAATGGCGGAGGAGATATCGCGATGACGGCACGGCAGGCAATGCGGGAACTGATAACGCGGTCCGGCTATACGATGGTGCCGGGCGCGTATGACACGCTGACCGCCCGGCTGGTCGAGCAGGCCGGCTTTGCCGCGGTCTACCTGACCGGCGGAGGCTATTCGCGGGCCAGCGGCTATCCCGATCTCGGCCTGCTGACCCTGAACGAGAACGCGCATTTCATCGGACTGACGGTCGAGGCGGTGGAATCCCGGTCATCGCCGATGCCGATACCGGCTACGGCAACGCGATCAACGTGATCCGCACGGTGCGCGAATACGAGAAATCGGGGGTCGCGGCGTTTCACATCGAGGATCAGGTCAGCCCGAAGAAATGCGGCCACTACGAGGGCAAGGAGGTGATCTCCTGCACCGAGATGGTCGGCAAGATCAAGGCGGCGGTCGATACCCGCCGCGACCCCGACATGCTGATCATCGCCCGCTCCGACGCGCGCGCGATCGAGGGGCTGAACGCCTCGATCGACCGGGTCAACGCCTATCTGGAGGCGGGCGCCGATGTCGGATTTGTCGAGGCGCCGCAAACGGTAGACGAGTTGCGCATTGTCGGGCGCAGCGTCCACGGGCCGGCGCTGGTCAATGTATTCGAGGGCGGCAAGACCCCGATGCTGGGGGCGGACGCACTTGAGGAAATGGGCTTTCGCCTCGGCATCTACCCGTCACAGACGCATCGTGCCGCGATCCGCGCGGCGCAGCGCGTATTGCGGGTCCTGAAGGAAGACGGGCACACCACCCGCGTCGACGCCGACCTCGCAACCTTTCAGGAGCGCGAGATTGCCGTCGGCACGGATCACTGGCGCGCGCTGGAAGAACGATACATGCGGTGACGCTCGTCTTACGGCAGGGTCAGCACGATCCGGCCGACTGGTCCGGTCAAGATGCAGGGACATCACTTGTGGCAGGGTTTAAAGGTGGTACGCAAAGGGCGCGAAGGATACGCAAAGGACGCGAAGGCATCGTGCCGCGCGCAGCGCAATTATCACCACGGCGGCGCAGGATTTGTTGAGCGCTGCGCGCTCGTAAAGTCGCCTTCGCGTTCTTCGCGTATCCTGCGCGTTTTTCGCGTATCCTTCGCGTCCTTTTGCGTATCCTTCGCGCCCTTTGCGTCGGTGTTCCTTTTTTCTCTTTACCCCGCCAGCAGGATCTGGGTGAGTTCGGCGGGCGTGCTGAGCATCGGGTAATGCCCGGTGTCGAGTTCGGTGAATGTGGCGCCGAGTTTTTCGGCGGTGCGGCGCTGGTGCGCTTCGCCCGGGTTTGGCGCGCGCTTGCACCAGATTACCTGCGTGCCCGGCCATTGCTGCGACCAGAACGAGGCGAGTTCCACGCCCTTGTCATAGATCGCGATCGGGTGCTGGGTGTAGCGCTCCAACGCCCAGTCGCGCAATTTTGGTTCGAGGTCGGCGAAGAGGCGGGTGGCGGCGTCTTCGCGCGACGGGCCGGCGGTGAGGCCGGTCGCGGTGGCGGTCGAGCGGGTGACGATGTCGCGGATTTTCTCGCCCGGCAGCAGCGCCAGCGCGTCGACGAACACCAGCCGCTTGACGCGGTCGCGCATCAATTCGGCGACCCGGCATACCACCATGCCGCCGGAACTGGTGCCGACCAGCACGACATCCTTCAAGTCTTCGTAGAACAACAGTTGCGCGACTTCATCGGCCTGGGTTTCGGTGCTGATCCCGGCGCGCACCGTGCCCTTGCGTTCGCCGCAGCCGTCGAGCGTCGGCGCGTAGACCTCGTGTCCCGCCGCGCGCAGCCGGGTCGCTACATCCTTCCATATCCAGCCGCCCTGATAGGAGCCGTGCACCAATACGTATGTTGTCATCGTCGCGTTTCCCCTTGGTTCCAGGTTCGTTGGTTACTGCAGGATCAGCCGCACGGCTCGTCCGGCATGCTCAGCATCGGGTAATGGCCGGTGTCGAGCTCGGCCCATTGGCGCCGAGTTTTTCGGCGGTGCGGCGCTGGTGCGCCTCGCCCGGGTTCTGCGCCGCGTGCACCAGATGACGCTCGCCTTCCACGGCATGCGACCAGAAATTGTCGAGCTTGATCGGCTGCTCGTAGACCGCCGATCGGGTGCGCGTATAGCGCTCCAGCGCCCAGGCCTTGGTCGCGGGATCGAGATCGGCGAACAGGCGGTTCTCGGCGTCCTCGCGGGTCGGCCCGGCGACCGAGCCGGTGGCCGCGGCGGTCGAGCGGATGACGATGTCGCGCAATGCTTCTCGCCGGGGAGCAGCGCCACCGCATCGAGGAACACCAGCCGGCGATCCGCTCGCGCATCAATTCGGCGATGCGGCACGCCACCATGCCGCCGGAACTGGTGCCGACCAGCACGACATCCCTCAGATCCTCGTAGAACAGGAACTGCGCGACCTCGTCGGCCTGGCGTCTCGGTGTTGATGCCGGCGCGCGCCTGATCCTTGCGCTCGGCGCAGCCGTCGAGGGTCGGCGCATAGACCTTGTGCCCGGCGGCGCGCAGCCGGCCCGCCACCTTCTTCCAGATCCAGCCGCCCTGATAGGAGCCGTGCAGCAGTACGAAGTCGCCATTCGTTCTCCTTGGATACCGGCGAAGGCCGGTTCCGCTCGTCAGCCGGACGAGCGGGCGGGACGCCCGCGGCGACGATCAATTCCCGCCGGTTACGTCGATCGTGACGCCGGTAACAAAATCGGCGTCGCTCGACGCCAGAAAGCAGATCACCCTGGCCTGGTCGGCCGCCTCGGCGACGCGGCGCAGCGGGGTGCGGTCGATTTCGGCCTGCTGGTCTTCCGGGCTTCGCCGGTCCCAGTGCGGCCGGATGCGCTCGGTCAACGTCTTGCTCGGCGCGATCGCGTTGATGTTGATGCCGAAGGGGCCGAGTTCGAACGCCAGCTTGCGGGTGAAGGCGATAATCCCGCCCTTGGCGGCGGCATAGGCGCTGCTGCTCGATACGCTGAGGCCGCGGCCGGCGATCGAGACGAGATTGACGATCTTGCCGCTCTGCTGCTGCTTCATCACCGGCACCACGGCATGGGTGAACAGGAACGTGCCGGTCAGGTTGAAATCGATCAGCTTCTGCCAGTCGGCAAAGCTCAATTCGTCGACGGTGCCGCCCGGCTTGGCGACGATCGTGCTGCCGCCGACCGCGTTGACCAGGATGTCGATATGGCCGAACTCGCGCGCCACCGAGGCCACCAGCGGGTCGACCTGCGACTCGTCGAGCGCGTCGCAGCAGCCGGCCTTGCGCCTGCCCGCCGGCCGCGCCGATTTCGGCGATGGCGCGCTCCAGCCGATCCTCGCTGTTGTCGACGATGACGATACTGGCGCCTTCGCGCGCCATGATGTCGGCCGTGGCGCGGCCGATGCCGCTGCCGCCGGCGGTGATCAGGGCCACCTTGTCCTGAAAGCGCATCCTTCCCCCTTTCACGCCCTGGCACGGGCATGCATGCTGACGCCGAGTTTCTGACAAAGACGAGCACGGGAGGCGACGCAACATGCAACTCGGGATTCATCTGCCGCATGCCGGCAGCCTCGCGACGCCGGAATTGATCAGCGGCCACGCGCTGCGCGCCGAGGATATGGGGCTCAGCGATGTCTGGGTCAGCGAGCACATCATCGTGCCGCGCGCACAGTTTCCCCGCTCGCCCTTGTTCTACGACCCGGTGCTGACGCTGACCTGGGTGGCGGCGGTGACCAAGCGGGTGCGGCTCGGCACCAGCGTGCTGGTCTTGCCGATGCGCCACCCGCTGCCGCTCGCGAAGGAATTATCGACGCTGCACAACCTGTCCGGCGGGCGGCTGATCATGGGGGTCGGGGTCGGCTGGCTGGAGCCGGAATTCGCCGCCCTCGGCGTGCCGTTCAACGAGCGCGGCCGGCGCATGGACGAGGGCATCGCGATGATGAAGGCGGTGTGGTCGCAAGACCCGGTCAGCTTCGACAGCAGACACATCCCGTCGGTGATCAAGGACATGACGATGCTGCCGCAGCCGATCAGCCCGATCCCGATGTGGCACGGCAGCCGCTCCGAGGCGGCGCACCAGCGCACCGTCCGCATCGGCGACGGCTGGCACGGCAGCCAGGTGACGCCGGAACAGGCCAGGGAGGTCGTCGCCCGCCTGCGCCGCGACCGGCCCGAGCCGGAATTTACGATCTCGATCCGCTCGCATTGGGACGGCAAGGATGTCGGCATGATGAAGGAACGCGTCGCCGCCTACGCCGAGGCCGGCGTGCAGCACATCATGGTCCACCCGCATGACCGCGAGGTCGATGATTGGAACGAGGTGATCGAGGGGGTGGGAAAGGTCGCGGCCTGAAGACGTCAGGGAGAACGCCATGAGCAAGCTCGAAGACTATGCCAACAAGTACCAATGCTGCCGGTTCGAACGGCGCGACGGCATCCTCTTGATGACGCTGCATACCGAGGGGCAGTCTCTGCGCTGGGGCTTTGGCCCACATGGTGAACTGCCCGAGGCGTTTCATGATGTCGGCGGCGACCGCGACAACCGCGTCGTGATCCTGACCGGCACCGGCCCCGAATTTTCCGGGCCGCGCGCGACGCCGGGCACCTCGTCCTTCCCGACCCGGCCCTCGGCCGAGCGCATCGACCGCATTCATTGGGAGGGGCGGCATCTGCTGATGCGCCTCCTCGAAATCGAGGTGCCGGTGATCAGTGCGATCAACGGCCCGGCATGGCGGCATTCGGAAATCCCGCTGCTCTGCGACATCGTGCTGGCCGCCGATACCGCGCAATTCCAGGATTCGGCGCATTTCGCCTCGGAGGTCGTGCCGGGCGACGGCATGCATATCGTGATGCCGCTGCTGCTCGGCCTCAACCGCGGCCGCTACTACCTGCTGACCGGGCAGACCCTCGACGCCGCCAAGGCGCTCGAATACGGCCTCGTCGCCGAAATCCTGCCGCCCGACGCGGTGCTGGCACGCGCCTGGGAACTGGCCGAGGGCCTCGCGAAGAAGCCGCTGATGACCCTGCGCTACACCCGCCTGCTGCTGACCGAATACCTGCGCCGCCAAATGCACGATTTACTCGGCTACGGCCTCGGCATGGAGATGCTGGCGCTGGTCGAAAAGCCCGAAGCCCCCGGCAGCTGATCCCCGGCTCGGTGTCGCCGCCCGCCAGCGGTCTCTGGCCCTTAATGTGATCGGGCCAGAGACCGCGCGGGCGGCGATGTTTCAGCTGGCGGCGCGGGCAGTCGAGGCCACCGGTTCGGCGCCAAGCAGCGTGCGATAGATCAGCGCGCCGAGCGCGCCGCCGACGATCGGCGCCAGCCAGAACAGCCATAGCTGCGCCAATGCCCAGCCACCGACAAAGATCGCCTGGCCGGTGCTGCGCGCCGGGTTGACCGAGGTGTTGGTGACCGGGATGCTGATCAGGTGGATCAGCGTCAGACACAACCCGATGGCGATCCCCGCAAACCCGGCCGGCGCGCGGGAATCGGTCGCCCCCATGATCACGAAAAGGAAGGTCGAGGTCATCACGACCTCGCAAACGAGGCAGGCGACCAGCGAATAGCCGCCCGGCGAATGCTCGGCGTAACCGTTCGCGGCGAACCCGCCGGAGAGGTCAAACCCGGCCTTGCCGCTGGCGATGATCCACAGCACAAAGGCGGCGACGATCGCACCCACCACCTGCGAGATGATGTACGGCAGAACGTCGCCTGCCTCGATGCGGCCGCCGGCGAACAGGCCGACTGTCACCGCCGGGTTGAAATGCCCGCCGGAAATATGGCCAACGGCAAAGACCATCGTCAGCACCGTCAGACCAAAGGCCAGGGCCACGCCGGCAAACCCGATTCCCGTCTCGGGAAATTTGGCGGCAAGCACGGCGCTGCCGCAGCCGCCGAGCACCAGCCAGAACGTGCCGAAAAACTCGGCGGCACATTTTTTTGACAGCGGCATCGTGTTCTCCTCCAGTCAAACGGGTTCACAATCAGCCGGCTGGCAGCACCCCGGACGAGGTTCCTGCACAATTTTGTCGCACCGATTCTAGCATGACCCAGCGAGGCGAAGTCCAGCCCCGCGCTTCAACCAGGAGGAAGGCGAGTTTTCGTTCGGCATGCTGAACGATATTCCGGGTCGCGTGCCGATACCTGCTGGGCTAGCATGCCGCAGCTGTCATTTCCAAGACGGAGAACACCCGATGGCCCGCAGCTACAATGTCGTAGACGCCGACGGTCACATCCTCGAACCGCTTGATATCTGGGATAAATACATGGATCCCAAATATCGTGACCAGGCGCCGCGGCTGGTCCTCGACAACGAGAGCGGCAAGGAAAAGCTGCAGATCGAAAACCAGCTGCTGGGCAGCCAGCAGGGCATGGGCGGCATCGGCGGGGTCGGCGCGCGCCAGGGCACGGTCAACTCGGCCAATATGAAATACGAGGAGGGCATGCCCGGCGGGTTCGACCCGCACAAGCAAATCCCGGACATGGACCTCGACGGCATCGACGCCGCGTTTCTGTACCCGAGCATGGGCTTGTTCGCCGGCGCCGTGCATGACCCCGGGCTCGCCAGCGCGCTGTGCCGGGCCTACAACCGGTGGCTCGCCGATTACTGCGCGCCCTATCCCGACCGCCTGTTCGGTGTCGCGATGCTGCCGATGCAGTCGGTCAAGCACGCCATCGCGGAGATGGAGTTCGCGCGCAAGGAACTCGGCTTCAAGGGCGTCTTCATCCGCCCCAACCCGTACAACGACCGGATGATCAACGATCCGATGTACGAATCGTTCTGGTCGGCCGCCGAGGACCTCGACATCTCCGTCGGCTTCCATGAGGGCGGTTCGAGCGGCATGCCGACGGTTGGCGTCGACCGCTTCAAGGGCCGTGCCGAGCGCCACATCATCAGCCACACGATGGAGATGATGCTCGCCTGCCTCGCGGTGATCTGGGGCGGCGTGTGCGAAAGGCACCCGAAGGTCCGCATCGGGTTTCTCGAAAGCGGCGGCGGCTGGATCGCGCCGTGGCTCGACCGCATGGACCGCCATTTCGACGACCAGGGCTTTAACGACAGCGGCCTGAAGACCCGCCCGAGCGACTTGTTCAAGCGCAATTGCTGGATTTCGTTCGAGCCGGTGGAAGGTTCGCTCAACGTGCTGGCGGACTACATCGGCCCCAACAAGATCATGTGGGCGACCGATTACCCGCACCGCGACGGCTTTTTCCCCGGCGCCCCGGACATGGTGCGCGAGCGGCTGAAGGGGACCTCGCCCGAAACCCAGCACGGCGTCCTGGCCGGCGGCGCGCTGAGCTTTTACGGAATGAATTGAGGCTGACACCTAGCAAACGTCGCAGATGGCGGGGCAAAACTGCGAAAGCAAAAAAGAATTTACCCGCTATCTGAGCCCCTTTGTGTCTTGTGGTGTGGCATCTCGGGATCGATTCACATTTGGGAGGTGTTCGCTAATCAATTCAACTGCATGAAGAGTCAGATTATGAAGGCTTTTGCCTCTATAGCGCTACTTGCCGGCATGGCCGCAAGCGTGCCTGCTTTTGCTCAGTCGCCGGATGCTGGCGCCAACGCTGTCTCGGGCGGCGCGGCGGGAGCGACAACGGGTGCCATCATCGGATGCATCGTGACCATTCCGGTCGGCTGCGCCCCCGGCGCGGCCATCGGCGCGGCGGTGGGCGGAGGGGCCGGTGCCGTTACCGGCGCCGCATCGACCCCGCCCGCGCCTCCGCCGCCGCCGGCTGCCTATTATGCTCCGCCGCCGCCGGCACCGCCGGTCAGTGATGGCATCGCCGGGAGTTCTGTCAGTCGTTCGGAGACCGTGACCAATCCCTATAGCGGCGACACGACAACAACGACAACAAGGACGACCCGATAGGTCGTATCTTTCGAGAGGGCGCTGGGACAGCCAAAGACGGTCCCGGCTTCCTCTCGACCGGCAGCTGAGGTGTTTGCGCCGCTGCGCTGAGCAAGCCTCCCTGCGTCCGAGCAACTGCTGGGTGGGTTCCTGCTTTTCGCAGGGACGACAATATCGGTCTTTAATCCGGCAACTCTGTCTTTTACCAATGCCCAACTGGTCTATGATCCTCAAAATCAATCCTACCGGCCGCTTGCGCAAAGGATGACGGCATGGAAATCCAGAAGGCGAACCGCCCTTGCGTGATGGGGGTGACCCACACCGTCGCGGCCGGGCATTACATGTCGGCGCAGGCCGGGTTGCAGATGCTCGAAGCCGGCGGCAACGCGATCGATGCCGGCGTCGCGGCCGGGATCGCGACCGGTGTCCTCGAAGGCATCCATGTCAGCATCGGCGGGGTCGCGCCGATCCTGATCTGGCTCGCCGAGCGCAACGAAGCGGTGACGATCAGCGGCCTCGGCTGCTGGCCGAAAAAGGCCAGCGCCGAATATTTCCAGAAGCATCACGGCGGCAAGATCCCGGTCGGGGTCGAACGCACCGTCGTGCCGGCGGCGCCCGATGCGTGGATCACCGCGCTCGAAAAATACGGCACGATGTCGTTTGCCGAGGTGGCCGCAGCCGGCGATCCGCATCGCCCGCGACGGGTTCCCGGTCTATCCGCACATGGCGAATTTCATCCGCGACAACGAAAAGGCGATCCGCCGCTTTCCGTCGACTGTCGAGATTTACCTGCCGCAAGGCAGACCGCCGGAACTGGGCGAGAAATTCGTGCAGTCCGATCTCGCCGCGACACTGCAATTCCTCGCCGACGAGGAGCGGGCCGCCTCCCGGCACGGCCGGATCGCCGGGTTGCAGCGCGGCGCGTGACGCGTTCTATCGCGGCGACATTGCCCGCCGCATGCTGGCCTTCAACAAGGCCGAAGGCGGGCTGCTCGAGGAGGACGATCTCGCGTCGTTCCGGGTCGGCATCGAGCCGCCGGTGCGCGGCGAATTCGGCGGCGTGTCGGTGATGACCTGCGGGCCGTGGTGCCAGGGGCCGATGCTGTTGCAGGAACTGGCGCTGCTCGATCCCGCCGCGCTCGCGCGCTACGGCCACAACTCGCCCGATTACATTCACGAGATCATCGAGGCGATCAAGCTCGCTGCCGCCGACCGCGAGGCCTATTACGGCGATCCGCGCTTTGTCGAGGTGCCGATCGCGGGCTTGCTCGACGAGGAATACAGCCGCGAGCGGCGTGCGATGATCGACCCGCTGCGCGCCGCCGACGGTCTGCCGCGGCCGGGCGATGTGACCGGTGCCGGCTGGCCGAAGCCGTGGAACTGGCCCGGCGAGCGGGCAGGCGGGCGCCTTCCGGTGCTGGAAGACGAGACCGTGATCGACACCTCGTATCTGTGCGCCGTCGACCGCTGGGGCAACGCGTTTTCGGCGACGCCGAGCGATGGCTGCGCCACCGCACCGATCGTCCCCGGCCTCGGTTTTGTGCCGTCGCCGCGCGGCTCGCAGTCGCGGCCCGAGCCCGACCATGCCTGCTCGGTGGCGCCCGGCAAGCGGCCGCGTCTGACCCCGAACCCGGCGCTGGCGGTCAAGGACGGCGAATGGGTCATGCCGTTCGGGACACCCGGCGGCGATGTGCAGACCCAGGCGATGCTGCAGTGCCTGCTCAACGTCTCGCTGTTCGGCATGGACCCGCAGCACGCGGTCGAGGCGCCGCGCTTTGCGACGTTCAGCTTCCCGTCATCCTTCGCGCCGTTCGAATACCGGCCCAACCTCGTTCAACTCGAAGCCCGCATCGATCGCGCCACCGGCGACGACCTCACCGAGCGCGGCCACGATGTCAAATGGTGGGGCGACCGCGCCTGGCCGGCCGGCTCGGTCTGCATGATCCAGCACGATTTGAAGAGCGACGTGAAGCTGGCCGCGGCCGATTTCCGCCGCACCGCCTATGCGGTCGGCTGGTAGGCGGGCCGGCGGACAGGTCGCGGCAGTCGATTAACGCCAGTCGCGCCGGCCGTATGCGTTCATTGGGCAAAAGATCGGACCTCGCGGTCAGTGGCGAGGCGCTGGCGACCGACGTACTGGTGATCGGCGGCGGCCCCGCGGCGTCATGGGCGGCGGTCGCGGCGAGCGAAGCCGGCGCCAGGGTCATTGTGGTCGATAAGGGGTATCTCGGCACCAGCGGCGCGACCGCGCCGTCGAACACCGGAACCTGGTTCGTCCCGCCGGGCGACAAGCGGCGCGAGGCGATCGACCGGCGGCAGGAACGCACCGGCGGCCTCGCCGATCCGGCCTGCGCCCATCGCACGCTCGATGTCGCGTGGGAGCGGCTGCATCAGATGGCGGAATGGGGCTATCCGTTCCCGACCGACGATGACGGCAAGCCCTATCTGGCCAATCTGCGCGGCCCGGACTACATGAATTTCATGCGGCGCCGGGTGCGGCGCGCCGGCGCCAAAATTCTCGACCACCATCCCGCCCTCGAATTGCTGAGCGACGGCGAGCGGATCGCCGGCGCCGCCGGGATCGATCGGCAGCGCGGCCGGCCGTGGCGCGTTCGGGCAGGTGCGGTCGTGCTGGCGACGGGAGGCTGCGCGTTTGGGGAGCGCATTCTCGGCGCCACCGGACTGACCGGCGACGGTTATCTGATGGCGGCGGAAGCCGGCGCGGTGATGTCAGGGATGGAATTTTCCGGGCAATACGCGCTGGCCCCGAAGCCGAGCGCGCTCAACAAGGGGCTGCCGTTCAGCTGGGCCAGCTTTTATCGCGAGGATGGTTCGCGGCTCGACACCGAGGGCCAGGACCGGCATGTCGTGGTCGCCACGGCAATGCTCGAGGGGCCGGTTTTCGCCCGCTACGACAAGGCCGGGCCGGAATTGCAAGGCTGGCTGCGCCAGGGCCAGCCGAACTGCTTTCTGCCGCTCGACCGCATGGGGGTCGATGCGTTTGCCGAATTGTGGCCGGTGGCCTTGCGCTGCGAAGGCACGGTGCGCGGGGTCGGCGGCATCCGGCTTGCCGGCGACGATTGCTCGACCGGGGTGCCGGGGCTCTACGCCGCCGGTGATGCCGCCAGCCGCGAGCGGTTGACCGGCGCGATCACCGGCGGCGGCGGACCCAACTCGTCCTGGGCGATCGCTTCCGGCAACTGGGCCGGGCGGGCCGCCGCCGGGTTTGCCCGCACGGCGCACAGCGCCGGGACGGCGGATCGTGTAGCCGGCCTCGGGCGGGCCGGGCTGCAGCCGGTCGGCGAAACGCCAGGCAAGGTCGATGCTGCGGAAATCGTCGGTCTCGTGCGCGGCGAGATGCTGCCGCTCGACCGCAATTTCTTTCGCACCGCCGACGGGTTGCGGAGTTCGCTGGAGCGGCTCGACGCCGGTTGGCGCGCGTTGAGCGGCCATCGCGCGGCGTCGCCCGGCGAGGCGTTCCGCATCCGCGAGGCGGCGGCGATGACCGCGACGAGCCGCTGGGCCTATGCCGCGGCCTTGACGCGCAGCGAGAGCCGCGGCATGCACCGCCGCCGCGACGCCACGGCGGCCGACCCGCATTTTGTCTGCGCGTTTGAGGCGGCGGGGCTGGAGCAGGTCGAGATCAGCCGCCGCGACATCGTCCGGCAGGAAAAAGAGGCCGCCGCGTGATCGAGATCGTCTCCGGGCGGCGCTGCATCGAATGCGACATCTGCGTCCGGGCCTGCCCGGCCAATGTCTTCGACGCCGTGCCGGACGCGCCGCCGGTGATTGCCCGGCAGGCAGACTGCCAAACCTGTTTCATGTGCGAAATCTACTGCCCGACCGATGCCTTGTACGTCGCGCCGAACGCCGAGGGGGCGACCGGTGTCGGCGAGGCCGAGATCGAGGCGGCCGGGCTGTTCGGCAGCTATGCTCGCGCGCTTGGCTGGCGCCGCGGCAAACCCGGCGGCACCGACAAGGACCCGACCTTCCGGCTGCGCGTCGCGCCGCGCTGACCGGACTCTGATAGCTTGGCCTGAAATAAATCCAATGTTCACAACACGAAAGCAGGGAATGCACGGTCCTGCTTCCTCATTTCTCCCTCCCGCGGCCGATACTAACGCAAGCCGTACAGCGTTACCCCTTTGGCAGGCCCAGCACGCGTTCGCCGATGATGTTGCGCTGGATTTCGCTGGTGCCGCCGGCGATCGTGTACTGGCGCGAGCCGAGGACGCGGTTGGTCCAGCGGGGCGCGTCGGGCACCGTTTCGGTCGGGACTTCGAGGGTCGCGTAAGGGCCGAGCAAGGAACCCGAGAAATCGGCGATGCGGGTCGCCAGTTCCGAGCCGAACAGTTTGAGGATCGAGCCTTCCGGGCCCGGCGCGTCGCCGCGCAGGCGGCGGGTCAGGCCGCGCAACCGGGTGACTTTCAGCGCCTGCGCGTCGATCGCCAGTTGCGCCAGTTGCTGGCGTACATGGCTGTCGCGCCAGGCCGGCTCCTGGCGGCTGGGGAACTGCTTGGCAAGCTCGGTCAGCCGCGCGATCTGGCCGGCATGGTCGCGCCCGCCGGCGCCGCCGCGCTCGAACATCAAGGTCGTGATCGCGACCTTCCAGCCTTCGTTGAGCGTGCCGACCAGGTTTTCCTTCGGGACTTTGACATCGTCGAAGAACACTTCGTTGAAATGCCGGTGCTTGTTGAGCAGCACCAACGGTCGCACGGTGATGCCCGGCGTCTTCATATCGACCAGCAGGTACGAAATGCCGTGATGCTTCGGCGCGTCGGGATTGGTGCGCACTAAGAGGAAGCACCAATCGGCGAAATGCGCGCCCGAGGTCCACACCTTCTGGCCGTTGACGACAAAATGATCGCCGGCATCGATGGCGCGGGTCCTGAGGCTGGCGAGGTCGCCGCCGGCGCCCGGCTCGGAAAAGCCCTGGCACCAGCGTTCCTCGCCGGCGAGGATGCGCTGCAGATGCTTTTGCTTCTGCGCCTCGGTGCCGAGTTGGATCAGCGTCGGCCCCAGCAGATTGAGCGCGCTGTGCCCCGGCAGGATCGGCGCGTGGGCGCGGAAATACTCCTCGTCGAAGATCACCTGTTGGATGAAGCTGGCGCCGCGCCCGCCATATTCCTTGGGCCAGGAAATCCCGACCCAGCCGGCCGCGTACATCTTCTTCTGCCAGGTGATGCGCTTTTCCAGCGTCTCGCGGTCAGGCGCGACGCGCGAAATCCGAGGCGTCCTCGACCTTGAGGTCGTCGGTCAGGTTGGCGTCGAGCCAGCCGCGGAACTCGCGGCGGAATTCGGCATGCTCGGGTGCGTCGGCAAAATCCATGACGGGTCCTCCCTCGATTGGTGAAGGATACCGGCAGGCCGGCATGCGCTCAATGCCGCTTCCGCCCGGCCGGCGGCGGGGTTAGCCTTCAGGTGAGCCACGGAGGACGGAAATGCTGACACCAGCGCAAATCGAACAGTACCGGTACGATGGTTATCTGTTTCCGCTGCCGGCGCTGTCCGCCGAGGAATTGCGCGAATGCAGCGAGGGCATCGCGCGTTACGAAGGCTGGCTTGGCAAGCCCATCAACCAGGCCGACCGGCGCTGGCGCTCGGGCACCTATGTGATCCTGCCGTGGGTCGACAGACTGGTGCGCAACGAGCGGGTGCTCGACGCGGTCGAGGCGCTGATCGGCCCCGACATCCTGGTCTACACCGCGACCTTCTTCATCAAGGAAGCGGGCAGCGAGACCTTTGCGGCGTGGCACCAGGATTCGACCTATTTCGGGTTGGAGCCGCACGAGCACGTCACTGCCTGGGTGGCCCTGACCGAAGCAGGCGTCGAGGCCGGCTGCATGGAGGTGCTGTCGTCGAAGGGGCAGCCGCGCCAGATGCACCATGCGGCATTGCGCCTCTCGAACAGCATCAATGGCGGCGGGCAGGCGATCGTCGAGCGCTTTTACGAGGGCGGCGGCGAAATGATGGCGCTGCAGACCGGCGAGTTTTCGCTGCACCACACGCTGTGCCCGCACCGCTCGGCGCCGAACCGGTCAGGCCATCGCCGGATCGGCCTCGGCACCAGCTATATCCCGGCGCATACCCGGCTGACCGGCGCAACCCGGATGTGCGCCCGCCTCGTGCGAGGCCGCGACACCGGCGGCAATTTCGACCTGATCCCCGGCCCCACCGAAGGCGAATTGCACCCCGCAGCACTGGCGCGCCACGAGCAGGTCTATCGCGCCTATGCCGATAACTACGCCGAGCAGGTTGTGGCGCACGACCGGATGTTCGCCGACGCAACCGCGTGAGTTTTTTGGAATCCGAGCGACGCAATCTCTGATTGCGCCGGTATGCTCCATCTTGCCGGCGGGAATCAGCCCGCCGGCAAGGAGGAGTATTGGAATGAGAAGCTTCCGTCTCCTCCCGGCCCTTCGCTGGGGCCGGATAAGGATCACGATCCGCATCCGGCTCTAGCTGGGACCAGGACACCGGGGGAGGCTAGGACCTCCCTCGGTTGTCCCTAATTTAGGGCGGGCGGCGGCCGATGTCATCTGCCGCAGCGACATTCCATTTGCTTCCTCAAGGCTGTCATTGCGAGCGAAGCGAAGCAATCTCGTGCCGAAGGAGCTTCCTCCGCCTGAGATTGCTTCGTCGCTATGCTCCTCGCAATGACACAGGGTTCAATTGTTGCTGCGGGACGCGATCCTCAGTTCAGCCCGTAGAACGCCTTGGCGCCGCCGCCCATGATCTGGCGGCGGGTTTCGGCGGAGAGGCCGGCGATCTGGTCCTGCACCATTTTCGGCGCGCCGGGGAAGAAGCCGTCGGGATGCGGGTAGTCGGTCGCCCACATGATCTTGTGCGGCCCGACATAGTCGGCGAGCACCTTGAGGCTGCCTTCGACCGGCTCGAACGAAATCCAGCAATTGCGCTGAAACAACTCGCTCGGGCGCGTCTTCAAGCCCGGAGTCGTTAAAGCCCTGGTCGTCGAAATGGCGGTCCATGCGGTCGAGCCACGGCGCGATCCAGCCGCCGCCGGATTCCATAAACCCGATGCGGAGTTTCGGGTGACGTTCGCAGACGCCGCCCCAGATCACCGCGAGGCAGGCCAGCATCATTTCCATCGTATGGGTGATGATGTGGCGGGCGCCGCGGCCCTCGAAACGGTCGATGCCGACCTGCGGCATGCCGCCGCCGGCGCCTTCGTGGAAGGCGATCGCGAGATCGAGGTCCTCGGCCGCGGCCCAGAACGGCTCGTACATCGGCATCGCTGACCATCACCTTGTCGCTATACGGGTTCGGCCGGATGAACCCGGCCTTGAAGCCGAGTTCCTTCCGGGCAAAACGCATCTCGGCGATTGCGAGATCGACCGATTGCAACGGCAGCATCGCGATGCCGAACAGCCGGTCGGGATAGGCGGCGCAATAATCGGCGAGCCAGCGGTTATAGGCGCGGCAGGTCGCGGCGGCGAGTTCGGGGTCGTGGATCGCGCCGGAGAATAGGCCGAGCGTCGGGAACAGAAAGGCGGCGTCGATCCCGTCCGCATCCATGTCGGGCATGCGGGCATGCGGGTCGAACCCGCCGGCCTTGCCTTCCTTGTATTCCATCGTGTTGGAGGCGACGACGCCCTGCCGCGCCCCGACCCCGCCGGCGCCGCCGAGCCCGGCCTGGGCGCTGCCGAGCACCTGCTCTTCGATGACCAGCCGCTCCTTGCCGTCGGTGTCCTTGATCAGCCGCGGCGCCCGGTTGCGGAACCTCGGGTCGATGTAATTGTCCCACAGATCGAGCGGTTCGAGCACATGGCCGTCGGCATCGACGACGTTGTAGGCGCGCGTCATCAGCATTCCTCCCGGTTGCATCGCGCTCAGTCGCGGCGCGGGCCGCTATTTTTTGAACGCTGTTCCAGTTTCAACCGGGCGTGCGCGCCCGGTCAAGTGCGCGGCCGCCCACCGCGCAGCGCCTGAGCGCCGACCACCAGCGGGCGGCCCGGCCGGGCTTAGGCGCGATGTTGAGCGCGCTTGGCGCGGTAGCTGCGCGCCGCCATGACCAGTCCGTCGGGGTCGATTTCGCGCAACGCCGCGATCGCCGTCGCGTCGAGCCCGGCGGCGCGGGCGGTCTCGTCCGGGAGATTGCAGAAATGCGCGCAGCAGCGCCTCGTCGGTGTAGAGGCGGGCGAGAAAGGCTTCGAACGCCGGCGAACTCACTGCAGCGCGCGGCCCGCCGGCGAGCGCATCGCGCGCCGCCGCCAGTTCGGCGAGCAGCGCGGCGAACGGCGGATAGTCGCCGTCGCGCTCGATGACGACGGTCAACGGCTGCGGCGCCAGCCGGCCGAGTTCGGTCAGCAGGGCAAAGACCTCGGCCGGCACATCGTGGAGATGGTCGTCGAGCAGCCGGCTTGCGCCGTTCGGGCCGTCGATCCACCGGCCGCCGGCGAGGTGCACGCGCACGACCCGGTGAGCGGGAAGCGCCGCAGAAAGGCGTACGGCTCTTCGCCGAAATTGACCGCGTTGGCGTAGAGGTTGTGCAGGTCGAGCAGCAGCCCGGCATCCGCCGTCTCGACGATCTCGCCGGTCCATTCCGGCTCCGCCAGCTTGCTACCCGGCGGGTCGATCAGGGTCGCGATGTTCTCGACCAGCGGCGGCTGCGCCGACGATGCGGCGGGCGCGCTCAATATTGGCGGCAGGCGCCGTCGATCGAGGCGGGGCTGCGCGGCGGCGCTGCGAGGTGGCCGATCTCGACCCCGCCGCCGCGGACAAACGCCAGGTGCTCCGACCACCCTGCCGCGCCGGTTTCGTTGAACAAGCCGCGCCATCCGGTCGAGCCGCTTTGCGTCCACCGGCACGGTCGAGGCGAGGCCGAGCGAAATGCCGTGCCAGAAGACCGGCACCTCGGCCGCCAGCCGGCGCAGCGGCCGCAAGCACGGCGCGCGAGCGCCGCGAAATAATCGTCGGCGATGATCTCGACGACATCGATCTCGTCGAGATGGGCGAGGATGCCGCCGGCCAGTTCCGGCCGCCAGCCGAGGCCGAACCGGTCGCGGCCAACCCGGTCCAGGGCCGACCGGTGGCGTCAGCTGCTGCCACAGCCGCCGCACCCGCCGCCACCGCCGCAGCCGGGCTGCACGAACTGCACGAGCCGCCGCCGCCCATTGGAGCCGCTGGGCGACCGAGACGGCGCGGGCATAGGCCGCCTGCAAATCGCCAAACCCGGCGAGACCGGCCGCCCCGAAAATCCCGGCGAGCAACAGCGCCTCGCTGGTCGGCATCCCGCCGGACCTGCCAAAGCCGGTCGCGTTGCGGCGCCCGTCGAGCAGTTGTCGCAGATCGGCGAGCATCCTGCTGCCTAGCGGCGTGCGCGGCCGCGGCACGGCCAGCATCAGGAAGAACAGCGCTACCACGATGATCTCGATGATCAGGAACCCGACATTGCTGCGGCCGCGATCCACCGCGATATCGATCTTGACGATGCCGACCCCGACAACCACCGCGCCGGCCGCGAGGCAGAGGACGGCGCGCAGGAGCTTGGCATCGACGCTCGGCGCCAGCCCCATGCGATTAGCGGCTCGCGCGTCGCGCGGCACGCGTCGCGCACCTGCGAGGCCCGCAAGACCGACGCCAACCTTGCCGCGCGGCCGGCGGCAGCTCGTCAGGATGGCCTGCTCGATCGGGTGCAGCCCGCGTGGCATCGGCTTGTCTTCGGGCTCAACGACGCCGGGGCTCGGCAGGGTGGCCAGCCCGCGATCGACCAGCGAGATGATCCCGAGCCGGGCGGCCTCGAACAGGCCGACGCGCAGGCAGGCGATCTGATACGGATCGGCCAGCAATGTCGTGCGCCGGGCATTGCCCCATTGCAGCGACAGCGCCCCATAGATCACACACCAGACCAGCGCCGCGAACAGCGTGTAGAAGACGAGAAATTGCGGTCCCGGCAGATCGAAGACGTTCATGCGGTCAGTATCGTCGCGTCGGGTTTAGATTTGGCGAATGATCGGCTCGCGTCAGGCTTGGCGGGCCGCGATGTCGTGGAGGGTGGCGGCCAGATCGATCGCACCGAGCAGTGTCGCACTGCCGCCAATCGCGGGCGTCGTCGCGGTCTCGCGCGCTTCGACGATCGCCGCCAGCGCCCCGCTCTTGCCGGTTTCCTCCGCGATCCTGCGCAGCGCGTCGCGCGGCGTCAGCGTCTCGCCGTCGCGCAGCAGCAGCAAGGTCGCGGCGCTGACCCGCAACGGGCCGACCGCATCGGCGGCGGCAAAGGCGAGGCGCTCGGGAAACGGCGCATCCGCGACATGGCGTTCGCGCAGCCGCAACAGCAGGTTCATCAGCACCTGCCGCACCCGGTTCAAGGTCGCGGCGCGCGACAGGGCGAGACCTTCGAACACGTCGCGGCCGTACAGCATCACGTGTCGCGTCACGATGTCGCCGAACTTGACGGCAAAGGCTTCCCCAGCCGCCGCGATCTCGCTTTCGAGGATGAACATCGCCGAAAGGCGGATCGCGGTTTGCGCCAGGCGATAGGCGTCGCCGAGCACGCCGACCCGCACCGGGTCGTAGCGCGCCAGCACGACAACAAGATTGACGTCCGAGGTCGGCCGCAAGCGGCCCTCGGCGGCCGAACCGAACAGGACGAGGGCGACGAGGTCGTCACCCAACGCCTGCTGCGCCGCCGCCGAAAAGGCGGCGAGCGAGGCCCGTACCGACTCCGATAGATTGTCCGGTACGGGCATGCGGTCTCCGCCTAGTTGAGGCCGTAAAAGCCCATCGCGCCGCCGGCCATCACGCCGTGCTGCGTCGCGGCGGACAGGCCCGCGATCTGTTTGCGCACCATCTCCGGCGCGCCCGGGAAGAAGCCGTCCGGGTGCGGATAATCGGTGGCCCACATGATCTTGTTGGGGCCGATATAATCCGCCAGCACCTTGAGGCTGCCCTCGACCGGTTCGAACGAAATCCAGCAATTACGCCGGAACAGGTCGCTCGGGCGGGTCGTCAATTCGGAGTCGTTGAACCCCTTGTCGTCGAAATGCCGGTCCATCCGATCGAGCCACGGCGCGATCCAGCCGCCGCCGCTTTCGAGAAAGCCGATGCGGATGTTCGGGTGCTTTTCACATACGCCACCCCAGATCACCGCGAGGCAGGCGAGCATCATCTCCATTGTGTGGGTGATGATATGGCGGGCGCCGCGGCCTTCGAAACGGTCGATGCCAACCTGCGGCATGCCGGCGGCCGCGCCTTCATGGAAGCCGATGGCGAAGTCGATATCTTCGGCGGCGGCCCAGAACGGCTCGTAATCCGGGTGGTTGATCATCTTGTTGTTGTAAGGGTTCGGGCGGATGAAGCCGCCCTTCATGCCGAGTTCCTTCTTGGCGAAGCGCATCTCGGCGACCGCCAGATCGACCGACTGCATCGGCAGCATCGCGACCCCGAACAGGCGGTCGGGGTACGGCTTGCAGTAATCCGCGAGCCAGCGGTTGTAGGCGCGGCAGGTCGCGGCGGCGAGTTCGGGGTCGTGGATCGCGCCGGAGAACAGGCCGAGGCTCGGGTACAGGAAGGCCGCGTCGATGCCGTCGGCATTCATGTCGGGGATGCGGGCATGCGGATCGAAGCCGCCGGGCTTACCGTCTTTGTATTCCATCGTGTCGGCCGCGACGACACCCTGCCGCGCCCCGACCCCGCCAATGCCGCCGATCCCGCGATTGTTGTTGCCGACGACATGCTCGTCCATGACGAGGCATTCCTTGCCATTGTCGCCCCTGACGAGGCGCGGCGCCCGATCACGGAATTTCGGGTCCATGTAGGTCTGCCAAAGGTCGAGCGGCTCGAGGATGTGGCCGTCGGCATCGACGACGTTATAGGCGCGGGTCATCAGCGTTTCCTCCGGCTGGTGTTCCTGGATGCGACAGCGTAGCGCAGCCGCGGGGCCGAAGCGAGACTGAATGTCGTTCAGAATGCCGAACGGCATAACACGCCGCTGGTCAGTCCGGCAGGCGCGCCGAGCACGGAATAGCTGGGAAAACCGTCTCGTTCGCGGGAGACTATGGCGGCGCATCGTCTAGAGCAGCGGCCGGCGGCGGCGATGGCGCAGGGGAGGTCTCGGATTTGCCGCAGCTGTCCCGGCTGTTTCCGATATCCGGCTGGCTTCGCGAGTACCGGCGCGACTGGCTGCTGCCGGACATTTTCGCCGGGCTTGCAGTCTGGGCGGTCATGGTGCCCGAGGGGATGGCGTATTCCGGGATCGTCGGAGTCCCGCCGATCATGGGTCTCTATACGATCGTCCCGCCGCTGATCGCGTATGCGCTGTTTGGCACCTCGCGGCTGCTGGTGGTCGGCCCCGACACCGCGACCGGGTTGATCTCGGCGTTGGCCGTCGGCGCCGTCGCGGCACAGGGAACCACCGCGTTCAACGGGCTGACCTCGACGCTGGCGGTGCTGATCGGCGCCTTCTTCCTGCTGTTCGGGGCGCTGCGCATGGGGTGGGTCGCCGCGTTCATCCCGGCGCCGGTGATGCGAGGCTTCATCGACGGCCTCGTCTGCGTCACGATCATCGGGCAGGTGCCGCACCTGCTGGGCATCGAGGGGACGAGCGGGAATTTCTTCACCAAGCTCTGGTTCGTCCTCGGGCATCTGAAGGACGCCTCGCTCGCTCCGGTTCTGACCGGCACGCTTTGCCTCGGGGCGATGCAGTTGCTGCGGCGCCTGACGCCGCGCGTGCCCTCGGCGCTGGTTGTCGCGGTCGCGGCGACCGTGCTGGTCAGCCTGTTCGGCGCCGACGCGGTCAGCGTGGTCGGTGACCTGCCCTCCGGGCTGCCGCATTTCGTGGTGCCCGATCTGGACCCAGGGACATTGCAGCTGCTGGTGCCCGGCGCGCTCGCGATCGTGCTGGTCGGCTATGCCGAGGCGCTGGGCGGGGCAAAGGCGGCATCGGCGCAAACCGGCGGCAACATCGATCCGAACCAGGAGTTGGTGGCGCACGGCCCCGCCAACATCCTGAGCGGCCTGTTCGGCGGGTTTCTCGTCGTCGGCAGCCTGTCGAAAACCTCGGTCGCGATGGCGGCCGGCGCCCGGACCCAGGTTGCCAACCTCGTCGCCGCGGCACTGTGCTTCGCGACGCTGATCTGGCTGACGCCGCTGTTCCGCAGCATGCCGCATCCGACGCTCGGCGCCATCGTGATCGCCGCGATGCTGCACCTCGCCAAGCCCGCCTACTGGCGCGGTCTGTTCCGCCGCAACGGCTGGGAGTTTGCCATCGCGGTCGCCGTGGCGATCGGGGAACTGACGCTGGGGGTGCTGCACGGCATCGTGCTGGGCGTGGCGCTGTCGTTGCTGATGCTGGTTTATCGCACCACCCACCCGCGGGGCGCGGTCCTCGGCCAATTGCCGGGAACCGAGGCGTACCGCGACGTTCTGCGCCATCCGGAGGCGCGGACCTTTCCCGGCCTGCTGATCTGGCGGGCCGGCGGCGACCTGTTCTTTGCCAGCATCGGTCATGTCGGCGCGGCGTTGAATGCCGCGCTGGCGATGGCTCACCCTCCAGCGAGGCAGGTGCTGCTCGACGTGGATTCGGTGAACTTCATCGACACCAGCGCCTGCGACGAGCTGTTGAACACAATCACGGAGTTGCAGCACCGCGGCATTGCCGTCGCCTTTGCCCGGGTACGCGACGGGGTGCGCGAACGAATGCGGCTGACCGGCATCGAAGCCGCTGTCGGACCGGACAATTTCCACGAACGCGTCACCGACGGCGTGCGTGCCTGGCAGCGGCAGTCAGCCGACCGGCGGGTCGAAAATTTGCCGGCGTAATGGTCGTTGCGATGGGGCGGAACATGTCAACGCGCCAGCCCCTCCCTCTCTCCGTGGCCAGGCAGGCCTAAACCGTGTGTTTTTGCGTCACCGACAGACGCTTACCGGGATTGTTTTCCATGGTGCGTGCAACTCGATAATCACCCCGGGACAGCATGTGTTCAATCAGGCAATAAACCACGATGAACAGATAGCGTGACCCCATCTCGCGAATCCGAAATTTTGAAATACCGCTGGTTCGATTCTTCCACGAGTTGGGTGTTACTGTGTACCTATAGCCGCGCACGATCGCCTTAAGCGGTAATTCCACCGTCAGGTTAAAGTGACAGGAGAGCAGCGGTTGCAGACCGGCTATGGTTTCACGCCGGTAAAGCTTGAACGCGTTTGTCGTATCGTTGTAGCGCATAAAAAACAGGCATTGCAGGAGAATATTCGCGGCTCGGTTCAAGAGCAGTTTCGGTAATGGATAATCGACGATCGTGCTGCTCCGCATGAACCGGGAACCGAAGACGCAGTCGTAGCCATCCTGGAGCTTGCGGTAAAAAACCACCAGATCAGACGGGTCATCCGAACCATCGGCCATCATGATCGCAACCGCATCACCACGGAACTCGGCAAGGCCACGGCGGACCGCATAGCCAAACCCGTTTGGCGGCGTGTTGTTGAGATAGCGGACGCCGGCATCCTCGGAGCACAATTCGCACAGGACGCTTTCGGTATCGTCGGTGCTGCTGTCGTTCACGATCAGCACTTCATAGCCGATCCCCGACTCCCGCAGGGTGGCTGTCAGTTCGCGGACAGTGGCGGCGATGTGGCCGCGTTCATTGTGGGCCGGGATCACGACCGACAAAAGCTCCGCGACACCGTTGCCGCCCGGCTCAGTCGGCGCATCGCCCTCAATTGGCATCAGACGAGTTCCTTGCAAACGAAACGCGCTTGAACAGCCTCTGCGATCTCTTCCACGATCTCGCGCAGCGTATAGCGGTACGACCACGAGGGATAGGCCGCCTGGAAGCGCCGCACATCGGATATCCACCAGATGTGGTCGCCAATCCGGTTTTCCGGTTCGTAACTCCAGTGCATCGGGCGGTCCAGTACCTCTTCGCACAGGGTAATCGCCTCGAGCACCGAACAATTGGAGTGCCGGCTGCCGCCGATATTGTAGACGCCGCCCGGTTGCGGCTCCTGAATGAAATGCCAGAACGCATTGACCAGATCATACGCATGGATGTTGTCGCGCACCTGCTTTCCCTTATACCCGAGCACCGTATAGCGCTCGCGGGTGACGGCGCACTTGACCAGGTAGGAGAGAAAGCCGTGGAGTTGGGCGCCGGAATGGCCGGGGCCGGTCAGGCAGCCGCCCCGGAAGCAGCCTGTCTTCAGACCGAAATAGCGGCCGTATTCCTGGACGAGCACGTCGGCCGCCAGTTTCCCCGCCCCGAACAGGCTGTGCAGGCAGCGGTCGACACTCATGCTTTCATCAATGCCGTGGGCGGCAAAGGGATGCCCCGGGTCCACTTCCCAACGCATGTCCTGCTCGATCAGCGGCAGCGTGTTGGGAATGTCGCCATAGACCTTGTTGGTGCTCGTGAAGACAAAGACCGCGTCAGGGGCGTAGGTGCGGGTTGCTTCAAGGACGGTCAGCGTGCCGGTCGCATTGACCGCGAAATCGGTTTTCGGCTCGCGCGCGGCCCAGTCGTGCGAGGGCTGCGCGGCCGTGTGAATGACCGCCGATATCTGCTTGCCATAGTGCCTGAACAAACGGGTCATCGCGGTCTCGTCGCGGATATCGCAGTCGATGTGGCGATATCCCGGCACCTCGCGCTCTAGCACGCGGCGGGTCGGCGCGGTGCTCGCGTCGTCGCCGAAAAAATAGCGACGCATGTCGTTGTCGACACCGACAACATCAAAGCCGAGACCGGCGAAGAACCGGACGGATTCGGCGCCGACGAGACCTGCGGAGCCAGTGACGACAATCACGCTCATCGCTCCTCCCGCGTCTCTGACGTGCTCTGGCCAAGGATATTCTGCAGCTTGTCGCGATGCGCGATCAGCCACTCGAAAACCGCGTCGAGCAATTCGGCAGTTGACCTGCGGGGCGCCCAGCCGCACGCCTCGGTTACCGCTGAATTGTCGCTGACATAGTAGGGAATGTCGTTGGGGTTCGTCGCGGGGAGTGATCCGATCGTCATGGCTGCACCGGCGCGCGCGGCGCACAGCGCGGTCAACTCCGCTAGTGATACGGCGCGGTCCGCACCGCCACCGACATTGAAAACCCGTCCGGACAGACGTGCCATCCCGGCGATTTCTGTCTCGATCAGGTCAAACAGATCGGCGATGTGGAGCACGTCCCGAACCTGCCGGCCGGTTCCTCCGAAACCGGTATAGCTGAGACTGCCGCCGAATAGATGACGTATTGCCCAAAGTGCGATGAAGCCCTGGTCCACTTTGCCCATCTGCCAGGGACCGGCGACAACGCCACAGCGATTGATCACGGCGGGCAACCCATATGCCGCGCGATATTCCTCGATCAGCAATTCCGAGGCGAGCTTGGTCGCGCCATACAGCGAGCGCGCACCGGCTGTTGCAAAAGTCTCGGCGATGCCGTCAGCAGACCAGCCGCGCCCCGATGCGCCGGCGGGAAGATCGTACCGGGACGCCGTCTCGACCAATGGCAAAGCCCGGAGCGCCTCGATCGCATAAACCCGGCTGGTCGAAAGGTAGACAATGCCGGTGCCGTGCCGGCGCGCCCATTCGAGACAGTTGAAGGTGCCGACGAGATTGGTGGCGACGACGTAACGTGCGTCGGCTTCGCTGCTCCCGGCATGGACCGAAGGCTCGGCCGAGCAGTCGATCAGCAGGTCTGCGGCCGGTAAATCGGCCAAATCTTCCGGATTTCGGATGTCGCCATGCCGGAACTCGACGCCACCCGCCCGAAGGCGGTCCAGGTTAAGCTCGCTGCCG
Organism: uncultured Alphaproteobacteria bacterium; assembly: GCA_963737875.1. Lineage (GTDB taxonomy): Bacteria > Pseudomonadota > Alphaproteobacteria > ATCC43930 > CGMCC-115725 > DATARH01. The sequence continues at coordinate 14,403 of CAVTUM010000015.1, read as the reverse complement.
CGCCGGCGCAGATTATCAAAGGCAGTCACCGGCCACGCATGCGATTGCTTGAGCATCAGCGCAAGGTTCGATCCGATGAAGCCGGCGCCACCGGTTACCAGAATGCGCATCACGCGCCCGCCTGGCGCGGGCGTTTCCTGATGGCGCTACCGTAGAGCAACGTCTATCCCGCCCGGCCGCCGTTTCACCAAGGGAACCTCTCGGATTATCCGCCGGCCATTTTTCGCCACAGGAGTTAACAATATCTGAACGTCACGCACCGATTGAGATCGGGCCTCGGGGCGGGCCGTCTTTAACAAATCATACAATTGAGCCCCTTCGGCTGTGCGTGGCGGCTCGTGGATGGCCGGGCCAAGCCCGGCCACGAACGAGGGGGAGGGCGTGGCAATGCAAGCTGACGTTCACGCGATGCCATCCCGGCACCGCGCCTTCGATGCAAATCTCCGCGGTTCCCTTTCGTTCGTGGCCGGGCTTGGCCCGGCCATCCACGAGCGTACGACGCAAGTTGCGCAGGGCGCTAAGTCCGCAGAGCCTGAGCCTCGCCTGCGCGCGGTTGGCCGAAGCCGTGCAACTCGCCCCAAGACGAACAGCCCTTTGGCACCGTTTGCGGCTAACCGCCGTCGCCGCCGGGCGTCAGGGGGTGTATGGGAGGGAGGTCATTAAAGGAGCCCACCCAATGCGCTATGGCTTCTACCTCCCGACCCGCGGGCCGACGGCGACGCGCGACGGGATTCTCACGCTGGCGCGCGAAGGCGAGCGGCTGGGGCTGCATTCGGCGATGATCGCCGACCATATCGTCTTTCCGGTCGAGAGCCAGTCACCCTACCCCTACACGGTGGACGGCAAGCATCCGAGCGTCGGCGACGCGCTGGAGACCTTCTCGATCCTCGGCGTCGTGGCCGGCGCGACAGAGCGGCTGCGGCTCGTCACATCCGTGCTGGTGTTGCCCTATCGCAACCCCGTGCTGACCGCGAAGATGGTGGCCTCGCTCGATGTCCTGTCGGGCGGGCGGGTGACGCTGGGGGTCGGCACCGGCTGGCTGAAGGAGGAATTCGAGGCGCTGGGCAGCCCCGCCTTCGACAAGCGCGGCGCCGTCACCGACGAATGGATCACGATCTTCAAGCAGCTCTGGTCGCAGTCGCCGGCGAGCTTCGAGGGCCGGTTTTATCGCTATGCCGATATTCGCTGCGAACCCTTCCCGGTGCAGCAGCCGCACCCGCCGATCTGGGTCGGCGGGCATTCCCGCGCCGCGCTGCGCCGCACCGCCCGGCATGGCGACGGCTGGCACCCGGTCGGCGCCGTCGCCGCCTCGCCGCTGCCGCCGCAGGAAATGCGGGCGCATCTCGATACGCTGAAGCGGCTGACCGAGGCCGAGGGGCGCGATTTCTCGGTGCTGACGATCTCGTACAAGGCGCCGCTCTACGACACCGGCATCCCGTCGCCGGACGGCTCCCGCCGTCCGTTTTCCGGCGACCCGGACGACATCGCCGGCGACATCCGCACCTTCGCGGCGATCGGCGTGCACGAGCTGATCTTCGACTTCCGCGGCCAGTCGATCGCCGAGAGCATCGAGCGCCTGCAACGCTTCGCCGCCGAGGTAATGCCGCTGGTCGGTGATTAGAGCGGCATTCGAGCCAATCGACGACGCGGTGGCCCAGGGAAATAGGGCTGAGCCACGATGACGGGCGGCATTAAGGCGCCGTTCGTCGGAGATGTGGCCAGCCCGGCGTCGGGCATGCGGGCAGGCTGTTCCGGGGGCGGTGCGTGGTAGAATTGTGCCATGCGCTCAGCGTGCGCGGGATGGCGTGGATATTGCTCTTCCGGGAATGAAGGCGTGCGACGTTCGCCGCCTTGTCTCTCTCCCGGAGAAATGCGCATGCAGGCCGAAGCCAATACGAACAGTTCGAAACCCGTCGCGCTCTATCAGCGGCTGGAAGAACGCATCCTGGCACGCAATTCGATCGGCGCGAGCGAGGTGTATTACGATTTGCTGCGAGCCGGGCGCCCGCTGACCGAGATGATCGCCGAGGGCGTGCGCATTCACGCGCCGATCACCCATGTGCCCTACCACGAGCGCATCGATAACGGCTTTGTCAATTTCGTGCCCAACGACCACTGCCTGCTGAGTGCTCGCATCGCGTTGCACATGAGCAAGTTGCTGCCGCCGGAGATGGCCGGGCTGCCTTATGCGCAGACCGTCTGGTACATGCCGACCGCGCTCGATATCTGGAACCAGCGCATCCTGAAGGCGCCGGGGCACCACGCCGCACGCAAACCCGGCTGGACCCCGCCGCCGGGTCCGCCGCCGGCCCCGGAAATCTGGTGGGCCGACCAGGAGCCGCTGGTGCTCGAAGGACCGCTGCGCGAACGGCTCGACCAATGGATGCAGTGGTGCATCGCGGCAATGTGCTCGAAGCCTACCGCGTGTTTCTCGGCCTGATGCAAAACCCGGCGGAGCGCCGCGAGGTTCTGGCCGAGGCGGTGTTCGCCGGACTGATGGATGTGCAGGACCGCGCGCTCTACAACCGCTCCTACACGACCGGCCACAAGGCATTCCGCGCCCGTGCGATGGTCGAACTCGGCGACGCGCTGGGCTGGGAGAACGCGCACGACGTGATCTATGCCGGCGCGCTCGACATCGCGGTCGGGCCACGCTGGTACTCGAGCTACGAGATGGCCGGCAACGTCGTCACGCTCTACATCGAGAAGGATTCGATCCACGCGATGCCTTATGAGGGCACCACGGAAAAGGAACGCGCCCTTCTACTGAACACCGGGATGCTGACAAAGGAGGAAAGCGAAACCCTGCTCGACGCGCTGATCCACCAGCCGGAGCCCAATTACATCCCGATCCTCAGCGACCTGCTGCTGGCCGGGAAGAGTGCGCGCAACTGTCTCGACATCATTCAGCTCGGCGCCGCTCAGCTGATCCTCGAAACCGCGGTCTCGACCAATTTCCCGTTGCCGCAGCATTGCTCCGACTACCTCAACACCTTCGCCTGGTTCTGGGACAATTTCGACCATCCTCAGCGGATCAAGCTGCTGTTCACCGCGGCGTCCTATCTGAACCGGGCGGCCTGGCATCAGCGTCATCTCGGCGATTGCGAGGCGTCGGATTTGGCGGCGCCGGCCGCTGCCGCGACCATGTCGGAGGCGCAGGTGCTGAAGCAGGTCGAAGCCGCGATCCTCGAACTCAAAGGACCGGAGGCGGTGGCGTGGACCCGTGCCTATCTCGACAAAGGCGGCGACCGCGATGCGCTGGTGCAGAAGCTCGCGCTGGTCGCCTGCCTGATGGGCAACGACCCGCACAACCAGGAAATCGGGCACACCCTGCTTGAGGACTACCAGAACAACCGGTCGTGGGACCGCGAGCGCTTCCTGCTGGCCCAGGCGCATCACACCGCGACGATGCGCAAATACGGCAACCCGCTCGATTGCGCCCGCCTGTTCGGCAAGGCGATGGGCATCACCGCGCTGCAATAACGCGGCGCGCCGCCAACCGGTCGCGCCCGCGAACACCTCGCGGGCGCTTCCTGTTACAGGCCGAGCACTTCCTTCATGCCGTACAGCCCGGGCTTCTGCCCGATCAGCCACAGCGCGGCGCGCACCGCGCCCTTCGAATAGATGCCGCGGTTGGTCGCGCGGTGGGTCAGCTCGAGCCGCTCGCCGATGCCGGCGAACATCACATGGTGGTCGCCGACCGCGTCGCCGCCGCGCAGCGCGGCGAACCCGATCGCGCCGGCTTGGCGCGGCCCGGTGATGCCGTCGCGGCCGCGCTGCGCGACCTCGTCGAGCGACGACGCCGCGCGCCGCCGCCGCGGCGCGGCCGAGCGCCAGCGCGGTGCCCGATGGCGCATCGACCTTGGCGCGGTGGTGCATCTCGACGATCTCGATATCCCAGTCGGGCCCGAGCCGCGCGGCCACCTGCTCGACGAGGCCGAGCAGCAGGTTGATGCCGAGGCTGGTATTGGCCGCCCAGACGATCGGCACCCGCCTGGCCGCCTCGCGCACCGCGGCCTCCTCGGCGGGCTGCAAGGCGGTGGTGCCGATCACCATCGGCTTGCCGAGCTGTGCCGCCAGCGCGGCGTGCTCGGCGGTCGCGCCGGCGCGGTGAACTCGATCGTCACATCGCTGTCGCGCAACACCTGCTCCGGGTCGTCGCCCGCCGCCACGCCGATTCGGCCGATCCCCGCCAGTTCCCCCAGATCCTGGCCCAGCGCGGCGCTGCCCGGCCTCACCGTGCCGCCCGCCAGCCCGCACCCGCCGGCCGCGACGATATCGGCGATCAGCATCCGGCCCATCCGCCCGGCGCACCCGATAACCCCGATCCGCGGCTCCGCCATCCCGACCTCCCAGGGCTGCTCTCGCGACAGCAGCGTTACCGGCGGCGTCCCTGCGTAAAACACAAGCACCGGCGCAGCCCGATCACTGCGCCGCCGCCGTTTCCGTCGGCCGCGGTTTTTGCTCTACACCAAGCGGCGCCATGGCATTGCTTCGTTCGGTCGCGACGGTCGGCTCCTATACGCTGGTGAGCCGGCTGCTCGGCTTTGTCCGCGATATCCTGACCGCGGCGATCCTCGGCGCCGGGCCGGTCGCTGATGCGTTCTTTGTCGCGCAGCGCCTGCCCAATCTGTTCCGCAGCCTGTTTGCCGAGGGTGCGTTCAGCGCCGCGTTTGTGCCGCTCGCCTCAGGGGCGCTGGCGGAGGGCGGCAAGCCGGCGGTGCGGGACTTTGCCGAAGAGGCGTTTGCGGTGCTGTTCGCGGCGCTGCTGGTGTTTGTGCTGCTCGGCGAAATCTTCATGCCGATGGTGATGTCGGTCGTCGCGCCGGGGTTTGGCGCCGACCCGGCCAAGTTCGAGCTTGTCGTGACGATGGCGCGCATCACCTTTCCCTACCTGCTGTTCATTTCGCTGACCGCGTTGCAAGGCGGCCTGCTCAACACGGTCGACCGGTTTGCCGCGCCGGCCGCGACACCGATCCTGCTGAACCTGTTTCTGATCGCGGGATTGCTGTCGATGGCATGGTTCGGCCGGGGCGAGGGCCAGGTTCTGGCCTGGGCCTTGTCGGCCGCCGGGGTCGCGCAATTCTGCTGGCTGATGGCGTCGTGCATCCGGGCCGGAGTCGGGCTGCGGCTGCGGCTGCCGCGCCTGACCCTGCGGGTGCGCGAAACGCTGAAGATCATGGGGCCGGGCGTGTTCGGCGCCGGGGTGACGCAGATCAACCTGCTGATTTCGACCGCGCTGGCCTCGCTGTTGCCGGGCGGGTCGGTGTCGTATCTCTATTATGCCGACCGGCTGAACCAGCTGCCGCTCGGGGTGGTCGGCATCGCGGTCAGCACCGCGATCCTGCCGCCTCTGTCGCGCCAGGTGCGGCTCGGCGATACCGAAGGCGCGGCGGCGACGCAAAACCGCGGCGTCGAACTGGCGCTCTTGCTGACGCTGCCGGCGGCGGCGGCGCTCGTCGTGCTGGCCCAGCCGATCCTCGCGGTGCTGTTCGAGCGCGGCGCGTTCGGCCCGACCGAAACCGCCGCGACCGCCGCGGCGCTGGCCGCCTACGCCACCGGCTTGCCGGCCTTTGTGCTGTCAAAGGTGTTGGCGCCGGGTTTCTACGCGCACCGCAACACCAGGACGCCGGTCCGCATCGCGGTCGCGGCGATGCTGCTGAACCTCGGGCTGACCGTTGTCCTGATGCAGTTTCTGGCGCATGTCGGGGTCGCGATTGCGCTGTCGGTTTCAGGCTGGATGCAGGCTCTGGCATTGTTGATCCTGCTGGCAAGGCACGGCCATTTCCGGCTCGACCAGCGCGCCCGCAGCACCATCCCGCGCATCGCGGCGGCGACCATCGGCATGTCGCTGATCCTCGTGGCGCTGCGGCTGGTGCTCGCTCCGGCGATGAGCGGTTCCGCCATGCTCCGGCTGGCCGCCCTGGCCGCGATGATCGCGGCCGGTCTCCTGTCGTTCGCCGGTCTGGCGCTGGCGTTTGGCGTCACCGACTGGCGCAAACTGCGCGGCCAGCTGCGCCGGCAACCGGCTTGACCGCAAGCTGGTGGCGGCGCAAACAGCCGACAATAAAATTCCCAGAGGCCCTATGAACCGAATTTTTTCCGGCATTCAGCCGACCGGCAACCTGCATCTCGGCAATTATCTCGGGGCGATCCGCAACTGGGTGGCGTTGCAGCACGATTACGAATGCATCTTCTGCATCGTCGATCTGCATGCGCTGACGATGCCGCAGGACCCGCTCGAATTGCGCCATTCGACCCGCGAGGTTACCGCCGCCTATATCGCCGCCGGCATCGACACGGGGCATTGCATCATCTTCAACCAGAGCATGGTCAGCGGTCATGCCGAACTCGGCTGGCTGCTCGGCTGCATGACGCCGCTCGGCTGGCTCAACCGGATGACCCAGTTCAAGGAAAAGGCCGGCAAGCAGCGCGACCTCGCCGGGCTCGGCCTCTATGCCTACCCGGTGCTGATGGCGGCCGACATCCTGCTCTACAAGGCGACGCATGTGCCGGTCGGCGAGGATCAGAAGCAGCATCTGGAACTGGCGCGCGACATCGCCGGCGCCTTCAACCGGCGCTACGAGCGCGAGTTCTTTCCGCTGCCCGAGCCGCAGATATTCGGCGAAGCGACGCGGGTGATGAGCCTGCGCGACGGCACCAAAAAGATGTCGAAATCCGATACGTCGGAATATTCGCGCATCAACATGACCGATGACGCGGAGGCGATCGCGCTGAAAATCCGCCGGGCCAAGACCGACCCGGAGCCGTTGCCCGGCGACGATCGCCGCGCTCGAGGCGCGGCCGGAGGCCGACAACCTCGTCGGCATCTATGCGGCGCTGACCGGCGTGTCGCGCGAGGCGGCGCTCGGACAGTTCGCCGGGCAGAATTTCTCGACCTTCAAGGAAGCCCTCTCCGAAGTGTCGGTCGAGGTGCTCGGCAGGATCGGCGGCGAGATGCGCCGGCTGATGGCCGATCCCGGCCATATCGACACGGTGCTGCGCCACGGCGCCGAACGCGCCGCCGCCATCGCCGGGCCGGTGTTGCAGGAGGTCAAGGACATCACCGGCCTGCTGCACCCCTGATTGAAGACGCCGCACCGGTTTCGCTGCGGCGCAGCAAAAAACTCGGGCTGGCGGCTTCCCCGCTTGCGCCTGGGGGGTTAAGGTTGCGAAAACGCCGTCGCATTTTGCGGAGCGGCGGCGCAGTTGATTCGCAGGGCCGGCATCTTCGAACATGGACATTTACCTGCCGATTGCCGAGGTGTCGGTCGATGTGTTCGTCCTCCTTGGGCTTGGCGCGGGTATCGGGTTTCTGTCGGGGGTGTTCGGGGTCGGCGGCGGGTTTCTGCTGACGCCGATGTTGATCCTGATTGGCGTGCCACCGGCGGTGTCGGTGGCTTCGTCGGCCAATCAGTTGATCGGCGCCTCGTTGTCGGGGGTGATGGCGCATTGGCGGCGCGGCAATGTCGATTTCAAGATGGGCATGATCCTCCTGGTCGGCGGTCTCGCCGGGTCGGTCCTCGGGGTGTGGCTGTTCACCTTGCTGAAGCGGCTGGGCCAGGTCGAGCTGACGATTTCGCTGTGCTATGTCGTGCTGCTGGGATCGCTCGGCTCGCTGATGCTGGTCGAGAGCGTGCAGGCCTGGTGCGCGACAGCGGCACCCGACCGGCATCCGCCGCAAACTGCACCAGCACAACTGGCTGCACGGCCTGCCGCTGAAGACCCGCTTTCGCCGCTCAAAGCTCTATATCAGCGCGCTGTTGCCGATCGGCGCTCGGTTTCGCGGTTGGCGTGCTGAGCGCCATCCTCGGGATCGGCGGCGGGTTTCTGCTGGTGCCGGCGATGATCTACATGCTCGGGCATGCCGACCTCGGTGGTGCCCGGGACCTCGCTGCTGCAGATCATCTTTGTTGCGGCCAACGTCACCTTTCTGCAGGCCTACACCAACCGCACGGTCGATGCGGTGCTGGCGCTGCTGCTGCTGGTCGGCGGCGTGCTCGGGGCGCAGATCGGCACCCGCTTCGGGACAAAGCTGCGCGGCGAGCAGTTGCGCTTTCTGCTCGCGGCCATGGTGCTGGCGGTGGCGGCGAAGCTCGCGTTCGACCTGACGGTCCGACCCGATAACCTGTTCGCGATCGCCCCGGACATCGGATGACGCGCGCTTTCGATCGCCGCCGGCCGCTCTGGCCCGGGCTGCTATTGGCGTTGCTGGCGTTGCTGGTATTGCTTCCGCGAGCGGCGCGCGGCGACGAAGTCGTTGCCGATCTGAGCAGCCACCTCATCGCGATCAGCAGCGGGTTTACCGGCGCCTCCGTCGTGCTGTTCGGCGCGACCGACGGGCCCGGCGATATCGTCGCGGTGGTGCGCGGCCCCGAACGCGAGATGACGGTGTGGCGCAAGAGGCAAGGCTCGCCGGCATCTGGGTCAATGCCGAAGTCGGTGACGTTTGGCAACGTCCCGAGCTTTTACGCCATCGCGGCGAGCCGGCCGCTCGACGAGATCGTGCCGCCGAACATCGCCGCGCTCTACAAGCATTGGCCCCGGCAATCTGAAGTTCGATGCCCGGCAGGCCCCCTCGCCGGCGCGCAGCAAGCATTTTCGCCGACGCGCTGATCGAGACCGCAGCAGCGTGCCGGCCTGTTCAGCACCGGCATCGGCAAGATCAGCTTTCTCGGCGAGCGGCTGTTCCGTGCGCACGCTGACCTTTCCGGCCAATGTGCCGACCGGCACCTATCTCGTCGAAATCTTTCTGGTGCGCGACCGCGACGTGGTCGGCGGCCAGACGACCCCGCTCGTCGTGTCCAAGGTGGGCATCGATGCTGCGGTGTCCGATTTTGCCAACCGCGAGGCGGCTGCATACGGGGCGATTGCGGTGCTGACCGCGGTGGTGGCAGGATGGCTGGCGAGCCTGCCATTCCGCGGCGTCTGATCGGCAGCGAGGTTCTGCCCCAATGTCGGAGAGCGCGCCCACGCGGGTGTTTCTCGTCGTCGTCGACGAGACCCCGGAGCACCTGATCTCGGTCCATTACGCCGCCCGCCGCGCCGCTCATACCGGCGGCCGGCTGGCGATGCTGTATGTCATCGAACCGATCGAGATGCAGCATTTCCGCGCGATCGAGGAGCTGGCCGCGGGCCGAGCGCCGCGAGGCCGCCGAGGAACTGCTGCACCGCTTGTGCGACGAGATCGCGCCGCTCGCCGGCTCGATGCCGATGGTCTATATCCGCGAGGGACGGCCGCGCGACGAATTGCTGTCGCTGATCAACGAGGAACCGTCGATCTCGATTCTGGTGCTCGCCGCCGGCACCGGCCAGGAGGGACCGGGGCCGCTGATTTCCTATCTGACCGGCAAACCCGCGGCCCGCCTGCGCATCCCGATCACGATCGTCCCCGGCGGGCTGAGCGTCGAAGACGTAGAGGCGCTGAGCTGAGACGCGGGCAGGCCGGCTGTCCCGCAGCCCTCCCGCCCTCTTCTCATTCGTTCGTGGCCGGGCCAAGCCAGTGGTCAGGCTCTGCCATGACGGAAGTGCCGTAGGATGGGCTGAGCGCAGCGAAGCCCATCATCCTGCCGATCCCGGGGAAAGCGATGGGCTTCGCTGCGCTCAGCCCATCCTACGAAGGCTTGACCGGACAATAGTGGGCCAAACCCGGCTACGGACGAACCGCGCACAGATCAGTCGGCACCGCCGCTGATGACCTCTTTTACCTTCGCGGCGAGCTGTTTCAGGCTGAACGGCTTGGGCAGGAAGTGGATTTCGCTGTCGTTGTCGAGCCGCTGGCGGAATGAATCCTCGGTATAGCCGGAGATGAAGATGATTTTCATCTCCGGGTGGATCTCGCGGACCTGGCGGACCAGGGTCGGGCCGTCCATGCGCGGCATCACGACATCGGTGATCAGCAGGTCGATCCTGCCATCGGCGCCGCGGATCATGTCCGAGCGCCTCTTCGCCGCTCTTCGCCTCGAGCACCGTGTAGCCCTTGTTGCGCAGGGCCCGGGCACCGAAAATCCGCACCGGGTCTTCATCCTCGACCAGCATGATCGTGCCGATGCCGGTCAGGTCGCGAGGCCGATTGCGCGTCGCCCGGCCTCGCTGCTGCGGTGCGAGCGCGCCTTCTGCCGGCTGGTGGCGCGGCAGATAGATCTGGAACACCGCGCCGCGCCCGGTCGCGCTGTCGACGAAAATGAACCCGCCGGTCTGCTTGACGATGCCGTACACCGTCGACAGGCCAAGCCCGGTGCCGGAGCCGATTTCCTTGGTCGAGAAGAACGGCTCGAAGATCCGCGCCAAATTCTCCTTGGGGATGCCGATACCGGTATCGGCGACCTCGATCAGCATGTAGTTGCCGGCCGGCATGGTTTCGTGGCCGTGCCGGATCGGCGCCGGACTGGCTGACGTTGGCGGTGCGGATCGTCAGCGTGCCGCCGCTCGGCATCGCATCGCGGGCATTGACCGCGAGATTGATGATGACCTGCTCGAGCTGGCCCTGATCGACCTTGGCGAGGCCGAGATCGCGGCCGTGTACCACCTTCAGCTCGATGTTCTCGCCGATCAGCCGGCGCAGCAGGTGCGACAGCTCGACCAGCACGTCGGTGATGTCGATGATGCGCGGCTGCAACGTCTGCTGCCGCGAGAACGCCAGCAGCTGGCGCACCAGGTTGGCGGCGCGGTTGGCGTTCTGCTTGATCTGCATGATGTCGGCAAAGGACGGGTCGCCCGGCCGGAAGCGCATCAGCAGCAGGTCGCAAAACCCGATCATCGCGGTCAGCAGATTGTTGAAATCGTGCGCGACGCCGCCGGCCAGCTGGCCGACCGCCTGCATCTTCTGCGACTGCGCGAACTGCACTTCGAGGTTCTTCTGCTCGGTCACGTCGATGAAATGCAGCATCAAGCCGCGTACCGTCGCTGCCTTCGCCGCCGTCGAGCCGGCTCATGAACACGACGCAGCGTGCGGTCGCGCGCACCTTTGAGGCGCACCTCGACAGGCCGCGGATTGCCCGGCCGCTCGGCCGCCGCGGCCAGCTTGACCGCGACCTCGCGGCGATCCTCGTCGATCGACAAAGCCGATCAGCGGCTCGCCGATCAAATCCTGCGGCGGCGTGCCGAACAATTCGCCGAGCGCGCGGTTGGCTTCTTCCAGCCGGCCGAACCGGTCGATCAGCGCGATGCCGACCGGGGCGTTGGCGAAAAACCGCTGGAAGCGCTCGCGCGACAGCCGCAGCGCGGTTTCCCATTCGCGCTCCGGTGTCAGGTCGCGCACCACCGAGCGGGTGCGCAGATCGGCGCCGTCGCCGACCGATGCTCTGGCCGATCCAGGCATGCACGATGCGCCCGTCGCGGCGCGCAGCACCACCTCGCCGCGCTGGCCGCCCTCGGCCCGGGCATTGTCGCCCCGGCCGCCAAACGGATCCCACGGCGCTGCGCCGTCGACCGGCGGGGACGGCGAGGAAATCGTGCAGCCGCGCCGTCGCTGCCGACGATCTCGGCGGCGGTGCCGCCAAGCCACCGGGCCAAGGTCTGGTTGACGAACAGAAACCGGCCGGCGCCGTCCACCGAATAAAAGCCGATCGGCGCGTCATCGAGGAATTCGACGAGCTTGTTGCGCTCGTCGCGGATCACCGCCTCCATCTCGTGGCGCGCGGTGATGTCCTGGATGTGCCAGAAGCTGTAGCCGGGGCGCCCGGCGATCGGGTTGACCGCGATGTTGAACCAGCCGGCGACGCCGCCGCGCGGATCAGCGCAACGGCAAGCGCCGCGATCGCGCGCGCCCCTGCCGCCGCCCGCTGCGCAGCCGCTCGAAATCGTCGGCTGACGTCCGGTGCCGGCGAGCGCTGCCGCGATCCGCGGCAGCGGCGCGTCTCGTCCGATTGCGGAAACAGGTCGCGAAAGGCGCTGTTGGCATAGGCGATCACGGCCGTCGGGGCCGAGGATCAGCTGTGCGTCGGGCGAGGCGTCGAGCGCCTGGCTCAAGCATGTCGACCCGCCCGGCCAGCGCCGCATGCATCCAGCGCCCGGCGCCGGCGGCGACGCCGGTGACCGCGGCGACCGCAACGACCCTGATTGCCGCCGCAATATTCGTCCGCGGAGATGATTTCGGCAAGGTAGAGGATGCCAGCCCCGACCGCGGCCGACGCAAGACCAGGACCGCGTTGCCCAAGCAGCCCGGCCAGCCCGGCTGCCGGCGGTCGGCCACCCAACGCGCCCAGCGGCGGGCGCTCTCGGTATCGGCCACCATGCCTTGCTGCCCCGGGTGGTTGACGCTCGCGATCAATAGCATGGCTGACCCGTCAACACAGCAGGCGCTGCCGGCTGCAGGCGTTCTTGCCGCCGCGTACGGCCGTTAACCGGGCAGCCGTCGCCGCCCGGCGTTTTATTCGTCGCGGTAGGCGCGCTCCATGCGCTCGTGGCGCTCCTGCGCCTCGATCGACAGCGTGGCGATCGGCCGCGCCTCGAGTCGCCGGATGCCGATCGGCTGGTCGGTCTCCTCACAATAGCCGTAGGTGCCGGTGTCGATCCGCGCCAGCGCGCCATCGATTTTCGAGATCAGCTTGCGTTCGCGGTCGCGCGTGCGCAGTTCGATGGCACGCTCGGTTTCCAGCGAAGCGCGGTCGGTCAGATCGGGCTTCAGGAGGCTTTCCTCCTTGAGGTGTCGCAAGGTGCCGGTTGAATTGGCGAGCAGTTCGGCACGCCAGCGCAGCAACTTTTGCCGGAAATACTCGACCTGGGACGGGTTCATGAACTCTTCGTCGTCGGTTGGACGATAATCGGGCGGCAATACCGGACGCATCACTCTCCCCAAACCCGCTTTACGACGGCGGCGGAGTATATGAATCGGGTCGTCCCATTTCAACCGTCAGATCGGCATTTCACAATGTTGATTCCGCATGCGTTTTGGGCAATGACGGCATCCTCCGGGTGGGAGGGTCGGTTGGCCCGCCGCCTATGCCCAGCCGTTGTAGACGACCGATCGGTGCTGGGAGCCGCGGCGGCCGATCGTTGCGAAAGATCAGAGCGAGGTTTCATTGGCAGTAATAAATTGTTAACGATAAACACTGTGCAAAGCGACTGATGTATTTAAGCGCTCGTTAAGTAGTTTCCCCTAGGGTTCTGCATTATCACTGACAAACACGAAAATAACGCATATGCCACTCGCCGATGCCCGGACCAACGCCGATCCCGACATTGCCGGTTCGCTGCCCGAACTGCCGTCCCCCGACACCAAGCGCTGGGTGGTGCGCCGCAAGGCGGTTGTCGTCCAGGCGGTGCGTAGCGGCCTCATCTCGCTGCAGGACGCCTGCCGGCGCTATAATCTGTCGACCGAGGAGTTCCTCGCCTGGCAGCGCGCGATCGACCGGCACGGCGTTCCCGGCCTGCGCGTGACCCGCCTCCAGATATACCGCGATACCGACGAACCCGACCCCGCCAAATAACCGCGACATCCGGCTCGCCGCCCGGACCTGCGCAGCCGCCTACCCAAGCCCATCCCGGTGTGCTAGTAGACACCCGTCCCGCGGCGCCGCCCGCGCGCCCAACCCTGCTGGGGGATCGTCTAACGGTAGGACAGCGGACTCTGACTCCGCCAGTCTAGGTTCGAATCCTAGTCCCCCAGCCAAACTTTCTACCTGTAAAACAACGGTTTGCGGCGTGAACGGCTTTCGGAGACGTGCTCACGAGGGTTGCATTCTGTTACGACGCAAATCCGCGGATTTCCTTGCCTGGCAAGCGCATCCCTAAAATTCCGTGCAACACCTGTGCAACACGGGTTCCGACAATGTTCCAGCGGAGCCCTCGGCGAGTTGCTCGTCCGGCGCCGTTAGAAGAAGCCGGCTCCTGTCTGGCCCACCGTGTCTACGATCAGCGCGCGATCCAGAAAGAGATTCCTTGCTTCACAGCTGGTCTCCGCAACCAAGAGACAGCCGTGGCACGCTGCGCCGTGTAGCGTTCGGTCATCATCGGCAGTGGCCGGGTCGTGGTCAGCGCATACGGGATCTCCGGAACAAAGGCGCTCCCGTTCCAGAGCGGACTTGAGAATTTGGACAAACCGCCGTGTGACCTCGACGAGACCGCCCAGCGTGCCCTGATTGCCTGCTGTGGCAGTGTAGATCAGGATCCCGCACTGGATCGGCTGTCCGAAATAGGCGGGAGCATGTAGATGCGCTCCTTCAATGCGCTGGCCGGGTATCCGCAATCGATGGCGACCTCGCTCATCAGGGCGTGCGCGAGGCTGTGCGCCATCACATACTCAGGCCGCTCGCGTTCGCGTAAGCTATTCTCGCTGACTGATATGCCTTTGGCCGCTTGGCCTGGATCCATGCGGTCGCCCCCGCTTGAAGCTGTGTCGCTCGCGTCAAGACACCCGGTTCGGACAACCAATCGCCAAACCATCCGGTGCGAATTGCAGGG